>CP129487.1:1495000-2990000 GCA_030584025.1 Cyclobacteriaceae bacterium
CCGTTATCTGTTATCGACCTATTTACAGTAAAATGTATGCGCTGGCTGATTTGTCGGGTAAAACTGAAATTATTGAAAAGGAGAAATCAGAAATTTCGTACATAACTGATAACACAGACTCTATTAAAGTAATATCAAGCGTAGTTAATTTTACAGACGGATATCAGCTTTTTCAAAGCACAAATTATAATGCGGCCGATGAAGAATTGGGAACGACTAAACAAATTGTGTTAAGTGATGATGCAAAGCGAACGATGATTCTGCTGGTGCTCATTCAGGTTGTTTTTGTAACCATGGTTTACGGGCCGATTGCAGCTTTTCTGGTTGAATTGTTTCCTACGCGTATCCGCTATACGTCCATGTCGTTACCCTATCACATCGGCAACGGAATTTTTGGTGGTCTTACTCCGTTCATTGCTTCCAGCTTATATGAACTTAGTAAATCAGAAAATAATCCTTCTGGTGATGTACTGGCGGGTTTGTGGTATCCTATTGGAATAGCTGTGCTTTCGTTTGTCATCGGAATGATTTTTCTTCCCAGAAAAATAAAAGGTGAAGTTTTGGAAGAATAAATGGCTAAGAAATCACAGTGGACGCAAGTGGGGAAGCGCAAGTTGGAACTATCCAACCTTGACAAGATATTGTTTCCGGAAGATGGTATTGTGAAGGCGGAAGTCATTGCCTATTACCTGAAGATTGCACCCACCATTTTAAATCATATAAAAGGTCGTGCGCTAACATTAATCCGTTTTCCGGATGGAATTCATGGTGAAATGTTTTACCAGAAAAACCGGCCGGAGTGGGCACCCAAGTGGTTGGAGTTTGAACGACTCGGTAAAGAAGAAAAAGATTACATAATCGCCACAGAGCCCGCATCGTTGGTGTGGCTGGCAAACCTGGCATCGCTGGAATTGCATCAACTGCACAGCCGCAGGCCAAACTTTGAGTTTCCGGATTACATGGTGTTTGACCTTGATCCTCCGGAAGGATATTCCTTTGAGAAAATCGTTTCCCTGGCATTCCAATTAAAATCTCATGTTGAGTCTTTTGGGTATACCGCGTTTGTAAAAACTACCGGTGGAAAGGGTGTTCACATCTGTTGTCCATTGGAACCCAAGTTTGATTTTCACACCGTGTTTGAATCGGCACAACTCATTGCACAGCCGTTTGTGGATGCGAACGCAAAAGAGACTACACTTCATATCAAGAAAGATGCCCGAAAAGGTCGGGTGTTGATTGATATTTATCGCATCCGTTCAGGGCAAAGCATTGTGTCTCCTTACAGCTTGCGCGGACGGGTAGGTGCACCTGTCTCTATGCCGTTGAAGTGGGAAGAATTGGAGGTATTGGAAAGTCCGCTGGAGTACAACATGCACAACGCAATTGAAAAAGTATTAAATGATGGCGATGCCTGGGAAGGCATGGATGCGTTTGCGGTTGAATTGCATAATCATAGGAAGCGTGTGGTGGCTAAGGAGTTACCGGCTTCAAAGAAAAGAAAGACTCCCGCTCAACTTGAATCGTATGAAAAGAAACGCGACTTCAAAAAAACACCGGAGCCCGATGCACGGATTGTAGAAGGCGGTGGAAATAATTTTGTCATTCATCGGCATCATGCTTCACATCTTCATTATGACTTGCGACTGGAGCAGGATGGTGTATTGAAGTCGTGGGCGGTGCCGAAAGGTATGCCGCCTCATCCGGGTGTGAAGCGGTTGGCCGTTCAAACCGAAGATCACCCTATGAAATACTTGACGTTCGATGGCAAAATTCCAAAAGGACAATATGGGGGTGGCGATATGTGGATTTATGCCTTGGGTAAATACACCATCACCAAAGAAAAGAAAGATGGGTTTTATTTCAGACTGAGCAGCAAGGAATTGACAGGAGAGTATCGGATTTACCAGATTAAGCAAAAGGAATTTTTGCTGGAACGGGTGGATATTCCACAGGTTGATTTTTTGAAGGAAGAGATTGCTCCCATGTTATCGGATAGTGCCAACACATTACCTCAGAATAATGAGGAATATGTTTATGAAGTGAAGTGGGATGGCATTCGTGCATTAATTGCGTTAGAGGATGGACAACTTCGTATTCGCAGCCGGAACCAGAATGACATAACCAAGCAATTTCCTGAGTTGTTGATTCCGGATAAAGCCTTTCGGGCTACAAATGGATTGTTTGATGCGGAAATTGTTTGCCTGAATAAGCAGGGAAAACCGGAGTTCAAAAAAGTGATCAACCGGTTGATGGCTTCGGGTGAGACCAATATCAACAAGTTATCCAAGTCGAGCCCGGTTTACTGTTACATTTTCGATTGCCTGTATTTGGATGGAAGAAGTCTGATCAATGAACCGCTGTTGCAACGCAAAACCTGGTTGAAGGATGCCATCAAGAAGGATACACCTTATCGCGTAAGTGAGTGGATGGAAGATGGGGAAGGCTTGTTGGAGGCTGCCCGGGTGCATCAGCTGGAAGGCATTATGGCCAAGCGCAAGGATGGACGTTATTTTCCTGGCAGGCGAAGTGATTCCTGGTTGAAGATCAAGATCAGGAATACGGCAGAATGTGTGGTAATTGGATACAACCAGGGAAAAGGAAATCGAAAAGATGCCTTTGGCGGTTTACATCTCGCGCAATGGGAGGGTAAAACATTGGTTTATCGAGGAAAAGTAGGAACCGGTTTTGATGACGCCACCATCAAGGAAATTTTCTCACGAATAAAAAAATTAAAGGAAATCAAGAAACCTGTGGAAGGAAAAGTGCTCGATGAAAAAGTATCTACCTGGATAGAGCCCAAACTAATGCTTGAGGTAACCTACGCATCCCTCACCCCGGATAAAAACTTCAGGGAGCCGGTGTTTGTGCGGTTGCGTGAGGATTTAACGTTGTAGGCCTTATTAAGGTTGGCATTATGCCAACTTTTTGCTATCTTTGAATTCGTGAACATCATTAAGCGAAAAGCGATAGTGGATTTTTGTATTGGGCATCCAGATGCAAAGACGGCTTTAAATACATGGTTTGCCGTATGTCGCAAGGCAGATTGGAAGACGTACCATGAGTTACAGCAAGATTTTCCTGAGGCTTTTCCAGTTGGTGATAACCGAGTTGTATTTGATATTAAAGGAAATAGGTATCGGTTAGTAGCAAGAGTCTTGTTCACCTATAAACAGGTTCAGATTAAATGGATCGGAACACATCGCGAATATGATAGAATTGATGTTAAAACAGTAAAAAAATATTAAGTGTATTATGTGGACAATCATTCAAACCAAGCGTGAATATGATCGGGCCCTCGATAGAATAGAGGAGTTGTCCGTAAACCCACCTTCTCCAAAGTCCTCAGAGGGTAAGGAACTGATGCTTCTTGGATTTCTTGTATCAGAGTATGAAGAAACTAATTTCCCTATTCAATACCCTGATCCAATTGAAGCCATAAAAGTCAGGATGGAAGATCTTGGATTAGCAGTCAATGATTTACTCCCGATTTTTGGCGATAAGGGTACGGCTTCGAAGGTGCTTAATCGTCAGCGAGCACTTTCAATTTCAATGATTCGTGAACTTTCCCGCAAACTTTCATTGCCTGCTGAGTTATTGATAAGGCCTGTTAAACGGAGGAATGTATCTAAAGGCGCCTTAACCGTACGTGAGCCTCGTGAAAAATATTCTGCGAAGAAGCGCAAATGATTTAGAGCTAAGGATTCTTGCAAAACCTGTCTTTAGTTTTCTGCTCTACAAGTTGCTTTAATCTTTCGGCTTTCTTCAAATCGTTGCAGGCATTTTCAAATCTACTTAGTCGATAATACGCAATTGCCCGATTGTAATACGCCACTCCATAATCGGGTTGATAGGTGATGGCTGCACTGTAATCTTCAATGGCTTCTGTGAATTTCTTTTGTGCGGCCAGAATGTTACCGCGGTTAACCCAGGCTTTGGCATAGGCATTATCCAATTCTATGGCTTCCGTGTAATCGCGGTAAGCACCGGTAAGGTCATATAGTTTTTCTTTTGTGACCCCGCGGTTCAACCAGATTTCGGGGTCAAGCCGGTTTAAACGTATGGCCATGTTGTAATCCTCCAGTGCTCCGCGGTAATTCTTTTGCAGCAACCTGTAGTAAGCGCGCTCCAGGTAAGGATCAAGCATGAGTGAATCGGTCTGGATGGCTTCTGTAAGTTGAGCTTCTGCCTCATCGTAATGGCCTGCCTTTGCTTTTGAAATAGCCAGGTTGTGTTTAGCGATGGGATGATTGGGATATAGGGACAAGGCTTTATTAAAATCTTCTATGGCTGTAAGATTATTGCATGCCTGTTTGGCGAGCCCACGGTTTACATAGTAATCGGCTTCATCAGACGAAAGACTAATGGCTGAATCGAGGTAGAGCACAGCATAACTGCAATTTCGTAGTGATGACTCAATGAGCCCCAAATAGTTATACACCTGTGCCTTTAATGCACTTTGTGCTGTCATCATTCTGTCGGTACCCGGGCTATGAGCCGATTGCCGGTAAAAGATCATGTTCGTTTCACCGGGAGCCACGTGCAGCAATTTTTTAAAATCAACTTTGGCTTCAACAAACTTTTTAAGTTGAAACAACAACGCCCCACGGCTCAGCAGCACTTCATATTGGTCGGATTTAAACTCCAGACTGATGGCATAATCCCGAAGGGCCAGATCGGGTTTGTTTAAGCGCTCGTAGGCGGAAGCACGGGCATTGTATGCTTCGGTATAAGCGGGGTACTCAGCCAGACTTCTGGAAAACAGTTCCACAGCATCCGCAAGCCTTCCATCATGCTGAGCCTTAAATCCATCTTCCAGTAAGGTTTCAGCTTGTTTAATCTTGTCCTGCGCAAAGGTGGTCAGGGTAATAGCCAGGCAAAGTACGATAGCGGTTCGAACCATACGGATAAGGAATACAAAGCGCGCATGGAAGTAACACAACTTTATGTTAAAAAGCTCAAACTTTTACACAATCCTGATGTTTTAGAGGTATGGAAAAAGCTAAGAAGTCTTCGAAAAAATCAGCCAATAATGTAACGGCAGAAACCATTATTTCGGCCTACCAGGAACACGTTTTGATGGAGGGAAAGCAACCCTCAACCGTATTCCGGTTTTGCCGCGACATTGGTATTCAAGAAACCGACTTTTATAAAGTTGCCGGATCATTTGAAGCGCTGGAAAAACTGATCTGGTCGGGTTATATGGAAAAAACCATCGCGCGCCTGGAGGGTGACGCGGATTACGCAAATTTCAGTGCACGCGAAAAGCTACTGGCCTTTTACTTTACATTAGCTGAAGAGCTTAAAGCAAACCGCAGTTTTTGCGTGTTGCTTCTTAACCGCCACCCGAAGCTGGAAATCGTGCCAGGATTTTTAAAAACTTTCAAATCCAGGTTTGAATCGTTTGTCGACAGTGTGCTGAATGATGGTAAAACAAAAGGAGAGGTTGCAGAACGTCCGTACCTCGACAAGCGCTATCCGCAATTGTTTTGGGTTCACCTGGCTTTATTGCTGATGTTCTGGAAAAGTGATGACAGTGTGGGATTTGAAAAGACCGATGCGTTTATTGAAAAATCGGTGAACCTGGCATTCGACTTAATCGGAAAAGGCGCAGTTGACTCGGCCATTGATTTCGGTAAGTTTCTGTATCAGAGCGGCAAGAATTAGGAGGGAAGATTTGTGAAAGAATTTGATAAGATACCCGTAACCAAGGTTCAGCGGGCCACCAAGTTTATCGCCACAGGCGCAAAAATCGGTACCAACTATTTAAAGCATTACAGCAAAAAGCTTGTTGATCCAAAGGTTAGTCGCAATGAACTTCATGAAGACAATGCCAAGGACATTTACAACTCGCTAAGCGAGCTTAAAGGCAGTGCGTTGAAGGTAGCGCAAATGCTGAGCATGGATAAGAACCTGTTGCCCAAGGCGTATCAACAGAAGTTTACCATGGCACAATACAGTGCACCGCCACTTTCATTTCCGTTAGTGGTTAAAACGTTTAAGCAATATTTTGGTAAGGGCCCGGAGCAGTTGTTTGATACGTTTACGCACAAAGCCGTAAATGCTGCTTCAATGGGTCAGGTGCACCAGGCTACGCTAAACGGTATAAAGCTGGCTGTTAAAATTCAATATCCCGGCATTGGTGATAGTGTTAAATCAGACCTGGCGATGGTAAAACCTATCGCGTTGAGCATGTTTGATTTAAACCCTGCTGATTACAACGAATTTATTCAGGAAGTTGAACAACGAATGATGGAGGAAACCGATTACCAGTTGGAGTTGAAACGCTCCATGGAGTTGTCGGCTAAGAGTAAGCATATCAATAACTTATTATTCCCGACTTATTACCCTGATTTTTCTGCGGATAAGATTCTTACCATGGATTGGATTGATGGCAAACCGTTAGGGGAGTTGTTGGGCAAATCGATACCGGCTGATGCCGGTCAGCAGTTGGGCCAGGCCATGTGGGATTTCTATCAGTTTCAGATGCACGAACTAAAAAGTGTACATGCGGATCCACATCCGGGGAATTTTATCATCACATCAGATTACAAACTCGGCATTATCGACTTTGGATGTGTGAAAGTTATTCCTGAGGATTTTTACAATCAGTATTTCAAGCTGTTGGATCGGAACCTGTTAATCGATAAGAAGGAAATGGAGCGTGTGTTCTATGCCATGCGTTTTATCTACCCGGATGATCCTGCCAAAGACAAGCAATTCTTTATTCAATTGTTTACGCAATTGGTTGAATTATTGAGCCGACCATTCGCAAGTGATTACTTCGATTTTTCGGATGCTTCTTACTTTGAAACGCTTTACAACTTTGGAGAGAAATTATCGAATATGAAGGAATTGCGTGAATCCAAAAAGGCGAGGGGCGTGCGCGATGCGTTGTATATCAACCGTACCTACTTTGGGTTATACAACATCCTGCACGAGTTGAAAGCCAATGTTCGGGTTAAGCCAGTTGCCGCTTAACGGCCTGCATTACGTAAAAAGAAATTCAACCGGAACTTTATCCAGGTTTCCAAACGCGGCTGACCAGCAATGAATTTGGTGATTTGAAGTGATGCCGATGTATTCGTACCGATCATCTTACCTAAATCCAACCGGAGAAAAAGAAAGTAGGTGTCTTCTACGAACGTGTGAATGTATTCCGGGTGAAGTGAAACCCATCCCGACCATGAATCCAACACAAAGGTTGCCGGCAAACTCATACTGATGACTTTAAGTTGATCGTTGAGATCAGGGTTATCCAAATCGGGTACGCCATCGCCACCACCAAGACTGTTAAGTCGTGCTGATGAAATTTGAAAGTTAAGTGAAGGGAAAAGGTGAAAAGCCTCATCGGGACGGATTGCCACCACGATACCGGGTTTGTATACCCATGCACCCGTACCACGACCAAGGCGTGCGTTGCCGGTTGGTGCAGTGGCCTCAAATGTAGCCGTGATGCGCTGCAGGCCTAATGGATCTTTCGATTGATAAGCTACACCATGATAATAGAACTTCATGTCCCCAATGCCTGTGGTGTTTTCAAATCCGGCAAAATCGCCACTGAAAATAGAATGCACGACCGGCACAGCAATGCCCATGGCATGCCGCTTTCCCAGGCCATACACAAAGCCTGGCTTGAAGGAATAGAACTTGTTCTCAGCTACGAAATAGTACGAATCCAGATCAAGCGTAAAACGGCTGTCCATCAGGGCAGGGTGGTACGGTTCAAGCCTGTCTATATCCGTTTGGGCAAACAGGTTTGGGATGATCGTCCACAAAAACAAGGTAAAAAGCCACTCTTTCTGTATTCTCATAAGCTTAAAGATAATAGCTGAGGTTATATTTGTTAAATACGTTCATTGTCAATACTTTAGTATCCCTTATTTCATTTTTTAAACGAAGTATTATGAGAGCGATCTGGAAAGGGCATATCCGTTTTTCACTGGTCACGATACCGGTTCGGATATACAACGCTATTGACTCTGCACAAACCATCAGCTTTAACCTGCTATCCCGCAAAGGGCATAACCCGGTTGCGTATGAAAAGAAAGACAAGGTTACCGGTGAAGTATTACGCACGGAGGACATCATAAAAGGGTATCAATATGAGCCTGGACAGTTTGTAATTATAGAACAGGAGGACTTTGAAAAGGTTAAGCTGAAAAGCACCCGCGTTATTGATATTGAGGGGTTTGTGCAGGCAGAAGAAGTGCATGCCACCTTGTATGAATCACCGTACTACATTGGCCCGGATGGTGATGTAGCCGCTAAGAGTTACGGCTTATTGTGCGAAACGTTGAAGCAAACCGGTCGTGTGGGGGTTGGGCGTGTGGTATTGCGCGATCGCGAGACTGTGGTGCTGCTGGCTCCCCATGAAAGTGGCTTAATGGTTTACAGGTTGCGTTACCCCAATGAAGTGCGCAGCATTAAAGAAGTGCCCGGTATTTTGGAAACAATCAATGCCGATAAGGAACAACTCAAGCTGGCCAAAACCCTGGTCGATTCCATGACCCGCCAGTTTGTGGATATTGAAATGAAGGATCACTACACTGAAGAGCTGAAGAAGATGATTCAGGCCAAGATTGAAGGTAAGGAGATTATAACCGTGGCCGAAGAAGAGCCTGAAGTAGTGGATATTATGACGGCCCTTAAAGCCAGTATTGAACAAGCCAAGAAGAAGCCGATGGAGAAGGCAAAAGGCAAGGTTGCAGAGGCAGAGAAGAAGCAGAGAAGGAAGGCGAGCTAGGAGGCTTCGAGCTGCAAAGCTACGAGCTTCAAGCTTTGGCTTTTTGCTTTCGCGTTTCAGCCGTACCTTTGGGACATGGCTAAAGTAGTGAAGTTTCCAGGAACCGAGCCGTTGAAGTTTGGGCTGCAAAAGGCCCGAAAGAAAAAGGCTTCGGATCATTCCAAAAACGGGCAGCTTTCACTTTTTGAACGAGGCAAGGTTATCAAGCTTGGCCATTACTCCACATTTGAAGAAGCATTTCTGCTTGATGAAGGGGGTGATACCCAACGTGCCCAGCAACAATACCTGAAGTCTATTGCAGAAGGAGAGAACCTCGCAGACGCGAATTGTAATTTAGGAATTCTCGAATCGCAATCGGGCAACACTACCAAAGCCATCGATTATTTTACGCAAGCCTTAAAGGCTGATCCGCGCCATTACGAATCGCATTACAACCTGGCCAATATTTATGCTGAGATTGGAAATTATCCGTTGGCCAAAGTGCATTACCGCATGGCCATCGAAATAGAACCTGATTTTCCCAACAGCTATTTCAATTTAGGGTTAACGCTGGCCGTGAATAAAGAATTTGCCGAGGCCATCGAAACGTTGCAGCAGTACCTGAAACTTGTTCCGCAGGGGGACCATCATCAGGTGCACGACCTGATCGATCAATTAAGTTCATTGATCTGATTATACCGACCAGAAGGTGATCAGAAAAAGAATGAAGCGATAGGCTTCCAATGCCAGAAATAATCCCAAAATACCCAATATACTTTTCAGAATTAGTCGCTTGCCTTTTTGTGCATAAAAATTTCGGGCAGCCCGGTAGAGGAAGTACAGGTTTGTAACCACAAAAACGATCGTCAGGCTGCCATCATTTAAATATTCATTCCAGCTTAGTTCTCCCCATCGGAACAACCGACTGGCAATCCATAGCAGCACGGAAAGCACAATGGCATTGATAAAAATGTTGAAACTGACCAACTCAACGGCCAGTGTCGTGTGATCGGTAAAGTATCGGTTTTTCTTTCTGAAAATCAGGCTCAATGGAAGTGCAGCCAGCAACACAAAAATGATTACTAATAATTTGGCGAGACCGGTGGTTTTATCGTTGTACATCAATTCAAATGCGGCCAGACTCATCCCTTCCTGGGCCAACCGGTTTACGACCATATCGCGGGCGAATGCGCTGTGGAAGAGGTAATACATTTGTGTGCGCAACGAGGAATTGAATAATTGTAAGATTGGAAAGAGAAAATAAATGAGGTTGAGAATAAAAAATAATTGAAGTGGCCGAATGTAATTCACCCGCCTTCCTTCCGCGTATTCTTTTGAGATGAACCCCGGTTTTGAAATGATGTACCACAACGACTTGATAAACTTGTTATCCGCAAAGGTTATGGCAATCAGAATGTTGCTGAGGAACGATTTCATGGATCGATCCTGAGGCAGAATTACTTTCTCACCGCACTGATTGCAGTAAACTCCCGTGAAGGAGTGTCCGCAGCTTTTACAGGTATGTACTTCTTGTTCGCTCACGCTGCTTTTTTGTTCAGTTGTTTAATGGTGTTACGCGCTCTTGAAACCAATCCGGCACTACCATATGGCAGAATGTCTTCCAATATCATAATCAATTCCCGTTTAAGGTCGGGATTTGTTTTGGCAATGTTAGCCAATACGGTCATGGAAAACGCACGAACCGCAATGGCTTCCTTGTTATCCTGCAGGTAGTCAAAGCATAGCGTGGCAACTTCACCATGCAGACTTTTCGGTACTTCAATAAATTGCAGCAGGCGAATGGTGTTTCGTTTTACCGCATTGTGATGTGCTGGTTGTTTAAGATTTTTCAGCAGCCTTTTGAGGTGGGGTTTAACGATTTCAGGATGGTATTCAACACAAATGCTTAATGGCCAGGCAGCGCGCTGTGTTGCCCGGTATGGACCTTTTAAAAACAAATTCACTAATTCAGAGAACCGCTCGGAGTCGTTGCCCACATAACGAACAATTTTGAGCGTTTGTGCTTTGCTATGCTCTTTTAGAATTTCTCTCTCCAAATCCATGTAAAACAAAAGTCTGTAAAAAATTTGATTCCTGAACAGGATTTAATAGTCAAGCCTTTGGCTGATGTTCATCAGCTTTAGTCCTTGATTTCAATCAGGGAAAAGGAAATGAATAAATACGAAGTTACCTATCCAAGCGAACGATTATGAAAAATACAGGTATTTGGATCGATTCGCGCGAGGCGCGGATTGTACAGGTGGTGGATGGAAAGCAGATCAGCCTGAACCGGATGTTTTCGGGCTTGAACATGCGCGAACATTTTGAGGGTGAAACCTCTCGTAAAGTGAAACGTGGTTTTACGGGGTTTGATTATGAACGGCAACAGCGAAACCGCCATAATCAATCGTTGAAACAGTTTTGCCAGGCTGTAGCTCGGGTGGTTGATACAAGCGATTATGTTTACTTACTTGGTCCAGCGCAAACCAAACTGATCTTAGAAAAAAGAACTGAAGGAGGGTAATTCCTATGCCCGCATTTTGGGCGTAGAAGCCTGCGACAAGCTATCCGATAATAAGTTGATAGAAAAAGTAAAAGGTTACTTCAATACCTATTTACCAAGCACGAAACAAAGGGCAAAAAAGCAGTCAACGGTTGTGGCTTAATCAGGCGCTGTAGCGGTATTCCAATTGGTGGCTTGCCATGGATTGAATCAACGCTTCTTCCTGTGGGGTAAAAGCAATCTCCTTTTTCTTGTTGCGGATGCTTTCAAAGTATTTCTCCAGGCTGGGGTAGAAGTTTAACCTGAATTTAAAAACCGTTTTGCTGCCAATAGCTTTTTTCAGATCGCGTAAAGAGGTGCGGTCATCCACCCACAATAAGTAAAGCGAATCACTTTCTGGTGAACCGGGCATGTACGGAAAGTTAGACCGTTCCAGGTTCTCCAAAACTTCGTCCTTAAACCCAGGTTTTCCGGCAATATAAATCGTTGTCCATTCCATAGAGAAAATTCCTTTTTTCATCTTTTACCGTATTTACATACGAGCTTCCGCTCCATCACAAATGAAAATGTGGTGGTGGCGTATTCGTTAAAAATTTTATGTAACTTACTGTAAATCAATTCTTTTAATGTTACTCACGAATACTAACGGAAGTTGTTGGTTAAGGTTCCATAAAAGGAAAAATTGTTTGAATAATTTTTTAGTTGAAATTTCCGGTCGGATAGTAAGTGAAGTGATACCCATTCCAAACTTTACATGACAACGTTTGGCGTTTATTCTGTTGATTTGTGTTTATGGAGTTTCATGATGCCCTAACCATTACCCGGCAAGGGTACGTTGCCAATGATGGGGCCCGTTTGGTTCGTGCCGGTCGTGAGTATTTTCAGTTGTTGCAGCAGCTTATTCGCGAGGCCAGACACACCATTCATTTACAAACATACATTTTTGAGGAGGATGAAACGGGAAAGGAAGTTATTCAGGAATTGCTGTTGGCAGCACAACGGGGTGTAAAGATTTATATAATAATTGATGGATATGCTTCCCAGAATTTTTCGGATGAGTTAGTGGAGCGTTTGCGATCTGCGGGAATCTATTTTCGGTTTTTTGCTGCCTATTTCAGAAGCAAGTACTTCTATTTTGGCAGGAGAATGCATCACAAGGTTTTTGTGGCGGATGCTAAGCGAAGTTTAGTCGGGGGGATCAATATTGGAAATCATTATAATGACACGGCTACGAATGTGGCCTGGTTGGATTGGGCAACTTACGTGGAAGGACCAGTGGGCTTGTTGCTTCAGCAGATTTGTGAAAGGCGGGTTAAGAATGAAACGTTTACCCGCATTGTATTGCCACCCGTTCCGGATCTCACAAATCGAATTTTAGTTCGCCCGCGCATTAACGATTGGGTTCGCAGAAGGCGCGAAATCTCGCTCAGCTATACGGAGATGTTTAAGGAAGCGAAATCACACATCACCATGGTATCCAGTTATTTTATTCCGGGTAACATCTTGAAACGTTATATAGCCGGTGCTGCAAAGCGTGGTGTGAAAATCCGGGTTATCCAAACCGGAATATCTGATGTAACCATAGCCAAGTATGCCGAGCGTTACATGTACAATTGGTTTTTACGAAATGGCATTGAGTTGTATGAGTATCAACCCAAAGTGTTGCACGCCAAGCTGGCTACCTATGACGGCAAATGGGTGACGGTAGGATCCTATAACCTCAACAACATCAGTGCATATGCGAGTGTGGAGTTAAACCTGGATATTCTCGATACAGATTTTGCTAAAGATGCTGAAGCCAGATTGCAACGAATTATCAATCATGACTGTATTCAAATAACCCCTGAGTATTTTCAAAAAAAGCAAACGTTGTTAGAACGTTTTCTGCAACGCAGTGCATATGATATTTTCAGGATAATACTCTTTTTGTTCACATTCTATTTCAAGCAACGTGATTGAAGGTTTTCACTGTTCTCCACGAATTCTTCTAATAAGTGCGCGCACCGTTTCACCATTCCAGTTTGCAAACCGGCCACGTTGAATCACTAATAAATTGTCATCGGGATGGCTGAGGTAAAAGTGAAACACAAACTCATTATTGGGTGTGGCCCAACCGGTAATTTGCCCGAAGCGCAGATCATTGAAAATCAGTTTGCCGTCTTTTTGTTTAACAGTATAATATCCTTGTGAAAAGCGGATGAGGTGTTGTAATGATTCATGCCCGGCTACTTCGTTTAGTAACTCTTTATTTCTGGGGAAGTAATGAAAATCAATGGTTTCACTTCGATCAAAAACTGAGCGATGCGCAACATGAAATCCACTGTCATCTTCAACAGCTACAAACCAAAGCCAACTGTTTAAAGGCGTTGGGGTAGTGAGGTATCTTGAATGTTCGATATTTTGTTTTTTTAGCGCGGAAGCAACATCACGCTCAATGGTAAATTTGTTAAAGGCAGCATATAGCAAGTAGCCTGTTGAAAGCAGCAACGACCACATGGCCCATTTCATCCGTAGGGGATGATTGTTTTTTAATATAAGCAACACAAGGGCAGCAACACCAACCCAAATGGAGAAGAACGGATCGGCCACAAAAAGAAAATGAAAGGAGATGCGTTCATGACTGAAGGGTTCAAGCCAGCCTGTGCCATACGCGTTGCAGCCATCAATCAACAGGTGTAGCATCATCTGTACACCCAGAAAAATCATCCAGGCGCCCAGACGCATATCGGGTTTGCGGTACCATCGGTCGGCAAACAAAGCAAAACCAATAGTTGTGAGGCCGATAAACAGAAAGGAGTGTGTAAACCCGCGGTGAGCTAGCAGGTTTTCTGAAAAAGTCATCCAAAAGGAAGCCACGAAATCGATATCGGGTAAACTTTGGGCAATTGCCCCGATAAACATGGCGTGCTTACCTAGTTTTTTTCCGGCCAACACTTCGCCAACAACAGCACCAATGGCAATATGGGTTATCGAATCCATCGCAAGCGAAGATACGGGTTACGGGTTAATCGCCTGAATGATATTTGTCACCCGATTGGATAATTCCTGCCCACTTCACCGTACCTTTGTAGCTTGATTTAATGCTGTTTGTTTGTGAATTACCTTTCTGCTGAACTCATTTCGAAATCGTTTAATGATCGCTGGCTGTTTAAAGACCTTTCGCTGGGCATTTCCCAGGGCGAAAAACTGGCTTTTGTTGGCAATAATGGCGTTGGAAAGTCCACGCTGTTGAAAATATTAACTGGTGAGCTGGCTTCCGATTCCGGATCGGTGGTCATTCGGGATGGTATCCGGCTAGGATATTTAACGCAACAACCCTCGGTTGATGAAAACCTATTGGTGAAGGATGTACTTTTCAACGATGGCAATGCGGTGGCATTGGCCGTGAAGGAATACGAAGATTGTTTGCATCACCCTGATGTTTCTCCCGAACGCATGCAGGCTGCTTTGGAGAAAATGGAAGAGCTGAATGCCTGGGATTACGACTCGAAAGTTCAGGAAGTTACCGGCAAACTTGGTGTACCGGATATGGACAAAAGGTTTGGTGAACTTTCAGGCGGACAAAAGAAACGGATATTCTTAGCGCAGCTTTTATTGAATGAGCCAGACCTGATCATCATGGATGAGCCCACTAACCACCTTGATCTTTCAGCCATTGAATGGTTGGAAAATTACCTGGCTGGTCCGCAGATTACCCTGATCATGGTTACGCACGATCGCTATTTTCTCGATGCGGTGGCTACTGAAATTATAGAACTCGACCGCAGGCAATTGTTTCGGTACAAAGGCAACTATGCTTACTTTCTGGAAAAGAAAGCTGAGCGTGAAGAAATATTAAAAGCAGAAGTAAGCAAGGCGCGTAACCTATTGAAGAAAGAACTCGAGTGGATGAGGCGACAGCCCAAAGCGCGTGGAACGAAAGCGAAATACCGTGTAGAAGCATTTTATGAACTAAAAGAAAAGGCGTCACAGGATTTGCGCAAGGACAGGCTTGAGCTGGATATTAAAGAAGCACGACAGGGCGGAAAAATTCTGGAAGTCAATCACCTTTCGAAAGCCTTTAACGGCCAACCGATGGTGGATAATTTTTCCTATGTGTTTAAGAAAAACGACCGCATTGGCGTGGTGGGCAACAATGGGGTAGGAAAGAGTACGTTTTTGAATTTGATCACGCAGCGCCTTAAGCCCGATGCAGGTGAAGTGCTGCCGGGCGTGACTACCAAGTATGGATACTTCACACAGGATTCAATGAACCTGAATCCTGCCAACCGGGTAATAGAAGAAGTGAAAAATATTGCTGAGTTTATTACACTTTCGGATGGCTCGCAGGTTTCAGCTTCCAAGTTTCTCGATAACTTTTTGTTTCCGCCCGAGAAGCAATACACCTATGTAGAAAAACTAAGTGGAGGGGAGAAGAAGCGTTTGCAGTTGCTGAAGATGTTGGTAACGAATCCGAATTTTTTAATTCTGGATGAACCAACCAACGATTTTGACATCGATACGCTGAATGTATTGGAAGAATTTCTGGAGAAGTTTACCGGGTGTTTGTTGCTGGTTTCGCACGATCGTTATTTTATGGATCACCTGGTGGATCAGTTGTTTGTGTTTGAAGGCGAAGGAAAAATCCGTTTCTTTAACGGCAACTATACCGATTACCGTGATTGGGTAGAGGAGCAGGAAGCTGTTGATGTTAAACCTGAAGTCGCGAAACTTCCCATGCAGGATGAAAAGCCTGTTGCCAAGAAAGTTTCGTACAAGGACAAACAGGAGTATGAGCAACTTCAAAAAGAAATTGAAGTGTTGGAAAAGCAGAAATCGGAGTTGGAAGAAAAAGTAAATTCAGGCATTACCGATCATACCAAACTGCAGGAGTTAGGACAGCAGCTTCAGGTTATTGCTGCCAGTTTGGATGCGAAGACTATGCGCTGGCTTGAGTTATCCGAACTTGTTGAATCATAAAAATGCAGATTGCTTATGATGGTGACCATTACCAGTATCCAACTTAAATCTCCGCTCAAGTTTTTTGCACTGTCGTATCGCGCCATGAATATTATGTTTCAGTTGAAGAAGACAAATGTAGTGCAAATGAAAAAGTATGGGTTTTGGACAAAGCACTATACCATGACCGCCTGGAACAGCGAACAAGAGTTGAAAGACTTTGCTAAATCGGGTGCACATCTGGAGGCGATGAAGCTCAGTGCGGATATTGCAACCGAAGTTCGTACACTTACCTTGCCGATGGAAAAACTTCCGGATTGGAAGATGGCAAAGCAATTACTGGAAACGCAAGGAAAGGTTTTAACATTTAACTGATCTCTAATGGCCGCACAAACGCTCGATAAACTGCTGGGTATTGATTACCCGATCATCGTGGCCCCGATGTTTCTGATATCCAATACAAAGATGGTAAAGGCTGCTCTCGACAATGGGGTTACCGCAGCATTTCCGGCTTTGAATTACCGAACCGATAAGGAGTTGCGGGCTGCTATTCAGGAGATCAAACAATATTCCAACAAGCCATTTGGTGTAAACCTTATCGTTAACAAGTCGAATCCGAAATACAAAGCACAACTGGAAACCTTATTGGAGTTGAAAGTTGATTTTATCATTACGTCATTAGGCAATCCCAAAGAAGTAGTAGAAAAATGTAAACCACTCGGCATTAAAGTTTTTTGTGATGTAGTTGATTTGACCTATGCCAAAAAGGTTGAATCGCTTGGAGCCGATGCGGTGATTGCGGTGAACAGCGAAGCAGGCGGACATGCCGGGAACATTTCACCGAAAGACCTTGTAACCTTGTTAAAAGAAAATCTCAGTATTCCGATTATTTCTGCTGGTGGCATCGCTTCGGCTGATGGTATAAAGGAAGTGATGGCATGGGGTGCAGCCGGTGTTTCGGTGGGTACCATTTTTATTGCCAGCGAAGAAGCCGATGTAACACCTGAATACAAACAGGCCATGATCGATTATGGTGCCAAAGATATTGTTCGCACCAACAAACTTTCCGGATCACCGTTAACAGTTATCAACACGCCCTATGTTCAACAGATGGGAACCGAAGCCAGTTGGCTTGAGCGAATGATGAACAATAACAAGCGACTTAAGAAGTACATAAAAATGATTCTTGCATTTCGGGGCATGAAGGCGGTAGAAAAAGCCGCTACAGGCGCAACCTACAAAACACTTTGGTGTGCCGGACCGGCCATTGAACACGTGCATAGCGTACGGCCCATGAAAGAGATCGTGCAGTCCCTTACGGTTGGGTTAACAAAATAATTTTCTTAGTTAGTTTTTTGAAAAACAAATACTTCCGGTTGCCAGGTTTTTTCGTTACCGTTTATTTCTCTTTTGTACGAGATAACTTCAAGTTTTAGGGGCACAACTTTAATTAGCAGGTATGCTTCGTTTCGGTTTGGGTAAAAAGCCGACCATTCTGTTTTCCATCGTTTGTCTTTTTCTGATTGGTCGTTCACCAATGTAGCACGGCCATATAGCGAAACATAACCGTTTTCTCCATCCTGGTAGTACAACGTAACGGTTACATTTTTTTTGATCTCCTTTACCTTTCGGCTATTCGGATTTGTAGCCAACCAAACCGTAAAGTCTTTTTCCGGTTTGAAAGGATCCATAGTTCTTGCCCGTGGTATTTTCTTGTCCAATGTAATGAGCACACAAGTAGGAGAGGCTTCCATGATTTCTCGCGCTGAGGATAGGATGGTAGAGTCTTGCGTGGATTGGCCATGGAGCGTGAATGAGATGAATAGAAGTAAAGCGAGAGTTATTCTAAGCATATTCTGATAGTTTCTTGTTTGTCACCCAGATCTTTTTGTCACTCTGAGCATAGTCGAAGAGTGACTAGTTCCCACGTCATGCTTCGACTGTGCTCAGCATGACATAACTTTTTTGTCACTCTGAGCATAGTCGAAGAGTGACTAGTTCCCACGTCATGTTTCGACTGAGCTCAACATGACATAACTTTTTTGTCACTCTGAGCATAGTCGAAGAGTGACTAGTTCCCACGTCATGTTTCGACTGAGCTCAGCATGACATAACTTTTTTGTCATCCTGAGCTTGTCGAAGGATGATTAGTCCGTACTAAGTTTTATGAGGCCCTTTTCTTTCCTTTGGCAAGTATCTTCAATTTATCCCAATCTCGATCGAAAAGCGCTTCCTTCTTTTTCCTACTCCAACCCTTTAATTGTTTCTCCCAACTAATAGCCTGATTGATATCTGAAAAATACTCATAATATTTTAATGTTACTGGCCTTCTGTTGTAAGTAAAACTTTTCGGGTCAATACCTTCATTGTGTTCCCAGATTCTTCTATCCAGGTTGTTGGTTACGCCTGTATAATACATTCTATCTGAGCATTCAACTATGTAAACAAAGTAGTTATGTTCACGAGGCATAGAAAGAAATTTTTACTTGTAAATATTTCTTATCGTCACGTCATGCTTCGACTGTGCTCAGCATGACATAACTTTTTTGTCACTCTGAGCATAGTCGAAGAGTGACTAGTTCCCACGTCATGTTTCGACTGAGCTCAACATGACATAACTTTTTTGTCATCCTGAGCTTGTCGAAGGGTGACTAGTTCATGCTAAATTCTAGGAGGCTCTTTTCTTTCCTTTGGCAAGTATCTTCAATTTATCCCAATCGCGATCGAAAAGGGCTTCCTTCTTTTTTCTACTCCAACCCTTCAATTGTTTCTCCCAACTGATAGCCTGATTGATATCTGAGAAATATTCATAATATTTTAATAGTACTGGCCTTCTGTTGTAGGTAAAACTTTTCGGGTCAATGCCTTCATTGTGCTCCCAGATTCTTCTATCCAGGTTGTTGGTTACGCCTGTATAATATAGTCCATCTGAGCATTCAACTATGTAAACGAAGTAATGATGATCACGAGGCATAGAAGGAAATTTATTAAACTATTTTAGTCCCCACTTCATGCTTCAACAGCGCTCAGCGTGATATAGCTCTTTGTTACCTCTGCTTACTTCTGTCACCCTGAGCTTAGTCGAAGGGTGACTAGTCCCCACGTCATGCTTCGACTGTGCTCAGCATGACATAACTTTTTTGTCACTCTGAGCATAGTCGAAGAGTGACTAGTCCCCACGTCATGTTTCGACTGAGCTCAACATGACATAAACTTTTTTGTCATCCTGAGCTTGTCGAAGGGTGACTAGTTCATGCTAAATTCTAGGAGGCTCTTTTCTTTCCTTTGGCAAGTATCTTCAATTTATCCCAATCGCGATCGAAAAGGGCTTCCTTCTTTTTTCTACTCCAACCCTTCAATTGTTTCTCCCAACTGATAGCCTGATTGATATCTGAGAAATATTCATAGTATTTTAATAGTACTGGCCTTCTGTTGTAGGTAAAACTTTTCGGGTCAATGCCTTCATTGTGCTCCCAGATTCTTCTATCCAGGTTGTTGGTTACGCCTGTATAATATAGTCCATCTGAGCATTCAACTATGTAAACGAAGTAATGATGATCACGAGGCATAGAAGGAAATTTTTACTTGTAAATATTTCTTATCGTCACGTCATGCTTCGACTGTGCTCAGCATGACATAACTCTTTGTCCAACCGACTTATTTCTGTCATCCTGAGCCTGTCGAAGGATGACCAATTCCCATATTACCCCGCACCGCAATAGGCGCACTCAAACAACTATCCGGAATATTAAATGCATTCACCAGCGGCACAGCATCTTGCCGGATTTCCCAGCAGAGTTGATTCACCAATTTGCGAATGGCCTTTGTCTTCACACCTTCCATATACCCCTGCTCCAAATACCAGCCCTTATGTTCCTCCATGTGATATAGCGCAAACAAATCGCACAGACGCTTCAATACGTTTTTGCACCCCCGGTCTTCAGTTTTTTCCACCACCAACTGGAACTGCTCCAGGATAATCCGTTCCACATAAGCAAAGCCCACTTCTACCAAATGATGCTGACAAACGTTAAACGCATCAAACGAATCCATGCCTTCATCGATGTGACGTTTTAATCTGCGTGCAGCAGAAGTAAGAATATCCCGTTCGCGGTAACGGAAAGCATTCATCTGAAATTCCGGGTCGAGTAAATGCTCATCATCGGTGTTGCGTACAATCAGCGGATTCATTTCGGTGAGTGATGTTTTCGCCTGATCAGCTACATAGTTCAAAATCGTGAATACATTCATGTTGCTGAACTCCTGCCGGAACTCGGTGAGCCGACTCTTGGCCACCAACTGCATCAGCACCGTATTGTCGCCTTCAAATGTGGTGTAAATGTCGGTATCGTTTTTCAGGGCATCAATCCGGTTTTCCGAAAGGTATCCTTTGCCCCCACAGGCCTCGCGGCATTCCTGTAATGTATCTGTGGTATGCCAGGTGGCAAAGGCTTTCAATCCGGCAGCGAGTGCTTCAATTTCCTGCATCTCTTCTTCTGTTCTGTTTAAGAACCGTTCAGTCAAATGCTGCAGTGCAAAATGCAAGGCATACGTAGTGGCCAGCTTCGGCATGAGCCTGCGTTGATGCGTGCGGTAATTGAGAATAGGCACTTCACTTCCGCCTTCAGGTCCGAATTGCCTGCGCTGGTCACCATAGCGAATGGCAATGGTTAATCCTGATTTACTTGCGGCCACACCTGAGCGGGGTATACCAATGCGCCCGCCAACCAGTGTACCCAGCATGGTAAAGAACCTGCGGTTATCGCTGGCAATGGGGCTGGTGAATTTTCCTTCCTCGTTAACACCCGCAAAACGGTCCAGCATGTTTTCTTTTGGAATGACCACATTGTCGAAATAGATGATGCCGTTGTCAACTCCATTTAATCCCATCTTGCGGCCACAGTCTTCAATGGCTACACCGTTGGCAAGTTTGCCGTTCTTGTCACGTAGCGGAACAACAAATGCGCTCACACCATAATCTTTTTCATCGATGATCAACTTGGCAAACACGGTAGCCATATGGCCGTGCAAGGCTGCGTTGCCGATGTATTCCTTGCGCGCATATTCGTTCGGAGTGTGAATGGTAAATGTTTTGCTGCCATGATTGTACGTAGCGGTGGTTTCAATACCCTTCACGTTTGAACCGTGGTTGGTTTCGGTCATGGCGAAGCAACCGGGCAGTGCGAGCGTGCCGATGTCTTTCAAATATTTTTTGTGATGCTTTTCTGTGCCAAGGAAATATACACTCATGCCCCACAATCCGAATTGAACACCGAACTTTACTACCAGACTTAAATCATGGTAGCTTAGCGTTTCCATAATGGTGAAATACGCCTTCATGTCGGCTTGCCCGCCATATTCTTTTGGGTAAGCCATAGCGCCATAGCCTTGTTCGGCTAAATACGCAAGCCACGTCAATACCTGTGCACGGTATTGTTCCAGGTTTCCCGGATCAACGTATTGAAACTCCGGATCGGAGATGATGGTCTTTACTTTGCGGATTACCTCCGCCTGATCACCATCCAGCAGCTTTGTCAATGCTTCAACCTCAAAGTTGAGTTGCGTGGTTTGTTGTGAGGTAATGGTTTCATGAACCTCCTGAAAATTATACACCACCTCATGACTGATGAACCCCAACGTGGCTTCAATTTTTTCGAGTGAAGGTCGGGCCTTTTGTAATGTATCGTCTAACGAACCGTTGCCGTAAAGGCCGGCTAATCGTATACCCAGTTCGACCAGGGTGTCTTTAGTGCCGGGCTGACCGGCCACTTTTTTTATTTCACTGCGCCATAGCATCAAATCATCAGCCGATGGGGGCGAAGCGGGATTCAATTGCTCCAGCAAAAAGTTTCGTTCAGCTTCTGAGAGCCATTGCTGGCTGCGGATGAGCCCTTCCAGCGTGGTTACTTCACTGGGGGTGAGGATGGCATCGGACCAAACGGTATAAAACAGGGGCACAAACACATACAGGTTGGGATTGCTTTTCAGGTAGTTAGATTGAATCATGGGCGGTGTTGCGTTTTGCTTAAAGGTACAAAAGGGGAGGGAGTGTTGTATTGGGAGATATATGTAACTTTTGTGGTGGGATACTAATCTTTATTATGTGAATAGATTCAATGTACAATGTGGAATATCCGTTTAAATTGGTAGGAAACAAGGATATTTCTTTTAATGTAATGAGTATATTTGGATGTTATGCACAATGCCGCGGGACAGAGTAGTGACCACCCGCATTGGCACATTTGCTTGCCGCACATTCCTAGCGACACCAAAGCAAGCAATAGAGCCATGTGATTATAAAATTGTAGATTTGCTTTCTGGACAATTCCAAAGGCTAAGAGTTAGTAAACAAACTGAAATAATGAAAAAACAACATGCATACTTGTGTTAATGCAGGGTAACATATAAATAAGTATAGTTTATCCTTTCAATAAAGAACCACTGTAAATCTATAACGCCATGAAATCAATTTTACTATTAGCACTGATTCTTATATTTGGCGGGCTGGCCAATGCCCAAAGCAGCCTGTCCATTTCAGCGCCCACAATTTGGAGCAACATTAAAGTAAAGGATAACTGGACACCACCAACCACACCCCCGTTAGGTTTAGTTAAAGTTGTTCCCCACCTTTTGAGGGGTTATTGTGTCGGATGTTTATAAAAGCTATACTGTGAAAAAAATAACAGGCATTATTTGTTTAGCCTGCATGGCTTTAATGCCGCTAACTTCTTGCGGGCAGAGCAGCTTATCTATTTCTACGCCATTGATTTATAGTAAGGTTACAGCAAAAAATAACTGGAGTCCTCCAACAGCTGTTAACAGACAAAATCAATTTGATGGGACAGCAATTGGTTCTGGTGTTAACTTAGGCTATTCATTTCAACCAAAACTTATTATTAAAGACAAACACTTCTTTGTAAATATTGGCGCAGGGTATTTTAAACAAAGATTTAATTTACAAAGGCCTTTTGATTACAATACCCCATTATATCCGGTATATTTTACTGACTACTATGTTTATCAATGTTGGTTATGGTCTGCTGGAATAACATATAATTTGTTGCTAAATAATAAGTATCTCTTATCAGGTGATCTGTTGTATAACCAACTATTTTCTTTTCAGCAAGAATACACTCCGTATACATCAGCAAATCGTCCTACCCAAGTCAATAATCACAATATTGATTTTGCCAAAACAATAACGTTGTCTTTAGGAGTGCAAAGAAAATTGGGAAAACAATTCACCTTAGGTCTTGATTTGCTTTTGCCTTATACTCGTTGGAGAAACGATAGAATTTTCAAAGACGATCCTGCAACATTCTCACATCCCAATTTCAGTTTAGGCACCTCTGTAAGTATAGCGTATCATTTAAAAAAGAAAAATCAATCTTAAACCTCAATACTATGAGATCAGTTTTACTATCGGCACTGCTTCTTGTGTTTTTTAACGTGGCAAACGCACAGGTGAGAACAAACTTCAATAATCCTAAACGAGTTACTGATAAAGGAAAATTCGTAAAAAATTTCCGAGGTAAAAGCCCTTATCTGATTCCGGCACGGGACATTAAAGCCCTGCTTGAAAAGGAAGCGCTGGAAAATGCCGGTGGCGAAGCCAGACCTTTTAAGATTGCCGAAGCCGTGAATGTGGATATAGATGTGGTGAAGGAGGCGGAGTGGACGGAAGAAGAAGGGTTTTCGTACGGCAAGTTTTCCATTGAAGCCACAGGGGCAAAGACCATCAGCGCTAATTTCGACCGGTTTTACCTGCCGGAAGGGACTGAATTGTATGTATATAGCGAAAATGGTGAAATGATAACCGGCCCGGTAACCGAAGCCGAAAACAACGAGAACAATTTTTGGGGAAGTTGGGTGTATAAAGGCGGGAAGCTGACCGTGGATTTTAAAACGCCAACGGAGAGTAAAAGCTTGTTGCGGCTTCATATATCAAGCGTTGCGTATGGCTATAAGAGCCTTTACGTTGGTAACTTTGGAGAGTCGTCTGAATGTAATGTAAATGTGCTTTGCGCAGAAGGGAATGGATGGGAGAATGAACGGAATTCTGTTGCTTTGATATTAGATGCAAGCAGTACAAGATTATGTAGCGGTGCTTTAATTAATAATACATGTAACCTGAACATTCCGTATTTGTTAACAGCCGATCATTGTTTTGATTTTGATCCAAATGTTGCTCAATGGAAATTTACCTTTCAGGCCTGGAGCGCCACATGTACACCTTCACAAAATGCCAATGGCTTAACTTTCAATGGTTCCACACTGCGAGCAAGACATGCCGGTAGCGATTTTTGCCTGGTTGAGCTTGATCAGCTTCCTCCTGTAAATTCAGGGATTACGTTTTCGGGATGGTCGAGAGCAAGCACAGCTTCACCTTCAGGGGTAAGCATAACCCATCCTATGGGCGATGTGATGAAAATAGCTACATACAACACCACTTTAACACAACAAGCATATTTGGGAGCACAAGTTTGGAAGGCATTTTGGGCAAGCGGAACAGTGGAATCCGGCTCTTCCGGAGGCCCATTATACAATAATGATAAAAGAATAATCGGCCAGGTTAAGGGAATCCGGAAAAAGTATCAAGAGCCTTGGTGTAGGTGATTTTAAAAATCTATACAAATTAACCGACATCGAATTACTCAGCACCTTGAATTTAATTGAGTTCCCATCTAATGAATACTTGTTGAAGAATCGTGACTTAATCTTCGTTCGGTCAAACGGAAACAAGGAGTTGATAGGAAGGTGCTTGGTAATTTATCCGAACGACAATAAAGTAACTTTCAGTGGCTTTTGCATTCGTTTCAGGCCAACGGCCAATACAATCAATACTGTTTATCTATCTCATTTATTTAGGATTCCAGTTTTCAGGGCTGTAATGCTTCAAGGTGGAAAAGGCGCAAACATTCAAAACTTAAATCAAAAGACGCTTGAAAGGTTGAAGATACCAATGCCATCAATCGAACTTCAGAATCAATTTGAGCAAATCGTAGAAAAAACAGAAGCACTGAAAACCCAATACCAGCAAAGCTTGCAGGAGTTAGAGAATTTGTATGGCAGTTTGAGCCAGAAGGCATTTAAAGGAGAGTTAAAACAATAGACAGCGTGATTATCTATAAAAAACCTAAAGAATTGATGAAAGAAATATTGTTGACTGAGTTTAGCAATAATCAATATTTCAATTTCGCTGAATTTCAGCATAAGGTAAATAGCGTGACTCCTAAAGCTAAAATCGAATATGAAACCGTTAAGGACTTTGTTTTTGAAATGCTTGATGAAAAGGTAATTAAGCAAGAGTTCATAGAAGACAATGAGAATCCCTTTATGCCTAATCCAAATGCAACGGGAACCACAAAGTCAATCTATTATAAATTGATTATTCCTGTCGGATGAAATTAAACCGATTAAAGATATTAACTGAATAGTTCAGTAACGGTGGACAATTCGGTATCACAAAATAGGCGAGCCAAATGACAATGTTGCTGGTGATGTAGAGCCATCCATGAAACGATGACCAGTTGCCACATACCCAACGTGCTGGCCAATCATCGGCCTCAAAAAGTTTAACTATAAATTCTGTTACCTGTTCCATGGGACAATGGGGTTGGTTGAACTTTTAATTTATGCCATCCAGGGAGGAAACTCAAGAGGCTTTCGGTGAGTGTATGCAATCTAATTTAGGCCCTAATTCTATCATCTTCAGAATAAATCAACTTTTTTTTGAAAAAGTATGGAATTGCTATTGACTTACTTTGAAATACAAAGTACTTTTGTGTCACTAAACATTCACCCTCCCTGAGACATAAGCGGGGAGGGATAACCTCAATTAACATGGAAAAACAACTTAAATTCTATCAATCCATTCCAGCTGTAGCGCTGGTAACCGTTCTTATTTTAATGGTGCCTCTGGTGGCCATGCAGTTTACCGATGAAGTGAACTGGAGCGTAACCGACTTTCTGGCTATGGGAGGCTTGATTTTTGGAACAGGCGTTTTGTTTGTATTGGTCATGCGGCTAAGCAGCAACATTGTGTACAAGGTGGCCATGGGGTTTGCCATTGGCGCCACGTTTTTTATGGTGTGGGTTAACCTGGCCGTTGGCCTGATTGGTGCAGGCCCAAACGCAGGTAACCTGATGTATGCAGCCGTTATCGTTGTGTTGCTTATTGGTATTTATCTCTCACGCTATACAGCAGCAGGCATGGAACGTGCCATGTATATGACAGCGGGCACCTTTGTAGTGCTTACGCTGATTGCGCTTATGACTAAAATGTATGAGTATCCCGAAAGTTCTGTGATACAAATAGTGGGCGTAAATGCATTCTTTGCTACTCCGTTTATAGTATCGGGTTTATTGTTCCGGTATGTGGCATTGGAACAGCAAAATAAAAAAGCGGCATAGCAGGTTTGCTTAGGAAAATTCCTGTACCATGAACCCTGAATATTTTGTCGATAAGAATTCCATCGTTCGCCAGATATGGGGTAAAGGTGATACCATTCTCTTCATCTTCGCAGGAGGTGCTGCTGAATTCGCCTTGAACAAGGCAGTCGACTGGCTTTACTTTACAGGCCGCCTGCCAGCCGATCCGCTGGGCCGGCTGTTCTCCACGGTTTCCTATGCCAGAACAATCGTTTTTTCAAAAACTGAAACTGCGCACAGGGCTATAGATGCCATGACGGCCATACATAGTAGTGTAGAACATTCGCGAGGTGCCTCCATTCCCGATTGGGCATACCGCGATGTACTTTTTATGCTGATTGATTATTCCATTCGCGCTTACGAAGTATTGGAACGAACACTAACGCTTGCTGAAAAGCAAGAGGTGTTTGATGTATTTACCCGAATGGGCACCCGCATGGGTATAACCGGATTGCCCGAAACGTTTGCATCCTATATGATTATGCGCCAAATGCATCTGCACCAAAACCTGCTTCGAACAGCTTTTACTGATGACCTGTATCATCAATACAAAAAGCACCTGGGTGTTATTCGTTACCGGATTTTGTTGGAGGTGCAGCATCTGATTGCGCCTGAAAAAGTGCGGGAAAGGTTAGGGTTTCATCGCAAATCTTTTTTGAGTCCCATCTTGACGCTCTACAATGTGAGTAAGTTCTTACGGATTGATCCAATGATCCGATACCTTATTTTACCTGCCCAGTACCGAGCCCAAATCAAAGCCCTCGACCAATAGTGGTCATTTGAGGAAATCAAATACTAAAGACGAAAGGTTCATGATCTACTGCATTATGATGTAGATGGATATGCTTTGAATATTATTGGAATAATTAACATCTTGCCTGCAAATGTATGTTAGTATGGCCGAGGAAATTGATTTTATAAAGTACAAAGAGCTTGGAGCTTATCATTGGGAAAATTACTTCGGTAGTGTTTTTAAAATAAACAGTTTTGTACGTGCCCGCTATGATATCGTAATTCAATTACTCAAAGTGGGTGGCATACGTAAAGATTCCTTGTTACTTGAGGTTGGATGTGGGGATGGTGCTTTAAGTGGTCTCATTTATAAATCTTTTGCATGCGATCTGGTAGGCGTTGAGCCATCGGAAATTGGCATTAAATTCTGCAAAGAAATGTTTTCAAAGCACGGGTACTCGGGAACATTCAACGTATCCGAAGGTTACACATTCGACTATCCTGATAATCATTTCAATTATGTGGTTATGGCCGATGTAATTGAGCATCTTCAACACCCCGATAAAATGTTAAAGGAAATAAAACGCGTACTAAAACCAGGAGGTCATGTTATCATTACAACACCTGTCAGGATTACGGAATTACCGGAAGACGAGATGCATGTTCAGGAATTCTTTCCTACAGAATTGAGGGCACTATGCGATAATTATTTTGGTGTACCGGTAAAGTCCATGTATACCCACCCGGTGGTTTGGAGGGAATTGTATAAACATGGAAATAAAAAAATCCGATCGTTGATCCGTCTTTGGTGTAGAATACTGGATAAAGTATTCGGAAGAAATGTGTTTTTGAAAGAAGCAGGTAATTCCAGGTGGAAAAACTTTTCAATGCAATCGCTTTTGTATACCAAAAGCTAAAGTAATCTGCTTATGCGGCAGCTCTACATGCAACTGAACCTGGAGCATTACCTTTGATTGAGGTTAAATCGATTTTTGTATTTCTGCCCTAAATTTTTGCATCTTTAATTATGAAATACATTTTATACCTCTGCTTGTTTTCTCTTTTGGTAAGTTGTTCTCCTGAAAAGGAGGATCATCGCCTTGGCCAGATTGATGAATACCTTTCTGGCCAATCAAAGTATTTTAAATTCAATGGTAACGTGTTGGTTGCCGAGCGCGGTGAAATAATTTACGAGAAGTCGTTCGGGTTGGCCGACTTTGATTCTAATCGTCAATTGAATGATTCATCTGTCTTTGAACTGGCCTCCGTGAGTAAGCAATTTACGGCCATGGGTATTTTGCTTTTGGAGCAGAAGGGAGTGTTGAGTTTGCAGGATTCCTTACGAAAATTTTTTCCAGAACTTCCGTATTCCGGAATTACCATTCACCACATGCTTACACATATTTCAGGTTTACCTGATTATATGGATGTAATGGATGAAAAATGGGATCGTACCCGAATTGCCGGTAATGCTGATATCGTTGCTTTACTGGCACAGGAAAAACCGGAGGCTCATTTTAAACCGGGCACAAAGTGGGAGTACAGTAATACTGCGTTTGCACTTCTGGCCAGTATCATCGAAAAGGTTTCAGGACAATCGTTCAAAGCATATATGCAGGAGAATATTTTTGATCCGTTAAAGATGGCTGATACGCGTGTTTACAACACCAGACGCTCAGGTGAGCGGATTGAGAATTATGCCTTCGGCTACATTTGGTCTGATAGCCTAAATAAACATGTACTGCCCGATTCTGTGCCTGATCTCGATTTTGTTCGCTACCTCGATGGCATTCAGGGAGACGGCATTATCAATTCAACCACAGCAGATTTATTGAAATGGGATAGGGCATTGGCAAACCATGAAGGGTTACCATCAGCAGCTATCGACAAACTTCTTAGCCGTCATTCCCTGGTCGATACAACATCCAATGTATACTACGGCTATGGCGTTATGTTGGAAGATAGTGAATATGGTAAGCAGGTAGCCCATGGTGGTGGCTGGCCCGGGTACGCAACATATTTGACACGGTATGCTGACCGTGATGTTACCATCATTGTATTGTCCAATAATAATGCAGCGTCTCCAAGAATTTCAAATGCCATTGCTGCTCTTTTGCATGGTGATTCAGTGATTATGCCGTATGAACATGTTTCTGTCCAGTTAGACAGCGTTCAGCTATCTCGCTTTGAAGGCAAGTATAAATTCGATGGAGAACCTTTTGAGTTAAAGATAGAGAACGATAGCCTTTTTTTACTTAGTGGTGGCAGGAGACGACTTCACCTGATTCCCGAATCTGAAACCAAAGTATTTGCGGATAATCAAGGTGATACTCAGTTTGAATTGCAAATTGGCAATGAGGGCTCACGAAAGTTATTTTTGATTTTTTCTGGTGTGAAGAAAAACGTAGAGGAAATTGATGATTAGATCCTATGCGCTGCTTTAATTGGTTATTAATCACATAATCAAAGATTTTAACATCTAGGAAATACTTGATTTAGCCTTATGTGTGAAACTTCCAATAATAGATCAGGCAATAGAGCAGTGTACTAAGTATTATGAGGATAATTTTTTTTGATAATCCGATGGGTATTTCCGCATACTTGGTTCGATACCAACTTATACTGGCTGCTATGAGGAAAGTAGCCCAGCCAAGAACCATTTGGGTAGCCTCAGTCACTTCGATATCCTCTTCACTGTGTCCTAACCAGGCCAGCATGCCAAGGATAATTGAAAATAGCAACGCAAGTGAAAACTCATGTTGTTTTACAAATCGAAGAAAACCACTTGGAAACTCGTATCGATCTTTTACTTTACCTGGTATGTGTATTCCAACTTGTTGTTGTAACCACTTCACTTCTGAAAGAATTAACCTGTTACTAATTCGGACACGCTCGGTTTGGCTGAGCACAATGAAGAGTATGTATTCACTTTCATCATCTGCACCATCACCCATCCGGTACGCATAATAAAGAGCCTGAATGTCACTATTCAGAATTGTTTTACCGAAGGGAGCAGTAAAGCCACCTTTGTACGAAATTGAATTTGGCGTTACTACTATTTTATGACGGGTGGCAAACCAGAATATGATTGCTAAAATACTTGATGTAATAAGCGAGTCTTGAATGAACCAATATGGCAAGCGTGCATGATTTGCAATGAACAAGGCGTTAAAAAGCACCAATATCCCAAAAAGGACAATGAAGGTAAATGATGCGTTCCACCTGATGGTTACCTGGTCACCTTGCTTCGAAAGATGAAAATTTTTTGAGGGATCCTCTTCGGGCTCCTTTGATAGAAAGGTCGATTTCCGATTCATGATGTATTCAATATCAAGTTAAGCAATTCAACCTCTTTTTCAAATTAACGATGGGTGGAACAAAAATTTCAACTACTTTAGTTAAAATTAACTCAACCCATAAATGCTATTAGCTATTCATCCTAAATTGCCCATGCGCAGCAAAGCAGAAACTAAAGCTTTTTACGTTGATCAACTTGGGTTTGAGGCACCACATGATTTCTATCCGGATTACCTAATGGTAAAGAAGGATCAGATTGAAATTCACTTTTTTCTCTATGCCGAAATTGATGTGAAGACCAATTACGGCATGTGTTACATTCGCACCGATGATGTTGATGTGTTATACGCACATGCACTTAAGAATAAGCTCAGCATACCTGAACTCGGACACCTTCAAGATAGGCCCTGGCGGCAAAGGGAATTTGCACTACTTGATCCAAGTCATAATTTGTTAACTTTTGGTCAGGCTTTGTAGCAGTAACTTTTATGTTAAGTTTATGAAAAATATTCTCTGGGCACTCTTCATTCTGCTATCCATCTCTATCGGGCTTTATCCAATTAGTTATTTGGTGCTGACCACCGATCATGGTGTATTAATCAATCGTGAATTGTACGATGTGTCGGTTTGGCGGTGGATGTTTTTTCAACATGTTTCATTAGGCGGTATTGCCATGCTTAGTGGGTTCATCCAATTCAGCAAAAAAATGCGAACTCGTAACCTGAGGTTGCATCGCTTGTTTGGAAAAATTTACCTGGTGGCCGTGCTGCTAAGTGGGGCAGCCGGGTTTTATGTAGCGTTGCATACGTTTGGTGGAGTTCCCGCACAGGCCGGCTTTGTCGGGTTGGCAGTAAGTTGGTTGTTTACGAGTGCCATGGCTTACTGGCGAGTACGAAGTAAAGATATTGATGCACATGAGCGTTGGATGATACGAAGCTATGCGCTTACCTGGGCAGCGGTAACCTTGCGCATTTACCTGCCCACATTTGAACATGCATTAAACATGAATTTTAATGAATCCTATCAGATTATAGCCTGGTTGTGTTGGGTACCCAACCTGATTGTGGCCGAGCTGATCATTCTGCAAAAAAGAAAACCGCGGGCCATCGCGTAATTAATTAGTTGCTTTCGAGATCTGGTGTTGTAACTCTTCAACCAGTGTTTGCTTATTGGTGATTTCTTTCCGTTCAGCGGTTAATGGTTTGCCTTTCAATTTCTCCTGCTGAATGGAGAGTTTATACATCATATCCTCCAGGGCTTCAAGGAGAATAGGTTTATATTTTGGATCAATGGTCATGACTTTTTTGTAAGTAAGATAAACCCCGCGTTTTTCCCCCGCCATGATTTATGTCAGATTTATGGTAGAACAAGATGCAGTTCAATTTTGAACATTTTAGTATTCGGATATGTACACCCTTATGTTCATCACGTTATCTTAACGCCTTGTAATGCCGATTTTCATTTCGGCATAATTTTTACTTGTATAATGCGATCCGAAAATCTAACCCTGTTTCATGAATAAGGTTTTTCTTTTAGTAAGTATTTTGTTTGTGACTGTTTCCGGAAATAGCCAGGTTTTACGGGGTACTGTTCGGGATAGTAAGACGGGAGAAATGTTGCCCTATGCGAACATTGGAATTAAGGGCAAGCAAATTGGGGGAATAAGCGATCGTGAAGGTCGATTTCTATTGGATCTTGCCAATGCAATGCCAGCCGATGTACTGGTGGTAAGTTATGTAGGCTATTCCAGTGAAGTTATTCAGGTTTCTAAACTTGATTTTATGAAAGAAGTGGAGATAAGGCTTGTTCCTTCAACCATGCAATTAAATGAAGTTGTTATTCATGGTAAAAAGGAAATGATTGTGTTGGGCAATAAAAGCAAATCTTCGCGACATACGGGTTGGGGTGATTTTACAAGTTCACGAGGTAGGGCAATTGGATTGCTTATACCCGCAAATGATTTGCCAGTACGGGTTAATAGTGTGTTTTTTCACCTGGATGCATGTGAATTTGATAGTGCGTTGGTCCGCATTAATTTCTTTTATGCGAATAATGAACAGTTAACTCCTCTCGCAAGTCAACAAAAAAATATCTTTCATACAATCAATCAGAAAAAGGGCTGGGTAGAAGTGAGGATTTGGGAGGACATAATCCTGAGAAATGAAAAAATTATTGTGGCCATTGAATGGTTGGATGCCTGGGCAAAGCCCCGTAGTCTGGAAGAAGGGGGTAGCTATCAATTCACTATATCGTTAGCCAAAACCACCGGGTATCACTATCAACGACAAACTCCGGAAGAACCAGTTCAACTTTCCAATTCTTTTCACACACCATCAATTTACCTTTTATGCACGCCCATTCAAGATTGATTAATTTAGCTTCGGTTCAGAAGTTAACTTTGGTTATTATCTTTTCTATTACTCTTTCACAATTCGCCAGAGCACAGGCATCAGATGAGTTGTACAGAAAAATTGAATCGCTCGATAGCGCTGTATTCCGCGCATTCAATACATGCGATATAGAGACTCTCAAATCGATGTTTACCCATGATCTGGAATTCTATCATGATAAAGATGGATTAACAGGATATGATCACACGGTCAAGGCGATCAAATTGAATTGCGATCGAAAGCTTGGACTGGTTCGTACTCTGGTACCCGGCAGTATGGAGGTTTACCCCATTGGTAATTATGGAGCAGTACAGATAGCATCCCATCGCTTTTGCCATATGGAAAATGGAAAAGAGGATTGCGGCACCTTTAAGTTTGTTCATGTATGGAAGAATAACAACGGAAACTGGAAGATTTCAAGGGTAGTGAGCTACGATCATTAAAATTTTGTGATTAGCGGTTGCTCATCACCCGCCAGGATACTTAATATTGAGAGACATAAACCTAATCTATGCGCTTCGTATTGAGTATCCTTTTTCTATGCCTGGTAATTTCATGCCAGGTACCTAAAACAGAAATTCAACAATGGGAAGAACAGGCATCACGTGTAACGATTATCCGTGATGATTTTGGTGTTCCACACGTATATGGAAAGACCGATGCCGATGCGGTTTTTGGGATGTTGTATGCGCAATGTGAAGATGACTTTGCCCGGGTGGAACGAAACTACATTTGGGCCATCGGCCGATTGGCTGAAGTAGAAGGGGAGGAAATGCTGTATAGCGATGTGCGCGCTAACCTTTTTATGACGCAAGAGGAAGCCATGCATCGGTATAACGAAAGTCCTGAATGGTTAAAGGAACTTTGTCAGGCTTTTGCCGATGGGGTTAATTATTATCTCTACACCCATCCTGAGGTTACGCCCAAGCTGCTCACCCGGTTCGAACCGTGGATGCCGATGTATTTCAGTGAGGGAAGTATTGGAGGCGATATTGAGTCGGTATCGATAAGAAGCATTAAGGAATTTTATGATCAACGTGATGTCAATCAGACTGATCAGTTAAGTTCTGTCATGTTTCGACAAGCTCAACATGACAATGGGGAGCATTTTGTCAGTTTGAGCAAGTCGAAAACTGACCAACCCAATGTAATAGTAAACGAACCCCAGGGCTCTAATGGCTTTGCTATTTCAGGCAAGCTTACCGAGTCAGGCAATGCCATGCTGCTGATCAACCCGCATACTTCGTTTTACTTCCGCGGAGAAATTCATGTGGTGAGTGAAGAAGGATTGAATGCCTATGGCGCGGTAACATGGGGACAGTTTTTTATTTATCAAGGTTTTAATGAGAAAAATGGTTGGATGCATACATCATCCTACACCGATGTGATGGATGAATTTTTAGAAACCATAACGGAGAAAGATGGAAGGTTTTTTTATCAGTACGGTAGTGAAGAACGTGCTGTTCATGAAGTTGACATTACATTAAATTACACCACTGGAGATTCCATACAACATAGGGATTTCAAACTTTATCGTACGCACCATGGCCCTGTAACCGGTAAACAAGATGATAAGTGGATAACTACTTCCATGATGTGGGATCCGTCCAATGCATTGCAGCAAGCATTCATCCGAACCAAGACCAATTCGTATAATGAGTTCAAAAAAATGATGGACTACCGTACCAACTCATCAAATAATACGGTATATGCGGATGCAGATGGGAACATTGCTTTTTTTCAAGGAAATTTTATTCCAAAACGCGATGTACAGTTTGATTATGAAAATCCGGTGGATGGGAGCAACCCTGCCACAGATTGGCAGGGATTACATTCGGTAGATGAGAGCATTCATTTACTCAACCCTGAAAACGGATGGATTCAGAATTGTAACTCTACGCCTTTTACCTCAGCAGCAGAATTCAGCCCCAAGAAAGAAGACTACCCGTATTACATGGCCACCGAACCCGAGAACTTTAGAGGGGTGCATGCAATAAAAGTGCTAACCGGTAGCAGCGGATACACGCTTGATATGCTTTTACAAACCGCCTATGATCCTTACCTGCCTGCATTTGAAAAGCTGATACCCGGGCTGGTACAAGCTATTGATCAATCGGGTAAGAAATTTGCAAAGCTTAAGCCTGCTGTTGATGTGTTGCGTAATTGGGATATGCGGGTAACCAAAGAATCGGTGGCGATGACACTTGCTCATTACTATATTTCCATTTACTTACAGAAGGGCCCACGACCTGAAGGACTTACTATGATGGAGCGTGTAAATTATTTTGGAACGAGTACGCCTCATGAAGAACGACTGGCCATTTTTTCAGAAGTGATTGAAAAACTCACCACTGATTTTGGAACCTGGGAAATGCCCTGGGGTGAAGTGAATCGCTTTCAACGTTTGGATGGCGCCATCCAACAGAAGTTTGATGATAACAAGCCCAGTATCCCGGTCGGGTTGGCTTCCGGAAATTGGGGAGCGCTTGCTTCATACGGTGCGCGTGGTAATCAGGGAACAAAAAAAATATACGGTACCTATGGCAATAGCTTTGTAGCCGTGGTTGAGTTCGGTCCAAAGGTAAAGGCAAAAAGCATACTTGCCGGAGGCCAAAACAGTGATCCTGCTTCGCCTCATTTTACCGATCAGGCGCAGCGTTATGCCGATGTTGATTTTAAAGACGTGGCCTATTACCGGGAAGATGTGGAGAAACGGGCGAAGCGCACCTATCATCCTGGGCAAAAATAACAGTAGTGGATAACAGGAATTGTTAACTTTAGTTTATGAAAAAATTTGCCCTTCTATTCACAGGATTTTTTTTGTGTCTACTGCTTTCTTGCACAGATAGAAATCCAAAAGCCGACCGTATTATTTTAAACGCTGATATCTGGACAGGCGATCAATCCAATCCATCTGCGCAAGCCATGGCTATTGCCGGAGATTCGCTTTTGGCTGTCGTCAGCAATGCTGAAATTGAAAAGTACATAGGACCAAACACAGAGGTTATTGATCTAAACGGAGCATTTGTAACCCCCGGTTTTATCGATTCTCATGTGCACTTTTTAATGGGTGGCTTTAACCTCTCTGGTGTGCAATTACGTGACGCAAAAACTAAAGAGGAGTTTATTAGTCGTATTAAGGCTTTCGCAGAAACCGTGCCCGCTGGTACCTGGATTTTGGGTGGCGATTGGGATCATGAAAACTGGGGCGGTGAATTGCCAACACGGCAATGGATTGATGCCGTAACACCCGATCATCCGGTATGGATAACCCGGCTTGACGGGCATATGTCGTTGGCCAATACCGCAGCGTTAACAGCTGCCGGAGTTGATCGTGCTGTTAAAGATGTTGAAGGAGGTACCATTGTGCGTGATGCCAATGGAAACCTGACGGGTATTTTTAAGGATAACGCCACCAATATTGTCGACAGGCATGTACCTGAACCTTCACCTGAACAGGTGGATAACGCCTTGCAGGCAGCCATGAAATATGTGGCCTCGTTTGGGGTAACATCCGTTCATCATATGGCAGGGCACATAGATGCATTGGAACGGGCACGAAAAAGTAATAACATGATTACCCGCATCTATGCCATGTACCCGATCAGTCAATGGGAAGTATTAAATGAAAAGATAGCACGTGAAGGCAGGGGCGACAAGTGGCTGAAAGTTGGAGGCTTGAAAGGTTTTGTGGATGGCTCCTTAGGTTCACATACGGCAGCATTCTTTGAACCGTTTACCGATGCGCCAAGTGATACAGGGTTATGGGTGAACACACCCGAGCAATTATATACCTGGATAAGTGCAGCCGACAAAGCCGGACTGCAATTGATGGTACATGCGATTGGTGATCGGGCCATAAATACATTGCTGAATATTTATGAACGTGTAGAACGGGAAAACGGATCGAAGGACAGGCGTTTTCGAATTGAACATGCACAGCACATTGCTCACCAAGATATTCCCAGGTTTGCTGCGTTAAACGTTATTCCCAGTATGCAGCCGTATCATGCCATTGATGATGGGCGCTGGGCAGAGAAAGTAATTGGTCCGGAACGGATTAAAACGACTTATGCCTTTAAAAGTTTATTTGATGCAGGAGCAATGGTGGCATTTGGTAGTGACTGGTTTGTAGCTCCGCCAACACCGCTTGAAGGAATTTACGCGGCTGTTACCCGAAGAACCCTTGATGATCAAAATCCGGATGGTTGGGTTCCGGAACAGAAGATTACTGTTGAACAAGCGCTTATTGCCTATACACGAAATGCAGCATATGCCTCTTTTGATGAGAAGTTAAAGGGCACCTTAACTCCGGGCAAGCTAGCCGATTTTGTGGTATTGAGTGAGGACTTGCGCACCGTTGCTCCGGATCAAATCCGTAACGTTCGTGTGTTGAATACCTGGGTAGGAGGAAAGGAAGTGTTTCGTGCGGAATAATCGTGTTATTAAATTTAATGGCACATCATCACCACCATTCTTCTGGAAAAAATTTACGAGCAGCATTTCTCTTGAATGCTGGCTTTACCATTTTTGAATTGATTGGTGGATTTTATGTAAACAGTGTTGCCATCATTTCGGATGCCGTTCATGATTTGGGCGATTGCCTTTCGCTTGGAACCGCCTGGTACCTGGATGCTAAATCGAAAAAGGCCGCAAGTCAATCATTCTCTTTTGGTTACAGGCGCTTCTCCTTGCTGGGTGCGTTGATCAACAGTATTGTATTGATTATAGGTTCGGTTTTTGTGATTCAGGCTGCGATTGGCAGAATCCTTTCACCAGAATCTTCCAATGCCCAAGGCATGTTTGTTTTTGCGTTGGTCGGGGTGGCTGTTAACGGATATGCCGCATGGAAAACAAGTTCCGGAAAAACGCTTAATGAGCGCATTGTTACCTGGCATTTGCTTGAGGATGTACTCGGATGGGTTGCTGTCTTAATCGTTTCGGTGGTACTTATGTTTGTAGAAAACCACTACCTCGATCCGGCACTGTCGTTGGTCATAACACTTTTTATTCTGTGGAATGTAGGTAAGCGGTTAAAGGAAACCTTGTTCTTGTTTTTGCAGGGGCATCCGGTTGATATTAATCAGAAAGAAATTGAGGATAAGATACTGCAAATCGATTATGTCGATTCGTTACACCACACGCACATTTGGTCATTGGATGGTGAGCACCATGTGTTTACCACGCACGTCCGGCTTAAGTCGGGTGTTAGCATATCTGAATTGCTCATGGTAAAGAATCGAATCAAGGAACTCATGAAGAATTATCCCTTTGAGCATTTTACTATTGAAACCGAGTTGAATAATGAGTACTGTGCTCTTGAATAATGTAGAATAAAATCCGTCTCAAAACACTATGACCTTAGAACATGTTGCCATTTGGACGCAAAACCTCGAACAGTTAAAGGATTTTTACGTGACGTATTTCGGAGGTTTACCAAATGAAAAATATAACAACCCACAAAAGCAATTCAGTAGCTATTTTATTCGCTTTAAATCTGGTGCGCGACTTGAGTTAATGTCGAGACCGGATATACCGGCAAACGTAAATGATTCAATTGTAAAGCAATACCTGGGAATTATTCATCTTGCCTTTGGCGTTGATACCATGGACGAAGTTGACAGGAAAGCCGAAGAGCTGAAGAATGCGGGTTTTCAAATCTTATCGGGTCCGCGCAAAACTGGTGATGGTTACTACGAATTTGAAACCCTTGACCCGGATAACAATCGGATTGAGGTAACCACTATTTTTCGCTGATTAGTTTTTCCCCAGACTTGGAATTGAAAGTGTAAATTCGGTTCCTTTTCCCGGTTCACTTTTTACTTGAATGGTACCCTGAATTTTATCAACAGCTTCTTTTACAATGTAAAGCCCAAGCCCTGAACCGACACCTTTTGTGGAGGCCCGATAGAACATTTCAAATATTTTGGGAAGTGAACTGGATTCAATCCCCTCTCCATTATCGGAAATTCGTATTTCAGCTTCCTTTTCATTGGCCATCACCCGAACTTCAATGGTCGGGTTTTCTTTGGTCATGTCGGCATATTTGATTGCATTGGAAAGCAGGTTATTGAAAATGATGTTCAACCGACTGGGTGCACTATAGAATTTTCCAGTTTGCTTCACATCCACCACACGCCAGATGCGCTCCATGTTATCCATGAATTGAAGCTGCTCAAGGGCACTGTTAACCAGTGATTCAAAATGCACAGGCTCCACCTCTACCTGAAGGCGTGTGTTGCGGGAATGATCAACAATATCTTTGATAAACTGGTCAAGACGCAACAAGCTTTTCTTTTTCAGATCGAGTAGCCGCTCCAGACTTTGCGGATCTTTTTCCATCCGTGCAATTTCAACAAGCCCCAATAACGATGATATGGGTGCACGTAAATCATGCGAAGCGGAATAAACAAATCGATCCAGTTCCGCATTGATTTTTACCAGTTCTTCATTTCGTTCTTCAAGTGCTTTCTGGCTTGCTTTGCGTTCGGTAATATCACTTTCGATAGCAATGAATTGCGTTACCTTACCTTGATTGTCGCGTATGGGCTGTACCTCAATACTTACCCAGTACGGTTTGCCTTCTTTGGTATAATTAATCAATTCAACTTCTTTGAAGCCTTCGCCTTTGCGAAGATTCTCCCGCATCATTTGCGCTGCTTTCGGATCAGATTCCGGTCCGCGTAGAAAATGCCCGGGTTTACGCCCGATAATTTCTTCAAGTTTATAACCGGTTGTGCGTTCAAAGGCAGGATTAACCCATTCAATTTCGCCTGCAGCGTTAGCGATCACCACCATGTTAGTGGTATTGTTAGCCACCAGGGCCAGGCGTTTATTTTCCTGCTCGGTTTGTTTGCGTTTGCTGATGTCCCGAACTATGGCAAGTATCTGTACATCACCCTCCAGGTCGAGCCGATTAAGTGAAACCTCGGCCTGAAAAGGTGTACCATCAAGCCGGATGTGCATCCACTCAAAAAATTGCGGTTCGCCTTGAAGCACCGCATTGATTTTCTCCATAGCTGCTTCTTCCGAAGTACGGCCATCAGGTTGATGAGCGGGTGAAAATCGGTAGGGAGTTTGACCAACTATATCTTCTTTCTTACATTGAAAAATGCGAAGGGTGGCATCATTACAATCCGTAAAGGTCTTGTAATCCATGGTAAAGATGGCATCATGGGCGGTGTTGAACAGGGTTCGCAACCGAAACTCATTCTTTCGAAGCGTTTCTTCCACACGGTGCAAGGCTTCCAGATCGGTACCCGGCAGATCAGCACGATTAAGCACATCTTCAGACATGAACCCAAGTTTGACGTTTTTGGGCACCTGAAAAAGGAACATTTTGCTTTTTCCTTACATGCGCGAATCAATACCGCTCATACCAATCAAAATGCTGATGTATGATGTGGTTCTTTTCCTTTTTTACATAGTTTAGATAAGCCTGAGCAACAGGTGAAAACTTTTTGTTTTTCAGCCAAATAAGTTGCCACTTAGACGTTATCGGAAATCCTTTAACAGGTATGATGTGCAGGTCGCCATTGCTTAGTTCATCCTTAAGGCCAATAAGCGGCATAACGGATGAACCGAGTCCTGCAATTACGGCTTGCTTTACGGCTTCATTTGACGTGAGTTCCATTTTTTTGCGGGCATGAATGCCATGCAACCGGAAATACTTTTCCATGGTTTGACGCGTACCCGATCCCGTTTCCCGATAGATCAGCGGAAGTGTTTCGAAAATCTTTTTGGTATGCGTTTTCTTGTCGGCTTTTGTTTCATGATTGGTAACCAGGTAAAGTTTGTTTTGCATGAGCTCGATACCATCTACCTGAATATTTTTCGGCAATACCGATACGAGCGAAAAGTCAACTTCGTTATTCTCAAGGCTTTCAATTACCCGCTCCTTGTTGGAAACATCAAGCAGTAATTCCACATCCGTATGCTGACGCAGAAAGCCGGTTAAAAAGTAAGGCATTACATATTTTCCGGTTGAGACGACTGAAATACGCAGGCTTCCGGTAAGCTTTCCTTTAAAGGCTTGAAGTCGCTGGTTAATTCCGTTTACTTCATTTAAAATGGTTTCAGCAGATTTGGCAATTTCCTTTCCGAAATCAGTGATGAAGAGTTGGCGCCCAATTACTTCGGTTAGGGGTACATCAAATTGATCCTGAAAATTTTTCAGTTGTATCGAAACAGCCGGCTGTGTGAGGTGAAGGGCTTCGGCAGCTTTGGTAATGCTTTTCGTCTCCGTGATTTTCAGAAAGATTTGAAGTTGATGGAGCGTATAATTCATAAGAATACTTAATGTTATCTATTACAAAAATAAATAAAAATTTATGATTCCGGTTATGGATTTTTGCAGCGGTTAATACAACAACTATGAAGACGAAACACCAGATTAAATTAATTGATGGAAATTTTCATCCGAAAGATGCCGCCCGTGTATTGATGCAGTTAATCAGTGACAAAATTAATTACCACAATGTTGAGATGCTTTCAATTTATGAACATTTTAACGGAGATGTTTCTAACTCTGTTAAAAGGATTCATGAACTTAGCGAAGCAAAGGAATCGTTGCGCGAATTACTGGAGCAGGCCGAGCAGGAGGGATACGACCTGGTGATTGAAGGAAATATTAACATAAACCTGGTCAAAGCATGAGTTTAGCCTTGTTGGTCGACAACCTGACCAACCCAGCGCTACTATTTTTTGTATTAGGCATTGTTGCGGTACGACTCAAAAGTGACCTGGAACTTCCGTCAACTTCATCTAAGTTTATTTCTCTGTACTTGCTTTTCGCCATTGGCTTTAAAGGAGGGCAGGAGTTGGCGCACAGCGAGTTTTCGCTGGAAATTGTGTGGTCGATGTTATTTGGTGTGGCCATTGCCAGTCTGATACCGCTTTATACATTCTTTATTCTAAAGAAGAGATTAAGTGTATCAAATGCCGGGGCCATAGCGGCTGCATACGGATCGGTAAGTGCTGTAACCTTTGTAACAGCCATTTCATTTTTAGAGATGGAGGCCGTGCCGTTTAGCGGACACATGATTGCCGTAATGGCCTTGATGGAAACACCAGCCATCATTATAGGTGTGATATTGATTCGCATGTATGGCCGTGAAGAAACAGGAGATACACGGTTGCGTTCTGTAGTGCATCACTCGTTTACAAATGGCAGTGTGCTTATGATTATCGGAAGTTTAATCATCGGCTTTTTAGCAAATGATCAGCAGGCACTCGGTATTAAACCATTTACAAACGACATCTTTAAAGGTTTTCTTGCGCTCTTTTTGCTGGACATGGGAATTGCCAGCGGCAGAAAGCTGAAGGACTTTCTGGATGGTGGTTGGTTCACGTTGGCTTTTGCCTTGGTGATACCCCTTGTAAATGGCTGTGCCGTGGCCTTGCTGAGCAGCCTGATAACGGATGATCCGGGTAATCGGTTTATGTTCGCGGTGCTGGCGGCCAGTGCCTCGTACATTGCAGTGCCGGCTGCTATGAAAATGGCTGCACCTCAGGCCAATCCAGGAATTTTTGTGCCGATGACATTAGCTGTTACGTTTCCGCTGAACATTACACTGGGTATGCCGATCTATCTGGAATTGATTCTATAAAACTACCCGTAGACAGGATTTACCCACGCTTCTGTTGGCTCGTATTTGCTTGCGCTTGCCCAAATAATCCCTCGTTTCATAAGGGTTACAGCTTGGGGTTGATCGGTAATGTGTTTCAGGTTATGACCGAGGGACGTGTAAAATACGCGGCCCTTTCCATAGGTCTTTTTCCAGGCAACGGGCAACACGCACCCATCAATCCATGGATCAATTTTGCCATTAAACCGCGTGGTGGCCAGTACTTTTACATTCGGATCTATATGCATGTAATATTGTTCGCTGGTCATGTTGAAATCCCTGATGCCTTGCGTAACGGCATCTTCATGATCGACAATGTTAACCCTGTAGTCAATTACCCCACCGGGGTGTGAAACCCATTGTCCGCCCGTCATGTATTGGTACTCCGTATTGTTTCGGAAAGCATCGCACAATCCGCCATGCCATCCGGCTATACCAACACCATTTTTAATCGCTTCCAATAAACCTGCTTCCTGTTCTTTTGTGATTTGCGACATGGTGAAGATTTGAAGGACCAAATCAATTGAACCCATGAGTTGTTTATCGGTATAGGAATCCAACGTTTTGGAAAGTATTATTTCAGCACCTTCTTTTTTTAACCAAGGCACCAGGTAATCAACAAACTTGTCAGGCTCGTGTCCATCCCAACCACCATAGGTAAAAAGCACTTTTCTGTCTTTCAGGGATGGCAATGGTTTCATTTGCTCTGCGGTTGGTTTAGCAACATGACGAAAGGGAAGTGCTGCCAGCCCGACCGTTGCAGCCAATGCTTTAAAAAGGAAATTTCTTCGTTGATTTTTCATTTTATTCTCCAATGTGTTTTTAAAGATACGCAATCATGTAAAACATTATATGTTGATTAGGAGTTAGATATTTATTTTTCGTTCTTTTCTTATATTTTGATCTGATCAATAACCAGATAAACGCCCATGTTTATAAAACGAAATTATGGTTTATGGATGACCTTCAACTGGTCAAAGAAACCTTTTCTCTATGGCTTACTCTATGCTGCATCCATTACGGCAGCATATGAATTTTTACCGCTCAACATCGCTATTCCATGGCAGCCATTAAGCATAGTAGGTATTGCAGTTGCCTTTTACCTGGGCTTTAAAAACAACAGTTCATACGACCGCACGTGGGAGGCTCGAAAAATCTGGGGTGGAATTGTAAATAGCAGTCGCTCATTTGCCAGCGCAGTTATGGCATTTGTCAAAACTGAAAATAAAGACGAGGCACAGTCCATTAAACAAACCTTAATCTACCGGCACATTGCCTGGCTCACCGCACTGCGTTATCAATTGAGGCTAAGCCGCCCCTGGGAACATACAAACGAGCGGCTAAGCGGCTTGTATGTGCCTACGATATGTGAAGCTTATTTCGATTCACTGGATAAAGAGATTGAACATTTGCTCAGGCCGGAAGAGCTTGAACAACTTAAGCGAAAGACAAACATGGCCACTCAACTGCTGACTACCCAAACTCAAAAGTTAAAAGCATTAAAAGAACTTAATTACCTCACCGAAATGGAACACTTTCGGTTGCAGGAATTGATCGGAAATTTATATGATGAGCAAGGCAAAAGTGAACGCATTAAAAACTTCCCCTTTCCGCGACAGTATGCTTCAACGGCCTTATGGACCACTTTTGTATTCAGTGCGCTTGTCCCTTTTGGGTTATTGGATGTATTTACAGAAGGAACATGGGTGTGGCTAACGGTTCCGTTTTCGGCCTTAATTATCTGGGTGTTCTTTCTTACCGAAAAAATCGGGGATTATTCCGAGAATCCATTTGAAGGCACGTATAACGATGTGCCGATAACATCCATATCACGCGCCATTGAAATCGATTTACGGGAGATGCTGGGTGAGACGGATGTTCCGCCACCGATAAAGGATGAAAATGGATTTTTGATGTAATGATTAAGGTGGTATTAGAATTGAATTCGAATGGGTCTTTAATTATTACTTGGTTTCATCATCTCCAGTAATTCAGGGTTCATAATTATTGCAATAACCATTAATAGCGAAGTAAAAAAGAAAAGAGAGAGCCAGAAGAAGATATGAACAAAAACACCACGAAACATTGCCCATCCTGGTTTGTATTGTACGTACAACTGGGTACATCCAAAAGCATAGTAGAGTGCACTGGAACTCATGAATAATAGTAAGTGCATGTAAGTTCCTGTAAATTTGAAGACTATCAAAAATATAACCGAAAGCCATTGGTAGTGTCCTTGTGTATAGAATACAAGAACAGAGTGTTCCAATAGATTGTGTTTACTCTTCCGGAACAGCAATGCAGCAGCGAAAACATAAAACGGAATAAAAAGAAAGGACATTAGGCGTTGGTTATCTTTTACCCATCCCATTATTCCCATGTTGACCTGCTCTTGTCCGCTCCCTTGTTTTGCCTCATCGAATGGGTTTACCGCTTTGGAAAATTCGTATAAATCGATTTCCAACATTGAAAAAGTAAGTATGTAAATTGTTAACATGAGAAAAAAGTACCCCACCGGACCATAGTAGAGTACCCGATTTCCTTCAATGTATTTTCTGGCAACAACACCTGGTCGGATAGTCAGGTCACGAAGAGTTCTTGGGAACATCCCATCAAACCCATATACGCGCGACCAGAAGTCATTCCAGCCTTCGCGAAAAGTAATCCGCTTTACATTTGTGCGTTGGCCGCAACTCGTACAGAATTTTCCGCTTACTTCTTGCTGACAGTTGGTACAGGTCATATTACTTGAAATGATATAGGAACACAATAGTAGCCGTAAAGGCCGGCTTCGGGTTATCCTTGATTTCCAGCGTTACCTTCATTTCAGTTTTTGCTATGCCGCGCAAGTTGGTAAGGGCTTGCAACACCACGCGTAACCTTACTTCCTGATTTACCAGCACCGGTTGGTTGAACTTTAAATTTTCGATGCCGTAGTTTACCAGCATGGTGTAGTTGTTCACCTCGGCAATCTGGTCCCATAGGTGCGGTACCAACGATAGGGTTAAATAACCATGTGCAATTGTGGACTTAAATTGGCTTTCCGTTGCCGCCCGTTGCGGGTCGGTGTGAATCCATTGGTGGTCGAGGGTGGAATCGGCAAACAGGTTGATTTGCTCCTGCGTGATTTTGTGGTACTCAGATACCCCAAGTTCTTTACCGATGTGTTGCTCAAACTCGGCAAAGCTGTTGATGATAAGTTTCGGCATGGTGGTTAAAAATAGGAATTTTTTTGATGTCCAACTGCTGTACACCCCTGAACAGTTGGGTGTACAGTACCGGATAGCAGGTAAATGAGTAGCTTGTGTTTAAGGGTGAAAATCAACGTATTACCATTGTGGTGCTGATTTTGTATAGCCCAACGCAGACTTATTAACCTATGCGTACACTCATAGCCGTTATTCTTTGGTTCATTTTATTGGTGCTGTGCTGGCCGTTGGCCCTCTTGCTGATCTTTCTCTTTCCACTGATCTGGTTGATCTTGCTTCCGTTTAAGATCATCGGGCTATCCATTAGCCTGGTGTTTCAATTCATAGGCGCCATTTTAATGTTTCCGTTTAAGGTGCTGGGGGTTAGGTAGTGTTGCGATGAAATTCACTTTGCGCCTTGGCGCCTCAGCGGTTATTGATTCAGCAGTAAGCTTAAATTTTCACCGCAGAGGCGCAAGGACGCAAAGAATTTAGTTCAATCATTATTTTCTAACGATAGGCAATCTCACTACCGATGGGTATTTCTTCGAGTGATGGATAGTGTTTGTGGCTACCACACCTGTAACTTCATCATAGTTGTTACCACCAGTATTTAAATTGCGTTCAAAGCGCGGGAAGTTGGAGCTCGACACTTCAATGCGAATGCGGTGACCGGCTGCAAAGTAATTGCTGGTGCTCATCGGAGTCAGCTTTACTTCGTACACCTTTCCCTTTTCCATAAACACTTCCTTCTCATAGCCCTCACGGTAGCGAACCCGCTGAATCGTTTCATCCAGGTTATAGGCTTTCCCATCCGGATGCACATCAATAAGTTTAATGGTCACATCGGTATCTTTTACATCGCTCGACAAATACAGCGTGGATTCAATAAACCCGCTTACTTCAATGCCTTCCTTCAATGGCTCGGATGTATAAACGAGAATATCGTCCCTCAATTCCATTTCCGATTGATCAAATGCGCCACCTTGTACCGCATTGCCGGTACAGCAAACATTTCCGCCATGCGATTTTACCGGGTTCATTGGGTCGTATTTGAAGGTATCGGGGTTATCAGCAGACGGTGCTTTCGCTACGAGTTTACCATCACCGTTACGGGTGTTGGCCTTGCCTTCGCTGCTTAGAAAATAGTTTGTCATTACAGCATTTTTGGGTGGCCATGTGTCAGATATTTGCCATTTGTTACTGCCCATGGTATAGTATTGAACACGTGGTGTATTTTTCTTGAAATCATTTTGCTCACCTTTCAAAAGTAGATCAAACCATCCCCAGGTAAGCTCATCGTAGTTCAAGCGGGCATCGCCCACACTGCGCTCACCCACAATGGTATTTTCGGTTGCGCGTTTATAGGCGCAATGCAGGGTAGGAGCAATAACCAGGTATTGGTTGTCTGCAATTTCTTTGTTCGGATTATTCCGAGCGTGATTGAATAAGGCCAGGTTCGGACTGGACGACACATCATACCAGGACACAAACCAATAGGCCGGCACATCCAGTGGCATGGTGTCGTGATATAGGCCACCCGTAAACCAGGCTGGGTCGTTTGGCTTACGCCTGATCATCTTTTCATACACGCCTTCCTGGCCGTTTACATTTTTGATAATGTCCTGTACGGGTAAATGCTGAAGCGCTTGTGCCCAATCCTGACGCGGCATCTCTGTGGCCATATCGTAAAAACGTTGGATGCGGATCAGGTCTTGTTGCGTAATGTCTTTTGGTAGTGTGGGTTTGTATTTATCATTCTGTGTTCCATAGAGCCACGCGGTAAACAACATTTGCTGAGCTCCTCCGCGGTACCAGTTACCCTGTTCATAATATTCACCAACCTTACCAACACCGGCTCCGAATCCTTGTGCCACCATAGCAGCAAGAGCGGGGTGATTCAGTGATGCTACCGCCATTTGCCATTCGGCCGTAGAAGAACAACCGATCACGCCAATCTTTCCATTCGACCACGGCTGTTTACTCATCCATTCAAAGGCATCGTAACCATCGGTAAGGGGTGTTCCCAGAATATCCCATTCGCCTTCAGAGAAAAAGCGGCCGCGTTCATTTTGAACTACGTAGGCGTAACCACGTTGGACTGCATCAATCGCAGCCTCAAGTGTGCGGGTCCGCATTTCGCCATCTACCCATGTGTTGAAATTGTATGGTGTTCGTGAAAATACAATTGGTACTTTGGCATTTCCTTTTGGGCGATAGATGTCGGTTGCCAGTCGCACACCATCGCGCATAGGCATCATCACTTTTTGATCGATGACGGCAATTTCTGCCAGCTTATTGTAAACATCTTGAGGATTTTGTTGGGCTGTTACCCCCAGTGCGAGTAAGCAAAGGAAGAAAAGGAGCAAATTTTTTTTCATTGTGTTTAGGTTATTTCTAATGTTAAAAGTTCAAGTTGCTTACATCACGACTACAAATCTTCAGCATGCCCGGGCGACACCTCTTTCTATCTTTGGCCTGGCATTGGCATGTGCGGATAGAAAGCCGTGTTGACCGGGGATGCGGGGCCCTGCGGCCCTGGAGCAAAGAAAATAGTTATAAAATCAAGTTCGTTTGATCAAGATGCGAAAACTTTTCATTGTATTTCAGGTTTTTATGCGAAATTGATTCAACATTTACGCAAACGGTAATGGCTGGTTGTTCATCTGGTAAACGATCTTACTTAAGCGAAGACATAGCGGTTGAAGCACTTATCGAAGTGCATATACAGTTCGACTATGGCAAGCGATCAGGCCCCATTGCGGTGTATCCATGTGATGAATGTGGTCAGTTTCACCTTACGTCAACTGGTATCATGAATAAAAAACTTGAACAGTTTCTCTCAGACGGGACACTTCAAAAACTGCGTACCGCCAATAAGTGGTCTGGCAAATGGAAGTAGAAACTGTGTTCACTAAATCCTTTCAGTTCTTCGCAGGCGGATTAATCATAATATGCGCCCTGTGTGTTCCCGGATCCATGATCCACGGCATGCCGGGTGCTTCGGGTTTTAGGGGAAGTCCTGTGCTCTCCGCTGTGGCCCACGGGATGTAAACTACATATCTAAAATTTCCCTTTGTTACTTCACCTGTTTCAGCATTGTAGTTTTCGGAAGGAGCGGAGAACACCTGCAGGTTGGTGGCTTGCTTGGGCATGAATAGTTTTCCTGATTTTACTTCAACTTCCCGTATGTCAAAAATTTCCTGGAAGGATTTTCCTTGAGCTTTCAATTCGCGCCCACGCGCCATGAACGGTTCAAGGTCTTTATGATAACAAGATACATTAAAGCCACTTGCTTTCGGATCATCCGTTATGCAAACAAATTCATTTGTTCCTTTTCGAAGCACAACAAACTCGCCTTTTGTATTGTAACCATAAACCATCGCGCCATCCCGTTTGTCTTCCGGTGCGGCTAATACAGCAATTTTAATTTGGATTTCAGTAGAGGGTATCTGAGCGAACGATACGTGTATAATCAGAAATAATAGGAAAGTAGTTTTCATAATGGCTATTATTTTAATTCTCGTCTTATAACTTAAGTCTTATTACTTATGTCTTAAATCTAACGTCTATCAATTCAGGTTTTCTGTTTCTTTTTTTGTGCTGATGGGAATAATACGTTGTTCAGAATTAACCGGTATCCCGGAGAGTTTGGATGCAAATTCAAATCGGTGGCTGACCTGCCGCGACCGGGATAACCTTCCGGATCGTGACCACTGTAGAATGTCCAGAACCCTTTACCGAGTTCGTTAAACATGTACCGCACGTTCCCAGCTTCCTTGTTTTCGCCTAAAATCAGCACCTCTGGCTTTACCAATCCGCGATTAAAAGCTGTGGTCAATCCGCTGAATTCACGAATCATATGTTCGTGATTTTGTGTTAGCAGGGAAGGAATAATATCCCATTTGGCGGAGAATGTAAATAATGAAAAATAGGAACCCATGGATCCGTAGCCGCGACCCACGTTAATGTCACTGAACCGCCTGCTGTACGGTGGCTCAAGCACAAAGTTTTCAAAGGCGAGTGAAAGGGAGTAGTCTAGTGCCTGTTGTTGTGCTTCATCATCCGCTAACTCAAATAAATCCAGGCCATTTACGGCCAATGCAACATCAATCGATTCAGCAGCCGAACACATGGCAAACAGGTAGCCACCGGAAGCACAAAAAGTTTTGAGCTGTTTTGCCACTTCCAGTTTCATAGCGGGCACCGATGAATACCCCAGTCGACCAGCGGTGGTTTCTTGAGTCTGGTATTCCAGCATGGCCGATTCGCGCCACCGGGCGCGTGCCGGTTGTCCGGTAAAGTCTTCATGGTGCAGGTGAACCCAATCGTAGCGGGCTAGCGCCTCGTTGTGTATTTCTTCATCATAAATAATATCAAATGGAATTTCTGCGTACTCGAGTACGAGAATAACGGCATCCGTTTCATCCTGAATAAAATCGCTTTTGGGAGAATAAACAGCAATGCGGGGTACTTTTTCGAGACGCACCACATTCATGTTTACGGCAGGACTTGATATCTCATTTAAAAGTGTATTGACTTTAGCGGCACTGATGATTTCGTATGAAATACCACGCAGTTTACATTCTGTTTCAGCTTCTGCCGAATAAGAAAATAAAAAGCTGCCACCCCGATAGTTCAACAACCAATCAACTTCAGTTTGCCGTTGCAACATGAAATAGGCAAGTCCATAAGCTTTCAAGTGGTTGTGTTGGTGATCATCCATAGGGATGAGCATAGAATTGCTGAAGGCACTCCATGAATACACAACACAGCAGATGACGAGGCAGATTTTTGTCATCGGTTTCCGGATCAATAGAATACACTAAAGCTCCGGAGATTTTCCGATAATATCAATTAAATAATGACCGAAGGGTTAGCGGATAATAATTCGTACGGTTTTAACAACGTGGCCATCGGAAACCTGGAGGAAATACAAACCCGGTGTATTTTGGGTGCCATCAATTGTCGCTTCCCGATTGTTTATCGGTTCAACCCGAATGTGCGCGTTACGCCCAAGCTGATCCAATAACTGAACCTGATTAAACTGAAAAGGTGAGCGCACCGTAAACAATCCGGTTGATGGATTGGGAAAAACTTCCAACTCGCCACGCGGTTCAATGGTTACCGATACGACTTTTGAATAAGAGAATGTTCCATCAAAATCAGTTTGTTTTAGGCGGTAATAGGATAGTCCGGCAAAAGGCCCGTCATCAACGGCTGAATAATTTTTCAAAGATGTTGTGGTGCCTGCGCCATCCACTTGCAGCACCTGTTCCCATTTACTTCCGGTTTTAGAGCGCTCAACCGTAAAATAATCATTATTGGTTTCTGAGGCGGTTGTCCAGAACAAGTGAACCATTTGTTCACGCGCTTCAGCATAGAAAGTTTTGAGTTCAATGGGCAGCGGAGCACTCAGATCAGTATTACCTAAAGTAAACCGATCTCCATTTTGAAAATTAACTCCACTGAATGAAATAACTCCGCCAGCGATCACCCCGCCACTAATGGGTGTCACATCATTATCAGAAAATCCATCGCCATCTCGGTCTATTAGCAGTCGTAAATTAGATCCAATAGGGCTTCCACTTAATCCACTAATGTCAAATGAAATGGTTACGTTACCTACATCTCCGGTCTCGCTTATACGCCAAACCCGATTGAGCCGTTCAAGAATGGGGGCGCCAATGTCTGCAAAGTTGCTGGTGAGCGATGCATTATCATGTCCCCATAACAACCATTCATTGTTTGCTAAAGTTGGTCCCGCTACTGTCATGCGAACCATTCCGGTTCCCTTGGCATCCCGATGACTGGATCCATCACTGGCTTGTCCGATTCCTGCTACTTCATGGTCATAGTTTCCATTTCCTGGGTCATCCATTGTATACACATCATCAGCCCCTAATGTGATGCCATATTTCGCGCTTAAGTAGTTGTTAATAATTATTCGTTGAGCCGTGTTGATCGCATAATTATAAACGATAAATTCATTAATGTATCCTCTTAGTCCGCCATTGGTTGTGTTTGTGTGCCTACCGATTCTGGGGCCTGGTGGTGTTGTGGCACCATCAGCATCAGCCAGGTTTCCGCCTTCCTGCGCATTGTTATAGAACATCTGATAATTGACATTATAGTTCCTGCGCATTTGTATGATTTTCGTATTGGTATTAATGGCCGTAGTTCCCGTTATGCCACCTAGTCCACCACCCGCATTATTTCGCTTTTGATAGAAGTATCTGTTACCGGTTACAGGCTTAAGTGATACAAGTTCATTCGTAACCGCAGTTCTGTCCAGAATAAAGTGACCGGCACCATCATTTGTTCCTCCTAATCCAACGCCAGCACCCAGTGTATCTCTGAAAACAATCAGGTAGGTATAGCTGCTTGTGCTTGCCATGCCCGGTGATGGGCCATCAATAAACAGGTCACCAGTAAAGCGCAAAGCAGCGTAACTATTTGCGCCATTGGTATGAAGTAACGGTCTGTTTCCGGCTGTGGCTTGTGTGGCGTGCCTGTTGTTTCCTGATCGGTCGTTCCATTGCCGGATTTGCTGACCATTGGTAGCTGGCGTTACACCTACATCCGTAAACGTTCCGAAGTTGGCCATGTACCATATTGAATTCGAAGCTGCCTGACCAACGCCACCGGGTCCAACATTTCCAACAGCAGTACCGGTTCCTACAACTGGAAAACCCGAACAACCTGCTCCAATACAATTGATGGTAAAGGTTGAGCAAATCTGGGCCTGTGTTGCCCCATTGGTATAGGTAACCTGACTGCCGGCTCCATTCTGTAATGTGGCTGTTCCGCTTCCGCAGAGGGTGGCATTCGTAAAATCAATTATCAGATCATCTGTTGAGGTTGAGTTTGTATTGATGATAGTGATGCTGTTACCGGTTAGTACAAGGTCGTCAAGACAGGTGAGTGTAGAAGTTGCATCAGCTTCCAGGTATCCAAGATTTACCAGGTTTGATCCTAAAATAAATGAGCCTCCAGCCAAAACGTGTGTGTAGCCTTCAGTCATCATTTCAATACCGCTAACGGTAAGCGTCCCACCAATTTCAATATCACCCGTTTGGTAGAACATGGCAATGTTCGATGATACGAAAGGGCCAACATTGCTACGCCCAAGGTCATCAGGTGAAATACCACAGGCCATATTATCGGCAATGTTATTGATCGTAATGTTATGACCATTTAGAATAACAACATTATCATGGCGTTTGGGCCAAACACCCGCTGCAAGCGGTCCACCTGAACCATCCGAATTTGTTGTCCAGGAATTTGGGTCATCCCAATTGCCACCGGATGTAACATTTCTTGAATAATATGTGATTTGGCCCAATGCAACGCCATAGAAAACACATGGAACATCATCGGGGAAGAAGCCGGTAGCCTGATTTCCACCTCCATCAGCTGTGGTCCAGTTAGTAGCATTTGCAATTTCTGAAGCGCAGTCGGCAATGGTTGAGGTGCAATTTGTATTGCCGGTATATACCATGACGTCTTCATCGCCTGTAATTGATATAGCATTTACACCTGTGGTGAGTCCCGTATTAGTTAATGTTCCGTTGGCACCAAATCCATCGTTTGCAATTGCGGAGAGAAATACGGTTGGTGTTGAAGCATCTGTGCCTAAAAACATATATAAGACCTCATTTCCGGCTCCAACATCAAACCCTCCCGATCTCGAGACCGAACCAATATTTACAGTTGGAGTAGCAGAGGCGCTATTTTCCACTATCAGGACTGTTCCAGCAGGAATTGTATTTCCCGTATTATTAGACCATGTTATTGAGCCTTCACCAGCAACGAATGCGCCTCCGCCACCTATTGGGTTTCCATTCCATTCGCTATCATGGAAATAAATAGTTGTACCGTTAGCCACGTCAACAAATGTTACAAAGGCGAAACCATCTGTGCCATCTGCATTATAGCCGACAAACATCACCTGTCCGGCTGTTTGTGCCTGTGCATACGAAGAAAGAAACAGAAGACATGACATAAGCAGGATGGCCCTGCTAACAGAGATTAAAGTCCAACTAAGAATTCTCATTTGAATGGTCTAAATTCCTTTCAAATGTAAGAAATTCATTAAAAAGTGACTAATTCGAATAATCCGGATACCAATTGCGCAACCTTACTTCGATTGATTCATTGCCCGCATTTACTATTTTTTTGAATGCCTCTATATCGCTGAAGCCCCCCTGTCCGCGATAGTGAAAGGGATAGACAATCTTCGGTTTGAATTCCAAAACCGCACTGGCCGCTTGCTCCACCGTCATGGTAAAAGGCTGGTTCATGCAAACAAAAGCAATATCAATATCACTCAAGGCACGCATTTCGGCAATGTCTTCTGTGTCTCCAGAAATGTAGATACGCTTACCGCCCAATTCCAGTACGTACCCGTTGCCCCGGCCTTTCGGGTGGCGCGAATCTTCTGTTTCCGGAAGGTTATACATGGGTACAGCGGTTATGGTAATATCAAATTGTTTATGAGAAGCCCCATTCGACAGTGGAATGGTTTGGTTGGCGAGCTCTTCAGGCAGTTTTTCCCGAACGGCTTGGGGTGCAATGATCAGTGCGCGTGATGTCTCAATGGCTTTTAAGGTTTCGAGGTTCATGTGATCGCCATGGATGTCGGTGATCAGAATTAAATTAGGTGCGGCTAATCCTTCAAACGCTTTAGCACCTCCATAGGGATCAACATAAATCGTCACATTGTTCCAGGTCATGGCCAGTGTAGCATGCAGAATGGGTTGGATAGTTAATTTTCCTGCAGAAGTTTCAATCACATCGGGTGCTGATCGCTGAGCTATGCCAGTACCAACGGAAAGTATAAGACATAGAACGGTTAATAGTTTTTTCATCTATACAGGTTTATACTGTACTAACAACGTTTACCACATTAGGTTTTTGTATTTCGCTTACTTACATACCTGATCGTATGCAAACACATGCCCTGCCACATCGTTCCACTTCACTTTTTCACCGGCAAAAACCTGAAGCATGGCCGGACAGTTTCCATATAGTTCATCAAAGTTTTTCTTGTAGCTCCCTTTCTTGACCAACACTGCTTTTTCATCATTTTGTACGAACAGGTAGGATTTATCTGCACCACCAGTGAGTTTCACGCCACCAACTCCAACACCCATCGTTTCCTTTGCATTCGGGTCGGCAAATACTTTTATCTGGCTGTCAAATCCAGGATTCAGTAACTGCATCAGTCGAACTTTACCTGCTTTGTTATGGCGCATGGCGGTTTCAAAAACAATGTATTCCCGGTTTACAATTTCATCAAAATTCGAGTTTGTCATTTCTTTAACAGATGATGCTGATTCCATCATCATGGCCAGTTTGGCAAGCTTTGATGCTTTTACGGAAAGCCTGGCAACCTCTTCAGGCTTGAATTTTGCTTTTTCGCCATTCTCCAATCGAATGTTGAAATTGCTGAGGTAGCCATTGATTAATGTGCCTCCTAAAAATTTTCCGGTCACTTCATCGCCATTCACCAATTTTACCGTGCATTCTTTTCCGTTTATTACGGCCATATCATCGGCTTCAAGTGCGGCAATAAAGCCTTGTGCAAACGAAAGACCTGTAAGGCATACAAGCATAGCTGTTATGAGATTTTTCATGTGAGGGTTGATTTAAAAACCTGTATGAAGGTAACATAAACTATACCAATCCATATTCGGATCAGGAAAATACTTTTGCAAATGGGCTAAACTTAAATTGAATCTACTTCCTTAATAATGACTTTCTCCATTACATCTCCCTGACGGATTTGATCGATAACCTCTAATCCCTCGTACACTTTACCAAAACAGGTATGGTTACGGTCGAGGTGGCTGGTATTATCACGGCTGTGGCAAATGAAAAACTGCGATCCACCAGTGTTTCTTCCGGCATGCGCCATGGATAAAACTCCGCGATCATGATATTGATTATTGCCTGTTAGTTCACATTTAATCTGGTAGCCCGGTCCGCCATTTCCAATGCCATTCGGACAACCGCCCTGAATAACAAAATTGGGTATAACCCGGTGGAAGGTTAAGCCATCGTAAAAATTATGTTCAGCAAGGTCAATGAAATTCTTTACAGTGTTCGGGGCATCTTCTTCAAAGAATTTGATTTTCATAACCCCCTTTTTGGTGTGGATCTCAGCAATTTTCATGGTTTAAATTGATTTTAAAAATGGTCGGCAAGTTACAAATCCTGTTCAGATTTTGTATGTTTAATTCTTATGGAAGAAATTATCGCACACCTGGAGGAAAGTATCCAGGATGAATTTTTCTCGAAGGCAGAACGGAAAAGTCTTCGCGCTCTCATTGGTGAAAAACCGTTGGATCAGCATCAATTAAACTTTTTACGAAGCCGGATTTATGAAATGGCCAACGAGCGGGTTACACCCGAAAACTATCGGTTTATAATCGAATGGATAAAGGGAGCAAACAGTGCACTCATTACTTCCGATAAGCAGGAGAATTCAGATGTGTACTTCAGCCCGGGAGAGGCGTGCCGGTCGGTAATTATTAACCAATTGAATCAGGCCGTACGTGATGTGAAAATCTGTGTATTCACCATTAGTGATGATCAGATTACTGATGCCATTATTACTACCCATAAAAAAGGAGTGCCGATTCAGGTTATTACCGACAATGATAAAATGGAAGATGAAGGATCGGACATTGAACAGTTGGCCGATGAGGGTATACCGGTTAAAATAGACAACACACCTAACCATATGCACCATAAGTTTATGGTGGTGGATGAACGCGCGCTGTTAACAGGAAGCTATAACTGGACGCGCAGTGCAGCCCGATATAATCACGAAAATATTCTGCTTACCAAAGAGACACCCGTAATCCGTTCGTACCTGAAGGAATTCAGTCAGCTTTGGAAGGAGATGAGCGTTTTTAAATAAGGCTATTGCGATAAGTAGCCACCGTCAATCGCGTAGTAGCTTCCTGTTACAAACGAGGCTTTATCGGAACTGAGCCAAACAATTAGTTCTGCCACTTCTTTCGATTCACCCAGCCGGCCAATCGGATGCAACGATACTAACATGTTCATGGTGGCTTCATCCAACTGATTGAGCAGGGGAGTCTTAATAAATCCAGGGCCTATCGAGTTTACTCGAATGCCTTTTGCCGAGTACTCCATTGCAGCATTTTTGGTGAGTCCAACAACCCCGTGTTTGGCCGCTACATATGCCGATGAATTCATAAAGCCAACCTGGCCGAGTATGGAAGCCACATTCACAATCGCGCCTTTGCCTTGCTTCAACATGGCAGGAATCTGGTAGTGCATGCCATAAAAAACTCCGTTAAGATTAATGTCGATGACCTTTTTCCAGCCATCAATGCTCATATCGCCAACGGGATTACTTTCTCCGCCTATTCCGGCATTGTTGCAGGCTATGTCAAGTACTTTATATTTTTCAAGTGTTTTTGCGATCAGTTTTTCATGTGCTTCGGGTTGGCTTACATCTGCCTTTATAAAGATGCTATCGCCACCGAACGCTTTAATTTTTTCAACGGTTTCTAATCCGCCAGCTTCATTCATATCGGACACTACTACATGTGCGCCTTCACGGGCATAGCGTATAGCAGCTTCACGTCCGATTCCTGAACCTGCACCGGTTACCAGTGCAACTTTTTCAATTAATAGCTTGCTCATTTTCTTTTTTGGTTATCTCAGTTCAAACCAAGCAGTGTTTAAGCTTAATTTCCATGATGTTTGGCATTTACTGAACCTGACAAACATCAGGTGTATGAGTATGCGCTTGCCTATATTTGGGGATTATGAACTTTCGATTGACTTGGTGTACATGTATTTTGAGTCTGCTAACGCTGTATGCACAAGCGCAAACGTTATATCAATTGGATCTGGCGAAAAGTGAGGTGATCATAAAAGGCACATCATCCTTGCACGATTGGTGGTGCCGTGCCGAACAACTAACCGGAACACTACAGGCTGTGCAGGAACAGAATCAACTAAGTGAACTGAAAAGCCTCTCTGCTACAGCAAGTGTAGCTGCAATCCGGAGCATTCGTGAAGATGGGTCTTATTATGAGAAGGGAATGGATAAGAATGTATATCGGGCGATGAAATCTGAGCAACATCCAAGTGTAACGTTTTCTTTGAGTAAAATTACCTCCCTGACGCGTCTGCAAAATGGTTTAGCCACCGTTAATGCCACAGGAAACCTGCGGATTGCAGGTGTTACAAAATCTGTTTCCATTTCGGCTACCGCTAAAATACAACAAGGTGGTATAGTGTTTGAAGGTAAGGTACCGATAAAGATGACGGACTACTCCATTGATCCGCCCACTGCACTTTTTGGAACCATTAAAACGGGTAACGAAGTTGATGTTCATTTTAAAATGGTTTTTCAGCCTTCAAAATAAGCTGCTATTTCGCCATCTTAGCGAAGTTGAATTTCCTATGCCCAAACTGCCGTTAATTATTATCAGTTGTTTATTGTTTGCCGGGGCAGAAAATGAATTGAGGGCCCAGGAGTATCAGATTTTTATCCATCCTTCCAGCGATGTAACGGTATACGGTTCTACGAATGTTAACAATTTTAAATTTCAATATACCGAGAACATCACGCTCGATAGACCTGTGCGCGTTAGGCGCAACGAGGGCGCGCTTCGTCTTTCCGGTGGAATTATAGACCTGAAGGTCCGGGCATTCGATTCCGGAAATGGAATTATGAACAAGGATTTCCGGAAGATGCTGCAGGAAGAAGATAATCCGTTTATTCAGGTTGAGCTTGCAGCGCTGATACCACAATGGTTGCCAAATGCTGCCTGGCGGGAGGGAAAGGCAGAAATAAACGTAACCATTAACCAAGTGACCAAAAAGTATGTAGTGCGGTGTAAGGTGGAGAATCCGGAAAGTCTACTGATATTCGGCAAGCAGAAAATTTCCCTTACCGACTATGGGTTAACCCCACCGGTACGGATGATGGGCATGGTAAAAGTGAGTGAATGGGTTGATCTGGATTTTTCGCTTAGGTTTGCAACTGACCGGTAAGCTAACTATAGGCGTTGCGGTAAACTTTATCTTTATATGCTGGCATTCTTATAGTTTGAAGCTTAAAGTATCACAAAAAAGTAACGCTTTTGTTTTTCTGTTGTTATTGAGTGTTAATGAAAGTTGATAAGCCCTTGCGGATCAGGAATCTTTACCCAGTGGTTACACTTACTACGGTGTTACTTTTGGTAAGCATATACCTGGCGTACCAAAATAGCCAATCCATACGGGAAAGCCGTAAGATTGCTGAGGAAGCAGAACAAGTGGCGGTTAATACCAATAACATTATCCGGTATTTGCATTTGGCTGATATCGGTTTGAGAGGGTATGCGCTTGTACGGGAAAATCCTCAGATTCGGGGAGCATCTCAAACAGCAAAAGTTGAAATTCGCAAAACACTGGATGAGCTTGATCAGTCGCTGACTCAGCAAGAGTTTCCGCATATGGATGAGTACAACGACTTTAAAAAGTCGGTGGAGGCTTATTTTAGTTTTGTAGACAGTATGTTTACTGTAATTGATGAGGGGCATGTTGAAATTTTTGTGGCAAGACTAGCTCAAGATCCGGGGTACTCCTTATTTGAGCGATATGTTGTTTTTTCGGAATCTGTAACTCAATTTGAAGATGAGGTTGCTAACAGAGCCGATCATGATTACCATCGAGCCCTTAGAAATTCATACCTGATTCAGGTTGTTATTTTTGTTTTGGCAGTTCCGTTATTGTTTTTTGGTGCATACCAAACAAAATCGTTGTTTGGTATTTCAGAGCGCTTACGTCAATCTGAAATTGATCGCAGGAAATTGCTTACCGAGCAAAATGTTCAGCTTGAAAAATTAGTTTACGAAAGAACCAAAGAGATACAGGCGCAAAACGAAGAAATACAAGCGCAAAACGAGGAGATAACGTTGCATAATGAACAACTTGAGTTGCAGCGAAGAGAAATTGAAGCCAAGCATAATGAACTTTTGCTCAAGAATGCAGATTTAAATCATGCCAACATCATTATTCAAAAGCAAAAGGAAATTATCGAGCAATCAAACCAGCAATTGTATGCCGAGGTGCAGCGTCAAACAGTTGATTTGCGAAACGCCAATACCGAATTAATTGAACATAATAACAGGCTAAAGCAGTTCTCCTACATTGTTTCTCATAATTTGCGGTCGCCAGTAGCGCGTTTGCTGGGATTGAGCTCGTTACTCAAATCCACTGAAGAGCAGGAACGAAATAAGATATTGGGGTTAATGACAACATCCACGCAGGAGCTCGATCAAATTATTCGTGATATCAACCTTATTCTTGAAATTGATAAGTTGAATACACAAGCACTCAACCGATTGGATGTTCACGATTACCTTATTCGTGCCATTGACCTGATCCGTCCTGATTTAGAAATTACAGGTTCAGAAATTGACATTCAGCTAAACGGCATTCCGCGGGTTCCGTTTCTTGGTCCATATATGGAGAGCATTCTTTACAACCTGATCAGCAACGCCATAAAATATCGTGATCCGGAAAGAAAACTCATGATCATGATCCGTGGGTTTGAGGAGCAGGGATTTGTAAAACTCGAAATATCAGACAACGGTTTGGGAATTGACTTACAACGATTTGAGCAGGATTTGTTTAAGCTGTACAAACGCTTTCATACGCATGTAGAAGGTAAGGGCTTAGGACTATACCTGGTAAAATCTCAGTTGCAAGCGTTGGGTGGAAAGCTTGAGGTTAAAAGTAAAGTGGGTGAGGGAACAACATTTTTGATTTTCTTCAAAAAATAAAATAAGGCTTTAGTAGCCTGATAGCACAAATGCCCCCCAATAAAACGGATGCGTATATTTTTTGCGCAACTGCTGTTGTGCCGATCGGAAAGCCTGACGCATATTTCCAGGCTTTCGTAACCACTCCTGGTAAAAGTAAACCATTAGCTCCTGGGTAGCGGTGTCATCTACTTTCCATAAACTCATCATAATATTTGAAGCGCCCGCTGCATTTAACGCCAGCCGCAAACCATAAACACCCTCACCAGGATAAAACTCACCCAAACCGGTTTCGCATGCCGACAATACAACCAGTTGGGTTTGATCCAGGTTGAGGTTAACAGCTTCGTAGGCAGTCAGTACACCATCTTCATAGTCAAGTAAGTTGGGTTGATTGGCACCTGCCAAGGCAATGCCCGAATTAATCAGCATCCACACCAGTGAATTTGATTCATTTTCGGAATCGCTAAAAAAGCCGTGCGTGGCTAAATGAAGAATAGAAGTTTTGGATATGGACTTTACCTGATATTCATTAGCCGTATTTCCTTTATAAAGTTCCACTGACCACTTGTTTGATTTTAACAGGTCATGAATGGCGTTTACTTCTTTTTCAGTTCCGGGTAATTCGGTGAATAGTTCCTGGTCTGCTTTGTTGGCTAGTGTGAAAGCCGGGTTTCCAAATAGCACAGCATGCTTGAGTACATTTTTTTCTGCTGTTGTAGGTTTCAGTAATTCCTTAGTGTTGGTGAGTTGATGAATTTCTACCTGATCGATCAGGTATTTTCCGGATTGCGGATCGAACAAGGTATTCAAGTTGATTTGATTGTAGACGCCATCCGGAGAGAAATACACACGGTTCAATTTCTGTTTTTTTGGTAATGTCTTATTGATGGCATCCGCGATGGGCTTCCAATACACTGAGTAGGAGAGTGTGTCCGTATACCGGTAGCTGATGGCATTGATGTACTGCCGCACATACTCTTTTTCAAGTCTTCGGGTTTCGGTACTCTTTACAATGGCCAGTATGGGTCTTTCTGTTGTTTGCGGTGTGATGATTAATGCTCCGTATAGCAATCCATTGTACATGCGTACCATCTCCACCGCGGCCTCACCGGGTTTTAGTTTTTGTTGAATGTCTTTCCATGAAATACTCTCAACAAGAAATCCTTTTTTGAAGGCTGCCGATTCGCGGCTCAATTTCATTTCAAGGTCTTCCACCATAGCGGAGAGTTGACCAATTTGATTGGCCGATGGATTTTCGCTTCGGATTAATCGGGCCAATTCATTTTTAAGGTATTCCCATTGAAGATAATCGTCTTTTAATTGTTGATTTTCCCCACTAACTATAGCGTTTTTTACTTTATGACTGGCATTTAGAATTATACCTTTAGTCAAAATCTGAAGGTTATATAGATTTTGCGTGATATCCGGATTTTGATAGGAACCATCCGTAGGAATAACACCCGATGCATGTAAAGCAAAGTATATATACTCTGTAAGAATATCTTGCTGGTTTCGGTAAAACGCTATTTTTTCATTTTCACTCAGGTAAGTGAAATTATGTTGCACCTCATTTAGCAGATGATCAGTCAGCGTAGCAAACACGGCATCAGCCTCCTTATAATTAAGATTATAGAAATATGTAAGTGCAAGGTTTAATAATGTGGTTTGATAAATTCTGGGATTGACACCTCCAGGCTTTTCCAGTAATTCACGGGCCTTCAACAAATACAAAATGGCCTTTTCGTGATTCTCTGCATAACTATATACCTCCCCCAGGTTTACAAGAATGGATAGGTGTAGTTGGCTTCCCACATACAGCCCACCATCAATAATGGATAGCGCAGCGTTCCACACATGTATTGCTGAATCATTCTCCTCTAATCTGCGATAGATGTTGCCTTGATTTTGAAGTGCATATAGGTACGAGAGTGACTTTTTATTGGTAATCAATGAAATATATTCATTGTTAACTTTTCCAGCCTTTTCAATGTTTCCTTCTTCCAGGTAATAACTGGTAAGATTACTCAATAGCGTTTTATATTCAATAGTTTCTGCGGCAAGTGTATCTAATCTTTCTTTTAAAAAGGAGACAGTTTCTTCCAATTCTTGTGTGGCTTTTTTTAGTTGCCCTGTTCTACGGTGAAGGGAGGCCATTGAATTTTGTGTATTGGCAAAGGCTAATACAAATGATATATAGTTTTCATTGTAATGATCGCGATTATGAGCCAGGGCATTTTCAAATAACTTTAAACATTGTTTCAGGTAGATCTCACAGCTATCGTACTGCCCTGATTCAAGAAATAAATTGGTCAATTGAATTCGGGTGTCGATTCGATCAATATGAGCACTTGCATATAGCTTGTCGGTAATGTTTACGGTTGTCAGAAACTGCTCTGCAGCAAGTGTGTAATTGCCAGTAGCTTTATTGATTTGCGCAAGTGTAGTAAGACTAATCGTGTAAGCTGTACTTATTTTGCCTGAGTCGGCTTCAGCGAGCGCCAACGCCTTTGTCATGATTGCTTGTGCCTGTTCATAATTGCCTTTCAGGTAAAGCTTTAGCCCTTGGGTGTTTAATGAATCCCAGGTTTGCGCAGAAGCAAGGCTGGTAGTAATTAGGAGTAGCTTAAAGAATAGGAAGCGCATTATTTCTGACAAGCGTATCTGTAAAGATAATTTTTACGCTCAATTTATCAGCTTCATCCAATCGGAATATGCGTGAATCACGTCCTGTAAACACGCTTTACTAAACTGTTCTAATTCAGATGTTGAACTGTTGTTTCGTATCAGAGCAGCTTCTTTTTCAATAAAGTGATATTGAAGTTCATGTCTTTTGGTTTCAATGAGTGCTTTCCGTTCCCGATAATCCTTGCTGATCCAACGATGCACAAGTTCTGCTTTCCACCACAAAGAATCATCCGGTTGTGAACCAGGTGCCACCAGTTGTTCCAATACGTTCGTTCCAAAAAAGAATGGAATATACACCGATAAACAGGGGTGGGGGGTGCCGGTAAGCCAAACTGTGTGCGGGGCTCCCTTCCTTATTTTTGCAACCATGCTTCCGGTTGTAGAACTTGGATTTAATAAGCCGGTAGCGTGCATGCATACTGAACCAGTGTTGGCTTTTGACGGCTTAAATTTATCTTCAGGGAGATTGTGCGTTATTAAAATGCTAATGCAATTAATTACATCAAGCTTTCCTGCATGCCTAAGACTCAATTCAGTTGTGCAAGCCTGCCGACTCGAAGCCCGACCCAACGTAGTATAAAGCCAATCGGAGTATGCTTTTTGAAAATTGAAGGGAGTGTCTTTCTTCCACCAACCCCGACTGTGGGCATAGCTTATGGCTGAGTTGCTAAGTTGATCTGCATACGTTGAAATGCTTAGCATGTTTGAAATACTTCGAATGTCTTTTGCTTTCTCTGCTGCCCATTCCTTGCCTGCAGTTTCGAACACCCAGGCTTCAGTAGGGTCGGCAATCAAAAAGCTATTGTGGTAGTAGAATTTTTTATTCCGATAACCACCACAAGCATTTTGTCCATACGCGGTAAGTAAACCAGAAATGCATTCGATAGCTTCGCGGGCCGATTTGCAACGCTCCAGTGCCAGCCGGAGCATGTCCATGCCTGTAAGACCGTTATTGTGTTTTTCAAACTTCACTTTTGTAAACACTGCTTCGTTGCCAATAACGAGTCCATGCTCATTTGCGCCCATTTCAGCGCCCCACATCTGAAAGGGTTTAGATAAAATACATTCATACGTTTCCGCTACTTGTGGAATGCTGATGTAGGTACACTTAACCGTAGCTTCAGCATGAAACATTTTCGGCATGTGAACGATAGCCTGTGCTTCATCTGGCTCCCGGTCGGAATTCTTAGCGAATAGCAGTGTGCTATCGCAGGTAACGGAAGGAAGGGCAATGAAGGTATCGCACATGGATGCCGAATTAAAAGCAAATATTATATATACCGCCTCGATCTGATGTAGAAGTATTCAATAATTCACCATTTACACTAAAGAAGGGTTGACCATCGCTGCCCAAATCCCAAAGTTTTCCGCGCAAGAAAACGTTAACTCCTACTTTAGCCTGAGTTGATTGTATTCGACCGGGCAGCGCATATTTTTTCCAGGCATCAACTTCTTTAATGGTGCCGATGTCGTTTTTGTTCACATCATCGGGCATTGCGCTGCCGTCATATCCCTTCCATGATGCAGCCATGGCGTTATCCCCAGCTGCATAGGAATTCACCAGTATTACTTCAGCCGCTGACCTGTTGATTTCTTCATAAGCTTCCGGATACCAGGAATCAGCACAAACCAGAACAGAGGTTTTGCCAATGCTTAAATCGTACGTTGGTAATTCAGTAATCGGACAAGCTTGCACAAAGGGTAACTCGCTTGTAATGGGAAAGGATTTTTTAATAAGTTTTTTGTCGATTGAGCCATCCGGATAAAAGATGAAACTTGCATTATAGAGAGGTCCACTTATGTTAATATTAATTTCATTATCCCTTACACTGGGATCAGGTAAAACGATTGAGCCCGCATTGATGGTAACCTGATAGGTGGAAGCTAACTCCGTGAAGACTTCGCTGTATATTCTTGCCATCTCTTTGGCTTTCATCCGAAAAAGCGAAGCAGCAAAGACATCTTGCTCATTATTATTATCAAAATAGGAACGAATGAATTTTGGGAGATTACTCAATACCATTAGCGTCATGGCTTTATTGAGATGTGCCGTTTCAGCTACACTCGTTTTCTCTCCACTGATCACGAGCCAAGTACCCACGTATTCCGGCAAAAGAACAACTGTATTTTCTTTGAAAAAACCTGATTGTTGGGCTTTACCAAAGTACAGCTTGATTTTTTCGTAGAAGTGCCCTTCACTCAGGTAATCTTCGGGAACCATGTATGGTTGAATACCAACAATATTTTTTGAGCAGACAGAATCGTTGGAGATGGATTCTACTACATCAATATAACCATTGGGTTCTTTCCATTCCGTAGTGCGCCCTACTGATGACCAGATCGTCCAAAGTCCAACAGCAATGAGAATGAATAAAAGAATTTTTTTCAAGGATTCAGACTTTTTAATACTTCCTGTGCGGCTCGTTCACCCGACCTAACTGCGCCCTCAATATAGCCATACCAAACATCGGATGTTTCCGTGCCTGCCCAAAAAATTGATCCATATGGTTTTGCTAACTCGTTTTCAAAATTTGTCCACGCCCCGGTAGGGTAAATCCCTGCATAACATCCTTTGCTCCAGGCTTCATCGGCCCAGCAATGGTCAGTATAGTAAATCGGCTGTGCAGCTTCTTTTCCGAAATAGCGTTCAAAATATTCAAGTGCAATTTTTTTCCGACTTTGTTTATCCTGCAAAAAAAAATCACGTGCCCGATTGGCTATACAAAAAGCCAGTAACACGCCATACGAACTATCAGCCGGTGAAGAATCAAAAAACGTTTGAAATGGAGCATGTTCATCAGCCACTACCTGTCCACTGAATCCATTTTTCCTCCAAAAGGGTTTCTCATACACACCAAAGACTTTTCCAACAATGCCCATTGAAAGTTTCTGTAGTAACTGTTGCTTTTTGAGTGGGAGCGAGGGACTGAATTCGATATCTTGAATCAACACAGGAGGAATGGCCACAATAACACACTTAGCCTTGTATTCAAAACCATCGCCTGAAACGGAAATCAAATCATCTGACTGGGTAATTCGTTTAACAGGATTATTTAATCGAATCGAAGTTTGAAATTTTTTAGCAAGTTTCTCAGCAAAAGGTTGCATGCCTCCTTTAATGCGATGTTGCTGCGCTCCGTCTTTAATACTTAGTAATACATTCAGGTTTGTTCCTGAACGGATGTAAAACAAGGCGTGCAAAAGCGATATTTCATTCAGTTCACAGGCATATACGGTTTCAAGCCCGGCCCGAACAACCTTGTAACAATTTCTGGTATAGCAATGCTTCCGAGCGAACGCTTCCAAGCTCATGCTATCCCAGGTTTTGGCTTGCGAAGTTGACCACGGATTACTCAACTCAATTTTTTTGGCCATCCGATCAAGCTTTTTTAACACCATGTCAATGTTGATCAGAGAAGGAATATCCATTTTTGGAATTAATCCGGTGTACGTTTTGATAACCCGATTCAGGTCCAGAATATTTTTTCCTTCATTGTAGGTTTCGTACCATTCAATGCCATGTTCACGGGCCAGGTCATACATGCGATCTTGCGTGGGCCCGATCCATTGGCCACCAATGTCAACGTATTTTCCATTTTCAAAATGGCGGGTGTGGGTTCTGCCACCTACGCGATCACGTGCTTCCAGGAGGAGAAATGATTTGTTTTCTTTATGAAGAATCCGACCGGCTGCCAGCCCGGAGAATCCTGCGCCAACTACAATGCAATCAAAAGTATGTGCCATAATGAATCTGCCATCAATATACACCTGTTGATATGATCTTTGCTTAAAACCCGTGAGATAAGTTTTATGTCGGTTTAATTGGTTCAAGTTGCAATTGCTCTGCGTTTTGGGTAATTTAAACTTGATCTGTAACACCAAAATTCTCCTTTATGAATATCACAGTAAATGGAAAAAATTATTCGCTTGATGTGAGTGGCAGTACCAGTTTGCTGGTGGCGCTACGGGAACATGTGGGCCTGACGGGAAGTAAATACGGCTGTGGGGAAGGAGTTTGTGGAGCGTGCACCGTGTTGATTGGCGGTGTTCCTGTGCGGTCGTGTATTACTCCGGTAGGCAGTGCACAGAACAAGGAAATCATTACGGTTGAAGGCCTGGAGCAAAACGGAAAACTTCATCGTGTACAGGAAGCACTACTTGAAGCAGATCCATTTCAATGTGCGTATTGTGCATCGGGTATGGTAATGTCGGCTGTAGCGTTGCTGGAACGGAATCCGTCTCCATCAAAAGAGGAGATTAAAGATGCGATGCAAGGCAATATTTGCCGGTGTTGCACCTATCCCGATATTGTCGATGCCATTGCAAAAGTCGCTAACGCTTAAAAATCGAAGTCATGGAGAAATCAGAAAATACATTATATCCTGAGCAATACGAATTGTACGAAGGCATTCAAAAACCAGTAACCCGAAGAAATTTTTTCCGGCTCGTTGGCGGTGGAGTAGGTGTGGCGTTAACGGTCTCAGATGTTCTTGCCTCAACGCTGATAACGGATTTTGAAAGGCGGGAAAGTGAAATCTTGGATGATAATACCATTGCTGCCTGGATACATATCAATGAAGCAGGAAGAATTGTTGTGTACACCGGCAAAGTAGAAGTAGGACAAAATATCCGAACATCGCTTACGCAAATTGTGGCAGAAGAATTACGTGTTTCAGTTAAAGATATTGACATGATCATGGGTGACACCAGTCTTGTGCCCTACGATCGTGGAACATTTGGCAGCCTCACCACTCCAAATATGTCACCTATTCTGCGCAAAGCAGCAGCTTCTTTGCGGGAAGTTCTTGTGGAGATGGCAGCAACTGAATGGAAAATTTCGGCAACTACGCTAAGAGCTGATAATGGAAAGGTGCTTAACCCATCATCTAAAAAATCTGTTGACTATCAGCAATTGGCGCAAGGGAAGAAAATCCTAAAACCATTAAATGACAAGGCTGCATTAACGCCACCCGACAAATGGAAAGTGGCGGGTACATCTGTTCAAAAAATAAATGGTCGTGATTTTATAACCGGTAAGCACCAATACACATCGGATATCGTATTGCCAGGAATGTTATACGGAAAAATTCTGAGGGCTCCGGCTTATGGCTCAACACTTGTATCAGCAGATACACAACGGGCTAAAGGCATATCAGGTGTTACGGTCGTACAGGAGAGTGATTTTATTGGTGTTGTCGCCAACGATTCACAAACTGCCGAAAGCGCACTGTGGGAAATCAAGGCCGACTGGAAGCATACGGCACAACCTTCTCGTGAAAATATTTTTAGTTATTTGAAGGAGAAGGCTGGTAATGCGCGTACGGAGAGTAACAAAGGCGATGTAAACAAGATATTCTCATCCTCAAAGGAAGTGTTGTCACAAACGTATCTCATCAACTATATCGCCCATGCGCCACTTGAGCCCCGTGCTGCTGTAGCCCAATGGGAGGGTGACAAGCTTACGGTGTGGATTGGTACACAACGGCCTTTTGGCGTGCAGGAGGAACTTGAGCGACACTTCCGGATTAGCAAGGACAACATTCGGGTGATTATGCCAGATACAGGTTCAGGTTATGGAGGCAAGCACACCGGAGAAACGGCCATTGAAGCCGCTCGCTTGGCAAAAGCTGTTGGACAGCCTGTTAAAGTGGTGTGGACGCGTGAAGAAGAATTTAAGTGGGCCTACTTCCGGCCAGCCGGGGTTATCGAAGTAAAGAGTATGGTTGCTGCAACCGGAAATGTAACTGCCTGGGAGTTTCATAATTATAATTCAGGTGCTGCAGGAATTCAAACGCCATACGATATTGATAATCAGAAAATACAATTCCATCCGGTTGACTCTCCGTTGCGACAAGGTTCTTATCGTGCATTGGCGGCAACGGCCAACGTGTTTGCCCGTGAGTGCCAGATGAATGACATGGCCGTATCGCTCAACATTGACCCGGTTGCCTTTCGCGTTAAGCACCTGAAAGATGACCGGTTGATAAAAGTATTAGAAACCACAGCAAATGCCTTTGGCTGGACAAAGCCAAAACAAAAGGGAAGAGGTTATGGCATTGCCTGTGGGTTTGAAAAGGGTGGGTATACCGCGCTTGCTGCGGAAGTAGAAGTATCACCAGGTGGTGAAGTACGGGTGCTTCGAATTGTTTCTGCATTTGAATGTGGTAAAATTATCAACCCACGTCATCTAAGAAGTCAGGTTATCGGTTGTATTCTTCAGGGATTGGGCGGAGCATTGTTAGAAGCAGTGGATTTTAAAGATGGAAAAATCGCCAACCCCTCATTTGCGAATTACCGTGTACCACGATTCAGCGATATACCACCCATTGAGATTGTATTAATCGACAGGCCAGATATCCGATCAACCGGAGCGGGTGAAGCACCAATTGTGGGTATTGCTCCCGCTATCCGCAATGCGATTTATGATGCCAGTGGGAAGAAGTTGAATAACCTGCCGTTGCTGGCAAACCGGGGTCGGATTTAATTTGAGGTAATATGGCTTTCGAACTACAAAAGACGCTGCGTTTGTTGGAAAGAACACCACAGGTTCTTGACAGTCTGTTGCGCGATTTACCAAGCGATTGGGTTTTGACAAACGAAGGTGCTGATACGTGGAATGCTTTTGACATAGTGGGTCACCTTATTCATGGGGAGAAAACAGATTGGATTCCTCGGTTGGAGAAAATACTTTCCGATCATGAGGACAAAACTTTTGAGCCATTCGACCGGTTTGCGCAGTTTGTAGCCAGTAAAGGAAAACGTTTGGAAGAATTGTTGAATGAGTTCTCAGCATTGCGAAAGCACAACCTGGAAATTGTCAGAGCAAAAAATATTACGCAAAGTGATTTTGCAAAGACAGGGATTCATCCTGTGTTTGGAGCCGTTACACTAAGCCAATTACTGGCTACCTGGGTGGTTCACGATCTTAACCACTTGTCGCAGATTTCGCGTGTTATGGCAAAGCATTATAAATATGAGGTGGGTCCGTGGATTGAATTTCTTGGAATATTGAAGACTTGAAAACACGAACCCCGGATTACTTCTGAGACAAGGCCAGCTTCATCCGGGGTTTCGTTAGAAATGATTTCTTTACTTTTTACCAAATACTTCCTTTGGCAATTGTATCAGCCAACTTACCATCATGGCTATTGTTAGTATGATCAGGCTTCCGAAGAACAAAACGAAAAACATCATAACAGGTTTCATTTTATTAAATTAATCTTGCAAACTGACTTAACTTCCACTCACCGTTAATCACCAGGGCGTTTTCAACAATCACTTTGTGCTCCCGACCTTTTGCGGTGAATACAATGGTAAGTGTGGATACACCAAACTTACTTTTGGGTGCAGGGCCATGTTCAATACGTAAGTATTCTACATCATTCCAATCAATACCGATTGCTTTCCCTTCTTCAATGATTCGGGTGAAAGATTCATGAAGATCAGGAATGATTTTCTTGGCGTAGGTTAGTGCGAAATCATTCTTCGCCTCAAACAGGGTGTTGCCATACGCTGCAGCGTGCGCATCCATCACCGTATAAAAATCTGCCAGGGTTGGTTGCAGTGCGGCATACGATGAAAAGGCTTGACGTTGAAGCGCCTCAATCGTATTCTCTCCGATTGGGTTAACCGTTAAAGGTTCCGGCTGTGGTGTAAATGAGGTTAAGGTGATAGTCATGGCGGATAGAAGAAATAAGTTTTTCATGATGTTAAATTTTAGTTCGGTTACATATCAGCTCGTGATACCGGAGCTGGTACCAGGTTGCGTACGGGTTTAAGGGATTGCAGGTAAGCGAAAATGGCTTTCAGTTCATCATCGTTGAAGTGTTGATACATCTGCCAAGGCATAGGCGGCAGCAAATCACGACTTCCTTCAAGGCCTTTATACTTTCCTTTTCGGATGGCGAGTTTGAATTGATCAAAGCTCCAACTTCCCGTTCCGGTATCATCGGGTGTAAGGTTGGCTGCGTAGGAGATGCCCCAAGGGCCCACAAATCCCGTTAACCCCATATTAAATAGTATCCAGTTTTCATTTTCATTAGGAATAGGAGGTAATGGTTCGCCTTGCGGATGGCCGGAAAGCAAACGTTCCGGGTCGGGTTCAGGCCCCAGCGGGGTCATGATTTTGGGTGAATGACAGTCGTGACAGGCGCCAACGGTAACTAAATGTTGCCCACGCTTAATCATTTCTTCGTCCTTCAACCAGTTGGTATCGACTTCTTTTTTATCGGGTGTTCTGAACATACAGGCAGCCATCAGACCAGCCAGTACCACCGTAAAAAGAAATTTTGCTGTTGGTTTCATAGTTGGTTAAAATTGTTTTTGTGGAGTTACACGAAACCAATGGGTTTGGCAGACTACGCTAAAACACTTCTCTGATACGCTAAATCAACTTCTGTTGACCCTTGCGCTGTCTTTAGAATGATTCTATGAAACTTTGTTGAACGCTTTTCGTGAAAGGAGCTTGTTGACATCTGTCACCCTCTTATGCAACTCCATAATTTTATTACGGTTGATAATCCCAATATTCCGGTGCTCTCGCATACCAAGCCCGCTCATATTGAGTACGGCAAGTTTATTGAGAACACGGTGAACGAAAATGACTGGCCCGAGGGTCTGGCAACACTTCGTGTGCGTGATATGTATTTGCCTAATTTTTCATTGAGGGAAATTGATGCGCAGTTTCTGGAGAACACAGTGTTTTACAATACACATGCACATGGATCAGAACTGTTGGGGAGTTGTATTTTTTTTAAAGCACGATTGAAATCCGTGTTACCGGGTGAGGATAATGGAGTAGATATTTACAACCGCACCCATAACTTCAAGTACGATCCGGATAATGATTTCCTACACCTGGCACCGGCCAATACACCTTTGCACTTTGTTCATTTCTCCTATACTTCGGAATACCTGAATCAGTTTTTGCCTGAGAATGAAGTATGGGCAGAACAGTTACGTGAGCGGATTTTGACCCGGCAACGTTTAATGGGCGGTCATTCACTACCCCTGAGTGTTGTACAGGAGAATGCCCTTCAGAATATTTTCAACTGCCCGCTTGAAGGACGACTGGGGGAGATGATGATGGAGACTTCCATCATTCAATTGTTGCTGTTGCAACTTCATGGCCTGTTTGGGAAAGAAGCAAATATCCTGACTTCGAAGTTTGGCAAACGCGATCTCGAAGTGGCACAGGAACTTAAGATTCACCTCTCCGAAACTTTTTTACACGATCATACGCTAAGTGATTTGAGCCGGCAGTTTGGTGTGAACACCAATAAATTAATGACCTTGTTCAAAAGCCTGTTTGATAAAAGCATTTTCGAATATTTGAATGACTTGCGGATGGAGTTTGCCCGTAATCAAATCCGCGAAAGCGATAAACGGATAATTGACATAGCCCGGATGATCGGATACAAAAACCCCAATCATTTTTCTGCGGCCTTCAAAAAGCATTTTGGTATTTCACCAACTGCATTGAGGTAATTATTCCTGTTCGGGTTGTTGTTCACTATCTTTTATTTTTAACGCCCAGTAAATACCCAGCACATCCGATTTCCATTTCGGTAAAATCGTTACCATCACAATCTCTTCCAGCAACTCCAGCGCGGTTACTGCCAAAGCGGTATAGAAAAGCCAATATACGGGCGCATCAAAAAAAAACAGGCTGCAGAGAAATATGCCTTGCAACATGGCTGCTGTTTTTGCACCCACACTATGAAAGCTGGTCGTCTTTTGATATTTAAAGAGTGCGTACAGGGTTTGAATAAGAAAAATTCCCAGCACAATTACAATCGGCATCCATTCCGCTTTCAAAAATTCCCACCGGAATACGAACATGCCCAGCAAGCCGGCCAACACGGTTAAATCATCACCGATAGAATCTAACCTGGAACCCAGAATGCTGTTGGCTTTTAACTTTCGTGCAAGAAATCCGTCTAAGGCATCGGTAAGAAAGCTGATCAGTAGTAACCACTTAAAAATGTCAATGCGGTGCAGTATCAATACCAAAATGAAAAACGGAAATACAGCTACCCTGAAAAATGTGATGGCATTTACCAACCTTACCGGTCGCCTGGCTTTCACCAGCAGGTAGTATACCGACTTAAAAAATCCGGATTTCATTTTCCCAAATTAATCGGAATTAATGGAATTCGTATGTCTTCAATAGGGCATAAAAAAAGCCGCCCCAAGGCAGCTTTTACAACCAAAATTAACCTAACCTTATCTTTAATACACAACCGAAGTTACTTTTCCATTGCTGCTTACAATTTCAAAACGAATGGAAGATGATTTCACTTCTTTTAAATTGTAAATCAATGCAAACTTACCGGTAACTTTTTCCAGCTTGCTATACACCACATTCTCTTGGGCATCGTAAATGTTGATCTGGATGTTTTCCGTTCCATTGTTAGTAGCGCTTAAAACATATTTTCCTTCTTCACTTGCCAACCTGGCCACATGGATGGTGCTTTCTACTGTATTTTTTCTGTAGCTGATTTTTTCAACCTGCTTGCCGTTCTTATCTTCTAAAACGATGGTATATTCTCCAGCTTCCATTCCGCTGAAGTTGTACGGACGGATAAACGCGGATACCTGTGTAATCACTTCTGTGAATACAACCTGTTCGCGATTGTTTAAGATCGTCATTTTTACTTTGCCGGTGCTTTCACCCTGATAAACAACCTTGTAAATGCCGGTGCTTTCATTGGCTACAATGGCCATGGTTGCCGGGGTAGAAGAGAAGGCAAACGTTGTAGTGGTTAAACTGATAATGGCAAGAATGCTGAATACAAATTTCATGGAGTTTTCTGATTTAAATGTGGTACAAAAGTGCCACTCAGAATTATCCAACAGATGTTAAAAAGCGCGTATGAAATGCACTTGTAATAAAGAATGCAGGCGTTTCTAACGGTATATTAAATGCTCGTTTGCGTTGTTTGGCAGAGCAAATTTGTGCCCTTGCCCATGGGGCGAAATTTATTTTGAAGGATTTCAGTAATCGGAATATTATTCTGTAAAAAGAACTATTTTATTTGATTGGGTGATCAAAAATTCTGTCAAAAAGGTAATTTTTTAATTTTTAGTCTGATTTCCTCACGTAAGAAATTCATGTGAAAAAGCAGAATTGCAGCGATTTTCAACACGGGTTCAAATTCTGCTGATTTATTGGGTCTTTTGACTAGCCTCAGGCGCAACCGTTTCATCCAAAACCGATACGCTGATATCCATCCGGCTTAGTAGTCTGATGACTTCATCCGAGTTAATAACTGTACGTGATTTTATACGCAAAATCCTGTCGCAATCCTCCAGATCAAAATTGGCATTATAGCCTACAAAAGTTTGCTGTATCAATTGAACAAGCTGTTCGGCCTGAGCCCGTTTGTTCACATTGGTCTTGAATACTTCAATCATGCTGTAACAAAGTTTTAGAACGGTTCGATTCTCACCATACAGATTACATCAGCACCCTGGTACCACTCTACGCAGGGAAAGGTGGTATCCGGCCTGGCATTGCCAAGCTTCTGAAATGTTTTGCCAATACGGGTGACATCGCTTTTCCAATTCTTAACTGTTTCCATAATATATGCTCCCCTTTTTATGGTAAAGACCTCACAACCCGCGTGTCGGGCTTCACCCGGGTAATCTTCCTGCACGGCCGCTTTATAAATCATTCCTCCCGAATCCGCTTGAAACGCAATACCAAAAAACGTTCGTCCTTTTTCCGTAGGCAGTTTTTCGATTAGTCGTCCAAAAGCCTTATTAATTTCATGGGGAAATGACTCAGCTGTAACGCAAAAGGTTGGAATGTCGTGATCAAGATGAAGGATTTTCATGCAAACCGGATTTGGAGTCAAACTTACTTCTCTAACTAATCTCAATGCTGGTGTAATTCCGCCATTATATGGGGTTGATTGCGACAATTGACTTTCATAGTTTTGATTAACCAAACCCCGTTTAGTAAGAATGAAACATATCAGTATTCTTGTACCGCGCGGTGCTGTTGCGCTTGGGTGTATTGAAGGCCCATTTATTCTATTCAATAAAGCGAATGAATTCTTAGCTTCTATGGGCAAAGCGCCACTGTTCCAGGTTCAGCTGGTTGGCCTGTCGGAAGAATCCCAGGAATATCACCGGATTTTCTCGGTTAAACCGGATTGCACTGTTGACGAAGTGAAACGTACTGACCTCATCATCATACCGGCCGTAAATGGCGACATGAAAGAAGTCATCCATCAGAATAAAGATTTCTTCCCGTGGATCAGGAATCAACATGCGCAGGGAGCAGAAGTGGCCAGTTTGTGTGTGGGTGCATTTTTGTTGGCAGGCACGGGTTTGCTTCATGGAAAAAAGTGTTCTACGCACTGGATGGCCGTGAACACGTTTAAGGAAATGTTTCCGGATGTTGAGTTGGTATCAGAAAAGGTCATTACCGATGAGGATGGTATTTATTCCAGTGGTGGCGCCAATTCATTCTGGAACCTGCTGCTGTATTTACTTGAGAAGTATACAGATCGCGAAATGGCAATTCTGTTCTCTAAATACTATGCCATTGAAATCGACCGCTTTAGTCAATCACCTTTTATCATGTTTCAGGGGCAAAAGGATCATGCCGATGATGTTATAAAGAAGGCGCAGAATTTTATTGAGCATAATTTTCAGGAACGAATTACCGTGGAGCAACTGGCTTCTATGCTGGCCCTAGGCCGCAGAAACCTGGAGCGCAGATTTAAAAAGGCAACGTCCAACTCAGTTGTTGAGTATATGCAGCGGGTAAAAATTGAAGCTGCCAAGAAAAGCCTCGAGACCTCATCCGAAAATGTGAATGAAGTAATGTACCGGGTAGGGTATACCGATAGCAAAGCTTTTCGGAATACCTTTAAGCGTTACACGGGGCTTTCACCTATACAATATAGAAGTAAATACAATCGGGCGCTGGCTACTGCTTAGGTTCTTGATCAATCCGATTTATCCTTCCCCAACGAAATCTTATAGTTATCAGGTGTGCCCGTAAGCTTCAGGTTAACAAAGCGAATGCGTTTTGATTCATCGCGGTATTGAATTTCGTCTTCCTGGTTGCTGGTGTCTTCTTTCTTGCCAAACAATTTGGCCATGCCTACCTGGGTAACGAGCTTCAATGGAATCCGCATGTAATATTCCATGTTCATGCTCATATCCTGCTTGCCCGAAATTTCAATGAACCCAAGCGAAGAGTTTATGGTCATTTTTGGAATACTTAACGTTCCGTTATTCAGTTCAAACTGGTTGCGAAGCGTATCGAACAAAACCTTTGATAGATTCTTGTCCTTAAAATAATCTGAAAGTGCCTCCAATGCGCTGTACCGTTCAAGTCTTCCTTGTCTTACTTCAACAGCCAACTGAATTTCTGAATCATCAATGATGGGCACCATGTCGGCATGTAGGTGAACTTTGCCCGTAATTTTCCCGGTAAGCTTCCCGTGAAGGTTTTCAGAAACCAAATGATCCTGACCAAAGTTCTCGAACTTAAAGAGTAGTTGGTCCAGGTCAACGTTTTCAACGGTCATTTTTGGACTAAAGTAAATCTTGTTCCGGTCTGAGCCATTCATGTAGCCGCTTAAATGAATGTTTCCCCCAGCAGCTTTCAACGACATGCTATCAATATAGATGAAGTGATCTTTCTGTGTTCGGGCTTTAACAAAGAAATCGTCAATCAGGTAGCGGTGGTAATTCAGGCGCTTGATGTCGAAGTCAAATGTCATATCCGTGAAAGGAAGATCATAAATATTAAAGACATCTTCATGATCTTGAGGCGTAAGAGTTGTATTGGGAGGCGGGGGGTTGTAGGCAAACAACTCATCAAAATCCAGATGGGTTGCTTTTAATGAAAAATGGTTGTCGCGCTTTTTAATGGTATTGTCTGTGCCTGAGTAATAATGGAGGTCAGCCGTGAATTCACTTTTTCCCAATTTGCCACTGAAGTTTTTAACCAACAAGTGTTGTTCCTCATAATGTATGCGCCCTTTAAACTTCTCAAAACGCATAGGGTGTACTTTCATTTGGGCTTCCAGCTTGTCGATGTAAACATCCGATGATTTCAATCCTTTGTTGAAATGCAAATCAGCAAAGCCATGAATTTTAAGCTGCTTAAATTCTTCATGACGATAATCCTCAGGCACGTAATTTTCTCCTTCATAGGAAAACAGGTCTTCAAGTTGCAGTAAATCTGAGGTGAGGTTAAATTCAATTTTGGTGTCGCCTAAGGGTTGATTTAAAAACCACAGGTCGTAATTATTGAGCTTACCATTAAAATGAAAATCACTCTTATCGATCATGCCGGTGAAGTCTATGATCCTGAAATTACTGGAGTCAATGAATACATCGGCATGAAAGTCGTGCAGGGTGTGTGGATAGTGTGTGAGTTTGGCATATAGATCCTCAATAAAGAATTCACCCACCGGCAGGTTAGGCGATTCGGTAAATGCCCGTGCAGAACTGTTGAATTTGAATTTCATACTCATGTCGCGGATTTGCTCATTAACCGGCTTGCGCCTAAGCGTATCGCCCGAGGTGAGTTGCTGAATGTCGAGCAAATTCGATTTTACGAGCAAAGTTGCCGTTACCGGGTCGGCTGTGTGATGCAGAATGGCCGGTAAATCACTGATGCTTGCACTGATTTGAACGTCTGAGTCACCCACTTTCAGGTTAAAGTGATCAATGATGGCTTTGTGTCCATCCATGTTGGCTTTAATATCCAGGTCGTGTATGGGTAAGTGAAACGAAGGTGTGGTGAAACTCAGGTTTTTAACATCCAATTCAGTAAAGTAGGATTCATTCAGTCGTTCAATGCTTCGTTCCGGCCTGGATAAATCAACGATGTCATGAAAGTTCATGGTGAGTGCAACTTCACCCTTCAAATCCTGTAAATCGGTTATGTTCAGGAATTGCGCCAGAAAATCCAGTTGAAATTCAGAACGAATTTGCATGTCAATTTCCGGAGAGTTGAAATTCTTTACTTTCAGATTACCGCTGAACGTTCCTGCCTCTGGTTTTGCTGAGAAATCCAGTAAATGAAATTCCATTGTCTGTACCGTTCCCGAATCACCGGTAGTGAAGTGTCCCTTAAAGAACAGGTCATCTAAACGCTTGCTTGAGATTTTATTGTTGAAGAAGGCATCTTCGCAACCGAAGTCAGCTGTTACGCGTGGGTTGTTGCCGTTGGCAGCTTTGCCTGTAATAGATGCGTTGAAGAAAATCTTTCCGGCATTTTCATAGCGCTGAAAAACCGGATCAAGTTCTTCCGGGGCAAACGCCAGAAATAAATCGAAGTTAGGTTTGTTGCCTTCAATCCGGATGTCGAGATTCATGTCATCATCCACATCCACGGAGCCATCTACCTTGAAGTATGCCCGTTCCAATCGCAGCTCCGAAGGCTGCACCGTAAGGATATGCTTGACTTCATCATAGTCCAGCTGCGTGTGTATTTCAAAATGCTTATGCTTAACAAATGTGGTATCTCCGCCTGAAATAATATTCAACAGAAATCGACTATCAAGCGTGATGAGCATGTGATCTTCAACATCTTTAAACCTGGATTTGGCATCGTTGATAAAAAACTCAAGCATCAGATCATTAGCCTCATTAATTTTTAACAGATCTATGTTTTGTAGTTGAATGCTCTTTAGATCCATGTGAAACTCTTCTCCCGGATCTTCAATTTCTTTTGTTTTACTCAAGGCATTTCCAATGTTAAAGGTTCCATCCAGGTGTTGAATCAGCTTTATGGTTCCATTGGAAAATTTTAGAGATTTTACTTCGAATGTACCCTTGAGCAGTGTCCAGATATCAAACCCGAGGTAAACATCTTCCACTTCAACAAGGGGTTGATCGTCTTTTTCTTTATCCTCATAAATACGAACATGATCCAGGTCAATGGAGATGTATGGGAAATTGGCAAAAGGGGAGATGTGACTGTCGTCAACCTCCAGGGTACCCGTAAAGTCTTCGTTCAGTGTAGCTACTAATTCCTGAACCACGGAATCTTGTTTCCAATAGAGCAAGGCGGTAAGAATGCCAAACAAAAGAGTAGGAACCAAAATGAATAAGGCAAGTAATTGCTTAAGTCTTTTGCCTTTTAGGTTTTTAACGGTTGGTTGCTCTGTCATCAGTGATTTGGAATTCTGTTTCCCTTCGCTGACAAAGATATTCAAATGGCTGAATTGGTTAGGGTGTATTTTGCCGAAAAAGGTACTAGCTTATCTCTGCATCCAACCGGGTGTTCACAAAGACTTGCTCGGTTTGGCCCAGTGTTGATGTTCGTTGTTTGGTTTCGGCTGTTGCAATGGCTACGGATTCTGTTTCCTTGCAAATAAACTGATGCTCTGTTATGCGCAGCAGATTATCGTACGGGCCACTTTTTGAGATGAGCTTTACCATGATGGGGGCCGTTTCCACAATAATAAATAAGAGAATGATAAATACATTGGCCCACCAGATGGCACTGCTTTGTGCTGTTAGCCGGCTTAGCGCTTCAAGCCTTGCAGCCGGGCCATCACGCTTGTTGCGTTCAAGATTCATCAAGCTGGCATTCATCAGCGAGTCTTGATAATTCAAATCGCTTTCGAGATTTTTGATTCGTGTGCTATTCCGGTTCGTAAGTTCCTGAAGTTCAACTTCAGCTTTGTCGGCATCTGCTTTTTTAAGTTTATAAATGGGACCGAGGTTTCTGCGTTTGCTTCCTCCGGTTCCGTCCGCTTCTTGTTGAGCTTCCTTGATCAGGGCATCGCGTTGCTGCTCTTTTTGAAAAATTTCTGTTTTAAGTTCATTGATTTGATGTTGAATGGACGAAAGGGTAGGGCTAAACCGATTTCTTGTTTCGTTTTCCTGCCGCAGGTAAACTTCCTGTTCCATAATTATCAACTCGGGCTCAATTTCTTTTTCAAAGATTTTTAATTCCAACGGCTTGGCTATGATTAGTGAAATAGCAATGGCCAGCACGAAACGGGGAGTTGCCATAATCCATTCGCGTTTCGAATTGTTTTCCTTGCGCAAGCTGGAAACGATGTACCGATCAAGGTTAAAAATCATCAGCCCCCAGATAAGTCCAAGCAAGCCGGCAATCCAGTAACTGTTAAACACGGTAAACAAGGCATAGCCCGCAGCCAGTGAAGCAAAAACGCCTGTAAAAAATATGGTGGCTCCAATGCCAACGTACTTGCTTGTTTCGGTAGGGCATTCGTCCAGTAGTTTTCTATCAACTCCGGAGGCAAAAAGAAAGAAAGAAGTGATACGCTGCATGCTTGAAGTAACGCTTGGGTTTTGGTCAACGTATACGACAAGCCCAATAAATATGCCATTAATAAAATAAGAGAATGCTCACAGGTTCATGCCGTGATGGCGATCAACTTGTACGCGTGTGAACAGGAAAGTGTTCATTTTTTAACAAGCTGCTCGGTAACGGTTAATGCAATCCGGTATAAACCAAGTTTTAAGTTTTTAAAATCGCTGCTATTCGTTTGAAGGGCTATGCACACGCGGTGTTCCGGGAAATAGATGAGCTCAGTAAGGAACCCCGGAAAAAATCCGCTGTGGCCATATGCCGTGCCCATAGGGGTTTGCCTGATGATAACACCCAGCCCGTATTTTGAATTCGGTCCGAGTTTAGCAGGTACACCATCCAACATCAACGACATAGAGGGTGCACTAAGTACCTGACCGCTATACAATAATTTCCCCCAACGCACCAGGTCTTCGGTGGTTGAGTAAATACCACCACCCATAAAGGCAAGGGTTTTAGTTGCCCCAAGGCTATTGCTTAATGCTGTGGTTAGTTTGTTTTGTACCGCGCCAAGTTCAGCGGAAACAATTTCTTGCTCGGCTTTTTTATTAATCAGGTATTGCTGATAGGTAAGGCTTTGTGTAAGTAATAATGCCGCAATGAATACACCAATGGCTGCCAGCAAAGGCTTTTCCAGCGGATTAAAGAGAATTTTTTTTTCCATTGGCCAGCTTAAATAGTAGCAGAATTATTGCCTTCATAAGATAGCACAATGAAGCGAGATAATCCTAATTCAAAGTACGTGCGGTGGCGGAATGTTTGTGGCTTGAAGAGTCCCGACCATCAGGATGGGTTTGCTAGTTGCAGTTCTTCATAATGGCTTCCTTGGCTGGTTCATATTGCATGTCTTTGGCCGTGGACAGATCCAGGCAGCCATCCAGTTTGCGCGAGGTATGGATTTTGATCATGCCCCGTTTGTAAAATACACTGGCATCATTTGGATAAACCCGAATGGATTCGTTGTAATCGGCAATGGCTCCCTCGTAATCTTCAATCATCTCTTTTGCTGCAGCCCGGTTATCGTAATAAACAGCCTCGTTATTTTTAAGCTCTATAGCTTTCGTAAAATCCTTGATGGCACCTTTGTAATTTTCCTCGTGATACTTACACAACCCAATAAGATTATGAATGTCGCTGTTATCGGCTTCTAATTTCAGGTAACTGGCAAATTGTTCTGTTGCCAACGCATATTCATGCAATTTGTACAAAGCCCTTCCATGGTTTTCGATGTACTGTGTGTTTTCAGGATTAAGTTTTACAGCAATGGCAAAGCTGTTGCGGGCGCTATCGTATTGCTCTAACCTGAATTCTGAAACGCCCTTATAATTGTACAATTCACCGCTTCGCAAATTGAGGGACAATGCTTTGTTGTATTCCAGCAGGGCATCCTCAAGCCGGTTTAACTGTGCCAGCGAAACACCTCGCTTGTAGTGCGCTTCTGCATCTTCCGGGTCAAGGGTCAGCGCTTTATCAAAATCAGCGATCGCCTGTTCGTATTGGCTCATGTTCATGTTTGCTGTTCCTTTGTTTTTGTACGTTACTATACCTGGGCTAAGACTCAACGATTTGTCGTAGTCTTTAATGGCTCCAGTATTGTCGCCCAGGTAGTATTTAGCCAGTCCGCGATTATTATATGCGTTTGAATGATTGGGATCAATTTCAAGGGCTTTGGAAAAATCGGCAATGGCATCGTAGTATTCCTTTTGCTGTAGCCTTGTAAAACCACGCGAGTTATGCGCGCGAAAATTACCGGCATCTTCAGTGATTATTTTGGTATAGTAATGCACAGCACTGTCATACTGCTTTGTTTTAAAAAACCCATCGGCTATATCGAATAAGGAGTTTTGTTGATTTGTTTTGTTGGCTTTCATTTCCAACACATGCTTTGGAACCTCAAAGAGAGTGTCTGGTAGTGGTAAATTGATTTCTATGTTTGAAAACCGGGCTTCGTAAGGCTGATCATCTCCTGAATCCTTAATGTACAATGGAAAAACAAATTCCTGCTGAATTTTGTAATGACTGAAAATGCGTTCGCCCTTTTCGTCTATAATTTTATAGAGTAGGTTGTCTCTGGTGCCGATGTAATAACGGGATTTTACGCGTGGTTTTGTTTTAGTGAGTTCCAGTTCATAAGCTTCAATAGAATCTAGCCTTACTTTCCCCAGCAACTTCAACCGGTAGCCGAGTTCCTGGTACTGTAGAAGCGTTTTGTTGGCATAGTCAAAATTGTTGTCCTCGCCATTTTTATTACTTTCATCCTCGTCAACTGGTGTAACGCTATGTTTGTCCTCCAGGGCATTGTATTCCCATTTTATGGAGTCATTTGTCATTAGTATAAAGGTCAGGTTTTGAAACTGCATCTCCATGCGAAAGGTATTGGGAAGCCTGAAATACACGACCACCGGAAATGAAAGTTTTTCCATGCTCATGGTACCCTGCAACTTGGTTGATTGATAGATGCTGTCGTTTAGTGTTTGCTTAAGCGCAAGGCGATAATTATCTACAATTGACTTTTCTGTTTGTGAAAAACTGATTTCTGCGGAAAGAAAAATGACAAGGACAAAAGCAATAGAATAATTAATGGGGGAAGTCATAAAACTGGAGTAAATCTAATGGCCTAAAAATACGATATGAATGTTAGATTCACCAAAATTTCGTTTTACCAAATCAAAATCACATGATTTTTAGCGCATGATTTTGTATACTTGAAGGAACGTTGCCAACAACATGCAAAGTACTACTGTATCTGATGAACTCACACAATACTTAATCCGAATTGGAGAAGGTGATGCGGAGGCTTCACGGTTAGCGTTTCCTTATATTTATACAGAGTTGCAACGGGTTGCGAGAAGCGTCCGTTTTCAGTTTCATGGTGTTGATACATTAAACACCACAGCCATTATTCATGAGGCTTACCTGAAATTATCGAACACTGATAATCGCTGGCAAAGCAGTTCTCATTTTTATTGTGTGGCAGCCAAAGCCATGCGCCAGGTATTACTGAATGCCGCACGAGCTAAAAATTCAGACAAGCGTGGCGGAGAGGTGCAACATACTTCATTGGATGGACTTCATGATCTCATCACACTCTCTCCCGAAACAAGTGAGAAGTTAATCGACTTTGAAGATCTCCTTCAGCAACTCGAACAACAGGATATACTATATGGCCGGATAGTGGAATGCCGCTTTTTTGCCGGTATGAGTATTGATGATACTGCCGAAGCGTTGCAGGTTTCTCCGGCAACCATAAAACGCAAATGGCAACTCGCCAGAAACTGGCTTTACATTCACCTTTCCTGATTCAACCATATTTTATGAGGTACTCATTTGAACTGCTCGAAAAGCTTTATGCCGAATGTCTTGACAAATCGGAAGGGGAGCGCCTGATATTCATTGAGGAATCTTGTTCTGATAATCCGGAATTAAAACAAACCCTTATCCGGATGTTAAGCGTGGATGAAGGCGCTGATGATTTTTTTGATCTTTTTCAGAAAACAATAGCGGGTTCAATGCTTGGCACAAGAAACCCAGAGTTAGAGTCAGGAAGCCAGGTAGGCAAGTACACCATTAAAAAGTTAATTGGCAGGGGCGGCATGAGCAACGTGTACCTGGCTGAGCGATCGGATGGAGAATTTGAGCAGTTGGTTGCCGTAAAGTGTTTGCCACATGGTCAGAAACATATCGCGCTGAATAAAGCGGAGCAGCAATTGCTTGCCAAGCTTCAGCATCCGGGTATTGCTACCTTGTACGATGCCGGTAAAACAACAGCGGGAATTTCTTATTTTGTTATGGAGTATATCGATGGCAAGCCCATCGATGATTATGTTGAACAACACGACCTGACAACCCGCGATCGGCTTGATTTATTTCTACAGGTTACCAAAGCTGTGTCGTATGCACATCGGCACCTTATTCTCCATCTTGACTTGAAGGCTTCAAATATTTTAGTCACAGAAACAGGTCAGGTTAAGTTGCTCGATTTTGGCATTGCCACAGCATTGCAAGAAGAAGTGCCTCAGGCAAATTTTTTTCTTGGAACGCCTCAAATTGCCGCGCCCGAGCAAATGTCCAATACACCGCTTACCTTGGCAACCGATGTGTATCAGCTGGGCATATTGTTGCACAAACTGTTAACTGGGAAATTTCCAGGTCAACCGGAAGAATCTGATCAGGGCATAACCCGGGCGGATTTATCTCACTGGGTTGATCAGGAACGAAGAGCGATAGACTCCATTCAATTTGAACTTCGGGCCATTATTAACCGATGCCTTGAGAAAAATTCATTGAACCGGTATGCCAATGTTGATGAATTGGCTGATGACATTGAGAATTTTAGGCATCACCGACCGGTAGCTGCGGTTAATGGTGGGCGAGGGTATAGGTTTAATCGTTTTATAAAAAGAAATCGTGTAGCTGCACTAAGTGCCATGCTGGTGTTTACATCATTAGTAGTTGGAACGATGGTCAGCTTATGGCAAGCCTATGAAGCGCGTGAACAGCGCGATCTCGCCATTCGGAACGAACAAGTATCTGCAGCAACCAAAAATTTTCTTATTGATTTATTCATGGCTGCGCATCCCAGTAAATCGAAAGGTGATACCCTCACGGTTTTTCAATTTCTTGATTTGGGTTACGAACGTTCTTCGACTTATGATGGATCGCCCGAAATAAAGCTCGATATGCTGACTACATTTGGTAAGCTTTACCGTTCGCTAGGCGATTATCAGAAATCAAGTGCTGTGTTGGACAGTGCATTTGATTTTGCCCGCGAAGCCGAATTGCCGGTTTCGGTTTCGTACATACAAGCCATAGAGCAGTTAGCACTTTACCAACGCGATGTGGGTAACTATGACTCAGCACAAACGCTGTTGAATCATGTGCTTCGCTTATATGATGAGATTCAGTATCCAAAGCAGGATAGTGTATACACCACTTCTTTAAAATACCTGGCTTTTGTAGTAAAACTAAAAGACGAACCGGACAGTGCCATTAGACTAATTGAGCAAGTAATAGCGTTGGAAGAAAGCATCTGGCCTGAAGCCAACAATCTTAAGTTGGCCGAGAGCTATTACATACTTGGTACTATCTATAAAGATCAGAAGGAGTACGAAAAATCGATTGCGCAAATTTCCCAATCGCTAGCCATATGCCAATCGGTAATGGGTGAATATTATCCGGGTACGCTGGCCAATTTCAATTTACTGGCCACGCTTCATAATCAAGCTGGTCAGCACGATCAGGCCTTGCAATATGCGTTACGAACACCAGCAATTGCTGTAAAGCTTTTTGGTGAATGGCACAGTGAAACAGGCACCACTATGGCAAACCTCGGTAAATTGCTGTTAGATCTCGATCAATACGACAGTGCATACAAGTATCTATCAAGGGCTCATCAGATCAGAGAGAAGATTTTTTCTGGCAAAGCACATGTTCATACCATGATCTCTTTGAATAACCTGATTAATCTTTTCCATTTAACCGGACAAATTGATTCAGCGAGTTTATACCTGGAAAAGGGACTGATGATGAGTCGTTCTGAACGCATACAGGACCGCCAGCGGGTAGTCACCTATCGGTTAGCTGGTGAAATTTTTAAGAGTCGCGGCCAGTATGATTCAGCGTTACGGTACTACCAACGATCATTAACCTTGAGCCAGGATAATATGATACAGGATGACGATCCGCGTCTGACCTACTTGCGTTCGAAAATACAGGAAACAGATTCCTTGCGTTCAACTGCGATTGCTCCATAAAAATAGGCAGGCTGCATTTTGCAGCCTGCCAACAGAAGAAAACTACTACCCACGCTATGATACTACGTTCGTGTATCTATCCGTGGCAAATGTATTTCTTCTGTACCTGAAACATACTTAATTAATTTTGCTGAATGTTGCCAGATGCATTGTTGCTGAAGGTATTCCCATTTTGTGTTAAGTTAATGGTGCCTGCAGCAGTCAATAGACCATACGTCTGACTGTTTGATATGGTACTATTGGTAAGGGTTAATTGTGATCCTGCACCTGAACCAAACATGTAAATGTTGGCGCCCCGACCGGATAGATTTCCACCATACGATACAACACCCTGATTGATTTTATTCAGGTTTGAGGGTGACGCAATTTCAATGCCTTCCCATGATCCGGCTGATTGCGTAAGCGCACTAAATGTGATTTTATTGGCTGCTGTACCGTCAGCGATTAAGGCACCCTCATCAGTTACCCATAATCGAAGTCCTGCATTGAATAGGGAAGTAGCGCCTGCTTCAAAGGTTACATTGCTTCTCAGTTCAGCGCTGCTATACCAATGATATGGAATAGTGAGTGCCGGAATGGTCCCTCCATTCTCAAAACGTACATTCGTATTTCCTGCTGCTGCTACTTCAATGGCTTGTGCTCCATTATTGGCGTAGGTTGAATTTTTATCTAGTGAAACAACTCCACCGGCACCTAACCGTATTGGAGCGGCATCATTATTGCTAATCGTATTGCTGCTGAAATCTGGTATATAACCAGTATTCCCATCTATAAAGATACCATATCCAGCAGTTTGTGTGATGGATGTATTCTGGATAATTGCGCGTGCGGATACATTGCTTTGGATACGAACTGCTGCTTTTTGTCCACCTATCTCTGAACTTCCGGCATGTAAAATATTTGCATGAATGAGTTTGTTGTTTACATTGTTGGAGGTAAATGAAATACCGCGCCAACTTCCTTTTACTTTATCCATTCCACGAAGTATAATTTTCTTTTCGGCTGTTCCTTCTGCATTGAGGAACGAGGGGTTTCCATTAAGCCAAAAGAATACGTCTGCTCCAAATTCAATAACAACACCAGCACCCAATGTAATACCAGCTGTCGCTTGAATCGTGTTTGGTGCATAGTAATCGGGGATAGCCTCTTCTTCAAACAAATCTGGGTAAGTAGTGTTTGAAGTGATGGAATTGGGCAACACCCCACCGATATAGAGTTTCAAAATTGCTGAAACCGAAGCGCCTCTTGAATCTTCAACCTCAATCTCAATTCTGTAAAATCCGGCAATATTGGTAGTGAAGGTGGCGTTGGTGGCACTTGTGTTGTTGAGTACAGGTGCTGAACCAGCAGGGGACTCAATAATGGTCCAGGTGATGTCAAGTGGGTCGCCATCAGGGTCGGTAGCCGTAATAGTAATGTTGCTTGCCGTACCCGTACGACCGATAATATCGTCACCAATCTGTAAGGTAGGTGCGTTATTTTCCGGAGCCGGTTCATCGTCCTTACAGGCGTTGAAAGTGATGAGCGCAACCAGCATAATTGCACTAAAAAGATGTTTTGCATGTGTTTTCATAGGTTTTTTGGTTTTCTTCTACCGGTACACACACGGTTTTCAGGTAAACTGGCTCAATGAATGTGACTTTTTTTTGAAGGCTGTCTGGGTTATAGTGCCTTGCATTACCTCTTTAGCAATTGGTAATTTGAATTTCGAGCATTAGTTCACTGCCCGTTTTTTATTGGTTGTCGATAAACTATTTTTATCTTCGTATGGGATTAACTCCTATTCGATTGGCAAGTCAAAGGTATCTACAGCTTGGCTTTGTTAGTAGGTATGACATTGACATTCAACAGTCTCACTTCTGATAAGGATTTTCTGGAACGAATTCTGGATTTTCTACCCTATCCGTTTATACTTTCTGAACTCAAAGCGGGCACATACAGGAATTTTTACCTCAACCGAAAGTTTTATCAAGAGATAGGGTATGGCCTGGAGGAAATTCCTACCATTGATGCATGGTTTCTTCATGCTTATCCAGACGAAAAGTATCGACAAGAAGTGATGAGCGGATGGTCGATCAAGCTTGCTGCGGCCCAGGAGGCGAGGGAAGATGCCGTCATGATGAAGGTATTAATCCAGACAAAATTGAATGGTATGCGGTGGTATGAGGTTAAAGCCTCCATCATCGACAACATGCAGGTTGTGGCTTTTGTTAATATCCATGAAGAAGTACTTCAGCAACAAGAACTGAAAAAGTTAAACGAGAATAAAAACCAGGTGCTTTCAGTTCTTACACACGATTTGCGTTCACCTATTCAAAGTCTTCAGGGTATTATGAAGCTAGCTTTTCGTGATGATCTTTCGCAGGCAGAATTTATTAAACTTCTTCGTGATTTGCATGAGCGAAGTCGAAACATACTTGACCTGCTGGATACCACCTTACTCTGGGCTAAGTCAAATTTCAACACCATTCAGTTTAAGCGTATACAGGTAGATGTAAAGCAGATTGCTCAGCAAGTACTTTTGGCATATGATAATTTCGTTCAAATTAAGCAACTGCATGTGGCGCTGAATGTAGCGGAGGACAAACCCATCTCAGATCCTGATGTTGTCAATATTGTTTTGAGGAACCTGATATCCAATGCCATCAAGTTTACCCCAATGGGCGGAAGAATTGAGATCAGAGGTGCTGAGCACAATGGTTTTTATGAGCTTGTTGTTCAGGACTCAGGTATTGGAATGGATCCGGAAGTTGTTAGAAAGGTGATGGCCGAAACCGGCATTAGTTCACGCGGAACATTAAACGAGCATGGCATTGGTATTGGCATTTCACTTTGTTTACAATTATTGTCTCGAATAAACGGAGTGTTATCCATAGCGAGCGAGCCTGGACAAGGTACGCGGGTGCAGATTTGTTTTTAGAGAATATCGCATTGTACCCTTTATCGTTTATTATCAGCTATAAAAAATAACACGAGCAATACCGCCAAAATAAGTACACTGTATTCAACACCACCACTGCCATGGCCCACCACAAACCAACCGTTTGGCAAGTGAACCATAAGCAATCCTGAAGCAATAATCAATGCGTGGAAAATTATACAATAGCGTACTTTAATTCCGAGTGCCAGTAAACCGCCACTGATAATTTCGCCTATGGTGATCGCCCAGGCAATGGGTACACCAATCAGTAAACCTTTACTGTTTAAATAGGTTCCAAAATCAGCTACCGATTCGTGGTAAAGGCGTGCAATGCCATGGGTAATAAAGATGATGCCCATGGTAACCCGAAGCACCACTAAAGAATATTGGAATCGGTTCATGCGTTCAATATTTCGATACCTTTGATATGCTGCTGGTTGCGAATTTAAGAACCAATCTCAGTAAAAAACGTATGAAGAGCCATATGAATTGGTGCTATCCGCTGATATTGGCTTTTGGGCTTAGTTTTCCGGCTTTTTCTCAACATCACACAAATGGCAATATTTCGCAAGCTGATTCTTTATTGGAGCTGGCCAAAAATTTTCAATGGATCGACTCCTATCAATCTTTGAAGTATGCTGAGCAGGCCCTGGCACTTTCCCGAAATATTCAATATGAGCAAGGTATTGCCATAGCTAATAATCTTAAAGGATTTTGCTTTTGGTCGTTTGGTGATAACGACCTGGCTATTGAAGTTGCGTTGGAAGCCCTGGAAATCATCAAAGCCATTGGTCACACACGTGCCGAAGCAGAAAGCTATTACATTCTCGCCCGCGCGTACATGGATTTGAACGAACAGAAGAAATCAAACGAGTACATTGCAAAGGCAGAACACACAGCGTTGAATGGTAGCGACTGGGAACAACTCTGCAGCATTTATAACCTGCGCGGGGTAATCAAGTTTGTGCAAGGCCAGAAGGACAGCGCACTCTATTATTATACCAAAGCCTATGAAGTAGGAAAAACTCACGGAGTAGCACCAATTAATTTTCCCCGAATTATTTCAAACATCGGTGAGTGCTATGAAGATAACCCCGGGTTGGCTTTCAAACACTTTCATGAAGCACTACGACTGGCAAAGGAAACCAATAACCGGATTGCAGAAGCCTCTATCACAGATATCATCGGGCATGCTTCTTTAAGGGCGAATGATTTAAAAAATGCTGAACTAAACTTACAAAGCGCGCTTGGATTGGCTCGGTCATTGGGGCTACGCAGGGTCATTCGCCATGCATATGCAGGTCTGGTGGATATAAAATTAAAACAGAATAGGGGAGATGAAGCGATAGTTTACCTGCAACAATACTATGCGGTTCGCGATAGTTTATTAAGCTCATCCAAAATCCGACAGATTGTTGAACTGGAGTCGCGGCATGCCCTGCAACTCAAAGAGCAACAACTTCAATTGCTTAAAGCAGAAAATCGCATTCAAACGATCTGGAAAAACCTGATGATTGGAATGGTTGTGCTCCTGGCGTTCCTCTTAATTGCGCTGTATTTTCTTCAACGTTATCGCTATCGAAAAAATCGCGATATGCTTAACCTGGAAATCGACTACCTCACCCGCCAACAGCAGGAAACGCTGACAAAGTTCAAAGATCAGTTGGTAAACGATTCAGCTGAAGCCCTGGAATCGCACGATCAAAAATTATTAAAAAAGGCAATTGCCGTTGTTGAACACCACATCAGCGACTCTCAGTTTGGTGTGGAAGGCCTCGCAAATGAGCTGAACATGAGCCGAACTAACTTGCATCGAAAGATTAAATCGATAACGGGATTTCCTCCAAGTGAACTCATCCGAAGCATACGCCTGCGAAAAGCCGCCAAATTGATTGCCCGTAAGGTGGATAGTGCCGCACAGGTTGCCCTGATGGTTGGCTTTGATGATTACTCTCATTTTTCAAAAGCCTTTAAAAAACATTTTGGGGTTTCACCTTCCGGTTATTTGCATTACACCGAGGCATCCGAGCAGTTGCACGCTTAATCGGGCTTGGTTTTATGTTCCACCCTGTTGTGCTAAGGTTTCAAATTACTGCCACGCTGCATGGTTGAAACATAAGACCATGCAAATGGGAGATTTTCACAACCCCACCATGCAGCCATCGGGGTAGTTTTGCCGTTCATTTAGGCAATTGGATTAAAATTAATCGCTAAACTTTTTTAACGTAACATGAATGCAACAAAGGGAAAACGAGTGTTAGCCTTATTAATGGGCATAGGTGTGGTGACTTTTATCGTAATGAAAATTCTGCAAGACGGTCTTGCTTTGTGAAAATCTCTATCAACTATTAAAATAAAATCAAACAAATACATGACAACGACAACAGCAATCAACCCCAATCAGGCATTGTGGGAAAAAGGTGATTTTACACGCATTGCAGAAACCATGCGCACAAGTGGTGAAGCATTGGTTAAGCAGTTAGGTATCTTGAGGGATCATTTTGTTTTGGATATTGGCTGCGGAGATGGAACTACCGCAATACCAACTGCGCGACTTGGTGCACGAGTACTTGGCGTTGATATTGCCCGGAACCTTGTAGAAGCCGGAGCCATGCGCGCCAGGCAGGAGCGGTTACAGAACATCTCCTTCCAGCATGGTGATGCCTGCAGCCTGGACCTTCCTGATAAATCCTTTGACATGGTGATGAGTATTTTCGGAGCCATGTTTGCCCCCAAGCCAACCGAAGTGGCTAAAGAACTTGTTCGGGTTACTAAACCCGGTGGAAGAATTATTATGGGCAACTGGATTCCGGGCGACCCGACCTTGGTGGCACAAATTCTCAAGATCAGCTCCGTGTATACACCTCCGCCCCCCGAAGGATTTATCAGTCCGATGTTATGGGGCGTTGAGAGCCACGTAGTGGAACGCTTCGGAGCAGCTGGCATTGATCCAAAACAAATTTCCTTTCATCGCGACACCTATACCTTTCACTTTACCGGCACGCCACAGAAGTTGGTTGAAAACTTTCAAACCTATTATGGCCCAACCATGAATGCCTTTGAGGCCGCTGAAAAAAATGGAAAAGCACTTGAGCTACAGCGGGAACTTGAAGATCTGTTCAAGAGCCAGAATACGAGTAAAGTTGAAAACCAAACCATTATTCCGGCTACGTTTTTACGGGTTACGGTTCATGTGCCTGAGAAATCACGCTCTGTTTTGATGTAGGCTTCAAAGCTAAGTTAAGTGACTGTCATTAATCAGATAAGTCACTTAACTGATAGCAGTGTTTGTTAATTCTTGCATGGATATACGCGGGGAACTTTCTATTATTGTCAACTAAAACTGATTGTGACAATTCGTTCGTAATGATGAAAAGAATGTTTCTCCTTGCCGGACTTTGGTTAATACTAACCTTTGCCGGTGCACAAGTCCTGCAATCCCCAAACGGTGAACTGACTATGGAATTTTCCATACAACATGGGGGAGTTCCTGTATATACATTATCCTTCCGAAATAGACCGATAATCAAACCAAGCTCATTGGGTTTTGCTTTGCTGAATGAGGAGAAATCATTGGATCATGATTTTACCATCACCAAAACAGAAACCGATTCTCACGATTCAACTTGGGAACCGGTTTGGGGAGAAGAAAAAAGTATCCGCAATTATTACAACGAGTTGGCCGTTACACTGACACAACGTAACACCAACCGGATTATGGTGGTACGGTTCCGTTTGTTTAATGATGGCCTCGGATTTCGCTATGAGTTTCCACAACAACCCAACCTGGTATATTTTGTTATAAAAGAAGAGCAAACCCAGTTTGCCATGACCGGTGATCACACAGCTTTTTGGATTGCCGGTGATTACGATACGCAGGAATATGACTACACTACCTCCAAGCTCACGCAAATCAGAAGCCTGATGCATTCTGCTGTAACACCTAATGCATCACAGACTCCGTTCTCGCCCACAGGAGTTCAAACCTCATTGATGATGAAAACGGATGACGGACTCTATATAAATATTCATGAGGCTGCACTGATCAATTATTCGTGCATGCACCTTAACCTGAACGATACAACCCTGGTTTTTCAAAGTTGGCTAACACCTGATGCAACAGGTGCGAAAGGCTATCTGCAAGCCCCAACCCAAACACCATGGCGTACCATTATGGTAAGCGATGATGCACGCGATATACTTGCATCGCGGATGACGTATAACCTGAATGAGCCTTGTAAGATTGAAGATACTTCGTGGATAAAACCAGTAAAGTATATTGGTGTGTGGTGGGAGATGATCACCGGTAAAAGTTCGTGGGCATATACCAATGAGTTGCCTTCTGTTCAGTTAGGTGTAACAGATTATACTAAGGTTAAACCGAACGGAATCCATGGGGCAACCACAGCAAATGTTAAGAGATATATAGACTTTGCTGCACAGCATGGTTTTGATGCCGTTTTGGTGGAAGGATGGAATGTTGGCTGGGAAGATTGGTTTGGGAAGGCAAAGGATTATGTATTTGATTTTGTAACACCATATCCTGATTTTGATTTGCCCGGATTGCGCGATTATGCAAAATCAAAAGGGGTGAGGCTGATGATGCATCATGAAACTTCGGGCTCAACACGTAATTACGAACGCCACCTCGATCAGGCCTTCCAACTTATGCAAGACAATAATTATAATTCAGTAAAGACTGGTTACGTTGGGCATATTTTGCCAAAGGGATATTACCATTACGATCAATGGACAAACAATCATTATCAATATGTAATTGAAAAGGCAGCACAATACAAAATCATGGTTAACGCTCATGAGGCGGTTCGGCCTACCGGTATTGCCCGAACCTGGCCAAACATGATAGGAAATGAATCGGCTAGAGGCACAGAGTTCCAGGCATTTGGTGGATCGAAGCCTAACCATGTAACCATTTTGCCTTTCACCCGCCTGATTGGCGGCCCCATGGATTATACTCCGGGTGTTTTTGAAATGGACATCAGCAAGGTAAATCCGAATAACAATTCGCATTGCAATAGTACGCTGGCTAACCAACTGGCTTTGTATGTTACCATGTACAGTCCGTTGCAAATGGCTGCCGATTTACCAGAAAACTACGAACGCTTCCCAGATGCTTTTCAGTTTATCAAAGATGTAGCCCTTGATTGGGATGAGAGCAGATACCTGGAAGCAGAACCCGGACAGTACATCACCATTGCACGCAAAGCAAAAGGTAAAGCAAACTGGTTTGTAGGCAATGTGAATGGTGAGACGCCCCGAACATCCACGTTTACTTTTGACTTTTTGGAATCAAACAAAACGTATGTGGCCACCATCTATTCCGATGCACCTGATGCCCATTATAAAACCAATCCGCAAGCGTATGTTATCAGAAAGGTGTTGATAACCTCTAAATCAAAATTGAAACAATGGTCGGCTGCGGGTGGGGGATATGCCATTCAAATTCAGGAGGCTTCAACCAGCGATTTAAAAAAGTTAAAACGACTTAAATAAAAACACCATTACGATGACACAGCCAACGGCAAAACGTAACAACATCTTATTCTGGGTCTTTACAATATTGTTTTGCGCCTTCATGATGATGTCTACCATCCCCAATATTCTTTCTGCTCCTGAGTGGGTAGAGGTATTTAAAATGCTTGGATACCCGTTGTACATGTTGCCGTTCATTGGCGTAGCTAAATTATTAGGAGTAATCGCTTTGTTGGTCCCTGGCTTTCCACGGATCAAAGAGTGGGCGTATGCCGGGATGTTTTTCGACTTAACCGGAGCAGTTTACTCGGGACTCATGACCGGTGGGTTTAATCCACAGATGTTGATCATGCTGGTGCCTTTTGTGCTGGGCGGGTTATCGTACATGTATCATCACAAAAAGCTGAAGGTATCCTGATTTTGAATTTCAGGACGACTTAGTGAATCAATCTTTTCTGATAAACACAAAATTTCCGCCTTCATCTCCTACATTTCTGATTTCGCCAAAAAGCGGACGTGTATCTGAATTATTCCGCATTGCCATACGTACTTCATCAAACAAATCTTCGGTAGGTAGATATTTGTTCTTGTTTTCGGTAAGCGTTTTTAGAAGATACTTCATAAATACACTTTTGTCAGGAACCGTACTCAAAGAGCCACTGGTTATCGCTTTACGACTGGTTCGTTTCATTAAATTGGAAATGTCTTCGCTGGCATTGTTAAATGCGGATCTCGTCTTGAATATTGAGCCACTGAAACATGCATCAGAAATGAGCAACGTATGTTTTGAATTAATGGCACCGATGTTTTCAACCAAGGCACTATTTCGAAACCACCTGACTGTATTCGCTTGTTGCGCATCAGCGGGTAACCAATATCCAATGTTTGTTCTTTCATTATAGTACCCATGACCGGCATAAAAGATCAACAATAAATCCCCGGGGCCAATATTGCGACTAAGTTCCTCAAAGGTGATGATGATCTCTTCGTAGGTTGGATTTTTCAGAAAGATGATGTTCTCATCTTTAAAAGTATACTGTTCAATTAGCACGTCTTTAAGCGCAGTCGCATCCTTAATGGCTTCGGAAAGCGAAGTAATTTTTGGATCCTGGTATTCATCAATTCCAATAATCAACGCATGAAACCGATCGATCAGAGCTGTGGAAGTAACTTCTGTTTTAGGCACCGCCTGAGCTTGCACAATAAAAGATTTCTCGCGCACATTGTTAAAACGATCTTTGGCAAAGACTTCTATTTCCTTTCCAGATATAAGGGAATAGGTCAGCATGAGTGTATCTTGTCCATTGACTCCAACGGATTCATTATTGATTTTTAATTCGGTAATCCCGCTTTCATCTAATACCCGAATATTTACTTCTACTTTTCCCTCGTCATTCGGGATACCCGAATTTTGGTAAATCATAAAAATTTCAGGCGCATTAGTTTCCTGAGTTTTAAAACTTACTTTAACCGGGTTACTGGTTGCTTCAATTTCCTGGCTAAACAGGAGTATCGGCAACAAGTAAAGTCCGACTAACAGAAAATTGCGCAGTAAATTCTTCATCGGATAATGATTTTTTGTGTGGTGGTTTTATTTCCGGCAGTAAGTCTTAATAAGTATAACCCTGTTTGAGTAGCAGTCCATTCAAACGTATGATTGCCGTGCGGTAACGATTTATCGACCACATGCGAAAGGAGTTGGCCTTGCGCATTGAAGATGGATATTTTTACAGGCATACCCCAGGCCGATTCAGGAATATACATCGGTATTGAAATTTTGCCAATGGATGGATTAGGGAATGCCGGGGCAAACGTAAGTGTTTCCCGCTTCAGCTCCTCTTCAATGTATGCCTGGTCTCCATACATAATCACAATATTTTCAGTTTCAGTACCTAAGTGAGCAGTAGATTTCTTTCGCATGTTTACGGCTTCTTGTGTGAGCGGATTGAATAGGAACAACTGCTTATCATTGTTTCCAAATTTTGTATTATCCCATTGCATTATTAACGAACCCTGATCGTCTTTATGAATTTTTACCCGCCAGGTGTATGCATCTTGAGTTGGCACAATGTCCCTAGTGAAGGGTCTACCTTCTTCTAGGTTGTGTACCTGAAGTTCAAAAAATCCCATTCCTTGTAAAAAGGGCATACTGGTTCGATCAAACTCGTCTTTTAAAATTTTCGCATCTGGATGCATGCCAATTCCGCCCAACTGGTTGGTTAATGATCCGTTGGTAAGATGCAGGGGCAATACCCATGCGGGCTCGTCTAGTGTGTTGTTACTGCCTTTGGCGGTGCGTCCACCAGAAGTATTATTTTTTAGTACGGGTATCTGTATGGTGGTTGCACTGTTGACAAAAGTAAAGCCTCCCTGAAAACGACCAAGTGTAGCGCTTTCTGCCAGGGTGCCACTGTTAAACGTAACGAGTTGTTCATTTCCTGTAAGCTGAGTGTTTGCATCAAGCACATCCTGCCACACGATTGTAAAGTCATACGGGTTGCCGATCAGGTTCCAGCCCTGGGTTAAAGAAATCTCAAACGGATCGCTTTCTGTTGCTGGCACGGTTCGTCCCGGACCTGTGTTTATACTGACATTGCTTTTTGAAATGAGCCAGTATCCAAGACCGGGGGCAACGGATGAAAACCCAGGAAACTCACGGTTGTCATTTTGGTAATACGCGAACAGGCGCCATTTTTTTGGATCGTAGGTTCCAAGTTCATCAAATACGGTCGTGACAGAAGGGTTGTCGAGTGATAGGGGAATGGAGAGGATCTGGTAGTCTTCTACTTTATTGCCAAAACGCAGTGCCGGAATAGCAAGACCATTTCCATAGCGCAAATGTGTGTTTCCTTCGCTACTCAGGTAACGAACACCAGAATTATCTGTGATTTCAAAATAATATGTAAGCCCTAGCGGATCGGTCAGGTTTGATGAATTTAAGGTTTTGGTAAATGTATTTCCGGTAGGGGTTATGTCTTCCGATGTCCAACCGGCTTGCTCTTCGGTTATTCCCTTACTCCAGAACTTTCCGGTTGATGAACCAATAGCATTTAACGTTACACTCACGGGTGTACTTGCAGTTTTATCCGCAACCTCCGGGTAATCTTCATCAATAATTTCGGGTACCAGAATTTTTGAAAGAAATGCATCAGCACCACCGGCTGCATAGTTGGTTTGAAATGCTCCTGCGGTGGATAGTCCGCTCGTAGCCGTTCTACCTGTAATGTAAATGGCTTCGTCATCTTTAGCTATGCTTTCAGCAAAATCATTATTGTTGCCACCAAAGTAGCTGGCCCATTTAATGTCGCTGCCATCGGGTGTAAACATGGCAATGTATACATCATAGTTGGCTGAATAGGTATTATCAAAACCATTAATGGCAATGTCACTGCTTAAGGTTTCTCCTAGAAGGAAAGGATGTCCATTACCGTCTACAGCAATAGATTTGCCTGTATCTTCCAACGTACCGCCAAAGTAGCTGGCCCATAGGAGTGTCGATCCGTTACTGCTTAGTTTTGCGATATATGCATCTTGTCCGCCACCAGTTGTTTCCTGAAAGGTTCCCGTTGTTGAAAAATCTGAAATGAAAGAGGCACTTCCACCGACATAGAGGTTGCCGGAAGGATCAACTGCTATGGTATTTATATTTCCTTTAAAATAGGTTCCCCATAATCGCTCCCCATCCTCTTTAAACTTCGCTATAAAATTATTGGCCGATCCAGTATTTACTTGTATTAAAGATCCGGATGTAGTGAGATTTGCATCCTGATCTGCTGACTGTGTAGTAGCTTGGCCAGCCATGTAGATGTTGTTATTTTCATCAACAGCCAAAGCAACTGCTTCCTCATCATATTCGCCACCGTAGTACGTTGCCCACAAACGTGTTGTTCCTGTGCTGTTAAACTTTACAAGGTATGCGTCTGGTCTGTACCCAAGTTGCGGATTTGAGTAATCTTTGTCAAAGCCTAGTGTTGACTGATTAATATCACTGATTGCTGCTTCGGTTTTTCCAGCCAGGTATATATTCCCAATGTTATCAGTTGCTACTGCAAGCCCACGATCATCATCGTTTGTACTATAGTAAGTAGCCCAATCGCACTCACCGGTACTCTTAAATTTTGCGAGAAAGCTATCATCCCCACTTTTATATTGATTATCATAAAGCAGTAGCGGAAGATTGTTGCTTCGCGTCCAACCTGAAACGACAACATCTCCGGACGGATCAAGCACCAAATCAGAAATGTTATCTGCGGCATTTCCACCATAATAAGTTGCCCACAAACGTGTAGTTCCATCACTGCTTAGCTTAGTGATAAAAAGATCTTGCGTGCCACCGGCAGGTTTGGTGGTTATGCAGCCGGGGGAACTGGCCATGGCTGTGCTTGTTGTTGTTCCGCTTAGAAATACATTACCGGAAGCATCAACCCCAACGGCTTTACCATCATCAGAGGCGGTGCCTCCGTAGTATGTAGTCCAGATAATTTCAGGATCCAGCACAATGGGTTTATCGATACGGGGAAGTTTAAATCCGATTCCATTTTTTCTTTTGACAAAGGATACATCGATAGGTTCTTGCTTATTGTCCGCAACCCAGGCCACAGGAGCTTGTTCTTCCAGGTGGCCAAGTGGTGTTACTATTTTAAGCTTTTCATTTTCAAGATTTGGTGAGGCGCCAGTAAAATCAAATGAAATCAGTGAAGCATCAGCATTGGCCTGCATCATGATATCATACTTTAGATTGCCGCGCTCATTGATGTAATACACTACATCAATACCTGGATATAAATTGGTGTATTTAATTTTATTATAGTGCTTAACTTTGGTTACACCAGCACTGCAATGGGGCAAATAATAATTGCTATATCCATCCTGCTCATCAAGCCCGCTTACCTGAACATGGTTGTTGGCATTATCCCACATCATATCAACCCGATAGACAAGTTGAGTTAGTTCATCACTGGGTTGGTTTATGTCTGGTTTTCCTGAGGCTTCGCTCACAGAAAAGTCATCGGGCAATGATTTTGTGAACGTGTTCCATTGGTAGGAGAGACCCTGTTTATGAAAATAGACGGTAACTCCATTTTGTTTTAGCGTGAATAAAACATCTTGTAAGACTGTACCTGATTCGTCAGCAACCTGACCCTTATTTTCTTCAAACCCTGAAGTATGCTTTACGCCCATTAAGGATTGCTTAATGTGTTGGGCATTTCCTGTAGTGACAATCAGGAAAAGTGTTTGGACAAAAAGTATAGTCTTTGCTTTCATTCTCCAGGTTTTGGTGGTCCGGGCAAATCGGGCGCTTCTTCATCAGATCCTCCGGATAACACCGCCACTACACCTCCCACAACCAGTACGGGGATCAGTTTTGTAAGCAAGGAAACTTTAGGTTTTATTTCAAACGGAAAGGTGGTTGATTGAATCGTTGGGTTTTCACTTTTTGAAATACGAAGGCTATAGTCTTTGCCTGTCTTTGCTTTTGAAGGAATATTCCATGAGTAAACGTTGGTGTTTTCAACATCTGTAATTTTAGTTACAACCGTTTTTTCCTGAAGTAATTCAATGGTGATCAACTCATTGGCTTTGCCTCCATTCCACTCTACGTTTACAACACCCCCACGTTTATACGCATTGAAGTCAAGCGGCTTTAGCTGTAGGCGATTGGGGTGATTCAAGCTTACCATTAGTGTAGCTTTAACTTTAAAAACTATTTCCTGATTGAAATTCGCGGGCAGCGATCGCTTGGCATCCCACGTAATTCTTTTAGCCGCTCCTGGTTCTACATTTTCACCGGCATCACCAACCAGTAAAGAAAGCTTTTGTTGAAAATTATCGATGGAGGAATACAGGCTGATGTCAAATCTGTCTGCAACATCATCCGTAATGAGGTCATAGCTCATGATTACATGCTCTCCATCAAAATGTGCCGCAAAGTTACGGATGCTTTGGGCTGATGCGCTGGCTATACACAGCAACAGTATTCCAAGGATAAATTGCCTTGACTGTAAAGAATACATGAGGTTGAATTTGAGGGTTCTGATGATTTAAGTTAACAACAAAATCCCTTTTATTGAAATCAAATGCATAAAAGCGCATATACAGGGCGTATCGGGCGTTTTCTGATTCTGTGAACATCAACAAAAACAAAAGAGGTGACTCATTGCTGAATCACCTCTTTCTGTTCATTGGAATAATGAAATACTTAATTCAACTCAAACCGATCCGCATTCATCACTTTGTTCCACGCTGCGATAAAGTCGTGTACAAACTTTTCACCGGCATCGGAGCTTCCGTATACTTCGGCCAAAGCACGCAGTTCGGAGTTCGAACCAAATACGAGGTCAACACGGGTTGCGGTCCATTTTACTTCGCCTGTTTTACGGTCACGACCTTCAAATTCATCTTCTGAACCTTTAATTCCTTTCCACACAGTTCCCATATCCAACAGGTTTACAAAGAAGTCGTTGGTCAACGTACCGGGGCGTTTCGTGAATACCCCATGTGCTGAGCCATCGAAGTTTGCATTCAAGGCACGCATACCGCCAACCAACACGGTCATTTCAGGGGGTGTAAGCGTCAACAATTGTGCTTTGTCCACCAACAGCTCTTCTGCTGAAATGCTATACTTCTTCTTCAGGTAGTTGCGGAAGCCATCAGCAACTGGTTCCAGTGGTTCGAATGATTCCACATCCGTTTGTTCCTGTGTAGCATCTGCGCGGCCAGGGGTAAAAGGAACTTTTACATCATAACCACCATCCTTCGCAGCCTTTTCGAGGGCGGCACAGCCAGCCAACACAATCAGGTCAGCAAGTGAAATTTGTTTACCACCTGAAGCCGAACTGTTGAAGTCTTTTTGAATGCCTTCAAGTGTTGAGATTACCTTCTTCAATTGGGCCGGATTGTTCACGTCCCAATCTTTCTGTGGAGCTAGGCGGACACGTGCACCATTGGCACCACCACGCTTGTCTGATCCACGGAAGGTAGAGGCTGAAGACCATGCGGTGGAAACCAATTGAGAAGTGCTCAAACCTGAATCCAGGATTTTTTTCTTCAGGGCTTCAATATCTTTATCATCAACAAGTTTATGTGTTACTGCCGGAATCGGATCTTGCCAGATCAATTCCTCTTTCGGTACTTCCGGTCCGAGGTAGCGCGCACGCGGCCCCATGTCGCGGTGGGTTAGTTTGAACCACGCACGGGCAAACGCATCGGCAAACTCATCTGGGTTTTCATAAAAGCGTCTGGAGATTTTTTCATAGATCGGATCAAACCGCAAGGAAAGATCGGTTGTAAGCATGCGCGGTTCATGGCGCTTCGACTTGTCGTGTGCATCCGGTACACTGTTCGCACCTGCACCATTCTTCGGTCTCCACTGGTGTGCACCGGCAGGGCTTTTAAATAGTTCCCACTCATAACCGAACAAGTTCCAGAAGAAGTTGTTGCTCCACTTGGTAGGCGTACTGGTCCACGTTACTTCCAGTCCGCTGGTGATGGTATCGCCACCCTTACCAGAACCGTAGCTGCTGTGCCAACCCAAGCCTTGTTCCTCAATGGTTGCGGCTTCCGGTTCTTTGCCCACATGCGAAGCAGGAGCAGCACCGTGTGTTTTACCAAACGTATGGCCACCCGCAATCAACGCTACGGTTTCTTCATCGTTCATGGCCATGCGCTTAAATGTTTCGCGTATGTCTTTGGCGGCAGCAATCGGATCAGGATTGCCGTTAGGGCCTTCCGGGTTTACGTAGATCAATCCCATTTGCACAGCGGCCAGTGGGTTTTCAAGATCCCGCTCACCCGAATAGCGTTTGTCACCCAGCCACTCCTTTTCTGAACCCCAGTAAACATCTTGCTCAGGTTCCCACACATCTTCACGACCACCCGCAAAACCGAATGTTTTGAAGCCCATCGATTCGAGGGCCACATTTCCGGCCAGGATCATCAGATCTGCCCATGAAATTTTTTTGCCATACTTCTGTTTGATTGGCCAAAGTAACCTGCGTGCCTTGTCGAGGTTTACGTTATCCGGCCAGCTGTTAAGCGGGGCAAAACGCTGCTGACCAGCACCTGCACCACCGCGGCCATCGCCAATGCGGTATGTACCTGCGCTGTGCCAGGCCATACGAATAAATAAAGGACCATAGTGTCCAAAATCTGCCGGCCACCAGTCCTGTGAGTCGGTCATTAATGCTGTAAGGTCTTTCTTTACGGCTGCCAGGTCAAGACTCTTGAATTCTTCCGCATAGTTGAATTTCTTTCCCATCGGGTCGGATAGGGATGAGTGTTGCCTGAGAATATTTAGCTTCAGTTGGTTAGGCCACCAATCCTGATTTTGTGGACCGCTGCTTGCGGTATGAAACGGGCACTTGCCCATGCCGTTTCCATTGCTTGAATGTGTGTGATCTGCCATGGTTGTTTAGTATTTAAGCGTTTAATTATTTACGAGTTTCCTTCCGACAACTGTGCAGTATACTTACTGATCACCAGTTTGTCTATGACTAAAGTCAACCTTCAAGATTACACCTGATACCGTAATAAATCAAATTGATTATATTTATGGTCTTATAGTTATTATCTATGACTTTAACTCAACTTGAATACGTGGTCGCGTTGGATACGTACCGGCATTTTCTGCTGGCATCTGAAAAATGCTTTGTGACTCAGCCTACATTAAGCATGCAGATTCAAAAATTGGAAGATGAGCTTGGTGTGAAACTATTTGATCGCACGAAGCAGCCTGTTATTCCAACGGAGATTGGAGCGAGTATTATTGCGCAGGCCAGGGTGGTATTGCGAGAGGCTGGCATGATTCGGCAATTGATTAGCGATCAGAAAGATGCACTTACCGGTGAGTTGCGCATCGGGATTATACCTACGCTTGCACCATACTTGTTGCCTCCATTATATAAAGAAATGCGGGAGAAGTATCCGCAGCTTAACCTGGTGATTAAGGAAACGATAACCGAAGAAGTGATTCACGAATTAAAAAACAACAGACTGGATTGTGGATTGGTGGTAACTCCATTGAAAGACCCCTCCATAAAAGAAGACGTCTTGTTTTATGAGGAGCTGTTTGTGTACGTTTCAAAGAAAAATGCGTTAATCGACAAGAAGTACGTGCTGCCCAACGACATTGATCCGAATCAACTGTGGCTGTTGGAGGAAGGGCATTGCTTTCGCTCACAAGTGCTGAACTTGTGTGAATTGCGGAAGCGAGGCGACTTTCATGTGAGGTATGAAACCGGTAACATTGAAACCCTTAAGCGCATGGTAGATAAAAGTGATGGCATAACCATTCTTCCCGAACTGGCCGTAATGGAATTCAGCAAACCCCAACTCAAACTTGTCAAGCGATTAAAGGAGCCAAGTCCGGCACGTGAGGTAAGCCTGGTAACTCACCGCGACTACATCAAGAGCAAACTGATCAAAACCTTGAAAGAAGAAATTCTAAACATTGTGCCCAAGCCTATGCAGAAGTTGCAGAGTAAGAAGGTGGTGGAGATAAATTATTAATGCTGAATTTGTTAATTGACGATACCGAGTTCTACACATTCTTATACCGTGTAATATCCAAAGCAATACCCATATAGTTACCGTTGGGCAACATCGAGTTCGACCAATTGAACCACAGCTTCTTTCCATCTTTATTTATAATGCTTGTTTCCATGGATACGATTTCTTTTGTTAGAATATTTGGGTAGTGCAAAATATAATCCCGACTGATCCATCCATCTCGCAGATTCTGTGAACGCCACCACCCATCTTTTACCAACTCGCCCGGTTCGTAGCCAAGCACGCTACGCACCGAAGGACTTACGAACACAATTTCACCAGCCTTATTGGCTACAATCGACATAACATTAAGTTTTTCCAGGTGAGCGTGAGAGTGCTTGATTCCAGATAGGAGCTTTAAGCGTACCGTGATTACAATTCCGAAAACACCAAGCGCAAGCATTAGATTGAAGAAGGCGATCAGGTTTTCGCTGCCCAAATCAAATCCGGCATAGGCAACCTGGGCTGCCAGCAGAATAATAAAACACTGGATTCCATAATAGAATAAACTATTAATTATAATGGAACTGGCACCCACAACCAGGATTAGAATGGTTACAGCGTTCGGATCGAATTTATTGATGACCACAAACGCAATGACATAAAAAAGGGTGCACATGTATAGGAAGAACGAAAACCACGCGATGATGGTACCACGCTTGTATCGGAAAAACGTTATAACGAAAAATACACATCCCAGCGCAATGATCGCCCAGCGTATACCATCAAGGTCTTTCAGGTCCGGCAAAAAACGGTCATACAATAGCTTGGTTATGGCCGCGGTAACAGTAAATAGGGCGATAACCAATCGTACGGAGCCAATGGACTGGCGCAACAATACTTTACTGACAAATGGGTTGCTTGTCTCTTGATGCATAAGGGTTTAGGTAAAGGTCGGGCTAAGATTAGCAAGAGTTTATTCAACTAAAAAGTCAAAATTGGTGTAAATATTACTTCCTGAGGCAGGAATAGAGGGTACTTTTTGGTTCTCCTTTATGTAAGGTAATGGTGCAATTCGATACAAACACTTAAACGGGATTAGGTTTTCCATTTTTGACCAATGACTCAACCCTTTAGCTAAACTTGTTAATTGATGATGTCAATGCTGTGCATTCATACCCTGAGCATAAATCTTTGAATTTAAGATATCTCGATTTATTATATTTGAGAGTATAAATAAACTTGTCCCCATGACTTTAAATTATTATGCAAATAAACTGTTAATCCATATTACTTTCTGTTTGATATCGGATAATGTATTAATTGTAAAACGTTCTACAATACTATTTTTATGCTTGATTGGTGTCCTGCTATTCGCTTGTAATGAGCAAAATGATTCAGAGTTAAAACTTAAATTGGAAGTTGAAAAAATTTCCAGCTCACAGATTTTGTTAACATGGAATTCAGTTTCGACTAATGACGAATTTAGAATCTGGCGCGTAAACAACAAGGTTAATGGTAATGATCCTGAACTCATGGGTACTGTTGACCCATCCACGCTACATTATATCGATGATAACCTTCCTTTAAGTCACTCTCTAACTTATTATTTGACAACAATTGTTGAGGGCAAAGAATTAAAAAGTAATGAGATTCAAATTGAAGGGGCAGAAAGTTTGCCAATTCTTCCTTACCAAATGGAGCTTATTCCAAATGAGAAATTAGCTATTGTAAGGGGCTACCGAGATATCTTTTTAATAAATTTTGAACAAGGTACTATTCTCAAGGAACTTTCTTTTGATGGTCGAGTAGGGCAGATGTTTATTAAGCAAAGGAAGGGTATACTAGAACTTTTTATTCCATGTACCGATAACAATATCTACATTTTGAATGCTCGAAATCTGTTGCCCATCGATACCATAGATGTAGACAAGCCAATTGAAGCAGTAGTTGTTAATGGTTTAGGTAAAATCTTTTGCTCTGGATTTTTTGAATCTGGTCATATACGAGTATATGATCGCAACACGCATGAATTGATTACGGCAGTACAGGCTGAAAGTAATTGTGGTTTAGCGTTACAAAATGATAACAACCTGGTGACCGTCTCAAAGCATTTAACTCCGGCTACCATGAGTTATTATACTTTTAACGATGAAGGCTTTCTAATTAGTCGAACAGACGATCCGTATGGGTATGATTATGAAATGGAAAGTGATCGCTTGTGCGTTTCTGATGACTACATAGTTACCTCTCGAGAGGGTTTTATCTACACGGCCAATCAATCAATGACCTATGTGGCCAAAATCAATCAAGGTGGTTCTGATAAAGCAGACTTTGAATTCTCCTCTAATGGGAATACTATTTATGCTACAGTCACCAATCAAAACTCAATTTTAAAGTCAACCATAGTTAATGACAATATTTCCACTACAGTGATCAAAACACAAGGATACCCTTGGATTCTTGCGCGTGATGGTAGCAGACTTGTAGTGCTTTCATCTCCAGAGCCTTTTTATTTAAGTTCAACTACAAGTGGTGTGATAATTGAAATTATAACAGTCCAATAAATTATGCCGAGATAACTCGCTGTGTTCGGTAACAATTTTTGCTGTAAACCTGATAGCTTTTGATATTCATGAGATTTACGCTTCTTACCCAAATATAGCTTTGTGTTGTCTATTTCTTGGACATGAATCTTCATTTAAGGTTGTGTAGGCATAGCAAGAATCTATTCGAGTAAAAAAGTCAAAATTGATGTAAATCTTACTCCCCGGGGTAGGAATAAGGAGTGCTTTTACTGGTTCGCTCTTAATGTAAGATAATGTTGAAATTCTATACAAACACTTATCGGTAGTTTGTTATTTTACCGATCATTATATTTGCTTTTCCTTAATTATAACATGATGAATTATACAAGATTATTATTGCTCGCTCTCTTTGTAGTTCTTTTTTCCTGTAGCGATGATGAAGCTCCGCTGCCCACCAGTGAGGGAATGTTGGGCACATGGTCCGTTACCGCCATCAGTTACAAAGGATCAACCACCACCACAGTTTCAGGTGTCAGCATTAAAGCGGATTTCACCGGAACTGGTAAAGATATGGATTTGACTACCACTTTTAGTGAAAACCCAAATACCGTTACCAGCGAAGGTAGCTATACGATTGTTTTGACTACCACCATGCTGGGACAAACCACTACAGAGGAGTATCCTTTTGATGAAGCCGTTATTGATGGCACCTGGACATTGGAGGGAAGAACGTTGACTATAACCAACGGAGCAATTACTCAGGATGCAACAATAACCCGTCAAACCAGCACGGTATTAGAGGTAAAAATCAAACTTGAGGAAACAGAAAGCGATCCAAATTTTACAGTGACCACAAAGGTGGATGCGGTGTATACTTTTGAAAAGCAGTTGTAAAGCAATTTTAATGGAGAATGGGTTTAGTCAATCACACTAATGCATACTCCTTTTTCAATCTTCGCTCCACCACAAATGGCACGATTGGCAGGAGTGAGGCAATAAAATACCCCGCCACCCGACTGAAGCTCCAGGCATATTCTTTCCAGCATAACACCAACCACAAGGCATAAAGCATAAACAAAACTCCATGCGCCCAACCTACAACGGTTACGGCAACAGGAAAATCGAAGAAATACTTTAAAGGCATGGCAATACCCAACAGTAAAACATATGAAATGCCTTCCAGTAAGGCTATCGAGGCAAAAGTCTTAACTTTTTGATGCTGCATAATGGGTATTGGGCGTTAAATCGGGCGCTAAAATGTAACGGAGTGGGCAGTAAAGCAAACTTAATTACACTGGAATTCGGACCTGCCAGGTCTCGCATCATCCTATTCACCCTCACACAAACTTTTCCCTGAACTGAAGGTTGAACATGCCATAGAGAAGAGAAAGTACACTCAGGGTTATGAGATACATTCTATTCTTGAAAATAACAGTATTCCAGATAAACTCACTCATGCCGCGCGGCTCGGAGAATGGATTGAGGAAGATGTTGTAAGCACTGTATTCCAACGGCTCTGCAAAAACAAAAAATATGAAAGAAACAATCACGAGTACAATTGCTGTACCGTTGCCGTTCTTGATTAGTGTAGACAACATAAATGCCAACGAAGACAGAAATGTAATGGGGAAAAGTACCTGCCCAATCATTGGAAGGATATTGAATCGATACAGGGTGAGGTTGGCCAGGTTGCCCAGAATCATTAAAATTACTGCCGCGACTACGATCGTTAGTACGAAACGCACCAGCCAGATTTTGTACCGGTAGTTTGGAATACCAAAAATTGTTTCCAGCATCTTGGCATCATCGTCATTTTGAATACCGTACGCCATGGGGTAGAAGATGAGCAGCAATCCCGGGAAAACCAGGAAGCCATAGATTAAGGCTTCGCTGATGTCGTCATCACCCTCCAGGATACTAATCGTGATGATGAAGGCAAAGAACAAAAAGGCTGCTACTACAAAGTAGACAAACTTGTTCCCAAAAATTACTTTGATGTTGTAGGTCGCCAACTTATACAACAGCAGCAGGTAGCTCTTCATATTTTGTTTTGGATTTACTCTTCATCAACCATAAATAGGCATCCTCCAGATTGGCGCGTACTGAAATGGCATCGAATCGGGGTCGCTCTTCAGATAAACACTTTACACGTATACGGTCACCCTCGCGCATGTGGTGCACAATCAGGTAGTTTTCTTTTTCTGCCTCAAACTCATTAGGCGTTAAATGGAACTCCCATACTTTCTCATGGGCCAGTTCAGCCATGGTGGTCGGACTACCGATATATTCGATATTTCCGGTGATAAGAACCGCCAACTTGTTACAGCTGCTGGCAATATCTTCAATGATGTGTGTGGAGAACACTACGATCCGTTCACGACTAAGCTCTACCAGCAGGTTACGAAATCGAATACGCTCCAGCGGATCAAGGCCTGCAGTGGGTTCATCTACTACTAATATCTTTGGTAGGTGAAGTAAAATCTGCGCAATACCGATTCGTTGTTTCATGCCTCCGGAGAAAGAGCCGATCTTCTTATGCTGATGCTCATCCATGTGAACGGCTTTCAATACGTATTGCACCCTGGCTTTTCTTTCTGCGGCATTGGAAATTTTTCGCAAGATGGCCTGGTAATCCAGAAACTCATATGGTGTCATGTTTTCATACGTGCCAAAGGCCTGGGGAAGGTAGCCGATGAGTCCTTGCAGTTCTTCTCTTCGCAAGGTGGTATCATGGCCATTGATCCAAATCTTACCGTAGCTCTGATCCAAAATGCCACAGAGTATACGCATGAGTGTAGTCTTGCCCGCACCATTGGGTCCTAATAATCCGAACATGCCTTGCTCAATCGTTAAACTTGCTCCTTTGAGTGCTTTGAATTCAACTTTCCTGGGTTTGACATACGGAATCGAGTGTAGTAGTGTATAATACAATCTTCGAATTTTCTTAAACCGTCCGTTGATCTCATGAATATCTACAGGATTTTCCTTCAGTCGTTTTGAGACCCATACGAGGAAAAGTCCGACAAACCACAAGAAGATGAGTATAACCCCAAAGGCTTTGATCTGAACATCGCTATACAGATAGATTGCACTAAGCACCGGAAATCCCCAGTAAAGCAATGCGTTGGTGCCCTTTATCAGTTTTTGATAAGCAGGTAGCAGATGCTTAACGGTGTTGAAGATTGACAGCAACAGCGCGTGCAACGCAATCATAAAGACCAATTGCCAGAACGCTTTATCTAAATGAAAGTAAATAAAATAGATCAGAAAGCTGATCAAGGCGCTCTGCCAGATCAGGTCTTGCAATACCTTGCTTATCGTAACCGGTTCTTCACCTCGCGCATCAAAGAGACTTTTATTTCCTTTCCACTCCCTGATCCAGCGCTTGTCTCTTCCATAGACTTTAGTGAGGTTTTGGATTTCAATGTGCATGGCTTCACCTGGCGCCACCATTTTAGCATTGGCCTGCCGTAAGGATGACATGATGAAGTGTGTTCCTCCAGGGATTAAAATAATAGCACCAATGTAGGCCATCATTTGCCAGATCAGCCCGTCTATTTGCAAGCTTATAAATACTCCGGCAACAATCATGAGCACAATCTGTGTGGCCTTAATACCGGGTTTTAAATTCCTGAACCAGTCCAGCACACTTTCCAATCCTGCACTCATGGTAGGGATATAGAACAGCGTCAATATAGTCGCGAAGGCAAGTCCACCCATCACGGTAACTGCAAATGGTTGGCCGATGCTGATCACATATTCTGCTTCGCCAAGGGCTAATGGAAGCATCGCAATAATGGTTGTGATGGAAGTGATGAGAATGGGTCGCAACCGTGAAATACCGCTCATGATCAGTGCACGGTATTTTGTGTACCCTTCTCTTCTGAGAATGCGTGAATAATCAATGAGTATGATCCCGTTGTTCACCACCACGCCAAGCAAGATCAAAAAACCGATTAATGTGTTTGTACTCAGCATGGAGTTACCGGTGAGTGTTAAGCCCAGAAGTGCTCCGGTACCAGCCAACGGAATTGAAAACATGATCACAATTGGTAGGTATACTGACTCGAACACGGCCGCAAGAATCATGAAGATGATCACGATGGCCACAAAAATGAAAAAGATAAAATCATCGTACAAACCTTCATCATGAATAACATCCACCACAATACCTGACGGAATGTTAACACCTGCTACAATTTGATCGATCTCCAGGCGGGAAGCTTCTTGTAGTGAATTTGATTTTAAAACTTCGTCAATAAAACTATAGGTAATTTGAATGCGCTTTTCCTGATTCGTTCGGGTGATGGTACTTTCTCCAGATGAATAGAGCGCTGTACCAATATCGGAAAACGCGTATACCGCACCTGTTGTACTGCGGACTTTCATCTCGCGCAAATCACGCATTTCCTTTGCCTTGGTATCCACCTGATTTTGGGTGCGGATGGTAATTTCATATTCTTCACCACCACTGATAAAGTTAGAGCCTGAGGTAAACGAAGGCTGAAAATCGTTTAAAGCAGTGGCTATATTTTGCAGTGTAATGTGATTCTCACTCATTCGTTTCTGGTCGAATGCCATGTGCGCTTCGGGGCGCTCCGGACTAAGGTTTACCGAACTTTGCGAAACGGATTGCAGACTGCTCACCATGGTATTGATGTCCTGCGCGATTGTTTTCATCAACTCAAAGTCTTGTCCTTTGATGACAATACGCTCCGAGGCCGTGCCAATGCCCAGCATCCGTTGAAAATCATCCTGCGCAGAATTTCCTGCACTACTTTGTTGGGTATTTTGGCTCGGTGGCTGATCCAGTGAGATGTTCACATCATCGAAAAGCTTTGAAAAACCTGAAAGCCTGCTTCGGACATCCGCTACCGAAATGGTATCAAGATATTTAAATCCTTCCACCAGTTTGACTGTGATCACTCCTTCGTTTTCAGAAACCTGACTGATCACCTTGTCAACTACCGGTATCTCCATTACCTTTTCTTCAATCTTTTTGATTTTAGAATCGGTAGTTTCAAGTGTGCTGCCCTGTGGCATGGTGACAAACAGATTCATGTCCGGAGTTTCAACTTCACTCGGGCCCGACATGCTGACCAGGAGACTGAGTCCGATGGTGACAAAGAATAAAACCAGTCCTCCGATAACCGTAAACATGGGCCTTCTGAAACACGACTTCAAGAACACCACATAAATTTGAATCATTCGTTGACGAATTGATGCATTCTTGATCAGCGGATCTCCTTCCTGATCTTTTTTTCGAATGGCAGAATCAGCCAACATCGGAATCAGCACCAAAGCTACCACCAATGAAACCAGCAGCGTTGATATGATGGATACTCCAATATGCGTACCAATAAGCGTGATGAGAAAATTTGTAGAAAAGATAAAAGGTAGAAAAACTGTCACTGTCGTGAGCGTTGCTGCTATAATTGAGCGCATCACTTCATTGGTTCCTTTCACTACGGCTTGCTCGCGATCTTCTTTGTTTATAACGTGACGATAAATATTTTCAATCACAACCACACTGTTGTCCATCAGCATGCCGATGGCTAAGGCCATTCCAATGAGTGTAAGGCTATTGATGGAAATGTTGTACGCATAGAAGAAATTGAACGCAGTAAAAACAGATATCGGAATGGCAAGCGCTATGCTCAAAATGAATTTTAACCTGCGGAGAAACACCCAGAGTACAAAAATCGCCAGGAGCCCTCCCGTTACGGCCAGGTTTTGGATTTGATCAATATTTCTGGACATCATCTCCGCCTGATTATTCTCAACGATGATCTGTACATCCATCGGCTCGAGATCTTTATTGATCGCCTCGATAGCTTCAAGTGTCCTTTCTGATAGTGCAATCAGGTTGGCTTGTGGGTCTTTCGATATCCGAAGCGAAACGGCATCTTTACCGTTGACACGGCTTAATGATGTTTGTTCCTTAACACCAAAGTGTACGTCTGCCACATCACTTAAAAGCAATGGCCCCTTCTCTAAAATCACCAGGTTTTGAATGTTCTTGATGTCTTTCAGCTCCGCAGTTACATTAACAAAAACTTTCTGTCCATCCATTTCTACTTGTCCTGCAAAAGCACTTTTGTTGGAGTTACGGGAAAGGGCATTGCTGATGGTATTGGGCGTAATTCCGTTTGCTTCACAGATGGCAGCATGCATGATGATCTCCACCGTCTTCTGCCGACCGCCAAAAACTTCTACTCCGCCAACACCATCTACATCGCTTAGCCGATCCTTTATGTATTGGTCGGCAATGTTTCTTATGCGATCTACACCACCGCTACCAAGAACCTGCAAATCCATAAACCCATTCAAAAACTCCTCTGTGTCAACTTTAATGATGTTCACAAGAAATTCAGGCATGAGGCTCGACTTGATGGCGCCCACTTTCTGCTCAAGCTTGAGGTAAGCATATTTGATGTTTACGCCCTGTTGAAACGAGATGAATATCATTCCCTGTTGACTATCGGCATTCGCGGTAATTTCTGCAACACCTTCCAGGGTACTGATCGCACTTTCCAGCGGCACGATGGCCTGGCGCTCCATATATTTTGGGTCAACATCGGATACTGACTGTACATGCACGATCAGCACCGGCAACTCAACATTGGGGAACAGTTCAACAGAAAGTTTGGTATAGGAGATATAGCCCATCACGGTGAAGCCGATGAACAACATCGAAACGAAGACTTTTCTTCGGATGATTGTTTGTAGCAGACTGTTATTACCCATGCGAAACTTTAATTTTCACTTCCTTCTTACGACTGATCCAACTGACAATGTTTTCAATGCTTTCGTAATAGCAAGGAATGATAATGAGTGTCAAGAGCGTTGACGTCACCATTCCACCAATCACGGCAATAGCGATTGGAGACCGTAGTGCTGCGCTCTCTCCGAATCCCAACGTTAACGGGAGAAGACCCAGGATTGTCGATAGGGTAGTCATCATAATTGGTCTGAGCCTTCGCTCGGCTGCGTCCAGAATGGCTTCGCGCAGGGACATGCCGCTCTCTTTGTTCTGATTGATGCAATCCACAATCATAATGGAGTTGTTAACCGCAATACCACCCAACAGAATAATTCCGATGTACCCCATCATGTTCAGGGGCATTCCGAGAATGAAGAAGGCGAGGATTGCACCAACAACTGCAAAGGGGATTGTTAGCAAAATGGTGAAAGGATGCAGCAGCGATTCGAATTGCGAGGCAAGAACCATATACACTAATATAATAGAGAGGATAAGCGCAAACGTGAGGTTCTCTACCGATTCCTGGCGTCTGATCTCTTGCCCGGCTACTTTTATCTTGTATTGTGGCGGCACCGAAAGCTTCGAAAGCGAATGCTGAATCGACTTCACTACCTTATCGTAAGGTTCTTCCGGATTTACACGCGCCCCAACAGAGACCGTCCTCGTTTGATTTCTCCGGTGAATGGAGTTGCTCGCATATTCCACGTTCACACTGGCGATCTCACTCAATGGAAACTCGCGCTGACCACTCTTTATCTTTATGTTTCCTAATCCTGCCAATGAGACTTCAGGTACTTTTATTTTGATGTCCTGCATTTCACCACCGCGCTCAATCGTACCGGCATTCTTGCCCTCCAACTGATCTTTGATCTGAACGATGACATCATCGATCGATAAATTGAGTATTCCGGCCCTGTATTTATCAACGTCTACATGAATTTGCGGTACACCTTCTTCGAGGTTTGACACAGGATCGTAAACATGTTCATGGGCTGCCATCACGAGCAGGATTGAATCGGAGAGAGGCTTTAGTTTTCCGAAATCTGTACCGCTTACTTCCACAACAAGAGGCATTTCATCCTCACCCATTACGGAATACAGTGCGCTTTCATCGTTGGAAAATCTCGCTTCAATTCCCGGCAGTGCTTCAAAATAAGCCGACAACTTTGAAGTCACGGGCGCTATGTCCAATTCAATATCCTCCCGGAAAATGAGTTTAACCGTGGCTTTATTTTCATTGTAAACATTTTCGTTCGTAATACCCGACTGACTTTGCTGTGGGCCGATGTGTGAATAAATTTTATCAAGCTGTCCTTCAAACAACTGTTGCAGCTGACTTTCAACTTGGTGGATCGTAGATGAAGTCCTTGAGAGGGGAGTACCATTTGGCAGCGTAACGTCCACTGAAATGGCCCGTGTATCGGACTGAGGCATATATTCGCTACCTATGTAGGGAAGCAGAAGGGCTGCTGCCACAATCATGACGAATGATGCAGTTATCCAGGCACCCTTGTAGTTCAACACTTTTTCCAAAACTGACCGATACCTTTTAAATCGGATATGTTTTTCATCAGAGAATACTTTTCTCTCTTTCGCAAACACTTTGTCTTTGCGGAAAAACTGAGCAAAGAGCATGGGTATTACGAGGATGGCCACAAACAGCGATGCGATTTGAGAGAATGCAACGGTCCACGCCTGATCTTTGAAAAGTTCTCCAGACGGGCCTTGCAGGTAAACGATTGGCAGAAACACAACAATACAGGTTAGCGTAGAGGCGGTGATCGCTCCACTTACCTCGCTCGTGCCTTCAATCGCTGCATCAATAACGCTTAATCCTTCTTCGCGTTTCCGGAAAATATTTTCTACCACTACGATAGCAATATCTACCAACATTCCGGCACTCAATGCCAATCCACCCAACGTCATCACATTTAACGTGAGGCCATTGAAGTACATCAGGTTGAAGGTGGCAATGATGGAGATCGGGATAACAATACTGATAATGAGTGTAGAACCAATTCTTCGGAGAAAAAGAAACAAAACGATTACCGCGAAAAAAGCCCCGTAGAGACCAGATTCCTTCACCTCATCAATGGCACCTTGAATAAATCTTCCCTGGTTTTGAATGATTACAAATTCGTAACCGGGAACAGTTTTCTTCAACTGCTCCAGGGAGGTCATCAATTCGTTTACCGCGTTTACCGTGTTGTAGTTCGTCTCTTTATAAATCGACAGTCCGATACTGCGTTTCTGATTGACGCGCACAATACTGGTTGCTTCTTTATCCAGAATTTTAATGGTAGCGACTTCGCGAAGGAGAACCGGCACCTGATCAGATAAAGACACGTTGGTACTGGTGGGTGTTGTCGTTGTTGCAGGTGTTGATGGAAGTGTTTCAGCATTGGCTGTCGTATTCTGACGACTCGTGTAGCCCACTACCAGGTCTCCAAGGTCTTCCGGCTTTTCAATAATGCCCAACCCCTTAATCACATACTTCCGTCCAAGCTCTTCGATAAAGCCACCGGATACACTTCGGTTATAGTTTTGAATTTTTGCAACCAGGTCATTAACGGTTAAACCAACCGAGGCCAACACAGCAGGATCCGTTTCCAATACAACCTCCTTATCCTGCTCACCGGAGAGGCGTACTTCTGCAATTCCTGGAAGTTTGATAAACTCGTTTCTAAAATTGTTCTCTGCCACCCGCCTCAATGCGTCCGTGTCATTCGAAGCCGGATTAAAGATTCCTATTATCATAATAGGGGCTGCGTTGGGATCAAATTGCGAGATGACAAATTCATCGATCTCATCGTTCAATGAAAATGAAGAGAGTGATTTTTGAAGATCTAGAAAGGCTTCATCCATATCCTTGCTCCAATCATACTGCACGGTAACGCGGCCATAACCCGTTTGGCTAATGGAGCTTACTTCAACTGCTCCACTTTGCCTGATTGCGATGGATTCGATCGATTCAATGAATTGCTTTTCAACTTCAGATGGAGGCTTAATCCCCACCTTGAGTTCAACAAACAACGTAGGATTTTTCAGATCAGGTACTAACTCAATGCCGAGTTTTCCAAACGATATAAACCCCAACAAAAGAACAGCCAATACCATCATCAGGATCGACACGGGGTAGGAGACGGCCAGGTAGACTATCTTTTTCACTAGGCGGTTATTTAAATATTATTACTGAATGATACTTACCTTCGATTTGTTTCTCAGGGTTTCAAAACCTGAGACGACAAGCCTGTCATTGACTTTTAATCCGCTCACCACTTCTATTACATCTGCGTTTTCCAAACCGGTGGTGATCTTCTTTTCGGTAGCAATACCATTCTCAACTGTAAAAACTACTTTTCCATCCTGTCTCGAAATAATCGTTTCTTTCGGGATAACGATTGTGTCGTCACGCTTTTCAGAAAGGATAAAGGCTTTGATAAACATTCCGGGACGCAGTAACCGTTTTTCATTATCAATTTGAAGAATGCTTTGAAAGGTTCTGGTATCTGCGTTAATAGCAGGGGAGATCTGACTTATCTTTCCGTAAATAGTATCCCGAGCGACCGTATAGTTTGATATCTGGACCGTTTGATTCATCATTACTTCAGGTAAATACTTTTCCGGAAGTTTCACATCCATCAGCAGTTTGTCGTATTGCATTACTTTTAGCAATGTTTGCCCCTGGTCAATTTTTACACCATCCGTGTGATACGGTAATTCGACAATCACGCCATCAAATGGAGCCTTCACCGACATCTTGGCCATTTGAATTTCTGCATTCTCATATGCATACTTGGCATTAACATATTGTATCGCAGCGTTTTTTAATTCGGTTTGCGTTACTCCGCCCTTGTCATACAAAGACTGTTGCTTTTTAAGGTTGTTATCAGCCAGTTCCAGGTTTAGTTTTTTACCTTCAATCTGGAGGTTGTTTTCAAATTCCTTGTCTTCAAGTCTGATCAAGGTCTGTCCGGCCTTGACTGCGTCACCCAAGGCAAAAGGTCTTCCCGTGGCCGGATTACGCTGAAGTTTGTAAATGCCACCGAGTTCCGATTTCATCGCACCTTCTTTAAAGGAGTATACCGTTCCTGTCGTTTCAATGAAACGCGAGATGCTCTGTGGCTTGATACTGATTACAGAAACAGGAATTTTTATTTCTGTTTTAATATTTGAATCATCGGAGTTGCAGGAAGAAATGATAATCAATACCAGCAGGGGAAGAATTCCGTTTATAAGCTTTTTCATTGTGTATAGCATTAGTTCAATGGGATAATTAGTTGTTTGGAACGATCAGTGGCTCTTGCGTTTCGAAATTGTACAATGACTGAATCTTGAGATTCAGCAATTCAATTTTATAATTAATCAGTGCATCTGCGAGTGCGCTCTTTTTTTCGGAGAGCTGGCTTTGAAACCTGTTGAGATCAATGCTAGTAAGATCTCCGTTCTTGTATCGCTCTAAATTGAGGTCGTATGTTAATGTTGCGTTCTTAACATTTTGCTCCGCGATCAGTATTTGGTTTTCCAGATTTTGAAGATTCCGGTAAATTTTTCGGATGTTGATGGTGATATCATTCTTCTCTACTTCCAGGTCAACTTTTCGTATTTCAAGCGTAGAATTGGCCACATCCATTCGTGCCCTGTTCTCGCCCCAATCGAATATGGGAATGTTAAAAGAAATAGCCACACGTGGATTTACCGTTGGCGTTTCATATACACTAGGTGCACGTTCATTGTCACCAAAAATACCCAACGACAAGCCAATGGAACCTTTAAATTCATTTAATGCTTTTGTTCGGATCAACTCAAACTTGGATCGTTCGATGTCAATAGCACGTTGCCTGAGTTCCATTCTGTTCTCCAGTGCATAGGTTAGTGCCTGATTGAGGTCGACTTTCCTCGTTACAAAGTTAATGTCTACTTCAACGGTAATTTGTTCAGTCAGGTCAAGACCGAGCAAAAGCTTGAAATCATCTGCTGCGTTATCCATTAGCACCTGGTTATTTTCCAATGTCGATTTCGATGTAGCCAGGTTTAACTCGGCCTGATACAGTTCTTCCTGTGCCAGTAAGTCTGCATCAACCTTGTTCTTGGTGATCTCGTAACTTATTTTTTGATTTTCGTATTCATCCCTGGCGATCTGAAGGTTGTTTTGCTGCTGGTAAAAATTGTAAAATGACCGGGTAACGCTTTGTTCAAGGCTTAACAATTCCAATGCGTTGCTGAGCGTAGCGTTTTCCAGGTTTAACTCCAACTCTTTTAACTGCATCTTCGTTCTGTTGTACGTAAAAATGGGTTGGTCAAGTTGAAGGTAAAGGTTGTTGCTAAAGGTCTTGGTTCTGACATCCTGGAATTCCGAATAGTTATCACGATAGCCAAATCGGTTGATCAACGAGATGGTACCGTTTGTAGCTACTATGGGTTGGCTTACAGAGAAATTGGCAAAGGAGTTATAGTCTTCATTGGTGTTCCAAAGTGAAAACAGGTCATTGAAACCTCGGTTCCGGTTATAATCGAATGGCGTAACATCTAACGCAAATCTTGATTTCAATGCCGCACGTTGGGCATCCAGACTTCGTTGGTTTCCGTATAGATTTAACTTCGATTTCTTAATGTTGCGGCTGCTGAGTTGAGCAATTTCAATAGCCTCACTCAAGGTTAGCGTTCGCTGAGCTTGTGCATCTTCCCAACTCAGCACGCAGCAGATAATCAGGAGCACTAGCGCCACGCGCACAGCGCCCATAGTGGGCACATGTTTTATTTTCATTGTTTTTCTAAAACTCATGGAGATTAAGTTTGAAGTGTGTCGTTACGGATTGATTCATTTTATATCGCTTACTACTTACTACTTACTACTTACTACTTACTGCTTACTACTTACTACTTACTACTTATTAATTTACTGCTTCACCCATTTAACGGCATCTGCATACACGGTCCAGAGGTCGCATTCATCTGTTAACGAAACACTTCCTCCGGTTTTGTTGAAATAGTACGAGCCCAGGTAGTTCCATCCCGGTTCTGCATTGGTGATGTTGTACTTGATGTTATCGGTACCATCACTGTTATGAATGACGTAGTGATAATCGAATTGCCTGCCTTCACTGTCACGCCCTACCCATGTATTCTGATTTTTTCCTCGCATATAAACATAAATGTCATAGAAGCCTTCCTCCTTGAGCGCAGGAGTCCAGGTCGCGATTTTCTCACCATTTCCAGATCGGGTGAAATGCGCTGAGCGGATAACCCTGCCATAAAAATCGGAACCTGTTGTCGCCTGCCAAAGGGCGTAGGAGCTATCCCATTCTCCAAAATACTTTTGCTCAACATCTTTTCTGCTATCAATAAAGGCCCTCAGTATTGTTGGCTTGATGGGGCTGAAGCTGCTGAATTCAGGATCTTCATTGTCGATGATGACCTCGTAATGAGTCGAATCTTTTTCACGTTCTACGATCCGTTCTCCATCAAAGAGAAGGCCGCCTTCACGCTTTGACAATGTTCCCATGGCCATGTTGATCACCGAAGGTATATTTCTGGAAATGATGGTATTGATTGTAATGGTATTTGGCTTTTCATCCATCACAAATCCCAGAAGCCTAGTCTCTCCTTGTTTAATCACCGACAATTTGCCCGGAACCTCTTCTTCCACTTCTTCATTTACCTTGGCGTAGTAATCTTCATCATTGTCCTCTTTGCTATTGAATTTGATTTCGAGCACGCCATCACTGTTGCCGGAGTTTTTCACCTGAATCAGTACCTGGTAACGCTTTCGGTCACCATCCATAACTTCGTATTTTTGAACGTCTTCAATTTCGAAAGCGGGCTGCGAAGTTTCCGAATACACCTTGCGGATGATCGGGTCAATATCAATATTGAAGTGGGAAAGCATCGCTTTCCTGAAGTCTTCGTACCGGCTAAGCTGGTGCTGATGCGTATTCACCCATTCATACAGGAAAGACTTGAAATTGTTTTCACCTATTGTCTGACCGAGGTAGGAGAAGAGGTATTGACTTTTTAAGGTTACCGATTTGTTGATTTTACTGAACTCAGCTTCCGTGAGGATTTTTGTCATGGAAGAAGTGCGCATGAGATCATTACATTCTTCCGTGAACGAGATTCCATTTATGTTTCTTGAATAGTCATTCTGTATTTGCTTATCATTCCTCAGGTAGGTGGCCATACTCCGGTTTAGCAACGACCAGTCCTGACTGACAATTCCTGAATTAAAATCATAATAATTTGGAAAAAGGGAGTAGTCTGGATTGTCGGCATCATTGCCATCAAACACCCATCTTTCGCCAATCTGCTTCGTAAATACTTTCCTGATCAGGTCATTAAAAATGTTGGCTTGTTTCTGTTTATCCGTCAGCACCTGATTTGTTTTAGCAGCCTGGGTATTCATGTCTTTCAGTTGTCGCCTGAAATCAAACTGCCTTATTTCGCCACCTTCCTCCGGCCAAAAAACAGTCTCGGGTTGTAAAAATGCCTGGTGACTTTCATCGATTTTATTGTAGGCTGTAAACGGAAGGGGTACTTCAACAAATTGCATCCTTTTAAAAGGATAGGAGATTTTTTGAGCATGCTCATATTCGTTGACAACATCGGTGATCAGGTAGCTGAGTGTATCACCAAGGTGGTTAAGCTGTTTCAGGAAGAAATCGTTTTTGGGATAATGAAATACCGAATAGATAACGCTATCTACGGTTATCTCTTTTTCCTGATATGTTCCGATTACAAGTGAAATGTGTGGCAGCGGATATTCTGGTTTGAATTGGTAGGTGTCGCCTTTGATGACTACTTCGCCTTGTGAAATTGGTGTTTGGCCTGCGGGCGCTTTCACGTTTAATTCGAAATCAGTGAAGGATTGCCTTTTCTTCGAAGCAGATATGCGGTTATAACCCACTTCTGTATCCGGATACCACATTACGTCTTTGGTAAGTAATACATAATCATCTTCAAGAAAGGCATACTTTTTTGGCAACGAGAACATGAGAAAATTATTGGCCGTTTCATACCGCTTCTGGTCAACATCAAGGTGCGCGGCTGATTCAACTACTGCACCGTGATAGTTTATCCGTACGTTTACTTCCTGACCCGGCTCAACCCGGATGCCTTGGTTCAGAAAAATAATTTGCAGGTCTCTGTTAAATGCTATGGGTTTATCGTTCAGCAAGATGGCCTCAACCATCAGCCCGGGATTCAAGGTAAAGTAGATGGTATCGAGCAACGCATGCGTGTTGTTTTTTACCAGCATATCTGAGGTACTCATAATCTCCTTGCCCGCCCACTCCAGCTTGATAGCATGCTTAACGATTTCAACATTGGATACATTCGTCCATCGGCCATTAGCGGCTATCATCTCTTGCCGTGTGGCGATGGGTTCTTGCCGCATGCTCCAAAGATTGATCATTATAAAAGAGGAGAGAAAAAGCAGCGCTACACCGGTTAAGACCGTAGCCTTGTGGGCCGCCTTATGGCCAGCCAACCGATCCAGGAGAAATGCGGTGATGAATAGAAACGTGATGCCTGTAACCAAATAAAATGCTCGTTGCCACAGTGCGAATTCTATATCAATGAAACCGGTCATTTCGGAAGCGAGCATGGAAAGCCGAAACGAAGTAAAATCCAGAATGTTGGAGAACTTATCGAAGTAGTAAATTAATTGAACACCCGATAAACCAATGAGCAAGACGATAGAGACGGGTTGATTCCGGATGATCGTGACCAGAAGGAAGGCCATTCCCATTGTAAACACAATGCTTGGAAGACTGGTGAGCAATGGATAGAGGATGAAGGCCATCGGGTTGATGGTAGCGAACGGGTTGGTTAACCCCACAACCAATGGAATGACGAGCAGAACGAAGTTTAAAAGGAAAAAAAGTTTAAACAGCGCCAGCGCTTTTCCGATGACGTAATCCAGGTTGGAAATTGGCCGAACAAAGAAGACTTCATTCGTATCCAGCTTTTTATCTTTCTTAATCAAGCCGGTAGCCAAAAATATAACGGCAGCGGCTTGCGGTATGCTGATCAGGAGCAGGCTCGCGTAGGGGAGGATCCAGCCGTTGGAAATGTCGCCCCACTCGGGTGTACTGATCTCAGAAAACATAGCCAGGTTAAAAATGGTAACGAAGCCAATACCTGCCAGGGCAATAATCCGGAAAAACCAATTCCGCCAAAGTACCTTCGACTCGTATGATGAGATGGTTAATATGTTTTTAATCGACATCATACCAGCGATACACCAAATTCATTCTCCATAAAATATACATACGCATGCTCCAGGTTTGGATTAGCCACGATGGCTGCCGGATGCGGCTGATGGTTGGCAATCACTTGCACTTCCCATTTTCCTTCGGTCGGGATGGTGGATACCACCGGATACTTTGCTTTTATAATGTCAAACTCATCATCTGCCAACAGAATCTGCCACACATGGCCACGCACCTGATCGATCATCCCTTCAGGAGAACCTTTGAACGCCACCTCACCTTTGTTAAGCATCGCCATGTTATGGCAGGTACTGCTGATGTCTCCTACGATATGGGTTGAGAGTATAATCGTAACATCTTTTTGACTCAGATCGGAGAGAATGTTTCTGAAGCGAATACGTTCCTCCGGATCAAGGCCGGTGGTGGGCTCATCAATCACCAACAACCGCGGTTCGCCAATAAGCGCCTGGGCAATTCCCAATCTTCGCTTCATCCCACCCGAAAGTTTATTGGCCATCCGATCGCGAACATCCAGCAATCCTACCTGGTCCAGTAGTTTATCAACTTTGGCTAACCGTTCTCTTCTTTTTAATGATGTGGCCAGTTGCGCTGCGTAATCCAAAAACTCCCACGTCTTTAGTTTTGAAAAAAATGTGAAGTCTTGAGGCAGGTACCCGATCAACTTCCGGATTTCATTCCGGTGCGTATTGATGTCCATGCCATCCATTAAAATTGTTCCGGAAGTTGCTTTTTGCACCGTAACCAGTATGCGCATGAAGCTCGACTTTCCGGCACCGTTTGGTCCAAGCAATCCAAACATGCCGCTTCCTATCTGCAGATTAATGTTTTTAATGGCCGCATGTCCGTTGGGGTAAATTTTGGAAAGTCCAGATATCTCAATATTCATGGAGTAGTGCGTTCATGGTTATGCTCGGCTTTAAAAGTATTTAAAAGTACTTTTAAATACAAAGTAGATTCGAAATTTTTGTTTCTATCTGAAGGCAGGGCTTCCCCTTGAGAATGGTATGGATGATTGAAAGCTTGCATAATAGACTACTTTAAAGAGGAGAAGATTTATCTGATGTTTTGTTACACAGCCCTGTGACCTTTAGTACTAATACATGAGCAATCGGCTGCTTTTATCTTTCTTTACTTGAATCTCTTCGACATTGCTCAGATTCAAAGAAGCACTGTTTTTCATGGAACCTTGCAAGATGCCGACAGGGGAGAGGATGTTTACTCGTGAACGTTCAATCTGTGCCGACAACGTGTCCAACGTGGTGCCTGATACTTCTAAATAGGATTGATCCAGGTTAACATCCATTTTTATTAGTTGGCTATCCGTTATCCAGATGCTTCCCGACTTTTGTGAAAGGTGTAACAGATCTTGTTTCAACCCATTCACAATAGCTGTACCCGTTTGTATGGTAATTCCGTTTAGATGAGTTTTAGGTACAAAAACAGAGATTTTGACTTTTGTGTCTTCCGCGTGAAAATCCGATAGCGTAAGCGTATCACCAGAAACTGAAAACTTTAATTTTGTCAGCCAGTCGCCAGAAAAGCTGCGCACCTCTAATCGCGGGAGATCCGAGACGATGACGTGTACAGTTTTATCCACGTCCTTGATATTAAGATACGAAATGGCTGCGAGATCTACCGTCTCCGCTATGCTGTTCGTGTCATTGATAACGTTGGGTATGCCATTCAGCCTCAACTCAGCAAATGCTGCAGTCAGGTAAAGAAAGATGAATCCTAAAAATCCGATAAGTATTTTATTGCTGAGCTTCATAGTAGTTCCATTCAAGATTCAAGATGTTTTTTTAACTCATCGGCACTAATGCCGAGCAGGGCTGCCTGCCTGAGAAATTCGGGTAAGACTTTATTGAAGAATTCCTGCTTCTTGTCTTTGAGGATAATGCTTTTCGCTTCGGGATTTACGAAGTACCCGATACCTCGCTGATTTTCTATAATGTTCATGGCCTGCAGTTCACTATACGTACGCATAACGGTATTCGGATTCACACCCATCTCAGCAGCCAGTTCCCTCACAGAAGGTATCTTTTCGCCAGCGGGAAACTCACCGCTCACTACCTTCTCGGTAATGGTATCTGCTATTTGCAGAAAAATACTTTTGCCTTCCTGAAATTGCATACTACACCTCCCGCTCTTTTAATTTTCGGAATGCCACAAAGAGCATCACGGCTGTGCCTGCAAAAAGCGCAACGGTTACTGCCTTCAACGCATTATCCTCTTCCAATGGAACCAACCACATGTGTTCGGGAGGATTATATTTTCCTACTCCCAGGTGCTCAATAACAATGTAGCTATACCCGACAAAGAACATGACGATTACCGCCACCGCAAAAAGTGATTTAACCAGGGGTTGTTTGGTGAACATGGCGGCACCGGTGAACGCTAATGAAAGGGCAAACAATACGGCACCCGTTACGAGTGAATAAATCAACAACTGGTATTCAGGTGGTACATCATCAATCAGAACCAGGTTCTGTATACCGATGGGGCTGAAAATCTCCTCCGTGAATATGGAAAAGAAGTATCCCTGCACATGGAAGGTTAACCAAAACAACAATGGCAACGATAACAGGATTATACCGATCCGGCTCACAAACTCAAAGATAAATTTCTCCAATACCGATGCAGGTATCATCAGGTAATGGATGGTACTCTCTTTCGACCGGAATGCCGGAAAGGCGTGACCGACATAGAGAATGCCAAACACCGTGACAAACCCGATCAGGAAACCCTGAAAGTTTTCTAAACCATGAGGCTTAAGATCAATGCCAATCTGCGTAAGCGACAAGACAATGAAAATGACACCCACATAAGCGCCTGTCGACAGCAACAGCAACTGTGCGTTGTGAATGAAATGCTGCTTGAAGAGCAACAAGAAACGTTTCCGACTGAATATATTATTTGACATATTCTCTCATTTTTTCGGTTCCATGGGAAATCGCATTGAACAATAATTCAATGTCAACGGAAGAACTTCCGTCTGTTTGTGATGTAATCACTTTGTAACCACCGGGCACCATCTCGCGGTACAGAATATGCTCACCTTCAGGTGATGACGTGGTGGCGAAATGCAGTTTTGACGCGATCTCATAGATGTTTTTCTGCATGATGAATTTTCCCTGCTCGAGCATGAGTACCCTGTCGATCAGGTTTTCCACATCGCGAACCTGGTGCGTGGATATGATCACCAGCTGATCCGAATCCAACGAGCCCGCCATCACTCTTCTGAAAATTGACTTGGAAGGTATATCCAATCCGTTGGTCGGTTCATCTAAAACCAGTAGCCGGCATTTGGTAGATAGCGCAAACGAGATGAGGAATTTCTTTTTCTGACCGTAGGAAAGTTCATTCAGGCGTTTGTTTTCGGGTAGTTCAAAGTCGGTGATTAAACGCTTGAGCAGTTCCTGATCAAAGCGTGGATAGAATCCGGAATTCGCCTTTACATATTGCCTGATGGTAACACTGGGATGATGAAATTCTTCGGGCAGGAAATACATATCCTGCAGCAGTGATGGCTCGCGTTCAGCTGGTTGCTGATCCATAATGCGCACCGTTCCCTCCGTTGGCCGCAGCAATCCAATCATCAGTTTCAGCAAAGTTGTTTTGCCGGCTCCGTTTTTACCCAACAGCCCCACAATGCTACCGGAAGTGAGTTCACAGTTCAGTTCGTGGAAGAGTGGCTGTATTTTTTTGGAGTACCTAAATCCTAAGTCGTTGATAATAACCATTATATCTGATTTACTGTATTACTTTACTAATACAGTGTAATAATGGAGGATTGTTTTCAATTTTCCAAATGGATGGGCATAGATTAATAACTTTTATTTATGAGGAGCCATGTTGGCAATGCATCCTTTCAGTCGACTGCCAGGCCATTAAGATTAACACATGAGCCCGGTTAAAATATTGAAGGAGGAGTAAGTAGTAGGAGCAACTAAGAATATAAATAATCAATGTTCTTGAAAAAGTAATTTAGGGGAGATGCAGAGCGAAACTACATACACAAAAGGGTATTTAGACTGGATGTGATCAATGTAGTATTTGCTCAGCTATTCCGCACCAAGAAATATTGGTGGCTAGCAGAATTTAATCTATTTTCCGTTATGGAATAACGTGACAGTACGCATCTAAAGGATGATATTCATTTTTACCTTCTGCCTATGAGAAACTATACGCTTACAACTTTTTACATCATCCTGTTCTGGTTCTTCGCACTAAATACCCAAGCACAACCCATCCATTGGGAGCTTGGCCCGCAAAAGGGTTTTGTGTATCAGATTAGTAATCAGGAGGCACAAAAGTTATTGACCACATCCAAAACCGATGAAATTTTTAAGGACTTGTTGCATTCCGTTATTGATACATTCGATATTAATACCGGATGGACAGAGCGACCATCAAAGGGTCACTTTATTCTGGTTCGTATTCATAAGAATAAAATTCATTGCGAATACACAAGTGTTTTTCCGTATCAGGTATTTCTGCTAAAAGAGTTTGGTGCTCTCGCACTCCAGGTGCTTGACCTCGAAGGAAATATTCGGGAAGATGCTAAAGTGAAATTGGGCTTAAAAAAAATCCGAATCGATACGTTAACAAAAACCTATCGGATGGAAAATGAATGGTTTACAGGCAAGAAACGCTATGTAACGGTTGAGCTTGAGGACTTTAGAAGTGTCTTTAACATTGAGAAACACGAAGTTCCATCGTGGTATGATAACTACTACTACAACAATGACGATGGCCCCGATTTCTATAGCTATATGATCACGGATAAAAACCGGTATAAACCGAATGAACAGGTGCGTTTTAAATCGTATGCGTTGACGGGAGGAAGATCACCGTTACGAAAGGAACTTGAAGTTTGGCTGCTCGATAGGGGCAGGTCTAAGAAAATCAGTCTTGTAAAACCACACCGACCCGGAAGTTACGCCAGTGAGTTACATCTGCATGATTCGCTTAAGCTGACATTAGATAAAAATTACACGCTGCAGTTGCGTGAAAAAAATGGAAGGGTAGTGGCCAGCAGTCAATTTAAGTATGAAGACTATGAATTGTTTGGAAATAAATTGGAAGTTGAACTAAAAACAGATCGGCAATTTCATCCGCTCGATAATGAACTGATCATTAAGGCAACCGATGTCAACGGGCTCATACTTAAAGATGCTACCGCAACTATCATTGTGACTACAAATGCCATTCGCGAGACATTCGATCCGGTTGTTATTCTTCCCGACACCTTGCTTCATAAAAAAATGATGCTGGATCCAGCTGGACCTACTGTGATCAGTATTCCATCGGATTTGTTTGGGAAATCAAATACGGCCTATAACGTTGATGTCATTGTTACCAATAGTGAAAACCAACGTATTGTTCAGTCGGTTTCAGCTGTTCATTTTTTCTCCAAGTATGAAGTGGTAACCCGCTTTTCGAATGACAGCATCATTTATGAACTTCAAAGCAGTGGAGTTGCATTAAAAAATGTTTCAGCAAAGATCGTTCACAGTGATTTTGATTCTTTAAGCGTAGTGCTGCCATTTAAAGAAAAATTAAATCCGGTTATTACCAACGTGCGAATTGAAACCGAACAGGCTTCACGCAATTTCAGTATGCGCAACCTGATTCCAACGCTTGAAATCAAGGGTGGGATTATGAAAGACAGCTTTAATGTTTCCTTGGATAATCCTCAGAAAATTGATGTATCCTGGTTTGTCTATCAAGGAAATGACCTGCTGAGCAGAGGGTCGGGAACAAACATTGAGTACAAGTCAGCGATTACTGATCGCTTAGGAACGTTTACGGTTGAACTCCTTTATACTTTTGGAGGTCAGGAAAATATCCTGGCCAAGGAATTCCCTTTCATGGACGACATACTGAACGTGTCCGTTAATCTTCCCGAAAAAGTTTATCCGAGCCAATCCGTTGAAGCACTGATCAAGGTTGAAGATCAGGAGGGGAGACCTGTTTCCAATGTTGATCTGACTGCCTTTGCCGTCACTTCCAAGCTGGGTTATTATGCACCTTCACTTCCTTATTATGGATCCACCTCTTCAGGGCGAAGCAGGAGTGCCGACTTCAGTAAGGAGGTTGTTAATAATCGGATGGCCATACTTGATCTGGAGTATAGCAAATGGGAAAGGCGTTCGCATCTCGATACGATGAAATACTATCAATTCACGTATCCATATTCCGGGCAATTTAAGTATGCCTACGCCATCAATGACAGCGCACAGTTTGCGCCTTATGTGATGAAAGACGGTATAGCCCAACAAATCTATGTCATTGAAGTAAATCGCATTCCGGTTTATTATTCATGGGTAGTAATGCCCCCAAGCTATTCCTTTTACGTTTCTTCTCAAAAGAAAAGTCACGTTACGCTCAGGCTTCACGACCGTGTGTTGATACTGGATTCCATTCAGTTCGAAGCCGGTAAGAAAACAATTTTGAGTATCGACCTGGATCACTTACCGAAAGGGGTAGAGGTGGTGAAATTATATCAGCCTTCCAAGAAACGTAAGTTTCGCAAACCGCCCGTTTTTTCACCGACTGAGATCAACAGATATACGCAATACATTGCCGGGTTTAAACCTTCATCAACAAAAGGTTACCTGGAGTCGGCAGCTGGCTTTGTTCCACTTTTTAATGGGCGCGGCAATTCCAATTTCGTAACGGCTGGTCCGGTAGCACCGGGCCGACAGACCTTTTCCGGAGTTGGACTTACGTCAGTTTCCTATCAGCATATGGGCGGGTTTAACTATGCCTTTGAAGATAATGTGGTGTACAAGACTGATTCAAAAGATCTGATACCGACTAGACTATTCAACACAACGCTCGATCCATCTATAACAATGAGTGATCGGGTAGTAACGAAGAAAGAGTTTCTGGAGGCTATTCCTGAGCCAGATAGGAAATGGCATGCCCGTACCATCGATTATGTTGATAAATCCATGAGGCTTACCCTCTTGCTTCCTGAAGAAGAAGAGAAAACGGGGATTGCCAGTGTGTTGTTAGAAGAATGCAAAAGCGAGAAGCTTGTTTCGCCCTGCAGAAATTATTCACAGCAAGCGGGGTATTTCAATCTTCCACGTGGTTGCCACAACGTAATCGTGTTGTACAACAACGGTCGCTATTTTAAAGTCAATGCCGTTGAGTTACGTTCCTTCACAAAAGCTGTTATCAATTTCAACCAACAAACTGTTCATCCTCCTGATCAGGCATCGCGGGCATGGCTCCAAAGGCCACCGGACAATTGCTATCCGGAGATACCTCAGTCACGAACCTTTCGCATGTACTCAAGAAAGGCTGTGAATGGAAATGTGCAAGGAACCATCCTGAGTGCAGAGGATAACTCTCCCATTCCAGGCGTAAATGTGATGATTAAAGGCACTGCATTTGGAACTGTTACTGACATCAATGGACAGTTTTCGATTGGCATTACCGAATCGCCTTCTATACTGGTATTTAGTTTCATTGGATTGCAAACAAAAGAGGTTGAAGTACAGGCCGGAACGGTAATATCGGTAGCTCTGGCAGCTGATGTTACACAACTGCAGGAAGTGGTTGTAGTAGGCTACGGTGCTACTCAAAAAAGTTACCTGAGTTCAGCTGTCTCATCTTTACAAGGAAGGGTAGCAGGTGTTGCTATTGACGGAGATTATGAAGAGGACGAAGCTATCGAAGAAAAAAGCAATGAGGAGATTAAAGAGGCTGAACAACGACTCTATCAGGAGCTACTTAATTTGAACAGCATCCGATCCAATTTCTCCGATGTTGGCTTCTGGGAACCAACGCTGTTCACTGACAAGGATGGTGAATCGAAGTTCAACATTACATTTCCGGATAATATTGCCCGCTGGGATGCGACCGTTTATGCCATGAACAGGCGGCTTCAAACCGGTACTGCCAGGAAGAGCATTAAATCATACAAGCCGTTAATGGCCGAGTTTCATGTACCGCAATTTCTTACCAAGGGTGATTCTGTTTTTCTGTTGGGTAAAGTGTTGAACTACACCCAGGATTCAACCATCAACGGAAAAATAAAATGGACGCTCGCGGGTAACGAACAGGAAAAGAGCATTTCATTTACGGATTTTCATTCCGAGAAATTATACACATCGGTCGCCTCGACTGACACCCTCAAAGGGAAATTCATTTTTACCCGCGATGATGGATACCTCGAGGGAGAGGAGCGGGAGATACCCGTTTTTGAACAGGGCATAATCCGAGCAAACGGTACACTCGACATCCTGAAGGAAAACGAAGTCATCGTGGTAAGGGCAAAAGAAAACGAAGTAACCATTGTAGAGATACTCGACAACCCCATTGAAGTTTATGCCCGCGATGCAGAAAGCTTGATTCACTACCGGTACGATTGCAATGAACAGCTTGCCTCCAAACTGCTGGGCTTGCTAAGCAACAAGCTCGTGATGCAGTTTAAGGGAAAACCCTTCCGCTACGATAAGGACGTCAACAGGATAATCAACCGCCTGTTGAAAAATCAAAATGAAGAATTTCTATGGTCGTGGTGGGGTGTTTCATCAAATACTTCATACTGGATGTCGGCTCACATTTTGCGGGCGCTGAAGGCTGCGCAAGATGCCGGATACACCGTGAACCTTGATGTAAAGAACCTGACCAGAAAAGCTTCTTACCGGTATGAATTTCAAAAAGAAATCCGCGTGTCGGATGCTGACTTGTTGAATGCGCTGGCCATGTGGAACATTCCATTAGACTATACCACGCTGGTGAGTAAAATGGATTCAGTTATTTTCCAAAGCCAGTTTATTAAAAATATCCGGACAGGTGAAAGAAAATGGAAACCGGCATTCCTGTTGGAAAAACTACTGGTGTTGGAAGTGAAGCAGCTCAATAATATTCCCTATGAACGTGACTCGCTGTTGCATTATAAAAGGGAGGGGATACTCGGAGATGTAAATTTTACCGATGGGTCATCTCCATACTGGTATCGTAACGAGCTTACGGCTAATACAATTGCATACCGCATGGTGAAGCGTGATTCAGCCTTGCGTGAATTAACTATCCCCATGCAGTTGTATTTTCTAAAGGAAAGAAGAAAAAATTCATGGAACACCTACCATAGCGCCAACGTGCTGATGAGTGTATTGCCTGATCTGCTAAAAGCCGGGGCAACCAGTGGCCAGGTTGCAAAAGTGAAGCTCGCGGGAAGGGTTAATGAAGAACTTACGAAGTTTCCTTACCGGATTGAACTTGAATCTGGCGAAGAACTGCGCATTGAAAAGGTATCAGGCGTACCGCTTTACTTCATGCAATACAACCTGGAACGCGTTACGGTTGCCAAAACCGGTGTTGAAGGATTTACCATTAAAACTTCACTCGGGAACAAGAAAACTACGCTCCAGGCAGGTGAGCCCGTTAACCTGCTGGTTGAAGTGCATGTTAAACGGGATGCCTCCATGGAATATGTAATGATTGAAGTTCCAATACCGGGCGCGTGCAGTTATAACGATAAACGACAGGACTGGAGCAAAGAAACACACCGCGAATATTTTAAAGAGAAGGCGGTCATATTCTGTGAAAACCTGAAAGCCGGAACCCATACGTTTACAGTTTCATTACTTCCCCGGTTTACCGGAAAGTTCGTGCTCAATCCATCACAAGTATCGTTGATGTACGTACCGGTAGTAAACGCCAATACAGATTTAAAAATGGTGAAGGTGGAGTAGTAAAGTAACCTGTCAAGTTGTTGTATAATGTCATTGCGTTATGTTAACATAGCTTTGGTATCCGGGCCTTACCGAAATCTTCATGGAAAGTTTTTTAGCGTGGGCATTTCAATAAACAATTTTTCTCTTTCACAACGGTCTAAGGCAGCAGCACTCTTTGGCGGGCTTTGGAAGTGGGAGGGATGTGTGGCTTGACAATGGGTGTTGCTGTTGGGTGGGTATTGTTCACTTCATTTCCATTAAATTTGGATTATGTCAGATCCTAATTTTAAACTCAAGGAGCTAACTCATATTTATATTATTGAATCACCCTCTCAACAGGACATTATTGATGGAATTAGCGAAGGTCATGCATCCATTAACTCTATCATTACAACTACACTGATTACAGCTTGATTATTTTAAATGAAAATTTCTTTTTTAACGATTGTTCAATGATTAAAAAATACGTGCCAGCTGGAAGATTTTCCATCAGTATGTTCGATTCAGACTTGTTCAATTCATTAAAAACACACGTTCCGTCTGGGGCTAACAATTTAACGTTAAAGAATTCTTCTCCGCGATGCTTTATCTGCAGATAACGCATTGCAGGATTTGGAAAAATATCAAATGTGAGCTCATTTTCTTGGTTTAAGCTGGTGACTAATAAAAAGACTTCATCACACACAATCGTTTCACATCCTGGGTTTGATGCCTCTAAACAAATAGTATAAAGCTGTGATTCAGATAACTCAACTTCGGATATGGGTTCAGAAGACACTATTTCACCATTTATAGACCACTCATATGATTTAATTCCCGAATGAGAAGAAGGAGAAAATTGATATGTAGTTGAGTTAATAGAATCAATTTCCAAAATAAAATTAGGTTTTTCATATACCTGTATAGGTACTGGAATTCTACGTGAAAGAATAGAAGAGTCTGCATTGGCAACATACAAAATCGTGCTTCTGGTCAGGGTATCTATAAATAAGGATTTACCAGATTCACCAAGAGGGACTTCACTTGTAGTAGATGTAAACCAGCTAAATAGTTCACCATCATTAAGTACCACTACCTCTACACTTTCACCTTTACATACATTTTCTGTCCACTCTAAAATTGGATTTTCACCGGAGCAATTTTCGCGAAGTGTGTGCCGCTGATTAGCTGGTACAGCTATCATTGATTGAATACATCCTGAGGGCCAATGCACAATAACACTATCGGCCTTTACATTATTTCCGATTCCGAAATGAGCTTCTCTCTCGTAAGTACGATTGTGTGCCGCTGTACTTCTAATTACTTTAGTTTGCCAATGATTATTTACCTTGACCTTAATAATAGCTCCTTCTCCTGATGGTGATGAAGAGACACCCTCCAATTTAATGGCTATCCAATTATTGGAGGTAGGTGTTGACGTGAGCACTTGCAGATCGGATCCTGAGGTACCGATCAGGTCGAGTGTGCCATCCTCATTCAAGTCAATCCAGCTAAAGGATTGAAACAATCTTTTAGCTTCCGGCAATTCACGCATAAAAGAGTAGCCTGCCGGCCCATCAGCTCGGTTAAATAGCAGTTCATATAACTCTGTAGAAGAGGATCCACTGCCATTGAAGAAAAGATCTTGGTATGAGTTGTTATCAAAATCAACTTGAACAAAATTTTTTGGTTCATTATCAAACACGATATCCTGTGCCATAGGTTCTTTTTCGTACAGGCCATTCAATTTCATATTGTACATGAAATCCCAATTTGTACCTAAGGCAATAATGCTGGTGGGTTTGTTTTCCTTGTCATATGTAACAACATCCCAATCGTAAAGAGTACCAATCCCTGGTAAATATTCATGAGGCATGAAAAAATTGCTCAGAGGTGTTCTTATCAGATTTCTTCCATGATCATTCAGATATATATGCTCTTCAATAAAACTACCGATAGCAAGTAGCTCACGATAACCATCACCATTAACGTCCATCCAAACATTGCCTGCTGTAATTTCATCTTCAAATATTCTCTTAAATTTCCCCAAGCCATCATTGACATACAGTCTTCCTGGTGAAAATAAGTCCATGTACCCATCAGCATTGAAATCAAGCCATGTGCATGGACTCAAAATAGATGCATCATCCGTCAAACCTGTGTCAGTTATGCTTTGAAATGTGCCATTTCCTTGATTTCGGAATAAAATATTTGTTTCCGCCCAACCATAACCGCGCTGAACGTACACGTCTTCGAATCCATCGTTGTCATAATCAGCAATGCTGATGGCGGTACCATTGGTAACAGGGGGAAATACATTCGTAATTTCCGTGAAGCTCTCACCATTCCCATTATTTTTAAATAACCTCATGGCTAAATAATTGATGGTGAGCATATCCAAGTCACCGTCATTATCATAATCCATCCAATACATCGGTATATCAGCGGAGAGCCCTAAGGGAATATTTGAAATGGTAAAGGAAGGTCTGTAGCCTGTGCTGTACGTTGAATCCATTTTCATAACGAATGCAGTCGGATAGGGGGGAGTTGTTTGCCGTTGTGGGTATACAACACCAAACATGCAATAACCATTATCCGTTGTTTTTATAAACCCGTTCATTTTTGACCCGGGTAAACCACGATTAAATAATACAGTGTCAGTTAACTGGTAATTTTCGTTAGTGCGTAGTATAAAAAAACCAGCAGGAAGTTGAACACCTGTTGTCCTTCCCATTACTGATAACCCATCTTCTTCATTTAGGGTGACATGCTCTGGGAGTGTATGATTGAAATCGACTGATTGAGCAACAATTGTTTTGTCAATCACGTGTGCCGACTCATCCAATTTGTATACACTCAATTGCGTAGACTCCCTGGCTAAAACGTCAATGCCTGTTGGCTTTATATGACCCGATATTAGGATAACATCATTCAGGGTCTCATCTGTACTAAAATTCCCTGTCAGGTCAACTTTTGTAACGCGACCAATATATTTTGTAGTGGTCGTGTATTCAAACTCGTTTGCCAACAGGTAGAATTGATTATTTTCATCAGCAGGTACAATTGCTGCTGCTTCACATGAAAGAGATCCGGGAAGCTGGTTATCCCAAACTTTAACACCATCATCATTAATGAATAAGGCAAATAACCTGAGGTCTTGGTATGTTCCTGCAGGAATAATTGTACGTGATAAGAAAACAAGGTAACCACCCGAAAGAACAGGTTCGATATAAATCTTATTGAACGATCGGCTATAACCGAAAAACCAGTCCGAAACTAAATTCAAATCATAATCAAATCTCGTGATCGTCAATCCGCCATTACGTTCACCGGCAAGTACAATTTCATTTCCAGTAACAGCAATATCATAGTGGCCAGAAGTGGCTACTTTGTCGATGAATTTTCCATACTGATCATATTTGTTAAGATAATCGTCAGAGAGGAAAAAGTAGTATTCTCCGCTTATGGACTGGCCACCAAGCATTACTTCTGTATAGGGTAATGCTTTCTCAAAAACTATTTGCCCAAGAGCAGCAGAAATGTCAAAAAGCAGTAGCAGGGCAAAAAATTGAGGTTTGGGCATATATAATGATGCTGGTTGGGTCATTAAAGAAAGTATTTCAAAAAAATTAGAGGTAGGGGACGTGTTTCCAGTAAATCCAGTCAATTTACCAATTTTTATCCTTCATTTGGTGATGATAGAATGGATAATTAAGAAAGAACTTTAAACAACACTTTTAGATTAAATTAATTTTTAAAATGTGACTCAGAAATTCAGAATACAGGCTTGTTTCCAAGAATTTGTTCTTATTTATCCCGATTTTATTAAAACTTAAATCTTTTCTTTATCCTACATTTTATCCCTAATAAACGGGATATCAATATGCTTGTGAAAGTGATTAAAATGGGGTAGCTTAAATATGTGAACTAAGACATATTTCATGGATTCTGATTTTCTTTATCAGCTTAATGAGTTACTAGATATTGATGATGCTAATCCTGCAGCTTTAGATCGATTTGATTCGGCTCTTAGAGACTTAGCAAAAACGGGACTTTCCATTTTTCTAACCAAAGAAGACTTCTTGCGCTGGCTGAATACCCCGTCCATTGATTGCCAAGGGAGATGCCCTAAGGATTTGATGAACAGTATTTCTGAGATCAAAGATTTGACTTTTATTCTGAATAGAATTAGTCACGGGATTCCTTATTAAAAGATGCTTTTTGTCCCACGGAAAATCCGCCAAAACCGGTAAATTTTTTGACACTAAGTTCAGGCTAGTAAACGTGAAGGAATTCTGGAGTTGAAGTAAGCCTGGTCAAATACCACCCTTTCTTGGAGTCGTTAAACCTATTTGGTTCACTTAACCTGTATAATTGAAAAGTACTTGTAGAAGTATATTCTACTGACACAAACTGTCTGTAAGTATGCTTACTTCGCTAAAACAAATTGTTTCTTGAGACATTAATTCTGTTAATCCATGAATGATATTAGTAACACCAAAAAGTCTGAATATTTAGAGGCACTCCACAGCTATTTTCATAAAACGAAGGGATATATTAACCCATCCATTGTTTCTAAGGTTGAACCAGAAATACAGCTGGTAACAAACTATGAGCAGGTGAACAAAGCCATGTTCTTGAATGGAATGGAGATTCTGATCAGGAGAATTTCAAACTTCACAGCTCGTGTAATGGGTGCTATTGTTTATGCCTTTCTGTTTATCTACACAATGAATCAAATACTGAGTCTTTCGATTAGCTACTCTCCGTTGAATATTTCATTATTGGTTCTATTGATAATCGGTTGGAGAATAAAATTCAGATTATTCCCGATGACAGATAGTGTGAATGCTTAACCTATATACCGAGTGAATAGCTCATCAGCTGATTGCCGGTGGAAGTTCCCTAAGCATTTAACGACTAGTGCCTCAGGAAGTAAAGTGCTTTAAGAAAAATCTGTCAAAGCTTTTTTCCGACTGGGTACCTATCAAGTAGACCATTAATATCTTTGCCCATGACCTTACAGTATTGCTCAGATCTTCATCTCGAATTTCAGGCAAATAAGCAGTACCTCATTGAAAACCCGATTCAGCCGAAGGGAGAGATTTTACTTTTGGCTGGGGATATAGTCCCGTTTTCTGTAATGGATAAACACGATGATTTTTTTGATTATATCTCTGATCATTTTGCGACAACATATTGGATTCCCGGTAACCATGAATACTACCATAGTGATATTTCAGAACGGGCAGGTGTGTTACTCGAACATATCAGGAGCAACGTTCACCTTATCAATAATAAGGTAGTTATACATGAGGGTGTCACGCTTATTTTCTCAACCCTTTGGACTATTATAAGCGAGGTTAATCGATTTCAGGTTGAGCGTGGAATGAGTGATTTTCATGTGATTAAAAATAGGGGGGATTACTTTTCAGCAGATGCATATAACCAATTGCATATAAATTGTATTCGGTTTATTCAGGAGGCTTTAGCATGGCCAAGGACAGAAAAAAACGTTGTGATAACCCATCATGTGCCAACTAAGATCAATTACCCTGAAGTATACAAAGGTAGTCCGCTCAACGAAGGTTTTGCCGTTGAGCTAGCTTCATTAATTGAAGAACATAGCCCGGATGCCTGGATCTACGGTCATCACCATTTTAATGTGCCTGACTTCACGATTGGTAAAACACAGTTACTGACCAATCAACTCGGGTATGTGGGCCGAAATGAGCACCTGGAATTCAGTGCGGCTAAATATTTTGTTCTTTGACTTATAAATTGATCTTATGGAAAATCCGCTAAAGCCTTTTCTCCGGGGAACAGGCTTTTCAAGTAATCATTGGTAAAATCCACTTTAAGCTCACTCCATAGCAACAAATGGTCCGACATCTGCCAGGTTATCCATTCTCTATTATAATAGTCTTTCTTTTCCTCCTTGGTTCTACGCAGACCTTTCTTTTTGCCTTTTTGATGAAAGTCACGAAGTGCTGGCGGCATATAGTCATAATAGGCTTCAAAGTCTTCATTGCGAAATACTGCAGTCCGGAAATCGAACACCCCCGCTTGACCAAATTCAAGCCGCTTGTCTGATTGCTTGAACGCGATCTGGTCGTAGTATTTGTTTCGGGCCAGGTTAGTAGTGAAGCTTTTCAAAGGATCAGGAATGGCAAACCCATTTTTCTTCAATGCTTCCATGGTTTTGTGTTGCGGGCTTACAATGTTGAAGTCACCTAATAAAATATAGTCACCTGGCTCTTTCTGATTTAGTTTTTTAAAGTGTGCTGCAATTTTATTTATCTCCTGAACGCGCCTTTCCAAAGCGGCACCAGATTCGCTGCCGAAATAAATATGTACCGTACATAAATTAAATCTAAACCAACCCGCCTGGAAGCTGGCCACATATGGCGTGCGGGCAAACTGAAGTCCTTCTTCTGCTACCAAATCCTTCCTAGGCAATACTACCTGTCCCGCAAGGTTTGTGAAGCGAACCCGTTTGGTATTAAACAGATAAGCCATGCGTTCATCATTACCTGATGAGCCTTCTGTAACTCCTGTCATGATAAAATTCCAATCGTTACCAAGCAAATACATTAACCTATTTAAAGGATTCAAGTCACGATTAATTTCCTGAACCGCTACCAGGTCAAATCTCGAAATCACTTCAGCCAGGTAGTGAAACGTTTCCGGCAGGCGAGGTCCGTTCCCGAATTTGTTGGAATCGAAATCCCGGATGTTCCAGGTGGCCAGCAGCAATGAGTCTGGTTTAGTAGGAGGGACTGTTGAATCAAGTTGCTGACGTAGATCGAGAAGCCTCTCCAAAACCCGGTTTCGTACAGGTTCTTCGTAGTTGCGAATGGTGTAGTAGCGGGGCATTGATATGAAGTTACACGGAATCTTTTAAAAATCCTTAATACTCCATTCTTATAGGTAAAAAGATTGAAGCTGATAGCCCGTTTCATTACAGAATGGAGCGCTGCGAAACCTTTAGTTATTGTTGTTTGTGCGAATAGCCCTTGGCAAGCTGCAGCACAGATTTTAAGTGCAGGTGTGACCTTTTGCAGCAAGGAGTGACAAATAAGACCTTATAACTCTATTCAAAATTTTAAATGCTTATCTAAGTTATAGGGATCATTGCAACCCAATTGTTCCATTACCTGTTTTAGCTGCGTTTTTAAGATAGCAATAGTATGATTGCCTCCCTGATCACCCAGCGCAGCCACTCCATACATAAATGAGCGACCCAAAAAAGTAAATTCTGCACCGCTTGCCAGAATTCTGGCCACATCAGGCCCTGACCGAATCCCGCTGTCCATCATTATCTTGATCTGGTGTTTGAATTTTTTTACAATAGGTACAAGTGAATGAATGGCAGATTCACCAGCGTCTAGCTGACGTCCACCATGATTGGATATGATTATACCATCTAAACCCATACGGATTGCCGTTTCAGCATCTTCTTCACTTGCCACCCCTTTCAACACCAATCTTCCTTTCCATTGGTCACGGATTTGTGCAATCTTTTCCTCATTAAGCCTTCCTGAAAATGTGCGATCCATAAACTGACCTAGTTGTTTCATGCTTTGACCTTTTGGCATATAGGGTTTCAATGTAGCAAACGTAGGCTGACCGTTAAGTAAAGTACTCAATGCCCAATGAGGTTTACTGATGATTTGAAGAATATTTTTTAGCGTCATTCGTGGCGGCATAGCCAAGCCATTGCGAATATCGCGGGGGCGGTAGCCAAATGTTGGCACATCGCAGAGCAATACCAAAACAGGATAACTTGCAGCACTCAACCTTTTAAGAATATCATCACGCAATTCTCTTTCAGCAGGATGATAGAGTTGAAACCAAGCGTTGCCTTGTGTGATCTCACTAATACGTTCGATGCTCGCAGTAGTTACTGTACTTAAGATAAAAGGAATATTATGTTGAGTTGCGGCAGCAGCCAATATCTCTGCAGCTTTCGGCCACATCAAACCCTGAAGTCCAACAGGGGCAATACCAAAAGGAGCATCATAGGTGTGACCAAATAATTCAGTCTTCAAGTTAACATTGACAGCTGATTTCAAATATTGAGGAATTAAATCTACCTTGCGAATTTCGTCCGTGTTTTTATGAAGGTTCACATCTTCATTACACCCTCCATCGAGATACTCAAAAGCAAAACGTGGTATTCTTTTTTTTGCTTTTTCTCTTAAATCTTCAATGGAGGGATAAGTTCTGTTGTAATTCCAATTCATTGCTGCTGTATTAATATTTGTTCATTTCAATAATCTTATTCATAAACTTACATTTTTCCTCAGGGTAAGATTCAGGAATGGCTTGCTGATACTACCGCATCATCGATTCCCACTCCTTTACATTTTGAATTTTGTGTCGGTATTATTTTTCTCGGTGATTGAGAAAGCATCATATACTTCCATGATCATGAATAATCTATTGGCACTGAGATAAATCTCCATTTGCTGGATATTTTCATTTCTTAATTGGTATATCGCCAGAATAATATCTAAGGTTAATTATATCTTGGGGGATGGGTAGGTTATTCCAAAACTTATGTATGGACAAAGCGGCACCCAATGCTGATGCTTGAGCCATGGAGGCTGCAAATACTTCTGTATTGTTGTATGCAGATGCCAAAAATGTCATAAATACTGAGTTTTTGCTGAATCCTCCATCAACGAATATGCGCGGCAAAGGCTTATTTTTCTCTATTATAAGATTGGTGGAAGTAATTTGATCATCAACTAGCTTTTGTATTAGTTTATGATAAGCTTCTTCATATGAGGAAAATGCTGATAGATCGGAGCCATAAGAAGTTGATTTATCAGTTCTAAATAATGGATTGTACCTTATTTCCTTGTAAAAATCGATTTGTTTATGAAAATGTGTGCAAAGTTTTTTTACTTCATGTTCATGTTCAAGTCCAATAAGTTTTCTTGATGCCTTTACTTTCTGACCGCTAGAGCTTAAGTAACTAAGGCAATCATGATTTAACTCATTCAATGAAAGAACTGACTGATTGAATGGGTTAAGACTTATCGACCAGGTTCCAGTGGATATTAAAATAAACGGTTCATGAAAGTTAATAAGATATGGAATTAAAGCTGATGAACTATCATGCAAGCCTATTCCAACTTTAAGAGGTAACGATAAATCATTGAATTGATATGTATTAATTTCTAACGCTATTGGTGCAAGTTTTTTATCAATATTTTCACGTTGAACCCATTGATGATAGGTGTTTTTCTGAAAATCCCAGAGGAGGGTGTGACATCCAATACTAGTCATATCAGAAAAGATTGCACCACACAACGTAAATGCTAAGAATTGTGGCAAATGAAGGCTAACCTTTATCTTATTATAAATCTGAGGCCTACTGTGTTTTAAATCAAACAATTGTAAGCCTGAATTTAGGTTCCCGAGATAGGGTGACGCAGTCTCAACTAAAAGTCTATTTGAAGTATTATAAAGATTATTAAAATCTTTTGATAAACGATCATTAAAAGGCTTCAAGTAATTAGTTAATGGAAGAGCAATTTTGTAATTATGATCTAAATGGACTAAGCTAGCACCATAACAACTAAAATTTATCGCTTCAACCCTATACTTTTTATTTGCAAAGGTTGAATCAAGTCTATCATTTATCCAGGAGCATAATGCGTATAAATCTTCAGAGGGATATCCATCTAAATCTAAGCATTCATCGATGGTTGTACTTTCCTCGTGTACAATTGAGTATTGATTATCGAAAAGAAAATATTTCTTATTTGTTTTCCCAATGTCAAAAATAGCTACTACTGAAACTGCCATAGGTAAAGCATAACATACATTGTAGATTAATATATGAAGAATTATCTAACAAATGCCATAGGCACTCCACCATCTACATTTAGAATGTTTCCGGTTGATTTATTCAGCAAACCGCTGACTAAAGCAAAACATGCGTTTGCGATGTCTTCGGGCAATATAACTTCATTCAGAAGTGTTCTTTGCGCATAGAATTTTGGTAGTTCTTCAACTGAAATTCCATAAGCTTTCGCACGACCTTCCGCCCATTCTCCTTCCCATATTTTACTCTCAAAAATTACAGCATCTGGATTTACTACATTGACCCGTATTTTTTCTTTTCCAAGCTCAGCAGCATTTAATCTACTTAAGTGAAGTTGAGCCGCTTTTGCTGAACCGTATCCTGAATTATTTGGTCCAGATACTAGTGCATTTTTACTAACAATGTTAATTATATCACCCCCAAACTTTTGCTTTCGAAAGATTTCAACACCATTCTTGGTTACAAGGAATTGACCCTTAGCCAGTACATCAAACAATAAATCCCAATCCTCTTCAGTATGATCTTCTAAAGATTTGGAGATGGATAATCCTGCACAATTAACGATAATATCTACCCCCCCAAATTCCAGACAACTTCTCTTATAAGCATTGACGATATCCTGTTTATTGGACACATCTAAATATATTGCACTAAATTGATCAGATGTATATGACTTAAGAAATTCTTCCTTAGTTGCATCCAGTCTAAGATTGTTATTATCGTTAATTAGGACACAAGCTCCCTCGTCTAGAAATTTTTTCGCAATTGCTTTTCCAATTCCTCCTGCGCTGCCTGTTACTAATGCAATTCTACCTGAAAGAGTTTTAGCTTTGGGCATTCTCTTAAGTTTTGCTTCTTCCAAAAGCCAGTATTCTATATTAAATGCCTCTTGCCTGGGTAGGGCTATGTATTCGGATAATGTTTCAGCCCCACGCATTACATTGATCGCATTAATATAAAATTCCGAAGCAACTCTTGCTGTTTGTTTATCCTTAGCAAATGCAAACATACCTACTCCGGGATAAAGCATAATCACTGGATTAGGATCCCTCATAGGGGGACTATTGGGGTGTTTATGCATCTCATAATATGCCTCATACATAGAACGATAAGACTCAAATTGACTCTGTAGTTTGGAACGCAGTATTTCGGTAGCATTTAAGTCCTCCTCGGGACCAATGTCAAGTACAAGTGGGCTGATTTTTGTCCTTAAAAAGTGATCGGGGCAACTTGTTCCCAGAGGAGCTAAACGATTGAGCGCATGTGAATTAATAAATTGGAGCACTCTTGGATCATCAGTAAAATGTCCAATCATTTTTTGTTCACTACTACAAAGCCCTCTTAAAATTGGCGAAAGGTTTGCTGCTCTTAATTTACGCTCCTCTTCTGATAGAGATTTAATCTTCCCTCCATCAAATATTGTATCGATTTTAACTGTCCTATTCTCAATAAACCTTGAACAGGTTTCAATAACATTTAACGTATTCACATAGCAATCATAAGAAGAATCGCCCCAAGTAAATAGGCCATGTGAACCAAGAATAATGCCTTTGATCCCTGGGTTTTCTTCCAAACATCGCCTTAATTTTAATCCTAAGTCGAAACCAGGACGTTGCCAACCTATCCATCCGATTTCTCCAGAAAATATTTCCTTAGTCAATTGCTCACCGTTTTTACAAGCAGCAATGGAGATTACAGCATCTGGGTGAAGGTGATCGATATGCTTAAATGGAAGAAATCCATGTAGTGGTGTATCAATAGAAGGAGCCTTAGAATTTAAATCATAAATACAATGGTTAAAAAGATCTACCATTTCATCTTCATACATGAGTCCCTTGTATACTTTTTCAAGGTCTCTAAGTTTATTAAGATACAATGCCGCTAACCCTGAATGTTTTAAGGTGCCCAGATCACCTCCAGAACCTTTTACCCACATTATATTAACTGATTCTCCTGTAATTGGGTCAATACCCATATCCTTACAAGAGGTGTTACCTCCACCATAGTTTGTCAAGCGTAGATCGGATCCAAGTAAATTTGATCGATAAATTAAAAGCTCCACTTCGCTTAGCATTTTTGATGCTCTTTCATCATCCCATAAATAACTTACATGCTTAAAGTCGCTTTTTAGAGTGGTACTATTAAATGGTGATACTTTTTCCATATCGATAATTTAGATTGTAGGTGATTAGATGAAATTGAGTCCCATGATTATTATAGAACTAAAATATTAATTGAACTTCTAATAACTGTACTGTACTATCATGGCCTTAATTCCCTTAAGGTTACAATATTTTCAATAAGATATGTAGCCAAACGTTTACTCTTCTTTAGCTCTAAATATTGACGAAGGGTAGGGGTTATTGAAGTTCTGATAATATTACGGGCAGATAGATCTCGCTTAACTTGAATAAGCCACCATCCAATATTACCCTTGTCGCTTAGCTTATCTTTATTTATGTATACATAGTCTAATAGCTCGGTCAGGAAGAGTTTCCCGCTTGGTTTTTCCAGTATTTTGGAAAGTATTAGAGATGATAATGCTGAATATAATTCACCGGGTATAGTGATACCTCTTTTATTTTGATTGAATAATTGAACAATGTCCTTTTTCACATGATGGAATGTGGCTATTGCTCAAATCTAAGATTGAATTTTTAATAGCCTGTCCTGTAGTTTCATGTGATAACTAATAATAATTGAATTTCATTCACACTGAGGATCTTAGAATTAATGAAAATGGATTTTTTCTTTTCCTTTGAGTCCTGGTTTGAATCATATCGGCAATTTCAGCACCCATTCGTTCGAAGTCCGTACTTAACACAGATATGCCACCGGCCAAGATTTCTTTAAATGGAGAATCATTGTAGGCAATTATTCCTATGTTTCTACCTAGTGAAAGATTTTTAGAAGTTGCCTTTTTAACAATTTCAACTAGATCAGCCTCTTCAATTACGATGTAGAGCTCTTTTGATTTAATTTCATGTCTTTGGGCGCTCCCAATGATATCAAAATCAAATTCATTCTTTCTACAAAAATTAATGAACCCATCACGTATTCCTGTGCAATAATAGTTTTCTGTAGGAAAAATTAGGATTAATTTCTTGTATCGTTTTATGCGAGCTATTCCTGTTAAAAGGGCTTGATAAATGTCTTGTTCAAAATCTTCATAGACACAACCATATTCACCAGATATCCCATCTAAATCTTTGTTTATAAGTAATAACTTATCTTTCGATATTTTATTTATAGCGTCCTTAACACTATCTGTTTCGTCCTTCAGATGGGGCATTATTACATAGAAATCATACTTTCCTAAATTTTCGATGATAATTTTTTCCAGTATTTTATTGTCGGAATTGTGGACGTGTAAATCAACAGTGGCTGTATCACCCAATTTTTTAATAAAGGAATTATATATAGCCTTTTTATGATCACTTAATTTATTGAAGGCAAGGAGTATTCGTTTCCCATCAGATCGTATAGTGCTAGTGACATAAAACCCTTTACCTTGAACTGCAGTTATTATACCCCGTTTCCTCAGGTTCTTATATGCCTTTTCAACGGTGTCTCTAGATAATAGCAATTCTTCGCTTGTTTCATTGATAGATGGTATTTTGTCGCCAACTTTTACAAATCCTCCACCTATTTCAGATATAATGTAATCAGCTACTTGTTGGTACTTTGGAATTTTTGAGCTTTCATCAATTTCTACCAATCCCGATTTCATTTTATTGTTCGTTAAAATCTCAAATAGATTTAAATATCTAGGGTACTGTCCTGCACTGTCATGCAGTTGAAAACTGTTATCAGAGTTTTCTAATGTACAAAATAATTATTAAACATACTACCAGATAGTCAAAGAAAACGTTTGTGCAATCGGAACAGGAGTGTACAGGATGATAAGTAAAATAAGAATTATGAAATTCAAATTATGAATGAGTTACTGAATCATTAACCAATACTAACCTAATAATCCCTATGCTTAAAAATCTACTAATCCTAAAATTGTGCTTAATCATGGCCAGTGGTTTTGCACAAACCCGTCAGATTACCGGCAAAGTCACATCCGGTTCAGATGGAACTGACCTACCTGGAGTTTCCATTCTTATTAAAGGGAGTACTTCAGGCACAATTACAGATGTCTCTGGTAATTACTCAATCTCTGCTAGTCCTGAAGACATTCTACTTTTTAGTTTTATTGGTTTCGAATCCCAAGAAATGCGGGTAGGTTCTCAGTCAGTAATTAACATCTCAATGAAGCCAAGTGTAGCTACACTAGATGAGGTTATAATAACTGGCTATGCAGCACAGAGAAGCCAAGATATAACAGGAGCTATAGCCACTTTGTCTATGAAAGATGAACCTCCAGCTCCTGTGGCTACAATTGGGCAAATGCTACAAGGTAAATTGGCAGGCGTACGTGTAACTCAAACCTCCGGAAGGCCAGGGGAGGCTATGAAATTTCAAATACGTGGAGCAGTTTCCCTTACTGCAGGATCTGACCCACTCTATGTAGTAGATGGAATGCCTATAACAGGTGATCTAAGTTTTTTGAATCCGAATGAGATTGAAAACATAACCGTTTTGAAAGATCCTGCTTCAGCCTCTTTATATGGTTCTCGATCTTCAAATGGAGTTGTATTAGTAACAACAAAAGCTGGTAAGGCCGGTAGATTACAAATCGATTTTAACTCTTATTACGGTGTAGAAAGTGTACCCAAAAATAGGCGTTTGGATATGATGAATGCTCGTGAGTATGCTCAATTCCAGAAAGAAATCGCTGAAACAAATGGTAGACCGGTAAATCCTGCCTTTCAAAATCCTGAACAATATGGTGAAGGAACTGATTGGTTCGAAGAAATAACTAGGAGAGGTGCGGTTCAGAGTTACAATTTATCATTGGGAACTGGGACAGAGAAGATCAAAACATCGGCCAATTTTGGATATTTCAATCAAGAGGGCGTTATTGAAGGAACTGAGTTTGAAAGGTTCTCTCTTAGAATCAACACACGATTTCAGCCAACAGAAAAATTAGGTATAGGATTCAATATTGCTCCTAACTTCACTTTTAACACTAATTTTAATACAGATGGGTGGCCTTATGTAACCGAGAATCTCATATCCTCTGCGTTAATTACCACCCCGCTTGCCAGTCCATTTAATAGCGATGGTACACTTGCCTTAAGGGCAACCGATCCTGCTTCGTTTGGTAATCCAAACTGGCTAAGGGTTGCAAGGGAAAAGGTCTATGAGGATCGAGATTTTAGGTTGCTAACAAATGCATTTGTGGAATACGAAATACTTGAAGGCCTTACAGCTAAATCCACTTTTAATATTCAAAATGGTAACAGAAACATATTTCAGTTCAATCCCTCAACAATTGGTGTTTTATTTATTCCACCTCCACGGATACCCTTTGGATCTGATAATAATAGACGGTTCACTAACTGGGTAAATGAGAATACAATTACTTATCAAAAAAAGATTGAAGACCATAGTTTTGACGCTTTAGTCGGATTTACATCTCAACGTTATCGACTTGATGGAACATTGGTAAGTGCATCTAATTACCCAGATGATAAAATACAAACCGTAAATGCCGCTGGTATTACTTTAGTAACAAGTGATATTCAAGAATGGACATTACTTTCATACTTGGCTCGCGTAAATTATACTTATAAAGATAAATACCTTTTTACGCTTTCAGCCAGACGAGATGGATCGTCAAGATTCGGTAAGAATAATAGATGGGGTAATTTTCCAGCGGCTTCTGTTGGTTGGATAATTTCCAAAGAGGATTTTTGGAATTTTGAAGAAGTGTCATTCCTAAAGCTAAGAGCAAGCTATGGTATTACCGGAAATTTTGAAATTGGAAACTACTCCCACCTGACTACAGTCGGAAACGCCTTTTATCCTTTTGGAAATACTGTAAGTACAGGGAGGGCTCCAAATAATCTAGGTGATCAGTCATTAGGCTGGGAAAATAATAAGCAATTTAACTTAGGCTTGGATATTAACTTTCTTAACGACCGCTTCCAGTTTTCCTATAATTATTACATTAGAAACACAACAAATTTGCTTTTTAATGCACCGGTTCCTCTTTCATCAGGTTTTGGAAACATACAATCGAACATTGGCGAACTCAAGTTCTGGGGGCATGAATTCAATATATCAGGCACGATCTTAAATACCAGTAAGTTTAAGTGGAATTCTAACCTCAACTTTTCTTTTGACAGAAATGAAACAATGTCTTTGGCAACGGCTGATGGTGTACTCCCAAGTGGATTACTTCTTTATCAATACAGAAGTCATATAACGCAAGTAGGACAACCTGTTGCTATGTTCTATGGTGCGATTCATGATGGCGTTTACGTTAATCAGGCAGATTTTGATAATTCTCCGAAACATGAAAGCTCTCAAGTGGGTACCGTTAAGTTCCGTGATTTAAACAATGATGGTATTATTTCATTTCCGGATGATATGACTGCAATAGGTAGCCCTTGGCCCAAATTTACGTTTGGTATGACTAACAATTTCTCTTATGGTAATTTTGATCTTTCGTTCTCTATAGCAGGATCTTACGGAAATAAGATTTTGGCTTTTCATGAAAATTGGACTACTAACCTAGATGGAGTATTTAATGTACTCTCTGAAGTAAAAAACCGTTGGAAATCTCCTGAAGATCCCGGTGATGGAAAGTACGGAAGTGTTCAACAAGGCACAACATTTTTAGAGCGAGACAGATGGAATTCAAGATACTTGAAAGATGGAAGTTATCTTGCGTTTAAGAATATAACATTAGGCTACAACATTCCGCTTAATGATAATAGGGTTTTCAAACGCGCAAATGTTTATATCAGTTCACAGAATACATTCATCTTTACAAGGTATCCTGGTCCTAATCCAGAGGTTAATACACAAACAAATGGTGCAACTGCAGCTAATCAAAGCAGTTTTGGAATTACTCCTGGTGTAGATGAAAACTCATATCCGGTTCCGCGTACTATTAGTGTTGGCGTAAACTTAAGTTTCTAAAATATACAGTTATGAAAAAGTACATTTATATTAGTATATTATTTATTGCAATTTCTTCTTGTGATGATTTTCTTGAAGTTGCACCTGAGACTATTTTGACTCAAGAGAATTTTTATAAAAATCAGAACGACTTTGAACAAGCAGTTACGGGTATCTATGCCCCATTGCAACCGCTTTACCAGTTACAATGGCAGCTAAATGAATTACGCTCTGATAATACATACTTTATCTATAATGTTGGTAATAGGGGGGGTAAACCTACTGAAGATTTAGCGACATTCACTGTTGAAACAAATAATGCTACTCTTCAAAGTAACTGGCAATACAACTATCAAATAATATCAAGAGCTAATCTTGTACTCGCACAAATTGATAACGTTGATTTTGAGAATTCTGTTAAACAAAATTTAAAAGGTCAAGCATTATTTCTTCGCGCTTTGGCGTATTTTGATCTTGTTAAAAATTTCGGTGGCGTTCCTATTTTCACTGCTCCACCAACATCGTATGATGAAACATTTAAGCTTCGAGCTACAAAACAACAGGTTTATGATCAAATTATTTTAGATGCACTTGCGGCAATTGATCTGCTTCCAGATAGAACTACTCAAACAACAGGACGAGCTACTTCAGGAGCGGCACGTGTTTTACTTGCAGATATATACCTTAACCTTGAACGTTGGAATGATGCTGAAGTAATCCTTACACCTGTCTTGTCAATGGGGTATTCACTTCTTGGTGATTATGCAGATATATTTAAACCTGCAAATAAAGGAAATTCTGAAATTATCTTTGAAATTTGGTATGTTACAGGTACCTCTCAACCTCTTTTTAGTACTTTCCCTTACTCATTTATTCCACAGACGCCAGATCCTGCAGTAATTACAGGTGTTAGCCCAGCAACACCAAATGGTGGCGGATCAAATAACATTCCAACTCCAGATTTAATAGCCTCTTATGAAGATCAAGTGGAGGATGAAAGATTTGGAGCAAGTATCGCATTTTACACTGGACCGGGTTCTATGGTGGGCATACCTAATTATACAAATCAACCATACATAAGGAAGTATCTTCATCCACATGCTGTATATAATCAAACTGACCAAAATTGGCCTGTATATCGTTATGCTGAAGTTCTCTTAATGATGTCAGAAGCTTTAAATGAACAAAATAAGTCTGCGGAAGCACTTACTTACATAAATCAGGTGAGAGATAGAGCAGGTTTAACTACTGATATAACTACTACTGTCCAAGGGGAGCTGCGAAATGCAATTATTAATGAGCGCAGAATTGAATTAGCCTTTGAGAATAAAAGGTGGAATGACCTGGTACGTAAGAATATCGCAATTTCTGTGATGACTACATTTGGAACAAGTGTAAAGAATAACCCTGAGGTATATTACTATGCCCCAGGAAACGCTCCTCCACCAAATTCATTCAATGTCACTAGTGACTTTTTGTTATATCCAATTCCGATTAATGAAATAATTGTCAACCCTCAATTACAGCAGAATCCAGGTTATAACTAATTAGGTGAAGATGACTTCTTATTCGAAGTAATAGGAAGTCATCACACTTCTTGAATATCTAGTATCTCTTTATTCAATAAAGTCAGATAAAACTTTATTTCTAATTCTCCTGTTCTAAATGTTCTGTCATATATACTATTGGGTACTCCTTTTTTTTTGGATATCTATTACAATGAGTTATGCTCAAGGAGTTGAGAAGAAAATACTGACAATTGAAAGAACTGATACTTCGATTATACTTGATGGCAATCTTGATGATGAAGCTTGGAAAATTTCAAAAGTATATAGTGGATTTAAGCAGTATTTTCCGTATGATACGTCCTATGCTGTAAATGATACTGAAATTAGGCTGAGTTACGATAAAGATTTCGTTTACCTATCGGCAAAAGTATACGAGGTAATAACAGGTAATTATGTTTCTGTCTCTTTAAGGCGAGATTTTACCGATGAGTCAACTGATGGTATTGGATTAGTATTAGATACATTTAAAGATGGAACTAATGGATTTTTTTTCGGCATTACGCCTTATGGTGTTCAGAGAGAAGGATTAATTTCAAATGGCGGTGTACAAGTTTCTGATATAGATTTTTCCTGGGATAATAAATGGTTTTCTTATGTTAAAATATACGATGCATTTTGGGTGGCGGAAATTGCAATACCATTTAAGACTCTCCGGTTCAACGAAGGGGCTTCTATTTGGGGAATAAATGTATTTAGGGTAGACTCAAAACTGAATGAGCGCTCTACTTTAACGCCAGTACCTCGACAATTTCAACTTTCTAATTTAGCATTTTTGAGTAGCTTAACTTGGGATAAACCCCTAAGAAAGACCAGTAACAATATATCCGTAATTCCATACATTGCAGCTAACTCCTCTAAAGCTTACTTAGCCGAAAGCAATCTTGAATCGGATGTCTCTCTTGGGGGAGACATAAAAATCGCTGTCAGTCCCTCCTTAAATTTGGACTTAACAATTAATCCAGACTTTTCACAGGTAGAAGTTGATCAGCAACAAACTAATTTAGATCGATTTGAACTTTTCTTTCCAGAAAGGAGACAATTTTTTCTGGAAAATGCAGATTTGTTTTCAAGCTTCGGACTATCTAATGCTCGTCCTTTCTTCTCCAGACGCATTGGAGTTGCCATTGATTCTGCAAGCGGTCAGAATATTCAAAATCAAATAATTGCAGGTGCAAGATTGAGTGGTAAAATTGACAAAAATTGGCGAATTGGTATTATGAGTATGCAAACAGCTAAGGACAATTTGCTTAATATTCCATCGCTAAATTATAGTGTAGCAGTAGTACAGCGTAAATTGTTCACAAGATCAAATATCAGTGCTATTTATGTTAATAAGAGCAACTTTGAGAATTTGCCCATTGACGTTTATAATCCAGCGTTAGGTAATTTCAGTAGATTAATTGGTCTGGATTATAATCTGGCGTCTCCCGATGGAAAATGGATCGGAAAAGCATACTATCATCATTCATTTAATAAATTAAATAACTCCAATCCTATATCTCATGGAGCAACATTACTATTTAATACACTCAAGTTCAATGCATCATGGACTCATCAGTTCGTTGGAGAAGATTTTGAAACAAGTGTGGGGTTCCTTCCTAGAAATGACTTTAAGCGGATTAATCCGGTTTTAGGTTATAATATATTTCCTAAATCAAATTGGATAAATCAACACGTTTTACAACTTTCAAATAATTTTCTGTGGAATAACACATGGGGTATTACTGATTACAATTTTTCTACATCATGGACAACAGTATTTCAATCGACTGCACGGTATAATTTTTCAATCCTCAGCAATTATGTGAAGTTATTTACTCCTTTCAATCCTACAGGGAATCAAGAACAGTTATTCCAACCTGGTGAAAGCTTTTCGCAAACCGGATTCTTATCATCTTTTCAATCAGATACCCGTAAAAAGTTTAATTATTTTTTACAAGTAATAAGTGGTGGATTTTACAATGGTAATCTAAAACAACTCTCTGGGAGCATCAGTTATCGCTTTAAACAATACGCAGCCTTCTCATTGACTTATAATATTAATAAGATTGATTTAGCTGAGGGTTATGATGATGCAAATTTAGTCTTACTTGGTCAACGTGTTGATGTTACCTTTACAAAAAGTCTGTTCTGGACCACTTTTACCCAATACAATAGCCAATTTAGAAATTTGAATATTAATTCACGATTACAGTGGAGATTTAAGCCTGCTTCTGATTTCTTTCTCGTATATACTGAAAATTATTTTCCTGAGAATTTGAAGGTTAAAAATCGTGCTATTGTAGCTAAATTGACATACTGGATTAATTTTTAAGGCTATTTGAAACAGACAGTACAGGATGATAATTTAGCTCGCACCTCATTACTTGTAGACATTAAACATATCATTTGAAATGGTTATCGACAATAAAAGCTGGCTTAATAAGATTTCCAATCACAATCAATTAGGAGGAATTGAGACATCCGTTATTGATAATGGATGCGGCAGTGGTACAAGGATAGCTTGGATAAATACAGGTTCAGGTCTAAGGTATAAAGTAGTTCTTGACAGAGGGTTAGATATTGCAGATGCTTTTTTTAATAGATTTAGTTTAGCATGGCTGAGTCATACAGGAGTAACTGCACCACAGCTTTATTCAACTCATGGATTTGATTGGTTGAAGTCATTTAGTGGTGGATTGGTTACAACATGTGGCTTAACACATATAGGTGCACCTGAGTATGATCAGAATGGTGATAGGGGACTTCATGATAGGATAAGCAATATATCAGCTCAAGTTGATTCGATTGTACAACCTGACCTAATTAGAAATCAATTTGAGATGAGTATATCTGGTACGATGATACAGTCACAAGTACTTGGCCCTAGTCTTGAGCTAAAGAGAAAAATATCAAGCACTCTTGGTCTATCACAAATCCGTATAGAAGACAAAGTAACTAATATTGGCAACGAACCCGCTCCTTTAATGCTTTTATATCATATAAACCTTGGTTGGCCACTTGTTGATGAAGGAGCAAGAATATTTTGGGAAGGGAATTGGACAGCAAGAGAAAATGAAAGCAAAGCATTAATCTTTAAAAATGGTAATGACTTCAAAAAGTGTAGAACTCCTTTGGAAAGCCACAATGGAAATGGAGAGGAAGCAGCATTTATTGATATAAATGAAAATAGTGATGGAATATGTGAATGTGGAATTTCTAATCAGTCGATTAAGCTTGAAATATTTATTCGGTTTAAAAAGCACCAACTGCCATGGCTAACAAATTGGCAGCATTGGGGACGGAACGAATACGTAACAGCATTAGAACCCTGTACACATCCGCCAATTGGACAAGCAAAGGCAAGAGATGAAGGCACTCTAATAAATTTGCTTCCCTCGGAAACCTTGCAGTTTGAAATTGAAATTGAAATAAGAGAAATTAGTTAGGTATTTTCTGAACGTAAAATAAATGAAATCTTTTGTATATGAGTATTACATCTAAGATCAAGACTGCGTTTGAAAAGGGAAACGGTATATTAAGACTTACACCAACTTGGGTACCAAGATCTTTTTGTGTTCCAGGAAGGCGAATAAAACTGCATCCGGATGATTACTATATTCTTGGAGGGATTCGGGGAGGTATAGATGAACGATGGTTAGCATCTACTACTCCTGCCAAAAATGGACCCCTTACTGGCGAGCATGAAGGAATGAGTTTAGTTGTATTTGAAAATAATGGTAAAAATGAGACATTCTTGCTTGCTGATGCAATTGAAGAGTTAAAAGATAAGCTCATAGGTGGTCGCTTATGGGATACCTATAAGTCCTGGCCCATGTATTCTAAATTCTTTGATAACATGGGTCCGTTGCCTCATCATGTACACCATAACGATGAAAAGGCGAAACTAGTAGGACAATTTGGAAAGCCAGAGGCATACTACTTTCCTCCGCAAATGAATAATCATGGAGGTGATTTTCCTTATACATTTTTTGGTATCACTCCAGGTACTACAAAAGAGGAAATAAGAGAATGCCTTGTCAATTTTACTAAAGGTGATAATAAAATTACAAACTTTTCTCAAGCCTTTAAGCTGGAACCGGGAACTGGGTGGGATGTACCTCCAGGGCTTTTACATGCCCCGGGGAGTTTATGCACATACGAACCTCAGAAGGCGTCAGATGTTTTTGCAATGTATCAGTCTTTGGTTAATGAAGCTGTCGTTCCAGAGGATCTTCTATGGAATTGCTCACCTGAAGATAGGAAAGGCGATTATGACTACTTGCTTGAAGTTTTGGATTGGGAACTAAATATTGATAATAATTTGTATAAAAACAGATTTATGCCACCAATACCTGTGAATGATTCAAAGGAAATGCTAAGTGAGGGCTATAATGAAAAGTGGATATGCTATAAATCTCAATCTTTTAGTGCAAAGGAATTGACAATATTACCAGGGTCTTCTGTTAGAATAAAAGATAGTGCGTGCTATGGCTTCATCATGGTGCAAGGATACGGACAGTTAAACGGGCTCAAGATAGAGACACCATCATTAATTAGATATGGACAGCACACGTATGACGAATATTTTGTAAGCGAGAAAGCAGCCAACGAGGGTGTAAGTATTGTTAACCCTTCTGAAAGTGATCCCATAGTAATGTTAAAGCATTTTGGCCCAGGAAATCCTGATTTAAAAATTAGTCGAAATTAGTCGAGATCTTTATTAAGGAATCAGATACCTCAATAGTATCAGGATACTACAGGATTGTTTTTAAGTTGGGGTAATCTATTTTTAGTAATCCAAACACTTTAAAAAAAATTAAATCGATGAAACTATCATTGAAGCAAAATTTCATTGCTTATTGGATTATAATCTTTCTATTTATTGGTTGTGCCGATAAGCAAGCAAAGAATGAAAGTGAAATGCCAAATAGCAAGCATCTCACCACGTCACCCGACCAGCCTAAGCGTCCTGAAAATTTCCAACCATTTAGGTATAAATACTCTATAGTTGAGTTGAATAAACGATTCACTGAGGATATACTAAAGCGAGGAAGCGAAGAATTGAAGAAGTTATCTGAAGTTAACGCTAAAGGACCATATAAGCCAACAATCGAGTCGTTGGGTAGTCACCCAATGCCTGAATGGTTTCAAGACGCTAAGTTAGGGATATTTTTGGATTGGGGACCTTGGTCTGCCGCAGGGTATGCACCGAAAAAAGGGGCGGAGGCTAGTACTGGTGGATCATATCCTGATTGGTATGAATTTTTGATGGATTATTTATACAAAGAATATCATGATGAAGTGTTTGGAGCCGACTTTAGAAGAGATGATTTATTACCAATGTTAACTGGTTCAAATTTTGACGCTGAGGAATACGTACAACTCACCATAGATGCGGGAGCTCGGTATCTTGTTCCATTCTCTAAACATCATGGTGGCTGGACTATGTGGGAGTCGTCTTATACTAAGAGAAATGCAGTTGAAATGGGGCCAGGGCGTGATATTTATAAAGAACTTGCTGAGGCATCTAAAAAAAATAATATCAAACTTGGATTCTATTTTTCTGTTTCAGAATGGGAATATCCGGTTATTGTTGAACAACCGGTTACGCAATGGGCTCCTGTTAAAAACATTGCAATCTTTCAAGATGAGCTTGGACAAATACCACGTGGAAAGCCTTTAACAACTTATTTTCCTGCAGTTCATGACAGGATGATTTCGGGCAAAATTCCTGTTCGGGATTATTTTGCAGACTACATGATGCCTTCGTTTAAAGAAGCTATCGACAAGTTTGATCCTGACTTAGTCTGGTATGATGGAGGATGGGGAAGTCCAGTGTCTGTTAGTAGAGCTGCTGAATTGTCTGCATATTTTTATAATCAAGCAAATAACCGTAAGGAAGTAGTTATAAATAATAGGGCTGGCAGTACCATGACTGATGAAGAACTGAGTCAATTTATGGAATACATGAAGAGTGGCGAACAGGAAAAGGCAATGCAACTATACCTTAACTCTGCGAGACTAGGTGATTATGGAACCCCTGAGTATACAATAGGAGAAGTTGATATTACTAAGAAATGGGAGGTTTGCAGATCAATTAGCCCTGCATTTGGTTACAATTGGCAAGATGATGAAGAGAGTTCACAGAGTAGCGAAGATTTAATTAAGATGTTTATCAAAATAGTAGCCGAGAATGGTAATTTACTTCTAGTGATTAATCCGGATGGTTCAGGTAAACTTTCTGAAATACAAAAAAATAGACTTAAAGAGCTAGGACTGTGGCTTAAGATTAATGGTGAGGGTATTTATTCAACGCGTCCATGGATAAGGCAACAAGATGGTGATCTTTTCTTTACTAGTAGCAAGGAAGGGAAATATGTCTATGCACATTTGACATCATGGCCAGGAGAAAAGCTAACTATAAATGGGATAACTCCAAGCAGTGATTCAAAGATAACTATGTTGGGATTCGATGATAGCTTAGTCTGGAATCAAAGTGAAGCAGGTGTAGTTATCACGCTTCCCGAAACTTTACAGGTAGAATCCAACCGTCCAACAAAATATGCTTGGGTAATAAAAGTACAAATAAAATAGTAAGATTTTAAATTCATTAACTATGTGCAAGATTCAAACTTTTCTCACCATAGCTTGTTATATTGTACTTGTAACAACTTCTGTTGTCGCACAAGAACAACCAAAGCGACCTTCAGACTTTAAGCCATTCCATTATAAGTATTCAACACTTGAGCTTTACGAAAAATTTTCGGCAGATATGATGAAAAGGGCTGCCGATGATGTTAAAAAATTGATTGAAGTAAATGAAAAGGGTAAGTATAAACCAAATCCTGAGTCACTTGCTAATCATAAAATACCAGATTGGTTTCGTGATGCGAAGCTAGGCATATTTTTTGATTGGGGACCATGGTCTGTACCAGGGTATGCAGTTCCGAGAGATCCTAATCTTGGCACAGGTGGATCTTATCCTGATTGGTATGAATTTCTTATGGATTACTCCTATAAATCGTATCATGATACTGTTTGGGGCCCTGATTTTCGAAGAGATGATTTTTTACCATTACTAACTGGTGAACAGCTTAACGCTGATGAGTACGCTGATTTAGCTGTTCGGTCAGGAGCAAAATATTTTGTTCCATTTAGTCGTCATCATGCAGGCTGGACAATGTGGGAATCAAGCTATACATTTAGAAATGCAAAAGAAATGGGGCCTAAACGTGATATTAAAATGGAATTGGCTCAAGCCGTGCGCAAAAGAGGGCTCAAGTTTGCTTTGTATTTCTCAATTGCTGAATGGGAATATCCGGTAATTGTAGATAAACGTATAAGCCAATGGGATCCGACACCAAATCTTGCGATTTTTCATGACGGCATGGCTATACTTCCACGACCAATCCCATATGCAAGTTATTTTCCTGCAGTGCATGATAGAATGATTTCAGGTAAAATTCCGGTTCGTGACTATTATGCTGATTACATGATGCCTTTATTTAAGGAAGCTGTTGACAAATTTGACCCTGATATTGTGTGGTATGATGGAGGTTGGGGGGTACCAGTTTCTGTAAGCAGAGCGGCTGAATTGTCGGCATATTTTTACAATCAGGCAGAAGGCAGAAAGGAAGTTGTAATAAATAATCGAGCTGGTAGCGCGCTTTCAGCTGAAGAAATGGCCGAACTACGAAGGCTCCGTGAATCAGGTGATCATGATGCAGCAACTGAAAGAACTTTAAGAAATCGACAATTAGGAGATTATACTACTCCTGAGTACCATATTGGAAAAATTGATCCCTCGATCAATTGGGAAGTTTGTAGATCAATTAGTCCTGCATTTGGTTACAATTGGACTGATAACGAATCAAACTCATTATCGAGCTTTGAACTTATTAAAATGTTCATAGAAATTGTTTCAGGAAACGGAAACCTATTGTTGGTAATTAACCCAGATGGAAAAGGGAAATTATCAGAAATTCAACGTAAACGACTACTAGACTTAGGGGATTGGTTAAGAATTAACGGTGAAGGAATTTATTCTACAAGACCATGGGTAAAACAAGTTGATGGTAATCAATACTTTACACAGAGTAAGGATGGAAAGTATATCTATGTTCATTTTGTTGAATTGCCAGGTGAAAGTGCAGTGATAAAAGATTTAACAGCATTAAAGGGCTCAAAGGCAAGTTTGCTTGGTTACAAAGGTCAACTAAAATGGAACCAGTCAGGCAGTAATTTAGAATTGAACTTTCCTGAAAGTTTGCGTAATGAATTTTCAAAGACGTCTCCATATGCATGGGTACTTAAGATTCAAGTAAAGAAATAAACAACCGAACCCTAATCTAAAATTTCCAACCCTTGAATCAACCGTCTATTCGTTATAATAAACTATTTCTTTGGCTTGTAAGTCTTACAGCCGCTATGGGTGGCTTCCTTTTTGGTTATGATTGGGTTGTTATTGGTGGAGCAAAACCCTTTTATGAGCCATTTTTTGGACTTGAGTCTGCAACCCAAAAGGGTTGGGGCACAAGTTCAGCACTAATAGGATGCATGGCAGGGGCAATACTATGCGTCATGTTGGCAGATAGATATGGTAGAAAAAAACTGCTATTATTTGCCGGACTACTATTTACGATATCCGCAATTGGGACTGCCCTTGTTAATTCATTCTTTGGGTTTAATTTTTACCGCATTGTTGGTGGTGTAGCTATGGGGATAGCTCTTAATCTTTCCCCAATGTATATAGCAGAAATTGCTCCACCTGAAAAGCGTGGAATGTATGTATCTATAAACCAATTGTTAATAATGATTGGTGTTCTTATGGCACAAGTCGTCAACTGGCAGATTTCTCTATTGGATACTGACTTGATTGATAATGCCTCTTCGGCCATTATTGCACAAAGCTGGAGTGGTTTGTATGGCTGGCGATGGATGTTTGGTGTTGAAGCAATTCCTGCTTTTATTTTCTTTTTATTGATGTTTTTTGTCCCTGAGAGTGTTAGATGGCTGGTTAAGAATAATCACATTGACCGAGCACAAAGAATACTTGAGAAAATAGGAGGACAAGAATATGCAAGAAACCAAATTGATGAAGTAAAATCAACAGTATCACTTGATGATATCTCACATGTTGATTTTAAGAAACTTCTGAATCCAAATATTTTGAAATTTATCGGCTTAGGTGTTTTCCTGGCATTTCTACAACAATGGAGCGGACTGAATGTAATTATTTATTACGCTTCTGATATTTTTCAAGCTGCTGGCTACAATTTGAAACAGATGATGTTAAATATTGTAGTAATTGGTTCTGTCATGGTCGTAGCAGTGATTATTACCATGCTTACAGTCGATCGTCTTGGCAGAAAAAAACTTATGTTATTTGGAACAATCTCGATGGCTATAGTCTATGCATTTATTGGATTCTCATTTTATCATAACTATACTGGTGTTGTGGTAGTGTTGCTTGTTCTTGCCAATGTATTATTCTATTCAATAACGCTTGCACCATTATTATGGGTTATTCTTTCTGAGATATTTCCAAATCGGATTCGCGGAGCAGCAATGTCGATAGCAGCTCTAGCGCATTGGATAGGTAATTTTTCTCTTACATTTACATTTCCAACAATTAAGGAAAACTTAGGTTGGGCCAATAATTTCTGGTTGTATGGTATAATTTGTGCATTTGGTTTTATTGTATTACTTCTCTACTTACCGGAAACAAAAGGAAAAACACTTGAGCAAATTGAGAAAGAACTAATTCGTTGATTGGCAGTTTGACTAATAAAAGTAGCGTCAATTATTGTATAATGAATAGGTTTTGATCCAGTTGGTTATTTTCCAAACTTCATTTATCATGAATATACACCATATTCAATGCGTCCTAACACCTCCTTAACCATCTCCATGCCAATGAAATTTTTCATCATTTCATGCGGAGTTTTACCATTAAGCTGTGTAATAGGAACCTTTAGCCACGCTTTGAAATTTTCTTCGTTCCCATCAAAAACATCAAGGCCATAATTCCATAATTCATAATACTTAACCAGTCTCTCGGAGGCCTTAGTACTTAACAGGTCGTTTCGCTTTTTACTTTTAAGATAACGGACGCTCACCCCAAGTATCATGGCCATTTCAGCATGAGAGAGTCCAGTCTTCTTTTGGATAGAAACATACACTTTTGCTGGCAGTCCTTTGTCAACAGCTTCAAAAAGTTCTAATGGTGAATACCCTTCAATTATCTTACTGTAATCTATCGCTTTACCACGCTTCATATCCGCTTGACATTTAATTAAAGCTAATCAAAACCGCTTCATCCGCATAAAATAGTTCTTATCAATGGCTTTCTGTGCATACATCATGGTTGTTCTCATATCCGCATGCCTCAGGGTTTTTTGAATGAGTTCCATCGGTATGTTCTTCTCATACATAAGCTGACCAGCGGTATGCCGTAAACTATGCGGACTATATTTTCCCTTCACTCGGAGTTTTTTGAAATACCTCCGAATAAGTGAATCCAGTTCCTGACGCGTAAGTTTTGGAAATACTTTTCCACGCTTAATCTTAGATTTTTTCAGGTAAATCATCAATTCTTTGCGGGCTATCGATGAGAGCTTGATGGTATCCTTGGATTTTTCGCTTTTGCCCTTACTCCAAACCAGGATTTTGCCTTGCGATAACTTGATGTCTCCAACATTCAAGCGCAGTACCTCCATGGATCGCAAACCATTCCATGCCATGAGTGCCAGAATGGCTTTATCGCGGGGAGTTTTCGCTAACTTTAATAACCGCTTCCGTTGACTCTCAGATAAGCTATCCTTATGATAGGTACCTGATATGCTGCGGGGGATAATTACTTTAATGGCAGCAATTTCTCGAAGGGATTGCACACTGATTTTTTTCAATCCTGACTTAACCATTCGTTGCTCACGAGATAAATCCCTGGAATCAAGAGCTTGATACATCAACGCCCATTCACAAAAAGCCTTCAAAACAGATTTATATAGCCTCTTGGTATAATCGGAAAGGGTAGGGGCCAGAATGTACTTATTGGCAGTTCGTTTATTAATCCTGGTGACATCATCTTTGATTGCAAGGAAATATCCATTCAGCACAGTAGCGTAAATACTTAGGGTACCCTTTGATCGAAACCTGTCCTGATTGGAAATCAAAAACAATTTGACGAACAGGTTAGAAACCGGGAGCTTCGTCTCGTGCAAGTCATTAATCAGGTAGGTGAACTTACGGCCCGCCAGAAAATTAAGGAATCGATTTAAGATCGATCTGAGTGCTGGCCCCTTGCTGCTGATATAATCCTCCAACTGAGCCTTCACGTCTCCTCCCTGGCGATAGGAGCGTAGAAACGATTTGGCATTAGCAAGGTATGCTGGGCTTGCATCGTAGCGCTTTTTTAGCCAATAATCATAATCAACGAGAACCTGGGAGGCTTTAGGCAGTGGATTATCTACTTGATTCTTAATAATTGTTAGCCCCGCCATAAAATTTTACATGTTGAGAGGACTGGATTTTGATAATTTGTATTTACTAAATTATATAAATGTACATTTATTTAATAGTAAATTATTGATAAAACTTAAACATTTTTATTGACGATGGAGATAATAAGTTTAACTCAAGATTGCGACTGTAAATACTAAATACACCGTATTAGCACGTATTAGCCAGGGAAGATCACTGATGGATTATCGAGATGGGAATTTTCAGTTTCTGCTAACTACCTGAACAAAGAATTCCATAATGTTGCTATTTTTGAGACTTCGCATCTTACATTTCATGGATGGCCTTTCTCCAATCTTCATAAAAAGTTTTTTTGTGAGGAGTTTTAGTACCCCTTTCCCCATTATCTACTAGCGGGCTGAGGCAGCGACACTCTATGGCAGGCTTAGGCTTGCAGGGTAGGAGGTGCGGCCTGACAATGTCTGTTGCTGCTGCGCTGGCAAAGCAATAGGGATAGTAGCGGAAAGCGCGAAGTATGTTGGCATGAGCGGGGCCGGACTTGTAGCGGATAGCCCGAGCCGAAGGCAGTGCTATAAATGCTGATTGCTAATCAGCCTTTTTATACTTTTTACCAAGGGCAACTACGTTATCCATAATTTTTTTAGCTTTTTCCTTCTTAAGGGGCAAATAATACTTTTCTAAAAATTTAATTGTAGCATCATCTTCAGTTAGTTTTTTATGAGTAACTATTTTTCCTCGTTTAGAAAAATAATCAAATACTTTCTCACCAAGGGCTTCGATTGAAGACTCATTAAAAGTCTTCTTTGTCTGGGCATCTTCACTTAGAATTTCAGCAGTGTATTGCTTATTAATATTTGGAACACCCCAAAAAACAACAGAAAAGTTAGTAAATAATTGCTCCGATGTTTCAATTGAAAATATGTATCTAATTCTCATATAATAAATAATTATTTAGTTTGAATTACAGATTTTAATTGAATTGATTCAAAAATGAATTAATACTTTCAACGAGCCTCTCCCTGCGATAACTCAAAAAATCTTGGTAGCTACTAAGCCTCCAAAGATTACGGTCTGTTGGAATTAGGTGCTGGCTCAGTGCTTCTTCTCCACGGTCTTTAATTACTTCAACCAAATACTTTTCAGGTTCCTTGTTACTGATGTTTCTGTTTGTTCTACCCCCAATGAAAGCGAGATTGGCGATTTCATTAATTTCTTTAGGGCTTACACTTTGCTTTTTCAATAATGACTTCGGGAAAATATGATGAAACTGCAAGGCATGAATTCTTCCAACCATTTTCTCTCCAATGATAACGCCTGTTGACCAATCTTTAATTCCTTGCTGTTTACCAATAATAAAGAGCATACTGAAGTATGGACTCCTCCGGTTTTTACCCTTAATCTCATCAACAGAGGTAAAGAGGTTTTTAACCTGAAGTTTAAGTAACGCAAGTAACTCATCAAGGCTTTGTGTTCGATTCAAAACGGAAATATCGCTATCCAATAAACCTTCACTGGAACCGAGACCATAACGGCCTTTCATATGGGCTACATAAAACCACAGCATTATTTTCTTCTCGTCATCTTTGGATAGCCTTTCCTTTTTTTGAATAGCGTAATAAGCAATAGGAATGAGTAAGAATGGAGAGCCAAGCAAGCGCAAATCTTCGATGCGAGCGTTGTTTCTTAAAAGATTAATAGCAAACCGCAGACCTGACTGCGCTTTCTTCCAGGCTTCTTTAAAGTCATCAACCTTTACGCGGTTAACGGTTTTAAATTTACTTTGATTGGTAGCAAAGGCTACTAAAGATTTTACCAGAATACCTGAATTTAAGAGATACTCCTCATTGTGCTCAAATTCTTTCGCGAACTTATCCAACTCTTGCATAAAGCCTTTCCATTTGGAGGTGATTTGTGCTAAAGCCAAATCCGAACCGCGAAGCTTTACGCCAAGTGAATTTACACGAACAAATATTTCGGTAACTTCTTCATACGATAGCTTTTTGTCAAGAATTATCATTCTGTATTGATAGTCCTCAATCTTTTTAAGCTTTCTTATTCGCTCAGAATATTTGTCCCACAATGGATTCTCTGAGTTTATTCCTAATGGTTTTAGCAACTGTGAATCTGACTTTTTGAAAACTTCAGCAACTGAAATCCAATTGGGATCATTTTTTAAGGAGCGTGAAGCAACAACAAAAGTACGCTTGCGTAATTCTTCCATGATGTCGCTATCTCCTGATTCATCATCTTCATCCTCCAAGTCACCATTTTCATTTTCTTCCTCGTCAGCTGCAGCGGCTTCTTCGTTTTCAATTGAGGTAATTTCTTCTTCTGATATACCCTCAGGGTGGTTTAGGTTAAACAGAATTTCAATCTCCTTTTTTTTGTTGCGAACCTTCACAGCTTTGCCCGATAGGAGAGCAGTAAGGCTTGTTAACCGTTGCTGACCATCTAATAAAAGGTACCGGCCAGATTGCTCAATGTCTTGTACGCCCGAAACCTGAAGGCTTCTTTCTTCTAAGGTTGGTTCTGCATCCCAAACCAAAATGGTTCCAGATGGATATTCTCGATAAAGTGAGTCTACCAAATCCCTAACTTTAACAGCATTCCACACATACCTTCGTTGCATTTCAGGTAATGCTAATTCTTTAGATAGTACTTTATCAACTAATTGCCTTACGGTTATGTCTTGGTTTGCCATGCCTCAATTGTTTTACCTTCATTTTGTGCTCTATCAATCTGGACACTACGTCCAGCAAAGTGTCCAGTATCTATATTATTAGCAGCCAATGAATTGCTTTTCTGGACACTATGTAAAGAGTTACTGATTCCATGTTTACATTTATTTAATTGTTGTAAAGGGTCAAGTATGATTAGAGTAAATAAATGACGTGCCTCCCAAGCGGTTCGTAATTTTGGCCTTAATAAGAAATTTTGTGCCTACGGGATAAGCGCTTGTATTACTCAATTCCTTGGAGCACTCAACACGCATCCACGTTTCAAAAGGTGATTGCCCCGGTAGCGGACGAATGTGTACTAGCCCATGAAGACCTGAGCCACTTTCGTAGTAGCTTTCGACTTTGATCATCTGATAATCTGTTTTCATAACTACTTATTTTCTGCTTCAACTAGTGGTTTATGCCATGCCCATAATTCTTCCAACGTTGCAATATCATTGGGTATGGGGTTTGATTCACTAAATACTTCATCCTCACTTAGAGGAAACATATGTTGATGATAACTTTCGAATGTTCTTCTTGGGTTACGTGATAGAAGCGAGTTAAAATAGTCAGTAGAATAATCATAATGGTGTGAATGGATGAAATTATCCCACTGTTTGCGTACTTGCTCCTCTGGTCTTACGTCAATAATTTCAAATTGTTCATAAGGTCTATCGCTGCTGGTACCCCACGCTTCATTTAAAAGTGTAACAGCCTCTACATCAGTTACTGGTGCACCATAACCGAAGATTGTTACAAGCTTTGTTCTCTTATTCTTCAACCAATGCTTCACTCTTTCCCACTCTATGTTAATAAATTCGTCATCGGTATAGTTCTTTTTTTCTACAGGATAAAGTAGTCTTGTTGGTTCCATATAGTTACCTGTTTTCCTTATCCGCATTCCAACTGGCCCACATTGTTTGTCCTCTTTGCTATATCCAATAGCCACATTACCATGAAGAAAAGTGAGATGTGGCAAGTCTCCGACATGACGATTTCTGCAAAATGCTTGATAAAGAAATGGGTCCCAATTGAAGGTAGCAATAAGGTCTTTCGAACGCAGGGAGAGAATTAAATAGTCATAAATTGTAGGTGCATCTGGAAGTCTCATATCACCAAAGTATGCCTGAACTCTTTTCTCTATTTCTTGAATTTCTGGACTGAGGTGATTCTTTTGATGTAACTGGCTATATAGTTTTTCAAAGTTACTTTCTTGCTCTTTTATGGGGAGAGATTCAACAATATCTCGAAGACCCACGACATCTACGAAATTATCCATTGAAGGTAGCTTCTTTCCATTAACTTCTGGATTTCTAATAGTCGAGGCGATACTTGCCCCTGCGCCAAGTATTACGACATGATTACCGCCATTGAATACAGTTTTTATTCTATCTTCTTTTGTGAATGGCATATTTACTTCCAATGCTCTTTAATATACTTCGTTAAATCTTTTCTCGTTAGTGCGATGCTGCGGGAGTTTTGGCGCACATAGAATTCTTCTACGCTGTTTTTGTCTTTGTTGGCGAGGAAGACTTCTTCGGGGGCTTTTTCTTTTACTACTACTTTGGCTACGTGCTTGCCGTCAATCTCCACCAATGTTAAATCAATAAGTCGGTGGATGGCGTTGCCGAAGTTGTTGGTAATGAGGTTATCAAAGGCTTTGTTGAAATTATCGCGTGGGTCGCCTTTGGAGCCGAGCAGCCTAAAGTCGTCTTCCAGACCATGGATTTGTCCATCATCGGTAACGCCAATGAGCAGGGTGCCACCTTCCGAGTTTAAGAAGGCCGCAATGGTTTTGAGTACGCTGTGCTCAATGTGATATTTTTTGGTTTGCTCGCGCACATCCCAGAGGAGTGTGCTTTTATACTCTAGTTGTTTGTGCTCGCCTTTTTGAATGAGTTCTCTTACTATTTGTTTTGGTGAAGGCTGGTGTGTACCCGGAGCACCCGGAAAAGGAGGGGAGGCTTTTCTAAACCGTGGTGCTAAATCTTTGTACGCCTGCAACGCTTCCTGCTTGGTTTTCTCCGGTACCAGGGGAAAGGTTGAGAGCACATATTGAAACTCTTCCTCCGTTAGACCATAAATATGGGCCACATAACCATCCAACTCTGCACGAAGCTTGGCGCGGTCTTCTTCCTTAGTGACTACTTTGCTCTTGCTCCATTTTGTGCCTGTAGATTCCTGCCACAAATCAGCAAACTCTTCAGTGCTGCAAATCAGTTTTAAAGAAATATCTACGATTGAATGAAATTCTGGTTTTGATTTATCTAAACGTGGCACTGGAAGCTGATACACATAAAACATATTTATGTTTGTTGTTACATTTTGCCTTATGAACCAGTCAACAACAAACGAACTTAAAATACTCACACAATAGAACTGTGTGACATAATCTAAATTTTCAGATACATTAAGTGAATTACCCGTGAATGAAGGAGGGATGACAGTACAAACCATCGTCCTTTCATTAGTATTAGAAGCAACTGAACGATACGCAAGCCTGTACTTCTGGTATCCAATTTTTTGACCACTATCACTCACTCCACGCTTTAAAAGTGCCGCTCTTCCTTGAGCTTCCTTTATCCAGTATCTTGGTTCAGAAAGTAAGTGAGAGAAATGCCAAATCATCTTTCCTTCAAAAAGTGGTAAAGAATCTTTTAGAGGCTTCTTACTAAACAATGGAGCATCATCAGTCATATTAAACTCTCGATGAAGCTCTAATTGCCAACTTCCATCTTTATTGCTATTGAGTGAAGGAAATTTGAGCGCCTTATCTGCTATAACAAAGTCAAGTTCATCTTTCACTTCCATTACAGATAAACTATCGGGAGATTGCTTTTTAATAAAGTCGAGCGTAATGCTTACTGAGCCACTCTGGGGAAAGCTATCCAGCTCACTCACTTCATGCCGCATAAAGGCAGCAGGGAAGGAGGTGGTGTGTCCGCCTTTTTCAAAACTTAGCACCACAAACTTGAAGCTGCGATGCACGCCTTCAAAGATTTCTTTACGGTTTTCAAAACAAAACAGGCCAGTAACGCGCGCTTGTTCAAAAAGCATTTGTCGCAATTGTTTAGAGCCTAGGTCAGTATAAATTCCACTTGGAATTACAATACCGCAGTAACCATCCTTTCGCAATAGGTTATAACACTGTTCGGTAAAAAGCTTATACAGATTAACATCTTTTCCGTGACGTCTGCCATCAATGATAGGGACCTGATTCTCGTACTGCTTAGAAAATCGAAAATATTCCCTTAAATGATTGTATTCACTTGAATAAGCTAACCATTGCTGTCGAGTGTCATCGTCATCCATTAGGTTTTTCACTTCCTCTAAGAAATCCTTAATATCCATTTTCTTCTTGGAAATGGAGTCGCTGAATTTCATTAAAAATTCCTTTGCGTTTGGTTGGAATGTTTCCCAAGGTGGATTGGTAATTATTGCATCAAAGCCGTTTTTCTTTCGGAAGATTTCAGAAAACTCGTAGCCCCAATGAAATGGGGTGAGACTTTCAATATCTTTAATGGTAATTGATCGCTTTAATGGTTTGCCGGATTTCTTCTTTTTGTCATCCCATGTTTCTTGTACATACTTAATGCCGAGGTTTTGAAATTCCTGGCCCAGTATGAGATTAAGAGTATTGTTAGCTTCTGTCTCAAGCCGGTCTATTGCTTCTTTCTTTGATTGCAGTGCTTCGCGATTACCTTCAAAGGCTTTGAAAGCACGAATAGCAGCTTCGCGCTCTTGCACCAATTGGCTATAGCTCTTTTTGAACATGTCACCCTGTTGGTGTTTGTTATACTCGTTCTCATCCACACGCATTAGTCCAATCAAGCTGTTGCCGGTCATGATGTTAAAGTCAATGTTGGGCAGGGGCTCAAGGTCATCCACTTTTTGCGCACTGGCTACCAAGGCCAGGAATAACCGAAGCTTCGCTATTTCAGAGGCTTCTTCCATGATGTCCACCCCGTACAGGTTATTAGTAATAATCTGTTTTTTGATGTAGTAGTTTACACTGGGGTGGTTGGCTTCAATTTCTTCCAGCCATGCTATCAGTTTCTTGTCGCCTAAAAATTTAATCTTCCCCAAAATGGCTGCATACACATTGATGAGTGTCTTCATAGCCGCCACAAGGAAAGCGCCAGAGCCACAGGCCGGGTCGAGAAGTGAGAGGTTGGGTAACACGGCCGTTTCACCCACCACCAGTTTTCGGCAGGTGTCTGCGTTAAGATCAATCAATAAGTCTTCAATGCGTTCGTAGCGTTTGCGTTTTTGAACTTCTTTGTTTTTAGCAGATAAAGGAGTGGGCTTACTCAGCAATGCGGACGAACCTTTTACTTTTTCAATTACCTCATCGTGTTCGCTGGTATCGGGGCCGTTGATGGCATCAAGAATTAGTTTATAAACCGTTTGTTCGCATAGGTACTCGGTAATTTCGGTGCGCGTGTAGTAGGCGCCAAAGGCTTTCTGGTTAATGTACTTTTCAAAAATGTAACCCAGCACATCGGGATTCAGTTCATTGTCTTGTCCGCCCGGGGTGTCGTTCAAATTCCAACTGTAGGCTTTAAAGAGTTCCAGCAGGTTTTCAAAGGCTTTGTCGGCAATTTTAATCTTGCCGTTGTATTTCTTTTCAATTTTATGTTGCAGAAACAAACCACCGTTCAGGTATTTGATTTTGCCAATCAGTTTGTTGATTTCGGCAGTGCGGCTTTTTTCTTCTTTAGCAAAACCCTCGAAGAACAAGGCCTTTAGGAATACATCGTAGTACTTGTTCTTACCTAACTGTTTCTTGCTGTATTCGAGTTTGGTTGAAAGATAATCGGCATCACTATTGTCAAGAAAGAATTTGCGTTGCAGGAAGTAGATGAACATTAATCGGTTCAGGATAACCGAAGCATACCATTTGCGGTCGTTCTCATCGCTGATGCCCTCAATGAATTCCAGAAAGCCGTTAAACTCATCCTGGTAGCTTTTGTAGAATTTCTTGGTAACTACTTCTACATCCAGCGCAGCTTTCATTCGTCCGGCTACTTCGGCAATGGGCACATTACCGTCCTTGTCAAAATCACTCAGGTCAAATACGAGTGCAGAAAGTTTGGCAATAAATAAATCGCCCGGTTGCCCACGCATGTAGAAATGATCGCGCGGCATCATCTTCTTATCTTGCTTTTTCTCCCAATGCCAGATGCTTTGGCTTCGGTCTTTATCCACAAAAATGCAAACGTTCTCAAAGTTGAGATCACGAATAAATTTTGAAACTTCCTTACGTTGAGAGGAGTCAGGGAGCGAACCATCCGCCATGGTAATTTCATATACCACAGCACCTGAGAGTTCGGCTATTCGCTTTCTTGTGAATGAAATATCTTTGATTGTTTCCTTAATAGTTGTGGTGGACTTCGGTGCGCTCCATCCCAATTCCTCGCGGAAGAGTGAAGCAAAGTCGAAGTTTTGCAGGGCGATTCGGGTGCTTTCTATGTTGAGTTTCTTAGCCATTTTTCGGATTGATTTTAAAGCCAACCGGTGTGCGATCTTTGATGGCTGGTTCTAATAGTTCTTTTATGAGGTTGTAAATAGACGCAATGTCTTCATTGTTTTCCATTTGTGCCTTTTCCAGCTTTTCGATTTTCTTTAGCAGGTCCTTATAGCCAATGATCATCTGGCGCATCTTCACGAAAAGCCGCATGATTTGAATGTTTACGGCAATGGCGCGGGGGCTGTTCAATACGCTGGAAAGCATGGAGACACCTTGTTCAGTAAAGGCGAACGGGGCATAACGTCTGCCACCTCTTGTACTTTTTGAGGTCACAAATTGTGACCTCAAACTATCCCACTCATCCGCGCTAAGTTGAAACATGAAATCATCAGGAAACCGGTCAAGATTTCGCTTAACAGCCTGATTCAAAACTTTTGTATCGACCTCATATAGATCTGCCAGATGAAAATCCAGCATGACCTTATGCTTTCTAATGACAAAAATCTGGGCGTAGATTGCTTCTTCAGATAACGTTATTTCAGCTTTTTTATGTTTTCCCATAGTTATGCTTTAAGGTGCCAGATCGGCTCCTTTATTATTTTCTGAAGTCATAAATAGTGACATCAAGTTCTATGTATTTTTTAATCCCATGGAGCAAATAATTTGTGGTTCGCGCTTCACATCAGGTTCATTGGAATGTATGCACAACCGGTCTTCTTCACGAAGGGATACCACCAGGTTTGCGAGTGTACTATCATCAGCACCTGCCTTTAATTGACGGCCAATAATTTCTTTGGCCGCTTCTTTTAATGGAAAGCGATAAATGTCATCAATAGCACGGCTTAGTTCTTCCGTTACAAATAGTGTATTCTTAAACTCCTCATAGTATCGCTTTAAGTGCATGTAAATACGGTATCGCACACTGGTTTGTCTGCCCAGCTGTCCGCCAACATTATTTTCAATGTCTTTAATGTAGTCGAGTGCTTTTCCCAGCAAGGCATGATGATTATCCAATTTATAAAGCGCTTTTGTATCAGGCTGACATTGTGCGGCCTTTAAAATGGTGAGTTGAGATTGCGTAATGATCTCTCCTTCTTTATTAACCCAGGCAAGAATATCGTTATCATCTGCTGTTCGTGAATACACAATCACACCTTCTTTTTGTGGTTCATCGCTATTCTGCTTAGTGGCATAGACCACATTGGGCATATCGGGTATGGTCTTCTGAAGGCTAGGGTCGTGGTCTGTTGCATTTTTCCAGATCTGGTAAGCATACGAGGCCAGATCGACTTCACCATCATCTTCTTCATCCAGAATGCCGGATTGTTCGCTATAAAGCGCTTCAAGCTGACTTCTGATCTTTTGGTTATCAAAAAAGATTTCATCCGGAGAACTCAATACTTCATCGCTTTGCTCTAATCTGGTTTTAAGTCGTGAACGTAGCCGGATAATCTTTTCAATTCCATCTTCGGGTAAAAACGAATAGCAATAGATTTTCTCTGATTTTTGTCCAATACGATCCACACGTCCTGCCCGCTGAATCAATCGGATGATAGCCCAAGGCAAATCATAATTTACGATTACGTGGGCATCCTGAAGGTTTTGACCTTCACTGAGTACATCCGTACTTATCAACACACGAATTTCTTTATCTGCAGAAGTTGAAGCACGCTTTTCATTGCTTACCGGGCTAAAACGATAAGCAAATGAAGTGGGATCGTCAGCATCACCGGTAACACATTCGATGTCTGCTACACCTCTCTTTTGAAGATTCTCTTTTAGATAAATGGCCGTGTCGGCAAATTGAGTGAATACCAAGACCTTTTCTTTACCGTGTTTTTTCTGAATTAGATTTTGCAATGTATTGAGCTGCCGATCTTCCTTAGGATTCCAGTCTTTGCCCAAGTGGAGTATTTTCAAAAGTTCGCGACTATCGGATAACAATGCAGCTTTTAGTTTCTGTGAAAACAAATGACTGCCAATCCAATCAAAACGTTTGTGATATTTCCTATTTAGAATATCATAAACGCGCTCAGCCTGATTGAAGTAATCATCTTCATCCAGAATCAGATTAATTTTATCACCATTATCCTCTAAAGCTTCCTGATCTTGATCCTCCAGATAGTCATCCAGCATGGCCACGTCCTGTTTACCAATAGGGAAGGGGAGTTTGTTTTCAATGGCATAAATGAAAAGGAAGTTCCTCAGGATATGCCTGCTGATGGAGAGCAGGAAGGAGTGACCACTGCTTTCCAATCGCTTAAAAAGATTAGTACGGGCAAATCCTTTAAGTCGCGCGCCTGCACGACCAAGATTCGCCTGAATTACGAGTTCGTCTTTGGTAGCCGCTGGTACAGGCTGCTGCTCCATGTAAATATCCAATCCCAGACCATACCGAGGAAGATTCAAATGATTGATGATTTCAACGATTGAATCGCTATATAACTTGGCGTATTGATCATGTGGATCATTCTGGTCAAAGTGATACTCAACCTTTTTGGGAATCCGTTCAGGGAAGAAGGAGCGAGTGCCGTCAGCAAAAGTCAGAAACTTCCTGCCTGTCGCTGAATCAGTTTCAGTATAGTATTGTTTAATGAAACTTCTTGTTCTACGCACGAGGTATAAGCGCATCAATTCACGCCAATCATCTGGGAAATGACTCTTTTCAAAAGCTGAGATGCTACGAATAGGCGTTTGATATTTGCCTACGAATTGAACTTTGCCGCCTATGCTTTCTATGAATTGTTCTGGGGCAATACCCAAATCAGCTTCTTCGGGAAGAAATAGACGAAGCTGGTTTGATAAATCAATGTAGCTTTTATTAAACGGTGTTGCCGAAAGCAAAATCACTTTGCTATCATTCAAATGAATATATTCCTGAATAGCTTTATACCGCTTGCCCTCACGATTTCGAAGGTTATGACTTTCATCAATGATGACAAGGCGATATCGCCTCATTTTAGGCAGAACTGTTTGTGCTTGTGTAACCGAGATAACTCTTGCTCTTAGCTGATACTTATGCACATAATCCTCCCACATGTGCACAAGATTTTTTGGACAGATGATGAGTGTCTCTAGAAAGAAATCATCCTCAAAAACCTTAGCAAGGGCTGTGGCAGTAATTGTTTTACCTAATCCCACCACATCACCAATGATAACGCCACCACGTTTGTTCAAGTGATGCGCAGCCACTAAAACAGCTTTTTGCTGAAACTCCAATAGTTGCTTTTCAAAAACGCGTGAAAGTTTAAACTCAGAAAGACCAGATCGTGCTTCACGACTTAAGTGGTAAGCTATTTTTAAGTAGATGTGAAAGGGTTCTAAAAGTTTGTCGGCAGCCCAACTGTTATCAATAATGTGCGCGAGTTCCTCAGAAATATCAATGCAAAACTTATCATCCCATCTGTCATTGAACCATTTCGATAGTTTGTTGCTTGCATCTTTGTCTAACACATCAACATTCAATTCACCTTGTAAGGAGAGACCGGAAAGCGTTAAGTTGCTGCTTCCTACATAGCCAATGATTGGATTGATCTTGTCATCCCGGAAACAGAGGTACAATTTGGCGTGCAGGGGATGACGGAGAAAGAGTTTAACCACAACTTTACCTTTCTTGATCTGATTGGATAGTTGCCTTAAGCCTCGTTCATCATCTTCTGTGGGGATACCAATGGTAAGCTGCTCTCTAAACTTTTCAGCGAGTTTTTTCCGGATGAGAATCGCTTGCTGATTATCGATGGGCTGTTGCTCTATCCTTGAGAAATACTCCTGGATTAATTCGTCATCCGGCTTTTGCATTCCTACCAAAAGCCGACAGCGGTTATCATCATTACCTTCCCAGCCTTCAATGTACCTGGCAACCTGTTTCCATCCACGAAGATTAAAATACCCAACACAGAAATCGGCACGTCTTGAAACTTCCAGTGAATCCTTTAGCCCTTGAATAAGATGGTTCTCAATGTTGTCGAATATAACTGGCATCCGTTGCGCGTAAGAAGTGGGACAAATAGGGTCAAAGTCTAAATATAAGGTTTTCGGGTCAAAAACTGCGATTTTTAGGCCCAAAGTACGATTATCCTGTAATGATATTTGCTTGTTATGACATTTCATGTCACGTGTGGTGAAGCCTATTGCTTTCAATCCAACCAACCCTTTATGTTTGGGTATGGCGTTGGTAAATGGGTTATACAAGATTAAATTCAACAGGCGTTACCACCTCATGCGGATAGGTACGCCTAGCGGCAAGAAGATGTTTAAGCTGGATCATGGAGATTGGGAACCCTTAGAGAAACTCAAAAAGCCTACCTGGCTGGATTTATGAAATGAAATATGATTAGCTTTAATTATTAACGCAAAAGAAAAGTGCAGCACCCGTGGCGAATATATAAGTACTGTAATTCACTTCATGGTGCATTAAAAATTAACTTTCTCATCAAACAGGGAAATTTCGATTCTGATTCTATTAACGTGGATGGGTTATTCATTCATGGATATGAAAAGATTGATAATAATGATAGGACAGCTCATATTCATGATAGAGATATAATACTTATTCATGAATACCCTGGTAAATGTAATATCAAGGTACTGGGCAAAGCCGCTGTAACCAAGGCTATTATTAGAAGGTTCAAGCCAAAATCTGATCGATCAGTAATACTTTGTGGTAATGCAGATAGTTATTACAAGACCCTTGCAAAGTCACTAGGAATTGAGGTCATCGTTATGCGGGAGCAAAAACACTCGGCTACAAAAGTTCAAGTTGAGGAGAAGAAAAAAACAACACTCAAACCTGTTCATGACTCTAATTATGAAAATATAGTTGAGAGCATTAATACAAAACTTCCAAAGAAGAAATTTCTTCCACAAGTATGGAGTAAGTTTCAGGGTATGACTTACGGTGAATTGGCACGCAGTTACCCTCACGTACTTTTGAAATTTATCAACAAAAGGAAAGAACTTGATATCCCTGCTGAAGTTTTCGAAGAACTGATTATGATCGCTTCAACTGAGATAAGTAGACAGATGGAATCATGATGGTTTTTTTAGAAAACAGGGAAGGGGTTTTAGTAATTTCCTAGAGGCAACCACTATCGTAAGCTGGTGTTAAATCAAGTTACTATCACAGCTTAGCCTACTTTACTCTCCGTATAAAATAAAATCAAAATAGACTGAGTCTCCCTTACTCATACGGACCATCTTGTAATTGGCGGCCAGTCGACCAAATACGTTTGGTTCATCTACATATGTAATGGTTAGTGTCTGACCAATCAGCGATGAATCAAATTGATGAAAAATGGGTTCAATGTCCCGATATCGTATACGGTAGCGCGTATTATCTAATGTATCATTTATAGCAAATATTTTAGGATACATTTCTACGGATCCGACCATAACATCCTTTGTTTTTGTAAATGATTGACGAGGCATGGAACGAACTAGGCAAGTCCTAAATTCCAGTGCAATAAATATTAGTACAGAACTAATAATTACGATTTTAATAATCTTTTGTGTGTTCATAAATCGATTCTGTTGAGAAAATTCATACTAATTACATTAACAATTAAAATATAGATAATTAAAATACCAAGGCTTTGTAAATCTATTTCGCTGACAGGCTGGCCATGTAAAGGTATAATGTTTCTACTGGTTGTTAATGGTTAATGGAGTAATGAGTTTATTAATAGGTCTTGCTATGTCGATGTTTGACGCTAGAATAAATTCGATAAAATAAGTAAATATAAAAGCCTTTCCTTCAGGAACCGTTTAGCTATTTATCCCGCAAAAAGTAATGTGTTACGATAAAGCCTATCTGGCTAAAAATGTCACTTCTTCTAAATAATGCGACCAATGAAGCTTGTTTGGGCTTGTGTAACTACAAGAATTGAGACTTTCTCTCTTAATAATTGATACTGAATTACTTTTTCACAGCAGTAAATGCGACTAAAGAAATCATAGAAAATTTATTATATATAAAGAGTTAATTATCAGATAGTTAAAAAATTTATCATACTAGAAAATGTCCCATCAAATTTCCATTGAAATCAGTGATAATGGCATTGGCATGGACGGGGCAATTAAGGCGAATGCTTTTCAGATGTTCTTCAGAGGCCATGAGAAATCTCAAGGTATTGGATTAGGGTTATTTAAAGTCAAGATGATTGTTGAGAAGTTAAAGGGAAAATTGGATTTAATATCAGATGAAGGAACAGGTACAACCGTGAAGATGATTATTCCGTTTTCAAACTAAGGAATGTTTTACTATTTGGATACTGAATTCAGAAACTCACTGAAATCTTTATAGGGCGCAAGATATGATCTTATTTTATGGAGAGAACAGTAAAAATGGGTTATCAGATAATGGCTTAAGTTGGCTTTGAGGAAGAATAGAGCCCAGGATGGGCCCTATTTTTCAATTTTTGGTTTGCATTTTTCGAATTAACTTAAATGCGAATCATTTTAGTTGAGTTTATTCATGATTAACTTACGTGAAACAAATTCCCCTATTTCGTTTCCTAGCTTATTACTGACTTCGCACGTATGGTAATAGTGTATGCCTCCATAAAATCTGGCCCAGATATTTTCTTCAGCGGCATGACGAAAGGAGGTAAAGGATCTGCTGGGGATTCCGAATTCTAACTCTGTTGTATCTGTAAAGGCGATCTGATCACCAAAAACTTCCGTAAGTACAGCGGCAGCTGCTGCTGAGGTGGTGGTATGCCCGGCTGTATATTCTGGAAAAGGAGGTGTTTGTAAATAGGGACGCCACTCAGGATCAATATGTTGGTTGATTACGGTTTCAGGTCGAACATAACTGTGTTCATATTTCTCGTTCCAGCATTGTATAAAAGCTTCAAATAGCGCTATGGATGTTTTAGCATAGGCACACACCAGTTTTGGGAAATCAGCTTGTACAGCAGCGCCTCCGATACCAGCAATCCCCATCCAATGACCCGGTGGTGAGAATTTTTTGGTCGAGTACATAACGTGACCGACTACATTTAGTTTGAAGGGATTGTCATCCCAGAAGTCAGCCATATGTCTTTGATCGTCAGTAAGGGTTTCGCTGGCCCTTTTAAGTTTGACTGCTTCTTGGTAGAATGCACTACTGGTATCCGAAACATTATATGGAAATGGGGGAGGTGCTGAGATTTGATTGGCGCTATCCATCACCAAGGGCCGTATTTGATTCCAGGCGGGTTCAACTGCCTCTGCATACATGGGTGGGGTAGGAATCCAACGGCCAGGTTCTTGCGTAACGTTGAATTTTATAGCAGTACGTGTTTGCAAATAGTTATCATCTTTAGCCCAATCCAATATGGCCTGTGCAATGGCGGTAGAAAATTTTTCTGTGGCTTTAAGTGTTGCATTAGGCATACCGAATTGTTTGGCTTCCCGTTTTAAACTATCTACATACTTTTCTAACAAACTTTCAGAAAAAGTTAATTCAACACCTACCTTGCAAAAAGCAAGCACAGCTGCAAATTCGAAATCAATGCTTTTCGTATTTTCAGGTTGAGGCATGGGTTTTAAACCATTCAGTTGTCCTGACAATGACTGAAACTCTTCAGGATACCCCGCTGCAATGCATTCATATGCCGCAATATTGGCATAAGTGTAGTTGCGGTTGGCAACCGGTGGAGTAAAATTATCGTGCATGACTACACGGTTAAGTTCAAATACTGTTTGGGTATATAATTTAGTATTTGTTGTAAATGCCCGGTAATCCTTTGTTTCGGTCGAACAGCTAAAGCAACATGCAGCTAGCGAAAGGATGATTAAATAAATTCTCATAATATATAATTCTCACCGTTATTTTATTGAATAACACATGCTCCCCCTGCACACGCAGCTTCAGCCTGCAGATCCGTTGCATCATCGGGTTCATAGATGTTAGAAAGGTCAATGGCATGTAGTGATGCTTCTAATTCTTCAAAGTGCTCCTTGCTGATATCTTCAAATGGAGGTTGTTTGTAATTCCCATTGTCGTAAGGTAAAACACTAAGTCCATTATAGCTGGCTTTGTTTAACCACATCCAGTGCCCAACTTTTTCCCATTCATCGTCTTTAATCGACACCGTTGCCGACACGTTGTTAGCATTGTACCCTAACCGATATCCGTTTCGTACCCACTGAATGTTAAAGTGCTTGATCCGTTCCAGCATCTGCATTACATCTTCATTCCGCAAAATGCTGTCTTCGGGCGATTTCTGCGGAATGCACACGATGGCTTGTTTGCTGTTGAGTAAATCGTCTTCCAATAATTCAGTATGGTTTATGCGGAGGTACTCATATAGTGCTTCATTCTTTCCTATACGCATCCTACGCAAGTAGTAATCATTATGCCATGCATGAATTCCTGATGATGTCCCTAACACCAAAGAACTGGTGCCAGAGGGCTTTATTGTTGTACATCGTGCCGCAAATGAAATACCTATTTTAGCAGACACTTCAATGTTAATATGTTTAACTTCTTCTGCTGCTTCACGTAAATCTAGTTTGGCCACTCTTCCACTGGCAATGCCCGTCATGCCAACTCCAATAAGCGCATCCTGCTCGGTAGTATTTTTCCACTCATCACGCAAGTAGTGAAAATCGGTAAAGCCAGCTTGTAAGGTGCCTAGGAATCCCGCTACACGTGCACGGTTGTTTAGCTCCTCCTGATTCTCTACATCGGAAACATTGACTTCACATAAGTTGCAAAACTGGAAGGGACGTAGCGCAATTTCACAGCAAGGATTAGTTCCCCAATCGGGGTGATTGCTGAAGTAAAAACCGGGTTCGCCAGCACCTGACAGTTCAATCTTTTTCCACAGATCAAGAAATTCTTTTTGCGTGGTATGTTCTCGCGAGAGCACAGCCGAGTTATTTGCGCGACCCCGTTGCTCGTTCAGTTCCCACCAATTTCCAAACTTACAGGTCAACATTTCCTCATCATCTAGGGAGAACAAGGAAATCATGGCTGATCTACGAATGCCCCCTGCAAGCACCGCGTTGGCTATATGGCACATGATGTCATGACATTCCAGCGGGGTGAGTTGTTCCCCGTTTTCTTTTCGATCCAAAATTGCTGTAACATGCGCATGACAAACCTTTAATGGTTCCGGGCCGGGTGCTTTGCCCCCTGCTGTTACCAGGCGTGCGCCTTTTGGTCGTATGTCGGAATAGTCGAAATCAGGCATTGCTTCATTTTGTCCAAAGTAAGCCTTCATAATCATTTTGATGGAATCGGCCCAACCTTCCAGACTATCACCAATCAGAAATCTTCTGCGCTTTTCTGCTTTTTGTATCGGAGGAAGTTTCGCTACATGATGTTGTTGAACTGAAAAACCCACACCTGTTCCACCTAACAGCAAAAACATCGCCTCCTGAAATGCCCGGATATCATCTACCGGCATATAGGCGCAGTTATAAATGCGACTGTTATTCTTAACAATTGGAGCGCCAGCAAATTGCATGGCACGCATAGATGGCAATACCTTTTTTTGCAATACCCACTGCATATTCTCCTGAATTTCATCAGTAATGTGTGGATATTTATCAATCATCATAGCTTCGTATCGCGCGCAGATTTCGGGCCATAATTCTCTACGCTGCAATTCAGGCAGGTAGCGCGCATACTTCATGTAAATGACAATGTCACTGAGGATTTCTTGATTGAGTTCCATGGTTGTGGTAAGTTTTAGTTTAAAAAATAGTTACGGGCTTTTTATACAATACCGTTCAGGTACCTTTATATATTTCGCTTTCTAATGTTAAGGCTTGGGGAAAAAGAATATCGTTTTCAAGTTTGATAAGCTTGTTCAATGATTTCTCTAAACGTGCTACCTGGTTTCTAATGGTCTTGTAGCTATTATCTTTATCGGTGATGCAAAAATATTCACTCACTTTTTTTACTTCAGTCATGATTTGTTGTGTGGAGGCATGTTCATTTTCCAGTCGCTCAATCGGATACTGAAAACGAAAAGTAGGCTGGCAGCTCACACCTGAATTTTTATATTTTTTGGACCAAACAGCTATAAACTCGGGAAACAGAATCATTTCTTCCTTATATAGGTGCATCTCTAATTGTTCAGCCAGTATTTCAATATTTACTTTAATTGTTAATAATTCAAGGGTGAAGGAGCTATAACGTTTTGTAGCCTTTTCAAGCGAACGCGTCAGTATAGATAATCGCCTTTTAACTTGATCATGTTCGTTCATGGTTTCGCTAAGCAGTTTGTCCATAGGTGTGGATGAAAACTGTAAGGATTTTATTTCCTCTTTAACATGAATGGGATTTACGGAGCATGTTTTGCATGCCTCCTCGAACTCCATTTGACGGCACCGCAAGTAGTGAAGACCGTATTTTCGCATGATGCGGGCACTGGAAGGCTGAAGGTTTAAAAGTTCACGAATTGTCATATCAATCAGTAATGGATATACCAAATTCCTTTTTTAGTGTTTTTGGCTTTTTATGACCATTTCCGGTTACCTCCGGAAAAATCAAATTTTTCTTCAAATGCTTTCCGTTGCGCACAATGAAAATCAGCAGCGGGATTACACCCCCTAAAACAAAAATGGACCCCCCGATAATCCGTAACCAGGTAAGCCCTTGAAATAGAGAACTGTCAATAAATTGACTGCTTCGGGCAAACCATAAACCATTTTCTACCACGGCAATAAATTGCAGAATGCCTGCAGGGAAAAGATCAAGCACCACCATGAGCAGTAAACCGATGTTGATGGACCAGAACGAAGTATTAACTAATTTTTTATCCCACACTTCCGGTTTGAATAGCAACTGACAGCAAAATAGGACAGCAGCCAGGGATAGGTTTCCGTACACGCCCATTAATGCAGCATGACCATGATTTACGGTAAGGTAAGTACCGTGTTCGTAATAATTGGCTATTGGCAGGTTGATAATAAATCCCATAACGCCTGCACCAAGAAAGTTCCAGAAATTTACACCCAGTAAAAATAGAAACACGCCAGGAAACCCAAATGCTTCTTTTGCCTTGCTCCCATTTGTTAATTGATCTGGGAGTTTTGCAAATCGCCAGGCTTCCAGCGTCAATAAAATCAAGGGTACCACCTGTAGGGTTGAGAATACAGAACCAAGCGCCATGGTAAATACCGGTTTTGCATTCCAATAAAAGTTATGGGATATACCCAATAACCCTGAGCCCAAAAAAAGTAAACACGCCAGGTAGATAACGCGGGTTGCTGCACGCTCACTTACCAGTCCCATCAACACCATAAAGTATCCGATCAATACGGTTGTAAAGACTTCAAAAAAGGCTTCAGCCCACATGTGTACAACCATCCAACGCCAAAAATCGGCAATGACAAAATTGGTTTTTGGCGTGAACATCAAGCCGGAAAAGAGCAACACAAGAATACTTAAGGTTGCGTATACTAACCAATTGGGTAGGGCCCAAGGCTTTTTTAAGGTCATTACCGGTTTGAGTCCTCGGAAAAGGATCACTACCCAAAATCCGAAAATAATGTAGAGTAATCCCTGCCACAATTTTCCCGGCTCAAGGTATTCCCAACCCTGGTGCCCTATCCAATACCATGCGTTGCCGGCAAATCCCATGGGTCCGATGAACAGACCAATCACAGCACCTGCAACCAATAGCACAATTAATCCAAAAGCAATATTGATGAGTTTGCGTTGCCCGGCCGGTTCCTTAGGCGAGAGCATCGGCATAACAAAAAACGATGCGCCTATCCAACAAGCAGAAATCCAAAGAAGTGAAAGCTGAATATGCCAACTACGGGTTACCGTGATAGGCAAACTTTTGGACATATCAAACCCAAAGAAATTTACAAATCCCACAAAATCATGTACAGTAAGAATTCCTGCCAAAACCTGCACAGCAAATAAAATGATGGCTGCATAAAAGAATTTATAGGTAGCACGCTGTGTGGGTGTTGGTAAAAAGTCTCGAACTCCCTTTTCGGTTACTAAAGGTGCAGCATGATTAGTAAATGCGGCATCATCAAGTTTCTCCAGTTTTCCATGGTAGTAAAGAACAATACCCAATCCAAGAACCAATCCCAATGACCCAACAATACTCCAGATTATAGTGGCAACCGTAGGTGTGTTGCCTGCCCCTGCATCAAAAGGCCAATTGTGGGTATAGCTGTAGTCTTTCCCGGGGCGTTCTACCCCGCATACCCAAGCCCCCCAGAAGAAAAAGGCGGTTAGTTTGCGGATTTCTTCCAGGTTGGTAATGTACCCTGTTGGGGAAAAGGCTTGTTCATGTTTGGGATTTAAAAAAACTTCATGGTAATAGGTCACTAATTTTTTAGCCGCATAGGCTTGTGACATTTTAAGGGTTACTGAATGTGTGCTTTCCTGGTAGGTGTTCGCTTTAATTTCCTTTTTAACCTTTTCAGTAATCCCCAACAGTACTGTTTCCCGATCGGATACTTCGGCATGGGTTGTTTCTTTATAATAGTCTGTCATGAAAGTGGCCGTCAGGTGCAAAGCCTCGGCTGAATAATCGGGGCCCCGGTAACCACCATCGCCAAACATGGATCCATACTCCATCAGGGCATATTGCTGGAAAAGTGCCTGGCCTTTCTGGATATCGTCTTGTGTAAAAATTGTATTGTGTTCAACGTCAACAAAGTTAGCTACAGGTGGTGCCTCTGTATAAGTGTGAACACCCATCATAACTACCCCGGTAAAGCTGACAAGAAAAATTAATAGGAGTGGGAGCCACCATTTCTTTGGATTTAATAAATAGTCAAGGACGTTCCTCTTTCCCATACCGTGTATTTAGTGGTTAAACTTAATAAAAGATAAAATACTCTTAATATAATTATACAAAAAAAGATAAATTAGTCCTTAAATAACCTGATACATGCAAGAAAATCCACGAAGGACCTTGGCTGAGCCCTTCCGTATTAAAATGGTTGAGCCGTTGCGCATGACCACCGAGGTCTACCGGGAAAAGGCGCTTCGTCAGGCTGGTCATAATGCCTTTCTTCTTAAATCAGAAGATGTGTTTATTGACCTGCTTACCGACAGTGGAACTGGGGCGATGAGCGACCGTCAATGGGCAGGTATGATGATAGGTGATGAAAGTTATGCTGGGGCCCGAAGTTGGCAACGGCTACAGGAAGTGGTGATGAAGTTATGCGGGATGCCTTATATACTTCCAACACATCAGGGACGGGCATCTGAACGAATCTTATATGGAATCACAGGTGGAAAAGGAAAGGTTTTCTTGAGCAATACCCATTTTGACACCACAAGAGCCAATATTGAATTTACCGGTGCCACAGCATTGGATCTAGTGCCTGAAGAAAGTGCAGACCTCGAACGGGAATTCCCCTTTAAGGGAAATATTGACCTTGAAAAGCTGGAGGCGGAAATCCGGAAGCATACCCCGAAGCATATTGCCGCAGTGATAATGACAGTGACCAACAACTCCTCTGGAGGCCAGCCCGTGAGTATGGAAAATATGAAGGCGGTGCGGTCGGTGTGCAACCGCCATAAGCTGCTGCTTGTAATTGACGGATGCCGGATTGCTGAAAATAGTTATTTCATCCGTCACAGGGAGAAAGGATACGAGAGCAAAAGTTACTATAGCATTGCCGCAGAGATGCTGAACCTAAGTGATGCATTTGTGATGAGTGCCAAGAAAGACGGGTTGGTGAACATGGGTGGTCTGCTCTGCTTGAAGGATGAGGAACTCCACATTAAGTGCACAAACATGCTCATTATTTCAGAAGGTTATACCACCTATGGTGGATTGTCAGGCAGGGATATGGAAGCCATGGCGGTGGGGCTGACCGAAGTTTTTGATCCAGATTATTTACAATACCGAATACGAAGTACAACTTATCTGGGCGAACACCTGAAGGCAAAAGGTGTACCTGTTGTATGGCCTATAGGAGGACACGCGGTTTATGTGAATGCGAAAAAGCTTTACCCAAACATTCCGGTTGAAGAATTTCCAGGACAAGTATTGGTTTGTGATCTTTATTTACGTGGGGGGATACGCTGTGTTGAAGTGGGCAGCGTAATGTTTGGCACGTACGATGAACAAGGCCGAATGAAACATGCGCGGCATGAACTAATGCGTATGGCTATTCCACGTAGGGTGTATACGCAAAGCCATATCGACTATGTACTGGAGGTGTTTGATGATATCCTAGAAATGCGCGACAAGAAAAGAGGACTCAGGATCGTATACGAGCCACCTTTACTCCGCCATTTCACAGCACGATTTGAAGCAATCTGATTCCGACCAATCATAATAACAATGAAAAGCATAACTGAGCCAATTCCTGACTATCTCAGGCCCGTAGTACGGGTAAGACCGGAACATTCCTGAGTCGTTTTGAAAGATAATATGTCAGATGATCCTAGGTTTAGTTCATGTAAAGTAAAACCTAAGCATGGCTGGAAGGCCATTGTTTCCGGAGAACTTTTAGTCCTTGATACAGCGTACAGAGACACCACAACCTTTACTGTAACTTCCTCTGCCTATGCCATTATTGATGTAACTGAGCAGGTAGTACCAGGAACTGTAAGCATTGTACGCAGTGGAACTCCACCAATTACCGTATTTATCCGGTGGACCAAATGTTCCGTCTGGGTTACGGTAACTACCGGGCAAGCCTGCGAATCCACTGGTGTTTACACCGTTTCCCTTTTCATGCCAGGAGGATATGCTTTTCAGTGATAACCCACCCGAATCTTCACCTCCTAAAGATTCAATCAAGATGGTCCACTCTTTAGTGGTGGGTATGTGCCATCCGATGGGCGCGAGACCGCGAGGGTCATTCACGGCATACCAATTATACATTTTACCATAGATGTGACCATTGGCTGGATCATCTTCATAATAACACCAGGCGGGTCGTTTGTTGGCATCTGCACGACTCCACTCCTCTGGTGTTTTAGCTTCCGGTATCGGGTCGCCATTGGCAAAGTGATCAACATCCAGGTTTCGGCTCATCCATACCTGGGTGCCAATTGTGGTTGAGTTGAATGGATCAACACTTTTATCCTTTTGTTTGACAATTGTTTCAGCGGGGGGCTCGGTTATGGTTTCCCGTTTGCTTGCGGGTTTAGTCATTGTTTCCTTAACTCCTGATCCGGGCGTGAAATAAAAATCTCCCGTATAATCCGAGGCAATCCAAGGGCGTTGCGCATCACCCGATGCTGCCGCTACATCTCGTGCCACATTCTTGAATACCTGTTCAATATTGAGGCCGGGTGAATTCATGTATTGCAATAACTTGGAGGTAAATAGGCCATTCCGTCCCTGACCATCACTAGCCACAGAGCCGGGCTTTGTGGCATACACGATATACGAGCCTTTTGGCGTAGCTACCATACTGAGCCCCTTTTCACCTGTACGACTGAAGCTGCGAAATGGATTAATTCTACAGGCATCCACAATAAAAATATTCAATCCATTTCCGGCCTCTTCTATGGCGCGCATCACGTAATCCATGTTCACGCACTGGTCGTCAAGGTCTGCTTCTATTTGAGGATTAGCACTGGTTGGTATGAGGTAGTTCACACCTTTTACCTGCATGCCGTGACCCGAGTAAAAAACCAAACCGGTAGCATGAGGTTCAGTTTGCAGCAGCTTAAAGTACCGCAGGATACCGTCCAGCATCACACGTTTATTCATGGGATCATAAATTTCCACCACAGTAAATCCTTTTTTCTTCAGCGTTGAGGCCATATCAACCGCATCATTCAGTGAATTCTTTAAAGGCGGAACATGCTGATAGGATTTTACACCGATCACAAGCGCATACTTCTCTTGCTGTGCCAGTATACGCTCACTTATCGCACTGAATACCATCGCAGCAACAAGCATTTTGATCATCTGGTTTTTCATACTGCTATTGATTAATATGATTTGAATCGAATATTGCAATTCAAAAAAAAGCACGTAACAGATTTTAAGTCGTCACGTGGCAGAGTATCTCAACCCTGCTTGGCTGGTTACAGCGTTTTCAGCGTAAATCAAAGAGTTCAATATTGTGCATAAGCCACTACCTGTTTCAGCAGGGTATCAAATTCCTGGGTGCTGATGTACTTATTTGCTTTCGGAAATACCACGTTCTCCTCACGGAAAAGGTGTAACTTGAGTAGTTCAATGAGAGCGAATCCCTGTTCGGCAGCGACATCGAACGTTAACGCACGTGAAGTAACATCTGGCAGTCGTGTAGCCAGCGAAATAAAATTGAACATGAGAGTCAGGTGCTGCATAATTTTCAAGTGGTCATCCTCCAGCATGTCAATGGCTGTTTTAGGAAACGGTCCTTTACTGTGCTCCTTGTGTTCGATTAGCCTTTTCTGTAATACCGGGAACAACACTTTCTCTTCCTTCAGGTGATGTTTCACCATGTGGTTGTCCATGTAGGAGAAGAACGTGTGAAAACTCTTTTCGATATCGGGATGTCGTTGCCAACCATTTTGCTTAAAGGCAATCAGAGCTTGTTCAAACGCTTCCAATTCCTTTTTGGCTTGCGTGTGTTCATCCATAAATTGCTGCAAACACGGATGTAATTCATCGTAGGGCACCGTATCCACTACGGGTGGTGTAAAGGCTTCAGGTGGATCCATCGGTGAAAATTCTTCAATCCCACTTTCCTTTTCAACCATCCGCTTCAATGGATCATTATTGTTTATTTTTTGTAAATCGATCATGTTGAAACATTAGTTATTTCTTGGCCTATAAACCGACCAGCCGTTGGCTGGATTTCGCACCTTGTTTTTGTTCCAGTTCCAGATTACCCGTTGATACGGCCGCCATAGGTAATCCAACGGGGCAACCAGTGCATGCATCAGGCGTGAGAAGGGGAAGAGCATTACAATCAGGTAAGCTCCGATCACATGCAATTGGATAACGAGCGGCATCGCCACTACGGCATCCATGCGCGGCTCGAGTAAGAAAATGGACCACAAGTAAGGTGTAAGTGACGATGCAAACCAGGATGAACCCCAACGGTATTCGTAAGCTACCCACAATCCCAAAAACACCTGTGCCAGTAACAGAATTTCCACCACATGATCCATCCAACTGGTTACCACCCGAATGCGGCCCTGCGTCCACCTACGGTAAATCAGGTTTGCCAGGCCAACCAGCATACTCAAACCAAAGGCAAAAGCAGCTACCTCCAGCACCAGTAAACGTACCGGGTGACTGTTCCACAGCAACACACTTTTTGGAATGAGAAATGCGGTAAGGTGACCAAAGAAGAGAAAGAGCATACCCCAGTGAAACGGTACACTGCCCCAAAATAATTTCTTACCCTCCAGAAATTCGGATGACAGAGAGGAGATCTGAAACTTGACATTCCGGTACCGGTAAATGGTACCGATAAAAAATATAAACAAAGCCAGATAAGGAAGTATGATGAAGAAGAAGGTGTTAAGAATAGTCATAGTCTCGAAAGGTTATGGTTCTAATTTCATTTCAGTACTGATGCTGTTAAGGAAATCCGATGTTTTATCTTCAGTTACTTTTTCAAGATTAAACTCAGAACGGAAAATTTCGAGTAGAACCATGAGCGGCCGCTGATATAACGTTCCGTAATCGCCTGGCATATCAATCAAGGTTTTGTGATGGCGCACATACACTTCGTTTTTCTTGCCGAGGTGGTGGGGATCGAATTCTGAAACCATTTTCTTTAATCCCGGGAATACTACTTTGGCGGCCAGTTCATGCCTGAGTTCTGCATCGGTCATTTTATCCATTAACCTGATCACATTGGGAAGATGATCGGCCAGTTCGTACCCGCAGTCGTTGGCGGCTGCGGTGTGCTCCCGGCTCAGGTTTACCAGCAGTTCGGCACGCTTGTAGTCGTCACCAAAGAGCAGGTAGCCAACATCCAATGTGGTGATGGCCTGCACTTCAAAGGTGCGCGTGTGCAACTCCTGCATCTCATCCAGAGAGGCTGTGGAAACAAACTCGGTAAAGGGTTCCAGCACTTGGCCCAACTCAGGATAACAACCATCCAGGTAAAGCTGAATTTCCTTTACTTTTTCGGTAAAGCCTTCCAACGGAAAATCCGTGAGTGCCGACAACAAGGTTAATCTTGAATTTTTTGTCTTAATCATATCCTGTTTGTTTTCGTTATGCACTGCGTAACGGTTCCGATTTAAATCCAAATCCAACAGAGCCACGGGCATCGCCTGGAAACTCCAGCATCTCCAGCGATTGCTCGCGGTGTGAAGCCGGTATCACAAATCGATCATCAAACTTGGCCAGCGAAGTGAGGTAGTAAATTGCTTCTGCCTCTTCGGCTGTCAGGTTGGTGTCTTTCATTACCTGGTCAACCTTAGCCTGCTCCATATCGCCTACGGTTTTGCTTCTGCGATAAATACGCACGGCCATAAGCTTTTTCAGGATGTGCTTGATTTTCCCTTCGTCACCCGCACTAAAGAGACTGGCCAGGTATTGTAAGGGAAAACGAGCTTGCTCAATGGTACCCCATAATTCCTCGGTGCTGGTATCATAAAGCCAGTTGTCGTTCCAGTACTTGGCGATGGGATCCATCTTCTCGGATTGTGCCTGGTTATCTACTTCACGCAGGGAGGCCATCACCGGTAACAAGGGTGGTACGTAGAACAACATGGGCAGGGTTCTGAATTCCGGATGTAACGGCAGGGCCAGTCCCCATTCTTTAACAAACTTGTAGGTTGGTGAATATTGAGCCGCTTTGATGGTTGAATCGGCCACACCATTTTTCTTGGCTGCTTCAATTACTTGTTCATTGAAGGGATCGAGGATCATGCTGAGTTGCCGATCTACCAGGTTATTCTCATCGCTGGATGCAGCATCATAAATCATGTCTGCATCATACAGGACTACGCCCAGGTAGCGTATGCGTCCAACACAAGAATGCATACAGGCAGGTGCATATCCGGCTTCAATTCTGGGGTAACACAGAATGCATTTCTCAGATTTACCAGTATGCCAGTTGTAATAGGATTTTTTATAGGGGCATGCCGTCACACACATCCGCCACGCCCGGCAAACATTCTGGTTGATCAACACCACACCATCTTCACCACGCTTGTAGATCGCACCGGAAGGACAGGAGGCTACGCAGGCAGGATTTAAACAATGGTTGCAGATGCGTGGCAGGTAATAAAAGGCCATCCGCTCCAGCTGGAACATAGCTTCCTGCTCGGCAGGCGACAGGTTCTTCAGGTTTGGATCCTGTCGAGCATAATCGGGTGTTCCGCTCAGGTCATCGTCCCAGTTAGGACCGCCTTTGATATCGATGGGTTTGCCTGTGATGAGCGAAACCGGCCTTGCCGTTGGTTGATCATCCATAGCGGGCGATTCAATCAGGTCGAGATACTTGTAGGTAAAAGGCTCGTAGTAATCATCAATTACCGGCAAGTGTGGGTTGTGAAAGATGTTCATCAATCCACGCAGTTTACCTGCACCCTTCAAACTGATGTCACCATTCTTCTTTTCCCAACCGCCTTTGTAAATATTCTGATCTTCCCATTTTGTGGGATAACCGGTTCCCGGTTTGGTTTCTACATTATTCCACCATTGATATTCGGCTCCTTTACGGTCGGTCCATATATTTTTACAGGCAATGGAACAGGTATGACACCCGATGCATTTATCGAGGTGAAAAACCATTGACATTTGTGCTCGTACATCCATGAGATTTCAGGTTTATGCGTTGGGAATTATTACCATACTAATTTTTCCATCTTCTTTACAATTACGTGGGTATCGCGGTTTGGTGCGATTGGGCCCCAATAGTTGAAATGATAAGAAAACTGACCGTATCCACCGGTAAGGTAGTTCGGCTTCAAGTGTATGCGTGTGAAGCTGTTGTGTCCGCCACCACGCTTGTTACCCCGAACTTGTGATTTGGGGATACCTGTAGTTCGTTCCGGTACATGGTAAACAATGCATACACCGCGTGGTATCCGTGAGCTTACACAAGCTCGCGTACAGTAAACACCGTGGTCGTTGTACACCTCTACCCAGTCGTTGTCTTTGATGCCGAGGTCTTCTGCATCTTTCTCATTGATCCAGCACGGTTCGCATCCCCGCGAAAGCGTGAGCATGCGCAAGTTCTCCATATACGTGGAGTGGATGTGCCATTTACCATGCGGTGTGAGGCAGTTCAGCACTTTGGCCTGCTCGCGCTCCAGCGATTCCTTGAGATCACCGTATGCTTCTGGTTTGGGTGAAGGCTTATAGGTAGGAAGGTGCTCGCCATAGGCGATGTACAACTCATGATCCAGGTAGAAGTGTTGCCTGCCGGTAAGGGTTCTCCATGGAACCAATTTATCAACATTGTAGGTGTAGGCAGAGTAGGCACGACCATCCTGCATTAATCCCGACCAAAGTGGTGAGGAGTTGTACCTGCGCGGTTGTGCCTGCAGATCCCCGTATGTAATGCCAACCTGTTCATAGCCTTCACCGATATCCGATAACACAAGGCCGGTTTTTTTCTCTGCTTCCCGGTAGGCACGAACAGTAAGCTTGCCGTTGGTTAGCGTAGATAGTTTTAAAAGTATGTTGGCCGCATCCCGGTCTTCTTTTAATGACGGGAGCACGCTACCATTCATCCGTTCTTTCGGGAAGTGGTTTGATTCCATGATTTCATCGTACACATCATCACACATGTAGTTGTTGCCGTGTGCACCAAGGCCACTCTTTTTGATACGGTCGCCAAGCGTGATGAACTTGTCGTATAATTTGGTATAATCACGATCTACCACGGCTATGCTGTGCATGGTTTTCCCTGGTATGGGTTCGCATTCGCCTTTGTACCAGTCTTTCACATGCCGTTGGGTAATCTCACCGGCAGAATCATGGGAAAGCGGTGAGCACACAATGTCCTTCTGCGGCTCACTCAAATGTTGCTTTGCTATTTCACTGGTGTGTTTGGCAATCAACTTAAAAATATCCCAGTCAGTTTTGGCTTCCCACACCGGTGCAATGGCTGCTGAAAGTGGGTGAATGAATGAGTGTAAGTCTGTACTGTTCAAGTCGGCCTTTTCATACCAACTTGCTGCGGGCAATACGATATCTGAATACAAGGCTGAAGAATCCATACGGAAGTTCAGGTCTACCACGAGGTCCATTTTTCCTTCCGGAGCCATGTCGTGCCACTTTACTTCATCGGTATGATCAGGTGAATCTTTGGCGATGCGGTTGGAGTGCGTACCCAAATAGTGTTTAAGTGCGTATTCATGCCCTTTCATGCTGCCCATGATGGCGTTGCCCCGCCAGATGAACCAAACTTTTGGATGATTTTCTTCTGCTTCAGGATCACCTACCGCATAGTGCAGTTTCTTTGCTTTCAGTTTTTCTACTGTATAATTTTTGATTTCATCATCCGTCTTTGCACCATTTTGCTGCGCTTCCTTGCTTAGCTCCAGTGTGTTTTGATTGAATTGCGGATAGAATGGCATCCATCCCATGCGCACTGATTGGAATATCGTATCGGCTGTATGTTGTTGGGTCCATTTATTTTTTGGAACCGTATTGTATTTAGAAAACTGACCGTCATACCGATATTGACACGTGTTAATGTAATGCCACAGCGGTGCCTGCTGCAGGCGCGCGGCACTCTGCCAATCCTTACCAAAGGTGAGGGCACTCCATGAATCTACTGGTGCCAGCTTTTCCTGGCCTACATAGTGATTCATTCCACCACCATTTTTCCCAACGCAACCAGTAAGCATCAGGGCCATAATACCTGCACGATACATCAGGTTGGCATGGTACCAGTGGTTAATCCCTGCACCTACAATGATCATGCATTTACCGCCTGTAAGGTTTGCTGTGTTTGCCCATTCTTTGGCAAACTGAATGACTGTCTTTGAATCTACACCCGTGAAAATTTCCTGCCATGCCGGTGTATAGGCAGCATCCTTATCGGTGTAGTCTTTCGGATAATCGCCCAGTAGCCCACGATCAACACCATATTGTGCCATCACCAGGTCATACACGGTTGTTACCGGAATTTTACCTGCGCTGGTTTGCAAATACTTTACCGGAACGCCACGCTGACGATGCTTGTCCAATCCGAACTCGGTGAAGGTTACCTGAAGAACCTCATCACTATTATTGATCAGGGTGAGGTATGGATCAAAAGGCTGGTTATCGACTTCATGCTCCAGCTTTATGTTCCAGTTGCCACCTTTCTTTTCCCAGCGGTGTCCCATGGTTCCTTTCGGTACCACGAGTTTACCTGTCTTGCTGTCGATGTTCAGAAATTTCCAGTCGCCATTTTCAAGGCTACTGAACTCAGCCATTTCATTGGCGCGAACCAGTTGGCCAGGTACAAGTTTACCGTCTTCCTCTTCAAGTTTTACCAGGAACGGACTGTCGGTGTATTGCTTGGTATAGTCTAAAAAATACGGAGTTTGTTTTTCGTGGTGCCACTCCTTTAATATAATGTGCGTTACTGCCATCCAGAAGGCACCATCACTGCCGGCATGAACGGGCACCCATTGATCGGCATACTTGCACACCTGGCTGAAATCAGGTGAGAACACCACGGCCTTGGTTCCGTTATGTCTGGACTCAGCAAAAAAGTGACAGTCGGGTGTGCGGGTCATGTTCAGGCAGGCACCCATATCAGCAATCATCTTGGCGTTGTACCAATCGGCACTTTCGCACACATCGGTTTGTTCGCCCCATATTTCGGGGAAGGCGGTGGGCAGATCGCAGTACCAATCGTAGAAGCTCAGGTTCACCCCTCCAAAGAGTTGAAGGAATCGGGCGCCTGCCGCATAGCTCAGCATGGACATGGCCGGTATGGGTGAAAACCCTATAACGCGATCAGGGCCGTATTTTTTGGCGGTGTAAATATTGGCGGCAGCAATCAGTTCCATCACCTCGTCCCAGGTTACCCTTCTGAAGCCACCTTTTCCGCGTGCGTTCTGGTATTTCTTTCTTTTTTCTGCGTTGGCCTGCAGGCTTGCCCAGGCTTTAACCGGATCACCTGCCTTCTTTTTTTCTTCACGCCAGGCATCGATCAATGCTCCGCGAATAAGGGGATACTTAATGCGAAGCGGGCTATATAAATACCAAGAAAAAGAAATACCCCGTTGGCAACCGCGCGGCTCATAAGGTGGGAGCGAACTTTCCAGTAATGGATAGTCGAGTTGTTGGGTTTCCCATACCACGATACCATCTTTCACATGGATTTGCCAGGAGCACCCACCCGTGCAATTCACGCCATGGGTACTTCGCACTATGCGATCATGCTGAAAGCGGTTGCGGTAAAACTCTTCCCACTTACGGGTCTGTGGCGATATGATGTCTTCAATCCAGCTCATAAATATTGGTTAAGAATTATGAATAAACCTGACGATCAAAAATTTTCTTGTTTACGGCATTCTTTTTTCGGTTCGACCACACCATGGAAAAGATAACCAACAATGCGATAAAGCTTGCACCCCCACTTAACAAGAAGAAATGTTGCCAGTTGCGCGGGTATTGCCCGAATTGATCTTCATCTGCTTGTTTGAGAAAAGCTGTAAGGGCGTAGGCTTCCTGTTCTGAAACCGGGTGGTTTAAATATGCTTCTCGCATGGCTGGAAATGGGGGAGAGGTTAGGATTGCCTGGATACCCGCTTCATTCATTCGGGAAAAAGCATCGGTTAAATCCTTGGCTAATAGTCCGCCTCCAATCAACGCGTTATTTTTAACATGATGACAGGAAATGCAACCGGGACCCCCTTCACCCAACTTTGTTTCTCCTGTGAATAGCAATTGCCCCAACTTGATTTCGCTTTCAGTAGCTTCATTCACTGAACGTACCGGTTGTTTGGGTTCCTCGGGAATTGATGATGTAGTTGACTCAGTCGTGGCTACGAAACCGGGGCTTTTCGATTTTATATAGCCAATGATTTCCTTAATCTGATCAATCGAATAGGGCGCATCAGGCATCACAGTTTTATTGTATTCCTCAAAAAGGGCAACCGCATCGGGATCTCCTTTGCTAACCATAGCTTGTGATGATTTAATGAATTCTGCTAGCCAATCATCTGACCTTCGAAGTTGTACATCGGCCAGATCGGGCCCTATCAGCCTACCTTTAGATATGGTGTGACAGGCTGAACAGAATGTTTTAAACATCATTTCACCTGATTGTTGGGCGTAGGCGGCAAATATCCCCACGCAAAATACAAGGGTGGTTAAACCGAGTTTTACTGTTTTCATTGAAGGGTGGTTGATGGTTCTGATATAAATATCTGCTTTTTGATTATCTAATAAAAGATAATATTATCTTTTATTACGAAAACCAAAGTACCTTTGGAATGGATTTGGCAGATCTGTTAATGGTCCGTGGTAATACCATACTGCATTATCTTAAATTAATAGGGTTGGTTGCCGTAGTGATTATGATTTGGTTAACCTCGGAAAGGAGCACGGAACCACCCCGTTTTTCAACCGGTCAGCCCAAGTCGACCGGTGGGTTTATTAATGGAAAGGCCGAGGGTACGTGGACCTGGTGGTATGAGAACGGAACTAAAATGACCGAAGGAAATTTCGAGGAGGGAAAACGGAATGGCCTGTGGAATACGTGGTACGAAAATGGAGTAAAAAAAAGTGAGGGCCAGTATGTTGACGATAAATTGAATGGAATGTATATGCAATGGTACCCAAACGGAAACCTGCGGTTGGAGGGAAGATATGTGAATGATATGAAAGATGGCCTATTCCGGTATTATGATACAAGTAGTATGCTTTTAAGGGAAAGTAACTACATTAATGGTTTGCTGATTAAGTAGTCCTTAATGACCTGTTTAATAATTTTTATTGCTATGAAAAAGAAATCAACCAAAAGAAAACCAATGCCAAAACCACCCAGGTTTTATGAGCAGTTCGTTAAAAAATATCCCGCTGTTGCTAAATCCTATGAAGCCATGGGTGATGCCGTTCATGGTCTTGGTCCGTTGGATGACCGCGACCGCGCGTTAATCAAACTGGCTATTTCCGGTAGTCATTTATACAGCAGCGCATTTAAAGCGCATATCCGAAAGGCAGTCGCATCAGGCCTTTCAAGAGACGAAATTGAACACCTCGTATTACTCTTCTTACCAACGGTTGGTTTTCCAACCATGATGGCTGCCATGGGGATTGTGGAAGAGCAACTTCAATCCACGGAGAAGTAGTTGCCGGGCAGTTTAAGATTGAAATTGAGGTAGATTAGGAATATTGATTCTCCGGTTTTTTTTTATGTTTCTGGCCATAATTTCGGGCCTGTGGAACATAACGCAATAACCAAAGGGCCAAGACAAATAATACTGAAGAGCCGAGAAAGGCAGCGATTGCTATTCCGCGGTGATCTTCCAATGCATTATTTAGGGCACTGTATAACAACCACACCTGAATGCCTAGGATGCCTATTAACAAAGCAATGACTCCACCCATTAAAGTGTTGGTCTTATTCGGATGCGCCTGATTTTGTACTTCTCTGAAATCGCCCATAACTATGCTGATTTTTCTTCGAATGCTTTCACATAAACCTGATTGTCCTTTATAACCACCTGTAGTTGGGGTAAAGGTCGGGGAGGTGGTCCCTGAAGCACCACACCCGTTTGAGCATCAAAGTATCCTTTATGACAGGGGCATTCAATTTTATTCAGATCTGCCCGGTAACGCACAGCACAGGATAAGTGTGTACATTTTTGTTCAAATGCACGCCACTTATTTTCATCAAGGTGAATAAGTATATAGGGAACTTCCAGCCGTCCTTTAATTACAAATTGTTTCATTTCCCCAACCGGTACATCCGTCCGAAGGCATACCAAATGTTCTCCTGCAAGTGGCTGAGTTGGAAAGGCAAACGATTTAATTACGATGGCACCATTGCCGAGCGCCATGCCACCGGAAAGCAAGCACATAAATTTAGCGAACTCTCTTCGTGAAATGTGGGTGGCCTCACTTTGCTCTATCGGAAAGTCACTTTTCCAATTGGGAGTTTTTTCTTTTTCAGGCGTTGTCAACATACTTCTTCGTATTAATCATGAACATTGAGTATTGTACTTCCTTTGGGCATCATAATGTTTACCTTCGTTTTAACAGTTTCATTACCGAACTTGAAAGTCTGCACAGGATCACTGTCTGGGCGCATCTTACGGATCTCCTCGCGTGTTCCGTAGTATAGTGCCTGACTTGGGCATACGGTTGCACACATAGGTTTTTTGCCGGCACTGGTACGATCGTAGCACATGTTGCACTTCATCATGAGTTCTGCTTTCTCTTCTTTTTTTGGTACACCAAACGGGCATGCCAGTACGCAATTGGAACAACCGATACAACGGGCCGTATTGGCAGTATGCACCACGCCAAAGCTGTCTTTTGTAATGGCATCGGCAGGGCATACATTGGCACAGGCGGGTTCTTCACAATGCATGCATACTTGTACGGTTGTTTGCACGGTGTGTGCTCGATCGACATAATGAATATGGATCATGCTTTCTTGTCCGTTTGTTTCACATTCGGCACAGGCCATTTCACACGCGTGGCAACCAATGCAGCGCTGCATGTCGATAAAAAATTCCTGATCATGTTTATATTCTGCTGCGGCCATGTTTTATATGCTTTGATATGCGTTGGATTGATTTAGATTAGGTGCTTTTACGCCCAAGTGCACGAGTTTACATGCGCAAACTTTAAACTCGGGTATTTTTGAAATGGGATCAAGTGTGCCCGGTGTTAACAGGTTTGCCGATTTGCTGCCCCCCCAATGGTAGGGAATGAAAACCGTATCTTCGCGAATAGTTTCTACCAGCTGTGCTGGAAAGGAGGCTTCCCCTCTTCGGGTTACTACTTTAATAAGATCGCGTTCGCTAATGCCATAGTGCGCAGCTAACTTAGGATGGATTTCTAACAACGGTTCAGCATACTGATCAACCAGTTTGCCAATACGCCTGGTCTGGCTGCCACTCAGGTATTGCGACACTACCCGACCGGTTGTAAGTACAACCGGAAATTCTGCATCTGTCACTTCACCCGGTTCGCGATAGGGAGCAGGGTTGAAGTGAGCTTTTCCGTCTGCGGTTGCAAACTTCTTGTCTTCCCACAACCGGGGTGTTCCTGGGTGATCTAAACTCGGACAAGGCCAGAATACACCCATGTTGCTTTCAATCTTTTCGTAGGTGATTCCATAGTAATCTGCTGTACCTCCCTTTGATGCTACGCGCAATTCATTGAAGATTGCTTCACTATTCTTAAAATTGAATTTATCCCCAGCTCCCAGCCGTTGGGCTAACTCCAATAAGATATCACTGTCTCTTCGTGCGTTGTTGGGTGGCGTAACAGCTGCTTGTATACGTACAACCCTCCCTTCTGCAGTAGTAACAGTTCCTTCATCTTCCTCATGCAGTGATCCGGCCATGATTACATCCGCATGACGTGCCGTTTCACTGAGGAAAAAATCAATGGCTACGTAATATTCAAGTTTTTCCAGTGCTTCTCGCACGTAGTTGCTGTTGGGCAGTGACACCAACGGATTAAAGCAAATGGATAATAATCCTTTAATTTCTCCCCGGTGAATGGCTTCAATAATTTCGTACGCGGAGAGTCCCTTACCTGGTAAATCTTTTTCTTCAATGCCCCACACACCGGAAATGTATTTTCGATGTTCCGGGTTGGTGATGTCCCGATTGCCCGGAAGTTGATCACATTTGTGGCCGTGTTCGCGACCGCCCTGACCATTTCCTTGTCCGGTAATGGTGCCATACCCGCAGTACGGTTTTCCAATGCGTCCAGTAGCCAGCACCAGGTTGATGCAACTCACTACATTATCAACACCTTTTGAGTGGTGTTCAATGCCCCGTGCATGTAGTAAAAAACTAGTTGCAGTTTTTCCCCACCACGTAGCAGCTAGTAAAATTTTTTCTTTGGCAATTCCTGTTATTTGCTCGGCCCAATCGAGATCATAGTCTTTCACTGCGGCAACTGCGTCTTCAAAACCTGAGGTATGGTTGTTGATGAAGTCGTGATCGAGCCAATCGTTATCTACCAGAATCTTAAGCATGGCCCCATACAATGCGGAGTCGGTTCCGGGTTTAACAGGCAGATGCAAATCGGCAGTTCGTGCGATGGGGGTAACCCGCGGATCCACTACAATAAGTTTTGCACCATTGTCGCGTGCCTGCCAGATGTAATGGGTAAGCGTAGGAAAAGTTTCGCTCACATTCGTGCCGCAGATCATGATCACGTTGGCATGCGCCAGATCGGCCCAGCTGTTGGAGATGCGGTCAAGACCAAACGCTTTCTTGTTCCCTGCTCCGGCACTCACCATACACAACCTGCCGTTGTAGTCGAGGTTGGCTGTTTTCAGTGCTACGCGGGCAAACTTTCCAATCATGTAGCTCTTCTCATTGGTCAAGGAAACTCCCGACAACATCGCGAATGCATCGTTACCATAGGCAGCTTGAATGCGTCTGATTTCGGATAGGGTACGATTCATGGCGGTTTCCCAATCGATGGACTCGAACCCTTTTCCTTCTGTACGTTGAAGTGGAGACAATAAGCGATCTGGATGATTATTCTGGAGGTAACGCTGCACACCCTTGGGGCACAATCGTCCTTCATTAAACGGAAACTCCATCCAGGGCTCAAAGCCTACAACCGTATTGTCTTTCACTTTCAACTGTATGCCACATTGCATACCACAAAAGCAGCAATGTGTTTTTACCAGTTTGTCAGGCTCAGATCGGCCCTTGAATCCATCTTCAGGGGTGTAGGCTTTGTGCGGTCCAAATTGCGCAACAATGTCTTCAACAGGTAGTGGTAGTTTTGCCATGGGTGTGATGTGTTCCGTCTCGTTAATCAACCAAAAAATTTTCCTGATTCCTGCCTTGCTTTGAAGTGTGCTTTGGCAATGGCCGACCGCTTTCCTTCAGGACTGAGGTCGAGGTGACTGCTACCATCCTTCAGGTTAAAATCGAAGCCAAGCTCTTTCGTCACTTGTTTGAGATCACTGATGTGTAGGTGGGTTGCAAAAGGCTGGCCGGTATGTGGGCAAACGACCATGCCGCGTTTTGCGCCTTCAATTTTATAGATGTTCGCGCCAACCTGTGCCGGACGTTGAAAGATGTGAAAGAATTTTCCGAATGGAAGCCACAATAAAAACAGGATAACGGTGATCGCGTGTATCACCGACATGAACTGGTGCGTTTTGCCTTGTAAAAAAGTATAGTCGTAGGTAATGCCGAGGCCAGTGACGGAAATAACCAGCAATAAAATCAGCGGAAGCCAGTCACCTTCAAACGACTGTGTAGCGATGAGACCACCATTCGTTAGGCGTCTGTTCATCATCATCAGCGCACCGATGATGACCAGCACTGAGCACCACGACAAGACGTGAAAAATGTTGAAGGCCATGAAGGAGCCCAATCGAAAATCCAGCATTGAAAAACCGAATAAGTGTGCTTCATAGATATCAAGCGTGTTGGGTTTTAGGGTAAAGTGTATCCAGCCCAGTGTAAGGGGTATGGTTACGGCAAAGGCGATGGTACATCCGGTGGCCAGCAGGAAATGCCCCACCCAACGGTTACGGCCACGAGGATAAATAAAGCGTTGAAACAAAATGTTTTTAATGAATAACCAGAAGGTTTGGCCGATATAGGGAAGAAATGTCCGGCTGAAGGCAAACTGCCAGGTCCTCCGCCAATACATTTTGGTAGGCGGGCGTTGTAGCCAAATGGAATACCGGTAGGTGATACCGAAAACTGCAAATACGGTTCCGAACAAATACGCAATAAGGGCGGCATCAAAATTTTGCAGGTTGCGGGAGCCTAAAAATGCAAGCACAATCACCAACAGCATGGCGATGATTGCGTTAAAAAAAGCTTTTCGGTTCAGGGTACTAAAGAGTTGAAGCATAGGCCTGTTAATGGATATTGCAATGGTGCCTTAAAATAGCACATAAAAGGTTTATTGCAATCATTGCACAATTTGATTTTATTGACAGTGAATCTAACTTTTCTCATTTGTGCTAAGCACCAAACAATTAGGAGTCCTTTGCTGATGTTTTAAAACTGTTGAGCAAATGACGGGCGAGGCCGATGATAACTGCAGACCATCCGAAAAATGCGACATAAATAAAATTATTCGGAATGATCATCAGGAAATCAATCCCTGTAGCTTCAGATAACCGATATGTGCAAACTGTGTACATGCCTAATGGGAAGACCATACCCCAATAGCTGGGGTTATAGCCTTTGGTGGTGCTTGGAAGGGGAACTTTCACTACTAAATGTCGCCAGATACCCAAGATAATCAGTAAGGGTATCCACCATGAGCCCGAAAACCAAAAGAGAAGTGTAAACGCCTTTATGAATATAGTGATATCCGCTAAAAATGTCCATTGTTTAGAATTCAAAATGAGCATTGAACCAGCCAGCGTAGTAATGGCCGCAGCCCCCATACTTATCCAATAGGGTGCCCCTAATTCATTAGATGATAGGCTAAAAAATGACAACCTGTAAATGATAAGTGTCATGATGCATACATATAAAAAGCAACCTGTAAGATATAATCCCAAAGCGATAAATAGCATTAGCTCTGTGCCGGCAGGCAAAGTGGGGGCAATCAACATGGTAAGAATAGCAATGGCCTGTGTAGCCACAACTATAATTAACCATGCGCCACTTATTCCCTTTTCTATTGTGGGCTTATTTTCCTTTATGGTTATGGAAGTGAAAAATGTGTATGTAATAATGAACCAACAACCGACAGCAAAAATCCATAACACTTTAGCCAGGATGATTTGATGATAAAGGAGTATTAGTTGATTACCAAGTATACAAGCCGCGGCTATGATGGTGAAAAATAAGGGGCCTTTTTGGTGATCCATCAAATCCTTTTTAACTGACTGAAAGTAAGCGACCAACCGAGCAAAAAACAAAAAGAGTAACAAGGGAAAAACAACAAGATTGAACCAGAAAAGGACATATGCGATCGTTTTCATGTTCAGCAGGAAACTCCCAATGGAGATGATACCAGTTGCCATTACTAAAGCAAAGTAACTGACAGAAAATTCCTTAATGCTCATATTGTTGATGGTCATAGGTACTCCATAAGTCTATTAAATGATTTTGAACAAACATACTTATCAAATACTTCTTAACCATGTTATTATGTCTACAGTTGAAAGAATAATTGTTCGATCAAAATTGAAGTCCAGTAAATCGGTTTTTCATATTGGAGCGAACAAGCAACGCCAGGTATCCCCAATTTTGTACCGATGAAGGATAACTGACACCTTGTAAGTACTCAAAGGAAGTGGCTGTAAAAAATTGTGAATATCCAACCTGAAGCGACACGACATCATTGAATATATATCCAGAAGTAAAATCTAATTCAGCACCCAATGTATTACTCAGTTTTTCAGTGCCATCATACACATCGGCAGCAGCCAAAAATTGGTGTACATTCAATGACAAGAAGAATTTGTTGTAGGGGTCATAACGCAAGCGCAGAAAATAATCCTGCAAACCAACCGTATTCAGATACCGGTTTCCAACATAAAAGAAATCCATGTAGCCATTGTGTGCGTGGTTGGTTCCGTACAACGGGTTGAATGACCGGTTTATATTATCATTGGCTTGCTGAGATGTACCGGAAAGTAATTCAAAACCTACTGTGACCTGAACAGACTTTCCCTTTTCTTCATTCTTGATTCGTTTCCAGGTCACTTGTGCATTTGCATTGTGCGCCTTCACTTGTCGGCTGGTGGTGTCGGTACCTGTTTGATAATAGTAGAATCCGGAAAGAATAAAATTGCCGGTTGTATAGCGTAACGTGGGTAAGCCGAACGTTTGTGTATACCGGATTTTCAGGTTGCCCTGATCATTTTCTTCCACGCCATTATTCCAGAATAAGGCACTGCCACTGAATTTTCCCCACTGGTTTTCGAGCCGGATTAGTTGCGCTGTTTTGTATTGGTTGGGAACCGGGTAAGGTTGTCGTATTAACGATTCTTTAACCTGATTATATCCGGCTCCGAAATGAACCTTGATGTTTTTCTTTTCAAATTTAGCCAACGCGAAATCATGTGCTCGTGCCTGTAGTGCCCAATCCAGGTTACCCAAAAATCGTGCATTATCGTAGTTTAATTCTTGACGACCCACCTTCAATTTCCAGTTGGAATGTAACACCAGATCGGCATAGGCCTCGTGAATAGAAAAAAGGTTATCCGTTTCTTTAACCTGACTGGTACTTCCCCAGATTCGCACATCTTGCGCACTCACAAAGAACCTGACCTTTTCGTGGTCATATTGAACCTGAATGCGCGCCCGCTGTCCAATTAAAAAGGCCGCATCCTGGGATTCTTCAATCAGCCGTCCGAATCCATTGCGATATTCGGCACGTTGCATCAACTGTCCAGTTAATGTGAATTGAGCAAATGCTAATTTGCAGGAGAAGAGTATTACTAATACTGCACAAAACTGCCGGATGATTACACTGATCATAGGTTAACGGGGCTATGATGTCAGGCACTAACCAATCCTGAAATTTCAATATGTGGGTTCATGATAACCTTTGATTTAATTGAATTGGAAATCAGGCACGCGGCTTCAGATTTTTCCAGAATTCGCAGTGCTCTTTCACGATCTTCTTCACGCACAATGGTTACAGTTGGCTCCAGTAAGACTTCGGTCATTAAAAATTTTCCTTCCACTTTTTCCAATTTCCCTTTCGATGAACACTTGAATGCCATGAAATCCAGTTTTGAATTTTCAGCAACTGCCAGAAAGGTTGTCATCAAACAACTGCTAACCGCTGCTGTATATAAATGTTCAGGCGACCAAATTCCGGGAATACCCTTGGCAAATTGAGGAGGCGTAGCCACTTCAAGGCACCCACTTGCGCCTGATTCGGTAGTGATTTCCGGTGAGCACATCATGCCTTTGCGTTCTTCGTTCCAGGTAATATCAACCTGATAAAAGTGAGGTTCCATAGTTATGAATTTTTTGTTTGTATTAACCAAAGGTATGGGTGTATAAAATGATTGGCTATGACGTTTATCAGTCGATTATCTTATTTATATAGTAGAGTTTTATCACGATGTTAACACTTTGTACTTCATATGTTTGGCGTACGTTTGTTAGTTATTAAAAGTAAGAAAAGAATTTTAAATAAAGGACTATAATATCCTTTATTAGGCCTACTTTTGTGCCCTATGAATCATACATCTGAACACACGTTTCACATTCCGGTAATGGGTTTGGCCTATACCATGGATACCCCAACAAAAGTTGCGCATTTTGGTATTAACTCGGTTATTTCCATTGTGCAGGATAACCTGATTGAGAAAATGCGCGAGCATTATTATGTTCAGCTTCAGGAGCATTTTGAGCCCATTACGGCCAAGGTACCCGACCACAGGGCAAGGCGTATAACCGATTACCTTAACCTGGTTAACCGGATGGTTCAAAAGAACATTGAAGCAGTAAGGCGAGCACCTTTCAACCCGGACTCTGATATATACCGGTATTTTGAATTACTACCTGATTCAAGCGCAGTGAAAAAGATTTTCACCAGCATGGTTCAGTTGCCTGATGGCCAGCAGAAGGCGGAGCTTCAGGATCGCCTGCGCAATTATGTGGTGCCCGGCACCATCGATGTTAATATCATGACGAAACTTGATCGAAACAGTTATCGAAAAGACGGTACGTTAGTGGAAGATGGCTCAGATGCCGTTGCGGCCATAAGGGGATATGCCAACAGCAATTTAACAAATTCCTCAGTTATTCTTTCTGCTGGATGAATCCACGGTTGTTTGGCTACATGGAGAAACTTACTGCCTTTGATGTTACTGAAACGGGTCGTTTTCACAAGAAAATTGTTGTTAAGGTCTCGGATTTTCGCTCGGCACTCATTCAAGGAAAAATGTTGGCTAAAAAGGGGTTGTGGGTAAGCGAGTTCAGGATTGAATCGGGATTGAACTGTGGGGGACATGCATTTGCAACCGATGGATTTTTGTTAGGACCCATTCTGGAAGAGTTTAAAGCAAAGAAGGAAGAGCTGCGAAGTACCCTGTATCAAATTTATGTTGATGCGCTGCGACAGAAGAATAAAGTTGTATTACCCGAACCACATGAATTGAAAATAACCGTACAAGGTGGCATTGGCACGCATGAGGAAGATCGCTTTCTGCGCACTTATTACCAGGTTGATGGAACAGGATGGGGTACACCTTTTTTGCTGGTGCCTGAAGCTACCACGGTAGATGAGGCCACGTTGCAAAAACTATGTGCTGCATCCGAGCATGATATTGTCCTGAGTAATAAATCACCACTGGGTGTCCGCTTTCATTATTTAAAGGGGAGTACTGCAGAAGCTGAACGACTTGCTGCTATTCAATCCGGTAAGCCGGGAAGTCCGTGTACAGAAAAATTTCTGGCCATGAATACGGAGTTTGGGGACAAGCCCTTATGCACGGCATCACGTACGTATCAGAAAAGAAAAATTGAACAGTTGCAGGGAATGCATTTGCCTGAAGCAGATTACAAAAAGCAATTGAATACAATTCTGGATAAGGAATGCTTATGTGTAGGATTAAGCAATGCAGCGGTTACCGCTTATAAACTCAAACCGTTTAAGCACCTGGCGGGTGCAAATGTTTGCCCGGGGCCTAACCTGGCCTACTTTAATCGGATTGTTTCTTTACGTACCATGGTGGATCATATCTATGGCAGAGGGAATATTGTGGCGCGAGTTGACCGGCCTCATATGTTCCTCAAGGAGCTTACTTTGTATGTCGACTATTGGATGGGTTTACTAGAAGATACCAAAACACTTGCGGATCAAAAGAGTAAGGCATTTGCAGAAACATTTTACCAGAACCTTCAGGAAGGCATACAATACTACCGGAACTTAACGGAAAATTTTGGCGATGAGTTTAGTTCCATGAAGGAAAAAGTTGAGGCGGGTATATCAGAAGCCGAGCATACCTTGAGAAATGCATGGCATGGATTTCTTGATAAGGTGTTGGTTACGGCATGAGTTGGTGATACCCGTAAATTTTTGTAATTCGCCATACAAAAGCCGTTATGTTTACAAAAGCATGTGAGTATGCTATTCGGGCCGTGTTGTATGTTTCGTTAAAAAGCAATACTGAGAAACGACTTAGTATCCCTGAAATAGCCAAACAGATAGATGCTCCCCTTCCTTTTACAGCTAAGATTCTGCAAACCTTGGTTCGTGAAGGTATCATAAGCTCGATAAAGGGACCGAATGGAGGATTTTATCTTGATCCTAAGGCCAAGCCCATCCCGCTCAGCAAGATAGTTAAAGCAATTGATGGCAATGATGAGGTATTGCACAACTGTGCCTTGGGATTAAAAGAGTGCTCCGACAAATTTCCATGTCCGATTCATCACGAAATCAAGCGCTTTAAGGATAGACTCCGTAAAGTAATGCGAGAAGCAACGGTGCAATCGTTAATGGATGATTTGGATCAAGGCAAAACATTTTTAAAGAACGCGCGAACCCGCAAGTCAACCCGCTGACCATTCCGCGTATGAATCGCGAGTTTCCCATAGCCTTAGGGCAGTGAGTTGGATATGTTCAGGCAATGATTCGGTTATTTCGTTTCGAATGAAAATTAGTAGGTTCTCAGCCGTAGGTTCGTATTCGAATGTAATCAATTTTTCCCATGGTACACTAGGTATTGATGCCAGGTATGCTTGCGAAAGAATCAGGGCGTGATCTAACTTGTAAATCACAGATGTCTGTACAATCGTTTTCAGGTCTTTGAAGTCCATTGCGATACCCATCCCGTCAATGAAATTTTCAGATCCCCGATTATCGGTAACACTTACGTGTAATTCATATGAATGTCCGTGAATGTTAGCGCAAGCACCCGGATAGCCATGAATGGCGTGGGCGGATTCAAATCGGAAAATTTTGGTCAGCGTAATCATTTGACTTAAAAATAACGGGTTTTAATCCTTCCCCTACAGGACGCTCTCCGGATCTGACTAAGCAGGCCAAAGTATTTCTAAGGAGCGGGTAAACGATAATAGAAAAAGCAACAAACATCAGCCCACCTGAAATGGCAAAAGCAATGAAATAGGGCATCAGGTTTTTCATCATCTGTCCGAAGGGGATCGCATCGACACTCATCTGCCAACGGGCACGTTGTACACCAGCTAAAAATAAGGAGGTAAGAAAAATGAGAAGAGAGACATTTACCAGCCAGGTAGCGTTAAAGATACGTGTTCGATATGGCTCAAGACTTTGGCAAGTATCGCTCAACAGGTCGAACGAGACGGCCAGTAACAGCATGGTGTTGATGCCGATGGTGGTCCCCATAACATGCGCCACAGTAATGTGGGTGCCATGTGTGTACACGTTGATGGCTGGAACGGAAATGAGAATGGCAAGAAAAAGGTTAATAAAAATCCAGGCATCGGCAATCATTAAAAATCGGTAGGGGAGGCTGTGTTTATTCTTCCGAGCAGCGGTTATAGAATCTTTCCATTTATAAATCAAGCGGCCGAGGATGAAAAGTTCTGTCATGCTGACCAGGTAACCAATATGCCGGATATTAGGATTCACAGGTAACGTGTAAATATGGTGACTCCAGTTAAACATGAGATTGAACAAGCCTAAGAAAAACAACGTAAAAGCCATGGGAGAACACGCATAACTTTTGTCTTGACTGATCTTCTCCATCAGGTAGATGCCTACTCCATAAACGAGCATGTTCCAACTGCCCACCAGAGATCCGTAAGATTTCCATTGCACGGTCATGTCACGCACAATATCCTTTCCAAAATAGGGCAATGTCCACAAGTATGATTCCGAAAATGTAAACAAAAAGCCGAAAGCCCCGGTAAGCCACATCCAAATGTATACGGGTTGTTGCTTGAGTGTTTTGATTGAGCCTGTTACTTGAATAATAAAAAGTATCCAACCAGCAGCCAGAAGGAGAGCAAATACAGGCGGAAATTCCCAGTACTCTCTGCCCCCGAATATTCCCAAAAAGTAACTGGATAAAATCAGCAATGCCGCCAATACGAATAAGCCCAACTGAAGGCGTGATAACCAACTGGCGTATACTTTTCTGCCGGTATATTCCCGCAAATAAATCAACACGCTTCCTGTGGCAGTAAATAAAATCCAGAAGACCACGGATGTAACGTGAAGAGGTCTTGTTTTTTCAAAAGACAAATAGGGTTTTAAGAACCCGGGAAGGATATATTGAAGTGAACCTGTTATTCCAAACAACATACCCGTTAGAAACAGCACAAGGCCGCTGAGAATAAGCCACCTCAGGGCATCCATTCTATTGTGGTTCAATGGTTCCACTAACGTTGCGTTTAAAAGTTTTCGGGTCTGCTTTTCCGGAAGCATCTACATGTGCTAAGAACGCAAGCAGGTGTTCCAATTCCTTTTCCGACATATCAAATGAAGGCATGACCGTTGTACCGCTGCTAACAAAAGCTTTAATGTAAAGCGAACCTTTACCTGTAGCCGAATAGACATTGGTAAGATCGGGCCCCAGGAATCCGCCCAACCCATAAAGCTGATGACACGCTGAACAGTTTCTTTCCTGCCAAATCATTTTTCCCACTGCAGGGTCAGCGCTTATCTGGGCGTCCACAACAACTGGCTGTGTATAAACAAACATCGTATAAACAGAGAATGACAAAAGCAACCCTACATACAAACCGTATTTATGACTTTCTTTCAAGATTTAACGTTTTTGACGGTTAGTTAATATAGCAGCAAAAGTAAATTAAATAAAGACAATTTTATCTTTTTATATAAATTTGAAATCGGATAAATCATGATTTCCTATGGAAGAAAAATTGGATGTTGCCGTGCAGGCGGGAAATCCTGACCAAAAAAAACTCATCATTAAAGAAATTATTTATCCCAGAGAACTTGAGGCTTTTATCGGTTTTCCATACCTATTGTACCGGGGTAATCCGTTCTATGTGCCGCCCCTTAAATCGGATGAAAGGAAAACCCTTCGGCTCACCAATCCCGCATTCGATCATTGTGAGGCAAAATATTGGTTGGCTTATCGAAGTGGAAAAATTGTAGGTCGGATTGCCGGGATTATTAACCATGGATTTATCGACCGTTGGGGTAAAAAGTATGCGCGGTTTGGTTGGTTTGATTTTAAAGAGGATGAAACCATTGCGCAGGCTCTTTTACACCACGTTGAACGATGGGCCAAGGAAAAGGGTATGGATGCAGTACATGGCCCTATGGGATTTACCAACTTCGACCCGGCTGGATTGTTGGTTGACGGGTTTAATCAGTTGGCAACCCTCTCAGAACTCTATAACTATCCATACTATCCTGACTGCATCGAAAAGGCCGGATATCACAAGGAGGTGGATTGGATTGAGTATAGGATTTCAATTCCAAAAAAGGTACCCGAGAAAGTCAGACAAGTGGCGACTATTGTTAAAAGAAGAAGCAAGCTCTCTGTGGTAAATCTTAATGAATCAAATAGTATAATGACCTATGCACATTCCATATTTGAATTGATTAATGTCTGCTACGGTCACTTACACGGCATGGTCCCGTTAACGGAGAAACAAATTCAGTATTACACCAAGCGATACTTATCCTTTATTCGCAAAGATTATGTGTCGCTGGTGGTCGATTCGTGTGGAACATTAATCGCATTTGGAATTACTATGCCATCCCTTTCAAAAGCATTGCAAAAAGCCAATGGAACTTTATTTCCCTTTGGTCTTTTCCATATTTTGAAAGCCCTGCGAAAAAACAACACGGCAGAGCTATGCCTGGTTGCCATTAGACCAGATTATCAAGGCAAAGGAGTCAATGCTCTAGTTATGGAAGAAATGAATAAAGCATTTAATCGAAATAATATTACCATGGCAGAATCAAATCCGGAACTGGAAGATAATAAGCAGGTGCAGTCGCTTTGGTCGTACTATGAAGCAGAACAACATAAGCGAAGAAGGTGCTATATAAAATATTTGTAATAATGATTGACTTGCTGGAAACACAAACAATTTCATTGGAAATATCAGCGATCAAGAAACGCAAAAATGCAATTGTCCTTGCACACTATTACCAGAAACCCGAAATACAAGAGGTAGCGGATATGGTTGGCGATAGCTTGCAAATGGCCCAATTTGCTGCCGGGTCCCGGGCGGAGATTTTAGTAGTGGCCGGTGTATACTTTATGGCTGAAACCGCTAAGATTTTAAATCCTTCACGTAAGGTACTGCTTCCGGATACGGAAGCTGGCTGTTCGCTTGCCGATTCCTGTCCTCCTGAAGAATTCAAAGCTTTTATTCAACAACATCCTCAATCACCTGTGGTATGTTACATTAATTGCAGCGCTGAAATCAAGGCGATGAGTGATGTGGTCTGCACCTCGTCCAATGCCGAGAAGGTAATTCGTTCCATTCAAAGTGATAAGCCCATCATTTTTGCACCCGATGTAAACCTAGGCAAGTATCTCATGCGTAAAACAGGCAGGAAATTTTTGTTATGGGATGGAAGCTGCCTGGTGCATGAAAACTTTTCTATGGACAAAATTCTTTCATTACACCGGTTGTACCCAAACGCAAAATTCATTGCTCACCCTGAATCACAGCCGCACATTTTACAAGTTGCTTCTTATATCGGTTCTACCAAAGGCATGATTGAATATGTAAAGAGCGATGCATGCACAGAATTTATTGTGGCAACTGAAGCAGGTATTTTACATGAAATGCGCAAACAGGCGCCTGATAAGCTATTGATTCCCGCACCAACGCATGAAGATAATACCTGTGCCTGCAGCGAATGTCCATATATGAAAATGAATACCCTCGAAAAGCTGCGGGATTGCCTCTTGTATGAACAACCTGAAATACAGGTGAACACGGCTATACGACAACAGGCTGCCAGCGCGCTTGAACGAATGCTGAAATTATCTTGAATTTTCTGGCGGTTGTGTACCTTTAAGTAAGACTTCAACTATCTATGAACGGAGGAGAAATCATCGCCCGCCTGCTGAAGCAACAAGGTGTAAGATTTTTGTTTACCCTGAGTGGCGGACACATTTCTCCGATATTTGTGGAGGCCGAAAAACAAGGCATACGGGTAATCGATACCCGGCACGAAGTGACGGCAGCATTTGCTGCCGATGCTGTTGCACGTCTCACAGGAATACCCGGTGTGGCGACCGTAACTGCGGGTCCGGGAATTACCAACACCATTACAGCCATTAAGAATGCTCAACTGGCGCAATCGCCCCTGGTACTTTTGGGAGGAGCGGTGGCTACACTGTTGCAGGGCAGGGGAGCACTCCAGGATATTGATCAGCTTTCGTTAATGCGCCCAATCGTAAAATGGGCAGCACGCATTACAAAAGTAAAAGAGATTGAAAGGGTACTTAGCAGGGCTTTCTATGAAGCAACCCGTGGCGTACCTGGGCCGGTGTTTGTGGAATGCCCGGTTGATATTCTTTATCCGGAGAATATTGTGCGTGAATGGTATGGAATTAAATCACATGAGGTACCGCCTAAAAATATAATTCAACGTATGGAACGTTGGTATATTAATAGGCATGCTCGAAAATTATTTGAAGACGTAAACTTTAAAGAGCACTCTGGCCATGTTAAAGATGCAAGTGTTCCTTACCACGCTACATCCGATTTAAAAAATGCATTAAGCAAGCTCAATGGTTCAAAAAAGCCCGTTTTGGTAATCGGTAGTGGTGCCATCATGAATGCCCAAAAAGCAAATGCACTGTCCGATGCTGTCAATAGATTGGGATTACCGGTTTATCTCAGCGGTATGGCCCGGGGCTTGTTAAGAACCGATCATCCCATACAGCTGCGTCATCACCGGAAGGAGGCTATCCGGGATGCTGATCTGATCATCCTCGCTGGTGTACCAAATGATTTTCGACTGGATTACGGAAATCACATTGGCCATACACCTTTTATTTCTATCAACAGAAGCCGGCTGGATTTATACCAAAATAAAAAGCCAACCCTGGCAGTGCAGGCCGATCCGCAAGAATTTTTGATCGCATTGGCCGATCACTATCAGGGTAAATACACGGAATGGATAGGGAATTTGCGCAGTCGCGATAACCAACGCGAAGAAAAAATCAATACCATGTCGGAAGAAGTGCAAGCAGGTATTAACCCGTTAACACTTTTCCGGGTACTGAATACGCTGTTAGACAAGAACACAATATTGATTGCCGATGGTGGTGACTTTGTGGCTACAGCTGCTTACACGCTTCGGCCGGCAGCTCCGCTCTCGTGGCTCGATCCGGGTGTGTTTGGCACATTGGGTGTAGGTGCAGGATTTGCCCTGGGAGCAAAACTTGTTTATCCCGAAAAGGATGTTTGGATAATTTATGGAGATGGAAGCGCAGGCTACAGCCTGATGGAGTTCGATACGTTTACACGTCATCAACTACCTGTTGTTGCGCTAATTGGCAATGACGGGTGCTGGGGCCAAATTGCCCGCGACCAGGTAACCCTGTTGAAGAGCGAATGTGCTGTGAACCTGCGACAATCCAATTACGAAAAAGTTGCGCATGCTTTTGGTGCCGAAGGAGTTCGGGTAGAAAGCATTGAAGACTTTAGTGATTCGGTTACCCTTGCATTGAGCAAGAGCCGTAGCGGTGTTCCATTTATCATCAATGCCATCATTAGTAAAAGCGATTTCAGAAAGGGTTCCATCTCTATGTAAACAGCAAACAGATGACACAACCAACCCGACTATTTGATTTATTGGATGAGCAGGCTATGGCTCAACCCAATCAACTTTTTTTGTCATCAAAAAAACAGCCGGGTAACCCAATGGAGTGGAGGGGCTACACGTATCAGGATGTAAAAAATGTAGTTAACCAAACCAGTCAGCTTTTGCTAAATCTGGGTTTACAGCACGGTGATACTGTAGCCATTATTTCATCGAACCGACCGGAATGGAATTTTGTTGACCTCGGGGCATTACAGGTTGGCATCATCAATATACCGATGTATCCTACCTTCTCGGAACATGATTATGAATTTATACTTCAGGATGCCGAAGTGTGTTTTGTGTTTGCCGAAGATGAAATAATTATAAGCAAGGTGATGGCGGTGCGCAATAACTGCCCAACCCTGAAGGGCGTCATTAGTTTTGAGTGCTCACTAGATGCAGATTACTTCTGGGATATATTGCCTGCACTGGATACCATTGGTCACGACAAAATTAAGTTGAAAAAGAAATCCCTTTCTCCAGAACACTTGGCCACCATTATTTATACATCCGGTACAACGGGTAACCCGAAAGGGGTGATGCTGACGCACCAGAACCTGATGAGTAATATCAAGAGTGTGAAGCAGGTTTTGCCTTTGGGTGGCGGAAGGAAGTCGTTGAGCTTTCTTCCGTTGTGCCACAGTTTTGAGCGTACGGTATTCTATGTATACCTGTGCTTTGGTATTCATATCAGCTATGCTGAAAGTCTGGATACACTTGTTGATAACCTGAAGGATGTTAAGCCTTATTGTTTCACAACGGTACCCCGTTTACTCGAGAAAGTTTACGAAAAAATTATGGCTAAAGGTGCAGTGCTGGAGGGTATTAAAAAGAAACTCTTTTACTGGTCTATTGCGGTGGGTGAGCAATACCGCATTGGAGAAAAGCAGGGATTAATTTATGGTATAAAGCTCGGCCTTGCACGCAAGCTGGTGTTTTCAAAATGGCTGGAAGTGATGGGCGGTGAAGTGAAATATATCATCACGGGTGCTGCGGCTATGCAACCCAGGCTGATCACCTTATTTACGGCTGCGGGTATCGGTATCATTGAAGGCTACGGCCTAACGGAGACTTCCCCTGTGCTTACCGTAAATGGGTATGCGGAATCTGATCGGTGTGTAGGTTCAGTGGGCATGGCCATTCCGGGTGTGGAGATTGAACTGGCTGCCGATGGGGAAGTGCTTGCGCGTGGCCCCAACATAATGAAGGGTTATTACAAACGGCCTGACCTCACCGCAGAGGTGATTCAGTCTGATGGATGGTTTCATACGGGTGACATAGGAACGTGGATAGAACGTAACGGTAAAAAATTTTTAAAAATCACCGATAGGAAAAAAGAACTCTTTAAAACGGCTGGAGGAAAATATGTTGCTCCGCAAGTTATTGAAATGAAAATGAAGGAGATCAAATACATTGAGCAGATTATGGTGGTAGGGGGTGATGACAAAAAGTTTATAGCGGCATTGATTGTTCCCTCACAGGTGCAGGTTCGCGAATGGGCGGAGCAAAAGGGGTTGCGAATTATTTCACGGAGTGAATTGATAGCTCATCAAGAAGTGAGGGAAATGCTTCAGGCAGAGGTGAATGCCTGCAACACGCATTTCGGGCAGTGGGAGCAAATAAAAAAGATAACCTTGCTGGCTGATGAATGGTCACCGGCTACTGGTGAATTAACACCAACCATGAAGCTGAAGCGGAAGGCCATTTATACAAAATATAAAGATCTCATTCAGGCTATGTATCAAGAGGGTAGCGACTCAGGCATGGAAGGGTATGAACGTGTTTATTGAAAATGGATAGCAAAAGTTATTCCTTTTGGTTTCCATTTTCCACCATAAACTTTGAGTATCATACTAACCGGACAGCGCCCGAATTCCTGGACATCCTTGACCATATTGTCAAAGCGCTTTGATTTTATTTCCATTTTTTACTTTACAAGTAATGGATGATCAATTACAGTTATCAAAAAGTAATATGATACATAACAAAAATTTGTTGAGGTCCCTTATCTAACGATGTCGATCATAATGGGTTAATAATCTTCATTTTTGACTTAAGCGAATCAACTACATAATAAACCATTGGAACCAGGAACACTGTTAAAATCAGCGATGAAAGCAATCCGCCAATAATTACCCAGGCTAGTCCATTTTTCCACTCACTGGCTGTACCTTTGGCTAACGCTATCGGTAACATACCAATAACCATTGCCAGGGTAGTCATTAATATGGGACGCATACGCTCTTTCCCCGCAGTAATTAAGGCTTCCTTAAAATGTTTTCCGGAGGCTTTTAATTGATTGGCAAAATCCACAATCAGAATCGCATTTTTTGCCACCAATCCCATCAGCATAATTAACCCAAGCAAAGCAAATAAACTCAGGTTGTTTAGAGTCAGATTTAGCGCCAGGAAAGCTCCAATTGCCGCAACGGGTATAGAAAACAATACCACAAAAGGATAGACAAAACTATCATACAACGCCACCATGATCAGATAAATCAAAATGAATGAAATAAGAAGCACTGACCCAAGTGCTCCAAAACTATCATTCTGTCTTTTTATATCACTGCCCCAAGTCATTTGAATTCCTTCGGGTAATGGATTTTGCTTTATATAAGCCACCACTTCATCCGCAACTGTTCCGGAAGGGCGCCCCAGTGCATCGGCTGTTAACGTGATAGAAGGCTGTCTGTCTAATCGTTCCAATAACGAAGGCGAATTATCCTGGATAACTTCAGCAAATTGAGATACTTCAATAGGTAAACCTTGCGGATTAATAATGGTTAGCGAATTAACATCCTCCATATTCTGTCGATTGAAATCATCCAGCCATATCCTCACTGGGTATTCCGTACCTTGTTCAGTAAGCGTAGCATCATCGTTTCCCGTTAATGCTGTGCGAATACTTTGGCCAACATAAGCAGTGGTGAGTCCTAATCGCTGCATTCGATCCTTATCAGGAATTACCTGGAACTCAGGGCTTCCTTCTTCCACGGAGAGACGAACATTATCTGCACCTGGAATTTTTTCAACCACCGACTTTAATTCACTTCCTAACTTCATTACCTGACTTCCATCGCTTCCGCTTAATGTAATTTCAATCGGAGCCGAACGGGGTACAAGCCCCAATGCAGCCATAGAATAATTGATGGCCGGAAATTCTGACTTCAATGCTTCGCGAATTTCTTTCATGAATTGTTCGGTAGGTTGATAGCCTCGTTCAGTGGCAGGTTTTAGCTGAATGGTCAATTCTGATTTATTAACGGAGCCAACACCTAAACTTCCAATTCCTGAACTTGGTCCGCCCACATTACTAAAGACAGCCTGCACCTCTGGTTGTGCTGCAATAAAACTTTCTATTTTCTGAGTAACGATATTATTTTCCTGTACCGTGGTGGTTTTGTCAAATTCAAGGTTCATGCGAAACTTTCCTTGATCACCCGTTGCAATCAACTCTTTTCCAATGATGCCTTGTTTCATTATGCCTAACGTGAAAACAAACAACAAGAGAATAATGCCAGTGGTGATAAGTTTGTAATTTAATACCCACTCCAACTGCCTTCCATACCAATCAATAAACCGATTTAACTGATACTCAAACCAAAGTAAAAACCGATTGAAAAAATTGGTTGGTTGTAAATCCTCCGATTTACCGATGCGCGAAGCCATCCACGGTGTTAACGTAAACCCAACGAGTAGACTTGTTAAAGTAGAGGTGACCACCACTACAGAAAATTGCTTGAGCATGTCTGCAACAAATACCTGTAGAAATAAAATGGGAAGGAATACGACCACGTCCACAAGGGTTATTGACAATGCTGAAAATCCAATTTCCATTCGACCATCCAATGCGGCCACTCGTTTATCCTTTTTCATATCAAGATGTCGCTGGATATTTTCCAGTACGACTGTTGCATCATCGACCAAAATCCCGATGATTAATGACATGGCTAATAAGGTCATTAAGTTGAGTGTGTAACCTAAGAGCCACATCACCGCGAAAGCAGTTACCAGAGAGGTCGGTATAGCCACCAGAACGATAATAGAGTTTCGGAAGCTTCTTAAAAATAGAAGCATCACAATTGACACTAATATGACAGCTAAAGTCAAGTCGAATACAACAGAATTCACCGCTGCAATCGTGTTGTCTGTGGAGTCATCAGCTATGGTGAATTTTACTTGTGCCGAAGCATACTGTTTTTCAATTGCCTGAAATTTTTCCTGCACCGCTTTGGAAACTTCCACCGCATTCGCATCCCCCTGCTTTTTAAGTAAAAGACCAATCCCATTCACTCCGTTATATCGGCTTACAGATACGATTTCTTTAATTCCATCGGTAATGGAGGCAATGTCTTTTACATATACTGGACTGCCTGGTGTGGGCATGGCTACCTGAACTGCACTGATGTCCTCGATGGATTTAAATTTTCCTGTTAGCCTGACTGGATTGTTAACAAGGGTGGTCTGAACCTTACCTGAAGGAACATCAAGACCAGAACGATTAATCGCCTCTGTAACCTGATACATGGAGACTTTGTACAATTTCAATTTCTCCTGATCTACTTTAACCTGAATCTCCCTTTCTTCACCGCCTAGTAATGTAATTTCTGCTACTCCTTTTAGTTGCTGAATTTGCGGAAGAAAATCATCTTTCATTTTTTGATAAAATTCAGTTGCGGGAAGTTTGCTGGTTGCGCTGATCTGCATAATGGGTAAATCATTAGGCGAGACTTTGCTCATCACAGGACTTAAAATATCCTGTGGTAAATCCCTCCGGATATTATCAATATAGCGTTGCGCATCCTGCATCGTTTGATCCAGATCAGATCCGTATTTTAAATTGACAATGAGTACCGATGCGTTAGGCAATGATTTGGTTACGATAAAATCAACGCCTTCAAGGTTAGATAAGGCGTCCTCAATTTTCCTCGAAACGGAAGTTTCTACTTCGGTAGGGTCTGCACCCGGATAGCCCGTCTTAATAACTACAACGGGTTGATTGAAGTCTGGCATCAACTCATAGCTGAGATTTTTATAACCTAAAAAACCAGCTAGTATAAACACGCTGAATAAGACAATAATCAGCGAAGGACGGTTAATAGAAATTTCGGTGATGTTCATAATAATTAATTCTTACTTTCTACAGTAGCACCATCAAAGAGATTGATAAGGCCATTCGTGATGACCATTTCACCTTCATGCAATCCGGATTGAATAACAGCGGTGCTTCCTTTTCTATCCGCTATAGTTATGTCGCGAAGCTTGGCCTTTCCCTGTTCAACCACATACACCTGAGGCTTTAAAGTAGAGCCCACGATGGCTGATGCCGGAATGGTAAGTTGCCTTTCATCAAGCTTTTCTTCAATCACAATTTTCCCAAACATGCCTGACTTGATTTTCATGTCCTGTGTATTTTTCACCAAGGCTTGAATTGGAAAAGAATTGGCCATGTTACCTTTGCTTCCGATGAGGGAAATTTTTCCTGCAAGTGAAATTGACGGATAGAGCTCGGCAAAAACGTCTACTGCCTGGTTGTTGTGAAATATCGTTAGGTCATTTTCAGGAACCTGAATGGTAAAACGGAGTGAAGAAATATCGGTGAGTTGCAGCAGGGGTACTCCAGGTGCCGCATAGGAACCAGCTTCAGCCATTTTAAGTGTTACAATCCCATTGAACGGAGCAGCAACGATTGTTCTGCTAATTTGCTCCAATAAAGTACTCCGCTGAACCTGTGCTGATTTTAATGCCAGTTGAGTTTTTTCCAACTGTACCCCCTGGATTGCATCTGATTCAGCAAGAATTGAATAGCGTTTCACATCGGCTTCCAATCCCTCTATTTGAATGGATACGGATTGAAGTTGTAGATTCAACAAGGCATCATCAATTTTAATGAGCGACTGCCCTTTCTTTACATAGCTGCCCGCATCTACAAATACGCTTACGATTTTACCCTGCACATCTGCACTTACCTTGGTTTCTTTGTCGGGTTCAAACAGACCGGTAAAGGATTTTTGAATACCCGTGCGGATATATTTTACAGTATCGGTTCTTACCTCGATAGCCTGTTCTTTGTTGTAGGTATAAATACGGTTTAAAGAAGTTTCTTTATTACTTTTTAAACGCACGGCAATGAGCACAATCAAGGCCAGAGGTATTGCGAAGTACAAAATCTTTTTCATGGTACGTAATTATTTAATAAACAGGTTGCCAGTTGCTTTTTTATGGTCTAAATCCGCTTTCAGATAATCGATCAAAGCTGACACGTGACCTTGTTGAGTTTCTCGTAATGCGTTATCAGCTAGTAGAACTTCGGTCAAGGATGCTACTCCCTGCTTTTGCTGAAGAATCGTTTGATCGTAAATGGATTGAGCAAGCTGCACTTGTGCAAGGGTTGTTTCAACAGATCGCTGCGCAATTGATTTTTGCTGGTGAGCCGTTTCAATGTACAGGGCGGTTTGATCTGATGTCAAGTCTGCCTGAAGTTCTTTATTCTTAATCTCCAGTTTCTTCTGAGAGATTTTTTGTCTGGTAACGGTTCCATTGAATAGAGGATAGGACAATTGAAGCCCTGCGAAACTTACAGGATAAAACTTTAGAAATTCGTTAGGCGCCTTATCGTATCCAAATCCCGTAACACCATAACTACCATATAAGGAAATTGATGGAAGTCGTGAGTTTTTGAATGTGCTCAGTTCACTCTGTAAAAGAGCATTCTGCTTTTCAATGATACGCATATCCAAAGTAGCCGCTTGCTCATAAACTGGCGCAGTTGTATTGATAATTGACTTTTCCACCTCAAGGTTTTGAGACAAAGGAATGCCCACCAAAATCTTCAGGGCATTTAGAACCTGACCATACTTGCTTAAAATCTGCTCCCGCTGGTTAGTCAGTTGCTCCACCTGTAATTGTACTTTGGATACATCTGTGCCCTTAGCAAGTAGTTGATCTTTCAGGGCTTGGGTATTCTGCAAGAGCTTTTTGGCATTCGTTAAATTGTCCTCTAAGAATGCCACTTGGTAGCGCAGAATTTGAGCGTTGTAATAAAGGTTTGTTATTTCATAGGTAAGTTGTTCTTCGTTTTTCTGGTTTTGCAAAGCAATAAGTTCGGAGCCAATTTTTGATGACTGAATTGAACCGTACACTTGTGGATTATACAAGGGAATAGCTAGTTGTAGGTTAGCCGCTATGTTATGAGGAACACCAAACTGAATTTCCTTGAATACTCCTTCAGGTCCACCAAAAGCCACCTGTGGCATGAATTGATAGGGTAAGTCTGCGTAATACTTGTAGTCGGCATTAATTGAAACTTTGGGTATTAGATTAGCCCTGGATTCCTGCTCTTTTTCTTGACCGATCAATACATTGTTTCGAGAAACCAGCAAGTTCTTATTGTATTGTTGTGCCGTGTCGAGACATTGTTTGAGCGTCCACACTTGTGCCTTGAGAGGCTGACTAACCAGAATGCCCACAAGAAGGAATAGACTGAAAGTTGTTTGTTTAAAAAAGTGAATATTCACTAACATACCATTTCAAATTTTTTTATTTAATGAGTAACAAAAGACTATTGGTCTCCGCACTTAACCAGTGCCTAACTGCTGGCTCTATATTGATAAAATCACCGGAAAGGAGCTTTTCTTTAACTCCCAGTTCATTTTCAAAAAAGACTTCACCTGTTACGCATACTAAAAATGCAGGTACTTTGGTCGTGTGTTCCTTTAACTGTGCAGATGCCATTAACTGAATGGTGGTTACGCTTTCATTGGGGGTAAACATCTTTTTTGTTTGCAGAGGTTTCGACTCTGTGAATACATCTTTCAGATTCATTCGAAGTAATCTCTATAGGTTTCGAGATATATTTTTATGTCTTCTACTGTTTGCACATCCCCAGAATTGCTTAGTGCTTCTATTTTCTTTTTGAGAGGCAATAAATAGTTATGAAGCTGATCATGGGATTCACCCTTCATGGTGCACTTCTGAAAAATACCTGTTAGCTCTGACGTCAGATTTTCTTTCATCAGGTTCAAGTCTGGAGAAGGATTGGCTAAATAACCATCAGTCAATACGATCATGGATTGTATGCCCTGTGTTGTCTCCGCATTGGCCAGCCATTTTTTGCCGCCATCTAATTTTACTACAGCTTGATCATCATGAGTATGGGTTTCAGTGGTTTTTTCTTTGCAGCCCAGACCAAAGAAAACAAGGGTTGTGATTAAGAATGCTGTTACACGTTTCATAGGTGAAATCTATTTTTGTTTAATTAAAGAGTAATCCTTTTCAGCGGAAGTAAATCGCCACGACAATCCAGCAAACACAGCGGTAATTGCAATCCGAAAAAGCATTGCCTTAAGAGTTTGTTGCTCGTATATTCCTCCACTTGAAATATGCCAAATCAGGCCAACGAAACTTATTGTCAAAATACTTGTGGCGAATACAAGTAATCTTGTAGTCCACGTTCTTCCAAAGAACAAGCCGTATGCTGCAATCAAATAGATAAACCCGCTGATAAAATTAGCAATCACAATAAACAAAACATAATTACCCTCCTTTTCACGGATGCCGAACAAATCAAAAATTACTGAACCACTCATGAACACTGTAATCAGTGCAAAAAGTGTAAGTAGGATAGCGGAAATTTTAAGTGTCGTTTTCATAAAATAGATTTATGAGGTTGAATCAGCTTGAGTAGGTTTGCCATTAACTTATTTCCCTTCAGCTTCAGATCAAAAGTAAAACCTGATAAACGCCACTGTAACATGTGCAATCTGAAACTGCCCATAATAATATGTACCAATTCATCGGCTGATAGAGCATCCGTGAATTGCTTTTGTTTCTGACCCTGCTGGATGATCTGAAGTAAGTGCTTCCTTTTGGTACCCATAATCTGCAAGATGGCTTCATTGATAGCCTTACTCTCTTCCAGCATGCCATCCGAAAATATCGCCACCAGAAAGTGTGGATTCTTTTTAAAGAATTCGAATTGATTGTTGAATGCTGCTTTCAACTTTTCTTCCGGACTTTCAATGTCTTTTGTAGAATTTATAAGTCGGCTATCCATATCCGTAGACAAGTATCGCAGCATCGTCAGAATTATTTCTTCTTTGCCTTTGAAGTGCCTGTATAGTGCCGATTCCGCAAACCCCATTTTAGCTGCGAGATTCTTTGTAGTTAATCCTACAATACCTGACTCGGTCAAAATCTCACCTGCTGCCTCAATAATTTCCAGTTGTCTTTCTTTGATTTCCATGTTAGTTTTTATTTAAGAAAGCAGAATACATCCATACCAATTTTTCCTGGACACGGATATAATCGCTCATCTGTGCATTGGTCCCCTCATCATCAGCTTCTTCTGAAAGTATGAGAAGCTCACGCTGAAGTGTAATTATTATTTTGAATGACTCAAGAATATTGGTCACAGACTTAATGCCATCACTTACTTCTTTACTCTCAGCAATTTTTGAAACACGGGTATAATCAGAGTAGTTGTGACTTGGCGAATGGCCCAAAGTCAATATCCGTTCAGCCACTTCATCTATCTTCAGCAGTAAATCGTTGTATAATTCCTCGAACTTAAGATGAAGCTCAAAAAACTTTTCACCTTTAATATTCCAGTGTGAACCGCGTGTATTCTGATAGAAAACGGAATAGTTTGCTAATAGCTCATTCAATTTTTCAGCCAATTGTTTGGCATTGTTATTTTCAAGACCGATTGCATTTGTCGTTTTCATGATTCCTTTATTTTAAGCGTTACTACTATTTATTTTCATTTTAAAGAAAGAAATGCCCAGCCACGCCACAGAAGCAGTCATGGCAATTGCACCAATTAAAACGAACACGGGAGGGGCACCAAAATATACTTCAGCCAGAATTCCGATGGGCATCAGTAATCCGGTTAAAGCCAGCCAAGAGATATATTTAGTGCTAGTCAACTTTGATTGAAAATGGAGGAGTAGGTAGCCGATAAGTATATTAAGAAAAGCAAAAAGATTGCCGTGTACGTGTGCCAACCGACTTTCAAAATGTCTACCAACGGAATAGGAATTAACCCATTCTTCTTTCCCTGGGGCAAAGTCCCTTAGGTAGATAAGGAGAAATCCATATGCCATAAATGCACCCATTGTCAGAAAGCCAATTGCGATGTTGTTTGGCCATTCATAACGTTAGATTAAAGTGAGTGATTGTTCACTCACAATAATACGCTATTTTGACTTGAAAAGTTTCTTGTGGATAATAAACTTTTATCGAGCACCTGAAAATCAGGAGATTGAGCCATTCCACCAACTTTTAAAAGTGTTTCAGGCCTTGCATGGCGATTTGGGTGCCAAGGTATGGTCTTGACTAGATGATTGAAAGTACCAGTTAATTCATGAAGACAACTCGTTTTCCTAGCTGAAAGGAGATAGGTCAATATGTAATGGATCACAATTTCTACAGGTGGCGCACGATACTCATGGCAAACAGTGAAAAAAAAAGTAAAATGAAATCGCAGCGTTGTGCACGGGTCATGTGGTTTCGAAGTTTGGCAAGTTGGTTAAGCTGATCAAAACTAGGTGGCGTGCTATTTTTTGCCAGGCTTTGGCCTATCGCTGAAATCTTTCGTACGGTTGGTCCGATAACCAGAAAACCGATAGAACAGGCCATCAGGCCAAAGATGCCCCCAATGAGTAATACTATACCATGCATGGAAGAAATCCACACCCTGTTAAATCCCCCGGAAATCTGGAATAACAATAAAATTCCATTGACTACTGCCAGGAATGACAAAGCCTGCATAACTACAGGAAGTTTATTTGTTTTAAAGATTTGTTTCATGAATTTACCACCCTCACTGCCTAAAGGGTCTATAGCGGGTAACAAACAGGACTAAGAAAAAGGCCGAGCCAACCCATAGTACACTTGATAGGAAATGCACGGATCGCAGAATGGAAAGATAATAATACATATGGAAATGTTTTGTAGAGGTTTTGTCAATGTAGCGGTTCATGTAAATTCTTGTAAAAGGGTTTCAGTTGAAAACTAAAAATTACACGCTACATTAAAAAAGGACTAAAATATCCTGTAATAATCTAATTTTGCGGTGATCGAAAGGGTGTTTTAATAATCTAACGGGCAGGATGGCCGACAGAAATAATTCTAAATCAATGCCGATGTATTCCCAAAATGAAGAAAGAGCCAACTGGATAACCCATGGCTTGGCTGTGTTGTTAAGCCTGATGGGCAGTGGCTTTATGTGTTTCGCGCTGATGAAATACAATCATTCTGTTGGGGTGTGGTTATGCGTGGGGGTGTACCTGATTTCATTACTTGCTTTATACACAGCGTCAACCTTGTATCATTTTGTCAAGGAGGAAAAATGGAAGCACATTTTTCGGGTGGCGGATCACAGTGCTATCTATTCCAAAATTGCGGGCACGTATACTCCCTTTCTTGTTCTGGCAATTCCGAATCAACTGGGGTATGAATTGCTGATGGCTTTATGGCTTCTTGCCGGGGTTGGAGTATTATTCAAAATATTTTTTGTACGGAAACTGAACTTTCTCTCCACCCTGATTTACCTGGGCATGGGTTGGATGGCTTTAGGGGTTATTGTTCCCCTTTTTAAAGCGCTGCAACCAATAATTTTTTGGTTAATCATAGCGGGTGGAATTTTTTTTACCGTAGGTGTGATTTTTTACCTATTACGCAACATGCGCTATAGCCACGCCATATGGCATGGGTTTGTTATGGTTGGAAGTGCCTGTCATTTTAGCGGCATATACCTGTTTCTGAGTACCAGTTAGTTCGCGGGGATATTTCAAATCAATTTCGTCAGATAAAGATAAAGCCTGCCCGAATGAGCAGGCTTTATCTTTATTTTAGGTGTTGAAGCCTAGCTATTGCAGCCGAATCATTACGATTTACCCAATAATTCCTGTTCCAGTTTAAGTGCCTTAGGAAACAGGATGTTATTTTCCAGGTGTATATGTTGGTGGAGATCCTGCAGAAATTCCTGGAATTTAGCAAATAAGACCCGGTAAGACATACATGCTTCCTGCGGAGGAGTAAAGTGATTGCTGAGTGTTTCAATGGATTCCATGGAACTCCCTGCTGACGTATGTTCGGCTTCCATCATATTAATTGGATTGGCTATGGTACCAAAGGGAGGGGACTGGATTGATGTATTATTTCGGCTGGCTTCAACCAGTTTCTTAATGTACGGGAAAAGAATCATCTCTTCCTTGCGCATGTGTTGAGTGAGCTCATCGATGACATCTGCCGCATGCTTTTCGATCTCAAGCAATTCCGGATGATAATCACCGTGCACGCGGGATACCTTATGGCATAATTCATCTATGAATGGGATGGCTTCCTTAACATAGCTATGATGATTGTTAATGATGTAATCGGCCAGAAAGTCCAATTCCCAAGCATTGAAATTTTGGGCATTGATAATTCCTTTGCTTTCTATCTCTCTCAGCTCAGTTTCTACCTGTGTGGGATCAACGCCTTTTCGTGCGCACGCTTCTTCGACAGATTGCTTTCCTCCACAACAAAAATCAATACCATACTTTTTAAAAACTTCAGCTTTACGCCAATCTTGTGATACTAATTCACCTACGGTAAGTTGTGCAGATGTTGGAAATGCTGTGTTCATTGATAATGGGGTTTAATTTGTCAACGGTTATTAATTATGGCGCAGTTTAATACTTATAGGCATGCCGGTAATATGAGCCAGATCATATCAAAATATTTACCATGTTTAAAAGACTAAAATATCTTCTATATCGCTAAGTTTGCGCTCATTTTCAGGCGTTAATTGATCGTTGCAATGGCCATTAAAAGAACCGTGGGTGAATCAGTGGTATGGAAAACTGAGGTGGTGTGTCCAAATGATACCAATCCTATGGGAATTTTGCAAGGTGGCCGGCTGGTGCAATGGATGGATATTGCCGCGGCTGTTTGTGCGCAAACGCATGCCGGAAAAATATGCGTAACTGCCTCAATTGATAAAGTGCAGTTTCGAGCCCCCGCCCGGGTCGGAGATATCGTACGCATCGAAGCCAGGGTTACGTGTACGTTTACTACATCGATGGAAATTTATGTAAGCGCCTGGAAGCAAATTATCGGGCAAGATGAAAAACAACAGCTTGGCGAATCGTTTTTCACGTTTGTAGCGCTCGATGAACACGGCAAACCTGTAGGTGTACCCGAATTACAGCTAACCAATGAAGTGGAGCAGCAACATTATGACAAGGCCAAAACCAGACGAGCACAACAGCAGTGATATTGTAATTATCGGTGGCGGTATTGGTGGCCTGGCCGTAGCCATTCACCTGGCGGAATTACTTCCTCAAAAAAGCATCATTTTAATCTCTAAAGATAAACCGGGTGAATCCAATTCACGCTATGCACAGGGAGGTGTGGCCGCGGTGATGAACCATATTACCGACTCGTTTGAAAAACATATTACCGATACCCTTAACACGGGTGACGGCCTGTGTGATCCACAGGTAGTTGACCTGGTTGTTCGGGATGCACCCCTGCGCTTGAAGGAAGTAATCACATGGGGTACTTCCTTTGATTATGATGACAGGGGTAACATAGAACTTGGTTTGGAAGGTGGGCACACCGCTTCGCGAATTGTTCATGCAAAAGATCAAACGGGTTTTGTGTTGGTAAATGCCTTGTTACGAAAATTACAAGCCTATCCACAGGTGCAAACACGCTGGGAAACATTAGCCGTGGATATGCTTACTTCCGGGAAAGATCAAAATCAGGTTTGTTGCGTTGCGGTATTGTCAAAGGAAGGCCTTGAACTCCAGTCGATACAGGCATCTGTTATAATCCTGGCTACGGGTGGCGCGGGCCAGGTATATCCGGTTACTACCAATCCTGCAATTGCTACCGGGGATGGAATTGCCATGGCGTACCGGATAGGTGCCACCATTGCTGATATGGAGTTTATTCAGTTTCATCCTACAGCATTAAAGATATCAACACCGGGTACACCTTTTTTGATTTCGGAGGCGGTGCGGGGAGCAGGTGCATACCTTGTTACAGCCGCTGGAAACCGGTTCATGTTCGCATATGATAAGCGCGGTGAGCTTGCTCCACGCGATGTAGTGGCGCGGGCTATCTATACCGAAATGAAGACGCAAAACATTTATCTGGATTGTCGCCACATTTCAGCGCAAAAGCTGACGGAAAATTTTCCTGCCATTTATAAGACCTGCTTACGTTATGGTTTTGATCTGGGAAGGGATCTGGTACCGGTAACGCCTGCTGCCCATTATATATGCGGTGGGATCGTTACCAATAAGGATGGGCAAACCACCATCCCAAATCTGTATGCCATAGGCGAGTGTGCCCGAACCGGTTTGCATGGCGCTAACCGGCTGGCCTCGAACTCGATATTAGAAGCCTTGGTCTTTGCGTATCGATGTGCCATTCATGTGGCCTCACACGCTTCTTTTTCAACTTGTTCCTTTCATACTCATCAACCGGTACGATCGACTGATGTTACGGATACCGACAGACTCAACTCGATTCACATGCGTATACAACAATGCGTTCATCAGTCCGCTGGAATTGTGCGAACGAACCAGGGTATTCAGAGTGGATTAGAGACAATCGTGAAGTTGGAAAGTGAACTGGAAGAAGCTGAACAGAAGGTCCAACCCAATTGGGTGTATTATGAAGTTCGAAACCTGCTGATTGTTGCCCGGCTAATATTGAAACAAGCCTTACAACGCACCGAAAATCGAGGTACCCATTTCAATACTGATCTTGTTACCCATACGAAAATGCATACCATTATTTTATGAATCCGGCTCATCGGTATATTCAATATTGGCTTTGGACAGGTCTTGTACTGATTGCCCTGATGGTGATTATTGGGGGGATAACCCGGTTAACCGGTTCGGGTTTATCCATGGTGGAATGGAAACCCGTCACCGGTGTGGTGCCCCCACTTGACGAGGGAGACTGGATGGTTGAGTTTGAGAAGTATAAAATGTTTCCTGAATACCAGAAATTAAATTACAACATGACTGTTCAGGAATTCAAGCGCATTTATTTCTGGGAGTATCTTCATCGGTTACTGGGCCGGGTTATGGGCATCATCTTTATTGTGCCCTTAATAATTTTTATCGTTCGTAAATGGATTGGCCGTAAGTTGCTGGTCTCTTTAGTTGTGATTTTTGTCCTTGGCATGTTGCAGGGGGTGATGGGCTGGTATATGGTAAAAAGCGGGCTCTCATCTGTGCCACACGTCAGTCACTTTCGCCTGGCAGCGCATCAGGCACTTGCCTTGTTGTTGATCGCTGCATTACTGTGGACGTCCCTTTCCTTAACCAAAGAGCGAATAAAGCCTGTTGTTGACTTTATTTTCGTTAGCTCGGCAATATCTCTGATTTTGTTGATTGGTCAGATGTTGCTAGGCGCTTTAGTGGCGGGATTAAAGGCTGGATATTCGTATACGAACTTTCCGCTGATGGGCGATACGTTTTTTCCTTCGGCTACCGTTGTAAATGCTGCGCCACTTCTCTACAATGGCGTGGTATTGCAGTTCATTCATCGGTGGCTCGGCTTTGCCCTGTTTGGCAGTATACTGCTTTCCTGGTTTCAAGGAGGACGAGGCACATGGAGCTGTAGAATCCTTTCGCGCATTCTTTTATTGACCGCATTACAAATTATACTGGGCATTCTCACGCTTTGGGTTCACGTTCCGGTTTGGTTGGGGGTGGTACACCAGTTCATCGCGATACTGTTGTTCGCATCAATTATAATTTTTTTACATAAGCAGCTTTACACATGAATGAAAAGGTAACCGTTCTGGCTCCTGTTGGATCTTATGAATCATTAGCAGCCGCCATTCAGGCTGGTGCCGATGCTATCTATTTTGGTTTGAATCAATTAAATATGCGCGCTCGTTCCGCAAAATACTTTGAGGTTAATGATCTTGATGAAATTGTTAGCCGTTGTAAAAAGGCAAATGTGAAGTGTTACCTGGCGCTGAATACAATTTTGTATAACCATGATCTTAACTTAATGCGCGCCTTGATGAACCATGCGAAATTTTCTGGCGTAGATGGAGTAATCGTTACCGATCATGCTGCCATGCAGTATGGTCGCTCCGTTGGTATGCCTTTGCATATTTCTACACAAGCGAACATAAGCAATATAGAGGCTGTATCATTTTACGCCCCCTATGCCGATGTGATGGTCCTTGCCCGGGAACTGAGTCTAAAGCAGGTAGCAGAAATAGCACAGGAAATCAGAAAACGCCAGTTAACAGGTCCATCGGGTCAACTGGTTAAGCTTGAGGTATTTGTACATGGAGCATTGTGCATGGCGATATCTGGAAAGTGTTACCTAAGCCTTCACACCCAATTCGCCTCAGCCAATAGGGGTGCGTGCTATCAGAATTGCCGGAAGGCGTATATACTTACCGATAAAGAAGATGGTCACCAATTTGAGGTAGATAATGAGTACATCATGAGTGCGAAGGATTTGTGCACCATTGATATGCTGGATCAGGTTGTTCAAACGGGTGTTGCAGTACTCAAGATTGAAGGGCGTGCCCGTTCGGCTGATTATGTATATACAACTACTAAATGTTATAAGGAAGCGGTACAAGCCATTGAGCAGGGAACCTTCAATAGAAAGCTGGTAAAGCATTGGGAGAGTGAGTTATCAAAGGTTTACAATCGGGGCTTTTGGGAAGGTTACTACATGGGTAGAAAACTGGGTGAGTGGTCCAATCAACCTGGCTCCATAGCCACGGAGAAGAAAGTGCTGGTAGGAAAGGGGCAACGGTATTATCCTAGGCTTAAGGTTGGTGAATTCGCAATGGAAAGTGGCAGATTAAAGGAAGGTGATGAGATTATGATCATCAGTCAGAAAACAGGTATAACCCGATTAACGTTACAGGGACTACAGGTAAATGGATGTATTGCATACGAAGCAACAGGGGGAGACCATATTACTTTTCCGTTGGAGATACCTGTATCAGAAGGAGATGTCTTGTATAAAGTTTTATTGGCATGATTACGCTTGTGCACTATCGAAAGAAATGCATTGGTTGCGGCATTTGTTATGAGCTACAACCTACACTGTGGCGCATGTCTAAAAAGGATGGAAAAGCGAATTTAATCGGATCGGTTTTAAAAAAAGATGTGTGCACCCTCCGCTGCGTTGACTTAATAGCATTGTCCGAAAGGGTAGCGCGGTCATGTCCTGCACGGGCAATCAAGGTTGTAGTCGCTGGAAATTGATTTTTACATAGCGACACGGCTTACCGGGCGAATTAAGTGAGATACTTTTTCGTTTAAGTAGCATTCAGGTAGTTTCCTGATAATTGTCATGTTCAGGAAAGTTCACTCCAGTTATTTTAGCCTTATGCGTTCTTCTATACACAACAAGTGGGTGATTGCTACGGGTGTCTTTATGCTATTGGGCTTATGGGTATTCGAGTATTATACCCATATTTTAGGTAATGTGGTTTACGTAGCTGTAGCTGCAGTAGTCATGTGGTTTTTGACGCGTAAAAGCGCTATTCTTTTTATAGCCTCATGGGCAACCTTGCTGCTGGTTATTGGATATGTGTATGCCGTAATTATTCCCGATCAAGCCGGCCAGTCTACGTTTTTAATGAACAGGGTTTCTGCCATGGTTGCCATTTGGTTTTCCGCTTATTTTATAGTCAATTACCAGAAGTTGCAAGGAGAGAAAGAGCGTCAGCGGGAAGAATTGGAGCAACAAAGACTTGAAGAGGAAAGATTGCGAAGTAGTCAGGAAATGCACAAAGCGATTGCACAGAACTTTCCGGGTGGTTGGATTGGTTTGTTAAATGAAAATTTTATTTTCCAACTGGTCGGAGGCAGAGGGCTTTTGCGTATCGGATTAACCGCTACTGAATTGGTTGGAAAATCTTTTCAGGATTTGGTTCCAATAGCTAATGTTAATTACCATTTGCGGGAACTTTGTGATGGTTCGCGAAAATCATTAGAGGTAAGTATAGGCAAGCGGACCTTTGAAGTTAATGCATGCAATTTTAAAGTAAATAAAAATAAGTCGTGGATATTATTTGTAGCGCATGATGTCACTGTACTTAAAGAAACCGAAGTTGAATTAATCAACACGCTTAAAAAGGAGCGGGAACTTCATGAGATGAAGTCCAGGTTTATCACCATGGCTTCTCATGAATTTCGAACACCTTTATCTACGATTATGACCTCTGCCAGTTTATTGGCAAATTATTCAGGGAGTGGAAATGATCAAGCAATCGAAGCTCATAAAAGTCGTATTAAAAATGCGGTAAAGCTGCTCACCGAAATTTTGGATGATTTTCTTCATTTCGAAAGATTGGAACAAGGGAATGTTAATCCTTATTATGAAAAAATTTATTTACCCGACTTTCTTAGTGAGTTAACAGAACGTGTTGAGGCGATGAAGCTGGTAAGTCAAAAATTAGTTATTCCAAAAAGTCAGGTGACTCAATTTTATTGCGATCGGAGTTTTTTAAAGATTATGCTTAGTAATCTGCTTTCAAATGCATTTAAGTACTCTGGTGCAGAGGGAACAGTTGTACTGGATTGTAAAGCTGAAAGGGGACGTTTGATATTTTCTGTTCGGGATCAGGGAATGGGTATTCCGCAAGAAGACCAAGCCTTTATTTTTGACCGTTTTTTTCGGGGTAAAAACGCTTCCAATATCCAGGGTACTGGATTGGGATTAAGTATTGCTTTAATGTATGCTAAGATGTTAAAGGGTACGATCGATTTTAGAAGTGACCCTATCATTGAGACTACATTCACTTTATCCTTACCCCTGAATTCCTGATTTGATTGAGGGTGGACCTAAATGCTTACACCATTCACTAAATGATACAATTATAAAAATGGGGATTACATTAGAGCAAACAACAGAAAATCTCCTAAAGTATGAAATTCTCTTGTGTCCATTTTTTGACGTTTAAGTTGGTTTGGTTGTTGTTTGCAAAATCCGATGTAATTGACCACCCCTAGTTGATGTCATTTGAGAGTGCCTGTAATTGCTTTTTAACCTCATTAAAGGGAAATTAAGAATTGTAAATCACGGTTTTCTTCTCCCGCATGAATCAATAAATCGCCCTTCGGTAGGATAGCTTCCTTTGGTTTTGAGTGTGTATCGCTAATACAGACGATTTTCTTGGAGATAAAAATTCCTCAAAAGTGAGTCTATGGATTTTTTCTTTCATTATTAATTATGGTAAAGTTCAAATATGTAGTACTATGAAAAATTTTGGGCGATCTGCTTTTGCCAATCATCTTAGGAGGAAGAAACTCGGTGAATGCAACCAAGTAAGTGGATGATGGTAAATCATAATCAAGAATATACACCATATTCAATACGGCCTAACACCTCCTTGACCATCTCAATCCCAATCAAATTTTTCATCAAATACAATGGAGTTCTACCTTGAAAAACTACTAGGGGAACCCTTAACCACTCCTTGAAATTTTCCTTATTACCATCAAAGGCATCAAGGCCAAAATTCCATAGCTCGTACAGCTTAATCAGTCTCTCTGAGGCTCTGGTATTCAATTGATCTGTTTGTTTCTTATTTTTAAGGTGTCTGATGCTGACCCCAAGTATCATTGCTATTTCGGTATGAGAGAGTCCAGTCTCTTTTTGGAGAGAAGCATACACTTTTGCTTGCAGCCCCTCTTCAACAGCATGAGCTTTGAGTTAATATTACCGTTGAGTAAACCATCTGTGCTTATCGATGAGGAACTCGCTCTTCTAATTTATGATCGAACTAATGGAACAATTGGTGAGATTAGTATGCTTATAAAAAAATCAGCAATTGAAGCTATTAAAATGGGAGTGGAAAAAATCACAAAGGATATTGTAAAGGGAATAGATTTTGAAACTTCAAAGGCAGCTTAATTTTCTGTAAAAATGCCAAAGACTATTTCTCATTCATCGAAACTTGAAGACCTTACAACGTCTTACGAAAGTCTTATGGCGATATCAACTCTGATGCTTAAAGCTCATAAAGCCATAAATTCGTATATTATTTTACATTTGCCTAATGCAAATAAAGGCGATGGTAATCTTGCCAGCATTTTTGCGGCAATTAATTATTTACTAACTAAGTCAAACAATCTTTTAATCATTTTACCCAAGAGATATTCATCTTATCGAGGTCCCTATTTTGCGGATATCTTCCGCGTTACTACTAGTAGATTTTTATTATTGAGTTTTTGGGATGGAGGCTCAAAAGTTTATTCTTTTGAACCCTACAAATATCTTGAATTTGCAACGTATTTAGAGATTAAAGCATTTAATGATTATTCGCACATACGTAGATCAGTGGTTGATAAATTGAAATTCTTCTTATTCCATTTGTTTGAAAACGCCAGTCATCATGGTTACAGTTCTGATCCTATTTTCATTTGTAGTAGTTGTAGAAATAGCATATTAAAATTTACGATTACCAATTGTGGCCAAGGATTTTTTAAGAATATAAGTCAATTTAACAGTAAAATCATAAACGAAGAGGAGGCAATTATTTTGGCATTGGAGGGAAATTTTAGTAGTGGAACGCATGCTAGCGGGTGTCTTAATTCTTTAATGATCTTTTGTATTGAAAATGGAGGCTCGTTAATCATTGTCTCCGGATCAGCTTTGGTCATGGCGGAAAATGTGAATCGGTTTAGTGTGCATTCGTTGCCTGGTCCTTTTAGAGGCTCAATTATTTCACTTTCAATCAAAGTTTGACATGGAGGAGCAAGCAGTTAACTTCAAAAAGGTTGTTGATTTGATTTCAGAAGTATTCAAAGCAAATCCGGAATTATTTGTCAAAGCCAAACTTGAACTATTCACAAATGAAATTGACCAAAGTATACTCATAACTCATTCTTTTAAAATCCATCCAGATACACTTGAACTTATTCGAAATATAGTTCATACAAAAAAACTTAATAGCCATTCTGAATATACACAGGCAATGGTGCTTAATGATGCTGTTTTTCTCTTGGCTTCTACTATGGAAGTTGTTGAAAGGCCTCAAGAAGTCAAGGATAAAGAGCATAAAAGATCTTTAATCATAAAGAAGGGAAGGAAGGCAGCAAAAAAAGGGCAAGTTGAAATTGATGATCCCTTGTTGAATTTGAATTGGTAGTTCTTAATTCTGGCAATTTGAAGCTGTTGAATTCAAATAGGGAGAATCCATCATAATGGAGCCCTGATCCCCAATTATCTCTATCACCTCTCAATTTTCTTAATCCTTACCCGGTTCGGTTCCCCTAATTACCCCCCGATTGGCCTAATTATCGTCCAATTTGCCCTAACCAAGCCCCCAAAGCAGTATAGTCTGTTAATTTAAAGTGATGGTCTGATTTACTGGTGTCGAGTCTAATTATATAGGAGAAATGACAAAAAAACAAGAAAAGTACGCTAACCGCTACGCTGTGCATGCTTCAGAGAGGTAGAGTACCTGAAAGCGCAACTGAACAAAATAAACCTTGGGCCGGTCTATCATGCCTCAGGTTTTGATCATCCGGAAGTTCCCGTAATAATAGGCCCAGACAAAAAGATCGAATTATATTCATGGGGTTTAATACATCGGTGGGTAAAATCACCTGCTGAAGCGGTAAAGATTAGTAACAGAACGATTAATGCACGGTCTGAGAACCCATCAATACCAAAGCCGATCAGGAATTGTTAAAGGAACTGGCTCAGCCCTATAATGAAACAGAACTGGATGCCTTTACGGTAAGGAGATTAAGAGGCAAGGAGGCGATTGGAAATAAACCGGAAGCACAACAACCCTTTACCTACGTTGAGCAGGGTAGTTTGTTTTAGTAAAAAGGTTACACTAACTGCAACATTCTGATACATTTCAGAGGTTAAGTACCTGAAATCATAGATAATCCTTTGAGAATCCATTGACCTGAAACCAAGCATTTGAATTGTATCTTTTACCCTTCATCAGCTTTTTCAGTTGAAACAATAAATAGGCTATTTGAATCTCCAATGCCATGAGAGACTAACTTATATTTATTCTTCAGTAAATAAGTTGGGAGAACAAATTCAAAAAACAGATTCCTTTGCTTGATTGTCATTGTATCAAATTCCTTGATTATACGACCTATTATTTCTTCTTCTGAATAGTAGTCATTATTTGTTTGGGCAAAAAAGTCGATCTGCTTTTTACAGGCACTTGCAATTTTAACTGCATTGTGAAACGAGGGGTCTGCTCCATTTTTAATGCGATGTAAATTTTGCCTAGTGATACCAGTATCTATTGCTAACTGCGAAATTGAGATATCTCCCTCCAGAATTTTGTTCAATTGTATGCTAAAAATACTCATATAGATAGTTTGCCTACAGCTTTAAAATCCAATTCTATAATAATGTATGTCAATTATAATTGACTAAATATAGTAAATAGTAAAGTATAATTGACATTTGTAAACTATATTTTACTATTTTCTTGCTTTTATCACATAAAATTTGGTGCTTCATACTTCAACTATATCTAAATAAAAAGTCGTGAAACAGAACATTCTAGTAGTTGAATTACCAAAACAAAACACTTCGGTGCGTCATTTGAGTCATTTGATCGGTCAAATTTTTGGTAATTATAAACTATTAGAATATGAATCCTTTAAATTCCGAAAGCCCTTGCAAAAGCTTGCAAGGGTTGATTCATGATATCCATGAATCATCTTTATCCCAAGAAGTAACGTTCACTGAACAAAGAAGGAAGCTCAAGATAAGATTAGAAGACTTCCTTTTAAAAAGTATGCTATGGAAGTCGCATGGCGTTCAGATGAAATTCTCCTTTTTTGATAATGAAGCAAACTACATCGATCAAATGCTTCAATCAAAAGCCAATTCTTTTGGTTATTTCATAATTAATCTACAAAAGACAAATAACCCTGAGCTTATCAATCAAGCTTTAACTGAAATTGATGAGGAGAGATGCCTTTACAGGAAATTAATCATTTCACGTGAGGGCCTTAACAAAATCCTGCTGCATATAACGCAGAACGCATAGTCAAAACACATAAATTCCCAAATCATGAATACTTCATTAATTGGCTCTTGGAGAGCACAGAAATTTTACAAAATTAAATCACCGGTAAGTGGTTCGGTTAGATTGTACATATCTGTTGGTCTTTTAATCAGTCGGTTTGGTTGGAATACCAAATCACTGCGCAATGGGCTATCCAGGAATGGTAATGGTCGTAGCAACTATTATAATTCATTCAGGGATGGTGATGCAATTATGGTTGACTATGATTCACTACCAAAGAACGGCAAAACTAAAATTAAGCTGCCCAACTCTGCAACCGAGGCTTATGAATTATTACTAGCCGATAGCAAACTACAGGAGGACATTAACAAAGAATTCGAATTCCAAAATTTAAAAATGACGTTCGAAGACTTATACAATAATCAATGGCCGCGCTATCTGAAGTTTTATACTGAAAAAATTCAGGAACAGGCAGAGAGGATTCTTTACGCCAAAACACATTCTTTAATAGTAGGAATTTTAGCTTGTATTAAATCAAAGTGGCCATTAAAGATGGTATTTGCAGCCTATAGGCAAGTAATGACCAATGAAATTGATTCTGATAGAGAGCCTATTTTCTATACGTTCAACTATGTGTATTTTTTAAGGAAGCTTTCTACTTGCCGGAGAAAGGGGATTCCAGAAGCTCTCATACACGAGATGCGAGGGATTCCTCGCGAATTCCAAGTTAAGATGACAGGTCAAATTAAAGCATTTATACGTAAGCTATTAAGAAGCCCACAGCGGTTACTTATACGTAAAATTGTCAAAAGGGTAGAATCGACTTTCGGGGTGTCTTTGTCTCATTCCACAATTAAAACGATTAAAAAGAATTCGCTTGATCGCAATGTTTTAGAATATGATGCTAATGGGAAGGAGTGGGGTCGTCAGAATGGTCTTCCCAAAATCATTCGCTTCTTAGCTGAGAATGCAGGAGAACAATTTCAAGGTGACTGGTATAAGACACAAATATACTGCCTTAAAAATGGTATTGTTATACGTCTATGGGCTTACATAGTTTTGGACGTTTTTTCAAAGAAAATGGTGGGTTGGGCATTGGCAGAGCGAAGACTTGCAGCTCAAGCCAAACAGGCATTTAAAATGGCATTTGCGGACCATTGCATTTTACCTGAGGAAATAATTGTGGATAATGATTCCGTTTACAAAAGAGGAATCTTTAAACGCTTCTGGAGAAGGCTTAATAATTTGGGTGTAGTTACAACCAAGTCGCAACCAAACATACCCACTTGGAAAGCAGAAATTGAATCATCATTTGCGGTATTTCAAAAATTACATTCCGACAAACCTTGGTACATAGGAGAGGATATACAGAGTAAGAATAAAGCAGGTAATCCCGCTAATGAGATTAGGAAAAAATTGTATAAAGAAAAGAAGGCTATGCTTTCTGAAAGAGAGATACACATAGAATTCGCCAAGATGGTACAGGAATATAATGAAATGACTAACGACAGAAGGAAAAAGATTGCTCCAAAAGACACCTTTCGCCTAAACCCGTCAAAGCGCTCCATTAACTTACAGGTATGGATGATTCCTTTGCTATTCTGGATGGCTAAAACCAAGAAAAGAATTAAAAATGACGGAAGAATCGATTTGCAAATTAATAACGTAGAGTACTGTTACCAGGTAACAAAAGCCGAAATGCTTTGGAAACATAAGAATACAGATGTGCGAATGTGTTATGACCCAAACGACCTTTCAAAGATACATATTTTCGAAAGGGGTACATTAAATTATATCGGTGAGATAGAGCCTAGAATGGTTATGACGAGAAACAACAAAAAAGAGGTCTTTAAAAAGCAAAGACGAATACTTCGCGAAGCGCAGCAGTATCTTGCGGATGCCCGGAAACTTGATGAAGACTTGGCAGCAGGTGTTCAACCTGATCGCAAACCAATTAGTCGAGAAAGCCTTGCTGACAAACAATTGAAGCGTAGAATGCGATTAGAAAAATTCGAAAAACTGGTCGATGAAGTTGAGATTCATCCATAAAACGACTTAATCCTAAATTTAATAAAGGTATGAAAAATCTATATGAAAAGTTTTCGTCTATCGATTTGCTTAATTTTCTATTTACTAAAATAGGCTTTATGTTTTCCTCACAGCAATATATTACTGCCATTTTAGACGAGGCGAAGCGTAGATCAAGAATGGTTGCCATTCTAGGTAGGGAAGGTATGGGTAAATCTTCGGCAATTGCCCATTATATACAGGATCATCCTGAAGTTTATTACTTAAGGATTGGTACTACCTATACCATCTCGAGTTTATTTAATGAGATGATAAGCCAACTCTCCGGGGCTTACCCCGGTGTCACAGATACTCTATTTGTGAAGATGAAACTGGTCAGTTACTTACTGACCAAGGATAATACTAAGAAGCTAATTGTTATTGATGATGCGGGGAGATTAAGTCCAAGAGCATTATCAACATGGTTCGAGCTACGTGACAATACCATTCAGACAACCGGATTCGTATTTATTGGACTTGATTACTTTCAAAAAAATTTGTTAAAGGCCAGAAAGAATGGAGTACCAGGAATAGCAGAATTTTATCGTAGAGTCGAGAACTGGTACACTGTGCCTTCTTTGAAAAAGCATGAAATAGCTGCTTATGGAGCTCACCATAAACTAACAGAGGATCAAATACTTTTATTACATAGCTCATCCATAGACACGATTGCAGAACTGGAAAATATGACACAAGCTCTTTTAGAAGAAGTTGAACTGGCGAAGCTTGAGCAAAGGTCACCTAAAAAGGTAGGAGTTCCTGGACAATCACTAATTAATTCAGGGGCACAAACTACTCAAAAATATAGTAGGGTAGATGAAGATGAGGATGAAGAGGATAAACTTGAGGAAGAAATTGCAAGAAAGAAAAGGGAATCAGCCAAGAGAGCTCGGGAAGCTAAGAAATCTAAGGTAAGAAAATCGTCTACCAGTGATGTTGAACCTGTTTAATTCGAAATAAGCAATATAGTTTTTATTGAATAAACAATATGAACATCGATGAGTCCTTTATTGAAATCGAGTGGAGTACAGCTTTTCAATTCATCTTAGAAAAAAATAGAGATGACTTAAATTCCGTTTTGATCGTCAGATCCGACCAGCCAGAAAAAGTGATTAAATTCAGGCAATACTTATCATCCTTACCCAATTGCCACTTCATCAAGCTTGGAATCAGTTGTGAAATGGATAAAATCTATCAAATCCTATTTGAGAATTTGGGGTGTTCTTCAATTAAGCCATTTACTAAAGTGCTAGGGCAAAATATTTCTGTAATTGTAAAAAAAGTTATAGAAACTCGATCAGAAATATTGATTGTTATAGATAATTGTCAACATCTGGAATTCAAAAAAGTATTTGGTTTGATCGGATTGGTCCTTGAATTAAGATGCTTTGCTCAATTTATTTTCATTTTACCCGATGACTACTCCGCTAAATGGGAAAGGGAGTGTGCAAAATTTAAAGGTAAACTCTTTGCAAAGATCATTATGAATCATTATAAATTCATATAGTATGATTAATTTATCCCCTGTTGAAATACTTAAACATCAATATATTATACCAAGTAGCCTAAGTATGCTCAAGTTTGCTAAAGCGGCCGGAATAGACGATACTGCCGTTAGAAATGTTGTCTCTTGTAAACGCATGATGAGCTCTAGGTTCATTTCTAAATTAGCTAGGTTCACAGGGACCAATCCAATGTATTGGCACGAATTACAAGTCGCCTATCAATTCTCCAAATATCTGGCTCAAAACACAAGAAGACCTATAATTTCTAAAATTAAAGCAAAACCGAAACGCATTTTTTATCCGAACAATCAATTGAATCTTCATGCACATGAGGTACTGCACAAGAATTATACACTTGAAGAGAGAAGTCAATCCATAATAGACCAGCGGATTTTAAATAGAATATTAAGTGGAACTAAAAGAATAAATTTTAAGACAGCCTTTAAATTATCATCCGTATTCAAAGAATCCAACCCGATACACTGGCTTAAAATTCAACTTGCACTTGACATTGATCAATACATTGAAAAAAGAGCAAAAATACCTGAACAACTAAAGTTCGACTTGCTAGATTACAAGAATAATTTACAAAACCAACCTTCTACTAATCAGGAATCACTTCTTCATCCGGGGATTACTTTAAACAGTTCCATCATAATTCCTTCTAAAATCCGACTAATTGAATGGAGTCATATATTCTCTATTGGAAAGAAAAGACTTAGGAATATCCTGCATGGGAAGGATGATTTAAGTCTAGACCTTAGCATAAAGCTGAGTCAGCTTTTTGATACAGCTCCTACACATTGGCTAAATTTGCAACTATTGTATTATACCAATCTTAAGGTGCCTTATGTAACTAATGAACGTATAGACTTAAGCAAGAGAAGGGTAGGTGTTAGGGAAAATGTGATGAAGCCTGGAGATGTACTTTATGAGAATTATCTTTTTCCTATGCGTTGGAAGGTGCATGAATTTGCTTCTCATATTGGTGTCAAGGTTACAAGACTTGATCACTTGAAGCAAGGTTCGGTCAACATTGATTTTGATCTGGCATTGAGAATTAGTGAAGCTTTAGGGATGGATCCAATGTTCTGGTTGAAGCTCCAACTAGTCTATTCAATTAAACACAACAAAAGTTTGCCTTTAAGGTAAATGTTATCATTTTTTTAATCTTAAGTGCCGCGTAATCCCTTTTCATATTAGCCTTTTAGTAATAGTCCAACCACAATATGATGGTCATTTTTATTGCTTAAGTATCCAGCAAAAGCAGTTACAAGAGGCACTTTAAAGTAAAAATTTCGTATTTCAACCGAACAGTTGACGTTTTTGATAATATCACTATGATCTGTTATGCACATTTTTAATTGTCCATCAAACACAGATTTAATTGTCTCAACTAATGCAATAGATCCAAAGATATCGATTCTTCGATTTTGATAAAAAGAGTTATATAATTTATATTATGTTAAGTTAATGTTTTATGAATTAACCTACCCTTTGGCTGTTGGCACGCTCACGGTAAACCGGGCAAACTGTCCCGGCTCACTTTCAACGGCTACGCTCCCGCCCATAGCGGCCACGCTTTTGCTCACCAGGTACAGTCCGAGGCCGGCACCTTGTGCTTTCGTGTGCCCCCGGTAAAACATTTCAAACACGCGAGCTTTGTTTTTATCGTCAATACCAATGCCGTTGTCGTGTACAACCAACTCAACCGTTTCTTTTTCTTTTGTAATGGCAAGTTCAATTGCTGGTTTTCCGTTTTCGCGTAACGTGCTGTATAGCATGGCGTTTTCCAGCATGGGCACAAGTATATGTTCTTCCAGCGCTGGCATGGCGTAAAACTCCAGCTTGTCGTCCATGGCAATGCTTAGCGTAATGTCCTTCTCCTTTAGTTCGGCTCCAAACTGTATCCGCACCAATTCCTCCAGACTTGCCTTCGTGTACTTCCGCGGGGTTTTATCCTTACCAATGTCGCTAATAGAAATCAGGCGCTTCAACACGGCATCCAGGTTGGTGGTGGCCAACATCACTTTACTCAACAGTTCTTCCTGTGGAATATGACCGGCCAGGCTACACAAACCTAAAATGGATCGCAGCGGAGCGCGCATATCGTGAGCCGAGCGGTACAGAAAGGTATCGAGCTCGCGGTTGGTTTCAGCCAACATGGCGGTGCGTTTTTCTACAATCTTTTCCAGGTTCTCATTGATGGCCTGCACCTCTTCATTCGCTGCCTTCAACGCCCTCGCCTGCCTGCGCAAGCGGCCGCTGAAGGTGATCAGCAACACAATCATTACCCCAAAAACGGCCAGTAATCCCAACACCAAAAACAACCGCTGCCTGAACTGACGTTGCTCTTCTAACCGGGTTGACTCGGCTTCAATCAGTTGAGTCTCCAGGTTTTCGATATCAAAATATTTCTCTTTCAATGAATTAATCAGTGCCCGGTAATCTTCCTGATTTTTAAAAAACTTCGATTCGTTTTCGATCAGCAATTTCTCTAGCATGTCCAGGTCATTCAGCAAGCCTGCACGCTCCACCGGCCCCAGGTTGGTAAATCCTTGCTCCAGCTTTTCGGTGATGAGTTTAATCTTTTCATCAAAACTTTCTCGGTTAAAGCCCAACGCCTCACTTTCTTGTGTAGCCTGTCGGATGAGGTTACGGATATCTTCGGCTACAAAAGATGAATCGGATATGTTGCCAACAAACACTTCGGGTTCCCTCCCTTCAGCTTTTCGATGTTGCTCTTCAAGTTCTTTAAACTTGGCATCCACCCGGGCTAATTCCTGGGCACTAAGCTTGGTGAAATCCTTATTCCGCATCACGGCATAAAAAACCGTAAGCGATTGAATGGAGTCTAACTGCGACAGGTTGAATTTTTCTTCTGCTTTGGCAACAGGTTCCTGTGCAGGTGTGGCGCTGGCTACCACTTCGGGGCGCACAAATAAGGTCTGTTCACCGTTAACGGTGGTGAGTTGTGAAACCACATACGGGGGCACCTTGAATTGCCCGGTTGCCTTTACCTCTTCCTGCAACGGAATTGGAAACACGGCTCTCCCCTGCTGATCAGTGGTGATCTGAACATCGGTTGCTCCACTGAAATACACGCGCTGCTGCGGCACGGGTTTACCGTCTTCAAATTTTACCGCAAGCCGCACTTCCTTGTAGCGCTTCTTTCGCAATACAATTTGCAGCACCCCTTTAGCCATGCTCCACGAATCCACTTCGTATTGCTGATCTTTTACTCCAATGTTTTTTACCGGCAAGGCACTGGCAGCAATCTCGGTGATTACTGATCCTTTGTTTCCGGTGTTGATGTAAGGTGCGCCATCCAGTGAAACTTCAGCAAATGCAAAGGGTTGTAATTGTTCGTTCAGGGTTTTGATCTGCAACACCTGCTTTTGCTGTGCGCATACTAAAAACGCACTGCTGATGAACACAAGGAATAGCAGCCCAACCCGTAATCGAAATAATATGGTAACGCGCTTAGTCAAATAAATCTTTTACAAATACAATTTCAGGAATACCCAGGTCGCGCTTGTATTTTGAAAGTTCAAACGCCACCTTTTGTTTTCCGCTCTCCCCTTCCACCTCAATGATGTAGTAGCTGAATTTAGGAATCACAAGGGTGAGATTACCTTGTGCATCGGAAGTAGTCTGGTACACACGCGTGCCAGTGGCACGGTCGATCATGGAAATCGTAACGCCCGGCCATGGTTTTACATCCTGGGTTGAACTCCAGCTATGATCTTTTATTTTCAACAAGGCATTCAACGTAAGTGGATACTGCTCCAGGTTAATGTCGAATTCATAAAGATCATCATCCAGGCCGCCTGCTTTTCGGTTGGAAGCCAGAAAACCATGCATGCCTAAGGAATCAACGATAATGGAAAAATCGTCATGTGGGCTGTTGATCGGGTAGCCCAGGTTTTCAGGTTCGGTATTCAATGAATCGCGTGAAAATACAATCTTGTACAGGTCAAGTTGACCCAATCCCGCATGACCATCAGAAGAAAAGTATAGTGTTTTATTGGCGTGCAAAAATGGATACACCTCATCCCGGGGGGTATTGATGGTAGCACCTAAGTTAACCGGATCGGTCCAACGGCCACTTATTTTTTCGGACATAAAAAGATCCTTACCTCCGATGCCAGCAGGCGAATCTGCAGAAAAGATCAGCACATCACCGGCTTCATTCAGTGTAAAGCTGTTGATGGAGTATTCGTGAAAGTGCGGAAAGGTTTCCGTCACTTTCCATTGATTGTTCACCTTGGCAGCAAACGATAAATGAAGCGGTCGCGCACCACGAGCATCACTTTCGCTGGCGTTCGCTATAAAAGCCATGCGGGTACCGCGTGCATACAACACACATGGTCCGGTATTCCAGGAAGATTGTAATTCACGCGCAAAAATTTCAGGTTGTGAGGTGTTGATTACATCCTCGTTTGGATCGTACGTAATTTTGGTGTGATACATCCGGTAGAAGTCGGCTTCGTTGTGCAGGCGTTCCACCGGTGTTTGTATTTTTTTGTTTGAAGTAAAGATCAGCCTGTCCCCAACACGTTGCGGCCCGAATTCACTGTGCGGAGTATTGAATGATAATCTTCGTATAGCTACATGCGCGGAGTCCTCCATCAGGTATTGCCGGTTGTGAATCCGCCAGATTTTCTTTTCAATCCACTCCTTTTGTTCGAGCGCAAGCAATTGCTGATAGACATCCAATGCGCGATCGTACTTTTCAAGGGCAAGTAAAGCTTCGGCATATCTAAACAAAGCATCCGAATCGGTAATGGTTTCTATGGCTATGGCTTTGCCATACGCATCAATGGCTTCATTAAAACGATTTAGCTCATCATAGCAACGGCCCAGTTTCAGGTAAAGCGAAACATCGGTTGGTTGTTTCTTTATGGTCCGTTCAAAGTATACACTGGCCTCTGCCCACGCATGCTGTTCGAATTTTTCATTTCCTAACTGCATATCTCCTTTTCCAATCGACCATACACTTTCCTGGGCAAGCACTGTTGTTGCTACAAGCGAGAGTAAAAGCAATAAGCGATATGGTTTCAGAAGAAGCATCTTAACGTGGCGATGAAATGTTGTTGGTGTTGTATCGAAAAATGTATTTGAGCATCAACTCGTGCGAGCCGGTACGCGGAAGCGCCACATCACCTAAAGCAAAATCATAGGCATACCCCAATTGCAATTGCTTGGAAGCTTGTGCCATGAGCAAAGTCGTGAGTGATTTTTCGCTTCGGTAAGATGCGCCCAGGGTGAGTACATTCCGATAAATGATGTTGGCATTCACATCAAAAGCAGTTGGCAAATCAGGTGCATAACGAATTAAAAATCCCGGTTGAACTTTCCAGTACGGGTTCATAGTAATGGTATATCGGCTGAATACAAAATAGTGCGCATTATCGACTTCAAATGATGCGGTGTCGCTCGGGCTTTCGCGATGTGAAAGGAAAGAAGGTGCCGATATACCGAGTTGAAAATTTTGAGAGCGGAAAAAGAAACCGAAACCAAAATCAGCATACAAGCTGTTTACCGCTTGCGCGAGATTGGGATCCACTGTTCCGTTTTGCATCAGCGAAGGGTAATCCGAGCGTTGGTGAATAACGTTTAGTTGTGCGCCAAACGAAAGTGTGGATTGCTTACCCGTCTTTAAGTGATATGCAGGTGCCATGCTCGCAAATAGATTTTTATGCACCCCGATTTTATCATGTGTCAAAACTAATCCAAGTCCAAGATTTTGTTTCACGAATGAACTGTGTGCCATTAAGGTTTGTGTCTTGGGTGCATTTTCAATGCCGCTCCACTGATTGCGATTGATAAAGCCGAGGCTTAACACCTCTTCCCCACCAGCAACTGCGGGATTTATTGCCAGAGGATTGAACATGTATTGGGCGTACTGCGGCATTTGCTGCGCAACAGCCAACTGCATGGAGCTGAGCAGCAGTAAAATTATTCCGATGATTTTTTTATTCGTTGCCATACCTCCCCGCTTATCGTACAAGTTCAATGGATCCCGTTAAAACTTCACGGGTTTGTTGAATTTCAATCCGGTAAAAGTACGTTCCTGTAGGCACCAGGTTCCCCGATTTGTTCTCACCTGTCCATACTACCGAAATGTTATTATAGCCCGAAGCTTCATACACAACTCCGCCCCAACGATCAACTACTACTACCCGGTTATTAGGAAAGAATTCAATATCCTGAATGATCCATACATCCTGGATGCCATCACCATTGGGTGTTATGGCGGGTGTTGCTTTCAGGTTAAGCACTTTACGGTTTACCGTAACCGTGAATCGGCATTCAACCACATCGCCTGCTTCATTTTCAGCCGTGTAAATAACTTGTGTTGCTCCTTCCGGGAAAACATCACCGGGTTCATGCGATTGTGTGATGGTTAACGCGCCACAAGCAATTGAAAATTCAGGTTCATCCCAGGTAACGATTGCTGTATTACTTTCATCGGCATCAACAACCAAATTGTCAGGACAATTTTCAAGTACCGGTAACTGCGTATTGTTCACAGTAACAGTAAATGAACAAGTAGCCGTATTACCACTTGGATCAGTTGCCGTGTACGTCACGATAGTTTCACCAATTGGAAATTCAGTTCCAGGTTGATGACTGGTCGTTACATTCACCGAGCAGTTATCTTGAGCAGTGGGTGGAGTCCACGAAGCAATAGCCGTGCACGTAGCACCTGCTGTAAGCTCAATATCGGATGGGCAATTGTTGAGTACAGGGTTCATGTTATCCCGGATGGTTACGGTAAAACTGCACGTAGCCTGATTGCCACTTTGGTCTGTTGCTGTATACGTAACAGTAGTTACTCCAACCGGGAAGGTGGCCCCCGGTATATGGCTTGCTGTTACAGTAACGGAGCAGTTGTCTTGTACAACCGGCATACCCCAGCTCACATTACGACTGCAGCCACTGACGGCATTCTGTGTTACGTTGGGTGGACAGGAATTAAAAGAAGGAGGTGAATTATCTACTACGGTAACCGTAAAGCTACAGGTAGATTGATTACCACTGGGGTCTGTTGCGGTATAAGTTACGGTAGTTACACCAAGCGGAAAGACACTTCCAGAAGTGTGGGTACCAGTTATGTTGGCCGAACAATTATCTTGTGCTACTGGGTTACTCCAGGTGGCAGTTGCACTACAATTATTGTTGGCTGATACTTGAATGTTTGATGGACACGAAGTAAACACCGGAGGTGAATTGTCAACCACCGTTACGTTAAAGTTACAGGTAGATTGATTGCCGTATTTGTCGGTTGCTGTGTGCGTCACAGTAGTCGTGCCTAGAACAAACAAACTTCCTGGAGCTTTGGAAACGCTGAGGACCGGAGAACCACAATTGTCCGAAACAGGTGGACTAGACCAATTTACCGCTACCGAGCATGCATTATTTGGCAGTGCTACTTGCAGGTGGGAGGTACAACTGATGAAATTAGGGGGTGTAGTATCCAGCAACTCATTCGGGCAGCAAAGAGGGCCTCCATTCTTGCTTTGGGCAGCACGGATTGTGAAATCCCCATACCTTTGACCTATCGATATAATACTACATTCTGTACTAATTTGAGTATGAAAGATGCCTTCGATATAAACCTCAAGAAAAGGGGTACCATCAGGGGAGGTAAATGTAAAGGTTAACCCTGGAGATATTATTCCGAAAAAGATATTGTCCAAACCATCACTCACAGTGATAGGCGCAGTCAGTGTTCCCTCATACAAAAGTGTAAATGAACTGATCCCACCAGAACATGGACTACACTCCGCTAAGGTAGGACACAAACATTCCTGCCCGCTTACCCGTAGTACGCTGAGCAGAAGCAAAACCAACGCAAAAAATCCTGTTCGTTGAACAGTGCGGTTTCGTGTCATCATCACCAATATGATCTAAAAACAGAGACTTCAAATGTACTGAATATCAATTTAATAACTATATCTTTTTCAAGTAAAAAATTATATAAAAGGTTAACTATTATACCCCTTTTGATACGATCTGGCTTACGCCTACACACAATCGTTCCCAGCCTGGGTTTTAGTCTCATTCGTTTGGCTTATCTTCGCGCCTTATTTTGAAATTCAATGCTGGCAGTAAATAAGCTTTCGCTCCAATTTGGTAAGCGTGTTCTTTTTGATGAGGTAAGCCTTCGTTTCACGCAAGGCAATTGTTATGGGGTTATTGGGGCCAATGGGGCCGGAAAATCTACATTCCTGAAGATTCTTTCGGGCGAGATTGACCCAACACGTGGCAATGTGTCCATGGAGCCGGGTAAGCGCATGGCTGTATTACGCCAAAATCACTACGAATTTGATGAGGTTACCGTGTTGGATACGGTGATGATGGGCTACACCAAGCTTTGGAACCTCATGCAAGAAAAAGATGCCATTTATGCCAAACCTGATTTTTCCGATGCCGATGGCATGCGCGCCTCTGAACTGGAGGCAGAATTTGCCGAACTCAACGGCTGGAATGCGCAGTCGGATGCAGCCGCGCTTCTAAGCGGACTTGGCATTAATGAGTCAGAGCATTATAAATTGGTTAAGGAACTGGATGGCTCACAAAAGGTACGTGTGCTGCTGGCTCAAGCGCTCTATGGCAATCCGGATATTTTGATTCTGGATGAACCTACTAACGACCTGGATATAAATACCATAACCTGGTTGGAAGATTTTCTGCTTGAGTTTGAAAACACGGTTATCGTGGTATCGCACGACCGTCACTTTTTGGATACAGTGTGTACCCACATTGTTGATATTGATTTTCAGGCGATACGCTTATATACTGGTAATTATTCGTTCTGGTATCAATCCAGTCAGCTGGCATTGACACAACGCTCGGCTGCCAACAAAAAGGCGGAGGAAAAGCGAAAAGAGCTACAGGAATTCATTGCGCGCTTCAGTGCCAATGCATCCAAATCGCGTCAAGCAACCAGCAGGCGAAAGCTGTTGGAGAAAATCAATGTCGATGAAATTCAGGCGTCTACCCGTAGGTACCCGGCCATCATCTTTAAACAAAACCGCGAAGCCGGTGATCAGATTTTGCACGCGGTTGGGTTGGGATACACCAACAATGGCACTCCCCTGTTCAGCAACCTCGATTTCTATGTGAACAAAGGTGATAAGATTGCTTTCCTGAGTAAAGACAGCCTGGCGATCACTTCTTTATTTCAGATTTTGATGGGTGAGCTTCACGCCACCACCGGCTCATTTAAATTCGGGCAAACCATTACCACAGCGTACCTCCCATCGAACAATGAAAACTACTTTCAATCGGATGACAACCTGATTGATTGGTTGCGGCAATATGCCGAAGAAGAAAACCGCGATGAGATATACATTCGTGGTTTTTTAGGTAAGATGCTTTTCTCGGGCGAAGAAGTTTTCAAGAAGTGCAGTGTGCTTTCAGGTGGCGAAAAAGTACGCTGCATGATTTCACGCATGATGCTTACCGGTGCCAACGTATTGATCCTGGACGAACCCACCAACCACCTTGATCTGGAATCCATTACCGCATTTAATAATGCCCTGAAGGATTTTCCGGGAACTGTCCTGTTCACTTCTCACGATCACGAATTTACCCAAACCGTAGCCAACCGGATTATTGAACTTTCTCCGAATGGCTGTATTGATAAACTCATGACGTATGATGAATACATCACCAGCGAGAAAGTAGCTGAACAGAAGGAGGCTTTGTACGCGTAAATCAGTCTTTTACGCAACGAAAGCCAACGGTTGCGTTACGTTCAAACCCTTCACTGACCCGGAGCAAGGCTTGCCGGTAGTGTAGTTCACGCGGACCGCCCTGTACGTACCACCAACTTGATGAGGGCTTGAAGTAACTCCCCCCCTTCATGATGATGTACCGATAACTACCACTTTCGTAGATGTCGTTGGTGAGTTGCCAAACACATCCACTAAGATCGAGCAAGCCATGTGGATTGGCGCCTTTCGGATATCGGCCCACCGGGTAGAGCTCACCATTGCCCAGGTTGGCATGTTTCGGATCGATGCCTTCTATGGCTTTCACTGTAAGCGTTTCAGTTACGAATTGCTCCTTACGCGTAACGGGTTTGACTTGCTTCCAGGGCCATTCCAGGAGCTTGTCGGTTTGAGCCGCATATTGCCATTCCATTTCTGTGGGTAATCGTTTTCCTGCCCATAGTGCGTAAGCCTGTGCGTCTTCATAGGAGACATACGTCACCGGAAATTTCTCCTCGCCTTTCACGGGTTTTCCATCGCGCCAGTGTTTTAAGAAATTGGTTGTGTCTTGAGGCTTATACCGGGTGGCTTGTATGAAAGCATAAAACGCTTCGTTGGTTACCGGATGTTTGTCCATCCAAAATGATTTCATGCTGATTACTTTTCCTTCCTGTTCCTGCGGATACGGAATGAAGGCATCTCCGTTTGTTGTCTTGAAAATAAATGTTCCGACAGGTATGCGCACCATACCTGTAGTTGATGAAGCAGATTTACTGGTTGGTACTGATTTACTGATCAACCGTGGTGTGCCGGGTTTGATATACAGGATAACTTCATCCAGCAATTCATCTTGGTCAAAGGCCTGAACCACTACCTTCCCTTCATAACGGCCTAGCAGGTCGGGGATGAAAAAATCGAACGTGCTTTGCTCATGCAAGCTTACCTCTTTGTTCACTTTTCCGTAGGCTGGGTTGCCTGCCCAAATTCGTAATTTATCTCCTTGCGGGCAGCGCCCAACCAACCGGTTATTCATGATTTTGGCGCTGATCAGTTGGGGTAACTCAGCGATGCAGCTAACAGAGCCTTCGTTGTTGGTACCCAGTTCAAATGCATTGAATCCTTCAAGTTGAACTTGAGTATAGCTTTTTTGACCCTGTTTTGCTAGAAGTATTGGTTCATGATGCCATAGATCAACATAGTGTTTGTCAGGTTGTTCAGGTACTTCAAACAAGACCCCGCGAAAGCCCTCCGGCTTCAGACTAAATACGGTGTAAACGGTCTTCTGCTTGCCGGGCCATTCATTCACCCAAACGCTGTCACGCAAGGTTGAAATGAGTGGCTTCCAGTTTGATGAAATGAAGTTGCTGTGATTCTCCCGAAGGATCCGGGTGGTTCTTCCTAAAAACCGGTACTGTTCTTCTTCCCATTCATGATGGCCCGGTGCAAACTGGTTGATCTCCGTACCGTAACCATTGAAGAACGCGAGTGCATATTCGCGTTTAATTTTTTTCTTGAATACTTCGGCCACCCGAAAAATGGCGAAGTCGGGACGGATGAATTTGTTTAGGTTCAACATGGGTGGATAGTACAAGGCGTTGTGCACTCTCCCACTGATGATGCCGGGCATATCCTTCGGTACAGCCATGCCTTCGCTGTACATAATCACGCCCGGCTTTACGGCATCGGCAGCTTCCTGCAACTCCCTACTCGACTCGCCTTTGGTATCGAGCACAACACCATCTGCCGAAGTGTCTTTGATCAGGGAAGCAAGCCCTTGCAGGTGCCCTTCCGAGCGTGTGCTTTCATCCCATGGATTGTATGCGATGAAGAATTTCGTTCCGTTTAAGCGTAAAGAATCGGCTTGAGCGCGAAGGGCAGATAATCCACCTGGCAAGTCACGATACAGGTCGAACTGGTTGCGCTGATCCAACCCCAGCGAGGGCCAGGTTGGCCACAGGCAAATCACATCATCTCCCCCATACCACTCCTTTCCACGCTGTTGAAATTTTTGCCAATTGAACTGACCCGTTTTGTAGTCAAAGTAATGCTTGTCCCATGCCATCATCAGGTGCATCACATAGGCCTTCTTTATCCATTGCAGATCAGGACGTTTATAGAGTTCATCGTTGAAGTCACTTAAATCATATAAGTAACGCTTTTGAAATGCTACTCGCAGCCCTTCCTGCCAGTCACCTTTGTACAGATCAGCATACATAAAATAGGATACTGATCCACCCGGCAACAAAATGGTTTCAAACCTTCTGCGGTTTGCCTTTACGAATGAATCCGGATCACGCCTGGTCAACCCAAATACTTTGAAATTAGCATCCAACGAAGTCGCGGAGTACCCCAGATTCCATGCATTATCCGGGACGATTACATTTACCGGCTTTCGATCGGGTAAAAACAGGTGTGTTCGCGAAAGCGGATGCTTGCCCAGGCCGGTAATGAATACTTCTTTGTTGGTCTCTCCAAATGGAACAACATTGGTTAACGTAAGGGTATCTCGTGTAACGTTGACGAAAGTAATCCGGAATGAAGCACCTTGCCCGCTATAACGAAAATTTGTGTAGTTAACTTCTAATGGTCCACCTGAGTCGGAATGATGTAAACTGTCGTTAACGCGGAAGGTAATTAGCGGAAGATTGACCGTCCATACATGGGCTGCTGCTTTGATGCGGGTTACTCTCCCTTCCTGTACCGACAATTCATCTAATGGCTGCGCAATCAGACCGCCACATGCAATCACTATCAGCAGAAGCGATGTAAGGCGTTTCATCTCACACTAAATTCGAACCGGCTTGTTTGGTAGTACGTTTCTCCCGGCTTTAAAATCGTGTTAGGAAAATGGGGTTGGTTGGGTGAGTCCGGGAAATGCTGGGGCTCCAGACAAAGTCCAGCGTGTTTTACATAGACCTGTCCGTTTTTCCCGGTAATGGTTCCATCTAAAAAGTTGCCGGAATAAAATTGCAGGCCGGGCTCAGATGTAAACAGTTTCATTTCCCTTCCACTTAATGGATCGTAAAGTATGGCAGCAGGACCGGCCAGTCCGGTTTCTTTTGCCTCAAACAGCACAAAGTTGTGATCATATCCACCGGGCACATTATGAATGTCGCGACCGATTGTTTTTGCTTCCAAAAAATCAAAAGGTGTTTCAAAAACCTCCATGAACTCACCCGTAGGAATAAGTGAATCGTTTACAGCGGTTATGCGCTCAGCAAAGAGTTGAAGTTCATGATCAAGAATGGTTGAACACTTTCCTGCCGACAAGTTAAAGTATGCATGGCTTGTCAGATTTACAGGCGTGGCTTGATCAGCCGTTGCGGAATAATCCAGCGTTAACGCGTTGGCATTACTTAATGTGAACACGACTTCCACATGCAGGTTTCCGGGAAACCCTTCTTCCCCATCCGGACTATCGTATGTCAGGCGCATGGAACTATCAGATTCGATCTTGACATCCCACACCACCTTATCAAAACCTTTGTTACCTCCATGCAAGGTGTTGCCGTTATTGTTTGGTGCAAGCGTGTACAGTTGGTCGTTCAATTGAAAGGTTGCTTTACCAATACGATTGGCATACCGGCCGATCAATGCTCCGAAGTACGGATTGTTTTCACTGAGATAACCTTCCAGGGTTGGAAAGCCAAGCACGACATTTTCGAAATTTCCCTTTCGGTCGGGAACAATAACCTCTGTTATCGTTCCGCCATAGTTCAGCACACTTACCTGCATGCCGGCTTTGTTTCGTATTGCATATTCCTTAATGGTTGTTGTGTCGATCATACCAAAATCATTAACGGTTATTCCAGCTTCCTTATGTTGTTCTTTCTTGTCTGTGGAGCAGGCGAAAGCCACGCCAACCAGTAAAAAAATACCAAGTCTCGTTGATGTGTTCATAGTTAATTTTCAGGATTGATTCTGACTTCCTTCACTTTTTTTGGCAACCATACCTGCATCTCGTTTGCTCCACGGTTGTTCCAGGCAAAGTATGGTATGGCCGTAATGGTTTTCGGAAAATGTACTAAGGATGTAGGTGTTTCTCCCCCTTTAAGGGCTTGTGCTTCAAATGAAATGGTTACGACCCCTCCCAGTAATTCAGGCTTGAATTCAATTTTGTATTTCGTGTTCTCCGGAACAATAAAATCCCATGCCTTACCCCCATTGTCAGCACCCTCAACACAGTAAACCAATGGTCCGCGTTGAAGTGCCAATCGATCACGATTTTGTGTCACCGCTTCATGCGCTACCACTTCGTGAACCTCCATCGGAAAATCCCATTTCACGTTGTCCCCTTTCTGCCAGGTTCTTTTGATGACCGCATAACCATTCTTAATTTCAGGAAGAACCTCCTTCTCATTTACCCGAAAGATAATTTTGACTGGTTGATTATTTTTAAATGTGTATAGTTCGCCCGGTACTGGCTTACCCGTTACCCAACCCGGTATGCGAATGTAAAGTTCGAAATTGCTTTTCCTTTCAGGATTCAATGTAAGTTCTCCAGCACCCTCCCACGGATAATTGGTGGTGAGCTGAACAAGGACAACTTGCTTATCCAGATGAATTGTTGCCGTATTGCTGATGAATAAATTGACATACAAAGCTGTCGTGCTTGTGGCGTAAATGTAATCGCCAACAGAAGCGGTTAGTCGGGCAATGTTGGACGGACAACATGCCGTGCCAAACCATTCCCTGCGAGCGTGTGTACCGAATGATGCCAATGGATTGCCATAAAAAAAGCGATCACCGGATAAGGATAAGCCTGAAAGTGCACCATTGTATAAACTGCGTTCGAGTACATCAATAAATTTACTATCACCACTTAAACGGTTCATGCGTTGATTCCAAAACACCATGCCCACTGAAGCACATGTTTCACAGTAGGCATTCGTGTTGGGCAAATCATAATCGATTGAAAAGCCTTCATTACGACCAGATGATCCAATGCCACCGGTGATGTAGAGATTCCTATACACAACATCTTCCCATACGGCACGCATGGCTTCTGCATACTGTTTGTTATTCATAACTGCTGCAACATCGGCTGCGCCAGTGTATTGGTACATGGCACGCACTGCATGACCGGTGATTTCAGTTTGCTCATGCACCGGTTTTACGTCTTGCCAGTAGTCGGGTGTAATCCAATTGGTACCATAAGTGTAATAGCCTTTACCGCGTTGTTGTAAATACCATTCGCTAAGTTTTAAATAGCGATCATTTTTAGTGACATCAAACAGCTTAACCAAAGCCAGTTCGATTTCCTGATGACCACTAAACCAAGGCTTATTACCTAACCGAAACGCTGAGTCAATGTGATTGGCAAACCGGATAGCCGTTTGCAACAACTTGTCTTTTCCAGTAGCGTGGTAATAAGCCACTGCAGCTTCGATGAGATGCCCTGCATTGTAATCTTCATGTTTCTCGATATCGGTCCAGCGTTTTGAAATATCGCCTAATTGGTAATATGTGTTCAGGTACCCATCAGGAAGCTGAGCTTTGGCAATAACATCAATCCAGCGATCAGCCGTTTCTTCTAACTTCTTATCCGGAAAATTATTTAAAGAATAAGCGATTGCTTCCAGCGCTTTGTACACGTCACTGTCGTCATAATAAATGCCTTCATGCTTCTCCCCTGTCTGGTTAACTACCTTCTCGAAGTTGCGAATGCGTGGGGTTTTAATTTCTGTTTGCGAAATGCAGGCATCCAATGTATTGGTGGCAATAGTTTGCAGTCGGGGTTTCCAGAACGTATCGGTAATGGTGAGGGATGAAAAGCTGACGCCTTGTAGCAATTCCTGACTAAACCCAGATTGTGCCAGCATGAAGAGAAGATAAAGAAAACTAAGGAATTGGCGCATCTGGCTTTCTGTTTGGACTAAATTCAAAAGAAAAAGCCGGAATGAAAAATTTCACTCCGGCTTTCTTTCTGTATGGGAAGATGTAGATTAATTGTCTACACCCAATTCTTTCAGGCGCTTTTCAACGCGTGCCGCTTTTGCATCTTCACCCAGGTAATAATAGATCATGCTTAATTTATCCAATACATCTGTATCAGAAGGATTCAGTTGCTCAGCCTTTTCCCAATAAGGTGCTGCTGTTTTGTAACGTTTAACCAACTCATTATCCAATTCAATCTTACGCTTTTTGTCAGCTGCAGAAATACCGAGGTTATTCATTTCAGCTTTGATTTTATCTGCTTCAATGAAGTAAAGTTGTGCCAGGTAATATTGCGCATCAAAATATTTCGGATCAATTTTTAAAGCAGCCTCAAAGTTTTTCTTGGCTTCTTCGAAATTATCCAGTTTGGAATTCACATAACCGAGATAAAACAACAGTGTTTTATTGGAAGGATCTGCTGCAACCGCTTTTTCAAGTCCACCCTTGGCGTCTTCCGTCATCTCCAGGTCAATCAGGTAACCGATTTCAAGCAATGGATAATCCTTATTGTCAGGATATTTAGCCTTAGCTTCGCGTGTAATTTCAAGTGCCTTTTTCTTGTCGCCTTTAGGGCCTGCCCAGGTTTGGATGATCACCGTATACGCATCAGTCGAGGTACCTCCCAACTCAATGTATTTTCTCAAATCTTCCAACGCGCGATCGTAGTTTTCATTCGCTTGCGCTACGAAGCCCGAATAGAAGTGTACTGTTGTATCTTTTGGATTTAAAACCTTGGTCTTGTCAAATTCTTTCAAGGCAGTCTCATAGTCATCTTCCTGGTAAGCAACTGCTCCCTTATTCAGGTAGTAGTTTCCAAGGAATTCTACACTTTGGGATAAGGTTACCGGTAAAAAATCATTTCCCTGGTAGAATAATTCATTCTTTGCGTCTTTGTTCATCTCTGCTGCTTTTGCTAAAGCTTGTGAGGCTACTTCAAAGCTATTGTTGGCTAATCCTTTATACGTCTCATTGGTCGTGGTGTCGATAGAAGCATAAATAAGTCCCTGATAGAAGAATGTTTTCGGATCCAATGAAAGCTTTGGATCGGTAACACATACGTCAATCATCTGTTTGGCTTCATCCAACTTCCCTTGCTTCCAGGAGTTTAAAGCTTTATTCAAATTTGGCTTAGGCGCTTTTTGGGCAAATACTGCCAATGGCAAAGCAACCAACAAAAAACATACTACTCGTTTCATTTTAATTTAGGTTATAATCAGTTTTAACTTTTGCTTTCTTCGGGTGCTTCATCCTGCATCCGTTGAATTTTTTCTATGGATGAAATGCGGTCATCTTCGTTCAGCCGGATTAAACGCACACCTTGGGTTGCCCTACCCATCACACGAAGTTCGGAAACTTTTATGCGAATGGTAATACCTGAACGGTTAATAATCATCAATTCATCATCATCGGTAACTTCCTTAATCGCAACAAGCTTGCCAGTTTTTTCGGTGATATTTATGGTTTTAACCCCTTTTCCACCGCGTTTAGTCACCCGGTAATCATCAATAGACGAACGCTTGCCGTATCCCTTCTCGGAAACGACCAGCAAATTTGCATCTTCCCGGGTAATGCACACCATGCCTATTACTTTATCGGTAGAAGAATCGAGTGTAACGGCTCGTACCCCTGCTGCAGTACGGCCCATTGGCCTCACATCTTCTTCGCTGAAATGCACAGCCTTACCCTCCGACTTAGCTATAATGATATGGTTTTTACCATTGGTCAGCGAGGCGGTTAATAACCGGTCGCCATCGTGAATGGTAATGGCATTAATGCCTCCCTGCCGCGGTCGTGAATAAGCTTCAAGTGAAGTTTTCTTGATGGTGCCTTTCTCCGTACAGAGAATTACAAAATTATTGTTCAGGTATTCTTCATCCTCCAGTGTTCGGATATTGATTACGGCCTTGACCGTATCCCCGGGCTCAATGTTGATCAGGTTTTGGATGGCCCTCCCCTTAGAAGTTTTATTTCCTTCCGGAATTTCATATGCCTTTTTCCAATACACTTTACCGCTCTCCGTAAAAATCAGCAGGAAATTATGCGCATGAGCGATAAACAGGTGCTCGGTAAAATCATCTTCTTTTGTAGCTACACCTCGTGATCCAACTCCGCCTCTGCCCTGTGTTCTGTACTCTGAAAGGGATGTACGCTTAATGTATCCCTGGTTGGAGATGGTGATCACCATTTCCTCGTTCGGGATCATATCCTCTGGCAGAATGTCGTCTTCCTCCGTAGGTACAACCTCGGTTCTGCGATCGTCTCCATACCGGTCGCGTAATTCGGCCAGTTCATCTTTAATGATCTGCATGCGCAAGGGCTCACTTGCCAGAATATCTTTCAAGCGACCAATCAGCTCCATTACTTCTTTGTACTCCTGTTGAATCTTGTCGCGCTCCAGGCCTGTTAGGCGTTGCAGACGCATTTCCAAAATGGCCTTTGCCTGAATTTCCGACAACCCAAAGCGACTAATCAATTCTGTCTTTGCCGTTTCCGGATCTTTCGATGCTCTGATTAAGGCAATGACTTCATCCAGGTTATCCAGCGCAATCAGGTAACCTTCCAGAATGTGTGCGCGCTTTTCAGCTTCGTTCAGTTCGTAAAGCGTGCGCCTGGTCACCACTTCGTGGCGGTGTTCCACAAAGTTCTTGATCAGGTCCTTCAGGTTAAGCGTCTGTGGCCTGCCTTTTACAAGAGCTACATTGTTAATTCCGAAGTTCGACTGTAACTGGGTGTATTTGTATAAGTTATTCAGCACGATGTTACCTATTGCATCACGCTTCAGGTCGTATACAATGCGGTATCCATCTCTATCCGACTCATCGCGGATATCGGAAATGCCTTCTATCTTCTTTTCATTAATCAAGGCAGCCGTTTTCTCAATCATCAGGGCTTTGTTAACCTGATAAGGAATTTCGGTTACCACGATTTGCTCCCGGCCATTGGCCTGGGTTACAATCTCGGCTTTGGAACGAACCACAACCCTGCCCCGACCTGTTCTGTACGCTTCCCGAACCCCTGAAATGCCATAAATGATACCACCGGTCGGGAAGTCAGGCGCGGTGACAAACTTCATCAGGTCTTCAATGGTGATGTCGTTATTGTCGATATAGGCAACAATACCATCCACTACCTCGCGTAAGTTATGCGGAGCCATGTTGGTGGCCATACCAACCGCAATGCCCGAGGCGCCATTCACCAACAGGTTGGGCAATTTGCCCGGAAGTACGGTAGGTTCCGTTAAAGAGTCGTCAAAGTTGGGTTGGAAATCAACGGTGTCTTTGTTGATGTCAGCCAGCAATTCTTCTGCAATTCTGCGCAAGCGGGCTTCGGTATATCGCATGGCCGCAGCAGCATCGCCATCAATGGAACCAAAGTTACCCTGTCCGTCAACCAACGGGTAGCGCATCGACCAATCCTGGGCCATGCGCACCATAGTTTCGTAAACCGAAGCATCCCCATGCGGGTGGTACTTACCAAGCACTTCCCCCACAATACGAGCCGACTTCTTATAGGATTTGTTGTAGTTAACACCCAGCTCAAGCATGCCGTATAACACCCTGCGGTGTACCGGCTTTAAGCCATCGCGAACATCGGGCAGTGCGCGTGAAACAATAACCGACATCGAATAATCGATGTAGGCACCGCGCATTTCATCTTCAATATTGATCGGGATTATGTTTTGCCGCTCGGGCAAATTACCGGTTTCTTCAGCCACGGTTTTCTATCGGATTTTAGTCAGTTTACCTTCACTTTTGCTGCCCCTTTTAAGGGCAATTTTCAAGCGGTGCAAGATAATAATTTGATACAAAAAATGGGCGTTTCTGACTGCTTTTATTGGGATTTTCAGGCCTGATTTTCAGGTAGTTCAAGCCTCTTAATACGGGTTAAGTTTGCGCTTATTTTTACCCTTGTATTTGATCAGGTTCGGGTAGTTTTCTCCGTGGTGAGGGTTCTGCTTTTTCCAGATGGGATGTACCCGGCTCCGGTACTCGCGGTTGCCGTGTGCGTGGTTGATTTGCGCCCTGCATAACTTGTCGTAACAACGCCTTAATTCGGGTATCCGGTAAGACGCCCCAACATTGATGTAAAAAGCATTCATGCGATGCCTGATGCTTGTTCCGGTTTCAGCAATATTCAAATCATATCCTTTGAATTCGATTGAAGGACGAATGAACAATCGAAAGTATTCTGACATCTCTCGTTCAACCATGCCACCCAGGTTGAAAAATATACCCTTATCAATTACAGCCTTATCAAATTTTTTACCCAGGCTGTACCCGCCTATCTGGGCATCAACAGTAAGCAGGTATTTATCATAGCGATAAACGGATGCACCGAGCAAGACAAAGTATTTTTTAAGAAAGAAAGAGGAAACTTCAGGCTGATAGGAATTTATATCATCGCCAAACGATAAGGGTTCAAAGTTATTGACTTTGGTAAACTCAAATGAGTACCCAGCACCAATGCGGTATCGTTGTTTGATTTCAACATGCGCGGTTAACCGCAACGGAATATTAAACGATTTACTCCTGAACCCTATTGAAGCCGTATCCGGGCTCACCAAAAACTCGCCAGGGTTGACGGTAAGCGTTGTATCAACTGCTTCGTTAAACCAGTTGAATAATCCATTGGCCGGTGTGGTCGGATTAAACAGATACGGGTTTCCTGTGGCGGGTTGGTAAATGCCCAAATCCTCAAGCTCATGCCTGAACGTTGTTGAACCGTAACCCGTGCTTAAACCGAAATGCACCTTGCTCAACAGCTTTCGGAATAACCCGATACCCTGCCTGTCGACATAAAAATGATCAAGGGGAATGCTGACGTCCTTCTCCTCCTGTGCAACGCCTGTTAAGGGCGCACCCAGGACAACAATGAGAAGGGATATGATGAGTTTTTGGTTCAGGCGGATAAAAATTTGATAGTGAGAATTTTACACCTCGCTCATACGCTGAAGATAAACGTCAAAAGTAGGTAAATTCAGCCAATTTGCCACATGCTAATACCTCCTGACTGGTCTTGATTCTAACGAAGTGAAGGTATGAAAAAGTGTTTGCCCCTTGGTGGCCCGATAGGTAAAGGTTTGTTGCTCCACTCCCCCTCCGGGTAACTGTAATTCGAACACCGTCTTATTGGGTCCTTCACTCATCGGAATGCGGGAGTATAAAATGCTATGCGGTAAGGTTTGCCAGTTTCGGGTATCGGCCTTTTCCGTCATGGCGTTTACCATACCAATTAAGGCACCAAGACTCTCATCTTCTTTGCGTGCGCTGTGTTCCGCTGCTTTTTTCAAGGCCACCCGAATAAGGGCCTTACTGAATTCAAGCCACATCCGTTCCTGAAGCGACTTAAACGCTATGCGGTTAATGTCTTCTGCAAGCTGAAGGGAATAGGTGGTGTCATTATGATTAATCGAAGCACCTGTGTATAAGGGTGGTCGCTCCACATACCGTGGAAATGCCACGCGAAAGAATTCGATACTACTGAGTGAATTGCGATCGTCTTCATCAGTTACCGGAAAGGTATAACTCAATCCAAGCTGTTCGTTAAAAAATACAAACTGATCGCCCGACCGGTTGATCATGAAGTTCACGCTCCATTCATCCTTTACCGGTCCTAATCCGTTGTGCCAGAAAAAAACCAAATCGGCATCACGATTATTGACTTTATAATCCGGCCAGCCAAACTGATTTTTGAACAATTCATATTCATCCGTAAAGCCGGTGCGATAAGCGGCCTCCAGCAAATCACGCTTAAGCTGATCAGGTGGAAGAATGCCAAACATCTTTGAATAATCATCCTGGTAAATTTCCAGTGCATTGCGATAGGCAATAAAGGCATTGTTCCAATCACCATTAGCCTGGTAAATGATGCCCATCAGATTGTGCACAAAAGCATCACGCCTGTATTTTTCTTCCGATGTATACCGATCCGCCAATTGTTGAAGCCGGATATTCAGGCGCCTGCACTCAACCAGGGCTTCTTCATATTTTTCCATCTTCAAAAAATTCAATGCCTTGTAATACAACAGCATGAGGTGCTCATGATCTTCACCCCGATAGATGGTTACGGTTGGATTGGTTAAGTACGATGCAGCTTCACGGGCATAATTGATCCGGTAATCCTCGCCAAACACAAAGGCTTTCTCAAAATAAGCATTGCTCTCTTCATATTGCCCCATCACGGAAAGGAGCAGTCCATTGTTCACATAAGACAAAAACTCGGCATGCTTGCGTTTGTACAGGCTGCTCGACCGAAGGGTTTTTAAAGCCTGTTCTAGGTTACCTTCTTCAAACTGGCGGTTGTATTCGTACGTACCTTCATAAAAGGATGCACATGCTGAAAACAGCATCAGTAAACTGATGACGGAAAGGGTTTTCAGCATGACTGATGGATTAGTTCTTTACCAGCTTTTTGATTTCGTTTTGTCCGTACCAGATGCGCTTGTTACTTTCCACATCGGTGAGGAAAAGTGTAGTGATGTAGTTGACCACGCGCTTCTTCTGATACACATCGGTTTCGGAAGTCATTTCGCCAAATAAGATCAAGTCAGCCCCAACTTCCTTGCCCCACCGTGCAGCAGTTGCCGGATCAGCAAAATCCTGTTGCTCGGCCCGCTCCTGCCGTACCTTATCCCGAAATTCTTCCGACTCCACCAATTCGGCTATGCCTGAATTATGGATTACCATTTCAAATTTGCGGATGTAGTTAGCGGCATCAATGTGTTCGCTTGTTTTATTCTTGATTGAGCTGATGACCAACACTGGCTTTCTTCCAAGAGACTCCGCGTATTTCTGAAACTGATCCGATTTAAATAGATCATGAATCATCTGGTCGGCAACTTTACGTGAATCCGTATCGTTCCAGCGCCCACTCAGGTCAATCTCCGTTGAAGGATCAATCCGGGTAACAGAACGGGAACAAGAAAACAGAGCGAAAACAGCGAAAAGTATAATGAACTTATTCATACGAGAATGTTTGCATTAAAAAATCAAAAACCTTGCCGGAAATGCTGATTTGTCACCCAATTTGCTTCAGTTGCGCAATCACTGCCTTAGGATTGGCTGCACTGAAAACAAAATTGCCAGCCACCAACACGTCCGCTCCCGCTTGCCGTAACGCAGGCGCGTTAGTAAGGTTTACCCCGCCATCAATTTCAATCTTTGCTGATGAGTTTCGGGAATCAATTAAAGCTTTCAGCGTACGGGTCTTTTCATACGTCCTCTCAATGAATTTCTGTCCACCAAACCCGGGGTTCACAGCCATCACACATACCAGGTCAATATCGGCAATGATGTCCTCTAATAAATTTACAGATGTATGTGGATTGATGGCCACACCAGCCTGGCATCCCAGTGCTTTAATCTCTTGTACGGTACGATGCAAATGCTCACAGGCTTCATAATGAACCGTTATGGTCGATGCCCCTGCTTCCTTGAACGCATTCAGGTACCGCTCCGGATGAACAATCATCAGGTGTACATCCAATGGCTTTTTTGCGTGCTTTTTTATTGCCGATGTCACGGGCAATCCAAACGAAAGGTTGGGTACAAAAACGCCATCCATAATGTCGATATGAATCCAGTCGGCATCGCTTTCATTGACCATGTGAACTTCCCGTTCAAGATTGGCAAAATCAGCAGCAAGAATGGAGGGGGCAATTATCGGTTGAGCCATGTGAAAAATTTCCCAAATATAAGGCTCTGATTCAGTTCATCTTTACGATTCGGAAGGTTAAAATCCGATCAACTGTGGTTAGTCGCAAAATATAAATACCGGAAGCTAAACCCGATAGATCCGCAGTGTATTGATTATTCAACCATGAAAAGGAAACTTCTCGTTCTGTGACCAACTGACCCTGACTTGAGACCAAGGCCAGCTTTATGTTCCCTTTTTCGGGTGAGGCTGGACGTATAGTCAGCATGTCTGTAACTGGATTTGGAAAAACAATTACCGGCTCGGTTTGACTGGACTGTTCCAGGTAATGTATTACCGCGAGGTAATTTGGTATGCCGTAACCCAGCAAATTATCCGGGTTGTTTGCCTGGGAAGCTGTCTTACGAAGGGCTTCAAGCAAGTTGGTATTTTTCAACTCCGGATAAGCCTGCCATATTCCCGCGACCAATGAAGTTACAAGCGGTGCCGAAAAAGAAGTGCCGGATCCGGTGAATACCGATCCACTGGCACGAACTACTGAAACACCTGAACCCAAAGCAACCAGATCTGGTTTAATTCTTCCATCGGCACTAGGCCCCATGGAACTAGATGATGAACGCACACCGAAACTGTTGATATTGCCAATGGCCAATACATCCTTGCCATCAGCCGGGCCGGTAATGATGCGCCACGAGGCATCGTTCCCTTCATTTCCGGCACTGGTGACCACCATCATTCCCTTGCTAAATGCCAGTTGTGCTGCGCGGGTTACTACGGTTGTTTCACCATCCAATTGATCGGTTGTATAATCCATGGATGCGATATCAAACGTACTGTACCCCAATGATGAATGAATGATATCCGCTCCTGAACTGTCGGCACGTTCAGCTGCAAACAACCAGTTGTACTCTTCAATGCGGTATTCTGTTGGAACATCTTCTGTTACATAAAGCTGGTATGAAGCCTCCGTAACGCCACCGGTAAATGATCCCTCAACGTTTGCACTCATGATGGACAACACACGGGTTCCATGGTCATCGTATTGAAAGACATTTGAAGTTCCGGATATAAAATCAAAAGAATTACTTTGATCAATTTGGTTGTTGGTGAACAAATGCTGAAAGGGTGTAGTCATATCTACGCCTGAAAACCCGCCATCGAAAACGGCAATAACAATTCCATCTCCTTGCTTTCCATCCAGGTGCATGGCATCAAGTCCGATCATTGAAAGTTGCATATCGGTTGCTTCCGCAGCGGCCTCGGTTACTTCGTTTTTGAATTTTCTTCGATTACCAGAAGCAGGGTGATTTCCCGGTGAAACAAATTCGACAGATGATACATAGGGTAAATCCTCGAGTGCAGAAAGTATCGCATCATCGCAAGAAACCAATGCACCGTTCATCCATTTGGTCGTGTAGATCACCTCCGCACCTGCATCGCGAAGGCCTTGAACATAAACTGGATTAACGGGTAAGTCGCTTTCTGATATTGAAATGTTATGACGTGCTCTTCGATCAAGTGCTCGTTGTGTTAAGAACGTTTCCGGAGAATTTATGGAATAAGGTGTACCCGTTTTATCTGCAAAAAAAACAACGTATTGATTTTCCTGCGCCTGTGCACCAAGCACACACGCACCAATCACTAGTAAAAAAAGAAATTTATTCCACCCCATAATCCGTCAACACCATCTTCCTGTAAGTACCGTTATTGATCTGGTTAGTACATGTGCCTCCTGAACAATTATACTCCCACACCTGATATTCACTAAACACCAATCCTTTATCCAGGCTATATACTTCTAGCCGGTCATCTTTAAACACTAAATTACTCTCACGATTTTGGTTAACCACCAATACATCTGAAAAGATAACACCGTTACCGGCATCAAAGTTACCACCGTATTGCTCGAGGGTGTATAAATCCTCTCCTTCATCGTTAAACAGATTGCCATTCCATGACGCATTTATGCGCAATGGAAAAACAAGTTTGGCATAGGTGGTGTTTCCTTCAGCCACCAATGCATATTGATTGGTTAAACGGACGGACCAGGTCTCCCGATATTCCCAAGCCTCATTATCTGCCTGGCGTGTACTTCGGTACAACACATAGGTTAATCCTCCCTCCTGATTTTCAAAGACATCTGTCACTTCCACACGAAGTTGATAGGCCAAGGACTCGGGTGGGTTAAAAGCAGTGTAGTTAATTTCGTCTACATCATAAACCTGATAAAACCCAACCTGTAGCGGAAAGAAAGCTGCGTCATTCAGCCGGACTTCATCAGAGGAACAACCCCACAAACAGCACATCAGAACCAATAAATATGATGCAATTCTTTTCAACTATCCTTCATTTTAAGTAAATCGGCCTGATAAAATGACTCTCAGTTTTACAAAGTTATCGATTTTAAAATGGCCTTAAAAGTAACCGTTAAAGTGGGAAACATTTCAAACCTGAGTGATGCACGTTACAGCGCAGGCATGGGTGTGGATTTGTTGGGGTTTACCGTGGTACCCGGAAGGGATGGATATGTTGAGCCTAAACAATTTCAGGAAATGCGCGGTTGGTTTGCCGGACCACAAGTGGTCGCTGAAGCTTATGGTGCGGATGACTTGAACGACATCATCAACCAGTACCAGCCAGACTTGGTTGAGCTTTCGGTTGAAGATTTGATGGTATTAAATCCATCAGGAATTAAATTGATTGTAGCTACTTCTATCGAAGGTCTTGGTAGACACAAACAGATAATTGACCACTATAAATCCGATATAGCGTTCCTGCTGGTTCCTGAGCCTGTAACAGATCGAGAACTTCGTGATCTTGCAGCCGAATTTCAGGTACTGGTTGACAATCCGGGTGAGAACATCCAACAACTGGTTGAAATACCTCATGTTAGCATTGCACTTAAAGGCTCAGTAGAAGACAGACCAGGCTATAAAAACTATGATGAGTTGGCTCAGGTATTGGAGTTCTTGGAAGAATCCTAAGTGTCAGCATTTAAATGGAAAACCTACCCAACCTCAATGCATGTTCAATGGCTTCACGAGTGATATCCGGATAATCAATTTCAATTTTTTGCTTGGTTTCTATCCACTCCTGAATTTTGGGCAAGCGCTTCCGTTTTACATTTTTGATTACCGGCACACCCAAATCGCGCAAAGCTGCCGCATTGTAATGTTGCTCGTATTGCTTTTTCATGGGTACCACCAACAACTTTTTCCCCAAAAACAAAACTTCAGCGGGCGTTTCAAAGCCTGCTCCCGATAGCACGCCTTTGGATGAGACCACGCTGGCTACAAACTCTTCATTGTTGATCGGGTAAACGGAGAGCCTGCCAATGTGATATGGCTTTTTTGCATGCTTTGAAAAAATGTGCCATCGCACATTAGAAATTCGCGCCAGTAATGGAACGAGTTTGCGATCATCATAGGCAGGTAAGTACACCGTATAATGTTCACCTTTGGTAACCTTAGCCTCCCGAATGGCTTTACGAATCACGGGTGTATAGATATTTGTATCGTAACGGGCAAAGTGAAATCCCACAGCAGCATCTACCGGTGCATAATTATTCAAAATCCATTCACCTACCGGATCAAAATGTCTGGGATGCGGCACTTTCTTAGATAGAATTGCTGACTGATGACTCAACGCTATGCAGGGAATCTTTTTTCGCCTGCATGCCCATGCCGAAATAGGTTCAAAGTCGTTAATGATCAAATCGTATTTCTCTACGGGAAATTTTTTAATCTCCCTCATTACTTCCTTTGAACTGTTCTGCTTGAATGTTTTATAAAAATCTATCCCCCCCGATTTTCCAAAAAAGAAACTGAGTCCTTTGGATTTGTACTTCACTGAAAAAGGCAATTTAATGTCGGCCTGTGCCCCACTGAGAAATATGTCCAGGTCACCATACTCGCGCAGGATGGGGACAACGTCAATTGCCCGGGCCACGTGTCCGTTACCCGTACCTTGAATGGCATAAAGCAATTTCATTTCTTGACCATTAAAAATTCATTGACAAGATCCCTGAAAATTTCATCGGTATCAAGTCCGTGGCGCAACCGTTTGGGTAATTTCATGGATGAAGCATACGGATCGTCTTTATACCGGTAAACTGACCAGCGGTTGCCGTCATATTCCAAGGCAGAAAGATTCTCCACCCAATCACCGGAATTCAGGTAAGTAACGGAACCCTTGTCGGTTTCAATAGACTTAATTTCGGGATGGTGGATGTGCCCGCAGACTACATAGTCATATTGGTTTGAAATGGCAATATCAGCAGCCGTTTTATCGAAATCGGTAATGAATTTTACAGCGGTTTTCACACTGTCCTTTACCCGCTTCGAAAGGGAAATCTTTTCACGACCAAAGCGCTTCAGGCACCAATTCACAAATGTGTTGATGAGAATAAGTGTGTCATACCCTACCGCACCAAGTTTTGCCAGCCACTTGGAATATTGCATGGTTACGTCAAACACATCGCCATGAAAAATCCACGCACGTTTTCCATTCAACTTGAGCACAAGCTTATTTTCAATCTGAAATGACCCAAGCTTAAACCCGGCAAACTTGCGGAGCATCTCATCGTGATTGCCCGTAAGGTAAATAACTTTGGTTCCTTTGGTTAGCAGGCCGGTGATGTGTTTGACAACCTGCATGTGCGACTTGGGCCAATAGCGCTTACTGAATTGCCACATGTCGATGATGTCGCCATTCAGGATTAATTTTTTGGGCTTGATGGTTTTCAGGTAACGCAGAAGCTCTTCTGCGTGGCAGCCGTAGGTGCCTAAGTGTATATCGGAGAGGACTACAATTTCAAGCTCGCGCTTCTTACGTTTACTCATTTACATCGTATACTAAGAAACCCGGAGACCCAAAGGCCTCCAGGTAACCTAAACCTGTGAAGATGTTCTACTGATGCAAAAGTATGCTTGTGCTATTACCCCCGCTTCATGGGGTTATTATGGAATTGTTATGAAGCAAAGGGGTCAGTTTTTGAACCTGAAACGCAAATATTTAATGGTCTCTCCCTTGGAAGCAAACGCTTCTTCATAGCGTGTTTTAATATCGAAACACTCTGGCCTGAGCGGTGAGGCATATACGTCATGCGTAAATTCAAAATCGGTTATGTCGGTACGCTGCTCAAGCACTTCAAGGGTGTAATTGAAGAGCAACGTGTTATCGGTCTTGAGCCTAACGAAACCTCTGGGCGCAAGTAGTTTTTTGTACATCTCTAAAAAACGCGGACTGGTAAGTCTGCGCTTGATGTCACGCTTACGCGGACGAGGATCAGGAAACGTAATCCAGATTTCATCTACTTCCTGTTCTCCGAAAAAGTTTTCAATCAATAGGATTTGCGTGCGAAGAAAGGCTACGTTGGTAAGCCCTTGCTCTACGGCCCAGGTGCTTCCTTTCCAGATGCGTTCGCCCTTGATATCAACCCCGATATAATTCCTTTCCGGGAACAGCGATGCTAATCCAACGGTGTACTCTCCCCTGCCACACGCCAATTCAATGGTGATGGGGTTATCATTTCCAAAATGCTCACGACTCCAATTTCCTTTAATGGTTGTGTAATTTGATTTTGAACGTTCAATTACATTGCTCCGCTCTTCTATGATTTTGAAACGTTCCTGCTTTCTTTTCATGAATAGATCGTACTTATTTTAAAGATTGTTCAACTCAGCTACTACAAAAGTACTTCCTCCCACAAAAATTAAATCGTCAGGGTTAGCTTTTCGCAGCGCCATATTCAACGCATCATTTACATTCGGTACAACGTCACCTGTCAACCCAAATGCTTTTGCTTCCTTGGTTAGTTCCTTTGCATCCATCGCACGGGGAATATTCGCCTGACAAAAAATATAGTGTGCTTCCTTCGGCAACAGGTTAAACACAGCACCATGATCCTTATCTTTCACCATGCCGATAATCATAAACAGATTTTTATACGAATAAGTAGCCAACTGTTTTACGATCAACCGGATACCATCCACGTTGTGCCCCGTATCGCAAATGACTAACGGATTTCCTTGAAGAATCTGCCAGCGTCCTTTCAATCCGGTTTGGCTGATAACCTGTTGCATCCCATCACAGACTTGCTCCTTTGAAATTGAAAACCCACGATCAGTCAGGCATTCCAATGCGGTCAGCACTCCGGCAATATTTTTTTGCTGATAGCTGCCCAACAAAGGAAACTCAAACTCAATGGGCTGATCCTGAAAGACAGCATTCACTTTAACCGAATTTCCATGCTGCCTGATTGTAACAGGCCTATCTGCAAAAAATATTGGCGCTTGCTCAAGTTTAGCTTTCTCTTCAAAAACTTGTGCTACTTCTTCCTGCAGTTCACTAATCACAACGGGAATACGTTGCTTGATAATACCTGCTTTCTCAAATGCAATTTTAGGGAGCGTATCGCCCAACATATCCATGTGATCGAAACCAATGTTGGTAATGACTGAAACTTCAGGGGTTATCACATTGGTTGAATCCAGCCTTCCACCCAAGCCAACTTCAATCACGGCTATGTCAACCTGTTGTTTCGCAAAGTAATCGAATGCCATGGCCACCGTAATCTCGAAGAAAGAAGGTTTAATTCGGTCGATGTGTGGCCGTATCCGATTCACAAAATCAACAACAAATGCCTGCGATACTTCCTGGCCATTGATGCGAATGCGTTCGGTAAACGATTTTAAATGAGGCGATGTATACAAACCGGTCTTGTATCCGGCAGATTGAAGTACTGAAGCCAGCATGTGTGCCGTGCTCCCCTTTCCGTTGGTGCCCCCAACATGAATGGATTTAAATTTCTGTTGTGGATTGCCCAGCGCTTCACACAGCGCCAAGGTGTTGGTTAAATCCTTCTTGAAAGCCACCGCACCCACCCGCTGAAACATGGGTAAGTTGGCGTAGAGGTATTCGATCGTTTGTTCGTAAGAGCTGAACATGCGGGCGCAAATGTCCTCTTGTGGCGACCAAAATCCAAACTTATTTACTGTGGAATTTACTTGGAGCGGATCACAAAGGTAATCCGTCCGGTAGAAATTGCGGGAACATTGGTACCCGTCTTGGAAAAGGTAAGCTTCTCCACTTCTTTCCGACAAATGTTCTCAGCCTCCAGACTTACACTTCGTTCAATGGTACGAATCGAAATAATTTCTCCGGAGTCATCAACCTTGATTTCAAAAACTACCCTACCGGTCTCATTGTTCGGAACATTTGGATTGGGGATATAATCCCAATTCCAGCCAGCCAGATCTAATCCGGCTCCATTGTTACCACCACCCTGCTTGCCATACAACGCCTTGTTATCCAACTCACCTTTTGGGTCACCTTTATCGCCAGTCTTGTTGACATCGTCACCGTGGCTTACAGGTTTGCCTTCCTTGTTGTCGGTTGTGGTTTTCTCGGCTGTGGTTTGTGTTTGCGTTTTTTGTGTCGTTTCAACGGGCTTGGTTTCTGTCTTGACTACCTCTTTCTTCTCTTGCTCCTTTGGCTTTTCAACGGGCTTTGTCTCTGTCTTTTTCTCTTCCTTTACAGCAACTGTACTCTCCTGAGGCGTCACAGCTTGTTCCTGAACCGGTGTTGACTCTTCCTGGGTAGCCTCTTCCTGAATTTGCTCCTCAGCTTCTTGCTGGTCGGTATTGCTCTCTTCCACCTCATCCTCCGAAGGCTGTTGCGAGCCGGCCGGCTCATCGGGTTGTGTTGAACCAGTCCCTACATCATCCACACCAAAGTTTAATTCAATGCCGTATTCCGGAAGTGGCGGATCAGGCGCGCGCCAGGCAATCACAAACAAAAACAACAGGAATAACAGTACATGCACGCCCACGGTCGTGACCAGTGCAATCTGCTTGTTTTTCTTTTCCTGTGGATTTTCGATCATATCTATTTCGGCTTGGTAGCCGCAATAACTTTCGCTTCCAATGATGTGGCAATGCCTGTTACATACATCGCTTCTCCCCATGGCACATCCTTATCGATGTGCAACACCACCGACCCCCCTTTGGTGGTCAGCTTGCTTTTTAATTCTCCTTCCAGCAAACTCTTCGACACCTTCTTTTCATTAACGAAATACTGCAGGTCTTTGGTCACCGTTACCGAAACTTTTTGCATTTCGATGGTGCTGGTTTTTGTGGTGGGCAGATTGACCGGTAAACCTGAAGGCGTTACAAACGATGAAGTAAGCATGAAAAACACGAGCAACAAAAAGATCAGGTCAGTCATGGATGACATGCTGAACATGGGCTCAACCTTATTTTTCGAACTCAGTTTCATCGTGGTTCCTGTAACAGGTCAACAAAATCAATGGATGTATATTCCATTTTATGAATCACCTTCTGCACTCTTGATACCAGGTAGTTGTACGCCAGGTATGCAATAATGCCTACAATCAAACCGGCTACCGTGGTAACCATGGCGGTGTAAATTCCATCCGACAAGAGTTTGGGACTAACCGATCCCTCCTGCTGTGAAATAGAAATGAATGCCTGAACCATACCAATAACCGTACCGAGAAAGCCCATCATGGGAGCTGCTCCGGAAATGGTGGCCAGCGTAGAAAGGTTTTTTTCAAGCCTGAAGATTTCAAGTTTACCCACATTTTCAATAGATGCTTCAATGTTCTTCAACGGACTACCGATCCGTGATATCCCCTTTTCAATCATGCGGGCAATGGGTGAATCGGTTTGCGAACACAAGAGTTTGGCACCGCTGATGTCGCCTTTAAGCACAAGCTCTTTCACCTTATGCATAAACGGATCAGGATCCTGATTCGCTTTGTTGATGGTGAGAAAGCGTTCGAAGAAAATGTAAATGGCAATGAACGAAAGCAACACGATGGGAATCATCATGAAGCCGCCCTCCAGCGCTAAATCAATAATGGATAGTGACTGATTGGCCGTTTCTTCGGTTGCCACATCAGTCATGATTTGAAGTAAGATCATGAATCAAAAAATAAATTGTTCAATTAAAAAATAGCAGCCCAGCCGGCTTGCGTAATCAGTACTTCAATACCCAAACCGCATCGCCATACTCAGCCTTCAGGCCGTTGGCAATGGTTTGTGCGGCATCAAACGAATCGCCTTCAGCAATGCTGATGCGTGAAACTTTATGCCTGCCGAAAGGAGGAATTATCTTTGAGCTCACACCTTTATCACTCAATTCTTTGGCATAATCCATAAGCAAGTCCTGATCGAGCGCACTGGCTACTACCACATAATAACGACCGGTGCGGTCACTTAGTGTTTCTATGGTTCCTTCTTTTGGAATAGCCGCTAACGAATCTAACCTACGTTGTTCCGCCTGACGTACTGCCTCTGCCAGCCTGTCTTGTTCTTGCTTCTCCAACAAAGCTTTTTGACGAAGTGCCTCTGCTGCCGCTTCCTCTTTTGCTATTCGTTCCTTTTCCTTCGGTTGATAAATTACAAAGTACCAAGTTGCTCCCAGCGCCAACACAATGACGAGCAAAATGCCCAAAACCTTCGGCCAAATGGAAGACTCTTCCTGGTAAGCCGAATAACGATATGTAGACTCTTCAGCGGGCTGTTCTTCTTGCTGCGATGATTCATAATTAGAGTAAACCTGTTCCTCCTGTGGTTCAGGTTCAGGGGTCTCCTGCGATTCGGAGGACGAATTCTCTACTTCTTCATCTTTGCGAATGGGCTCGTATTCAATCTCAGGAAGACCAAACGAGTCATCTGATTCATTCGCCTTATTTTCGTTGTTAGCGTCTTCTTCGCTTTGCTTTTTTCTTCTTGCCATGAAGGGTTAGTCAGTTGGTATGTACAAAATTAAGTGAATTTTTGAGGCATCCAAACATATCGGGCATCGTAAACGGCATGGCTCAAAAGCTCCAGGTTATGCCGCCCATGGCCTGAAAACCTCTTACGGGGTAGTTCAAAAATACCTGATAGTTGGAGCCCGAAATGTTAATCAGGTCAACAAACACCGAGAACTTATCGGAGACAAAATACTCCGTTCTGAAATTCAGATCGAAGGCCGGATCGAGGGTAATGGTCTGAAGCGACTGATCAAGCGCCTTGATTCCCCCAAGCGCAATAATATCGGTACTAAAAGCGATCTTCCCTTTCAGGTTGTATAGTCCATTCAGGCTGAAGCTATACCCAGGCCGATGCCACGCTTCGGGCTGATTATCTGTTCCATAACTGAAGTAATCACCACGAATGGTTAAGCGAGCCTTATTTCCGTAGTTCAGGTTAATGGCAGCAAACAGGTTAGCCCGTTTCGTAGCTCCGTCATCAAACACGGTGGTAAACCTCGACTGATCTTCAACATCATTAACAAAGAAATACAGGTTGCGCAGGTTGGCAAACGAGAAACCAGTATTGATAAACAAGTTACCGCTTATGCGTGCATTTAGCATCGCTTGCAAATCAAACAAGCGATTGGTGTGATAGATCGGAATTGCCGGACCCAGCCATTGATTTTGGCGCATCAGGCTTTGCAAGGAAACACGATCAACCCCACCGGTAAGTGAACCAATCAAATCAACTGACGGACTAAGCGGATACGTTACCTGTACATCAGGAAAGAAATGAAGATCACGGTTATCCAGCGTATCGTTTTCAAGCGCAACAACCGCACCGATACGAAACTTTACATTATCCAATGCCTTGAAAGTATAATAGGGATTAACCTGAAACAGGTTCCTGCCTTTGGCGTCCACCCCTTCATCTTTTCTGCTGATCAAGGTATAAGCTGCGCTTAATTCAATCGCGTGGTCGTCTTTAAGCTTATAGGCGCTTTTGAATGTGAGGTCAACCGTACTTTCGGCTGCTTCAAATTTATCCTTCAGGTAACTGAAATTACCGCCTAATCCATAACTAAAGGCTGTGTTCCGGGCATTCGCCAATCCAAAACCTGCTTTAAATACATTGTACGATTGCCGAATGGTATCGCGCGAAACTTCCATGCCTTCAGGATATCCGTAGAAATGCGTAGTGAAATTTTCAAAACCTGCATTTGCCTGTAGGGTAATCTCTTTACCAAATGATTCTGCAAAAAATGAAACGCCCGAATTACCACTTCCTGAATTGCGTCCATCTACCGGTCCTTTACCCGAACTGTTCAGAAAAGCATGAACGCCAAGCAATTTGTTCTTGTCCTCCTTGGTATTGAAAAATGCTTCGAGGTACGGAGACGCATAATTACCGTACCCTGCACTCACAAAGCCTGCACTCACATCGGCAGCTTGCTCCTGCTTCAGGCGCAACGGACGAATGGAAGTAACCACTTCCGGTGTGTTGAACTGCAACGTTTTAAACGTGTAGGATATTTCCGGCTTAATTGGCTCGGCTGGTCGTGGTGGTATTTTATCAAACAACCGGTTGGCTTGCGGTAAGGTGATTTCCCGTTCTTTTACGATTTCAATCTCAACCGGTTTGATTTCTCCTCCCTCATCCTGGGCTTGTACCGATAAGATGCACCCGATCACAAGTAATCCGGATAAAAATAGCGTTTGTATCGACTTCAAATACATCATTTATTGTCAAGCGTATCCGCTTCGGTTTTCTTTTGATTACTCAATTCCTCTGCTTCAATCTTTGCCAGCTTTTCTTTTGCTGTTGATTTAATATGCTCAAGTGGAAATTTATCAATCAACGATTGCAAGGTGGCTTTTGCCTGAAAAGGATTTTGCATCGCCATAAAGTTATCGGCAAGCAACAGGAAAGCGCGACCAACCCATTCTTCGTACGCACCAAATTCTGAATCCATGCCCACCAATGTTTCGTAGCTTTGTTTGTACTCACCGGTCAGGTAAAAAATTTCACCCAATCGATAGCGTGCTTCCGCTCCAAATTCATCCTGAGCCGTGTTCAGGGTGTTGATAAATTCATCCTTGGCAGCATCATATTTTCCTTGTGCCATGGCCGACTTGCCCAGGTACAAAGACGCTTTGTTTTGGGCGCCTGCATTGATATTTCCTTTTTCAAGGATGATGTTGGCGTAAGTATTGACCGAATCGTATTGCGCCAATAAATAAAACGATTCCATCAAACCCGACCACGCATTAAACTGTTCCTTTTTGTTGGTAGCCATGCGTTCCATTTTGCGATAGCTGTTGATGGCATTCTCATACCGGCCCTTTCGAAATTCGATTTCTGCAATACGAGCAACTACCCGATTGAGAAAAGTAAAGTTCTGATCAGTGCTCAGCTGAACATAAACGGGCAAGGCATTATCCAGGTCAACGGAGCGGTAATAGGATTCAGCGAGGTAATAGTTTGCCTCTTGCGTACGCGCACTGCCGGCATACGTGGCTAGAAAATTTTTAAATCCATTGATGGCGCGAGCGTATTGTTGATTGAAGTACTGCGTCTTGGCTGCTTCAAACTCAACCACCTCAAGATTCTTTCCTTCCGGATTAGCCGTTTTGAAAGCGGTAAGGTACTGATCGAATTCATCACTTCTGTTCGCTAACCCAAGCGCTTCCTGCAAAGGTAGCAACACTTGCTGTGCTGCTGGATGTGTCGGAAACTTTTGAATAACTGCTGCGTAATCACTGACTGTTTTATCGTATTGCTTCAGGTTAAAGTACGAAGCTGCTCTTCGCATATACGCATACGGCAGAAACCGTGAACCACTTCCTTCATTAATAAGCTGCGTTAAACCATTTGCTGCCGTTTCATAGTTGCCTTGTTCAATTTCGAATTGCGCTCGTTGAAAGATGGCCTCATCGCGATATTGTGATTTTGGGTAGCCTGAGATCAGCACATTAAATTGATTTCTGGCTTCCGGGTACTTACGCAAAATGCCATTGATTACACCCGTTTGGAAGAGGATGTAATCATCATCGGGAGAATTAAGCTTGCGTGCCTGGTTGTACGTGTTGACAGCCTCCTGGTAGTTTTTGCTTACGTAATAGCAATCGGCCAATCGAACCAGTCCATCTGTGTACATGTTTCCTGATTTTGGCGACCGGTTGGTGAAATCCTTGAAGTTAAACAGCGCCTGTTCGTATTGTTGAAGATTAAAATGTGCATAAGCGATACCATATCGTGTCTTAATCAAAACCTCAGGTTCAACACCGGTGGTTGCAATCACCTTTTGATAATGAGGAATGGCCTCCTGATATTTCCGCTCGATTGAGAATGCCTCTCCCAACCAAAAACTTGCCAAGCCAACATACTGCGGGGATACAGGGTAGCTCAATGATTTTTGAAAATACTGAGCGGCTTCCGTGTAGTCATCTTTATTAAAGAGTTCCGTGCCCTTTAAGAACGTTGCTTTTTGATACGCCTGGTTTACAGCAGTCGAACGCTGTGGCAATGATTCGATATACTCAATGGCCTTGTTGTAATTGTTTCCGTTTACATAGGCCTGCGCCAGAATTTCTTTTACTTCGGTGGTGTAGGTGCTGGACGGAAAGCCAATCAAAAAACGTTCAAGTTCTGTAATTGCTAAATCTGGTTTTCCTAAATCGTACGAAACTTTAGCAAAGTGAAATGTACTCTCTTCTACCAGATCTTTATCATTGAGGTATTTACGCGCATGATCAAACGCATTGGCTGCAAAAGGCTTATTGCCTTGTTTCAAGTGCAAAATTCCCAGGTAATACGAGGCGTAATACCCAACCGTATCCGATGAAGTTGCAGAAGCTTTCAGGTATTCAATAGCACGGTCATCTACGCCAAGGGCATAATTTGCGTACCCCGCCCGATACAGCAACGATGCCGGGGCTTTACTTTTGTTTTTATCAAGGTAAAGTTCGTAGGCATCAAGTGCTTTCTGGTACTCTTGCTTAAAGTAATAAGCGTCTGCAACCAACATGGAAATTTCCGCATAGTTGGTAATGGAACTTGCCCGATCGCGCAAGCCTGCTTCATACTGAATCAGGTCGTTGTAATTCTTTTGCCTGTACAAAACATTGGCAATGAGATGTGGAACAATAGGTGCATAGGCAGCATTGGCCTCTGCTCGTTTCAAATCAATATACGCGCTACCGTAGTCACCATTTCCATAGGCGATATATCCGGCATAATAATTGGCCGCGGGTGCATACGGGCTATCCTGAATTTTTACCTGATTGAATTTAACCAATGCATCGTCCAGCTTTCGCTGATTGAACAAGCTGTACCCCCACTTGAAGTAAGCCTCGGTGCGCTGCTCGGACGTGAGCGCAACAAAATCAACTTTGCCAAAAGTAGCGCTGGCCTTTACATAGTTTCGCTCCGTATAAAAGTAGTTGGCCAGATCAAGGTAAGCTGTTTTACTTCTTGGATTGGCCGGATGGCTGTCTACAAATTCTTCCAGTAGTTTTTCTGCATCGCTGTGGCCAAGGTTTAATGCGCAATAGGCTTGGTAGTATTCCGCCTCTGCCCGCCTGGTATCCGTTGAAGTGGATTGTTGAAGGTATTGCGTAAATACTTCACGCGCTGCACCATAATTGGCATGGTTCACCAATTCCAAACCCTTCTTATATAAGATATCTGATCTGCTTCTTGAAAGCTGATCTTGTGCACCCGTAAAGGTTGCGGTAGAAAAGAAGGCTAATAAAAATAATCCCAGTACCCTTGCCACAAACAGTCGTTTCTTGTTTAGAACCACGAACAGCAAAAAATATTGCAAATGGCAGACCAAAAAATCAGGTCAAAAAATTTCCGTGTCATCTGCACGGACTCAAAGGTAAAGAAATTTGTGTGTAAGAACCAAGGCAGTCACGTTCAATGAACACATTCAGTGCATGAGTTTATAAATCAGTTCACGAAGTATCTGCCCTTCATCTGCTGAACCCGAGTCAACGCCTTTCAATTGAAGATCGGCTGTTTTCAGGTGCATGATGTTTTCAATGATCTTCATAAGCTGATAGTGCTGTAAAGCCTGACTGTAATCACGTACAGCGTAGGGACTGATTTTCAAGCTACTAACCAATCCTTTTTCACTTTTATCAGAAGCTTGTGCCGCAATGAGAAGCTTGCTGAAAAAAGAATATAAAAATGCCACAACCGGTATTACCGGGTTGCGCTTGGTGTTCTGTTCAAAATAATTCACAATCCGGGCAGCCGTTAGTCCATCGCGCTGAATTACGGATTTCTGCAACTCGAATATGTTATATTCTTTACTCACCCCCACATGACTCATCACCCGCTCCACCGTAATGGACTCCCCCGGCTTGAGCAACAGGCTAACTTTATCAAATTCATTGGTTAACCGGTTCAAATCGTTACCCACCAACTGACAAAGGGTGTAAGCTGCTTGCGCATCAATACTCACTTCTTTTTCACGGGCATATTCACTGATAAATTCAGGGAGTTGGTTTTCGTAAAGCTTTTTACCCGAGATGGTAGTGGCGAGTTTTTCTATGCTCTTTCCCAACTCCTTCCGCTTATCAAGCTGCTTATGCTTATGGCAAAAAACCAACACCGTGCTGGGTACGGGTTGTTTCAGGTAATCCAAAAGTAGTTTCGCACCCGTCTCCCGTCCAATATCCTGAATATCCTGCGCTTCCTTAACGATCACCACCTGCCGTTCGGCCATCATGGGAAATCGTCTGGCGTGTGTAAGCACAGTAGCCATGGCTACATCCTTTCCATAAACCACTACCTGATTAAAGCTTTTCTCAGTTTCCGAGAGTGCATGAGTTTCAATGTAATCGGAAATGTAGTCGATAAAATAACTCTCCTCGCCTTGCAGGAAATAGACCGGATCGAATTTCCTCGCCTTCAGTTTTTCTAGAATCTTCTTTACACTGGCTTCCATTATCCAACTCGTTTCCGGGCACCAAAAGTAATGGCTGATGTAATACCAACCAAGGCGCCTCCCAAATGCGATTCCCATGATATTCCGGGATCGCCTGGAAGCACACCATAGAAGACGCTTCCATATAAAAATAAGGTGATCACCGAAATGGCAATCGAACGAAAATCGCGCCTGAATATGCCGAAGAAAATAAGAAAGAACGCCAATCCGTAAACCACCCCGCTAGCACCAATGTGATTGGCCGGCCGGGCAAAAAGCCACACCAATGTGTTCGTCCAGAAATAGGCACGAAAGAAAACCGCTTTGGCTATAGCATTATAAAAATAGAACAATGTAGCTCCCAGAAACAGCAACGGAATGGTATTCGATATCAGGTGATATACATCACCATGCGCCATGGGGCCTACAAAAATTCCAATCAGTCCTTTTAAGGTACGGGGTTCAATACCGTAAGCGCTGATTTGCCAGGCATAGTTTTGCTCCAGGTAAAAGCAAAGCCACATAAAAAAAACGAGACGGAACGGAATGACAGAACTTCCGATGATCGAGGATTGCGGCATCTAAATCAGGTTGATGCGGGATTTTTGATCATGCTTAACTTAATGTATCGGGCTTCTTCATCGGCAATTGTATTGATTCCTAACAATCCACCCGATGATCCGGCAATTTTTTCTGCTAGTCCCAGCAGGGTTTTGTAAAACTCTTCTGCAAATGCCTGATCAATCTTTGGCCAAATTGTATTCAACTCAGCAAGTTCTTCCACCAATAAAGGTGTGCGTTGTGTGGATTCGTATGGGTAGTTCTGAAGCACAATCTTCATTTTATCCTCGAAGTCTTGCGCAATTTCATGAAACAAAACTGATACGGATGAAACCGACCGGTTCTTTCTTTTTTCCGCATGGCGGATAGCTTCCTGGATCTCCTTGCGGTCAATCTTACCATCGGCACCTGCTATCAGAATGCAGACAAGAATCGGTGCTTTATACACCAGTTCCATTTCATGTGCGTTAAGTGAGTGGAGTTCAGGAACCATGTTGAAAATCGTATTACAAATGTGTCGAATAATACCATGTTTTGGTACTTTTATGAGTTAAAAAAACTGTCGTATCTTACTCCTGTCAAGAATCAGCTCATGTACGAAAAGGACCCTTTAAAAATATTTGTTGTAGAAGACGACCCTGCCTATACCAAATTTCTGAAATATGTGTTGGGGCTTAACCCCGATTTTGAAGTAGAGTATTTCACTACCGGTAAAGAGTGTCTGTCGAACCTGCACAAGAACCCATCCGTGATCACACTCGACTACTCCCTGCCCGATCAATCGGGTGAGAGCGTGTTGGAGCAGGTCAGAAGCTACGATCCCAACATCAGTGTGATTATCGTATCGGCACAGGAGAAGATTGGAACGGCCGTAGAGTTACTGAAATCAGGTGCGTTCGATTACATCGCGAAAGATCAGGATACGAAAGATCGCCTGCTCAGTTCCATCAACCATGCACGAAACAAATCTTCTCTCATAAAAGAGATTGATCATCTCAAGAAGGAAATCACTGAGAAGTACGAATTTGAAAACAGCATCATCGGCAAGAGTACAGCCTTGAAGTCTGTATTTCAGCTAATGGAAAAGGCCGTCAGCACCAACATTTCAGTTTCCATATCAGGCGAAACAGGAACGGGTAAAGAGCTGGTGGCCAAGGCTATACATTACAATAGCAAAAGAAAAAATAAGCCATTTGTAGCCGTTAATATTGCGGCTATACCACGCGAATTAATTGAAAGCGAGTTATTTGGGCATGAGAAAGGCGCATTTACCGGTGCCGTGACAAAGCGGATTGGGAAGTTTGAAGAAGCCGAAGGCGGAACAATTTTTCTGGATGAAATCGGAGAAATGGACCCCTCATTGCAGGCTAAGCTATTGCGCGTTTTGCAGGAGCGCGAAATCACCCGCATCGGTGGAAACCAGGTTATCAAACTTGATGTGCGCGTGATTTCGGCCACCCATAAAGACCTGGGTGAAGAAGTGAAAAGCGGCCGGTTTCGTGAAGACCTGTACTACCGGTTATTAGGTATGCCCATTAACCTCCCTCCCCTTCGCGAACGCGGTAACGATGTAATTCTAATAGCGAAATATTTTCTTGACCAATTTTCGAAAGACAATCAGTTGCCCAAAATACTCATCTCGCAAGAGGCACAGTCGCGGATGCTGGAATACCCGTTTCCAGGTAACATCCGCGAGTTGAAATCAGTCATCGAACTGGCGGCAGTTATGTGTGAGGACAACCTGATTCAACCGCAGCACATCACCTTCGGCAGTGCCAAACGGCCAGAATATCTACTCAGCCAGGAGATGACTATGCAGGAATACATGTACCGGATTATCCGGCATTACCTCACCCGCTATGATAACAATGTTTTGGAGGTGGCTAAACGTCTGGATATTGGTAAATCATCACTTTACCGATACCTGAAAGAGATGGAGGCTGCAGGTATTTAGGGTATATGAAGAATCTGGGTGCTTATATAAAGCGCGGCCGCTTTTACGAAGCGGTTGTTGAAGATGGGTCTGATATCATTTTCATTGTCGACTTTAACGGCTCCATTCTATATCATAATGCCTCGGTTCATGAAACATTGGGGTATCGTGCACGCAGCCTCGTGGGCAAGAACTTTTTCGATTTCATTTTACCTGAAAAGCTTGAGGAGTTTAAAAGGCAATTCAAAACGAGTCAGAAGAAAGCCTATAACCAGAAGATAGAATTTCAGTTTCTCTGTAAAGACAAGTCGTACCGTTTCCTGGAGTTTAACTCCATCAACCTGAAGCATAAGGAAAAACTGAATGGGCTCATTCTCGACTGCCGCGACATCACACAACGAAAGAAGGATGCCGAAGAATTGGTTCGGTTGCAAAAAGCAAAGGAACAATTTCTGGCTAACATCAGCCACGAAATCAGAACGCCCATTAACGGCATTGCCGGTATGGCCAGTTTGCTTAGTAAAGATCAGAACAAGGAGGAGCGAGAGACATACCTGAATGCCATCAGGCATTCGGCCGAAAACCTGAAGGTGATCATTAACGACATCCTCGATCTGGCTGCCATTGAATCAGGCAAGTTAAAATTTGAGACGATTGGTTTTAACCTGGCTGATTTACTTCCTTCGCTCATCAGTACATTCAAGTATCAGGCTGCTGAGAAAAAAATTGCACTCGATTATACGCTTGATGAAAAAGCCAATCGAATATTGGTTGGTGACCCTGTGCGGTTGAATCAGATTCTGATTAACCTGATCAGCAATGCCGTAAAGTTTACACACACCGGATCTATTTTGGTAAATGCCACCGTGCAAAAGGAACAAAAGGGAAAATGTTGGATAGATATTTCGGTTACGGACACCGGTGTTGGTATTCCTGAAGAAAAGCTTAAAACCATTTTTGAAAGTTTTAGTCAGGCCGATGCCAGCGTTACCCGAAGATATGGCGGCACAGGATTGGGGTTGACCATTGCCAAACAATTAGTTGAACTGCAACGAGGAAAAATTACGGTTAAGAGTAAGGAACATGTCGGATCGGTCTTTTCCATTACCATTCCCTATCAAACAGGTACAACCAGGCGTATTGGATTGGTTTCTCCGGTTCAGAAAAACAATAAAACAAAAGAAGCCGGGTCGAAGCATTTAAGTGTTTTATTGGTTGAAGATAATGACATAAACCGGCTCTATGCACAAAGCATCTTACGGAGCTGGCAATGTGAAACCGATGTAGCAGAGAATGGTTTGGTAGCCATCGAGCGTTTAAAATCCCGCCCCTACGATGTCGTGTTAATGGATATTCAAATGCCGGTAATGGATGGATATGAAGCCACGCGGGTAATCAGGTTGATGAGCCAACCCGTAAGCTCGGTTCCGATCATTGCGCTTACGGCAAATGCTACCAAGGCAGACGTTGACCGATGCCTGGAAGCCGGCATGAATGATTACTTGTCTAAACCTTTTACACCTGAAGATTTATACAATAAATTATTTGAAGACTTAAAACTGAGTGCAGCTACGCCTACCAAACCTCCGGTTTCGGAATCAACGCTGTACGATCTGGATTACCTCAGGAATGTATCTGGTAACAACACGGAGTTTATTCAGGAGATGATTCAAACATTTACAGACACCATGCCCGTTTCCATTGAACGGCTGGAGGTAGCAATCGCCAATCACAATTGGGAAGAACTCTCACGGGTTATTCACCAGATTAAACCATCCTTAACCCTATTGGGTATTCATAAGTTGAAGGACACCGCGGTCATTCTGGAAGAAGAATTCAAAAAAGCTTTTGCCCAGAAAAAGAGCGAAGATCAGGTTGAGTCCAGTTTACAAATCCTAACCGAATTTATTCACCTGATTAAGAAAGCCATTAGTGAACTCAAGCAGGTGAAAGTAACTGGTGCTTAGTGCCTGTTCATCACCGCCAGTTTCTTCTGCACCACTACCCTATTTCCTTTGCTGAACGTGACGATGTACATGCCGTTAGCGAGGCGATCCAGCTCAACCTGTTGCGGTTCTGATAAGTCTTCGTTCAAGGTACCGCGTAACACTTCAACTCCACGTTGGTCAATGATGCTCCAGGTATAACCTTGAATCGGTGTCACATTACCAAAGCCCGATTCAATTCCAAAGTTCACTTTATTGGAGGCAGGGTTCGGGAAAACCACCAGGTCTTTAACCTGAGCCAATACAGGGTCATCACCAATTCCAACAACTGTTGTGGGCACTTTGAATTCTGATTGAATTACTCTGGATTGGTGAATGCGTTTTGTGTTACGATCTTGTACAAAGGCCACCAGGTACAGGTTATTACCATCCTGGACAGGAACATTAACAATACTCTTGACTGGGACATTCTGCACAGTGCCGTTATTCCAGGTTTGATTCACGGTCAACCCCTCACTTCCCATCAACATTTTCCGCAGCACGTTCACATTTCCATTCACATCACCTTCAACCAACGCCACCTGGAACGTGTAAGGAGTGGTTACCGACTGCTGTGCAATATATTCGTAGTCAACAGTTAAGTCGATAGAGTCATTCGTTGTTGGGTTTTGTATAACATCAATTGTAAACAATGGATCTTCCAATGCCCTGCGGTCAAGTTCAACTGCGGTTATTTTGGTTTGGTCACCGTTAAAGGCTGTACCGAAGTAGTTACCCAATACACCATCCATAATGGCTGCAGGAGGTTGAGATACGCCATAGTACAGGCTTCTGGCTGCAGGATCAATTGGATTTTCAGCATTGATCACATCCGGAGAAGGATTCGCGATGTGGTATTGAATCTTAAAAAAGTCAGCACTGTCTTTAAGCGTAAATTGATTCGTATACAAATTATTGAGGTAGTCATTAGAAGTAGTGCTTATTCCTGCATTGGTAAAATATTCAACCAGTACATTGCGCTGTTTTTCACCTACAAAAACATTGTCAAAGGCAAAACCTTCATAGGGTCTTGAAGGTGTACCGTTATCACTGTTACTACCAAAGGCAATGCGGAGAATAACTTCATTGCGTTCTGTTTTCGGGATCATATCAAGGTTAAACCTGGCCGTTCTCCAACCAGTTTGTATACCAGTCCATCCAAACTGACCGATGGATTGTAAGCCAGGATTAGCTACCAGTGCACCCCGGTTATACCAGTTTATACCTGCGCCACTGATATCGCCAATAGCTTCCCATGTAGTCCCACCATCAATTGAATATTGAAGTACGGCTCCATCGCGTTGATCTTCGAGATCAGACCAGTAATCAATTGACACCATGGGTCTCTTAATATCAAGAAGATTAAGGCAAGGTCCAATAACAGCCGATTTCTCGTTATGGAAATAGGTGGCATTTTGCGAAGTAATGTCAGGATTACCGCCCGTCCACCACGCATTGCTACTACCTGCTGCTGCGGAATTAATTACTGTACCCGTTGGAGGACCCCAAAGCCAACTAGTATCCGAAACAATAAGATCTGAAATCTGAAGTCCATTATTTGCTTTTGTTCTAACCCATGTGCCTTGGCTTAATTCAAAGTCTTCGAAGTACCCCATGGTTGGCGATGGAGTTCCATAATCTTGAATAAATACTCTTCGTATCAATGAGTTTGTACAACCATCATCAGTAGTAACGGTCAGTTCTACATTGTACTGACCGAAATTATCATAGCGGTGTTCTGGTTCGGCAAATGTTCCTAAGGTCCTTCCTCCATTTGTTCCGGCAGGAATGTTATCTCCAGCAAGGCCTGTTACGGAAAATCCATCATCAAATGTCCATGTATACGATTCAATATTACTAATTCCCGGATTCGTCTGATCCACGAATTTTGTATCGTCACCGCTGCAAAATTCTGTCCAGCTAAATGCCATCTCAGGTACAGGTCCGACACGTAAGAGCTTTGATGATTCATTTGAACAGCCCTCATTTGTGGTAACGAGTAATGTTACATTATAACTATTCGGGGCTGTATATTGATACGTTGGCTCTTGAGAGGTACTTCCATTACCATCACCAAATTGCCACAAGTATTGTGTTATTGCTGAGTTATAACTATTGGTACCACTAATTAAAGACGATTCGGCAAATGTGATATTTGAAGTGACGCAAGAGTTGGCCACGTCAATTATCGATGTAGGTGATGCGGTTACCCGTATAATGCGTGCCAATGGATTTGTTGCACCAAATTCATTCGTGTATTCATAAATGATGGTATACTCGCTGGTTGTAAGACCATCGGTACGCAGCTTGAATTTTCCGCTACCACCATCAAAGTAAATACTACCCGGAGGTAAATCAGGACTTGAAAAATTAGCAGCTTCAGGAGGTGTTAGGTTTGGAATATCCTCCAGCGGATCTTCGATAAGTGTAAGGTCTCCTTGGTCTGCACAGATATAACCACTAGCCACGCCAAGCGGATCAGGTTGCTCATTTTGAACTCTAAAGCTAACTGTTGTAATAGGATTAACGATTATGTTTCTAACGGGTGAACTGAAGCATCCGGTAGCTGGATCCTGATAAGAGTAGCGTATAGTATTTATTGCCGGGGTTAAGTTAGCAATAGACGGGAAAAACGTATTTCCTGAAACACCAGGGCCTGAGAACGTACCTCCTGGTGGAACACCGCTCATCGTAACCGGAGGACTATTTTCAGCATAAACAGGATCTAACCCAACAATCGTTACAAAGTTCAACGTATCCCTCACCGCTACCACAACCTGATCAGAAACAGCAGGACAAACACCTGCAGGATCATCAGTGGTCAAAGTGAAGGTGATTGACAGATTAGTAGCTGAACGCTCTGCATTGTTCAAGGTATAACCTGTAATGGGGTTAGTAGCCACATCAAAATTATTGGTACCCCCACTCCAGGTTACCGATGATGTTGATCCGCTAAATGATCCGTTCAACGTTATGTCATCATACTCGCAAATGGCAAAATCCGCTCCGGCAAATACTTTGGCTGACTCTTCTACATTAAAGTCTACATCAATAAAGGCAACTGAACAGGGTCCTGCTCCATCTGGATCGTTTGTGGTCAAGCGGAAGGTAAGTACATTACCTACATCCGAAAGCTCAGTATCGTAGGATGCTGTAACGGTTAAACCGGTAATACTGCTGGTGGAGAGTGTACCGTCTCCGCTAATCAAGCTCCATGTTCCGCTTGTTGCGCTGCCGCCTATTGAACCACTTAAGCTAATTCTGTCGGGTTCACATACATCAACCAATGTTGCCGGTACCGATACAAGCGCTTGTGGATTTACACGCAACTCAAATGAACTTATAACGATGGTACAGATTGCAGATGGACTCGTAACAGTAAGGGTAAACGTTACTACGTTACCAACATCACCAACCCCTACCGTATAAACGGGATTTAACGCAGTGTCGTCATTCAAGCTACCCGTACCGTTGTGCGACCAGAACAAGTTTCCGTTTGAAGCAGAAGCTATTGTGGTACGGGTTGAAAAATCAAAGGATGGCGTTCCTTCACACACAGCATCATTGCCACCGGCATTTGCTGTTGGCCCGGGTGTAATGGTAATCTCCATAACATCATTAACATCCACACAACTTCCGTTGGCGAATGCCGTAAGGGTGAAGGTTACAATACCGGTTTCACCTGGAGAAGCAAAATATGTGGGTGATAACGTTGTGCCATCAAACAAAGTTCCACTGCCATTGTGAGTCCATTGTAGCGAACTGAAGTTGGAGGCAGAAGCTGGAATTGCGCGAGAGGAAAATGCTAAACTTCCGCCCTGACAGATTTCAGCATCACTTCCTGCATTAACCATAACGGAAGGCGTGATGGTTAATACCAAATCATCGTTTACACTCGCGCAGCTTCCATTACCGGTTGCGGTTAAAGTAAACGTTACATTTCCGGTTTCTCCCGCACCTGGCGTATAGGTTGGTGTTAAGGTGCTTGCATTTGTTAAAGATCCCAGACCGGACGTAGTCCAGGTAATGGAACTGAAGTTACTGGCTGAGGCAGGCGTAGTCTGCGAAGCAAAATTAAATACTACTCCTTCGCAGGTTTCTGAATCGCTACCTGCCGATACTGTAGCCGATGGTGTAATGGTGAGCACCATCTGATCCTGAATGGTATCACAACTGCCATTACCTGTTGCGGTCAAAGTAAAGGTTACATTCCCAGCTTCACCAACACCTGGTTGATACGTTGGTGTTAATGTATTGGGATTAAAGAGTATTCCGGTACCGGTAGTTGTCCACGTTATAGTGGCATAATTTAAGGCACTTGCCGGTGTTCCCTGGGCAGTAAAATTAAACGTGACCCCCTGGCATGTTTCTGCATCACTTCCTGCTGATAACACGGGGGCTGGTGTTACCACCAGTGTCATTTGATCCTGTACCGAAACACAGCTTCCGTTTCCTGTAGCTGTTAATGTAAATATCACATTACCGGTTTCACCAACACCCGGAGTGTAGGTAGGTGTTAGTGTGTTTGCATTGGTGATTGAACCTGTTCCTGTGGTGGTCCATATAATCGAAAGGAAGTTTGTGGCTGTGGCCGGACTTGACTGGGAAGCAAAACTAAAGTTCACTCCCTGACAGGTTTCTGCATCGCTTCCGGCAAACACAGTAGCGGCCGGAGTAATGGTGAGTATCATCTGATCATTAACGGTAACACAACTTCCGTTGCCTGTAGCTGTAAGCGTAAAAGTGATGTTACCTGTTTCGCCAACGGCAGGCACATAAGTGGGTGTCAGGGTGTTGGCATTACTGAGCACACCGGCACCGGTGGTTGTCCACAGTATCGTGTTAAAGTTAGATGCGGTTGCCAGCGTTGTTTGTGTATTAAAATTGAAGGTTACTCCCTGGCAGGTTTCTGAATCGCTTCCGGCAGAAACAACAGCAGCCGGTGTAATCACCAGTGTCATTTGATCCTGAATCGTGAAACAACTGCCATTACCCGTTGCCGTTAAGGTAAAGGTTACATTCCCAGTTTCACCAACACCTGGTACATACGATGGAGTAAGTGTACTGGCGTTGTTTAGCGTGCCGGTTCCTGTAGTTGTCCATAAAATGCTTTGGAAGTTTGTAGCTGTGGCCGGTGAACTTTGTGAGGTAAAGTTGTAGGTCACTCCTTGACAAGTCTCCGCATCACTTCCCGCAAAAACTGTTGGTGCAGGCGTAATGGTTAAAATCATCTGATCATTGACTGAAACACAGCTTCCGCTTCCATTCGCAGTAAGTGTAAAGGTTACGGATCCGGTTTCACCTGCACCAGGAACGTAAGTAGGTGTTAACGTATTGGCATTGCTAAGCAAACCCGTGCCTGTGGTTGTCCACAATATGCTGCTGAAATTTGATACGCTTGCCGGTGTCGACTGTGTGCTGAAGTTAAAATTCACTCCCTGACAGGTTTCCGCATCACTTCCGGCAGATACAACAGGTGCAGGTGTAATGTTCAGAATCATCTGATCCGCCACACTCACGCAGCTTCCGTTTCCGCTGGCCGTAAGGGTGAAGGTTACCGCACCGGTCTCGCCTACTCCAGGGGTATAAGTTGGCGTAAACGTAGAGGCATTGGTTAAAGAACCCGTTCCCGTAGTTGTCCAAAGTATGCTGCTGTAGTTGGTTGCCGATGCCGGTGTAGATTGTGTGTTGAAATTAAAGGCTACACCTTCGCAGGTTTCCTGATTGCTGCCGGCATTTACAGTTGGCGCAGGGGTAATCACCAATATCATTTGGTCATTCACACTCACACAACTTCCATTACCATTTACAGTTAGCGTAAAGGTTACATTGCCCGCCTCTCCAACTCCTGGCAGGTAGGTTGGCGTAAGGGTATTGGCATTGAAAATTGTACCGGTACCGGAATGGGTCCACAAAATGGATGAAGCGTTGGTTGCTGATGCCGGGGTTACTTGAGTATTGAAATCAAAAGATACTCCCTGGCAAGTCTCTGAATCACTACCAGCAAAGGCAACGGGTGCCGGGGTTATCACCAATGTCATCTGATCATTTACGCTTGTGCAACTTCCGTTACCATTTACCGTAAGGGTGAGGATAACATTACCGGTTTCGCCAACTCCCGGTGTATAACTTGGTGTTAGTGTACTCGCATTTGCCAAGGTACCTGTACCATTGTGTGTCCACAACAACGAAGCAAACTGCGTTGCGGATGCTGGTGTAGCTTGTGTACTGAAATTGAAGGTAACACCCTGACACGTTTCAGCATCGCTTCCTGCAGATACAGTGGGTTCAGGAGTAATCACCAAAGTCATTTGGTCGTTCACCGAGGCACAGCTTCCATTACCGATAGCCGTTAAGGTAAAAACAACATTTCCGGTCTCTCCAACACCAGGCTCGTACGTAGGTGTAAGTGTATTCGCGTTAAAGATGGTGCCTGTACCGGTGTGTGTCCAAAGTATAGATGAGAAATTTGATGCTGATGCTAAGGTTGCTTGTGTATTAAAGTTGAACGTTACTCCTTGGCACGTTTCCGCATCACTTCCTGCTGAAACTAATGGTGCAGGAGTTATCGTCAGAACCATCTGATCGTTCACTGTGGCACAACTGCCATTTCCAGTTGCGGTTAAGGTAAAGGTTACACTTCCGGTTTCACCTACACCTGGGGTATAGGTTGGTGTAAGCGTGTTGGCATTGGCTAAAGAACCTGTACCGGAAGTAGTCCATGTTATGGTATTGAAATTACTGGCTGAAGCAGGCGTTGTTTGCGTACTGAAAGCAAACGCCACACCCTGACAAGTTTCCGAATCACTTCCAGCAGATACAAGTACAGACGGAGTGATGTTCAAGATCATCTGGTCATTAACACTAACGCAACTTCCGTTACCAGTGGCAGTAAGTGTGAAGGTGACAGCACCCGTTTCACCAACGCCTGGTGTATAAATGGGTGATAATGTTGTTGCATTCACCAATGTTCCGGTTCCTGTGGTTGTCCATTGAATACTGCTGAATTGCGATGCGGTTGCCGGAGAAGCTTGTACTCCAAAATTAAACGTTACGCCCTGACAGGTTTCTTCATCACTTCCGGCAAATACCAATGGTGCCGGTGTAATGGTAAGCACCATCTGATCATTCAATGTGGCACAGCTGCCATTTCCGGTTGCTGTCAACGTAAAGATTACGCCACCCGTTTCGCCCACACCTGGTGTGTAGGTTGGTGTAAGTGTGTTGGCATTGGCCAATGATCCGGTACCAGAGGTAGTCCAGGTAATGGTATTGAAGTTACTTGCCGATGCCGGTGTTGCCTGTGTGGCGAAATTAAATGCAAGACCTTGACAGATTTCTGCATCGCTACCTGCCGAAACAATAACTGCTGGTGTAATGGTCAGGGTCATCTGGTCATTTACATCTGCGCAACTGCCACCACCATCTGCCGTAAGGGTAAAGGTAACAACACCTGTTTCCCCAGGTTGAGGAATATATGTCGGTGTTAAAGTAGTCGCATTAAACAAGGAACCTGAACCGGTTGTTGTCCATAATAACGAAGCAAAATTGCTGGCTGATGCAGGAGTAGATTGAGAGGCAAAACTAAAATTCGATCCCTGACAAATTTCTGCGTCACTGCCCGCATTCACTATGGGAGCCGGAGTAATTTGCAATACCATGGCATCTTGCACAGCAGCACAAGAGCCATTTCCAGTTGCCGTTAAGGTGAACGTTACACTTCCTGTCTCTCCTATTCCAGGAGTATATGATGGGGTTAACGTGTTGGCACCGGTCAGTGAACCCGTTCCTGTGGTTGTCCACAGCAAGGAAGCAAAATTGGTGGCGGTCGCCAGTGGTGCCTGCGTGCTGAAATCAAAGCTTGATCCCTCGCATATCTCCGCATCACCTCCCGCATTAACGGTTGGCGCTGGCGTAATCACCAAATCCATTTGATCCGATGCATTCGCGCAACTTCCCGTGCTGGTAACAAGTAAGGTAAAAGTAACGGTGCCTGTCTCTCCTGCTCCAGGCAAATATGTGGGGGCAATCGTATTTGGATTAAATAACGTTCCTGTTCCGGTATGCGACCAGGTTAATGTAGCATAATTGGAAGCAGAAGCCGGTGTCGCTTGAGTCGAGAAATTGAAAATTGCACCAGCGCATGTCTCACTGTTACTACCTGCATCAACTGTGGGCAGCGGAGTTATGTTCAGAATCATCTGATCGGCAACATCTGCGCAAGTACCAATACCTTCAGCTGTTAGTGTAAACGTTACTGGTCCGGTTTCACCTACGCCAGGTGTATAATTAGGTGTCAACGTTGTTGCATTCGTCAACACACCGGTTCCGGTAGTCGTCCATTGTAAGGAAGCAAAGTTTGAAGCGGTTGCAGGTGTTGACTGAGCAGTAAAATTAAAGACTGATCCTTCGCAAATTTCCTGATCACTTCCGGCATTCACTATCGGATTAGGAGACACCGTTACAAGAAGTGGTGCAGCCAACGTATTACACCCTGTGGCTGTGATGGTTTCAACTACCGATACTGAACCTGTACCGGCCGATGTCCAGGTAACAGAAATTTCGTTCGTACCAGCACCGCTATCTATCGTACCGCCAACAACCGTCCAGGCGTAGGTGTTCCCTCCAACATTTGGTGTTGAATACAACACACCCGTTTCTGTCCGACAAACATTATTGTTTCCTGCTATTACAGGAGTTGGATTCGGATTTATGGTAACGTTATAAACCGGAGTAACAGTTGTACATCCACCCACTGTTTCGGTAAGTGTGAGGGTTCCTGGTCCTGCTGCACCCCAATCGACCGTTACGGTATTATTGGTTGATGATCCATCAATCGTACCACCAGTAACATTCCAACTATAGATATTCCCTGCTGTAAATGGAGATGTGTAGACAACGTTTTGCTCATTCGCACAAACGGCATTATCACCGCTGATTACAGGGGCTGGTGTTGGATTAATCGTTACCGTGTAAACCGGGGTTGTTGTAATGCAACTACTTGATGGAACAACTTCAGTAACTTCAATAGTACCTGCACCAGCAGGCCCCCAATTAACCGTTATTGAATTGGTGCCTGCTCCGGCTACAATAGAACCTCCTGAGACTGACCATGTATATGTATTACCCGGTGAATTCGGTGTGGAATAAATCACTCCGGCATCATTGGCACATACCACGTTGAGACCACTGATAACTGGCGTAGGTAACGTGTTGATATTTACATTAAAGATTGGGGTAGTAATAAAGCAACCAGAGGCTGTTATCGTTTCCGTTAATTGAATCGTTCCGGTACCTGCTGCACCCCAATCCACAACAATGCTGTTTCCGTTTGATGAACCGTCAATCGTTCCTCCTGTTACCGCCCATGCATACGTATGTCCTGCAACAAGTGGAGTAGTGTAAACTTTGTTTTGTGCATTTTCGCAAACCGTATTATCACCAGTAATGGAAGGTGTTGGTATGGCTTCAATGGTTACGTTGTAAGGCGGAGTAGTGACTGTACAACTGCTGCTTACAATGAATTGTGTTACCGTAACTGATCCTGCGCCTGCAGCACCCCAATCCACGGTTATGGAGTTTGTACCTGCTCCTGCCACGATAGTTCCCCCCGATACAGACCAGGAATACAGATCACCTGGAACATTTGGTGTTGAATAAACAACGCCTGTTGTGTTCGCACAGACAGTGGCTAATCCACTGATAACAGGTGACGGAGAATTGTTGATAAGAATATTAAAATCCGGAGTAAGTGCGCTGCAACCCGTAGCGATTATGGTTTCCAAAACGGCTACTGTACCCGGGCCTGCTGCACCCCAATCCACAACGATGCTATTTCCATTTGATGGTCCGTCAATAGTTCCTCCCGATACCGTCCACGCATAAGTTCTTCCTGCGTTGAATGGTACAGAGTAGGTTATATTCTGCTCACCGGCACACACGCTGTTGTTACCGCTGATGACAGGGGTAGGGTTCGCGTTAATCGTTACGTTGTAATTCGCTGTCGTGGTCGCACAGCCCGTAGCGGTGATCGTCTCGGTTACCCGAACGGTGCCGGCTCCTGCCGAGCCCCACGTTACCGTGATGCTGTTGCTGCCCTGGCCTGCAGTGATGGTTCCCCCATTCACCGTCCAGTTGAAGTTGTTGCCGGTGGCGCCTGTGGTGTACACCGCACCCGACTCATTGGCACAGGCTGTAGCCGGACCTGCAATCACCGGTGCCGGGTTGGCATTGATCGTTACGTTGTAGAACGGTGTAGTTACCGAACACGTAGTGGCATCAATAATTTCCTGTAGTTGAACGGTGCCCGCTCCCGCTGCTCCCCACGTTACGGTGATGCTGTTGGTGCCTGCCCCTGCAGTAATCGCTCCGCCTGTTACCGACCAGTTATACGTTCTGCCTGCTGCGGCTGGCGTGCTATACACCACTCCGGTCTGATTTTCACACACACTGTTGTTGCCGCTGATAACAGGCGTAGGATTCGCGTTGATCGTGACGTTGTAATTCGCTGTGGTGGTTGCACAGCCCGTGGCCGCGATCGTCTCGGTTACCCGAACGGTGCCGGCTCCTGCCGAACCCCACGTTACCGTGATGCTGTTGCTGCCCTGGCCTGCGGTAATGGTTCCACCATTCACGGTCCAGTTGAAGTTGTTGCCGGTGGCACCCGTGGTGTACACCGCACCCGACTCATTGGCACAAGCCGTAGCCGGGCCAGCGATGGATGGTGCCGGGTTGGCATTGATCGTAACGTTGTAGAATGGTGTAGTTACCGAACACGAGGTCGCATCAATAATTTCCTGTAGTTGAACGGTGCCCGCTCCCGCTGCTCCCCACGTTACGGTGATGCTGTTGGTGCCTGCCCCTGCAGTAATCGCTCCGCCTGTTACCGACCAGTTATACGTTCTGCCTGCTGCGGCTGGCGTGCTATACACCACTCCGGTCTGATTTTCACACACACTGTTGTTGCCGCTGATAACAGGCGTAGGATTCGCGTTGATCGTGACGTTGTAGTTCGCAGTCGTGGTCGCACAGCCGGTGGCCGTGATTGTCTCAGTTACCCGAACGGTGCCTGCGCCTGCTGAACCCCACGTTACCGTGATGCTGTTCGTGCCCTGACCGGCAGTGATGGTTCCCCCATTCACGGTCCAGTTGAAGTTGTTGCCCGTGGCTGCTGTGGTATACACCGCACCCGTCTCATTCGCACAGGCCGTGGCCGGTCCTCCGATGGACGGTGCCGGGTTGGCGTTGATCGTTACGTTGTAGAGTGACGTGGTTACTGAACATAAAGTCGCATTGATAATCTCTTCTAATTCTACCGTGCCTGCGCCCGCTGCGCCCCACGTTACGGTGATGCTGTTGGTGCCTGCCCCTGCAGTAATCGCTCCCCCTGTTACCGACCAGTTATACGTTCTGCCTGCTGCGGCTGGCGTGCTATACACTACTCCGGTCTGGTTCGCACACACGCTGTTGTTACCACTGATAACAGGCGTAGGATTCGCGTTGATCGTGACGTTGTAATTCGCTGTGGTGGTTGCACAGCCGGTGGCGGTGATCGTCTCGGTTACCCGAACGGTGCCTGCGCCTGCTGAACCCCACGTTACCGTGATGCTGTTCGTGCCCTGACCGGCAGTGATGGTTCCCCCATTCACCGTCCAGTTGAAGTTGTTGCCCGTGGCTGCTGTGGTATACACCGCACCCGTCTCATTCGCACAGGCCGTGGCCGGACCAACGATGGATGGTGCCGGGTTGGCGTTAATCGTTACGTTGTAGAACGGTGTAGTTACCGAACACGTAGTGGCATCAATAATTTCCTGTAGTTGAACGGTGCCCGCTCCCGCTGCTCCCCACGTTACGGTGATGCTGTTGGTGCCTGCCCCTGCAGTAATCGCTCCGCCTGTTACCGACCAGTTATACGTTCTGCCTGCTGCAGCTGGCGTGCTATACACTACTCCGGTCTGGTTCGCACACACGCTGTTGTTACCGCTGATGACAGGGGTTGGATTCGCGTTGATCGTGACGTTGTAATTCGCTGTGGTGGTTGCACAGCCCGTGGCCGCGATCGTCTCGGTTACCCGAACGGTGCCGGCTCCTGCCGAGCCCCACGTTACCGTGATGCTGTTGCTGCCCTGGCCTGCAGTGATGGTTCCCCCATTCACTGTCCAGTTGAAGTTGTTGCCCGTGGCTGCTGTGGTATACACCGCACCCGTCTCATTCGCACAGGCCGTGGCCGGTCCTCCGATGGACGGTGCCGGGTTGGCGTTGATCGTTACGTTGTAGAGTGGCGTGGTTACTGAACATAAAGTCGCATTGATAATCTCTTCTAATTCTACCGTGCCTGCGCCCGCTGCGCCCCACGTTACCGTGATGCTGTTGGTGCCGGCTCCCGCTGTGATCGCTCCGCCAACTACGGTCCAGTTATACGTTCTGCCTGCTGCGGCTGGTGTGCTGTACACCACTCCGGCCTGGTTCGCACACACGCTGTTGTTACCGCTGATAACAGGCGTAGGATTCGCATTGATCGTTACGTTGTAATTCGCAGTCGTGGTCGCACAACCCGTAGCGGTGATCGTCTCGGTTACCCGAACGGTGCCTGCGCCTGCTGAACCCCACGTTACCGTGATGCTGTTCGTGCCCTGACCGGCAGTGATGGTTCCCCCATTCACTGTCCAGTTGAAGTTGTTGCCGGTGGCACCTGTGGTGTACACCGCACCCGACTCATTGGCACAGGCTGTAGCCGGACCTGCAATCACCGGTGCCGGGTTAGCATTAATCGTAACGTTGTAGAACGGTGTAGTTACCGAACACGTAGTGGCATCAATAATTTCCTGTAGTTGAACGGTGCCCGCTCCCGCTGCGCCCCACGTTACGGTGATGCTGTTGGTGCCGGCACCCGAGGTGATCGCTCCGCCAACCACGGTCCAGTTATACGTTCTGCCTGCTGCGGCTGGTGTACTATACACGACTCCGGTTTGATTTTCACACACGCTGTTGTTGCCGCTGATAACCGGGGTCGGGTTCGCGTTGATCGTTACGTTGTAGTTCGCTGTCGTGGTTGCACAGCCCGTAGCGGTGATCGTCTCGGTTACCCGAACGGTGCCGGCTCCTGCCGAGCCCCACGTTACCGTGATGCTGTTGCTGCCCTGGCCTGCAGTGATGGTTCCGCCATTCACCGTCCAGTTGAAGTTGTTGCCGGTGGCACCTGTGGTGTACACCGCTCCCGACTCATTGGCACAGGCCGTGGCCGGGCCAACGATGGATGGTGCCGGGTTGGCGTTAATCGTTACGTTGTAGAACGGTGTAGTTACCGAACACGTTGTCGCATCAATAATTTCCTGTAGTTGAACCGTACCCGCACCTGCTGCGCCCCACGTTACCGTGATGCTGTTGGTGCCGGCACCCGAGGTGATCGCTCCGCCAACCACGGTCCAGTTATACGTTCTGCCTGCTGCGGCTGGTGTACTATACACGACTCCGGTTTGATTTTCACACACGCTGTTGTTGCCGCTGATAACCGGGGTCGGGTTCGCGTTGATCGTTACGTTGTAGTTCGCTGTCGTGGTTGCACAGCCCGTAGCGGTGATCGTCTCGGTTACCCGAACGGTGCCGGCTCCTGCCGAGCCCCACGTTACCGTGATGCTGTTGCTGCCCTGGCCTGCAGTGATGGTTCCGCCATTCACCGTCCAGTTGAAGTTGTTGCCGGTGGCACCTGTGGTGTACACCGCTCCCGACTCATTGGCACAGGCCGTGGCCGGGCCAACGATGGATGGTGCCGGGTTGGCGTTAATCGTTACGTTGTAGAACGGTGTAGTTACCGAACACGTTGTCGCATCAATAATTTCCTGTAGTTGAACCGTACCCGCACCTGCTGCGCCCCACGTTACCGTGATGCTGTTGGTGCCGGCACCCGAGGTGATCGCTCCGCCAACCACGGTCCAGTTATACGTTCTGCCTGCTGCGGCTGGTGTACTATACACGACTCCGGTTTGATTTTCACACACGCTGTTGTTACCACTGATAACAGGGGTAGGATTCGCGTTGATCGTTACGTTGTAATTCGCTGTGGTGGTCGCACAGCCGGTGGCCGTGATCGTCTCGGTTACCCGAACGGTACCGGCTCCTGCTGAACCCCACGTTACCGTGATGCTGTTGCTACCCTGGCCTGCGGTGATGGTTCCCCCATTCACTGTCCAGTTGAAGTTGTTGCCGGTGGCACCTGTGGTGTACACCGCACCCGACTCATTGGCACAGGCTGTAGCCGGACCTGCAATCACCGGTGCCGGGTTAGCATTAATCGTAACGTTGTAGAACGGTGTAGTTACCGAACACGTAGTGGCATCAATAATTTCCTGTAGTTGAACGGTGCCCGCTCCCGCTGCGCCCCACGTTACGGTGATGCTGTTGGTGCCGGCACCCGAGGTGATCGCTCCGCCAACCACGGTCCAGTTATACGTTCTGCCTGCTGCGGCTGGTGTACTATACACGACTCCGGTTTGATTTTCACACACGCTGTTGTTGCCGCTGATAACCGGGGTCGGGTTCGCGTTGATCGTTACGTTGTAGTTCGCTGTCGTGGTTGCACAGCCCGTAGCGGTGATCGTCTCGGTTACCCGAACGGTGCCGGCTCCTGCCGAGCCCCACGTTACCGTGATGCTGTTGCTGCCCTGGCCTGCAGTGATGGTTCCGCCATTCACCGTCCAGTTGAAGTTGTTGCCGGTGGCACCTGTGGTGTACACCGCTCCCGACTCATTGGCACAGGCCGTGGCCGGGCCAACGATGGATGGTGCCGGGTTGGCGTTAATCGTTACGTTGTAGAACGGTGTAGTTACCGAACACGTTGTCGCATCAATAATTTCCTGTAGTTGAACCGTACCCGCACCTGCTGCGCCCCACGTTACCGTGATGCTGTTGGTGCCGGCACCCGAGGTGATCGCTCCGCCAACCACGGTCCAGTTATACGTTCTGCCTGCTGCGGCTGGTGTACTATACACGACTCCGGTTTGATTTTCACACACGCTGTTGTTGCCGCTGATGACAGGCGTAGGGTTCGCGTTGATCGTTACGTTGTAGTTCGCTGTCGTGGTTGCACAGCCCGTAGCGGTGATCGTCTCGGTTACCCGAACGGTACCGGCTCCTGCTGAACCCCACGTTACCGTGATGCTGTTCGTGCCCTGGCCTGCGGTAATGGTTCCACCATTCACTGTCCAGTTGAAGTTGTTGCCGGTGGCACCCGTGGTATACACCGCTCCCGACTCATTGGCACAGGCCGTGGCCGGGCCAACAATTACCGGGGCCGGGTTGGCGTTGATCGTAACGTTGTATAAGGCCGTGGTGGTTGAGCAAAAAGTAATGCTGTTGGTTTCCTGTAACTGTACGGTACCCGCGCCTGCGGCTCCCCATGTAACGGTGATGCTGTTGATGCCAGCTCCCGATGTGATCACTCCCCCGTTCACTGTCCAGGTGTACGTCCGGTCTGCTGCAGCTGGTGTACTATAAACTACTCCGGTCTGGTTCGCACACACGCTGTTGTTACCACTGATGACAGGCGTAGGGTTCGCGTTGATCGTAACACTGTAATCAGCTGTCGTGGTCGCACAGCCGGTGGCCGTGATGGTTTCAGTTACCTGAACGGTACCCGCGCCTGCCGAGCCCCACGTTACCGTGATGCTGTTGCTGCCCTGGCCTGCGGTGATGGTTCCCCCATTCACTGTCCAGTTGAAGTTGTTGCCGGTGGCACCCGTGGTATACACCGCTCCCGACTCATTGGCACAGGCCGTGGCCGGGCCAACAATTACCGGGGCCGGGTTGGCGTTGATCGTAACGTTGTATAAGGCCGTGGTGGTTGAGCAAAAAGTAATGCTGTTGGTTTCCTGTAACTGTACGGTACCCGCGCCTGCGGCTCCCCATGTCACCGTGATGCTGTTGGTGCCTGCACCTGCGGTGATCGCTCCGCCTGTTACCGTCCAGTTATACGTCCGGTTTGCTGCGGCTGGTGTACTATACACTACTCCGGTCTGGTTCGCACACACGCTGTTGTTACCACTGATGACAGGCGTAGGGTTCGCGTTGATCGTAACACTGTAATCAGCTGTCGTGGTCGCACAGCCGGTGGCCGTGATGGTTTCAGTTACCCGAACGGTACCCGCGCCTGCCGAACCCCACGTTACCGTGATGCTGTTGCTGCCCTGGCCTGCGGTGATGGTTCCTCCATTCACGGTCCAGTTGAAGTTGTTGCCGGTGGCACCCGTGGTATACACCGCTCCCGACTCATTGGCACAGGCCGTGGCCGGGCCAACAATTACCGGGGCCGGGTTGGCGTTGATCGTAACGTTGTATAAGGCCGTGGTGGTTGAGCAAAAAGTAATGCTGTTGGTTTCCTGTAACTGTACGGTACCCGCGCCTGCGGCTCCCCATGTCACCGTGATGCTGTTGGTGCCTGCACCTGCGGTGATCGCTCCGCCTGTTACCGTCCAGTTATACGTCCGGTTTGCTGCGGCTGGTGTACTATACACTACTCCGGTCTGGTTCGCACACACGCTGTTGTTACCGCTGATGACAGGCGTAGGGTTCGCGTTAATTGTTACGTTGTAGTTCGCGGTCGTGGTTGCACAGCCGGTGGTTGTATTGGTTTCAGTAACACGCAGAAAACCAGTTCCGGATGCACCCCAATCTACGGTTACAGAACTACCTGTTGAGGATCCATCAATAGTTCCTCCTGATACGATCCATGAATAGCTATTACCACTATCTACAGCAAGCGCGTAAACTACATTTTGCTCATTGGCGCAAACTGAATTGTCTCCTGTAATTACCGGTGTTGGTGGCAATGCACTGGTAACTGATCCCATAGTAGTTCCATTCACTAAACCAGCTATGGTGCTGGTTCCCCCAGTTCTGGTTATGTTAAGGGTTTGTGCCGGACCACTGACAGCCCGAACCTGTAGACCTGATATAACAATTGCATCGAATTTATCGGTACCTGTATTATTGAATGCACTGAAATTTAGAGTAACGGAGTTTGCCAGTACTGAAATAGAATTAATTACTACATCATCTGATCCAGGGGATGCTAAAGCGGAACCTACCCCAGGTACAAATTGGAAATCTGCAGGAATACCCAATACCAGCGTTATATTAAGCCAATCACCAAAAGGACCACCGATCGCATCATCGTCTAGGTTATCTCCAGTATCAGTTTCTGAGATAACTATTGGTGTTAATCCTACCGGACTGCCGCCTACGCATATGGGTACTCCTCCAGTTGTGGTGGCTGGGGTTATGGTAACATTAGCCTGAGAATAGGCTGAAAACGCTCCAAAAAAAGCAAGAAGAAGAAAAACAATGCGGTAGAGTGCAGGCATAGGAGCAGTTAAACCAACTATAAACTATTAATAACGCATTATCTAAATTGTAACCCTAAAAACAAAATTTTAAATCTTTAAAAAGTCCCATTCGCTCGTACCTTAATCAACGCAATTTTATCCTGCTGCCCAGCGAGTTCCATGGTACCTAAAATCAGGATATCGCCATTGGGTAGCTCGGCAACAGCAGCACCACGGTCGTCATTGTTAGGAGCACCAAAAGAAACACTTAAGACTTCGTCTAATTCAATATTTATTTTCAATAAGACGATGTTTCGTTGTTCAGAAGATTCAATTGAGTTAAGTAATACAAGTTGATCAAATGAACTGGTTGATGAGATAGCCACTGCACGAGCATTTGAGCCAAAAATAACCCTCGATCGATCTACATTTGCTACACTTCCTATTGCCCGAACTGCAAATGCCCTGCTTGAAGATGGATTATCTGTCAAATCAGTTTGATCACCTATAGCAAAAAACAATCCTGTTGAAGTTCTGGACACAGATCGCATAACCTGTCTTTCTGAGGTCGTTCCTGCATAATCGGTTGTCAAAGTTGATGTTGGGGGTGGGCTTAGTGACCGGAAAAAAAAGTTTGGACCATCTTCAACAGCTGTTGGCGTTCCTGATATTGATTCATTTGAATATCCAACTGTGTAGATGTAATTATTTGCTTCAAAAACCTTAATGTTAGCTCCTTCAGATGATCTACCAACCCGATCGAACTCTGTTACAGCGGTCAAAGAGGAATTAACCCTGACTGAGAGCAAGTCATCACGATCAATCACGCCTGGTAATTCAGCATTTAACGTATCAGCATTGGAGACCTTACCAGCTACTAAATATTCACCACTCTGCAGCGGAGTAACAGAATTACCTTCCTGACTTTCAAAAATATTGATTGCAAAACTCTTCAAACTATCACCATTTGTTGAAACTACTGTTAATCGCATGGCAAGACTATCAGCCCCTGGTTTTGCCCAGTTTGAAAGTATTACAAAATTACTCGCATCAACACCTGAAATTATTGGTTCAATATCCTGAGCCCTTTCATTTGTAGTCGATCCAAAAGTTTTACTCCATAGCTGGTTTCCTTCAAGATCGGTCTTTAGCACGTACATCCGTTGCGATTGTCCAACAGTTTCTGTTCCAACGATTATTACGCCCCCATCATTCGTTACCACAAAATCCTTCGCTTCATGATTCCCATCTTCACCGTAATACCGGATGAAGTAGTTTTTAAAAGTCGGTTCAACGTTATTCTTCGTATCGCAGGTAATTAATATCAGCGACAACAGAAGCATGCTAATTGGTATGACAAACTTCCCCTGCTTCATTTGGCACCTCGGTTAATCAGTTTCAACACAGAACGGGTCCTGGCCTTCTTCAATTTTCTGGGCTTATACAATGGTCGCACATAGCCAATCGAAAGTGCAAGGTTATCTATCCGAAATAAATCATCTACATGACCAAATTCAATAGCAGGGGTTTGTTGCCCATAGGTTGAAGTAGGCACGACAATATTGCTTAATCCAAAACTGTATCGCACATCAGCAAAGACATAATCCAATCCGCGCTTGTAGCGCACTCCTCCCCCAACAAAAAATGAATAGTTCACTTTGTTTCTGAAATCAGTCATGGTAAGTGCGGGGCTTTCCCGCGTATTCGATTGAGGGGTTCCTTCGTTAATTATATCGGTTTTAATGGAGGTTACCCGTCCGCGTTCAGAAACTAACCATTGCAATGCAAATCCACCATATCCATATGGTCGTAAGTTTCCCTTTGTATCGCTAAAGCGGACAGAGATGGGAGTCATGAACCAAAACTGGTTGCCCACGTACAGGAACTCGTCCCCACTAGCCCTTATTTGATTCTTCCTATAGGATGCAGTCAAGGCATTGAACTCAGCTGTTAACGCCAGCTCACGGGTGATGTTCCAATCAACTCCACCGCCAACCTGTACGCCCAATCGGAGTTTGTAATCATTTGAAATTTCACTCCCCCATGGATTAATGGTATGAATAACCCGAACAGGCGATGTATTACCTCCTAATTTCAGAAACAACGAAAAAATAGGATCAGCAGTAAATTTTTTACTCAAGTAAACTAAATCAATAGGGTGTAAAGCGGTGTCAGCTTCAAACTCGGGGTTCGCCCTCAGGATTTCCAGGTAACTATTTTCTGCAGAGATGGGATCGTCCAGTATCAAGTACGTTTGCGCCAAAAGCAAGTACGCCCGTTGCCGCTGCTCCCGACCAAATCCACGATCGATACACGGCTTTAGCAGTGCAGGTATTCCGTAAAACCTACCGGCATTAAATTCTTCTGTAGCCAAACTTAGCGTTTGCTCGCAGTCCATTCGGTTGTTCTGCGCAAACGCGGAAGTAAAAACGGCCAGTAAAAGAATGAAGCCAACTATAATCTTGTACTGCATGCCCTGCCTTAGTAATCTTTTATTAAAAGGTTAACACAAGTATTTTCAAATTCAATATCGCTACCCACATACTTTATCCATTCTTCCTGCGTCATGTTGCGTTTCAACAACGGACAAATCTGATTGGCCAACAACTCCGGATCGGTCGGCCACACCCTGATTTCCGATTCATGTCCTGCTGCGATCAGGTATTTAGAATCATGAGAGAAGGCGATGTCCCAAATAAAGCCATTGTTATTATCCATCTTGATAGGCAGGTCTTCCAGGAAATCAATCACCCACATTTGCAACAACCTGTCGGAGCCGGCACTGGCCAACAACTTACCATCCGGACTAAATTCAACGGAGTAAACACCTGCTTTGTGTCCGGTGAACTGGCGTTCCTCTTTCCGTTCATTCACATTATACAACTTCACCAAGCCACGCTTATCGTTCTTTTCAAATGTTCCGTAGGCAATCATCTTTCCATTCGGGCTGAATTTAACGGAAAGTATTTGTGCAGCGTCCGTGTTTACCAATACCTCCTGTGCACCGGTTTCCAGATTGATCAGAACAAGTTGTCCGGTCCAGGCTGCACCCGCTAACGATTTTCCATTCGGGCTGATGGCAATAGCCTTCAATTCAACGTTAGGTGTTGCAATTGTTTTTACTTCACCGCTCAGGTGATTAACCAATGAAATGGTACGATCGGTTTTACTGACGATCAACCCGGAACCATCGGGCATAAATTCAAGTGCATTGGTTCCACCGTTGAGTCCGCGTACAGCAACCGGTCGAGAACCGGCCTGAAGATCAAAAATCTGAACCACGGCTGAATCTGTTCCGTTGGCCAGGTAACGATCGTCTTTGCTGAGTGCTACTACCTTATTCGGACTTGGATTTTGATATGTGGTTGGTTGCCCGGTTCGTTTCTCATAATCACCCATAAAAATTCTTCCATCCGCAGCAGCTGCATAATACGTATTTCCTTTGCTTGATAGTGCCAGTGCATTCATGCGGTTACGTGAGGGGCCGGGTACTTTGATAGCATTGTAGCTTAACCCGGAAGAAACCGTGATGGCATGGTAAAGGGCGTTGTAGATATACGGATCATATTTCTTTCCTTGATTGCGCTTATGGAAGAAATGCGCTTGCATGGCCAGTGTTCCTGCCAGGTTATTGTCATCATCCTCTTGAACAGATTTTCCAGCCATTTCTTGGGCTTTGGCTAGCATATAAAGTCTATCAGCTCGATTGTAGTTATTGGTTGCAACAATAGTTGCAGAGTCTGCTTTTATTCTTGCAATTCTCTCTTTTTCACTGGCCGCAACAGCAAGTGCGGTTTGCTGCTCTGCTAAAGCCAAACTTGCTCTAGCTTCATCTCTTGCTATCCTCGTTTCCTCCAATGACTCCTCGAGTTTCTTTCGTTGTTCCTCCAAAGAAAGTTTTTGCAGGTTAATTGTTTCAGCTCGCTCTTCAGCAAGCTTTTGAGCCTGCAAAGCGGCATCTTTCTGGTCATTGGCCTCTTTTTGCGCATTAATGGCCTCAATGGTTTTCTTATCCGCCTCAATCTTTTGCAGGTAGGCAAACACGAGGAATAGAATTGCAATAACCGCTGCAGCGCCAAGAATAATTGCTGTTACCCGTGTATTCCGGAGCGTTCGCTTTTGCTGTAACTCTTGATTTTTTAATTCCGCTTCATACGTAATCCGGCTTGTATCGAGAAATACAATGGCGCGTTCAAAGGCTTCATCATAACGCTGTGCCCATTCACGTGTAGGCCGTTGCTTCTTTTGCCAGTTAAGCGCCAATTGCAAATCGGGCGGACGCCATAAACTGGTTTTACCAATCTGGTACATGGCCGCAGCATCCGAAATACGCTTGTACATGGTAGCCGATTCATATTCCTCTTCTACCCATGTCGTTAACCGGTTCCATATACGCATTAAACTTTCGTGTGAAAGTTCAATCTGTGAATCAGGAGTAAGTGAAACCGTATGGGCTGGCATCAAAAATGATCGACCCGGCTTACGAAAATGCTCCACCACTTCAATTACTTCATCTTCATCGGCATCGGCAATTTCTGCAATCAGTCCCAGCCGGGCTGGCCTGCGCATGCCCTTGTTGTCAGCTGTTTTTTCAGTAATGCTTTTAAACAGAATCTCGGCAATTTCTTTTTGCCGTGGCGATAATTCTTCAAAGATTTCATTGGCGTGCAGGGAAAGCGCCTGCTCAATTTTTCCAATGGCATTGTAATGGCGAAGGTCAATCGGTTCACCGGGTTCACGGTTAGCTATCCAATAATCCCATGTACGCATGAGTGCGTGCTGGAGAATAGGAAGCTGATCCTGATTTCTTCCCATGTCGTTAAGCAAGCGCTTAACCAGTCGCTGTGAAATTCTTCCACCGGCTACTGCCACAGGCCCTTCAATGGCCACCTTTTTCTGATCCCGCGTCATCTGCGGCACCAGGAAGTTGCTCTGATTGATTACTTCAGTTAACCCGCTGAAGGCGGAGCAGCGTGCAATAAAGTCAGACCGCATGGTAACGGCCACATATACGGGGGTATCGGTTTGCTGAATGGCCGTTAGTATGAGGTTTACATACAACTGCGTCTCATCAAAAACTTCTTCAGCTTGTTCGGTTTCATGAAAGCGAAACAGTTCTTCAAACTGATCGATCATGAAAAATACATTTTCGAGTTTGTGTTGCTGCAGGTATTTGGATACTTCAACTAATCCATGTGAGCCACTTCGCAAAACGGAGTTCACAATGGCACGATGAACCTGCCGGTCTTCCGGCTGAATGCGGTTGTGTAAAATCAAATAATCAACAACAGCGTCTGATAGATTTTCAAATGGTGATGTGCCGGGGCGCGCAATGATAACGTGCCAATGTGGACCTGAATGCGTAACAAATCCCCCGTACAAAACCGGTACCAATCCGCACGACATCAACGAGGATTTTCCACTACCGGAATAACCCATTACACAAACAAACCGGTTTCTGGAAAGCTTGAGCAAAATGTCATCCACTTGCCCCTCTCGTCCAAAATACAAGTGGCATTCGTCTACCGTAAAGGGCCGCAATCCGGGAAACGGATTATCATTGTCTGGCTGAATTTCAACCAACACATCCGTTAGTTCCTGCTCGTGGTCCGTATGAGATGATTGGCTCAGCATACACCGATACAAAGAACCTGAAAGTTAGCGATTTGAAGGTTAAATCTTGAAAGCACGCTTCAGGAAATAGTTTAAAAAGTCAAAAAAGTTAACTCAGTTTAAAAAATCGTAGCGAAATGTATGAAAAATACTGATTCCTGCCAAATTTAAACGAATTCCAATACTTGATCGGCCAACCGCACATTATCGGATAGAAGTTCATAGAACTGGTCCTTATCCAAGGTCAGCAGACTTACTTCACCATTCGCTTTAATCAGGTTGGTGCTTACGAAATTGGGTAACGCCAACAGTTCTCCGATAAACTGGCCTTCTTGGAATGAAGAAGCGAGTTCCCCACGTTGGTAAAAATCTACCGATCCCTTAGCCAACACATAGAAGTTATTGTTTGCCCGCTCATCCAATGTTAAGGTTTGCCCTTCCTTCAGCACAATTTCAGAGCAGATATCTGCAAGCTGACTCAACGTGATACCCGGAACCCGTTCAAATACCGGTACGTTTTGGAAAAACATAACTTTGCTGAACCGGCTCATTTTTTGGGTCAATACAATATCATCGAGCGATTTCTTCGTGGCAGCGGGCAATCGCTTCACATTTTTATGATATTCCTGCAGGTTGATTTTTGCCAGTGCCCATGCCGCGACTTCCTGAATGAGAAGATCCTGATTAAACATTTGAGCAATCAAATCCATTTTGAAGTCCTCGATTTTCTCAAGGCCAATCTGGTACAATACACAGGCTTTTGTCCAACGGTTTGATTGCGTGAAATCGCGATTGATAAGAAACTTGAGAACAAGACGACCATCCAACTTCGTTCTTGGATAGAATACGTCCAACTTGCTTATACGTTCCGAATCACTCAGGTCGTCAAGTACAGGAATTACCCGCTGCTTGAGTTGCTCCGATAAAAACACATCCAACAATTCTACCGCATACGTAATGCCCTCTGTTGTTCCGCTATCAATATTTTCCTTCACAAGCTGAATTGATCGGGTATCGTAAAGCATCGCTAACAGCATGTATATGTGTTCAATGTCATTTTGGATTTCCCACCGTAACGAATTGGCTATGTGAATGTTAAACCCATCAGTCCCAATTTCTTGTATAGCACTTAAATTCCAACGGATGTCTGCAATATCCGATTCAATGGCATATTTGATTCGAGTCACTTGTGAAATGCCCGCTTTAAATCCGCACTCGCCAAGCGCCAATAAAACCTGCGATACCACAACCTTATTAGGATAATCAATTTTATTCCAAAGCAAATCTTTTGCCCGTGGCCCACCAATTCTTCCAACCGTTTGAATGATCCGTTGCATCAACTGAGTACTTTGGTTGCTGCGGAAAAATGCTGCATCCAACGCGGGTAATGTTTGTTGACCGATCAATACCAATGAGTTCATGGCTTGGTTACTGTATATCGGGTTGGCCATGTTTTCAATTAACGCGTTTACAACTTCCGGGGTGTTCTTTTTAACAGCCGACTTGATGGCCGTGCTTCGAACTTTGGGTTCGGGATCGTAAAGCAATTCAATCAGAAATGAAATACACTCATCAGCGGAAGTATGCAACAACAGTTCTGCCGCATATTGGCGGTCGCTTGAATTACTTGAACGTGACAGGCGTTGAATACGATTCTTTGTGATATCTCCCCCATTTTCGATGATCATTTGGAGTTCGGAAACCGTGAGCATGCTCTTGTCTTCGTCCTTTACCTTATCTCTATCAACCCGAATAACGTACTTGTCAGAAACGGAAAGCCCTTTCATTTCATTCAGTCTGGTTTGCGCAAAGTGACGTACCGATTCATCTTCATTTTTAATCAGGCTGTTGACCCATTGCGAGGTTTGACCAACGTTAATCTTCTCAAGCAGCTTAAAAGAGAAAATTGCTTTTCGGGAATCCGATAAGGTCATCATACCCTCCAGGCGCTGCGTTACCTGACTCAATCCCTTTTCAAGCTTATCTTGCTGAAATTCAGAACTTTCAAGCTTCATACGGATCTTTTCCTTATACCCTGCGTGAAGCCTGTTTACCACCAAAAAGTAAAGGCCCGCCAATAACACCAGGAAAACGGAAATATGGATTACCTCAAAAAATGGAATAAAAGCAAGACCGAATATGAGCAAGCCTGCTACAAAACGGGCCGACTCATTAACCAATCCCTCTACGCGAGCCTGAATATTAAAACGGATCCGGCTATCAAGCGGAATAAAGAATAATTTGAATACGGGGTTTTCCAGCGAGTCGCGCAAGGTCCAATTGAACAAACGACTCATGGCCACAAACAAGAAAAAGTAAACAAACCCGGCCGGTGACGTTACCTTTTCAAAACCAAAAATTGAGCCTGCAACAATGGAACCCAATGAGAGTACACCAAGCGCTATGGGTAAAATAAACAATGAAATACGAAGCCCGTAATTACTTATAATTCTGTGGTTTACAAAGGTTTGCATAATCAAACTCAAGGCATATACAGCACCAGTAAAAAAGGCATTAAAGTCAGTAAGGTCTCGTTGATCTGGGTACTGTTCGCGAACCATCTCCTGAAAAGAGAACTGGTTAAACACAAAAGCGGTCATGGACACAACCAACAGCAATGACATTAGCAGAATGTACTTATCAGAGAACATTCTGCGCAGGCTGGATTCCTTTCTTACCTCATATTCAATCTCGCGCGGGTCGTTCTTGGAAAGCGAAAAATTACCGGCAATCAACAACAGTAAAATTCCTACCATGAAGATACTTCCTGCACATACCATCAGGTAGTCGGTGGTATCGGGTAAAAGACGGGCCGTAGCAGGTATGAGAAAGGAGGCCATGATTGCCGCAATGAGCTGACCGGTATCAATCCATCCGATAATGCGTTTCGATTGCCGGAAGTTGAACAGCCGCCCGAATGTACCCCAGTAGCTTAAGAAAAGCAGCGCCACAACCGGTCCGGAAAAGCAGAACATGGCAAAGATTAACGGATTTTGCCATTGCGGTTCCCCAAAATGAATCAATACGTATACGCCTACGGTGAAACTGAAAATGCCAATAATCACTAACAGCGTAAGCAAAGAGAATCTGATGTAGCTCTGCAGGAATGAAAAAATGGCAGTGGAAACGATTCCCAGTATACCCGTTATCAGAAAGGCTTTATCCAGGTGTTCACCTAACCTGTTGAGAAACAATGAGTCAGCAGTAACCTGGTAGGTTGCGATAAAAACCCCCATGAAAAAACCGGTTGCCAACATAAAGGCAACCTGCTTTTGTTCCAGGGATTTAATCCCCCAGTTAGCAGGTAAAAAATTTGCCATAGCTTTTCAAATATAAAACAAAAACCGGCTTGGATGCACATCCAAGCCGGTTTTCAAAAGAGATTTGGAATTTGGTTTTTACTTGGCTGGTTCAGCCTTCGCTTTTTCTGCTGCGTACTCGGCATTGAGACCAGCAACTACATCTGCAGTGATATCAAGTGCCTCAACACCATATAAAACATCACTTGAGGTGTCCAGCTTCAGTACAATATGCAATCCTTTTTCTTTTCCGTATTTGCTTAAAAACGCGGTTATGCGATCGTACAACTCTTTGTTCAACTTAGCCTGATCGTTCATCAGTTCTTGTGTGGCACTTTGCTCATACAACTGAAGATTCTGTTGCTTTTTACCAAGGTCTTCTTCTACCGCGCGCACCTGGCCTACTGTCATGTTATTGATGTTTCGCTGATACGCCTGAAATTCCTTTTGTAGGCTCTCAGCCCGATTGAGATAATCCTGCTCAACTTTGTTTTTTTTCGCCTCAAGAACCTCAACGCGTGCTTTCAGGTAATCGTATTTTTCCATTACTGAATCGGAATTAATGTAAGCTACCTTTAGCTCACCGATATCAAAGGATGTGGTGCTGGTAGAATCACCTGAAGATTTAGGGGCAAAGTGAACATAATACAGAACGCCAACGGCTATCAGCAACACGACATTCAGAACAAGTAATAGATTCTTCATTAGTTATATAAGATTTAGTGCCTGCCTGCGGCAAGCAGGCGCAAATATATTAGAATCCTGTGCCCGTGGCAATGTATCGGCTAGAATTTAGTCTTTTGAATTTCAGGCAGTTTCAGCCCCATCGGTTTGAAAGCTATACAAGGTGGGGTCCAGTTCGAGGGAGTCACTATTAAACTCCTGAATGAATTTCTCAATAATGGCAGGTGAGATTGCTTCGACATGTAACCCGATATCCAACGCGATTCCAAAATCAACGTGTCTATCTAAATCCACATGCTCCTTAACTTTTATCTGTCCGTCTTCTTCCAGTTCCATAATGACTTCTGCCATAAACAACCCAATCTTTTCTTCTACATCATCCAATGTTTCAAGGTTGCCGTTTTCGTCTTCTTCGTACGTAATCTTTTTATAGTCAGGGAAATGTTGTGCTGCACGATGCTCGGCAATTTCAAAAAGCTCACTCTCGTGTTGCATGCGCAACGTATACATAACGGCATCATAAATGACAGGCTTTCCATCATCATCACCTATAAAATAAAAATGTGCAAACTCATCCGATTGCTCATCGGTTTCATCCAGCAAATAGGATTGATTCAGGGCTTTCATTTTATCCCTGTATTCCTGTATCACTTTCGAATCGAATCCTTTATTTTCTATCGTCTTCATATGCCGATTGAATATAATCAAAATAAAGTTTACAGACGATGAATTTCACTGATATTCATCAGTTAGGGGAATAAATTGTGACGCCAGGCTTATTCCGATTTCTCCTCCTTAAACCACCCCGCGTACATCGGGTAATTTCGGGCAGTTCGCTGGATTACTTCCCTCATTTCGGCCCCAATATCTTTTACTCGTTTAGCAGGGATACCAGCATAAATGCTTCCTGGCTCAACAATAGTTCCGGGTAACACCACTGCCCCAGCAGCAATTACAGAATTCTCTCCTATCACAGCATCATCAAGAATCACGGCTCCAATGCCAATCAACACATTGTTCTCAACGGTACAGCCATGCACCACGGCATTATGGGCAATGGATACGTTGTTGCCGATCACCAGCTTTGCCCGCTGATACGTACAATGCAAAACCGCTCCATCCTGAATATTGGTGTTGTTGCCAATTGTAATGGAGTGCACATCACCCCGAACAACGGCATTGAACCACACGGTACAATTATCCCCCATCGTTACCTCGCCAACCACGACAGCTCCATCAGCCACGTAACAGTCCTTTCCGAATACCGGGGTAAAACCCCTAACTGATTTGATGATTCCCATAAGCGCCAAACTAAGCTAAATACCTTGTTTTTTAACCATTAAGGCCTAAAAGTTAAAATACCCTGACAAGATGTCACGTTACAGATTTTAATCTTATTTTTGCAGTCTGATTTGAAGCAAAATGAAGGAATTGATTGAGGATTTGGGTGTTCTGGAAGGAACGGAATCGTGCGAAACGGTTGCCATTTCGAAAGAGCAAAATACCGGTAAAAAACGTAAGCTTTACATCGAAAGCTATGGCTGCCAAATGAACTTCTCTGACAGCGAGATTGTGGCTTCTATTTTAGCCAAGGAAGGTTTTGATACCACCTCCGATATCCAACACGCTGATGTGGTCTTTTTAAATACATGTTCGATTCGTGAGAAGGCGGAGCAAACTGTACGCAACCGATTAACGCAAATCAATGCTGTTAAAAAGCAACGCCCCGAAATGCTGATAGGTGTGTTGGGCTGCATGGCCGAACGACTGAAATCAAAACTACTGGAAGAAGAAAAAATTGTTGACTTGGTGGCTGGCCCCGATGCCTATCGCGATTTACCGCAGTTGATCAGCCAGGTGGACGAGGGTGAAAAGGCGGTAAACACCTTTTTATCGCGTGAAGAAACGTATGCCGACATTGCCCCTGTTCGGTTAAACTCCAATGGGGTAACGGCATTCATTTCCATCATGCGCGGGTGCGATAACATGTGCTCCTTCTGTGTTGTGCCTTTTACACGTGGTCGTGAGCGAAGTCGTGATCCGCAATCCATTGTAGCCGAAGCACAGGATTTATTTAATCGCGGCTATCGCGAAGTTACCTTGCTCGGACAGAATGTGGACTCCTACAAATGGAGCGAAGAAGAAAACAACAAAGCTTTCATCGCGAAAAAGGGAATTGACTCGGTTGTGAATTTTGCCAACCTGTTGGAACTTGTAGCCAAGGTTAGTCCGGATTTAAGGGTTCGTTTTTCAACCAGCCACCCGAAAGATATAACCGATGATGTACTGCATACCATGGCCAAGTATGAAAACATTTGCAAGTACATTCACCTTCCGGTTCAATCGGGCAACTCGCGCATTCTGGAGATGATGAATCGCGGATATACCCGCGAATGGTACCTGGAAAAAATAAATCGCATCCGGGAAATTCTCGGACCGGATTGCGGTATTTCTTCCGATATGATAACCGGTTTCTGTTCCGAAACAGAAGAAGAACATCAGGAAACCCTAAGCCTGATGGATTTGGTACAGTATGATTTTGCCTACATGTTTTTTTATTCGGAAAGGCCCGGAACTTTAGCGGCCAAAAAATACCCGGATGATATACCAGAAGAAATAAAAAAGCGCAGGCTCCAGGAAATCATCCAAAAGCAGACGGAGCACTCCGCTGTCCGTAACCGCAATGATGTGGGTAAAGTACACAAGGTTCTGATTGAAGGATTTTCAAAAAAATCGACCGATCATTTACAAGGGCGAAACACAGCGAATAAAGTTGTTGTTTTCCCGAAGGAGAATTTTCAAAAAGGACAATACGTTAACGTGTTGGTGGAGGATTGCACAGCAGCCACACTGATCGGAAAGGCAGTTAATTAATCATGAGTTTTTCAGAAGCAGATATACAAAGTGTTAAACAACGATTTGGCATTATTGGCACTTCGCCCCTGCTAAACAATGCGGTTCGTGTAGCCATGCAGGTTGCCCCTACCGACATGTCGGTATTGATTACCGGTGAAAGCGGCAGTGGTAAAGAATCGTTTTCAAAAATCATTCACCACCTGAGTGCGCGTAAGCACGGTCAGTTTATTGCCATCAACTGCGGATCAATCCCCGAAGGAACGATTGATTCAGAATTATTTGGACACGAAAAGGGATCATTTACCGGTGCGCACGAAGCACGCAAAGGATACTTTGAAGTGACCAATGGCGGCACCATATTTTTAGATGAGATTGGTGAGATGCCTCTGGGCACACAGGCTCGTTTACTGCGGGTTTTGGAGAATGGAGAATTTATAAAAGTTGGTTCTTCAAAAGTTCAGAAAACCGATGTGCGCGTAGTAGCCGCTACCAACATCAACCTGATGCAAAAGGTCGAAGAAGGAAAGTTTCGTGAGGATTTATATTATCGCTTAAGCACGGTTCCGATTTATGTTCCACCCTTGCGCGAACGCGGAAAAGACATTGATCTGTTATTCAGAAAATTTGCAACCGATTTTGCGGAGAAATACAAAGTAAAACCGATATCGCTTACCGATGATGCGCGCGAAGCATTATTGAAATATCGTTTCCCGGGTAACATCCGGCAACTGAAAAATTTAGTGGAACAAATTTCTGTGTTATCTACCGATGACAAGGAAATCACATCGGAAAAATTAATGCACTACATTCCGCAAGAGAGCAGTTTGCCAGCACTATATCGTACTTCAACATCGAGTGCAGATTCCTTTACCGAGCGCGACATCCTCTACAAAGTACTCTTCGATATGAAGAAAGATGTGTTGGATCTGAAAAAGATTGTGTTGGAGTTATACAATCGCCAGGGAACCGCATCGCAACTCATAAAAGATCATCCGTCCTTGTTTGAAGGCGTTGAGACAGACAACAGTGAGCCGGTAGTGCTGAACATTCCATCAGCCAACTCCGGATTACATGCCGTGGAAACAGATGAAGAAGTTCAGGACATTGCCCATGAAACGGAGGAAGATTCACTCTCCATTGAAAAGAAGGAAAAGGAACTGATTGTGCGAGCCCTTCAAAAAAACAACAACAGACGCAAATATGCGGCACGGGATTTGGGTATTTCAGAGCGTACACTTTACCGAAAAATTAAACAGTACGATCTTGAAGAGTAAAACCAACTTTCTGCTCACCCTGGTGACCATACTTGCATTGCCGGTATGGTTTTCTTCTTGTGGCGTGTATTCCTTTACAGGATCGGGCACCAATGCAAAAACCATAACCATTGCTGAGTTTTATAACAACACCGATTTAGGTCCCGCTAACCTGGCCCAGGTATTCACCAACCAATTGAAGGACTACATGATTCAGAACACCAACCTGAGTGTGGTGCAGGAAAATGGAGAGTTGCAACTGGAGGGTATTGTTACAAGCTATGCAGTTTCACAAATTGCGCCACGCGCTAGTGGTGACCCAAGTCAGATTGACGCAGCTGCCTCTTCACGACTCACCATTACGGTTCGCGTTACGTATGTGAATACGCTGGATGAGACAATGAGCTTCAAAGACAAAACATTTTCGTTTTACCGAGACTTCAGCAACGATTTGAATTTATCCGATATTGAAGATTCATTAATCCGTCAGATTTTTGACCAACTCTCCCTCGACATCTTCAATGCGTCAATTGCCAATTGGTGATTTTTATCTATTTTTACCAACAGTACGGAGTTAACTACTGTGGAAAATCAACTCACCAATATTCTGCACCATCATTCAGGCACTTCCACAGAAGAAGCCGATTTACTTTACACGTTAGCCAACCAGTATCCATATAGCCAGGTTTTACAGGCACTCACCGCACGTGCATCACAAGATCATGATCATGCGGAGAAGAAAATACTCCTTCAACGTGCTGCTGTTTATGCCACCGACAGAAGTGCCTTGAAGCACCTAATGTCAGAGCCTGTGAATTACGTAGCCCCACTCCCGGCAAAGGATAAAGACAATAAGCAGGAGACCAAGCAAGCGAGTGTTGCGAAAGCTGAAAAGCAATCGCCTGCAAAAGCAGAAATTACTGATACCGACTACGCAGATGAGGTGATTCACGACCTGGAGCGTTTGCAGGAGTTGAAGCACAACTTTGAGGCCTATTTTGATGGCTCTATGCCGGAACCAAAACCGAAGAAGCAAGAAGAGCAAACGGTAACCCCAGACAAACAGGAAACAGAAGAAGCCGAGGCAAAGCCAGCCGTTGCGAAGAAAAGGCTTTCCAAGAAAGAACGCATTGTTCAATTGGCTAAGGAGTTAAACAAGGTTCCGCCTTCACCTGAAGAGCCCGCCTGGGCTGAAAAGCCAATCAAAAAGAGTAAAGAGAAGAACACGGAGTTGGAGCCGCTCGTAAATGAAATCAAGACCACCAGAAAAAAGGTTCAGCCGGAAAGCGAGAAGACCCGGGAGCAAATCGAAATCATTGAGCAGTTTATCAAATCCAATCCGTTAATTACGCCACCTAAATCCAAGCCCTCCGAAAATCAGGACTTAGCCTCAACCCTGAAAAGTGGCGAATTTGGCGATCATATCGTTTCCGAAACACTGGCTGAAATACTCATCCGTCAAGGCAAAAAAGACAAAGCCATCGAGGTCTATAAAAAGCTTATTTGGAAGTTTCCACAAAAAAAGGCTTACTTTGCGGCTCAAATTGAAGAATTAAGGAAATAGCGTATGTTCGGTTTCATTGTAGGATTGATTTTGTTTGTTTGTTTTCTGCTCGTAGTGGTTATTCTGGCACAAAATGCCAAAGGTGGCGGACTTTCCAGCCAGTTTGGTGGCTCAGGAGCCAGCAACATTATTGGCGTTAAAAAAACTGGCGATTTATTAGAACGCCTTACCTGGGGATTTACCATTACCATTATGGTGTTAACCCTGTTGTTAACCACAAACTTTGTTGCCCCCAATACCAGTCGCACAAATGATATTTTAGATAAAGCCAGCGAACAGGCAGCTCCGGCAGGAACATTGCCACTTCCTGATGCAGGTTCTTCCGATAGCACAGAGAACGAATAGAAAAATTCGATACTAATATGGCGAGCCTTGGATACGTCCAGGGCTTTTTTTATGCCGCGTGGGCAAGATGCTTTACAAACAAACGCTTGGCCACCGGCATCAGGGTTTCAGAAAAAGGAAACTTCATGCGCGAAAGGATAAGGTAGGTGGCCGGGTTTGGAAAGTCTTTGTACTTGCGAAGTAGATTGAGCTTCAGACTTTCATAGGTTACCATTGGCGTTTTGGAAATCGCCTCAACAAACTCCGTGTTCAGGCTGCGTAGCGGATCCTGGGCATCACCAAAAATACTTACCTGATATCGGTACACATTGGTTTCGTGTTCGGGAGGTTGGGTAACAAACAGGTATCCTTCCTTCGCATAAAGCGGAGTAACGCCAATGGGTGAAATTTCACATTGTGATTCAACATACTCGAAAATAACTGAACCCTCCTGAAGGGAATCCTTTACCTGGGGTATGGAAAATTCTATAATGGATTCCAACTCGCTCATCACGGCATCGTCCTCAATCATTTTCCGATAACTGAGTTCAAGTTTATGAAACTCTTCCAATGAAAGCTCTTTCGGAAAGGACTCACGCAACAACGTTTTATTGTCCCGTATGGCCAGCAGGTTACGGTAGTGAAACACCAAATCGCCCATGTGTGGATACAGCTCCACACGCTCGAACGAGCGCTTTACCCGCTTCAGGTAGGCCAGCAACACGTACTTCTTATACTCAAAATCAATCAATCCCTGCGTCAACCAATCTTTCGACAACTGCTCCATAAGTTTCGTTTTTGCCTTAAAATTTACAATTCAGATGCTTTTATTTCAACCCCTGTCATTCTAACGGCAATCTGGCATCCCCAGGTTGCGACCGGCAGGCGTATGAACCTGACAAACTTGTCAGGATTTATCCCATAAAAGGGCAAAAACCTTGAAAAACCTGCCATTTTGTAATGTTAAAGTACGTTATTCGCACCACTTTTAGCCTTGGCACAAATCCTGTTAAAGGCGCAACAGTAACAAATTTGTTAAACTCTAAAATCAATTACCTATATGGCAAAGATCAACTTTAAACCAAATGAAGACCGGGTATTAGTTGAACCCGCAGAAGCTGAAACCAAAACCTCTTCCGGACTGTACATTCCGGACTCCTCAAAAGAAAAGCCCCAAAAAGGTAAAGTGATTGCCGTAGGCGAAGGCCTGAAAGACAAGCCTGTAACCGTTAAGGTTGGCGACCACGTGTTGTATGGTAAGTACTCCGGTACTGAAATCAACATTGATGGCAAGGAGTACCTCATCATGAGAAACTCAGACATTTTCGGAATTATCTAATCAACTAAAAACTCGAAATAACTATGGCTAAGGAAATTACATTTGATACATCTGCACGCGACAGACTCAAGAAAGGCGTTGATAAATTGGCTGATGCCGTTAAAGTAACGCTCGGTCCTAAAGGACGCAACGTTATCCTGGATAAGAAATTTGGTGCTCCTACCGTTACCAAAGACGGTGTTTCAGTAGCAAAAGAAATCGAATTGAAAGATGCTATTGAAAATATGGGCGCTCAATTGGTGAAGGAAGTAGCTTCCAAAACTGCGGATGCAGCCGGTGATGGTACTACTACGGCTACCGTATTAACACAATCTATATTCGGCCACGGTATTAAGAACGTAGCTGCTGGTGCAAACCCTATGGATCTGAAGCGTGGTATTGACAAGGCTGTTGTTGCCGTTGTTGAACACCTGCGCAAGCAATCCAAGAAAATCAAAGACTCAAGCGAAATTGAGCAAGTAGCTACAATTTCTGCCAACAGCGATGAAACCATCGGTAAGATGATTGCTGATGCAATGGATAAGGTTGGTAAAGATGGTGTGATCACCGTTGAAGAAGCTAAAGGAACAGAAACCGAAGTGAAGACTGTAGAAGGTATGCAATTCGATCGCGGGTACCTCTCTCCTTACTTTGTGACCAACACGGAGAAAATGGAAGCTGACCTGGATAACCCTTACATCCTGATCTACGACAAGAAGATCAGCAGCATGAAGGAATTGCTTCCTATACTGGAGCAATCTGCACAAACCGGTAAGCCGCTGTTGATTATTGCTGAAGAAGTAGAAGGCGAAGCATTGGCTACTTTGGTTGTTAACAAAATTCGTGGTGCACTGCGCGTAGCTGCTGTTAAAGCCCCTGGCTTTGGCGACAGAAGAAAAGCTATGTTGGAGGATATCGCTATCCTGACTGGTGGTAAAGTGATTACTGAAGAACTTGGCTTCAAACTGGAGAACGCTACGTTGGATATGCTTGGTCGTGCTGAAAAAGTAAGCATCGATAAAGACAATACAACCATCGTTAACGGTGCTGGTAAGAAGGCTGACATTACCGGCCGTGTTAACCAGATTAAAGCGCAGATTGAAACAACTACATCTGATTACGATAAAGAAAAACTTCAGGAGCGTTTGGCTAAACTTTCAGGTGGTGTGGCCATCCTGTACGTGGGTGCCGCTACCGAAGTTGAAATGAAGGAGAAGAAAGACCGTGTTGATGATGCGTTGCACGCAACCCGCGCTGCCGTACAGGAAGGTGTAATTCCTGGTGGTGGTGTAGCCTATGTTCGCGCTATCGAAGCCTTGAAAGATATTCAGACAGAAAATGAAGATCAATCAACCGGTGTAAACATCATCCGTCTTGCATTAGAATCTCCGCTCCGCACCATTGCTGAAAACGCTGGTCAGGAAGGTTCTGTAATCGTGAATAAGGTTCGCGAAGGCAAGAAGGACTTCGGATATAATGCGCGCACCAACAAGTTCGACAACTTCTTTGAAGCGGGTATCATTGACCCTACCAAAGTAGCTCGTCTGGCCTTGGAAAACGCAGCTTCTATTGCAGGCTTGTTGCTTACAACTGAGGCGGTTGTTTCTGAAATTCCGGAAGAGAAGCCTGAACCTGCTATGCCTCATGGAGGCGGCATGGGCGGCATGATGTAATTCCGTCTTAATAGGTAATGAGAAAGCCCTGTCGGAAACGATAGGGCTTTTTTGTTGGTATGCTCATTTGGGGTTTTAGCGTACCTGATGTAACTTGTGGCAGTTAACTTCTTCTCCCTCATGGTGATTCATAAAAACTTTCAGGACTTTGTACTTTTTCTGTACATCTACATGGCGCATGCCGATGGTGATTTCCATGAAGATGAGAAGCAGGTTATCCTGGAAAAAATGAAGAAGCTTTATCCTGCTACGGAAGATTTTAACAAGAAATTTAATGAAGCCCTTCACCTATACGATGACTTCGACAAAAAACAACTGAAGACTCTATTCCGCGACACGTTCAGTCATTTCTCCTCCGTAAAATTCCCGGTAAAGTATAAGGTGTTTACGGATATGTATGACATCATCAATGCCGATGGTAAAGTGGATGAATCGGAAACCAAGGCCTTGAATGCCTTGAAGGAAATAATTGATATTTCAAATTAACCACCCCCGGCCCCTCCTTATCAAGGAGGGGAGTTAGGGTTGGCTACGTTTAAGCGTTGATTTTCTTCTTGGCAAAACTGAATACAATGAAGCCAAGAACAGCAAACATGATAATCGATACCAAGTCGCCTCCTTCAGGAATCACGCTGTGAACTGAATCGTGGATAGCACCGATTACAGATTTGGAACCTTCAGATGTATTTACATTGGTTCCAAGCAGTACCGCTACAAGTATTCCAGTAAGTGCGCCTCCGGCAATAAGTCCTGAACTGAACAAAGCACCCGAACTTACTTCCGACTCCTCTCCTTTCCGATTTGCCACTTTATCTGCAAGCGTTTTGATCAATCCACCAACAAAAATGGGTGAAGTAGTTGACAACGGTAAATAGGCACCCACCGCAAACGCCAAGGAACTTACGCCACACAACTCCACAACAGCTGAAAGCCCCATGCCGGCCAGTACCAATCCCCAAGGTAAATTCTGGCTGAGCAAACCTTTAATTACTGTAGACATCAACATGGCTTGAGGCGCAGGTAGTGGATTAGGATGTTCTTCTGTAACAATACCAATACCCAACGTATCATGAAGTAATAGCAGGGTAAAACCAATGGCTACTGTAGAAACCAGTACACCAATCAATAAACCTATTTGCTGTTTCATTGGGGTTGCGCCCACTAAAAATCCGGTCTTCAAATCCTGTGAGGTTGCGCCTGCATTGGCCGCAGCAATACACACGATAGACCCTACAACCAACGCTATCGGTTGATAGAAATCACCGGTCCAACCTATACCGATAAAAATCAGTGAAGTAGCCATTAACGTGGCGATAGTCATACCCGATACCGGACTAGAAGACGAACCGATCAAACCTACAATGCGCGAGGCTACCGTAACAAAGAAAAATCCGAACACCACGATCATAATAGCCGATAGAAAATTAGTAGGCACATTCGGTAAGATCGCCATTAAAAATACCAGTGCGATAGAGCCAACTACAACAAAAATCAGCGGCACATCCTTTTCAGTACGTACCTGGGTTGCAGCTGTTTGTGCATTGCGGGAACGCAAGTCTTTGAATGAATCTTTGAATGCGGTGACGATGGTAGGTAACGTTTTAATGAGCGTGATGATACCGCCAAACGTAACGGCACCCGCACCGATGTAACGAATGTACTTACTCCAGATCTGCGAAGGCGACATTTCGGAAATCAGCATAGACGTTTCCGGAGCCATGGGTGCAGTCAGGTTATCACCTAAGAGTGTAATCAGTGGAATCAACACCAGCCACGACAAAACACCTCCGGCTACCATAATGCCGGCAATGCGCGGACCGATGATGTAGCCTACGCCAAGTAGTTCAGGCGTAATCTCAGCATTCACGGTACCATTTGGCAAAGCCGATGATCTTCCAAAAACATACTGTGGAACATCTTTCCACAAACCCAGAATAGACATGAAGCCCTTATACAAAAAGGCTATTCCTAATCCGTAAAACACATTCCGGGCAAGTGCTCCACCCTTCTCACCAGCTACGAGCACATCAGCGCAAGCTGCCCCTTCCGGATACGGAAGATTACCATGTTCCTTTACAATCAATGCCCTTCGTAACGGCACCATAAATAAGACACCTAGCACACCACCGACAAGGGCCAGCACAAAAATCTGGAAGTATTGAAAGTATGCTTCACCCCCGGCCAAAAACAACAAAGCCGGAACGGTAAACACAACCCCGGCCGCAACAGACTCCCCGGCAGATCCGATGGTTTGCACCATGTTGTTTTCCAAAATGGTAGCCTTGCCAAGCTTTTTGAAAATGGAAATTGCCAATACAGCAATGGGAATAGAGGCGCTTACGGTAAGCCCGACTTTCAGCCCGAGGTAAACCGTGGCAGCTCCGAAAATGATTCCGAAAATGGAGCCCAACAATACCGCCTTGAGCGTAAACTCGGGTATAAAATCGCTGGGCGCGATGTAGGGCTTAAATGCTTTTTTATCTTCCATGAGGTTTAGTGTTGGTCATAAATCAGGCAGTAAACTATTAAATTTTCTTTACTTTTAGCGCTCAACCATCACATAATTAGCGGCATGATTTACTCCATCGTCAGCATTACCTACATCGTTATTTTGATTGGGATCATCATCTACAAAAGCAAGGCTGTTAAGAGTGAAGAAGATTTCATGGTGGCCGGGCGCGGGGTACCGGTATACCTGTTGGTCGGCACATTGGTTTGTACCTGGATTGGATCAGGAAGTTTGTTTGGTACAGCTGGATTAAGTTTTCGTTCGGGTTTTAGTGAACTGTGGTTCTCAGCCGGTGCATGGATCGGAATAATTGCCATATACTTCATTGCTGAACGCGTTCGGAAAATATCAAAAATCACACTTACCGATTTACTGGAACAACGCTACAACCGTGCCGCCCGAATATTGGGAACGGTCACCATCATTGTCGCGTACCTGGTAATTGCTGGCTACCAGTTTAAAGGTGGCGGTCGGTTTATTTCCATTCTTTCAGAAGGCGCAATCGATTTGCAAACCGGTACGTTTATTACCTGCCTGATCATCATTGCATTTACTGCCCTTGCGGGGATGGTATCCATTGTATCGATTGATATTTTCAATGGCACCATTATGATTGTTGCCATGGCCTTAACCCTGCCTTTCGCGATTGCTTCGCATGGTGGCTGGGGCGAAGTCGTTCAAACCATTGAAAATACACGACCGGAATACCTTTCCTTGTTCGAAGGCCACGATGCCATCTGGGTATTGGGGATTATTCTCCCCACGTTTTTATTGCTGATGAGTGAGAGCAGCATGTATCAAAAGTTTGCTTCCGCAAAAGATTCCTCATCCGCAAAAAAGGCTGTTATCGGTATGCTGGCTGGAGTAGTGATCATAGAAGTGTTAATGTGTACGATTGCCGTTGTCGGCTATGCCATCTATTCAAACGATCCACGCTTCTTTTTAGCTGACGGTTCGATCAACCGGGCGATGTCGGAAGAAGTGATTTTAAGAATAGGGTTTGAACAAATACCTGCTGTGATTGGGTCGTTGTTGTTTGCAGCCGGTACCGCGATTATCCTTTCTACCGGTAATACTTTCCTGATGGTCACCTCAACCAATCTTTCCAACGACATTTTAAAGCCATACTTTTTTAAGTCGACTAAGGATTCAAAAAAACTGATTCGCATTCAGCAAGTGAGTATTGTCATACTCGGTTTAGTAGCGTTTGCGATGGTTACGCAATTTGAAACGGTATTAGAGATGGCGTTCATATCTTACACGATGATAGGGGCATCACTTGCGCCTGTGCTCATTGCCAGCTTTTTCTGGAAGCGGGTAACGCCAGCTGGTGGTGTGGCTTCCATCATTGCAGGCATGACTGTTCCGGTTATCAACAAATTACTTGAAGTCAGTAACATTTCCTTCTGGCTCTTTCCTGTCGATACTGATTATATCGCCATCCCCTCGCTGGTTGCATCACTGGTGATGCTGATTGTTGTAAGTTCACTTACCAAACCTTCACCGGAGGAAAAGTGGAAGCCGTTCTTCGAATAACCTTTCGCAAAGACGCAAATAGCACGCAATAAGATTTATAATTACCAAAAAGTGAAAGCTCTCTTTACGGATTTAAATCAACGTGGCCTATCATAGGCCAATAGGGTAAACTCTATGATAATCTTTTGTGCATTAAAATTTGAGTATAGCAACTTGGCCAGGTTTTGATTGTCCATTTCCAGGGCTACCTCAAACGCATGCTGTAATTGACCTTCAGTACACCCTAACGCGTCAACAACATTTATCATATTGCTGGTAGTTTGCCTGGCTTGCAGTACACGCGTTATTTCCTTTTCAAATTTCATGTTGGCGAATTGTTTAAGGTAGCATTTTAACTTGAAAATTTAAACGATTAAGAAACACACCTTATTTGATTAAAGCGAAAGCCCCTCATTGCTAAGGGGCTTTCTATCTAGGTTAGGTTTAGGTGTTCTGCTTAAAAACGTTCCGGTTCCAGTTTCCAACGCTCCGGTGAGCGCCATAGGTTGGACAGCAACAATTCTCTCATGAAGATAAACTCTTTTGGTAACTTATCATACATGCGCTCAAATAATTCTGCATGTTGAAGCAATTCGGCCTTCCATTCTTCCCGCTCAATAGACATGATGCTTTCAAATTGTTCGGGTGTAAAATCCAGGCCCGTCCAATCCATGTCATCATACGTTGGCATCCAGCCAATAGGGCTTTCCACTGCGTTCACTTCTCCCCTGCTCTTCAACACAATCCATTTCAATACGCGCATGTTATCGCCAAAACCTGGCCAGATGAAGTTGCCGTTGGCATCTTTGCGGAACCAGTTCACGCCATAAATACGAGGCGGTGCCGGCAACCCACGACCAAATTGCAGCCAGTGATTAAAATAATCACCCATGTGATAGCCGCAGAATGGCAACATCGCGAAGGGATCGCGTCTTACTTTTCCCACTTCGCCAAATGCAGCAGCTGTTGTTTCCGAGCCCATGGTTGCCGCCAGGTAAACTCCAAATGCCCAGTTGGCCGATTGATACACCAAAGGAATGGTGGTACTTCTTCTTCCACCAAAAACAAATGCGCTGACTTCAACCCCTTTTGGATTTTCCCATTCGGGATCAATAGCCGGATTTTGTTTGGCGGAAACTGTAAAGCGACTGTTTGGGTGCGCAGCAGGCTTTCCTGCTGTTGGATCCCATTTTTGTCCGCGCCAGTCGATCAAATTCCTGGGTGGTTCTTTGGTCATGCCCTCCCACCATACATCGCCATCTTCAGTAATGGCCACGTTGGTAAAAATGGTGTTGCTGGCAATGGTCGCCATAGCATTCGGGTTTGTTTTTTGATTGGTGCCCGGTGCTACACCAAAATATCCCGCTTCAGGATTGATCGCATAAAGCTTTCCATCCTTGCCGGGTTTAATCCACGCAATATCATCGCCAACCGTAGTTACTTTCCAACCATCAAATTCTTTAGGTGGAATAAGCATGGCGAAATTGGTTTTACCACAGGCACTTGGAAAGGCAGCTGCCACGTAATCTTTTTGCCCGTCCGGACTTTGAACACCTACCAGCAACATGTGCTCGGCCAGCCAGTTCTCATCGTTGGCCATTACGGAGGCAATACGAAGCGCAAAACATTTTTTACCTAACAAGGCATTACCGCCATATCCCGATCCATAGGAAATGATGGAGCGCTCTTCCGGAAAATGAACAATGTATTTTGTAGTTGGATTGGTGGGCCATTTGGCATCTTCCTGTCCGGGTTTTAATGGCGCGCCCACTGTGTGTAAACACTTTACATATTCACCATCTTCACCGAGCAAGTCCATTACTTTGGCGCTTACTCGTGTCATCAGGTGCATGTTCACCACCACATATTCAGAGTCGGTAATTTCAATACCGATTTGTGAGATATCAGAACCGATCGGCCCCATGCTGAATGGAATCACATACATGGTACGACCTTGCATACATCCTTCCAGCAATGGCTGAAGGGTTTGCTTCATTACTTTGGGATCCACCCAATTGTTGGTGGGTCCGGCATTTTCTTTCTTGCGACTGCAGATATACGTGCGATCTTCCACACGCGCCACGTCACTGGGGTCAGAGAAACACGCAAAACTGTTTGGGCGCTTCTCCGGATTCAACCGGATAAAGGTTCCCTTGTTTACCAGTAACTCACAAAGTTCATCGTACTCTGCCTTTGAGCCATCGCACCACCTGATCTGGTCGGGTTTACACAGGTCGGCAAGCTGCTTAACCCACTCCTTTGCTTCGGCATGTTTTACCGTATAAGTGCCGTTTACAAGTAATTCGTCCGTCATAATTGCTGTTGAATGAGGCGCCAAAATTACAGAGAGAATATGGCAAAATGAAATGATTCAATCGATTGCATAAACAAAATTTAAAAGTTGCATAATAGCGCATTCTGAAAAAAAAATGCTTGGATAAATCGGCCCATCCTTGTAAACTGCAAGCTTGTAAGTACTTGATTTTTAACAAAAACCAATAACCTATGAAGCTCACAAAGTTCTGTCTGGCGTTGTTTCTGATGCTGGGTTTTCAAGGCGTATTTGCGCAAGATGAAGTTACCGAAGAAGAATTAAAAAAGTATGCAGTAGTGATGGATTCCATCGACAACATGAAGGAAGACCTCATTAACACCATCTCTGAAATGGTGAAGAATAACGAGAAAGTAACAGCCGCCCGCTATAATGATCTATCGAAAATCATTAATGACGAAACCAAACTGGCTGAAGCTGAGGCTACACCGGAAGAAGTTGAGGCGATTAAAGAAATATTGAAGTTTAAAGACGAAGGCACCGCCAAAATTCAAGAAACCTTTAAAACGCTGGCTACCGAGTTTGTTGGTGCTGCCGTGTATAATAAAGTAAAGAAGGCCATTGCCGAAAATGCCGAAACCAAAGCCAAATACCAGGAATTACTGGCCGAATTGAATAAGGAAGACTCCTAAGTTCAGCCCAGGCTTATGCATACTGAATCGCGGCTCAACGGCCGCGATTTTTGTTTTAAACGCTTCATATATAGCGTGTTCCCACTTTTTATTACTTTTGTGGTTTAAATCAGTGGCAGCAATGCGTTTTTTCATTGGTTCCCTACTTTTTAGCCTGATCTCCCTTACCACGCTTAAGGCGCAATCGACCTTATTTGAATCGTACGATTGCCGTCCGGAGGTCGAAATCATTAAAAGAATTGAAACAGAAAAGCGCATGCGCGAGCAAGCGTATCGCGATTCAGTTAACCAGGTACAACTCCAATTAGCCCAAATACAGCTGGAACAGTACAAGAAATATTGGCTGGAGGACACCCTCAATGGCTGGAAAAACTGGAAGGTGAATGAGAACTTTACGTTCGGCAAAGATCGTGGTAATCTACCCATGATAGCCGAATTACAAGCTCTGCACCCCATTTTCCGCGATAAGGTTGTACAATTAATTGAACGCTGCAAACAAAAAGGCATTGAACTGGCCATTGTAGAAACCTACCGCACCCATTCCAAACAGGCCGAGTATAAAGGCATGGGCAAAGCCTACACCCGCAAAGGTGCCGGAAGATCCAAACATCAATACGGACTAGCTGTTGATTTGGTGCCCATTGTTAATGGTGAAGCCCAATGGGAGAACAAAGCGCTGTGGAGAAAGATCGGCATCATAGGAGAGCAACTGGGCATGCGTTGGGGTGGCCGCTGGCGTTACCTCTATGACCCCGGGCATTTTGAGTGGACCGGAGGCATTCGCCCTACTGAACTGGTGCAGGGGAAATTGCATCATCCGAAACTCATAGAACAATATCCGTGCATTGAAGCTGACTTGCGCATACTGCAGCGTTATTGGAACAATTGGGAAAGTGAACAATCTTCGTGGGCAAAAAAAGAAGAGTGAGAAGCGCTACTTGATCTTCATTTCAGGTATTAACGGATTTACTTCAATCAACTCAAGTGATTTCACCATATCCTTCGTTGCATTTTTATACTTCAGGAAATGAGGCGTTTGAATATGCTTTTGATACGCTTCTTCATTGGCGTAGATTTCAAGGATGGTTATGTGATTTAGTCGTTCCTTTTCGGCTACTGCGTACAATGTAAGTACGCCAGGCTCTACCCGAACGGAAATCTCAATTTCTTCTTTTAAGAACGCATTGTATTGATCCAATTGCACTTCGTCTATTACCAATTTTGCCAAACGCACTAACTGCTTGTCCTCCTGAGCATAAATCTGAGGGACAAAGAGAATAGAAAAGAAAAGTGCAAGTACGAAATCAAGTGGCCTGGTCTTCATTCCTGAATATTCTAGTTTGAGATATATTTAGTTAGCGATTTTGTTGTTAATAGGTGTTGATTTCCGCAAGCAACGTATTCGCCTTATCAATGATCAACTGCTTGGCATGCATTTCATTTAAGGTTGTGCTATACCTCCCGCTGACTTCATTTTTCAACAAGGTAGCATTAAACTCATCCGACAGAATTACTTTATGAAACATACCCTGATACTGGTTCAGAAACGGTATCGCATTCCACTGGCACTTATCATCAATGCCCACCACAAAATCAAGGTGGTCTGAATCGGTGGTATAGCATTGGTGGTAACGTGCCTCGGCTTGCCGCAGTGAGGGATTATTAGCAGTAATGTTCAATCGAAGCACTGCCGTTTGTTTAAGCACAAAAGTTTCATAGAAGCACGTCAGCCCCCATTGCGGCAAACCGATGTTGGTGGCTGGCATTCTTATCTCCATTCTACTGTCAGTTTAGCGTTGTCGTTGGTAAAATAGTTGGATGAATTTTTAAACGTAATTTCTGCCATTGACTTTGGGATGAAATTGCTGAAAGTTGCGTATTTTTCAACAGGATTTTTTTCGCTGTCAAAGTCAAGTTCATAATTTTTGTTTTCGTCTATTAGGGCTATCATCGCATATGTGCCATTTTTCAAACCGTAAATGTGTCTTGTAGCCGTACCTATTACTGTTGTCCCTTCAATATAGCCACCTGTTACCGCTACTTTTTTATTAAAATTCTTTTCGCTGTCCATAACCGAAAAAATCAAGGATTTACCTGCTTCTGCCATAGGAATATTAATATCGAAATGAAAGTAATTTTGAGAAAAATAGGATTGTGTTACCAATTTTTGATTGAATTGATGTTCGCTTATTTCTTTGCTCAAACCCATATCAAACCCTAAATGTGTCAGCGATGCTGAAACCATTTCAAAATTTACCTTTTCTGAAAAAGGTTGTAGTTTGTTGTCTAACAGCGTTTCTTTATTTTGATTGATGTTGAAACAACTTAAACCTTGTTCAAAGTCAATGTTGCTCAAATTGATTTGCTTAATTTCTTTGTTTTTGTGAGAAAAAAAGGCAATGTTTTTGGTTTCAATGTTGTACACAACAGACCATACCGTTTTAAAATCGCCTTTGGGAATGCTTACGTTTTCTAATAACTGAAACGCAGTTTTTTCCGAAAAATCACTTGGGTTTTGCAGTTTCTTTATTTGGTTTTCAAGTTGATGATAACGGTAAATTTCCGATGTGTTGTTTTGGCGAATACCATGAATATTGTCAATATACTTTTCGGAAAACATCACCGATTTGTTGGTTATTGCCTGACAAGTGTTGGCTTCCTTTTCGTAAACCATAGGTTTACCATCCAAATATTCTATGATTACCGATTTCCCGTAAGTGTCTGCCAATATGTAATGGATTTTTCCTTTAATCGGATATATTTTTAGCGTTTCAACATTGGCGACAACTTCGTCAACGGTTTGAAAATTGTCCAACTGATATTGTATCCATTCCAATTCGTTCAGATATGTTTTGTCTTCCGAAATATTAAAACGGGTATCGTCTAACCAAAGCATTTCTACTACAAGCCCTTTTTCGTTCATTCCGCCATAAGGCATTTCTTTTCCGTTTTGGTTGAACGTAATACTACCGTATTTACTTGTCCAACTTGCAGATGTTCCATTATGTGTGAAATACGCAACTTTCGTAGTGTTCCTTAAATTTTTGATGATATAACCTTTGTCAAAAGTCCAATCAAAATTTTTGCCCAACAGGATTGTCTTTCCATTTTTTAGAACGAATGACGAACAAGGATATACCGATTGCATTATTGTCGTCAGGAATAGAAGTGTCCAAAAATATTTTTTCATTCTTTCTGTCGTTTTGAGTTGTCGTTTATGCTTGCCACCAACGACCTGTGTTTATGACGGCTGCGGTTTCGGAGCTGCGTCCTGTCCCAGGTGCCGAAACGAAATATAAAAACTAAACTTCATACTTACACTTCCCCCGCAGCTGGCATAAACACAATGTTGGCAGCAGTTATTCTGGTCTTAAACAATTCGAAAATTTTGTCCCCAAAAAATTACAAAGCTTATTGTCCCCAAAGTCCTTGTTAATCTGTCCTCGAACCAATTTACTTATTGTTTGTCCGACAGCTATCTCCCATGGTTTCGAGTAGTCGGTTAGTCCGACTAAAATGTTTCTGATGTCTTTCAGGTCAAATGACTTTCTGTTATAACCATTTGTTTTGAATGAGGTCATTACAGCATGTCTTGGGTGTCCGTTGAATGCCACAATCCATTTTTCTATTTGTCCTAGCAGATTTTCCCAGGTCGTTCCCATAGTTTGCAGCACCTCGTCAGACAATATAAGGTTTTCACTTGCTCGACAACTTGTCTTAAATCTAACCAAAGGAGGGTTATCGTTTATTTCTTCGGTTCCTTCGTCTCGGTCTCGTAATGAGTAGCCCTGTGCATTGTCGTAAACACCATTTAGTATTTCTATTACACTGTTTTCATATTCAGGCAAATTACCAACTCCTCCAACCGAAGATGGATACAGCTTCAGTTGACCATTGGAACTTCGAACTGCCTGCTGAAAAATTCGTTCCTCGTCTTCGCCCTCCACCAATATAATTGGAGACTGATTAAAAAGATTCGATAATGGATGCGCTCCAAAAATTGGTAAGATTGCCTTATACTTATCATCGATTTGTCTAAACGTAACATTCAAGGCTCCATTTGAAAGGATACCAAATCTAGAATGTTCATAATTCAATAGCGCGCCTAGTATCGCTGTACTATGTGTTGCAATTATTACGGAGAACTTGTTTGAATTAACTAGCTCAATTAGAAAGGCTATAAATTTAGCTTGCAAATCTGGGTGTAGGTGAACATCTGGCTCATCAATTAAGAGTAAATTTTGTTTTGTTGAATCACAGGATTTCTCAAATGTTAAGCATTCAATAGCTAGCGAAATTAATTCAGATTCTCCGCTGCTGATAGAATCAGGTTCTATTTTGGTGTTTGCTGGTTTTGTGAATAGTTCAAAATCTCCTTTAGGTGTTCTTACAATTTTGATGTTAGTAAGTAGGTTATTTATTTTTTCAATTGTCGTATTAAAGGTCAAAGCAAAATTACCTCTAATCGCGTGGTTGGATTCTATTTCTCTCAATGATAATGTTTCTAGTCGCCTGTACTGAGCAACTGAATAGTTCTTGAATTGTGACCATTGATTAACCCGTTTTCTATCCCTTGTCCAACTACCTCCTGTCATTACGTTTTGCTCGACTCCTGCTTCATATCTCAGTGAACCCCCTCTCTCTGGCGTTACGTAACTTATTTCGCCAATGTTTTGAGTAGTTAGCCGGTCTTCAATTCTCTTCAACATTGTACTCTTGCCCGACCCATTCTTGCCAAGTAAGACATTAATTTTAGATAGTCCCGTAAAGTTGTAGTGTCCTTCGTGAGTTAAATCCATTTGTCGTAAGAATAATTGCTGCCAACATCCAAATATAATCATTACCCAAAAGAAATATCCTCATTTACTGAGCGCATTAAAGGATATTTATTTTGTGCATTGCATATATTTCACTTACCCCACCCACCCTTTCGTGCGATCCACAGCTTTCTGCCAACCGCTGTATAGTTTATTGCGGGTGGCGGTGTCCATATTGGGCTTGAACAACTGATTTATTTTTCGGTTGCGGATGATGTCTTCCTTCTTCCACAACCCCACGTGTATACCGGCTAAAAAGGCTGCACCCATGGCCGTGGATTCTATCACTTCGGGGCGCTCTACTTCCGTGCCTAAAATATCGGCCTGGAATTGCATGAGAATGTTGTTGGCACAAGCTCCCCCATCTACTTTCAAACGCGCCAACTTCAGTCCGGCATCTTCTTCCATGGCATTCAGCACATCTTTGGTCTGGTACGCCAACGATTCCAGCGTGGCTTTGATGATGTGCTCTTTTCCCGTATCGCGTGTAAGGCCAAAGATGGCGCCACGTGCATACATATCCCAATGTGGTGCACCCAGTCCTGCAAAGGCGGGCACTACGTATACTTCGTTTGAGCCCAATGCTTTTGCGGCAAAGTATTCCGAGTCTTTGGATTCATCGATAATACCCAGGCTGTCGCGCAGCCACTGCACGGCAGCACCTGCAATAAACACGCTGCCTTCCAGTGCATATTCCACCTTGCCGTTCATGCTCCATGCAATAGTGGTGATCAACCCATTTTTTGAAAGCTGAATCTTGCTTCCGGTATTCATCAGCATGAAGCAACCGGTTCCGTACGTGTTCTTTGCCATGCCCGGTTCAAAACAGGCCTGACCAAACAACGCAGCTTGTTGGTCACCGGCTACGCCACAAATCGGGATAGTGGCACCGTTTAATTCAAAATCACCAAAGTGATCACACGATTCTTTTACTTCCGGCAACATGTTCTCGGGAATATCGAGGTCTGTTAAAAGTTTTTTGTCCCACTTTAAAGTCTGAATGTTGTACAGCAAAGTGCGCGAGGCATTGGTTACATCCGTAACATGCGATTTTCGGTTGGTCATGTTCCAGATAAGCCAGGTGTCTATCGTGCCGAACAACAACTCACCACGCGAAGCTTTTTCCCTTGCCTGCGGAACGTTGTCGAGAATCCATTTAACTTTTGTTGCCGAGAAATACGAATCAATCACCAAACCGGTTTGCTCACGCACATACGGACCAAGTCCCATCGAAACCATTTCTTCGCAGATGGAAGCTGTGCGCTTATCCTGCCACACAATGGCGTTGTATACGGGCTGACCTGTAGTCTTATCCCACACCACGGTGGTTTCACGCTGATTGGTAATGCCTATAGCCATGATTGCTTTCGGATCAAGCTTATGATCCGTAATCAGACTTCCCAGTACACCCAGTTGCGTGTTGAGAATCTCTATGGGATCATGCTCCACCCAACCCGATTGTGGAAAGATTTGCCGAAATTCTTTTTGTGCAATTCCCTTTATCTCACCTGACGCCGAAAACAAAACGGCTCGTGAACTGGTGGTGCCCTGATCTAATGCAATGATGTATTTTTCCATGAAGAAATAGAATTCAAAGAAGAAATATAGGATTGTTTGTGTGAATAGCCAACTATACGAACTCCTCTGCGCAGCTCTCCGCGACTCTCTGCGGTTAATTTTTACCGCAGAGTGCGCAAAGAATCCGCTGAGAAACTCAGAGAAGACAAAGCCATAGAAACAAAATTTCAGGAAGTAGTAATCCGAGCTTCCTTAATTGCCTGCTCAAGTTTTTCTTGCTCAACTTGAAGTTGCTTGGCATCCCAACGCATCATTACGTTCATGTCAATAAGAATAGCATCTTTCACCTTCAACAAGCGCGGCATATCAAAAAACAACATGCCTGTTCGCCTGATAAAGAAATCGAGAATGGATACAACCATTTCATTTTCAATGGTGAATTTCAATTCGGCCCGCGCCAGCTGTACCGAAGGATCGTCATCATGAAATGCCTGTAACTGCCTGATCACGTTTTCGGTTTGGCGACCGTAATTTTCAACGAGGTAATCGGAATACGCAGATAAGTTGAACGCGTCAAGTTGATCATGTATGGATTGTCTAAACGCAGCAACCGCTTCTGCATGATTGAAATTGTTTTTATTCAAGCTGATCTTATCAGTAAAACATTCAAGTAAATCTTCACGACCCGATCGCTCAGTCACCATATCCACCACCCGCTCCGCCATTTTTCGATAACCGGTAAGCTTCCCTCCTGCTATGGAAATCAATCCGGAAGGTGAAACAAAAATTTCATCTTTACGCGAAAGCTCAGAAGCCGATTTTCCTTCTTCATGAATGAGCGGACGCAAACCAGCCCAGCTTGATTCCACATCATCCAATGAAAGTTTAACAGCCGGAAACGAATCGTTTACGGCATCAATCAGGTAGGTTGCATCTGCTTGCGTTGTAATGACATGATCAATATCCTGGCCGTAATCGGTATCCGTTGTACCGATATAGGTAGTACGCCCACGCGGAATGGCAAAAATCATTCGGCCATCGGGTACATCGAAATAAATGGATTGTTGTACCGGCAATTTTTCACGCGGCACCACAATGTGCACACCTTTTGTCAGGTGCAGTGTTTTACCGGTTTTGGATTTGTCTTTTTCACGAAGCTGATCCACCCACGGGCCGGTTGCATTCACAATTTGCTGCGCCTGAATGAGAAATGTTCGTTGTGTTACATGGTCTGTAACCGTTACACCTGATATTTTGTCATTAGTATATTGAAATGCATTGGCTTCTACATAATTACTGATAAGCGCACCATAGGAAACAGCCGTTTTAATAATTTCAAGTGTGAGGCGTGCATCATCCGTTCGGTATTCCGCATACAAACCACCACCTTTAATCCCATCCGGTCTTAGCAAGGGTTCATACCGCAGCGTTTGTTGCCGTGTTAGCATTTTTCGTTGGTCAGCTTCTTTTACCCCGGCCAGCCAATCGTACAATTTTAATCCGAATGAGGTGAGTAGTGTGCCAAATCCCCTGCCTTCTTTTAATGGAAGCAACATTTTCTCTGCAACAACCAGGTGTGGCGCCAGTTTGTGTACAATTGCACGTTCACTTCCCACTTCTTTTACCAATCCGAACTCCAACTGCTTCAGGTAGCGTAGGCCGCCATGTATTAGCTTGGTCGATCGACTTGACGTACCCCAGGCAAAATCATTTTTTTCAATGAGTGCGGTCTTTAAACCACGGGATGCAGCATCCAACGCAATGCCGGCACCGGTAATGCCACCGCCAATAATCAGGACATCAAACGATCCGGAAGCAAGCGTTTCAATACATTCTGTCCGGTTGTTCATTTGCTGTTAAGATGATTTCCAAACTACAAAAAAACGGTTACCCGTCAAGTTTATCTGTCATTAAGGATCAATAAAATCCATAAAACCTTAAACAAAAAATATTACTGATCCGTAATGAGTTGAAACAGATTTAAGAAGTACCTTAGTATTGCTGTTCTCCGCCACTACAACTTGTAATACCTTCATTTTATATGCGACTAACCCTCTTCGCAACAATCCTTTTCCCAAGAAGAGCATTTATTACTCTTCTATTCTTAACATTAATTTCTTCTTTTGGTTATGCACAACCGCTTTCGGGCGCTTTTACCGTTGGATCAGGCGGTACTTACCCTACTTTATCAGCTGCCATAACTGATTTGACAACCCGCGGGGTTAACGGACCGGTTACATTCCGGTTGCGAACGGGCACTTTTAACGAACAGGTTATCATTGGTGCCATAACGGGTGCTTCTGCTACCAATACCATCACGTTTGAAGCAGAATCGGGTAATGCCACCGATGCAGTGCTTACGTTTGAGACTACCAGTACGAATAATTATGTGATCCGGTTAGACAATGCCAGCTTCATCACACTTCGAAACCTGAGCATTCAACCAACCGGAAGCACGCACACGCGAGCCATACATGGCATCAACAACCTGAATTCCATTACGTTTCAACAACTGCAGATTACATTACCTAATACAACTTCCGTAACAGAAGAACGGGGGGCAATTATTCTCAGGCCTACCCTATCTACAAATATCAGGTTTCTGAACAATACCATTTCGGGAGGTTCAAATGGCATCCTCCATATTGGTAACAACTCTGCCCGTTCACCGGGAACGGTATTCACCGGCAACACCATCACCAACGTGTTTGCACGACCGGTGTACCTGGAATACATGCAGGACATTATCTTCAACGACAACACCATCTCCAACACTACAGCCTGGAGCGATTACTACGGGGCGGGTATTCAAAATACTACCGGATACCTGGAGATGCTGCGCAACCGTATCACCGGCTCGGTGGGCCATGCCGTGCGCCTGTATTACTGCTCGGGACTGGAAGCACAGCCTTCCATTATCGCCAACAATTTCTTCCATTCCAACTCCAGTTACGCTACATTCTACATCCTGTACGGGTTGAACTACACCAACATCTATCACAACAGTGTAAACAACACTTCCAGCGGAGAGGCTTTTCACTTTAACCGCCACCAGTCTACCGGTAACCGCATCGTCAATAACATCTTCCGGGCCAACTCCGCACATGCCGTAGAGTTCCAAACTTCCACAGCCGTGAACTCCATCCTGGAAAGCAACTACAACAACCTGTTTACTTCCGGATCGTTTTTGGTTCGTGATGTATCTGCCTACTACGGCACCCTGGAGCAATGGCGCACAGCTTCAGGATTTGAAACCAATTCGGTGTTCTTCGATCCACAGTTTGCTTCCAATACGTCACTCTATGCGTCTGCACCGGGCATTGCCTCAGCTGGTAAAAATTTATTCTCGGTTGTACCTGCTGACATTGACGGAACCGCACGTACAATAACACCCAGCATTGGGGCCAACCAGTTCAGTGCAGCTGCTTTAACGCCACTATCCGGAACGTATACAGTTGGCACCGGGCAAACTTACACCACTATTAACGCAGCCATTGATGCCATGAAGGTGAACGGCATTAGCGGGCCGGTAACATTCCTGTTAAACACCCAGACATTCGCAGAACGGTTTATACTGCCCTCCATCTCCGGATCATCATCCACCAACACCATCACCTTCCAGGCACAGTCGGGCAATGCTGCAGATGTAGTGCTTGCGCCCGCAGCGGCTACCGATGGAGGAACCAACTACATTGCACAGCTTTCCAATGCTACCTTTGTTACGTTTCGTAACCTCACCTTCACTCCCGGCACAGGCACCAATTTCAACCGGGCCATCCATGTCATTAACCGGGCTGATGACATTACTTTCGAGAACCTGGTCATTACCCTACCGGCTACTACATCAGTAACAGAAGACCGTGCTGCTATCCTCGCGCGTCCATCCACTTCTACCAATATTCGCTTTATCAACAACACCATTACCGGTGGATCGCAGGGTATTGTTCACATTGGCAACAACAGCAGCCGTTCACCGGGAACGGTATTCACCGGCAACACCATCACCAACGTGTTTGCACGACCGGTGTACCTGGAATACATGCAGGACATTATCTTCAACGACAACACCATCTCCAACACTACGGCCTGGAGCGATTACTACGGGGCGGGCATTCAAAATACTACCGGATACCTGGAGATGCTGCGCAACCGTATCACCGGCTCGGTGGGCCATGCTGTGCGCCTGTATTACTGCTCGGGACTGGAAGCACAGCCTTCCATTATCGCCAACAACTTCTTCCATTCCAACTCCAGTTACGCTACATTCTACATCCTGTACGGATTGAACTACACCAACATCTATCACAACAGCGTAAACAACACTTCCAGCGGGGAGGCTTTTCACTTTAACCGCCACCAGTCTACCGGTAACCGGATTGTCAATAACATCTTTAGGGCCAACACGGCTCATGCCGTAGAGTTCCAGACTTCCACAGCCGTGAACTCCATCCTGGAAAGTAACTACAACAACCTGTTTACCTCCGGATCGTTTTTGGTTCGTGATGTATCTGCCTACTACGGCACCCTGGAGCAATGGCGTACGGCTTCCGGTTTTGAAGCCAATTCGGTGTTTTTCGATCCACAGTTTGCTTCCAATACTTCACTCTATGCGTCTGCACCGGGCATTGCCTCAGCTGGTAAAAATTTATTCTCGGTTGTACCTGCTGACATTGACGGAACCGCACGTACAATAACACCCAGCATTGGGGCCAACCAGTTCAGCGCAGCTGCTTTAACGCCACTATCCGGAACGTATACAGTTGGCACCGGGCAAACTTACACCACTATTAACGCAGCCATTGATGCCATGAAGGTGAACGGCATTAGCGGGCCGGTAACATTCCTGTTAAACACCCAGACATTCGCAGAACGGTTTATACTGCCCTCCATCTCCGGATCATCATCCACCAACACCATCACCTTCCAGGCACAGTCGGGCAATGCTGCAGATGTAGTGCTTGCGCCCGCAGCGGCTACCGATGGAGGAACCAACTACATTGCACAGCTTTCCAATGCTACCTTTGTTACGTTTCGTAACCTCACCTTCACTCCCGGCACAGGCACCAATTTCAACCGGGCCATCCATGTCATTAACCGGGCTGATGACATTACTTTCGAGAACCTGGTCATTACCCTACCGGCTACTACATCAGTAACAGAAGACCGTGCTGCTATCCTCGCGCGTCCATCCACTTCTACCAATATTCGCTTTATCAACAACACCATTACCGGTGGATCGCAGGGTATTGTTCACATTGGCAACAACAGCAGCCGTTCACCGGGAACGGTATTCACCGGCAACACCATCACCAACGTGTTTGCACGACCGGTGTACCTGGAATACATGCAGGACATTATCTTCAACGACAACACCATCTCCAACACTACGGCCTGGAGCGATTACTACGGGGCGGGCATTCAAAATACTACCGGATACCTGGAGATGCTGCGCAACCGTATCACCGGCTCGGTGGGCCATGCCGTGCGCCTGTATTACTGCTCCGGACTGGAAGCACAGCCTTCCATCATCGCCAACAACTTCTTCCATTCCAACTCCAGTTACGCTACATTCTACATCCTGTACGGATTGAACTACACCAACATCTATCACAACAGCGTAAACAACACTTCCAGCGGGGAGGCTTTTCACTTTAACCGCCACCAGTCTACCGGTAACCGGATTGTCAATAACATCTTTAGGGCCAACACGGCTCATGCCGTAGAGTTCCAGACTTCCACAGCCGTGAACTCCATCCTGGAAAGTAACTACAACAACCTGTTTACCTCCGGATCGTTTTTGGTTCGTGATGTATCTGCCTACTATGGCACCCTGGAGCAATGGCGTACGGCTTCCGGTTTTGAAACCAATTCGGTGTTCTTCGACCCGCAGTTTGCTTCCAATACTTCACTCTATGCGTCTGCACCGGGCATTGCCTCAGCTGGTAAAAATTTATTCTCGGTTGTACCTGCTGACATTGACGGAACCGCACGTACAATAACACCCAGCATTGGGGCCAACCAGTTCAGCGCAGCTGCTTTAACGCCATTATCCGGAACCTATACAGTTGGCACCGGGCAAACTTACACCACTATTAATGCAGCCATCGATGCGATGAAAGTGAATGGCATTAGCGGGCCGGTAACATTCCTGTTAAACACCCAGACATTCGCAGAACGGTTTATACTGCCTTCCATCTCCGGATCTTCATCCACCAACACCATCACCTTCCAGGCACAGTCGGGCAATGCTGCAGATGTAGTGCTTGCGCCCGCAGCGGCTATCGATGGAGGAACCAACTACATTGCACAGCTTTCCAATGCTACCTTTGTTACGTTTCGTAACCTCACCTTCACTCCCGGCACAGGCACCAATTTCAACCGGGCCATCCATGTCATTAACCGGGCTGATGACATTACTTTCGAGAACCTGGTCATTACCCTACCGGCTACTACATCAGTAACAGAAGACCGTGCTGCTATCCTCGCGCGTCCATCCACTTCTACCAATATTCGCTTTATCAACAACACCATTACCGGTGGATCGCAGGGTATTGTTCACATTGGCAACAACAGCAGCCGTTCACCGGGAACGGTATTCACCGGCAACACCATCACCAACGTGTTTGCACGACCGGTGTACCTGGAATACATGCAGGACATTATCTTCAACGACAACACCATCTCCAACACTACAGCCTGGAGCGATTACTACGGGGCGGGCATTCAAAATACTACCGGATACCTGGAGATGCTGCGCAACCGTATCACCGGCTCGGTGGGCCATGCCGTGCGCCTGTATTACTGCTCCGGACTGGAAGCACAGCCTTCCATCATCGCCAACAACTTCTTCCATTCCAACTCCAGTTACGCTACATTCTACATCCTGTACGGATTGAACTACACCAACATCTATCACAACAGCGTAAACAACACTTCCAGCGGGGAGGCTTTTCACTTTAACCGCCACCAGTCTACCGGTAACCGGATTGTCAATAACATCTTTAGGGCCAACACGGCTCATGCCGTAGAGTTCCAGACTTCCACAGCCGTGAATTCCATTTTGGAGAGCAACCACAATAACCTGTTTACATCGGGATCGTTCATCGGGCGTGATGTTTCAACCAACTATGGAACATTTTCCGACTGGCAGACCGCCACAGGTTTTGAAGCAAACGGACTATCCATCGATCCGCAATACCAATCAAATACTCAACTCTATACCGCAGTTAGTGCGCTTGCCGCAGCAGGTAAAAATGTAAACACGGAAGTTCCCGATGATATTGACGGGATTGCACGTCCGTCAACTCCAAGTATTGGTGCGAATCAATTCGGTACATCTGGTACGCCTCTAAGTGGCGAGTACACCATCAATGCTGCCGGAAGCGGTACAACCAACTTCACAACAATAACGGCTGCCCTGGATGCGCTTAAGAATTTTGGAATCAGTGGTCCGGTGGTATTTAAAGTAACCGGAGAATTTAATGAACAGCTTACTTTTCTGGCCGTATCAGGTTCATCGACAACAAACACCGTAACATTTGAATCCGCAACCGGCCAACCACAGGATGCTGTAATCCGATTTACAGCCACTACCAGTGGATCAAATTTCACCATCCGGTTAAGTAATGCAGACCACCATCATTTCAGAAATTTAACCATTAAAGCAGAGGGCGCTACGTATGCGCGTGTCGTGGATGTAATTAACCGCTTGGTGGATATTCGCCTCGAGGAGAACATCATCGAGAGCATGGTTACTACTTCAACAGCCGCTCATCACGTTGGTATCCACATTTCGCCTGCACAATCACAGAATTTGCTGATTAGTAATAATACGATTCGAAACGGCTCGTATGGAATTCTCTTTGCCGGGCCCTCATCAAAAGCAACCGGAACAGTCATTTCGGGTAACACTATCGACAAGGCATATTACCACGGCATTGATCTGACCAATCAAACGGGTTTTATTCTACACCAAAATCAGGTATTGAATAATCCATCGGCCAATAATTTCAGGGGCTTGGATATCAGTTCAGTCGATGGTGCTTTCCAAATCACCGCCAATCGGGTAACCGGTGGAAATGGCTCTGCACTATTCATCAATGCTGCGTTATCTTCGGCAGGTAGCCCCGGTTTAATAGCCAATAACTTTTTTCAAACCAACAATGGTCCGTCCTTTGTAACCGCTTTTCTCTCCTACCTGCGTAACGTTAACTTCTATCACAATAACATAAATGCCACGGGTGTTGGTACAGCATTTCAATACACATCCGCTGCAGGCCAAAATGTTAACATCATCAACAACATTATTAAAGCTACGAGTGGCCCTGCTGCAAATATTTCTGACCCTATAGCCCTCGGGCAAATTGATTACAACAATTATTTTAATTCGGGTGCAGTTTTGGGATTATGGGATAATACCACTACTGCTAACCTAACAGACTGGCAATCATTAAGCGGACAAGATGCAAATTCACTTTCTGTTGATCCACTATACCAATCTGAAAGTGATCTCAATGCGCTCGCTTCTTCCCTTGCAGGTGCAGGTTTAGATCTTACCGCAATTGTACCCACCGACATCAATGGTGTAGCACGAACTCTACCTGTAAGTATTGGCGCATCACAGTTTACAGCAGCCTTTACAACCGATGGAACAATAAGTCGCATCATTACGCCTGCATCATCTTGCGCCTTAACGAGTACCGAAGATGTACGCATTGAAATCACCAACCTGGGTTCGGCTGCCATCTCCGGATTTCAGGTAGGGTATGAACTCTTGCCAGCCGCTCCGGTTATTGAAAGTGTGCCGGGCGCGGTTACCATTCCACCGGGCGGAAAATTTGAATTTACGTTCACGCAAAAAATAAATCTTTCTGCCAAGCAAGCCTACGATATACGGGCCTTCCTTATCCTGACTGGCGATCAGAACACGGCCAATGATGAAATCAATTTAAGTTTCACACATTTCCCCGATCTGGTAACGACCCTTACAAATGACCTGACCATTTGCAGAACCGAAACCACAACTTTAACCGCAACAGGTGGAACCGGATACCAGTGGAGCACCGGAGCCACAACTGCGAGCATTAACGTTACACCAACAACCACCACTACCTATACCGTATTAATTTCGAATGCAAATGGTTGCCAGGTAACAAGAACCGTAACGGTTACGGTAAGAGAAATTCCAACAATCAGCTTTACCAACGAAACCGGGTATACCACATCATTCGTATCCCCGTTGCAGGGAGCGAGCGATACGCCATTTGATTTTAGAATGATCTATACCGATGCCGGTGGAAATTTACCGGCATCAGGTTACCCACGTGTTGAGCTGGATGCCAATGGAAATGGTTTGCCCACTGACCCGCTGGATATCATTCGTGAAATGACTGAACTTGACCCGGCAGATACGGATGTAACAGACGGTAAGGAGTATCGCGTTACCATTACGAATTTATCCGATTTAATTTCCTGGCGATCGCGTATCGTTGCGCGTAGTGCAGATGGATGTACGGCACAAACGTCTTTTATTTCTCGTCCACTTGTCTCAAACGATTTACTCGACATTGGCATCTACGCGAATGATATTTCATTCAGCAAAGCTAACCCGGCCATCAATGAATCCATCAAGATTTATGCACGAGTGCGTAACACGTCTGATTACCTGGCGGAGAATTTTGTGGTGTCTGCCTACATCGAAGAGGTTCAGGTGTTTACTCAAACCATAACACAACTCAATCCGCAGGCATCCATCACCTTGCAGTGGGACCAGGTATTTGCTGCCGCAGGATTTTACCCGGTAAAGGTTGTAATTGATGAAACCAATGTATTGGATGAAGATAATGAACTGAACAACTTTGCCATACGTCCGATTCTGACTGGCGATTATCAACTGCCCGGGGGCATTGATCCAGATGCAACGGCAGGCCCGTTATCACTATTTCCCGGACAAGGCATAACCATTACCGGTGTGGCTCAATACTTTGGTATTGATGCAGGGGTAAATCCCGATGTAGCTGGTGCAACGGCCATTGCCCGAATTACGGGCGGAAGTGCAGCACAAACCACAACGTTGCCGGATGGATCATACACGCTTGGTGTTTTTGCACCTTTAACACCGGGCACGTATGCCTTAAACATTGAAGTAACCGATTATACGTTAACCGGATACCAGGGCCCCATCACCATCACCGTTTTGCCGGCACCACCACAGCCTGACTTATCGACCATAATTTCACTCAATACATCCACGATATTCCCGGGTGAAAGTGTTTCAGGAACCACAATCGTTCAAAATATTGGCAATGCAACAGCTACCAATTTCCTGTTCCGGTATTTCAACTGCGATGTGGTGTTGGGTGAAGAAATTATTGCTTCATTGGCACCTGGTGAATCCCGTGTGTTTACGTTCACTACAACCACCAGCGTAATCGGAGATTGCTTCAACCGAAATAACTGTCAGTTCGCCAGCCACGCAGATGTGAATAATCAGGTGGCAGAAAGGTCGGAAGGCAACAACCAGGCTGCCGTATACTTAACCGTGTTACCAGATAAGCCTGACCTCACGCCTGTTAACACGACCAATGGTGTAATACCCGGCAATGTTAACATGCTTAATCCGTTCACCTTCTCAGTTCGTGTGGATAACATTGGTGGCATACCGGCAACCACTCCTTTTGATGTTAATGTATATATCGATGGTGCGTTGATCCATACCCAGCCCATTGCCTTGTTGAATAATTGCGAGGGAAATACATTTTCAGTAAACCATAATTTTGCCGACACGAACGATAAGGTGTTAACCATCCGCGTGGACGAGCCCATCGGATCGGGTGTTGTGGATGAATACCGGGAAACAAACAATGAATTTTCAAAGACGATACGGCATATTCCTCCACCGCCACTATTCCCAAACCTGAATATCAGCAATTATGACATCACGGTTACGCCACCTCTACCGGCACCCGGCACAAACTTCGATATCAACGTAGTATACCGTAGCAACGGACAGGTTGCTGTGGCGGCTCCGTTCAATATTGAATTGATGGTAACAGAAAGCGGGGTGCCGCGTATTGAAACACAAAACGTGAACGAAACCATTTTGCCAGGCACTACCCGAAATGTCAGCCTGACGACAAGCCTGGCTACTGACGGAAACCACACTGTTCGTGTGCGCGTTGACTCAGATAATTCCATAACAGAAAGCAGTGAAGCAGATAACGTAGCGCAAATGCCATTATGTGTTGATTTTAACGTATCTCCTGTTGGTGGCGTGTGGGGAAGCTTCTACGTAAACACTGTTCAAAACCTGACCGCATCAGTTTATAATTACGGATTATTCACCGCGACTGATGTGGAAGTTTCCTTCTTCCTTGACAACGTTAAGATTGCCTCTGAAGTAATTCCTGTAGTTCAACCTGGTTTAACTGCCGGAAATTATATCATTTCCATTCCACATCTTTTCGATCAGGCGGGAACGTTTGAATTAAAAGTTGTAGTAGATGAACTGAATGCATACACCGAATGCCGTGAAGACAACAATGAATACAAAAGAAATATTACCGTAAATGTTCCTGCCCCTGATGTGCGGATATTCTCAGAATATATTTCACCCAGTAAAATTAATCCGGATGTAGGTGAGCCGATCCTGCTATTCCTATCGTACGACAACATTGGCATTGGTGCAAGCGGTCCGTTTAAAGCACGGATACTGGTTGATGATGTTCCGTTAGGCCCTGATGTGGATATCCCATCTGTACCCGCTGGTGATGATGGCACCATTGAAGTGCATACTCCTTACAGTAGTCCTACTGCAGGTATACGGGTTATCCGCGCCATTCTTGATCCGGATAACGAACTCACCGAAACAAACAAACTCAACAATGTGGCTACACGCGCACTTGTTGTTGGCGAAGCGCCTAACCTGCTGTTTACCGACCTGCAGGCTGACATTGCCTGCCCCGATGATGGCGACAACGTGATCATAACCGCTACCCTGAACAATGCCGGTGATCTGCAGGCTACTGCTGAAGTATTTTTCTATTACATCACAGAATCAGATACCATTCCAATTGAGACCAAAAGTTTCACCTTAAATGGAAATGAAACGACAACCGTTCAAACCGAATGGCTGGTGATCAATAAAACCTATGATCTCTACGCAGAAATCCGAAACAGCGATCCATTGGAATACGATGAAACTGATAATTCCATACGCACCAAACTGTGTGGTGGGCCCTATTTCAATTTATTGGTAGAAGCCAACGGCCAAGGTGTTATCCAGAAAACACCAAATCTAAATCGCTATGAAGGCGTTCAGACCGTAACGGTTACGGCTATTCCAGCTACGGGTTGGATATTCGATAGCTGGCAAGGTGATGCAACTGGCTTCACCAATCCGCTAACCGTAAACCTGACCAGCGACCAGGTAATCTTTGCCGTATTTATCGAACCACTGGTTGCCCCAACTGTAACAGATGGAACCCAATGTGGTCCTGGAACGGTTACGCTCACCGCCAGTGGTGCAGTGGGTGCACAATCGTATCGGTGGTATACAACCGCTGTTGGGGGTGCACCTATCGCAAATGAGACAAGTGCTACCTTTACAACTCCAGCACTCACTACTAATACCAGTTATTTTGTTTCTATTGCTTCGTTCAGTAATGAAAGTACACGCGCTGAAGTACAGGCCATCATATTACCTCTACCCGCCCAACCCACTATTGCGGCTACAGGTCTACTGAACTGTCCTACTGCTGCAAACCCTGCCGTGCTACAGGCACCATCCGGGTTTAGCGGGTACTTATGGTCAACCGGAGAAACCACACAACAAATTGAAGTAACGGCAGCCGGAACATACACCGTGCAGGTACTTGATGCGAACAATTGTGCGAGCATACCATCAGCTGGGTTTACTGTAACAGAAGAATTCTGCAACGAGTTAATCGTTTACAATGCCATATCTCCCGATAATGGAGATGACCTGAACGATTACCTCATCATCCGAAACATTGATATTTTGGCTGATGCACGCGAGAACAAATTAAAAATTTACAATCGTTGGGGCGACCTGGTGTTTGAAGCCACGAATTACGACAACGCTACAAATCCGTTCAAGGGTCAAACCAATAATGGAAAGGAACTACCGAGTGGAAATTACTTTTACATTTTGGAGTTCAACTCAAACCGGCCAAGGATGACAGGATACATTTCGCTTAAACGATAAATCGATTAACTAAATAATATCTGGTATAACCAAGCACCTAAAACTCCGCCAACAATCGGCCCCACCACTGGTATCCATGCATAGCTCCAATCAGAAGAACCCTTACCGTGAATCGGTAAAAGAAAATGAGCTAATCGCGGACCAAGGTCGCGGGCCGGATTAATGGCGAAACCCGTTGTACCGCCTAACGAAAGACCAATTGAAATAATGAGTAAACCAACCACGAGCGGATTTAAACCTTCCGTGAATGTGTTGGCACCAATGGTCAGTAAGCCTAAAATCAACACCGCTGTGCCGATGATTTCACTGATCAGGTTGTTTAAGGGTGAACGTATAGCAGGCCCCGTGCTGAAAATGGCCAGCTTTCCGGCAGGGTCATTTGTGGCCGACCAGTGCGGCAGGTAGTGCAGCCACACTAAAATGGCACCTGTAAAGGCGCCTGCCAATTGTGCCAATATATATCCAGGCACTTGTGCCCAATCAAAACTTCCTGAAAATGCAAGCGCCAACGTTACAGCCGGATTTATGTGCGCACCGCTGAATTGCCCAACGGCATAGATGGCTAGGGTAACCGCGAGCCCCCAGGCGATGACAATGACTAACCATCCGGCATTCTCGGCTTTGGTTCGTTTTAATACTACGGAAGCCACAACCCCATCACCCAATAAAATAAGTGTAAGTGTGCCTAAAAATTCTGCGAGGTAAGGAGACATAAGCGATTGAAATTCAAGTTGTGTTAAGGTTAAACTTAACATAAATTCTAATGCAAGTGCACAAAATCAGACTGTAAAAACATCCTTGCGAGTTAAAAACCTTATCCTATTTTTGCCACCTGCTTTAAAGAAAACATGGAACAAGAAACGCTGGTCCGCTATACCGACCTGATTGCTGAGGAACTGAATCAACCCGTGAAATACGTTCGTGCCGTGGCCGAGTTATTAGCCGAAGGCTCCACCATCCCCTTCATCTCGCGTTACCGCAAGGAAATGACCGGTAGCATGGATGAAGTGAACATTGCGAACGTACGCGACCGGCTTGAACAACTTCAGGAACTGGATAAGCGCAGGGAAGCCGTGATCAGTTCTATTGAAAAGCAAGGATTTCTAACACCTGAATTGCTGGCGTTATTGGCCAAAGCCAAAACCCTGGCTGAGGTGGAAGATATTTATCTGCCCTTCAGACCCAAACGTAAGACCCGCGCCAGTATGGCTAAGGAAAAAGGGCTTGAGCCGTTGGCACAAAAAATATTCGATCAGGAGAAGTTTGACCTCGATGCTTTCGCGAAATCTTTTGTGGATACTGAAAAAGGAGTTGCCGATCTCGAAGAAGCATTGGCCGGTGCGCGTGATATCATTGCCGAATGGGTAAGTGAAAATCCGGAAACACGTAAAAACCTACGCGAACTTTTCTGGAAGGAAGGAACCGTTGTAGCAAAGGTTGTCAAGAGCAAAGAAGCGGAAGGGCAAAAGTTCAAAGATTACTTTGATTGGAATGAACCTATTGCCAAAACACCTTCACATCGATTGTTGGCCTTACGCAGAGGCGAAAAGGAAGGCATTCTTACACTGGACATTTTCCCTCTGGAAGAATCGGCTACAGAGTTATTGGAGCGACAGTACATCAAAGGAGCAAATGCTGCTACCGAACAAGTGAAGCTTGCCGTTCATGACAGCTACAAACGTTTGCTTCGGCCATCGCTTGAAACTGAAATTCGCATGGAGTCAAAAATGAAAGCGGATGAAGAAGCGATAAAAGTATTTGCTACCAACCTGAAAGAGTTGCTGCTGGCGGCACCACTCGGACAAAAAAATGTGTTGGCGCTTGATCCAGGCTTTCGTAGTGGTTGTAAGGTCGTGTGCCTCGACCGGCAAGGAAAGCTCGTGCATCACGATGTTATTTATCCGCACGAACCACAGCGTGAGAAAGCCAAAGCAGGTGCATTGATTAAAGCGCTTTGTGAGAAATTTGAAATTGAAGCCATTGCTATTGGTAATGGAACCGCAAGTCGGGAAACGGAATCGTTTGTCAAATCGATCGGGTTACCGAACAAAATCATCATCGTGATGGTGAACGAAAGCGGAGCTTCCGTGTATTCTGCATCGGATGTAGCGCGTGAAGAATTCCCCGACAAGGATGTAACCGTGCGTGGTGCCGTTTCAATAGGCAGAAGGTTGGTCGATCCGTTAGCTGAACTGGTAAAGATTGATGCCAAATCGATTGGCGTTGGGCAGTACCAGCATGATGTGGATCAAAGTAAACTGAAGCAAGGACTTGACGATGTAGTGATCAGTTGCGTAAACGCAGTAGGCGTTGAAGTAAATACCGCCAGCAAGGAATTACTCTCTTACGTTTCAGGGCTAACCCCTGCTTTGGCCCGTAACATCGTAGAATACCGAAATCAGAATGGCCCGTTTAAAAGTCGCGAAGAGCTGATGAAGGTGACGCGCTTTGGAGAGAAAGTGTTTGAACAGGCAGCAGGATTTTTACGCATACGTGAAGCTGAAAATCCGTTGGACGCCAGTGCCGTACACCCTGAAAGCTACGACATTGTGAGTAAAATGGCGAAAGACCTGAACTGTTCAGTAAAAGACCTGATGACCAGCACAGAACTTCGCAGGCAACTCGACCTAACCAAGTACCTGACCGATAAAACCGGGCTCCCCACCCTTACGGATATCGTTTCGGAACTTGAAAAACCCGGTCGCGACCCCCGCAAGGTGTTTGAAATCTTCAGCTTTACCGAAGGCGTGAACACAATCGAAGACCTGAAACTGGGTATGAAACTACCCGGCATTGTAACCAACGTGACTAATTTTGGTGCGTTTGTGGACATTGGCGTTCACCAGGATGGTTTAGTGCATATTTCCCACCTGGCCGATAAGTTCATTAAAGATCCAAATGAATCAGTTACCGTTCAGCAAAAGGTAATGGTTACCGTGGTGGAAGTAGATGTACCGCGCAAACGCATCGGGTTATCCATGAAAAGCGATCCGTTTGCAGAACAGCCGCAACAACCTGCTCCAGGTAAAAAGGCCAGCCCAGGCAAACCGGGATCATCAAAACCAAAAGGAAAACCACAACACAAGCCCAAACAACCTGAGTTGAGTATGGAAGAAAAGCTGGCGTTGCTGAAGGAGAAGTTTAAGAGATAAGAAAAGGATAGACTTTAAAATTAAAATCAATGAATTTGTTTTGTCCACTTGATTATTTCGACTTCCTTTAAATCAAAAGAAATCCTATATTCAATGTATTAAGTGAATAAAACATGATTTCAAATCTTAAAATAAAGAATTTTAAATCGATAAAGTCTTTGAACATAGAGACTAAAAGAATCAATGTCTTTATCGGTGAACATAATTCCGGTAAAAGCAATATTCTTGAAGCCTTAACTTGGTTTTCAGTAAACGCACTCGACCAAAGGGTATTCCCTGAAATTTTCAGATTTAAGACAGCTACTGATTTCTTTTATGACTTTGATGCCTCAAATCCGATTGAAATATCAACATCCAAGTTTAATTTTATTTTAAGATATGCCAGAAATACAAATGGTGCACTTTTAAACCATTTAGAAGGGCTTATTTATCCAGCAACAATTGATAAGGACTTTCTGAATTCAGTATGGAATGAGCAACAGTTGGGTAAGCTATCAAATAGTATTTTTTTTCGGCTACAATTTAGCGGTGAAATTGATACACCTTCTGGTATTCTTGATAGCCCCTTTAAAACTTATACTTTTAAAAAATTAAAGGATTTTAAATCTAACTTTAGACCATTTCTTAATCCTCCATTTGGTGAAAATATTCCCTCCTTACTGATCTCAAATAAAGGATACCAAGAAAGGATACGGACAATCTTTAAAGCGAAGGGCTTTAGACTTATGCTAAAGCCAACCGAAAATGACTTTAGTATGGCAAAAGATGTTAATGATGAACTCTATGCCTATCCCTATCAATCAATTTCAGAGACCCTTCAAAGAATCATTTTCTACACGTTGATAATCGAAACAAATAAAGGCTCTGTATTAGTTTTAGATGAGCCTGAATCAAATACATTCCCAATGTACACCAAACAGCTTGCTGAGTTGATTGCTTTTGATTCCCAAAATCAATATTTCATAGCTACGCACAATCCTTATTTACTAGATTCATTGATAAGTAAAACTCCAATTGAGGAGTTAGCCGTTTTTGTGACTACTATGGAAGATTATCAAACAAAGGTTCATCAAATATCACCAAGCAGGCTCTCTGAACTTCTTAACAAAGGTGTTGATTTTTACTTTAACCTTGATAAGCTGCTCGATTAATGGATATTGTAGTAGAATGTAAACCAGATGAGGCCTTAGTAAGAGCCTTAGGCTTCACCAAGAAAAATGTAACACATCAACCAAGCAAAGCGAGGGTATTGAGTTATTTAGATCGAAATCGTGGAGCTATTGGGATTGTTGATGAAGATCCGGGTACCGCAAATGCTGGTTATTTTTCGAAATACACAAAAATATCCGAGGCTAAATTTGATATTGAAGAATGGTCTGTCACAAAAATGCAAATTCGCTTAATCATTATTAAGCCAAGGCTTGAGGAGTGGATAATTAGGCAAGCGAATTCATCAAAAATCGATTTACGAGATTATTCACTGGAGCCTGATGGTTATCATCTACATAAAATTATAAACGAAAAGTTGGATAAATTTGAAGCTTTATTGACAGATCTACTTAAAGAGAAAAACCAAGGTTTAGTGCATTTAAAAAGCATTATCTCTTCTGGTAATTATTAGTATCGAGCAATTTATTAAGATAGAATTGCACAGCAGCCATTAGGTTTTCCAAGACTTCATTTACTGTCTTGCCATGAGCATGCCAATCTGGATTGTTAAGGCGTCATGCATTAAATTCTGTCCCGTCTTTTCTACTTTAAAGGTGAATGGACAATTACTCATTAAGTGTGTCCATAATTCATTACCCACTCATTTCTCATACGTTTTTGAGCAACAAGAGCATCTTCTTTCCACCTAACAAGACCACAAAACTTTCGAGCATCGAGCCGCTTTTTCTTTGATAAGCGTTCAACAGCTTTGGCTAAATCTTCCTTCTTTATTCTTCTGCTGATATGAATAGTCTTACCCATGACGATAAAGATCTTAGTCAAAGATAAACATTTATCCCATCAAAGTTCCAACTCAATCGTCTCCCCTACACCAAAGGCTTTACCGCCTTTTGAATCGTTGGGTTTATCCGTTTTCTTTTGCCGAGGTTTTTTAGTCTCGTCTTTACCTACTTCTTCTTTGCTTTTTTCTTGCTGACTTTTGCTTTCCCCGAAGAGGCTTGCCTGCTCGACTTTTTGCTTGGCTTTTTTGTTGCTTTGGTTGCTGTCTTCCTGGCTTTGCCTTTTGGGCTCTTCGAAGAGGCTGGCTTGCTCGGGCTCCGTTTCCTCTTTTTTTTTTCCCCGATAGCTATCGGGGTCAATACCCTTTCCGGTTTCGGTCGCCTCGGTGTCGTCAGCTTCGTCAGGTGTTTGGTCCTCAGGTTCGTCAGGCAAATGCACCTTGGTTATCTTAAACTGACTGAGTCGGTTGCCCAGAGCTTTCCACCCTTTCACATCCACCACATCCTCCAGGTTAACTACCTCGGTAACCTTCTTTTTGTCCTTTCCTTTACTTAACTCAAGTTCAATTTCAGGTGTATCGCTTGTAGTTACCAATACTAAGCGAGAGCCGATAGTTTCAGAGATAAACCCAAATTCTTTATCGACTGTACTGGTTTCAATCAAAAATCGTTTCACCATATGCTGCTTCGACTCCCCATCGATGTACACGGCCGAGATCACTTTCTTGGGATTGAACTTCTCCACGGCCAACGTTTTCTCCGGATCGAAACGGGTGGTGATGTCGTACCCGGTAATGCGATAGGAACCGTTGCGCAGGAAGGTAATGATCTGATCCTCGCCTGCAAACTTACCGAGGTATTTGCCGCGCTCATCTTTGTTCAATCTACCGGCATCAGCATCGTACCACAAATTCAGTTTGCCTAAAGTTGAAGTACCCGCTTGCAGGAAGTCGACTTTACGGATGGGATACTTGGTAAGAATGTTACCACGCGCACCACGACCTTTCACTTCCAGATCGGCAAAATCAAATTCAAATATTTTTTTACGCGCTGTACTCGACTGCGATAACTTCACTTCAACAATCTCTGCTTCACCGTTCGGGTTACCTGTTACGTAATGAATCTTCGAGTTCGGATGACCTTGCGTGAGGTCATATTCTTTATCACGGATAACGCCCGGCATGGTGAAGCGCTTCACAAAACCTTTTCCGGATTTGCCATCGGAATAAATCAGGTTATACACCATGCGGTCATCCCCTTTCTTCCACACACCCACATACAAAATATCTTTACCCATAAAGACTTTCTCCGAGATGCGGCTCACCAGCGCCTTACCATCTTTGCGGATGGCAATGATGTCATCCAGTTCGGAGCAATCGCATACAAACTCATCGCGCTTTAATCCATAACCTACAAAGCCATCCGAACGGTTTACATACAACTTCTGGTTGATGGCAATTACTTCCGTTGCGGTTACCGACTGGAAGCTCTTGATCTCTGTTTTGCGTTCCCGACCTTTACCATATTTATCCAACAGATTCTGGTAATACGAAATCGCGTAATCGGTCAGGTGCTTCAGGTGGTGTTCCGTTTCCTTCAGCTGCTTTTCCAAATCTTTAAGCAACTCATCAGCCTTGAATGAATCGTAGCGGGAAATGCGCTTAATCTTGATCTCCGTAAGGCGAACAATGTCATCCGTGGTGATTTCTCTATAAAACTTCTTTTTATGGGGTTTCAGGCCTTTATCGATGGTAGAAATCACTTCCTCCCAGCTTTCGCATTCTTCAATGTCGCGGTAAATTCGGTTTTCGATGAAGATCTTCTCCAATGACGAAAACAGGATTTTCTCCTTCAATTCGGCCTTTCTGATCTCCAACTCCTGTTTCAGCAGCTTTACCGTTTGCTGGGTGTTGTATTTCAGGATGTCGTTTACGCTCATGAATTGCGGTTTGTCTTCCACAATCACGCATGCGTTGGGCGAAATGCTGATTTCGCAATCTGTAAAGGCATACAGGGCATCCATGGCCACTTCAGGCGACTGCCCCGGCTGCAGGTTAATCTGAATTTCTACATCCTTGGCGGTATTATCCACCACCTGCTTTACCTTAATCTGCCCCTTCTCACTGGCTTTTACGATGGATTCCATCAAAGAAGTAGTGGTGGTAGCAAACGGTATCTCCCTGATTACAAGTGTCTTTTTATCGGCTATTTCAATTTTTGCACGCACCTTTATTTTTCCACCACGCAATCCCTGGTTGTATTCAGAAAAATCGGCAATACCGCCCGTTGGGAAGTCCGGATAGATTTTAGGGTTCTTGCCTTTCAGTACATCAATGGAAGCTTTGATCAGCTCACAGAAGTTGTGGGGAAGGATTTTAGTAGAAAGGCCCACCGCAATACCTTCAACACCTTGTGCCAATAGCAACGGAAACTTAACCGGAAGCGTAACGGGCTCTTTTTTACGGCCATCGTACGAAAGCTGCCATTCCGTTGTCTGGGCGTTGTACACCACATCCAACGCAAATTTGGAAAGACGGGCTTCAATGTAGCGAGGTGCAGCAGCGCTATCGCCTGTGCGTACATCGCCCCAGTTACCCTGGGTTTCAATTAGTATGTCCTTCTGACCGATGTTTACAATCGCCTCCCCGATGGCTGCATCCCCATGCGGGTGATATTGCATGGTATTACCGATTACGTTTGCCACTTTGTTGAAGCGGCCATCGTCCATCTCCTTCAGTGAGTGCATGATCCTGCGCTGCACGGGTTTGAAGCCATCTTCAATGCGCGGTACGGCACGCTCCAGAATTACATATGAGGCATAATCGAGGAACCAATCCTGGTACAGGCCATCCACACCAATGGAAATGATCCCATCCTTGTCCTTTTTGCTTTTGCCTTTTACTTCAGGTGCTTTTACAGCTTTCTTTTTCTTGCTCATCTCTTACGACAGTACTTAAGCTTTTTCTTCTTTGCGGTAGCTTGGCGTCTTGGCGTCTCTGCGGTTCCGATTACATTCGGATATTTTAACCGCAAAGTCGCGGAGGCGCTAAGCTGGTTCCTCTAATTCTTCTTCAAGGGATTCAACTTTATCCAGTTCAATCCTCAGGTTATCAATGATGAAATCCTGACGATCGGGTGTGTTTTTACCCATGTAAAACTCCAGCACCTCGCGCAAGTGACTGTCTTTGTCTAATTGCACGGGCTGCAGCCTGATGTTCTCTCCGATAAACTTGCCGAACTCATCCGGAGAAATTTCGCCCAATCCCTTGAAGCGGGTGATCTCGGGTTTGCTGCCTAATTTCTTAATGGCATCTTGCTTCTCCTCTTCACTGTAGCAGTAAATGGTTTCCTTCTTGTTGCGTACGCGGAACAACGGAGTCTCCAAAATGAACACATGTCCGGCCTTCACCAAATCGGGAAAGAATTGCAAGAAGAACGTCATCAGCAATAAGCGTATGTGCATGCCGTCTACATCGGCATCCGTGGCGATGATCACCTTGTTGTAACGCAGGCCATCCAACCCATCTTCAATATTCAATGCGTGCTGAAGCAGGTTGAACTCTTCATTTTCATAAACCACTTTTTTGGTTAAGCCAAAACAGTTTAACGGCTTACCTCTCAGCGAGAAAACCGCTTGGGTTTCTACGTTTCTTGATTTGGTAATCGACCCACTGGCCGAGTCACCTTCGGTAATGAAGATCATGGAACCGAAACCGCGCTCGTCTTTCTCATCGAAGTGAAAGCGGCAATCGCGCAGTTTTTTGTTGTGTAGGTTGGCCTTTTTAGCACGCTCGTTGGCCAGCTTTTTAATACCAGCAATCTCCTTGCGCTCACGCTCCGATTGCAAAATGCGCTTTTGCATGGCATCGGCAACCGAAGGATTTTTATGGAGGTAGATTTCAAGCTCTTTGGCAACAAAATCGCCTACATACGACCGCACCGATTGTCCATCTGGTGCCATGTTTACGGAGCCTAACTTCGTTTTCGTTTGCGATTCAAACACAGGCTCCTGCACGCGTACCGCAATGGCGGCAATTACGCTGGCGCGGATGTCGGAAGCATCAAAATCTTTCTTATAGAAATCACGCACACCTTTAATCATGCCTTCGCGGAAAGCAGCGAGGTGTGTTCCACCCTGTGTGGTATTTTGTCCGTTAACAAACGAGTAATATTCTTCACCGTACTGATTGCCATGCGTAAGCGCAAACTCTATATCATCACCCTTTACATGAATAATCGGGTAGCGGATTTCTTCAGGCTCTGTTTTTTGCTTGAGCAGGTCAAGCAACCCGTCTTTGGAATAGAACTTCTTACCATTATAATTGATAGTAAGGCCCGCATTCAAAAACGCATAATTCCACATCAGGTCTTCCAGATAATCCGGAATGAAGTGGTAGTTTTTAAACATGGTGTTATCCGGCTCAAACTCAACCAGTGTGCCGTTGCGTTCTTTGGTTTTTGCTACCTTCGGATCGCTGGTCAGAATGCCCTTCTTGAATTCAGCCAGTTTGGTCTGCCCATCGCGAAACGCCTGAACCTTGAAATAATTGGAAAGAGCATTTACTGCCTTGGTACCTACTCCATTCAATCCTACTGATTTCTGGAAAGCCCCTGAATCGTATTTGGCACCGGTGTTGATTTTAGACACTACATCTACCACCTTACCCAACGGAATGCCGCGGCCATAGTCGCGAACGGTAACGCCTTTTTCGGTTATGGTAATGTCGATGGTCTTTCCATACCCCATCATGTGCTCATCGATACAGTTATCGACTACCTCCTTTACGAGTACATAAATTCCATCATCCTTTGCGGTTCCATCGCCCAACTTACCAATGTACATCCCCGGCCTGAGCCGGATGTGCTCCCGCCAGTCGAGCGATTTAATACTGGCTTCGTTGTACTCAAACACATTGGGGGCTTTTTCAGGTTTAGAAGCTTTAGCCATAAAAATTTAAAAACCAGTTTAAAAAATGAGGTTATCTGCCAATAACGCGAAATTTCGCATCACTGCAACGATATCGTGAAAATGCTGAATTGCAAAAATTTATAAACTCTCATACCATAAGTGATTGATTGATAGCGCATAGAAGAAGTGTTCTATAACTAAAAAATCAGGCGGAAAATTTTTTTATTGCTCCGTAAATCGCTCCGCCAACAACCCACGCCCCGATCAAACCCAGGCTGATGTACAACACAAATCCCGCACGACTGAAATCAAAACTTTCACTGCTATTATACAGGCCGATAAAACTAAAGGCGATGATGAAGAACAGGTTCAGGATTATGATCAGCCCCGTAAACCAGGCTCGTAATGCTTCGCTGGGCACCAGCTTTTTGCCAAATACATACACCAGCACGTTTACAATACCCAGTACGGCCAGCCATACATAAAATACCGTCTCTTTACTGATGGCCGTGGTGTTTACTCCCTCCTCTTGCACCACAACCTGCTCGGGCAAACCGGCATACACATACATCAAATTTGCCATAGCCGCCATAAGCGACAGAAACCATACCCCTCTGAAAACTTTTAGAATCATGTTCGTAAATTAGTGCCGCAAATAAACAACAAAACACCTTGAACATAAACCCGATTGTGCTTTCCATACCCATCTTTTTCATCCTGATGGGCATTGAACTGATTGTGGAGCGGCTCACACACCAGAAGCTTTACCGGCTGCCTGATGCGATCGCCAACCTGAGCTGCGGCATTACCAGTCAGTTGTCCGGATTGTTTTTGAAAATATTTGCGATTGGTGCCTACCAGTTTCTGTTTGAGCACTTTGCCTTCTTCACACTTGAACGTACGTGGTTCTATTGGTTGATGCTTTTCCTGCTGGCTGACATGGCTTACTATTGGGCGCACCGGATGAGCCATGAAATCAATTTATTTTGGGGCGGACATGTGGTGCATCATCAAAGTGAGGAGTATAACTTGTCGGTTGCACTTCGTCAAAGTTCCCTGCAAGTAGTGTGGACGTTTGCGTTTAGTCTGCCGCTTGCGTTTATCGGCTTTAAAACCCTCGACTTCGCCCTGATGTCGGCTTTCATAACGTTATACCAGTTTTGGATTCATACCGAAACGATCAATAAAATGGGTTGGTTCGAATACATCTTCAACACGCCCTCCCACCACCGCGTGCATCACGGGCGCGATCCAAAGTACATCGATAAAAACCACGCAGGTACGCTGATCATTTGGGATAAAATGTTCGGCACGTTTCAGGAAGAAGAAGAACGTCCCACTTATGGCATCACGAAACCCATTAACAGTTGGAATCCCATCTGGGCAAACATCAGTCATTATGCCGAGATGGGTAAAGACATGAAGCAAATTCCAAAATGGAGTGATCGCATTAAATATTTATTCAAAAAACCCGGATGGTTACCCGACTACATGGGTGGATACCGGGCTGCACCGCAAGTAGATAAAGCCACCTATCAAAAGTACGACACACCGGCACCCATTCTGTTGAATTACTATGTATTGTTTCAATACACATTATGTTTGGTGGCAACGGCTTTGTTCTTATTTAATTCTGCCAAGTTTTCATTGGGCGAAAAGGCCTTCATAACCGTTTTGATTTCTTTAACCGTTGTGAATTGTGGTGTGCTGTTTGAAAACCGAAAGTGGGTAGTATGGTCGGAATGGTTGCGCATCATCCTCTACCCTGCTTTGTTAATAGCTGTCACCTATTTCCTCAACCTTCCCGCATGGTACCATGTTATTGGTATCGGCTATTTCTTCATTTCATTTACCTGGTTTTATGTCGTTACCAAAAAACATGCGGCCGTTCAACTGGCTTAGCCTGATCCTTTTCGTCTTTTTAGTCGCGTGTGGAAAATCCCTGCCCACCTTTGAAGCCGTTAACCTCGAGGAATGGAAAGCCGATACCCAGGGCTGTACCGGGAAGCGATCAGCCATGGAGCAAGCCATCCGAAATGAAAAAGACAAACTGCTTGCGCTTAACGAGAAGCAGATTATCAAACTTATGGGTCGACCCGATCAAAACGAACTGTACAAGCGCAACCAGAAATTTTATACCTATTTTGTTACGGCCGGCCCGGACTGTTCAACACCTTCTGAAGTTCCTTTAAAGTTGATTGTGCGCTTTACTGCCATGGGTTTGGCGAATGAGGTGACCATCGAGTGACAGGCCATTTTATTTGCGTTTGATTTTTTGTATCTTCAAGTTCCCTTGATCGTTTGATTAAAACCCGGCAACTATGCAATATCACCCAAACGAAATGTTTCTATTGTACAATCCGAATTCTTCGGATGGAAAGAAAACCAAGGCTATGGCGCTGGACATCTGCAGCCATATTAATGAAGTTGATTCGCTGAATGAGAAACTAGGCCCCACCTACTGGAAGGAAGTGATTACAAAATTAGGTGTTGAACCACAGGATTTGTTGGATCAGTCACACCCGGATTACAAAACCAAAGTGGGCACACAAACCTATACCATGACGGGATGGTTGGACGTGATCATGCACAATCCGCAACTCATCAAAAACCCGATAGCCATTTTTAATGGAAAAGCGGTGGTGTGTCATCAGCCGGCTGATATTCTGAAACTGGGCACTCCGAAAAGCGCCAGCAAAGTATTGCCACACCTGAAGCGAGACGATTAACTCATTAATGCATTGCGCTGAAAAACCTGACGCTTCGATTTAGCCAGATCGATTTTCTTTCGAAGCACGTTTACCAGTGCATCTTTCTTTTTTGCGTTTAGCGGATAGAGTAAAGATGTTTTGAAATAGAATTCCTTGCCCAATTGTTCCGGATGATAAAGGTTGACTTTGTATACACCTCCAAGTGATTCGATTTCTACTGACTCAATGTTTTCCAACGGAATAATATAATCCTGCTGATTTTGATAAACATACAGGAATTCCTGGTCGAAATAAACCTGTTGAAACCTTCCAATAATCTGAATACCTCTATAAAACATCCATCCATAAACAGTAGTCTGAATAACAGCGAATCCCCGTCCCACTCGGATCGATAAAATAGCAATGCTGTTAAAGGCAACGATGTAAAGAATGTACAAATACCAACGGTATGGCCCCAAAAAACGTGAGGATAAACGAGCGAGTTTTTGTTTTTCAGCCATGTGCTAAAGTTTATCTTTGCGCCACAAAATACTAATTGATATGAAAAAGATCGCTGTAGTTGGATCCGGTACGATGGGAAATGGTATAGCGCACGTTTTTGCACAATACGGTTATGCCGTAAACCTGGTGGATATTTCAGAAGACGCCCTTAAAAAAGCATTGGCTACCATTGGCAAAAACCTCGATAGACAAGTTTCCAAACAACTCATTACAGAAGATGCGAAGAATAAAGCATTGAGCAACATCACCACCTATACCGATTTGAAAACCGGTGTGGCTTCAGCCGATCTGATTGTAGAAGCAGCCACCGAAAATGTTGATCTGAAACTTAAAATATTCAACGATCTCGATGCATACAGCAAGCCAGAGGCCATCCTGGCTTCGAATACATCATCCATTTCCATTACCAAAATCGCGGCAGCCACCAAGCGACCGGACAAGGTAATTGGTATGCACTTTATGAACCCGGTACCGGTGATGAAACTGGTGGAAGTGATTCGTGGCTACAACACCAGCGATGCGGTAACGCAAACCATCATGAACCTTTCCAAAATGCTGGAGAAGGTTCCGGTTGAAGTAAACGATTACCCGGGTTTTGTGGCCAACCGGATTTTGATGCCCATGATCAATGAGGCTATCTACACCTTGTATGAAGGCGTTGCCGGTGTAACTGAAATTGACACCGTTATGAAGCTGGGAATGGCCCACCCTATGGGGCCGCTTCAACTAGCCGACTTTATCGGATTGGATGTTTGCCTCTCAATCCTGCACGTATTGCATGATGGCTTCGGCAATCCTAAATATGCACCTTGCCCATTACTGGTTAACATGGTACAGGCCGGGCACAAAGGAGTAAAAACTGGCAGCGGTTTCTATGCGTATACACCGGGAAGCAAAGAATTAAAAGTTGCTGAAAGATTTCAGTAACTTTCAGTACGTCTTTTACAACCCATGCACTTCCAACACCTCTACGCGTTGATTGTCGAGGATGATGATATCCTTCAGCTAATTATGCAAAAAGCGCTGGACGGACAAGGCATTCGAAATAAAGCAGTCGGCAATGGTGTAGAGGCGCTTCGCGCATTAAAATCAAAAGAGTTCGACTTTATTATCATGGATATTAACATGCCTGAACAAGATGGACTTGATGCGGTCCGTTGGATACGGGATGAACGGGATGACTACTTTAAGAAGATCCCCATATTTGCGCTAACCAGTTACGGAACTCCTGAACATACGGCCGAAATAATCGATGCCGGTATGAATGAGCACATGGTTAAGCCCTTTGAAATGCGAAAACTTTTGCAATACCTGATGAAGTACTTCGGGGAGCAAAAGCAATAATTAGTCGCTGATTTTTACACCAACGACTAATTACGAACTGCGTATTATCACTTATTTCTTTAACAGATCTCTTATCTCCGTAAGCAACTGAACATCGGCAGGTGGTGCTGGTGGTGCAGCCGCGGCCTCTTTCTTTTTGGTTGCATTGATCCCTTTAACAATCAGGAACAAAACAAACGCAATGATCACAAAATTAAGCACACCCGATAAGAAGTTACCATATTTTACCGTACCCCATAGCGTAAGCTGACTCAGTTCGCTCAATTGAGCGGCATCCAACGCAGGCTTTAATAACAAAGGGGTAATTACATCGTCAATCAGGGAGCTCACAATTTTACCGAATGCACCCCCAATGATCACACCAATGGCGAGGTCGATTACGTTACCCCGCATGGCAAACTTTTTGAATTCTTGTAACATAGATTAAGTCGTTTAATTTATGCTATAAGTAACACAAAAAAGACCAAATCAGTAAGGACTAACACCCTTTCTTTTCAGTTCTGATTGTCGCATGGGCATCTGATCAATGAGCCCAAAAAGTGTTTTTGTTGGTACAGGTTCTTCGCTGCGGTACTTTTCTGTACCATCTTTCCCCATAAGCACTACGGTAAACTTCTCATTAACCGAAAACCTATCAAGTTCACTTTTTGCGACTTTTTGTATGTGAACCTTGAGAATTTGTATATCCCGTTCATCACAACCTGCCTTTTCAGCTGAAAGCCATTCCAATTGTTGATTTAATGATAATGTCATCTGTGTAGAAAATATAAACCGTTCTATACCGGGAGAATGATGTTTGCGTAAATCCGGTTTGGGATAATAGTAAAAAAGCAACAAGCCACTTCATCATGACTTATACAACACCTATAAGAAGAGAATGTTACTTGATGCGATTAATCGGGTTGCGAAGGCCGGAGTATGAGGTGAGTTCAACACCTGCACTGCCAATAAACATATTGGCGCTGATCTTAATGGGTATTCGATTCTTATCATCCGAAAACCATGCTGTTATGGAATTCTCCCCGCTGAACATTTTATTGTCGGGCATGAGGGGCTTTAGAACTATGGCATTAAACTTTCCGGCTTTGGTTTTCACCGTTTCTTTTCCCTTATACAGAATCTTTAACTCATAGAGGGTATCTTCAAAAAAGCCTTTTACCACAATGGTGTCATTCACTTTTACTTTACTGAAATCCTGTGTACGCATGTACATAAACCCGGCAATCAGATCGCGCACCTGCGGAGGAGCATCATAAAATTTGGGTTCCTTGTACTGACCTGTTTTTTGGTTCAACACTTTAGCTTCGATCTTTGCCTTTTCGTGATTAAAGTTTACAACCTCATCCTTTTTGTATTTTCCTTCCCGTATTTTACGATAAGACATGTGCGGAACCAGTGCGATGGTATCAATGTAGGCACCCCATTGATCGTCTACATCTGCAACCCAATCTACCATACCCGTAGTTTTGCCATACACATCCACCTTGAAACAGTGGCGGTCGTTCATTTTATGGTAGGTGTCGTGGATGACCGTTCTGCCCTTTCCAATGTTGAAGATGCCGTAGCTCATTTTGTACTCCAGCACTTCACCCTTACCAAAACTGTTATTCGGGACATAGGGATAAATGTCGTTTACCCGCTCACTTTGAGTGAAAGCAGTAAGGATGATAAACAGGAAAGCGCTTAAGCCAAGCAGACGCATAGTACAAAGTTATAAAACAGATATTTCCTATGCATTATGCTTTCAAACCCGGTGCCAAAAATGATTTTCGAGCAATCCTGGCCTAAACCGACACATTATTTTCGCGTAAGGCGTCATTCAGCGATGTTTTTTTGTCGGTGCTCTCCTTACGCTTGCCAATAATCAAGGCACAGCCCACGGAAAATTCGCCAGCCGGAAATTTCTTGGCGTAGGATCCGGGAATAACTACAGAACGTTCGGGTACATAACCCTTGTATTCTACCGGAGACGACCCGGTGACATCAATGATTTTGGAACTGGCGGTTAGCACAACGTTAGCACCCAACACAGCTTCTTTGCCAACGCGTACACCTTCCACTACAATGCATCGCGATCCGATAAAGGCATTGTCCTCAATGATTACAGGCGCAGCCTGAACCGGCTCCAACACGCCACCAATTCCCACACCCCCACTCAGGTGAACATTCTTGCCTATCTGTGCACAACTCCCCACAGTGGCCCAGGTATCAACCATGGTTCCTTCGTCTACATACGCACCAATATTTACATAAGAAGGCATCATGATAACGCCTTTACTCACATAAGCACCGTATCGGGCAATGGCATGCGGAACCACGCGCACCCCCAGGGCTTTATAGTTTTTCTTCAATGCAATCTTGTCGTGAAATTCAAACGGACCAACTTCAATGGTTTCCATTTGTTGGATCGGAAAATACAGGATCACCGCCTTCTTCACCCATTCGTTCACTTGCCAGCTATCTTCGGTTGGCTGGGCAACCCGCAGTTCACCCTTATCCAGCTTCTCCACAACCGTGCGTATGGCGGCCTGGTGTTCGGGGTGTTGCAGCAGACTTCTGTCATCCCATGTCTTTTCAATGATCTGTTTTAATTCCATCTTTAACGCAAGATTTTAATGCCCAAATAATTTTGCCGCAAGTAAGCAAAATCAGCAGAATAGTACTTGCATCCATACTGAAACCTGTGGATGAAACCCGCATGTTTGAGAAAATCGGGAGTTCCTTGGCACTTGCAGGGCATGAGGTACATCTAATTGGCTTTCCGTCAGCAAAAGTCACCGAGTCCAATTCAAAAATCAGTCTACACCCTATTTCCTCGCATCCATTTAAGCGACTTAGCTTAACCCGGTTATTCGCATCACTTCGGGTGCTCCGTATGGTTCTAAAACTAAAGCCCGATTATTTCATCATCACCACGCATGAACTATTGTTTACAGCGCTATGGTGTAAACTCATTACGGGGTGCAAGGTGCTATACGATGTACAGGAAAACTATTACCGTAACATCCGGTATACAACGGCCTTTCCTATTGGGCTAAGATCAGTACTCGCCTTGTGGGTACGACTAAAAGAACGGTTATTGCGCCCCATCATCACAACATACATACTGGCTGAAAAAGGGTATGCAGAAGAAATGCCCTTTATGAAGCCACACCTGGTACTCGAAAACAAAATCACAAAGGCTACAGCAGATCAATACAGGAAGAAGCAGCAAAGTGGTTACGCACACCTGCTGTTTACCGGCACATTAGCTGAAACGACTGGTGTATTTCACGCCATCCGGTTAACGGAAGAGCTGCACAAACTTGACGACTCGTTTACACTTACCATTATTGGGCATGCGCCATCTACTTCTGTTCACAACCAGCTGTTAAAGCTGAGCGAACAAAAAAACTTCATTCAGTACCGGGGAAGTGAACAGCCCATACCGCATGAATCCATTTTGAATGCCATTCATAAGGCCGATTTCGGTATTATCTGGTATCCGCCAAACCCCAGTACGGCTTGCTCCATCCCCACCAAGCTATATGAATACATGGGGCTCCATCTTCCTGTTTTGATCTCGCACAATGCACAATCAGAAGCATTGGTAGAGCAAAACAAAACAGGAATGGTTCTTAATCAAAAATCAGATTATCAACAACTTATATCAGAAATGAAAAACTTCAGGTTCCCCGTGAGCCAGGAGAACCTGTACTTTGATCAGGATGTACCTTCGCTCATCCAGCTTTTGGGATATAATAAATAATCTAAATATTTTTTTAGACCACCCTAAACTTTATAGCTTTGCATAACGTTAATCATGGCGTATGCTTAGTCTAACCGAAGAAAACTACCTCAAAGCCATTTACCACCTTTCAGACGGTGGCACGAAATCCGTGCTCACCAATGAAATCGCGGAATCGATTCAAACCAAACCTGCATCGGTTACCGACATGGTAAAAAAACTGGCCGTGAAAAACCTGATCACCTATGAAAAGTACTACGGTGTAAAGGTGACGCGCCAGGGAAAATCGGAAGCACTTACCATTATCCGGAAGCACCGGCTATGGGAAACCTTTCTGGTAGAAAAACTGGGGTTCGATTGGGGACAGGTTCATGATGTGGCTGAACAACTGGAACACATTCAGTCGCCTTTGTTAATTGAAAAGCTGGATGAGTTTCTCGGCTTTCCATCAGCCGATCCGCACGGGCATCCAATACCGGATAAGAACGGTAAATTTCACATTTCGCGACAAATCCCGTTAGCAGAAGCCACCGGAAAAAAATCCATTGCACGTGCTGTGAAAAACAGCTCTCCCTCCTTCCTGGATTACCTGAGCAAAATTGGCATTTACATCGGGGCAACCATTCAAATACTGGAACGGATGGAGTTTGATGGATCGCTGGAAATCATGATTGACGGAAAGAAAAAAGTGTACATCTCAAAGGAGGCCAGTGAAAATATACTGGTGACAGAATGATTCGGATATTATTTGGAGCGTCTCTTATTTTTTTGGCTGCCTGTTCTTCCAAACCGGAAACTCAGGAGCAAGAGGTATTGAAAATTGTTACCACCACCGGCATGATTCAGGATGCCGTGAAAAACATTACCGGTGTACATGCGCAGGTGGAAGCCTTGATGGGCCCGGGGGTTGATCCGCATTTGTACAAAGCCACACAAGGCGATTTAAAGAAGCTAACGGAAGCGGATGTTGTCTTCTACAACGGACTTCACCTCGAGGGCAAGATGGGTGAAGTATTGGAAAAACTATCGCGAACGAAACCGGTGCTGGCCGTTGCCGCTTCCCTACCCGACAGCATTTTGCTGGAAGTGGAAGGATTTGAAGGCATCACCGACCCGCACATCTGGTTTGATGTAAAGCTTTGGCGCGAAGCGGTACAAACCATTCACACCTACATGGTTGAAATTGATTCCACACACAAAGCATACTACGATTCTGCAGCACATGCGTACACCATGCAATTGGATTCCTTGCATGGGGCGGTAAGTGCACAACTGTTAACCATTCCTGAAGAGCAACGCGTATTGATTACCGCACATGATGCATTCGGTTATTTTGGTCGCGCCTACAACATTCAGGTGCGTGGCCTTCAGGGCATTTCAACAGTAGCCGAATTTGGCTTACGCGATGTTACGGAGCTGGTAGATTTCATTATTGAAAGAAAGATCAAAGCCATTTTTGTAGAATCATCCATCTCACCGAAATCAATTCAAGCAGTTGAAGAAGGATGCCGGAAGAAAAACTGGCAAGTTAAAATTGGTGGCAACCTCTACTCCGATGCCATGGGTGATCCGGGTACGCCCGAAGGAACTTACATCGGGATGGTCAATGCCAACGTGAAGACCATCGTTGAGGCCTTGAAATAGAAAAAATAATCTATGAATACCGCATTAGAAATACATGACCTTACCGTTGCCTTCGATCGCAAACCTGTGCTCTGGAATATCGATTTGTTAGTTCCGCAAGGAAAACTTGTTGGGATCATCGGTCCAAATGGAGCTGGTAAATCAACGCTTATTAAAGCAGCTATGGGTATACTCCCACTCAGCAGCGGATTTGTAAAACTTTTTGATAAACCGCTGAACGAGATACGCGACCGAGTGAGTTACGTACCACAACGCGAGTCTGTCGATTGGGATTTTCCGGCTTCTGTGATGGATGTGGTGTTGATGGGGCGTTACGCGAAACTAGGTTTGTTCAAACGTCCGCGCAAAGCGGATAAAGATGTGGCCATGGATTGCTTGAAAAAGGTTGGCATGGAAGGGTTTATCAACCGACAGATATCGCAGCTTTCTGGCGGGCAACAACAGCGAACGTTTTTAGCACGTGCATTGGCGCAACAGGCTGATTTGTATTTTATGGATGAACCTTTTGCCGGTGTGGATGCGGCCACCGAAAAAGCAATTGTTACACTGCTTCGGGAAATGACCGCTCAAAATAAAACGGTCATTGTAGTGCATCACGATCTTCAATCGGTAAGCCAGTATTTTGATTGGGTGGTGATGTTGAACACACGCCTCGTAGCATCGGGTCCAACTGAAACAACGTTTACAACCGAAAACCTGGAATCAACCTATGGTGGTAAATTAACCTTGCTCACCGATGTAGCCGATTTGATGCGAAGAGAGGACTATCCAAGCCGCGAAGAAAATGTGTTGAAGCCATGAATACGCTGTGGGAATTTTTGTCGTTCAGTGATCCGAACATCCGCTACGTGGCACTTGGTTCAATTTTGCTTACAGCCAGCTCAGCATTGGTAGGGTCTTTTACTTTTCTCAACAAAAAATCGTTGGTGGGCGATGCCATTGCCCATGCTGTCTTACCCGGTATTTGTCTCGGGTTTATTATGACCGGCACAAAAAATCCGGTAGCCTTGATCATTGGCGCTTTTGTTACCGGCTGGATTTCAGTTGTATTGGTAGAGTACATCACCAATAAAACAAGAATCAAGGAAGATACAGCCATCGGATTAATTCTGTCAGTTTTTTTTGGTATTGGCATTCTGATGCTTACCGTGATTCAAAAAAGCGGCAACGCATCACAATCCGGTTTAGATCATTTCTTATTTGGAAAGGCAGCTTCCCTCGTGGGCAGCGATTTAATCACCTTCAGTGCAGTGGCCATTATTCTGGTCATTATGGTATTTCTTTTGTTTAAAGAATTTTCAGTGCTGGCTTTTGATAAGGATTATGCCCGATCAATTGGTTTGCCGGTAAAAGCAATTGAGCTTGTTCTTACTTCGTTGATTGTGTTGGCTGTGGTTATCGGCATTCAGGCGGTTGGTGTTGTGCTCATGGCGGCCATTTTAATTACACCTGCTGCGGCCGCACGATTCTGGACTGACAAAATCGCGGTGATGTTTTTACTGGCAAGCATCTTTGGGGCCGTCAGCGGGCTCAGTGGCGCATTTATTTCTTACACAGCCCCAGCCATGCCCACCGGACCGTGGATTGTTATTGTGATATCAACCATCGCCTTTATCTCGTTCTTTATGGCTCCGGGGCGTGGTGTAATCGGTCGGTATTGGCGGCAACGCAGACTACGGAAAATGATCAATGAAGAAAACGTATTAAAAATTCTGTATCAGTTAGGCGAAGAGAGTAAGCATTTCTTTATTCCGCGGTTAACCGATGAAATTATACGAAGACGTTTTTATGATAAGCAAACCCTGCTGAACATTTTAAAGCGACTAACCCGACAGGGATATATTGAACGCACACGAAATGTTTGGGCATTAACAGAGGAAGGAAAAAATCGGGCACAACGTGTAGTTAAAATTCACCGCTTGTGGGAGTTGTACCTCACTACCTACATGCACATCGCGCCCGATCATGTTCACGAAGATGCTGACACCATAGAACACTTGCTGACACCCGAACTGGAAGAGCGACTGGAAAAACTATTGGGCTATCCGAAAGTGGACCCGCACCAATCGACTATACCGTACAACAATTAACAATTAGGAATTAACAATTAGCAATATATGGATAAGGAGAACGTGATACTGGTTAAGTCTTATCAATTCGGTTTGCGGATTGTGAAGCTGCACCTTCACTTATCCAAGGGATTGAAGCAATTTGAAATCTCAAGCCAGGTTTTACGAAGTGGAACATCTATTGGAGCAAATATTGAAGAAGCTACGGGTGGTTCATCCCGCAAGGATTTTATAAACAAAATGAACATTGCCTATAAAGAAGCACGAGAAACAAAATATTGGCTTCGCTTATTAAGGGATTCAGAAATAATTGAAATCAGTCTCGCTGAATCATTAATAAATGATTGCGAAGAACTCTTAAAAATCCTTTTTAGCATTATCAACACATCACGTAAAACGTAGAAACTTATTGTTAATTGCTAATTGTAAACTGTTAATTGAGTGATGAACGACCTCTACATCATACTAACCGCCACACTTGTTTCTGCAAGCTGTGCTTTGCTGGGAAGTTTTTTGATTTTGCGCAAGATGGCTATGGTGGGTGACGCCATTTCACATGCAGTTTTACCGGGGATTGTTATTGCATTTTTATTATCGGGTTCAAGAGATTCCGTTACCATGTTACTTGGCGCTGGAGTAATTGGCATCTTTACTACTTTCCTGATCGAATTCTTTCACAAAAAGGCACGCTTGCAAACCGATGCCTCCATTGGGGTAACGTTTACGTGGTTGTTCGCGATTGGTGTAGTCATGATTTCCCTGTTTGCAGGAAAAGTTGACCTTGATCAGGATTGCGTGCTCTATGGAGAAATTGCCTATGTGCCGTTGGATGTCATCATCACACCCGATGGAACCAACATTGGTCCAAAGGCCTTGTATGTATCAGGCATTATTTTGATCGTGAATGTGTTGTTTGTGCTACTGTTTTACCGAAAGTTATTTCTAACGACTTTCGATCCTGCATATGCTCAAGCTATTGGAATCTCCACCGCACTCTGGCATTATGCGCTGATGGGTGCCGTGTCCATGACCACTGTTGCTTCATTTGAATCAGTGGGCGCCATATTGGTTGTCGCCTTATTAATCGCTCCCGCAGCTACTGCCTATCTACTAACTGATAATTTTAAAATCATGCTTTTATTGTCTTGTATAATCGGGGCTGTTGCCTCTATTACCGGCTATTACCTGGCAGTTTGGCTTGACGGCTCTATTGCAGGAGCAATTGCTACCATGAGTGGAGTAATCTTTGGCTTTGTACTCATCTTCTCTCCTACATACGGACTGTTCTTTAGAAAAATCAAAGCCGGTGTTCATTGACTAAACTTTTTGCTGTTACGCCTTTCTGTTAACTTGCCGCGTGGTCAATACACATCATACCGATACCATTGTTGCCCTTGCCACCGCGCAAGGCATAAGTGCGCTGGCAGTAGTTCGACTTTCCGGTACGGATGCCATCAAAATCGTGAACAAAGTATTTCAAGGAAAAGACCTGGAAAAGCAACCCACCCAAACCGTCCATTATGGTTCCATAGTAGATGGCGAGAAGGTAATTGATGAGGTGGTCGTAACCTTGTTTAAAGAACCAAAATCATTTACGCGCGAAAACATTGCCGAAATTTCATGCCATGGATCACCAGTAGTAGTTAAGGAGTTAATCAAAGTCTTTTTAAAAACGGGAGCACGACTGGCCGAGCCAGGTGAGTTCACCAGACGTGCTTTTTTAAACGGACGAATTGACCTGACGCAAGCCGAAGCCATTGCCGACATCATCCATGCTGAAACCGATAATGCCAGGCAAGCTGCTATTAATCAAATGCGTGGAGGTTTTTCAAAAGAGATCAACCACTTGCGCGAAGAGTTGATCCACTTTGCCTCATTGATTGAACTGGAGCTTGATTTTGGTGAAGAAGATGTGGAATTCGCCAAGCGTGATGATTTACGAAACCTGATTGTAAAAATTCAATCGTATCTGAGGGTGTTGATTGATTCATTCGATGCCGGTAATGTAATTAAGAATGGTGTACCCACCGTAATAGCCGGAAAACCAAACGCAGGAAAGTCAACCTTGCTAAATACGCTTTTAAATGAGGAACGCGCCATCGTTTCGGAGATTGCCGGAACCACCCGCGACACCATTGAAGATGAAATGGTGCTGGGCGGAATCAATTTCCGGTTTATCGATACAGCCGGCTTGCGCGAAACCGATGATGTGATTGAAGCCCTTGGCGTTCAACGCACACGCGAGCACATGAAACGCGCTGCACTCATCATTTATCTGTTCGATCTTTCCGATACCACATGGGAAGAAATTGAACAGGAAGAAGAACACCTGAAGGCACTGGGTATCCCCCACCTCAAAGTGGGCAACAAACTGGACAAGGCCAATCCCGAGTTGTTAAAAAAACTTCAGGCTCGTGATTTTGTGTTTATATCGGCAGCCCAAAAGAAAAACATACAAGACCTCAAGGATAAAATCCTTGCTAACTTCCACATCAAACATGTAAAGCAAGGCGATGTGATGGTCACCAACCTGCGTCATTACCAAAACCTCACCCAAACGTTTGATGCTTTGCAGCGCGTGTTGGATGGTTTGAGTTCAGGCATCACAGGAGATTTTCTGGCCATGGATATCAGGCAAGCGTTGCATTACCTGGGGGAAATAACAGGTACCATAACTACTGAAGATTTACTCGACAATATTTTTAGTAAGTTTTGTATCGGGAAGTAAAGACTAAACTACTACCATCCTTCTTTTGATTAAACAGGTTTTCTCACGAGATTGACATATTAAAAACGATTATTCTCAAATACAATGACCATGAATTTCAGACTTATCATATCCTTCATGCTTTTGACCGTAAGCTTTGCAGCAATTGGCCAGGGAAAACAAACGAACAAATCAAAAAACACCAATGCCGAAGTCGTTGAAAAAGGATTAATCAAAATATCGGTTATGTATCCTTTCACTGAAGGGAAAACGTTTGATATGGAGTATTATGAAAGCAAGCACATGCCTATGGTCGCGGGTTTTTTGGGCAGCAATTTGGTAAAGTACACCATTGAAAAAGGAGTAGCCAGCGGAATCCCTAACCAACCACTACCCTATATGGCAATCGGAACATTTTATGTAAAGAGTCTGGAGGATTATCAGGCTGCCATTGCTCCGAATAGAGATGCGATAAGAGCCGATATCGCAAACTACACCAATATAGCCCCGGTAATTTTGGTCAGTGAGGTGGTAAGGTGAATATGCGCAGCTTATTCTACATCGGACTTATTGGGCTTTCCCTCTTTGAAGTCCTCAACGTCTATTTCATCATGCCCATGCCGGGCAGCCAACGAATAGATTCAATTGATCTGGCCTATTTTCTTTACTCCTATCGGTGGTATTTTCGCATTGTCTTTCTCCTTCTTGCATTGATCGGAAGTTTTCAAGCCTTGCAAACAACAAAAAAATGGATACCTGGCTTAGTGGTAGTATTGGCTATTGCCGTAACCTATCTTTTCAATTTCAGGATGACTGCCGACCACATGTTTCTCCAGCCTGAAAGTATTACATTTCATTCGCGTGCCGAAAATACTTTGAGTGACAGCACATTAATTATAGCCGTAACGCTTAACAATGAAGCGAAGGCGTATCCCATACGGTATATCGTTTACCATCATCAGGTGCGCGATACACTGGGAGGCAAACCCATTATGGTAACCTATTGCAGTGTGTGCCGAACAGGCAGGGTGTTTGAACCACAGGTATCCGGTAAACCCGAAAATTTCCGACTGGTAGGCATGGATCATTTCAATGCGATGTTTGAAGATGAAACCACTAAAAGTTGGTGGAGGCAGGCAACAGGTGAGGCTGTTACCGGTCCGCTGAAAGGACAATTGTTGCCCGAAATCGAATCGCAACAACTTACAATGGGCAAGTTTTTCTTTCTCTATCCGTTTGGAAAAGTGATGCAAGCAGAAGTTGCTTCCATTCCCAAATACGATACGCTCGGAAAATTTGAACAAGGAAAAAGCAAAAGCAAACTCACCGGAACGGATTCACTTTCGTGGAAAGACAAATCATGGGTGGTAGGCATTCAGATTGAAAACAAGACAAAAGCCTATGATTGGAATGAGTTGAAACACCAACAACTTATTCACGATAGCATCGGATCTATTCCCATTTTACTTGTGCTTTCTGGTGATGGTCAAAGTTTTGGTGCATTTCGAAGAAGGACGCATGATGAGCACTTCGTTATTCGTAATGATTCGCTGATCAGCACCACCAGTCAATATGATTTTTCAGGAAGAAATGCTGATGGATCAACCTTGGAAGCAATAAGCGCTTACCAGGAATTTTGGCATAGCTGGCGAACTTTTCATCCCGAAACACGGGTATACAAAAATCAATAGTTCAGGAGTTACAGAATATTGCTTAAATTTCATAAAACGAATTGTTTATGAAATGGCGAGGCAGAAGGCAAAGCGATAACGTGCGCGATCAGCGCGGGCAATCCGCCCGACCCATGGGTGGTATGGGTGGTCTGTTAACGAAAGGTGGGTTGGGCACCATCGTGGTTATCCTGATCATCAGCTGGTTAACAGGAACCAATCCACTACAACTGCTCCAACAAACCGGAACAGGTACCGACACCTACGCTGTCGATTCTCCGGTTACTACTGCCGAAGAAAATGAACTCGCTCAATTCGTTAAAGTGGTGCTGGCCGATACAGAAGATGTCTGGAACGAACTGATGGACGGCTATCGTGAACCCACCCTGGTACTGTTTACCGATTACGTTGAATCGGCCTGTGGGGAAGCATCATCGGCCGTTGGGCCATTCTATTGCCCGCGTGATCAAACCATATACATTGATCTGGGCTTTTACGAGCAACTCAAAAACAGGTTTGATGCGCCCGGAGATTTTGCGCAAGCCTACGTAATTGCCCATGAAGTGGGACACCATGTGCAGCATTTGCTAGGCATTACCGATAAAGTGCACAGCATGCGTAATCAATTAAGTGAAGCCGAATACAATAAGCTTTCCGTCCGGCTTGAGCTACAGGCTGATTTTCTGGCGGGCGTGTGGGCACACCATACCCAAAACAAGGGATACCTGGATATTGGCGATCTGGAAGAGGCCATGCAGGCTGCCAGCGCCATCGGTGATGACCAATTGCAGATGCAGGCACGCGGACACGTAGTGCCCGATTCCTTTACGCATGGTACTTCCGAACAACGTATGCGGTGGTTCAAACGGGGTTTTGAAACCGGTGATCCGGCTCAAGGCGATACGTTTAATCAGTCTTCGCTTTAATTGCTTTCACGACTTGAGTTTTCCTGATCGATTATTAACTTTAACAGCTAATACTGTTACCTGATGACCCTCTTTACAAAAAAATCACTCCTCGTACTCTTATTATTCATTGCCGCAGCCGGGCTTCAGGCCCAGGATTATTATGTGGTAATCGGTGCCTATCGCGTTCAAAAATATGCCGATATTTTTACCGGCTATGCCCGAAACGCGAAATACGATGCCCGCCAGGGAAAACAGGAACAACGTCAATTAACCTACATCTATGTTCTAAAAACCAGTGACCGTCAGCAAGCCACCCAGTTAACGGTTCATCTTCAGAAAAACTCGGAATTCAAAGATGCATGGCTCTATAAAGGGCCTTTAACCACGAAAGAGGATTCACAGTCGCCTGTAGTTAAGACACCCACTCTTCCAAAAGAAGAACCCGTTGTCGTAAAAGAAGAGCCGGTTGAAGAGCCAAAGGAAGATCCGGCAGTAGAGCCTAAAGAAGAACCTGTTGAAGAACCTACCGAACAACCGGTTGAAGAGCCAAAAGAAACTCCCGATGAAGAACCCGAAGATAAACCACTTCCACCAGCACGGGGCAAGTACTTTAAATTTGTTGTAACCACAGCCGATGGCACACCGCTGCAAACCACGTTGCATAACGTAGATCGTTTACAAGGTCGTGATCTGGCTACGTATCCGTCAGGGACCTATGCTGATGTTACGCGTCCTGCTGATCCATCCATGCCGTTGTCGATTGTTTGCGGAATATTTGGATTTAAAGAGGAAGTAAAAATAATTGACTTCAATGATCCCGCACAAACACCGGGAGCCACACAAGACGAAAAAGGCGCATGGGTCATCCCCTATCAGCTTGAACGACTGAAGAAAGGCGATGTATCCGTGATGTATAATGTTTCCTTTTACAAGGATGCCGTGGTGATGACGCCCGCTTCCCAAACTGAACTGGATGAATTAGTGAGCATGATGAAGTTGAATCCCAACTATAAAATCAAAATTCACGGGCATAATAATGGAAACGATAAAAATATTCGGATAACTATATTGGGTGATAACAAAAATTATTTTGCCATGGCCGGATCGAAAACTAAAATGGGAAATGGAAAGGAGTTGTCGCAAGTACGGGCAGAAACCATTCAACAATACTTAATGGACAATGGCATTGATAAAAAGCGAATTGATATTTACGCCTGGGGTGGAATGGAGATGTTGGTGAAACAAGGTACAGCTTCAGCAGCCCGTTTGAATAACCGGATTGAAATTGAGATCATGGAGGACTAATCTTTATTAAAATCCATCTCAAAAATAGGAAGATCGTCATTGCGAGGGAGGAACGACCGAAGCAATCTCATTTTCAACTTCAAAATGAGGGATTGCTTCACTGCGTTCGAAATGACGGAGCACTTTCTGAGATGACCTAAATAAATTCAGAAAAACATTCGCGACTTTGGTCGCGATTATCATTTTATGACTACCGCAAACGAATGAAATCCTATGAAACGTAATTTACTTTTTCTTTTGTTGTTTATCTCCGGTGCTGTACTGGCTCAACCTGAAGTATATCCGCCACATTGGTGGTCGGGCATGAAGACGAACTCCATTCAATTGATGCTATATGGAAAAGAAATTGGTACGGGCAAACCCGCAGTATCGGTAAAGTATCCAGGAGTAACTCTTACCAAAGTGCATTACGTTGAAAACACCAACTACCTCTTTGTCGATTTGACTATTGGCGCAAAGGCTGCACCGGGAAAACTGACGATCAACATTAAGCAAGCATCAAAATCGATTGATGTTCCCTTTACCCTGAAACCCCGAAGAAATGGAAATGGAACCGAGTTTGCACAGGGTGTTACCTCATCTGATTTTATTTATCTGCTAATGCCCGATCGGTTCAGCAATGGTGATCCATCAAACGATCGCATAGCCGGCATGCGTGATCAATCACTTGACCGCGATTCGATTTTTCATCGACATGGTGGCGACTTGCAAGGCGTAATCAATCACCTCGATTACCTGCAAGACCTTGGTGTAACGGCTATCTGGATGATGCCCGTTCTGGAAAACGATATGCCCAACCGCAGCGAACATGGCTATGCCTTTACCAATCATTACAAAATTGAACCGCGATTAGGTGGTGAAGATGCCTACAAGAAACTGGGATACGAGTTGCATCGCAGAGGCATGAAGTTAATTAAGGATGCAGTCTATAACCACGTGGGCTTTTATCATTTCACGGTGCAGGATAAGCCCATGGCCGATTGGTTGCACGAATGGCCGAAATACACCAACACCAGTTATAAAGATCAGACGTTGTTTGATCCGAATGCTGTTCCGTCTGAAACAAAAATCATGAGCGATGGGTGGTTTACACCCATGATGCCGGACTTAAATCATCAAAATCCGTTCGTTGAAAAATACCTCATCCAACATGCCATCTGGTGCGTGGAAGAGTTTGCCGTTGACGGTTTTCGCATTGATACCTATGCATACAACGATCTAGAATTCATGAATCGTTGCAACAAGGCGTTGATGGATGAATACCCTAAACTCAGTTTATTTGGTGAAACGTGGGTGCATGGTGTTATCAATCAGGCTTTTTTCTGCGAAAACAACCTGGACATACCTTTTAAAAGTAATCTACCTGCCACAACAGATTTTCAAACACTGTTCTACGGCATTCAGCCTGCGGTAAACGAAAAATTCGGGTGGACAGAAGGCGTGAATAAACTGTATCAAACCCTCTCAAATGATCTGATCTATAAGGACCCAATGCGTCAGGTGATTTTTCTGGATAACCATGACCTGAGTCGGTTTTATTCCGTTGTCGGGGAAGATGTGAAAAAAGTAAAAGTTGGTTTCACCTGGCTCCTCACCTGCCGCGGTATACCACAAATGTATTACGGAGGCGAAATCTTAATGAAAGGAATCACCAATCCGGACGGTTGGGTGCGTTTGGATTTTCCTGGAGGCTGGCCGGGCGACAAGATGAATAAATTTACGAAAGCGGGAAGAACACCTGAAGAGCAAGAAGTCTATTCCCTGATTAAAACATTAGCAAATTTTCGCAAGCAATCTTCTGCACTGAAAACCGGTAAATTCATGCATTACCTTCCGGTAGATGGGCTATATGTTTATTTCCGGTACGATACCAACCAAACCATTATGTGCATCATGAACACAAATGATAAGGAAATGGATGTAGATTTTTCCAAATACGCAGAACGTGCAAGTGGTTTTACCAAAGCAAGCAATGTGCTTACCGGAGAATCCATGAGCACTTCGGAATCCTTCAAAATTCAGCCGATGAGCATGACGGTGTTGGAATTGAAAAAGTAGACTCAAGTAGTAAGACCATGTCTTACGTCTTATGTCTTATGTCTTACGTCTAACTACTCCCCTCACCGCCTTCGCTGTAAACGGATCATCGGGCCACGCGTGTTTAGGGTAACGTCTTTTTAATTCCTTCTTCACTTCGTGATACGTTGTACTCCAGAAGCTTTTTAAATCCTGCGTAACCTGTACGGGTTTAAAACCGGGAGAAAGCAGGTGCATGAGCATTTTAACGCGATCTTCATTTACGGTTGGCGTTTCCAATAAACCAAAACACTCTTGCAAGCGCACTTCCATTACGGGTGAGCTTCCATCGGTAGCGTATTGAATTTTAATCATGGAGCCACTAGGCACTTCCAGTCGCGCGGGCGCAAGTTCATCCAACCTACGCTGTAAATCCCAGGGAATCAGCGTCATCAAAATTGAATACCAATCGAGTTTTTGCAACTCATTTAAGGAATTCACGTGCTGTAAAAATGGCGGAAGCCAATCGTGAACATGTTGCACCAAATAGTCATCCGATAAATCAGGCCAAGGTTCATTTTGTCGCCAACTTTTCAAACTACCCACCCGTGCCTGCAACTCACGGACTGTTTCGGAAAAGCCGAGCATGGCCACTCCGCTTTCCTGAATAACTGTGCACAACACATGAATACGTTGATCCTCTGGAACGATACCTAATTTTTTCTGCGATAAAACAAGATTTCCGATTTTCAATTCCTTAACGCCTTCTACCACACCCCGCTCCGCATTCCAGCGAACCTGTTGAACAGCAGAAGCCTGCGGAATAAGATCCTCTTCATGAACAGGCGCAGCCATAAAAATCTTTCCTTCGCCCGAACCGGCATCCAATTGAGCCACCACCAACCACTCGGCATGCATCAACGGATCATGTGAAGGAAGGCGGGCCACACGACCATTCATCAGTTTATATCGTTCATTGTGCTTCTCTAATCTTTTGGCAATGCGATCGGGATAAGCAAGCGCCAATAATTTTCCAACTTCGTAATCACTGACCATATCGTTTTCAATAGAAACAGAAAACACTTTTCGCCAGGATTGCGCCAATCGCTCAATACGCTCCAACACATTCCGATCCGCTTGTACATATTCCTTGTTTCGCCATTTTCGCAACGTCTCCAACCGTAAGGTCAAATCTGCACTACCCGAAGTATTCAAGGGATCGCGCTCCTCCAGCAAAGCCGCTACATCGGCTGCCAATGCGCTGCTTTGCGTATGACTCACCAGCATGTGTGCAATGCGGGGATGCGTAGGTAACTCTGCCATAGCTTTACCATGTTTGGTAACACGGCCATCCTCCAACGAACCTAAACTGGTTAGCAATTCCTTCGCCTGACTTACGGCACCTACAGGAGGCGGAGTGACCCAGGTCAGGTTATTTACTTCTGTAATCCCCCAGGCAGCCAATTCCAATACGAGTGAGCTAAGGTCAGCCTCCAACATTTCCGGTTTTCGGTTTGGTTGCAGGTTGCGTTGCGTGGCTTCACTCCAAAGCCGATAACAGACACCAGGTGCTAATCGTCCCGCACGACCTGTGCGTTGATCGGCTGCATCTTGTGTAACGCGAACCGTTTCCAATCGCGTTAATCCGCTACGTGGATCGAATTTTGGCACACGCGAAAGTCCGGAATCGATAACCACACGAATGCCTTCAATGGTGAGCGATGTTTCAGCAATGCTCGTGGCCAACACAACCTTTCGCCTGCCTTGCGGATCCGGTAAAATGGCTTCCTGCTGCTTTTTAAAAGGCAGATCGCCATATAGTGGGAAAAGAATTACCGAAAGATTCTCCGACTCCAACAAGTCAACGGTTCGTTTGATCTCCCCGGTACCAGGTAAAAAAGCCAGTACATCGCCTTCTTCTTCAGCCAAAGCTTTTTTGATTACTTTTGCCATGTACACCGAAACATGTATGTCTTTATGATCACCCAAATACCTGACTTCAACAGGATACTGCTTTCCCTGGCTGCTCACTACCGGGGCTTTTAATTTTTTGGATAACGCTTTCTCATCCAGCGTGGCAGACATAATGAGTATGCGCAAATCATCACGTAAAATATGCTGCGATTGAAGACATAGTGCCAATGCCAGATCGGCTTGCAGACTTCGTTCATGAAATTCATCAAAGATGACAAGCCCGACATCTTCCAACGCATTATCCCGTTGAATCATGCGCGTAAGAATACCTTCCGTAACTACTTCAATACAGGTTTGATTACTCACCTTGTTTTCAAAACGCACCCGATAGCCAACCCTTTTTCCAATCTCCTCTTCCACCAAGGAAGCCATCCGCATGGCTACTGAACGTGCGGCTAACCTGCGTGGCTCCAGCATGATGATTTTCTTTCCCTGCAACCACAACTCATCCATTAAAGCTAACGGTACAATAGTCGACTTACCCGCACCTGGTGGAGCCTGAAGGATTAATCGGTTGTTTGCTGCCAGTTTTTCCTTTAGATCGGGAAGAATTTCCTGTACCGGGTAGTGCATAGGACCCAAAAATAATTCTTAGCAAAGACTTTACACTATAAAAAGAAAAAGGCCCGCGTCACCACGAGCCTTTAACTTTCTGAATACAATTTATTAACGCATTACTTCGGTTCCAACGCTTGATTAATGCGTGTTACTACATCTTGTAAGTGATAACGGCTCATCTTATCGCTGATGCCTGGCAATGCTGCGTTGATATCGCTGCGCAAGGCAACCAAATGACCGCGTGTTACTGAAATCACATCGCTCATTTTTGGATCGGCCACAGGTGAAGCCGGAGGGGCGAATGGACTCGAAAAGCGTGAACCTCCGGAAGAATTAGTTTCCTTAGGGTTCAACAAAGAAATCATTTTTTCCAGGTGTACTTTCTGCAGGTTTCTGCGGTACACATCAATGGCTCTTCTTGAACGCAACTCCGACCAAATACCTGAGCGGATATCCGTAAACATTTCATCCAACCCATATGCCCCGGCATTGGCAGCATGCGTTTCAATGAGGCGTTGCATGCGGGCATAATCAAATATGCTGTTAATAGTACTCTCCTGAATAGATTGAAGTTGTTCAACACCTGAACCCGGCTTAATCTTACTCAATACTTTCTGATCCAACATCCAGGTTGGGGTTTCAAACAATTGTTTGTTTAGAAAAGCGACTGCATCTTTTTGCAGAGCCTTTGGTGTTGGCTCATACACTACACCAGCTTGTTCATAGGTTTTTGGTGTTTCATAAATACCACCAATGTTCTTGGTTACGTGTCCCATGTACCTGCGGAACTGACCAACCACCTGGTTGTACATGTCGTTGAGCGCATCGTATTTCTCAGCTTCTCCTTTATACCAGCCCTCCAGTTCAGGCAGAATACGTTTTAGATTTTTTATACCGTACTCACTTGCCTTCATGGAGTTGTTACCCAAGTCTTCATTCTGTGAACGTGGATCGTAAGAGTTGATTTCTGTTCCAAACCAATACATCGGATCATTGGCGTGGCTGAGCACCCATTTGTTCAACACCTTCTTATCTTCCTCCGGATCCTTGGTATCGAAGATGGGCTTGTACCCCCATTCAATCGCCCAACGATCGTAAACCCCAACACCTGGAAATAATAACTCTGCAGGAATATTATCTTCTGGTTGAGCTACATAGTTAAAGCGTGCATAATCCATAATAGAAGCTGTGTGGCGATACTTTTGCAGGAATTCCTTGTCGCGCAGCTTTTCAACCGGTGTAGCATAGCTTGACCCAAAGTTGTGACGCAACCCAATGGTATGCCCTACTTCGTGGGCCGCAACAAAGCGTACCAACTCGCCCATCAATTCATCATCAAACTCTTTTTTACGTGCTCTTGGATCAACCGCTGCGGTTTGAATGGTGTACCAGTTGGTAAGCAGGTTCATCACGTTGTGATACCAACCGATATGACTTTCCAAAATTTCTCCGGTACGTGGATCGTGCACATTCGGGCCATAGGCATTTTGAATATCCGAAGCGAAATAGCGAATAAACGAGTACCGTGCATCTTCCGTGCTGATAGTGGTGTCACCTTCCGGTACTTCTTTGGCAAGAATGGCATTTTTAAAACCAGCCTGCTCAAAGGCTACCTGCCAGTCTTCAACACCTTGCTTCAGGTATTTTCTCCACTTCACTGGCGTAGCCGGATCAATGTAAAACACAATCGGTTTAATCGGCTCAACCAATTCACCACGCTTCATTTTTTCCACATCTTCTGGCTTAGGCTCTAACCGCCAGCGAACGGCAAACACTTCGCGATCTGCACGCTGCGATTCTTCACCGTAAACGGTATATCCATTGGCAAAAAATCCTACACGACTATCAAACAAACGCTTGCGCATGGGTACTTCTGGCAGCAAGATCATGGAAACATTCATCTCGATGGTGACAAAACCTGTACTTGCACCGGCTGGCAATTGTGTTACCGCATTTGATCCAGATGGAGGGGGTAGATTTGAAGCAAATGTCTTTACCGTACGTATTTCTGTGTTGATCGGAAAGGACTTCATGCTGCTGATATAAGAACGATCTTTCTGGATGCCTCCGAGACTATACCGTCTTTTAGTGGCCGGACTCAAGGACACCAACTGATGATCGCTGTTAAAGAAGTCGTTCACATTAATCACGTAGCTCTTTCCATCATTAATGGCTTTGATATCGAATGCCTGGGCAATAGGCTCAACATTTGAATTGCGCACTGCTTCCATAATGGGCTTGGTCGAATCACCACTGGCGTTGATGTGCAACACAGCACGCAAAAACATTTTGTTATTCGGGCCTTTTTCCCAGCGCAGTACCTGGCGATTAATCTGTTCACCACCATACCCGGCACCGGATGGTGTTTTTATTGAACGTGTTACGGACATGAACTCACGGCCTAAGATTGATTCGGGTATTTCAAAGAAATAATCTTCATTAACCTTATGAACCGTGAACAAACCAGCCTGTGTTTTGGCCTTGGCTGTTATAACCTGGTTATACGGCTTCAACCCGTTTGCACTGCGGGCTTTTGTACTATCCGCTTTCGGAGCAGGACTGGCCGCTGGGGTGGTTTGTTTTGATTTGGATTTCTTTTGAGCTTCGGCAGGCTGTGTTCCCACCAGTACGGCCAATAGAATGGCCACACAACTTACGAGTAGTTTTATCTTCATATGCATTCATGGATTTTACCAGTTGGCAAAATATGCACAGACAGGCATAAACCCATGCCACTCAGCAAGATATGCGGGCAATTTATGTGAGCGGTTTTACACCCTTTTCGCTGGACACCAGAGCTCTAAAAATCCTTACCGGTCTGTTCATCATCGGCAGGGCTATGGAAAGCCAGCAGCGGAACAGTAGTATGATAGGAATATTTTTTTGTAATACTGGGGTTAAACAATTTCTGAAATACGTTGCGCTTACGGGTAGCCAGTGCAATAATATCAGCACTGTGCTTTTCAATCAACGCATCCAGTCCGGTGTTAATAGTGGCATCACTGATAACCGTACCTGATATCTGGGGGTAACCCGTTTGCAGTTTTATCTCAGAGGCAAATTTTTCAATCACTTCGCGCTCAGCATCGGTCTCTTCTGCGCCCACCACTACATGCGCAAAAATCAAGGCAGACTTAAATCCTTTTGCCAGGGTCACCAACTTTTTCGCTCCATCAATATCGCTGTAGGCAAAGTTTGTGGCAAAGAGGATTTTTTCTGGCTTCTTATACGATAGGTTAAACGGAATACACAGTACCGGGCAACTTGCCTTTTCAATAATGGATGCTGTGTTGCTGCCAAACAACACATTCGCCATTTTACTGGCTCCTTGTGTACCCATCACAATCAGATCAACCGCATTCTCTTCAGCATAGCCAAGAATTTCAGGCACTGGCTCACCGACTGTAACAGCATATGAGCATGCCAAACCTTTATATTCTTCCTGAATGGTATCTGTTATAGTTTTCAATCTCGCCTTTGCTGCTTTTGTCTCGCGACCAACATCTTCAGCCATTACCGCATGAATGGCACTTTGCATGGAAACCGGAGGTACATACACATTCAAAATGATGAGTTCTGCACCAACAGCCTTTGCTGTCTCGGCCGCATATTCAATGGCGTGCGATGCATTTTCAGAAAAATCGGTGGGTACGAGGATACGTTTCATGAGTTCAGTGATTACGTTTAAAAATGTTGAAAAAATTTAAAAAGTCCGAGTCGATATACTTAAACAGTTCATTAAATTTTTCTAAACCCGTTGTGCCATCTTGAAGTGTATGGGCAGCACCATGCGTTGCTTAACCGGTTGCCCGCGTTGTTTACCAGGAAACCACGCGGGCGATAGTTGCAATATGCGAATGGCTTCTTCGTCACAACCGGCTCCGATTCCTTTAATCACGGTGAAAGAAGATAGCGTACCATCTTTCTCTACCACAAATTCCACAAAAACTTTTCCTTCAACACCCATTCGCCTGGCTTGGGAAGGATAGTGAATATTTTTTGAAACAAATTCGTAGAAAGCAGACATACCTCCTTTTGGAGATGCCGGTTGTTCAACCACCAGAAATATCTTGTCAACTTCCTCTTCTTCAACAACTGGTTGTGTTTCAATTTTAAATTCCTGCGATACACTCTGATCAGTCACATCAATATCAAATTGCACCTTGATTTCTTCTTCAATCTCTTCCTGATCGGGCACTTCAACAATTCGGGGCTGTTGAATTACCTGCGGTGGAGGTGGTGGCGGAATTTCTGTTTGCGGAACTTCGATGATTTCTTCAAAGTCAGATTTATCAACAGCCACTACTTTCTTTTCACCTGTTACACTTCCCTCCCACTCAAAGGCAGCAATCACCAGCAGTAAGGTTATTACCAAACTCAGGTTAAACACCAAGGGGCGGAACTTCTCAAGATCAGCCTTACTTGTTTTTTTAGGTTCATGAAATAGTCCCATGACTTTACGGTTTTGATTAATCGAGTTTACCCTGAATCACCGAAATACCACATGACCTTTGTTAGTCATATACCTGATAATTAGCAGCATAACCACAAAACTTAGCCTCTTATCAACAGAATTGCCGATTTGGTGTAAAGATTACGGCAGTATTAACATCCTGTCCGTTTGTTAATGAAACGTCAACCCTATGAAACAGACCATCCTGACAACTGCCCTGTTCCTATTTGCCTTTCACTTGGCTTTCGCAGAAAGTAAACCCATCCTGGTTTCTGCCGAATGGCTTCAGCAACACAAAAGCGATCCTGATCTGGTCATTCTGCACGTCAGTTTTCTGCGGTTGGATTACGAGCAGGAACACATTGAAGGCGCGCGGTTTCTTTGGCCCGGATGGCTGGCACCGGATTCTCCGGAAGGAAGTATGAATGTACCTGATCTTACCCAAGCAACGCAAACATTACAATCTCTCGGAATATCAAGTAATTCACATGTGGTGCTGTATCATCCACGAAATGAAGTTTCACCTACCGCAAGAATGTTTCTGATGTTGGAATACCTGGGGCTAAGAGGAAATGTATCTTTCTTGAATGGCGGTGTGGAAGCCTGGAAACAGGCAGGATTTCCGGTAACGAAGGAAATCCCAACCTATAAACCGGGTAAGTTCAAACCAAAAATTAATGACCTGATTGTTAATAAAGATTTTGTGATAAAAAATCTGGAAAGCCCGTATGTAACAATTGTAGATGCACGTGCAAAAAGATTTTATGATGGTGATCCAACCGGATATCCGCGTGCAGGTCATATTAAAGGTGCCGTAAACATTCCCTATCCTGAATTACTTAACGAAGCCAATTTATTCAAATCAGAAGCTGAATTACAAGGCTACTTCACACCCGTGCTTCCCGATAAAAATAAGGAAGCCGTGGTTTATTGTTTCATTGGTCAAACCGCAAGTGTGGTATACATGGCCGGCAGAATGCTGGGCTACAACATGAAGCTATACGATGGCTCACTTCAGGAGTGGACGCGCATTCCGGAATTACCGATGGAGAAGACGGAGAATTAATTTTTAGCTTTTCACAACCTCGCTCCCATCCGGATAACGGGCAAACCGTCCCTTTTCACGGGAATGCACATGCTCATAACTTGGCCAGGGCCAACCCCCGAATTGTGTTTGCTGGTAATCCTGAAACGCCTGTTGAATATCGGCTTGTGTATTACCCACGAAAGGTCCGTGTTGCACAACAGGCTCACCAATGGGTTTACCCTGAAGTAACAGCAAATAACAGTCGGTGTTTCCGGCAAGCAGTTCCACTTCGTGATCCGCGTGTAATTCAATCGTCTTCGGTTTATTGAATTGTTGACCAGCAACAGAAATGGAATCTCCGGTATAGAAATAAAGCGACCGGTTAACGGAAGCAGAGGCCTTTGGCAACGTGAAGACTGCCCCGGCTTCCATCTTCATCGTCCAGATGGCCACTTCGTGCATAGGATCTGCCGCCCAGGAGTTTGGTGCAGGGGGCGGTGCCACCACACCGTTGAGTTCACCGGCCACCACACGCACGTTGGTTTTCTTTCCATTAGCATCGGTTTTCTCATATACCGGAATGGCATCACTCCACAGCATGGCAAAATGTGGTTCTGCTTTTTTTGCTGAGCGCGGAAGGTTAAGCCAAATTTGAAATAACTCTAACGGATTTTCATCATCTTGTTTCAGTAACGGAAACATTTCACAATGTTGTACGCCTTTGCCGGCTGTCATCCACTGCACATCACCAAAACCAAATCTTCCCGCAGCGCCCAGTGAATCGGAATGATCAACCAAACCCTTTGTAACAATCGTTACCGTTTCAAAACCGCAATGCGGGTGCGCGGGAAAACCCGGCACTTTTTCACCATGGTACATGCGCCATCCTTCCTTGTTCGGTGCGAAATCCTGCCCAAGCGCCCGACCTGCCAGCGAAGCAGCTGGCCCCAGATTTTCATTTCCTTTTGGATAAAAATCAAGGTGATACACGCAGAATAAGAAGGGATCTTGTGTTTGCCAGGGAAAACCCAAGGGCTTTATGGATTTGATAACTGTACCTTTTGTCATAAATTAATATCTCAAGGCTAAAATAACCGTTTAACTTTCAAAAAGTTCATCATTTACCAACACAATCCATGAAGCTACTTATTGCCCCACTTGTGATGATTGCATCGCAAATGCTTTACGCACAGGATTTACCCTATAGAGAAATACCGGAAGCTCCGGCAAGCTATACAGCCACGCACGTTGCTGCACGCTTAATCGATGGACTGGGGCTGCGGTATTATTGGGCTACTGAAAATCTGCGGGAAGAAGATTTAGCCTACCGTCCCTCACCCGAAGCGAGGACTTGCATGGAAACCTTAACACACATTCATGCGATGTCGGCCATGATTGCCAATGCCTCAGCCAAACAACCCACCACCTTAGCAGCAGCACCAAAATTATCATTCGCTGACCTGCGAAAACAAACGCTTCAAAATTTCAAATTAGCCAGCGATAACCTGAAGGCTTCCAACGATAGTGACATGGAAGAAATGGATTTGATTATGAAACGGGGTGAATCCCAATCCGAATTTCCTTTTTGGAATTTAATTAATGGTCCGATCTCGGATTGCTTGTGGCATGTGGGACAAGTGGTTTCATTTCGAAGAGCTTCTGGTAATCCACTATCGGATAAAATTAGTGTCTTGACTGGAAAAGTAAGAGAATGAAACTCCCTTTTACCGATGAAAGGTAGCCGTTACAAACCTGAACACTTCGGGCAAAGCAGTTCGCCAATAATCCCAATTGTGAATTCCATCACGCACCCGAAATTCATGTGGCACTTTCTTATCAATCAACAAGGCGTGTAATTCCATATTTCCCTTGATCAAAAAATCCTTGTCGCCACAATCAATGTAGTATTTTACTTTTTTCAACTCGTCAGCGGAAGCATCACGAACCAGACAAAGTATCCAGTTTTTATTGAGGTGATCCGTAACCCTCGCCTCACCAACGTGGCTTCCGTAAGGCGGGCCAAATACATTATTCCAGTTTTGTTCTGGCATGTTTACAAGCTCCTCTCGTGTAAAAATTCCTGCACTTAGCGGAGCTGCCACTGCAAACATATCCGGATACTTGAGCGCCATGATCATCGTTCCGTGACCACCCATGGAAAGACCGGCTATAGCCCGGAATTGCTTCTCCTTTCTTACCTGAAAGGTGGCTTCAATGTGCGGAATAAATTCCTTGATAAAGAAATCTTCATACTTCACTTTACCATCCGCACTGTTGATGTACCAGCTCACTCCTCCATCGGGCATAGCAATGATCATGGAGGTCATCTCCTGATTTTCGATTTGTTTATCCGCGATAGCTTTCACTTCGCCAAATTGTGTCCATCCGGTTTCGTCATCCGTGTAGCCATGCAGTAAGTATAAGACAGGATACTTACGACTGCTGTAAGCATAATCCGGAGGTAGGTAGACGCTATATTCCACCTCTTTATTCAGGATGGCACTTTTCACCTTCAAACTTTCCTTCAACATACCCCCTTGAGCTAAGCCAACAATGGAAACAAGGGTAAATAGAAATACAAAAACAGTTTTCATGACGTTCGATTTGGTTGACTGAACAAGATAAACAATGCAGTTCATCAAGCAAAGTATACCAGATATCAAAGTTAAATCCATATCCATTACCTGATTCCGATATTCAACGTTAGAAAAAAGTAACTCCAACAATAAACCCATTAACGTATGAAATCAATGAAACTCATGTTTGGCCTGGTACTGGGCATCATGCTGATGGCATTCACATTTGGTGGCAACAGTTTCACCATTCACCTGAACAACAAGCAGGTTATTGAGCATTATGTTCACAGCAAAAAGGAAACCCCTACCCTTCAACTTGCACCGGATGAAAAGGGACTTCTTACCGTATTCTACAGCGAGTGTGGAAAAATCGGTACAGCTCGAAGCATACTACTGAAGGACGATCAACAAAACATATTGAAAACCTGGAAGTATGCTGATGCCTTGGTGGATCATAAACCAATGGAAATTTCAGTACCCGAGTTGCAAACTCATCTTAAAAAAGAAAAGGCACTTAACCTGGTTTATCAGTCACGCGAGGTCAAGAAAGAAACCTTGCTGGTTACCATCACAGCACAGAGAAATGTGCTAACCAAAAATTAAAGTAAACAGATACCAGCCTGATGGTACCATCAGGCTGAATTTTTCAATAAGCGGGGAAAGTCACAACACCCTTTGGTGTTCGCAAACGCAATACTAACCTGGGCTCACCGCTTGACGTAGAAATGCCAAGCTTGAAATGTTCATTGAGTTTATCCAGGTCCTTATTCTCCGTTGTGATTTCGAATTTCATGATGCTACAGCCAGTGGGTGAACTGGCGGCAGGATGCACCACATCTTCACCCCATTGAATAAAAAAAGGAAACACCTGCGTGTCTTTGTTCGTGAATCCCATGGTTGACCATGAAAGCATATTGCCATCGGGTTTGGCCCGTGCACCCGACATAACCTCCGACAGCGAGAAACCCATCTCAGCAAGTTTCTGTTTTGTCGCCTCAATATCTGAAGTGTAAACCGCCCAACCGCTTGGTGTCAGACTTCGGAACTGCATGATCCAATCGGGAGCCGGCACATCGGTGCGGGGAGCCAGTATTTCGATATACGCATTTCGATCAAGTGCCACCAGCGCATTTTGGGTAAACGAGTTGGGATGCTTCCCTCCAAACACAGGTTTTACTCCTGTTAATTCTTCGAACTGCTGCATGCCCTTTTCAAGATCATTCACTACCAGAATAATGTGATCAATACGTTCGTTGGTACGATTACCTGAACAGGATGAAAGAAGGATCGACACAGCAATCAACAGGCTAAGGAAAAAGCGCATATTATTTTTTTAAGAGCGTGTAGTGCTTCGGATCAGCAAACAAACTTTTGTTGATATGCATGGATACCAACATGTGGGGCATGTCCACCACTTCAGCAATGTGTAAATCGCCCGCCAGCGAGCAAAGCGCATAGGCATCGTTCCGATCCATACCGTGCTCAGCTACCAGGTATTCGATCATGTATCGGACAGCCTTTTTCGTTGCTCCATCAATGGTTGTATCAAAGCCAGTGGTGGCGTAATACGCATCTGTTTCGTATTGTGGCTCCTGAATTTTGCGCTTGCCTTTTATCAGGTTCAGCTCCACGATAAAACGCATGGGGGCTTCTACCGCTGTACCACATACTTCACCCAAGCCTTGTGTCACATGTGCATCACCAATCGAAAACAAAGCCCCTTCTACAAAAACAGGTAAGTATACAGTTGTCCCTTCCGTCATGTTCGGATCATCCATGTTACCTCCGTTAGCCCGAGGCGGAATGGTGCTTAATAACGAATCTATATCAGGCGCTACACCCAACACTCCGGCAAACGGTTTTACCGGAATATGAATATGATTGTTAAACTTTACCTTCTTATCATCCTTGTTAAAGGTGTAGGTTTTCAGGTAGGGTTCTTTGAAGTCTTCTGCTAAAAAACCAAAGCCGGGTATGATGGCTGTCCAACCCCAATCACCGATTTCAATTTTGTGCAGCGTCACTGCCAGTACATCGCCTGGTTCAGCCTCTTCAACAAATACAGGTCCGGTAAGCGGGTGAATCGGATCGAAACTTAACTTAGAAAGATCTTCAACGGTTGAACCAGGGTTTAGCTGGCCATCCGTTGCTTCCTCGGTAAAGAATTCAATCACGGCACCACTTTTCACATTCAGCACTGGCGCAATACTTCGGCTGAACTTATTGTGGGTTTGTTTACTGGAGAGTGAGTACTGTGGTTCGGGAACAACCTTCGCTTCAGGCGACTCCTTTTCGGTTACTTCAACGCGGGTGTTGCAGGCAGTAATCACAATCAATGAAATAAATAAATAGCGCATCATACGGTTGCTTTTGATTTTCTAAAGTACAAAAATTCGATAACCACGGAAAATGGCTACTACGGATCAGCCAAATATCCTTTGTCGTAAAGCAACTTCTCCAACGCTTTCAATTTGTTGTTTGCCAAAACACCCAATCAATGCCTGATTTCAGACCGCATGCGGTTATCCCGATTATTAAGTGTACCTTTGCACCGTTCTACGCGGTTGCAACGTCATCCCACACCGATTGGCATCGGAAATTCAAGGGATCTCTTCGCAATGACGTTGTAACAGTAACTTTTTATTTACATAACAAACATTCATGAAAAACTTTCAAGCGCTCGGCTTGTCGGCCGGGCTGGCTGAAGCTGTGCAAATTATTGGCTTCGAAACGCCTACCCCTATTCAGGAAAAGGCAATTCCACTTTTATTAACAGGCACTCGCGACTTCATCGGACTGGCACAAACCGGTACCGGTAAAACTGCTGCCTTTGGTTTACCTCTACTGGAGTTGGTTGACGAAAATTCTTCGGCTACACAAGCACTGGTCTTGGCACCAACCCGTGAACTCGGGCTCCAGATCGTGAGCGACCTGGAAAACTTCTCTGAAAATTTTAAAAAACTGAACATCGTAGCCATTTATGGTGGCGCGAGCATCAGCGAACAAATCCGTAAAGTAAAGCGTGGTGCGCAAATCGTTGTGGCTACTCCCGGTCGACTTATCGACATGCTGGGACGCAAGGCCATCAACCTGAGCACCATTCAATATGTAGTATTGGATGAGGCCGATGAAATGTTGAACATGGGCTTCAAGGAAGATATTGATGAAATTCTTTCCAAGACTCCAGACACCAAAATCACCTGGTTGTTCTCGGCTACCATGCCCCGTGAAGTACGGGCGATTGCCAACAACTACATGACCGACCCGATGGAATTGACGGTGGGTGATAAAAATACCGGCAATGTCAACATCGAACATCAATATGTTGTGGTTCACGATCGCGATAAATACAGTGCCCTGAAGCGCTTACTGGATTTCCACCCCGATATTTTCGGGTTGATCTTCTGTCGTACCCGTATCGACACCCAACGCGTTGCCGAAATGTTAATGAAAGATGGCTACAATGCCGACTCCCTGCATGGCGACCTGAACCAGGCACAGCGCGATAAAGTGATGATGAAATTCCGGAACAGATCTGTGCAGATTCTGGTGGCTACCGATGTGGCAGCCCGTGGTATTGATGTGGAAAGTATCACCCATGTGATCCACATGAATATTCCGGATGAAATGGAATTCTATACCCACCGAAGCGGTCGTACCGCCCGTGCAGGTAAAAAGGGTATCTCAATCGCCTTGGTTAACTCAAAAGAAACCGGCAAAATCCGCCAGATTGAAAAGGCGGTTAGAACAACCTTTACCCGGATACCCGTACCATCAGGCCCTGAAGTATGCCAAAAACAATTACTCGCCCTGATGAAAAAGGTGCATGATGTGAAAGTAAATGAATCGGAAATTGAAGCCTTTTTACCGGCTGTTTACGAGGAGCTGAAAGACCTGACCAAGAATGAATTGATCAAGCGTTTTGCTTCCATTGAGTTTAACCGCTTCCTGGATTATTACCGCAATGCCCCCGATTTAAATGTAAATGCATCCTCTTCCGACCGTGGCGCAGAGCGCTACAGCACAGGCGATCGCTTCTTCATAAACCTGGGTAAGATGGATAACCTGGAAAAGGCCGACCTGCTGGAGATGCTGGATGAATGTTGCAAAGTGGGCAAAAAGCATGTTGGGAAAATTGACATCAAAGGCGCTTACTCCTTCTTTGAAGTAGAGAAAGAAAAGAGTGATGCCATCATTTCAGGCCTGCAGGGCGTTGAGTTTGAAGGCAGACAAGTACGCGTTGAGTTGACCGAAGGAAGAAGGGAAAGTAGCAGCAAGAAAAGCAAAGGAGGCCGCGGCAGATCGTACGAAGGCAGCAACAACCGAAGAGGTGCTGGCCGCAGACGATAAAAATTTTTTGTGTTCGTGAAGTAGTGTATCGTAAAGAATACTTAACTTTTCGGGAGTTAAACACAAATAAATTGCTATGGCTAAAAAGAAAGTAAAAAAGGCTGCTAAGAAGAAAGTAAAAGCAGCGAAGAAGTCGGTGAAAAAATCCGCGAAAAAAGTTGTTAAGAAAGCCAAGAAGGCTGCGAAAAAAGTGAAGAAAGCTGTTAAAAAGTCAGCTTCCAAAGCCAAGAAGGCTGCGTCTTCAGCTAAGAAAAAAGTGGTGAAGAAAGTGAAGAGGGTGAAGAAGAAAGTTGCCAGCGTTGCAAAACCTGCATCGGCTCCAGCACCTGCACCGGTTGCTCCCGCACCGGCTCCTTCCTTGTTCGACACCAACAACGGTGGTTCAGGAATGTAATTTTCCCCAATCCACTGAAAGGAAAAAAGACCCTGATTTTATCGGGGTTTTTTTATGCCTCAAAACTGAAGTGAATCAGGTAGCGGGCAGCAAGTGACGAAGCCCCTGCTCGGGAAACTTGCCTTCGATTGGGCCAAAGAACCGAAGAATATGGTCAAAGTCCTTCTGTTGATCATTTGAAGTCATGAAGGGTTCTGAAAAGATTACCTGCTTGTTCTTGAAGTCGAGCCCCACCATTACAATGGGCACTCCAGCATTTTTAGCAATGTTGTAAAATCCCGTTCGCAGCCGCTCCACCCGTTGTCGGGTTCCTTCAGGAGATAAGGCTATCGCAAAACGCTCATGTCGTTCAAAAATCTTCACCACTTCATCTACCATATTATGACTGGTACTGCGATCAACCGGGGTGCCACCCAGCCAGCGGAAGATGAAACCAAAAGGCGGTTTGAACAGCTCCTTTTTACCCAAATATCGGGCATCCGTTAACCGTAGTACGCTGCGGAATAGTACGCCAATAATAAAATCCCAGCCGCTGGTGTGCGGTGCTACAATTACCACATACTTTTTTGGCTTGATTGGAAACGGACCAACGGGCTCGGTCTTCCAGCCCATGGCTTTCAAGATCAATCGGGCGAGCATCCTGAACACAACACGTAAAGGTTAATCAATAAGTACACCCGTAAATTTTTTCGGGTTAGCCAACACGCGGGCAATACCCCGGCTAACAGACGACAACGGTTGTTCATCAAGATGAACCGGAAGCTTCATGTGCCTTTCAAAACGTTGCTTGAGGCCTCGCAATAATGAACTGCCACCGGTAATGTGCATTCCGTTTTGGTAAATATCAGCAGCAAGTTCAGGCGGACAGGTTTCCAGGGTTTGAATAATACTGCGCTCAATTGAAGCAACTGACTTTTCAAGAATTAAGGCGATTTCACGGTGATCTATCTTTCGTGTAACCGGGATGCCCGTCATCAAGTCCTTTCCCTTTACAGCGATGGTATCCGGTATTGGATCAACTTCTTCCAGCACAGCGCCTGCACGAATTTTAACTTGCTCAGCGGTCTTCAGCCCGATAGACATATTAAAATTTCTACGGAAATAATCCTGAATGTTCATGTCGAACGTATCGCCAGCCACTTTGAGCGATTCAAAGGCTGCTATCCCCGAAAGGGAAATGATTACGATTTCCGTGATGCCCCCTCCAATATCAATTACCATTTTTCCTTCCGGTTCCCGGATGTTTAGTCCCATACCGATGGCTGCCGCCAAGGGTTCAAACAACAACGATCGCTTACGCGGGTTGAATTGATCAATGGCATCACGAAGCGCCCTTCGCTCTACTTCAGTGGTATAATACGGCACACCTGAAATGATGTGATCATACCCGGAAAAGAATGAGGCCTTGTGTGTGTAAGCCTTATTCACCAGTTCTTTAATCATTAGCGTAGCCGAATTGAAATCAGCAATAACACCGCCACGCAAAGGCTTTACAGGTGTAAGCTCTTCATGGGTTTTTTCAAACATCTCATACGCCTGTTCGCCAACAGCTTTAACCGAGTGGTTTGAATTAAAAACAATGTAAGATGGCTGCGCAAGCAGCATCCTGGTGGAATCCGCGACTAGCGTATTGTTGTTGCCCAGATCTATAGAAAAGCTTCGGTTTTTGAACATACTGATCATATCAATCCGAAAATTAGGGCTTAATAACGGATAAAAAAATGATTGATGTCACTAGCCGTTTGAATCGCCCAGTGGTAAGGTTATTGTAAACATGCTTCCTTTATAAACCGTGCTCGATACAGTGATCGTTCCTCCAAGCTTTTCAACAGCCTTCTTTGCAATGTAAAGACCCAAACCATTTCCCGTAGATCGATCGCTGCCCCGGAAGTACATGTCAAAGATTTTGTCATGTAACTCAGCATCGATGCCCTGCCCATTATCGGCAACGCGTAAAAAAACCTGAGCACCTTCTTGCTCAACCGAAATAGAGATCGTTGGATTTTCGGGTCCATTGAACTGAATGGCATTCTCTATTAAATTACCCAACGCAATCTTTACCATAGCTGGGTACGAATAAAAAGAATCCATTAAGGACACCGAATTATTAATCTTTATGCTCTTCGACTTAATTTCCTCACGGAAATCGGTGAGTATGTCATTTATCAGTTCGGAGATGAGGACTTCTTTATACACCAGTTGTTGTGCCCCAACATCACTAATTGATTGCAATTTCACCAACATACGATCCAATGTATGAGCCGTCTCATCAACCTTTTCAAAAAGCTCCAGAGCCGTTTTATCCTTAACCGTTATTCTTGCCACCTCAGCCAATCCCATAAAGGTGGTGAGTGGTCGCCTGAAATCATGAGAAGCCCGGTAGAAAAATGTATCCAATTCCTTGTAAGCTTCCTTTAATCGGTTGGTTCGCTCGCTCACCTTCTCTTCCAAACCCTTGTTGATCTCATAGATGGTTTGGTTGGCCTCCATCAACTCCTCTGATTGCGCTTGTATTTCTTCGTTCTTTTCAGTCACCTCACGATTTAGCCGAAGTAAAATCTCATTGGCATCCACCAGTTCTTCTGCCTGAGTTTGAATCTCTTCCTTTTGTTCCAGAATTTCCGTGTTAGCCCGTCTGATCCGCCTGTTATACAAATAAATATTAAATGCCAGTATAGAAAGCAATGCCAGGCCAATTAACGAAGAGGCAATGATGATGCTCTGCGAACGAATTCGGGATTGCTGCAAAGCAAGCTTATTATTTTGAAGTTCGTTTTCCTGATTCAGGAGCCGGATCTGTTGCTCCTTTTGCTCAACACGATAGAGAGCCTCCATCTCGGCAAGCTTGGTGGATATGCTGCGGTTGTAGACACTATCGTTCAATTGCTGATACCGCACCTGGTGATCATAAGCACCCTTAAAATCACCAGTCGCTTCATACCACCTGGCAAAAAACCGGGTGTTTCCTAGTTCGAATAAAATAGAATTTGCTTCAATTGCCTTTTGTTTTGCAAGTTCAAGATATTCCTTTGCTTCTTTAAAACGCTTTTGTTGAGTCAGGATGTTACCCATCTGGTTATAGGTTAATCCCAAACTAATAGGATCAACGACTTGCTTTTCAAGTTCAATTACCTCAAGCAATAAAGCATACGCATTATCTAATTCCCTTAAATCTTCATAAACAAGTGAAAGATTAAAAATGGCTGAAGCAACACCTTCTGTATGGCCAATTTCCTCACGAATCTTTCTGGAAGCTTTTAGATCATACACAGCCTCTTTATATTGTTTTGTTTGATAATAAAGAAGCCCCCTGTAATTAAAGGCATTGGAAATACCGTGTCTATCTCCTATCTCCTTGCGCAGTTCAAGTGATCGGTTTATGTAATTCATGGCTAAGTCAAAATTAGACTGCTGCTTATTTACCCATGCTATTTGCGCATAGAGCTGAGCGGTTTGCAAGCGCAATCCGAATTGTTCGGTGATCTTCAATGCTTGAAAATAGTAGCGAAGAGCCAAATCGTACTGGGCCAATTCATTATAAATATCCCCCATCATCAGATACAATTCGGCCAACTGTGGTTTATATTCGTATTTCTCGGTTAGTTTAAGCGCTGTCAAGCTGGTGTTTAATGCTTCAGCATAAAATCCCTTTTGGTAAAAGAGTTCTGCCTTTCGTAATTCACACTTTATCAAATGAAAATAAAACACTTGCTTTGAGGCAAGATCACAGAGCTTATTAAAGTAGAGCTCAGCTTGGCGGAATTCAAGTACCTGTTCTGATAACACGCCCAGATGCCCATATACTTCTGCCAGCAAGTATGTATCGTTTGCCTCAATAGCCAGGTTTTCGGCTTTTCGTAGATATTCTCGTGCGATTGCGTTATTCCACAAGATTACTTCAAGATGCCCAAGATTTTTATAGACCGTGCCCAATACATCAGGTGATAGCTTATTCTCGCCAAGCTGCAATGCCTTCAAATAATAATGACGGGCTGAATCATAATTAGCTAATGTTCGATGGGTACTGGCCATTACCGACAAATTATAGGCCGCTTGATCAATCGCTTCAGGTATCTCCACCTTATCAGAGAGACGTAAGTAATAAAAGGCCTGGTCAAATTGTGCAAACGTAAGGTAGCCCGTACCCACCATGGTGTAGGCGTTTTTTTCGCCACGCTTGTACCCAGCTTTCTGCGCTTCTTGCAGCGCCAGTTTCGCATACCCTAATGCAATGCTATCGTTGAAATCATAATATTCGTATGCCAATGCATTTAGAATATCCACCCTTCTCTGGGGGTCTCGAGACTTTTCCAACGCGTTTTTCAAACTATCCATGACCGGTGATTGCCCAAATGCGTGCGCGCAAAAAAGCATCGCCAGACCAAGCGATATAAAAATTTTGTTGAGGCTATATAATGATTTGCTAATCAAATACTTAAAAACAGCTATCCAAAAGTAATAGTAAACTAAATTCCACGAATTCACAAAAGGTAATTTACACGCTGAATTCCTAAAATCACGCTATCTTTCAGGTTCATGATAAAACTCGACTCAGTTAAGTCATTACTTGGCAGGCTGGAACTGCAACGCGAAAAACAGAAGGACTACCGGAATGTAGTGGCCACCCAGGTGGTTATCGTTACACTTGGCTTAACTTTGTATTCCCCCCTTTTGGAGGATCCGAACAGCGATGTCTCCAAATTTCTGATTACCTTATTTTCAGGGTTTGGTGGCCTTTATGCCTTCCTGCTTTGGGATCTGTTGCGCAATTTCACCCAAAGCAAATCCCTAATTGCCATTATCTTCTTTGTGCTGGTCAGCATTACGGTGTTTGGCATTTTGATTGAGTTCCCCTACTACAAGGTTATTGAAATTCAGAACCGGCAAGCCGCACTGTTTACTATACATGGATTCCTGTTTCCTATTGAAGTTACCGTAATTAGTTTTGCAATCCGGGATATTTTCATGGGCCAGTATTTTACAGTAGACAAACTGTGGGGATCTGCCTGCGTCTTTTTAATGATCGGTATTTCGTTTGGAAGCTTGTATGATCTGATCTGCATTGCAATGCCGGGTAGCTTAGGTACCGAAATCCCATTAGGGATACCCAACTATTCAGAATGCGTGGCTTATTCCTTTCACGTTTTGGGTGGAATTGATACCGACTATCCGGACGCACATAAACTTATCAAGAACATTAGTGTTATTGAAGCCGTTTGGGGAACTTTGTTCACGGTGTTGATTATTGGAAATCTGATGATCAAACCGAAGCCTCCCGAAGAAAATCAACTTGAATCTTAAACTCTATTAAAATTAACTTATATGAATAACAGAAGACTACTTCCATTTATTATTCTTGGCGTTATTGCCTTGTTTGTTGTGCTGGGCATTTCGTCCAGTTTGTTTTTCACCGTTCAGGCGGATGAACGGGCTGTCATCTTCTACAAATTTGGAGAAGGCCTGGATAAAGACCACATTGTACAACCGGGTTTTCATATGAAAGCACCATGGAATGAAGTGTATATCTATGCTGTGCGCGAAACTTCAGCCGATGAGAACATGGATGTACTAGACAGAAACGGTTTATCCATCCACGTTGAGGTTTCTGTACGTTTTCACCCCGTACCTGATAAAATCGGGTACATCCACGAAAAATTCAACCGCGGTTATGTAGGCGTTTTGGTTATTCCCGAAATGCGTTCAGTGGTAAGACAGATCATGGGTCGGTATTCTGCGGAAGAAATCTATTCCACCAAACGTGCCGAGGTGGAAGCAACCATTAAAGAAGAGTCAGAAAAGATTCTTGGTCAAAATAATGTGACAATGGTGGCGCTTTTGATCAGATCCATTCAATTACCTGAACAAATTAAAGTAGCGATCCAAAATAAGCTTCAACAAGAACAGGAAGCGCTTGCCTATCAGTTCAGGTTGGATAAGGAGAAAAGTGAAGCTGAACGTAAACGCATTCAGGCTGAAGGCGAAGCCCGTGCAAACAACATTATCAATAACAGTTTAACCGATAAATTGTTAAAAATGCGAGGAATCGAAGCCACGCTTGAACTGGCCAAATCGCCTAACTCGAAGGTGGTTGTTGTGGGCAGTGGAAAAGATGGATTACCTATGATTTTGGGCGGTAATTAGGGGGATATAAATATTTGAGCGGACTTCATAGAACCACCCTAACCCGTTATATTTAGGCTTCAAAATCAGCATTTAAACGTACTTTTCACTATGTCAAAAACAGTAGAGTTAATTATTGAAGGCAAGTCATACTCCTTTCCTGTAATTGAAGGAACAGAAAACGAGTTAGCCATCGACATCAGCGATCTTCGTGATAAAACCGGCTATGTGACCCTTGATGTTGGGTATAAAAATACCGGAGCAACAAAAAGTGCCATTACCTTTCTTGACGGAGAAAAGGGCGTGCTACATTACCGGGGTTATGCTATTGAAGAGTTGGCAGAGAAGTCCAACTTTCTTGAAGTAGCTTACCTGCTGATTTTTGGGGAACTGCCGACCAAAGCTGAATACGAAAAATGGAATAACGACATCACAAAACGCACGTTGGTGCATGAGGATATCAAGAAGATATTGGATGGATTTCCCTCTACCTCTCATCCGATGGGTGTGCTTTCTTCTTTATTTTGTGCACAGACAGCATTTTATCCGGAATCATTAAATCCGAATCGCCCGGAGGATGGTGTTTACCTGAGTATTATCCGCTCCCTGGCCAAGATGCCCACATTTGCTGCATGGGCATACAAAAATGCAGTTGGCCATCCGGTTAACTATCCCGACAACAAGCTTGACTATTGCAGTCGCTTTTTGAAAATGATGTTTGGTATGCCTGGCCAGGATTATGAAGTAGATCCGGTCGTTGCGGATGCTTTAGACAAATTATTCATCCTGCATGCCGACCATGAACAAAACTGTTCTACTTCTACTGTGCGGATAGTTGGGTCGTCAAAAGCCAGTATTTACTCAGCTATTTCAGCTGGTATTAATGCGTTGTGGGGTCCGCTACACGGAGGCGCCAACCAGGAAGTAATTGTGATGTTGGAAAACATTCGCAACGATGGTGGCAATATCGACAAGTGGATCGCGAAAGCAAAAGATAAAAACGATCCGTTCCGCCTGATGGGATTCGGTCACCGCGTGTACAAAAACTTTGACCCAAGAGCCAAGATTATCAAGAAAGCCGCTGATGACGTGTTGGGCAAATTAGGGGTAAGTGATCCGGTTCTCGACATTGCCAAGAAACTGGAAGAGATTGCACTTAAAGATCCGTACTTCGTTGAGCGTAAACTTTATCCGAACGTAGATTTCTACTCCGGCATCATCTACCGTGCCCTTGGCATTCCCGTAGATATGTTTACCGTAATGTTTGCCATGGGCCGTTTACCGGGATGGATCGCCCAGTGGCTGGAACTGCGTAAAAACAACGAACCAATTGGTCGGCCAAGGCAGATTTACACCGGCAATATTGTTCGGCCGTACGTAAGCATGAATAAGCGATAAGTCGAATGGATCTTCAACAGCAATTTGAGGCCGCTGTTGCGCGCTCAAAAGAACTGACCAGGCGACCTTCCAATGAAGAGCTGTTAACGCTATACGCCCTTTTTAAACAAGCCAGCGAAGGAGATGTGAGTGGTGAGCGGCCAGGAGGTTTTGACTTTAAGGCCATAGCGAAATTCGATGCATGGTCAGAGTTGAAAGGAAAGTCAAAAGAAACTGCCATGTCGGAATACGTTGCCTTTATGGACAGCTTGTATCAACAATACAAGTAAAGCTCCGCAGGTATGGAGCAACTCTTCTATCAACCTGACCTGGATCAGGGAGCTGATTACCTGAACGAAGAAGAATCAAAACATTGCATTAAGGTTCTCCGCAAAAAGAGCGGAGAACCTTTTTTATTGACGGATGGTAAAGGCTCGTATTATGAGGCCATCATTGCTGATGCCAATCCACGGAAGTGTACGTTTCATATTACGCGTAAGTATGCTGAACCTTCCAGGAATTTCCATATCCACCTAGCCATATCGCCAACCAAAAATCCGGATCGGCTGGAATGGATGGTGGAAAAATGTGTTGAAATCGGGATCGATAAAATTACATTCATCAATTGTGAAAACACCGAGCGACCATGGTTGAAAACCGATCGATTGAAAAAGGTTGCACTCAGTGCCATGAAACAATCGCAACGGGCTACATTACCCGATTTAAGTGACCTGATTTCCTTTCAGGAATTCATGCAATTGAATTCAGGTACCGACCAACGTTTCATCGCCTATGTGGATTCATCCAATCCAGAGCATTTAATGAAGAAAGCAGAAAAAGGGAGCAATTATTTGGTATTGATTGGCCCTGAAGGCGACTTCTCACTACCCGAGCTTGAATTTGCCCAACGTAATGGTTTTCAGAAGGTTAGCCTTGGAAAAAGCCGTTTACGAACAGAAACAGCAGGCGTAGTTGCCTGCTGTTTACTCAATGCCCTTCAGCTCTAAATTTTTGTTTGTAATTACTTTACTACCAAACGCTTCACAACTTTGCGTAAACCTTGCCTGAATTCCACGAGATAAACACCGGGGACAACCTCAGGCAGCACAAGCTGTATCTCCTCAAATTCTTTAGTTGATACAATTGTTGAGTATACCTCTCGTCCCATTAGGTCATAGATGCCAAGTAACGCAGCGCTTGAGTTATCCTTAGCAAGGCGTAAAGTTAGTTCATCGCCAGCATGCACCGGGTTTGGATAAAACCACATATTGAATTGACCCTTTCCATCTGGATTATTTATTACAATAACCCATGAAAAAGAGGTGGTGCCATCGAAGTCAACCTGTTTAAGTCGGTAATAATTATTTCCAAGCAAGGGTAGCTCATCTGCAAAGGTGTAAATCGATCGTTCACCTGTAGTTCCTTTCCCTTCTTTTCTCCCAATAGTTACGAAAGACTCACCATCGATGGATCGTTGTATTTCAAAATAATCATTATTCAATTCTGAGCTTGTAATCCACTCCAGGTAATGAACGCCTTGCATTCGTTTTCCTGTAAAATCAGTCAATTCGACTGGAAGTGGAGTTGCAGTTGCGTTTAATGTTCCAAATGTTATATCCCGATTACTATACGTTAGTGGACCGCTTATCATAGAACCGGAAGTCACACTTCCTGAAGGCGCACTTATCGTACTTAATAAATCCCAGGCTGTTCCATTCCAAAATAATATCCGGAGATTACTGATTGTACTTTGTACATCGGATAGTGCGTCCCAATAAAGCTGAACCCGTGAAGAAGCGGGTGACACAGCGTCCACATTCCAATATTCATTTCCACTGGCTTTGTCCACACCTGCAGCACTAGCAGCTGGTGTTAAGCTGAACACATCATTTGGTGAAAGGGCATTAAAGTATTGTACGGTAAAGTTTTTTAACCCTGCATAAGATGCTGGAGAAGCGATTTCCATCAAGCCGTAACGTGTAGCTGTCCCAACAGGAAAGGGAAAAGATTGAACAACAGGTGCTAACTGTCGAATCAAAGGCCCATTCACATATCGCGTGGAAGAATAATTATCAGCCGTAGCCAGATTGAGTAATCGTAACTGATTGGCTGCATCGGTTGTAATAATACCATTTGAAAAAAGTAGTGATGACTGAATGTCAATATCTCCTCCTGCCGCAATTCCCCTACCAGCATCCGCGCTGTTTACAATGGTTAACCCACTTGCATTATTAAGCTCAAGATCATTAAAGGCATTTGTTCCAGTAAAAGAACCCGCTATGAGTTGTAAGGATGTTCCTTCGAGAACGACTTTTGAACTACCTCCTCCATTGTCAAACGTAGCTAAGTCTGACTTATAGACATTCCCCAACACAGTAATTATACTATTTCCATCTGGCACTAATGCATCCACAGAACCCAGAATTTCCAGGTTTTCACAAATTCTAACGTTGGTATTATTAGAGAACACCCGATCACCAGAACCGGACAATATCAGCCTCCTCACATTTGACAAGCCTGATAAGATACTGTAACTACCGGATCCGGCATATTCCAGTCCACCTCCACCTATACATGCGCCCGTAGGAAAGAAATCCTGATAATCCCCAGCGGGAAACGAAATAGATGGTGTATTTGAAACCAACTTTAAGGTTCCTTCACCGGTAACGAAGCCCAGGTTATGACCAATGGTCCCATTTACTTCCAATGTTGCCCCAGATTCAATAGTGATTTTACGTGTACGGATACTATTCACATCCAATGTGAGTGTAAACCCACTCTTCACGGTTATGTCCGGGGTTGAACCAATCAAAGGAGCAACACCCCCTTGGTAAGATGGATCCGCGTAAAAGTTTCCAGTTGCTACAGCTTCCAACGTAATAAATTCAGGTACAACATCTGGGATTGCGGCTCCGCACAACAAGGTTGTACCATCATTTTCAAGTGTAACTCCTGCAGTATAAATTCCGGAAATGGTTGCATCCCCATTGCCTGTAAATGGAAATTCAATACGTTGATTGACTTCATCAAACTGAGCTTGAGAAAATACCTTATCCCATGTATTTCCAGCATTATACAATCGCGCAGGACCATAATTAGCAACGGTGTATGGTGCGGTTACACTGAACGAACCTGGATCATAAAACATTTCCAATTCTCCATTGAATGAAGTAGTTCCACTGCTTTTAATAATCCAGTAGTATTGCAAAACATTGCTTGCATCGGTTATTTCAGGATCTGAACATGGTAACGCAGATTCGCTATCTTCCGGAACCGGGGGAACGTCTGCCACTGGCCTCACAGTTATACTGCTAGGATTGATATCGTTGATAGTAGCCACTACTGGCGTATAGGCTATAAGCCCCACCGGAAAAGTAAACGTAACATTTCCACTACTCACCGTATTAAATAACTTCCGCACACCAAAGTCATTGATTGAACTATTGGTTTGTATCATGCGGTTTACATTAAAGTCATCTTTAGTTGTATTCCCCAAACCGTTTTCAATAACAGCTGCAGGGGTAAATGTCAGTAAGTTACCTCCTATATCAAAAACTCCTGATTCCAACACGAGTCGTTGATTAATTTGAAAGTTGAGGTCTGTTGCTTCAATAACCAGACCTTCGGAATTATTCAACCGGATAGAACTAAAGAAGCTGCTTCCAGGCGAGGTTCGTAGTAGTTTTTGCTTTTGTGATCCGTTGAAAACAATTCCAGCTCCTCCTGGATCACTAAGATGTGTTGTATTAAAGGTCAGGTCTTTACCAATATTAAATGCAAAATTCTGTGTATTGATCGTACCCCCGGTAATGGACACATCGTTTACTGCAGTAATATCTTTTTCCAACAGCAAAGTTCCGGTTCCTGCCTTATCAATATTTCTGAAGGTAGTGGCCCCAATACCTGTTATGGTAGTGGTGCTTGAAGATGGAAAAAAAGTAGTTTGAGTTAAACCAGTAACTGAAAACGTTCCGTTATTTGTAAGAGAACTATTTACTGTCAACGCATAGATATCAGGGTTGAATGAAGCGCCATTGGCGACTACCAAATGATTAACGCTTAATGGCAGACCAATTATCCTAGTAGAAACATTTGCAGATGCCAACACTAAACTATCAATCAGAATACTTGAACGAACATTAAAATTATTCTGATTGACAGGCGTTGTAGCATTTCCTAATTCAATAGCCCTTCCTCCTACAGTGAAATTGTCGGGTTCCAGTAAGAGTGTTGGTCGTGTTGGGCTATTAATATGTCTTTCAATAGCAAATTCACCACCCGTAAAGGTAAACTCGCTACCAGCATTGATAATTTCAAATGCACCCCGTGCTGTATTAGGTGTTGCGTTTTTAGCAAAAAGCGCACTCCCTCCTGTTTGACGGTACTTTAAAATACCCGAAGTAGAAACCAACGATCTTCTTAATTGAGATCCAACAATCAGGTTTCCGGCAGAAAGTTCGATCACCGCATTACCGGAAGCACTATACTCCATAAAGTTATTTACACCAGCGCCACCATCCAGGTTTAATTCTCCCCCGTTAATACGAAGCAAACCATCCAGAATAATGCCTGTGTTTGTTCCTGTTACCCGGGCAATTCCGCGAGTCAGTATCAATCCACCAGACCCTGACGAAGCTTGTGGATCCGCTAAATTCGGCAGCAGAAAATTGCCACCTCCAGATGACAGTATAATGTCGATGGTTGGATCATTTAAAATGAGAGAACCATTAACAATTTCAACCGCTTTATTAACTTGGTTTGTAGGGCCGTTTAGGGTAAAAGGAAAATCGAACGAAAATGAAGATGTAATAGAAGAACCCTTATTAACAAGCAATCTATACAATTCGGGTACTGATCCACTTGTCCATGAATAAGCATGAATACCTTCACCACTTAATTCGAGCACTGCATTATTGTCAGTAGCACCATTTCCATTAAACAAATCCAAAACACCGGGTCGTTCCTGGATGATATTACCATTCACAATCAATCGATGATTCAACCCATTAGGGGTTGTGTTCAGCACCTGTACATTGGAATTATCGGCACTGCCCCGAAGCCTTAATCCACCGACTTCAAAAGTCACTGCTGTATTCGTACCAAATTGCAAAGTACCGCCCAGGTAGCCACCAATACGGCATTCCTGCTCCACTACAAAATTACCTGTGCCGGTGCGGAGAATTGTATTTCCGTCAACAGTAAGGTTATTGTTAACTTGAATATCGTTGTTAAAAATAGCTATGCGGCTATTATTTCCTCCTTCTATCCGAAGGTTTGGAAACACAGTAGTGGGTGGATTTATGGTATAGGTGCCATTACCATTTAAGAAATAGGCATACGTGAACGTGTTGCTTGAATAAAAATCACCAAAATCGCCAGAAATAATTGCAGCTTCTGCCGGACTATTCGGACGCTCCATAAATGTACCTCCTGTACCTCCAATTTTTCCAAAGGTTAAGGTCGATGTTCTATTAACAACAAGACGGCTTCCGTTTCCTAGAGGATTTTCATAGAGTATTTCAGCAACCTGAATATTGTTGCCATTCGCTATGTTCATGGAATGGGTAGGTGAAATTCCCCCGGTAAACCCACCGTATCCAATTACAGCAATATCTCCCGCCTGTGGCCAAGTTCCTGCTGCAGGTCGGGCAGCATTATTGGCCGCTCCATCGTGGGGTACAGTTGACCAGTTGTTCCCATCTTCCCAAAATCTATCATACCAACTGCTGCCATCACTTAGCCGGGAATAATAAACTGTTGGAGCCCCCACAAATCGTGTTGACTCACCTGTTGTATAATTACCATTAGTAAGGGTAAATCCTACGAATCCAGCTTGGGTAAATTCAGCATTCGTGGAGGATCCATTAAACACAATGTGTCTTGTATTTGTGTTAGGTCCATTTTGCAAATCAGTTACATCGGCTACCGGATCAGATTCAAATGTACGGGTATATGGAAGGTTATCAACTACATAACCCGGTACATAATTGGCTTGTTGGGTATTACCGGTTTGCAAATCAACAATATTTCCATCTGTACGATTACGATAATACAGGCGTAAAGCAACCGTTGGTAAAGTGGCAAAACCATCGTGGGTAACGCGCCAATAATGCCGCAAAATTTCTCCACCCGTAATGGCAGTTGTGGTCAGTTCCCCACTTACTACGCGTATTTGAACATATCCATCGTCTGTGAAATTCTTAACTTTTAATTGAGCTGGTCTATAATATACGGTAGTCCCACCATCTAACGTGAAGCCTACTGGAAACGTCATTGGGCCTGTATTGTTTATACGCGTTGTTGCGTCTTCAGCTAACGTGTTACCCGAAACCCTGACGCGTAATCCGCCATCACTGGCTTTGCCATCTGAAAACACACAAATATTTCCGGTAAATCCAGTATTGGTTACGCGCAATAAACTGCTTGACGCCACATTATTGTCAAAGAAAACACCTCCTCCATTATTCCAATTCCAGATTTCGTCAACCGTTAAGGTAAAATTCCTGGTATATATTCTTCCGTTCAGGTATTCCATTCGCTCTATACGGACATCACTGGTTAACTCTACCAAAGTGGCTGCACCAACATTAAAACGAATATTACCAAACACAGAACCAGCGCTTGTTGTAATTGTAAGAGGAGGATCTTCACGGAAACGAACCTGAGCTAAGGATGGAGTACCCGATGCCGTAGGATACGGTCCAGTGTTATAATAAGTGCCCATCCGGTCATTATTTACAATACTTGCCCATATGCGGAAAGTAAAACGATTTTGATCAAGTGTTCCCGATAACACACTGGCATCTCCATTTACATCAATCATAATGGATGCGCTACCACGAGTTGATCGGCCAATCGTTCGTAGTTCATTTCCCGAGGTACGATCCAACACAAATGCACCCAACTCAAACTGACCGCCTGATCCAAAATAAAGTGTGTCGATCGCTGATGTGCCAATGGTTTGGTTGAAGTAGGTGGTGTTGACAGCAGTTGGTTGGTCGGCAACTCCATCATAGGGAGCAACCCCACCAAAAACGGGAATATAACTGGCGGTTCTATCAACAAAAAAAGTTCCACCTATATATACATCATTAACATTGGCTCCTGAAGTTACAGGTCTAAAAACCACCGACTGTGGTTGTGGATAAACATCATCGCCTTCGAGGATCAAATCATTTAATACCCGTAATGGCTGAGCAGTAAGATTTTGCGTATCGGGAAAAGCACCGGTACCTGAACTGGTTCCATCCAAAACAACATCACCAGCTGATGCAACAGTGGCACGCATTCGAACATTATAAAAAGGCGCGCGTGACGTAATTCGGTATTGAGTAGTAGTGTTACTGTCGAAAATAACAGTTCCACCCGTTACATTTTGGTTGGAAGCATCGGCATTTATGAATATTGTTCCTCTCAGATTCCCAGTACCTAGTGAAGTACGCCCTTGAATACGTAATGTTCCGCCAGACATAATAAATACATTGCCTGTGTAGGTCAATGAGAAAACCGCATAATCGGCATTTATCCCTGCTCCACCCAGTACAGTTACTGTTCCCCCGGATTGTTCATAAGTACCTTGCGCAGATGCTCCCTGTACAGAAGTTCTAAAAGCCCTAACCGTGACAGAACCCCCTGTAACTTTTAATGATCCGCTTCCACGTACTGTTATACCGCTACCTACTGTAGCTATCAATTGCCCGGCACCTACCTCTATTGCTCCATATGGAACGATAGCCGTGCCCGAAGTCTTTCTAACATAGCCCCCATTTACCCATAACCTGGCAGCAGATGGAATGCTATAATTTGTTACGGTGTTAAGAACGGGTATGATTACATTCGAATTAAGTCGGGCAGTACCACTTATTAACGAGAATGAATTTAAGTTAGCTGCAGGAGAAGTAACATCTGAATCGATGTTATAATTTGCCCTTCCTAAGAGCCTAAAATGTGCACTGTCTGTAGCTTGTATATCAAGTATGTAGGTACTACTGCCCCCCTTATCAACCACAATACGCGAAAAGAATCCTGTATTGTTTAGTACAAGGGTCTGATTGTTTGTATTGCCTGTAAACGCAACATTGACTCTTCCAGCATTATCATCTGTGGTGTAATAGGCATTAGCAGGATTATATCGCGCTGCATCTGAACCAAAATCAGCCCGGTTCGTGAAATATACCTGACCATTGTTGGTGAGATTTCCTTTAAGCTCAAATGTGTGTACAGCTCCTGTTACATTACGTGTTCTAATTCGGCCTATTCGGGTTGTACTATTATCTTCAACAAGCACATTACCTTCAACAATAAGTGATCTACCTACCGATGTATTATCGCCAAAGAAGAAATTGCCATTACGAACAGTAAAATCTTGCCGTACAAGATAATCTGATCCAAGGTATACTTCATCCGTATTTGAGACGCGTTCGATTCGAACATTTCTCCAATTTCGATTTACGTTTAAGGTTATGTTTCCTGTTCCATCAATTACTACTGTTCCACCATTTGTCTGATCAGCAAAACCAATATTGCTTTCAACATTACCGGATGGGAAATTGTCAACAAGTCCGCTTCCAGGATTAAAACCTGCCATTCGGATAATACCATTTCCATCAATCCGGTTAAAGTTGTGGCCTGTTGAGTTTGTTAAATTCAGTGTACCACGTACCTCAATTGAATTGATAATAATATTGTTCGTTACCGGTTGAATCGTTACGGTTCGTCCTGATCGAATCAAAACATCATCATCTGGGCCCGGTATGGCACTTCCAGGATTATTGTAAATTGGAGTAACAGAAGCATCTAAAGTCCAGGTATTTGGATCGCTCCAATTTCCATCTTGAAAGACATACCATGTGTTAGCGGTTAATTGGCTACCTAAAGCAATTGTATAATAACCTGTTTTTAGACGATTCGCAGAAACAGAAACTACTAATCGAGTTCCGGCTTCAACCGCATAACTTGTTGCCACCACCCGTGAAAAGTTACCTCCTGCATTGTCCCGGTAAATCAAAACATAGTCACCTGCATTGCCCGTAAACGGCAGTCCAGCCGTGGCAAAATCAAATACCAGATTGGCCGCAATATTTCCCGCATCCACTGATCCATTAAAGGTGGATTCCAGGTACCAACTTCTCGCCCACCGGCTTGTAATTTCAGGTTCGCCAAGATTCGTAATAACACCACTCGCGGGAACTGTTCCATCATGCGCAAAAAGAATAAATTCATTGCTACTCAATGAATTCTCTGACTCACGAAGCTGGAAAGCATCTGATACCGCCTCAATTCTTTTAATGACACCATCAACAGAACCTATACCCGTTAGATTTTCGGCAAATGAACTGATGTACATCGCATCATTTCCGAAGAGATCATTCGAACCGATATTTATCGAATATTTTTGGCTCAGATAATTTTCAACAACCAACCTCTCAGGAATGGTTAATGCATTCTTGTAGATGATAACCTCTGCGATATCACCCGAAAAGCTTCGGTTATCTCCTAAGTTGAAATTGCCAATATAAACGGGAGAAGCATTATTCGGAATCACGGCAGGCCCTGCAGTACTGCCTGAGTTAACAGATGACCTAAAGGCTGTGTATTTATTTCCTGAAAGCGATCCGTCAAAAATACCTGAGTAAAGATGATTGGTATTGTCCGTAAATCCCCCAATTGTAATGACTCCACTGGCGTTATTTGCCATATTCGAAATCAGGTTGTTGCCATCCTTATAAATCCGGTAGGACTGATTTACATCTGCTCCGGTACGTTTATTCAAAATACCCATAGGCCCACCTCCAGTAGCGGAACGTACGGCAACAAAAAATGAAAACCCACCGCCATCATCCAGAATATCATTATCTGGAATAGCAAGCATTACATTTGAAAATCCACCTCCACTTGCAAAATTTATGGAGGCTTGATTATTCATGTTGGTGTTTGAATTTGTCCACAACGGCTGTGCAGTTCCAGTTGCCTGACTGGCATTCAAACCATTTCCAGATTGATCTGCCCATGAAGAGACCCGTCCGGAAGATTGTACAACGCCAGCATCGGCCCGTAGCCATAGTACATTTCGAGGTTGTCCTCCACTGCCAGTGGAATTTCCTACTCCACCAGGCCCTGTTTGAGCCAAAGTAGAATTGTAACAGGACAGAATTAAAGCAATGCAGCCAACAAATAGACCGTGGTAATTCATAAATCGGTAACTTTTGTTAAAAAAATATGCCAAAGATACCATAAATTAAATACTTTTCCCATGCTAGCAAGCATGGCTATAGTTGTGCAAACCTTCAATTTGGATAGCACCGCTGATACCCGTAACATTGTATTATGGATCGAAAAGCTGAAATTCAAAAAACCATTTATGATAATGCCAAGTCGCATTTTCTTGGAAATTTCCCTGACTCATTACCGATTGAACAAGCTTATGTACACATTGGCATGTACCTGGGTTGGATTATAGATAAGGGACTTTATTCCGAGTTTTTTGAAGAAGAGGCCTCTATTCAAATATTCCGGTTTAAAAGAAGGGAAATATCCTGCACCATTCTCAGCGAAATATGGGATGGTTACCTGGGATATGAATTGTTTAATCGTCAGGGTAACATGTTTACCTACTATTACTATGGTGGCGGCTTGTATAGGAATGATTATGATGAGCTGTTGGTAAAAACGCTACCTTCCATTTATCACGTTACCGATAGCTGGGAAAATTACGATAAGATGGCCGCCCGTATTGAAATGCGCTTCCAGGACTGGAAAAAATTAGTTGGTGCGGCCTGATTACCCTCAGGATTGCTTTATTTTTCCTGTTTTATCTACAATCACAAACATTTCTCCTGATTTCACCACAAGTTCTCCCGTGTCTTGCTGATACTCCAATGACTGTGGTATAAAATCAAACGTAAAGTTATGACTCCACGAGAGCCCATCGGAGCGATACACTTTAGCCAATGAAGCTTTGTATTTTCCCTCTACCGGTGTGCTGTGAAATACCAGCACAAAGTAAATGTGATCTCCTTCATCCTTTGTGGCAAGCCCTTTAATTAAACTTAGGTTGTTGTTGGTTACCCAAGAATTATCCACAGGAAAATTGACCTTTACATCGGGTATTCGAGTTGGCGTAACCGTGTAGAAATAGCCCTTAATTGCAACAGAGTCTTTTGTGGCTAATCCGGCCGTATACTGTTCGGGTTCAATCAACTTGGGCGTGAAGGCACTGGTGGCCAGTTGCTCATTAAGCGGGATGGAGTCAGCGCCCACTACAAGCCAATCCAAGGCCTTTTGACGTACCGCAAGGTCAGCCTCTTTTTGGCGTCTTTCCCGATCAACATACTCCTTCTTTGTTTTAATATAAGCCTTAAGCAATGCACCGCTATTATATGTTTGGCTAACAAAATGGACATAGTTTAACGCTTCTTCATCAATGTTAACCGCCAATAGTCGGGTCAACAGACTATCCAGTTTCCGTAAATCGGCCAGTTCCTGCTTGGTTTGTTCCAATCGAACAAAAACGTTTGAGGGAGAGTCAGATTTTTTGTGCTCCAATAAGGTACATTTATATTCCAGATCAGCAACTTTTACAGCCATCACACTCAAAGGCAGTGGATCGGCATCAAATTTTTTAAGCTTCTCCCCTAGCAGGTTTTCTACAAGCGTTGTCAGGTCGCTCTTAACTGAGACAGAATCAACTTTTAATCGCTCGTGAAGCTTATTGATTTCAATATCGTATTGAACCAGGTTTTCCCGAATCGGTTTGATCTCCGTGTTTATTATAGCGATAGCGTTATCGGCAAACTTTTTATAATCCCAAACCTTCAAGTCACTTTGGTAAAAATCAGGTAACGATTGTCCATCCAATTTAAAATCCTTGATATCACTCGCATTCCATTCATGATTATACCCGATTTTCCCAAGGTTACCTGCACTTATCTTATAGTGCTCAAATGCTTTAAAGCTTGCGTCATATCGCTGAGCCAAAGTATCCAAACGTTTTAACGTGGCCTCATCCGCACGAAGATAAAACTCACGTTCACCGGGAAAGTTCTTTTGAATGGCACCAAAAAGATTTTGGCTTTGTTTATACAACTCTTGCATTTCGGTAAAGTAGTGTTTGACCATCTTTACCTTGTCTTTGCGTTCGCGCAAATCGGCTGTTCGTTTCTCAATATCAAAATGTACATCCGATAGCTTGGCTCCAAATTCACCGGAACGCATATCCCGTCTACTATACATGGCGTAGTAATCTTTACTACTGCCTTTAAACTCCTTTTCGTTTATGTTTTTAAATGCCAGATCCAAAAAATACAATGCTGAATCAATTTGTATTTGTGCGGTCTCTGTATCTTTCAATACATCAACTTTACCACCTTTTTCCTGATAAATAATGCCCATGTACAGGTAACTACTTGGCTCGGATTTACTTCCATTCTCCTGAATGTATTTTCTCAGGAAAGGTTCAGCCAAATCATATTGTTTGGAGCTAAGCAAGGTGAATACCTCTTTATACTTAATCTTTTGAGCGTTTGCGCAAATGGGAAGTAATAGAAGAAAAATAATCCTGGTCAGATGCCTTTTTGCCATTACTGTGGAACTTATTAATTTCGAAATTAATTAAAATCTCTGTAAACCAAACCATCCAATTCAATAACCGGGCCTAATTTTAATGATGAATTCCCTTAAAAAATTAATTCCCATTGCACTCATAACTGCCATTGTAGTGCTCTATATCACGGGGTTTAACCGTAAATCAACTCCAGACTTAAAGAATAAAAACTTTGATTATGCCTTCACGGTAAAAGATATGTCTGGTCAAACCATACCCTTTGATTCCTATAAAGGCAAAGTAGTATTTCTTAATCTTTGGGCAACGTGGTGCGGACCTTGTCGAGCAGAGATGCCCTCAATTCAAAAGTTGTACGATAAAACGAAATCAGACGAGGTTGAATTTGTCATGCTCTCAATCGACAAAGAAGGCGATGAAGAAAAAGTAAAAAACTATATTAACCGGCATAAATTCTCCTTTCCGGTTGTTATGCCTTCCGGTAGTTTATCCAATCAGTTAAATGTTCCCTCCATTCCAACCACGTTTATCATCAACAAAAAGGGAAAAATTGTACACCAAAAGATTGGAACAACAAATTATGATACTGAGAAGTATATCCGAATGCTACACGATCTTGCTCTGGAATAAGACTAGATACAGCCGGCAACCAAACGCAATCCGTTTAAAGTAAGGTTTGGTTCAATGCGGGTGAATGTCCCGTTAGCGGGTGTGATAACAGAAGACAACCCACCTGTGGCAACGGTGGCTATCTCAGGATCGTTTAGCTCATTTTGTATTCGCTCTATCATTGATTTCACCAACCCTTCATAACCTAATAAAATACCCGCCTGAATGGCATGTACAGTATTTTTACCTAAAGCTGACTTGGGCTGTTCCAGGGGAACATCAAACAACTTCGCTGTATTTTGTGAGAGTGCACGGATGGCTGTTTTCAACCCAGGTGCAATAGCAACTCCAAGAATTTTACCTGTTGCAGATACAGTAGTAAACGTTAACGCAGTTCCAAAGTCAACAATAATACAGTTCCGTTGAAACAAATTATGCGCGGCCACTGCATTCGCCACCAGGTCAGAACCTATCTCATACGGGTTAAGCACTTCAATAGGCAACTTGGAATACACATCAGGCCCCAATACAATTGGATTCTTCTCAAACAACGAAACGGTAACATTGATGATTTTTCCGGTAAGATTCGGAACCACACTGCTCAACACAATTTTTTCTACCACGGTGATAGGCAATCCTGCCTCCAGAAAATAATCGCGGAATTTAATTCCATAAAATAACTCCGGCCGTTCCGCTACCGCAGGAATACGCCAAACGTGTTTGAGTTCGTCCCGATCAAAAAAACCAATGGTGATGTCTGAATTACCGATATCAAGTACCAATACCATACTTACGCAAGTTCGATTAATCGTGATTTTAATTTTTCCAGCCCGGTACTGGCCTTGTCTTGAACCACTTCCACACGTCCAACGAAGGTAAGATCGGGAATATTCGGATCAACCAAAAATTTTGGAACATCATGAGCCACATAATGCAATAATCCCGCAGCCGGGTATACGACCAATGATGTTCCAACGACTAGAAAGAAATCAGCAGTAGCCGCATACTGAATGGCTACTTCCATCATGGGAACCAGTTCTCCAAACCACACAATGTTGGGCCGTAACTGCGAGCCTTTCGCACAGGTATCACCCGGATTAAGTTCCCAACCTTCTACTGGATAAATCAAAGATTCATCTATTGTGCTTCTGGATTCGAACAAGCTTCCATGAAGATGTAGGACATGCGAAGACCCCGCACGTTCATGAAGGTTATCAACATTCTGTGTAACTATTGTTACCCTAAACTGCGATTCAAGCTCGGCTAAAATTTCATGACCACGATTAGGCTTAACTTCCAATGCGCGCTTCCTCCGTTGATTATAGAAATCAAGAACCAGTTGCGGATTTCGTTGCCATGCCTCTGGGGTTGCTACGTCTTCTACCTTAAAACCTTCCCATAAACCACCGGCATCGCGGAATGTGGGAATACCACTTTCAGCACTTATGCCCGCGCCAGTAAGGATAACAAGATGTTTCATTTGAAATTAAACTTAATGACCATGACAACGATTTTGGAAATCGCTAACATATTAAGAGTCAAACATCAAATCAGGAGTGCTGTTATGATTTCTTCTTTCGGACTGCTGATTTTTTGGCCGTCTTTTTAGCGGTTTTCTTTGCGGGAGCTTTTGCTGTCTTTTTCGCTGTCTTTGCCACTGGGGGATCCGTTGACTCCTCGTTCTTCTTCGCTCCGCCAAAACGTCCCCATCTTCCTTTCTTCTCCGGTGCATTGGCCGCAAGTTCCAGGCATTCCGCTAATGTTAAGTCCTTCGGCTCCTTGTCTTTCGGAATTTTGACATTTTTCTTCCCGGCTTTAATGTATGGACCAAAACGACCATTCAACACCTGGATATCCGGATTCTCATCAAACGTTTTTATAGTTTTGTTCGCGTCTGCAATTCGCTTGTTTTGAATCAACTCAATGGCACGATCAAGTGTGATGGTATACGGATCTTCTTCCTTTGGGATAGAAACAAATTTTTTATCGTGTAAAACATAAGGACCAAACCGACCTATGTTTACTACTACCGGACCTTCCTCAAACTCTCCCATTTGCCTGGGCATCTTCATTAGTTCAAGCGCATCTTCAAGGGTAATGTTTTCGATAAACTGACCGGGACGAAGGCTGGCAAACTTTGGTTTCTCACCCCCATTGTCATCTGGATTTTCACCCAATTGAATATAAGCACCGAACTTACCAAGCTTAACGTAAACATTCTTTCCTGTTTTGGGGTCTACACCCAGCTCGCGATTCTTACTTACCGATGAACGCTCGACTTGTTCTGTCTTCTTAACTTTCTTATGGAATGGTGAATAGAAATTATCCAGCATTTTATGCCACTCCAGTTTGCCCATGGCAATTTCATCGAACTCCTGCTCAATTTCAGATGTAAATGAGTAGTCGGTAATGTCCGGGAAATGATCGACCAGGAAATCGTTCACAACCATAGCAATGTTGGTTGGGAACAACTTATTCTTTTCAGCACCCGTTATTTCCGTTTCTTCCTTACGGGATACCGTATCATTTTCCAGTTTGAAAACATGGTAAGCACGTTCCACTCCTTCGCGACTCTCCTTCACCACATACCCACGCTTTTGAATGGTCGAGATGGTTGGCGCATAGGTTGAAGGTCGACCAATACCGAGTTCTTCCAGTTTTTTAACCAAGCTTGCTTCGGTATAGCGTGGTGGATTACGGGAAAAAGTCTGGCGAGCCATGAGCTCGTCTAATTTCAAATCTTGACCTACTATTAGCGGAGGCAATACCTTTCCACTTTGTTCTTCATCTTCATCATCGTCTGACTCCATATACACAGACAAAAATCCCTGAAACTTAATCACTTCACCTGTAGCGATAAGCTTTCGCGGATTAGTGGAAATATCAATGGTAGCGGTAGTCTTCTCTAATTCAGCATCAGCCATTTGCGAAGCAATGGCACGTTTCCAAATCAGCTCATATAAACGTTGGGCGTTTCGATCCATACCCGGATTAAGTACAGAAAAATCGGTTGGTCGAATCGCCTCGTGAGCTTCTTGTGCACTTGATGATTTCGTTTTGTATTGACGCAGGTTAACAAATTCATTTCCATACGTATCCTGAATTTGCTTCTTGGCACCTTGTTGCGCTTCGTCCGATAGGTTCACAGAGTCGGTACGCATGTAACTGATTTTACCTCCTTCATAAAGCTTTTGCGCAACCATCATGGTTTGTGTTACCGAGAAACTCAACTTGCGCGATGCTTCCTGTTGCAATGTAGAGGTAGTGAACGGAGGCGCAGGTGAACGTTTCAAGGGCTTGGTCTGCAAATCACCAATAGAGAATTTTGCTCCCTTGCACGATTCCAAAAACTCCAATGCCTCGTCTTCAGAATCGAAGCGTTCAGGCAACTCAGCCTGAAGTTGTTTGCCCTTTCCTAAATCGAACAATGCTGTTACGCGGAACGCAGACTTAGCTTTGAAGTCGGTAATCTCGCGTTCACGCTCAACCACCAACCGCACAGCAACAGATTGCACACGACCTGCAGATAAACCCGTCTTTACTTTCTTCCAAAGAATAGGCGAAAGTTCATAACCAACCAACCTGTCGAGTACCCTTCGTGCCTGTTGTGCATTTACCAGATCAATATCTATACTGCGTGGATTTTCAAGTGCATTCAGAATTGCCTTCTTAGTGATTTCTGTAAATACAATTCTTCGGGTCTTTTTGTCATTGAGGTCAAGGGACTCTTTCAGATGCCAGGCTATCGCTTCTCCTTCACGGTCCTCATCACTCGCGAGGTAAACCATCTCTGCATCCTCGGCTAACTTTTTAAGTGTCTTGATTACATCCTTCTTTTCAGGACTGATTTCATACGTTGGTTCAAATCCGTTCTCAATATCTATAGCACCACTGCCCTTAGGCAAATCACGCACATGACCCATGCTTGAGGCCACCTTGAAATCCTTTCCAAGATAACCTTCAATGGTTTTTGCTTTTGCCGGAGACTCAACGATTACCAGATTTTTTCCCATGTCTACGCGTTAATCAAAGGGTTCAAATATCTGCAAATTTTTAAAAAATCAAATTTCAGCAGATAACAACACGATAGTTGAGAACTCAACGCTACATCTACATTGTTTGTTTAGCACCCTCCTATTAAGATGTTTGAAAAGTGCTCAATGTGCTGATAAACAGAAATATTACACATCAAAAAACACAAATTAGAAAGCTCTAATCATAGTTGAATTAAAAAAAATATTTGCAAGTCAAAAATGTTTTTCTATCACGCGCGCACGCGCACGAGCAATTTGCCTGGAATCACTTACAGAAGATGGCATATGAATTCAACAAAGAATTTATACTTTTAAGGCTTCTAAACTTTTAAACGCTAGCCACATGAGCGAATGGATTGCACGCATCGCCAATGATATTTACACACCTGTAGCCTTCCTGCTGATTCTTGGTGGACTATTCTTTTTGATTTATTCCCGGTTTGCTCAATATAAATATTTCAAGCACGCCATTAATGTGTTGCGCGGTAAATACACAAACCCCAACGACCCCGGACAAATCAATCCGTACCAAGCGTTATCAACCGCATTGGCATCAACAGTGGGCATGGGAAATATTGCCGGTGTCGCGGCTGCTATTTCCATTGGTGGACCAGGTGCCTTGTTTTGGATGTGGGTTACCGCTTTCGTTGGCATGTCAACCAACTTCTTTACCAGTACGCTTGCTGTTATGTATCGAGGTAAAGATTCAGCCGGAGAAATTCAAGGTGGCCCCATGTATGTGATACGCGAAGCTTTAGGCAAGAAATGGTATCCACTGGCCGTGTTGTTTAGTGTGTGCTGCCTCGTAGGTTGCCTACCAATTTTCCAGGCCAATCAATTAACACAAGCCATTGTTGATATCGGAATCAGTTCGGAAGAAATAAAAGCAGCAACGTTTAGCTTTATCGGCTTTACCATCAGCACCCCAAAATTTATTATTGGTTTGTCATTGATGATCATTGCCGGTATTGTAATTCTGGGTGGTATACAACGCATCGGTAATTGGGCTGGCAAAATGGTGCCGATGATGATTGTGCTCTATTTTCTTTCGGTGTTTGCCATATTGATTATGCACATCACCGATATACCTCATTATTTATGGATGATTGTTACCGATGCCTTTGCCGCTGAAAACTATCATGGCGAGCCCGCACTCGGTGGTATATTGGGCGGCTTGATCATTGCCGGAATCAGAAGAGCTTCCTTCTCTAATGAAGCAGGTATTGGTACAGCACCTATGGCCCTCGGTGCATCAAAAAGCACTGAGCCAATTCGCGAAGGCTTGGTCTCCATGTTGAGCCCGGCTATTGACACGCTGATTGTATGTACGCTAACTGCGTTGGCAATTTTAGCAACCGGTGTTTGGAAAACAACCGATGCGAATGGTGTAACCTTAACTTCTATGGCGTTTCAAAGCGCACTGCCCGGCTTTGGAAAATACATTCTGCTAACCTGCGCATTCTTCTTTGCGATTACATCTGTATTCTCCTATAGCTATTACGGAAGTAAATCACTGTCCTTTTTATTCGGAGTTAAGGCCAGCAAGTGGTACAACTATTTTTACCTGATAACCGTGGTATTGGGTGCAATTGCCTCCATGCAGGATATTATGAATATCATTGATATCGCTTACGCATTAATGGCCATACCCACAATGGTATCTGGATTTTTGTTGGCTCCCAACGTGTTAAAAGAAGCCAGACGATATTTTGCCGATCTTAAAGCAAAAGAAGGTTAAGATACCGGAACACCTCCGGATGGATGATAATCAAAAAGTCCTCGCTCTTTGATGGCCTCTTCTACTTTGTGTGGCACGAATTTCTCCCAACCAACCTGACCATTCTTAATCATGGCCAGCACATGATCGGAAATGATGTGCAGGTTTTTGGTGTTGGCATCTTTGATGTCTTCCAGCTTGTTGTTGTCCATTAAATAGCGGAACAGGTTTTTGAGGTTGACCGGCAAATCCTCTTCAAAATCTTTTAAGGTCATGATGTTGGCCGAGTTACGCACCAATGCCGGATAGATATAGAGTTTCACATTGGTTCCGAACAGAGAAGCAAAACATTCCAGAATTCCGCCACGCGTATTTTCATACGTCTTCTCATCAAAAACCTTCTGCAAGGCATTAATACCCATGATGATCCCGATTTTCTTTCCTCGGGTTATACGCGATAGATAATCGACTAAACGATAGTATTCAAAATAATTTGAAATGAGTACATTTTGACCCAACGAGCAGATGATATCAGCACGATGTAAGAAGTCTGTTTCATCAATTGCACCGTCTGCGCTAAGATCATTAAGTGTCAACTCAGTCAACACCATAATATTTGATCGCTCTACGTCTGGTTCATGTTTGAATTTTCTTCGGGCAGCCAGCAACATGTCAACATTTACGTGAGTTGGCGGACGGAAACGTCCACGTAAAACGAGCACATTTTTTTTATATAATTCATCAGAGGGCTGCATCACTTCGCCATCCGGCCCAAACATAGCTGCACGTGTAAAACCATTTTTAACAAGTTTCAACGCCATAAGCCTGTTATCGACATTCTTGAAGTCCGGACCGGCAAGTCGAAACATATCGATTTCAATCCGCTTGCCTTGTAATCCATCAAGCAATGACATGAGAATTTGTTCCGGATCGGTAAAGTATGTACATGCATAAATCAGGTTTACGCCAACAATTCCCAATGCGTACTGCTGTTGCAACGGATCGTTGTCATGCATTTTCACATGTATTACACAATCATTATAATCCGCCTTCGGATTTAGCTGAAAGCGTAAACCAATCCATCCATGAGCCTGATTGGTACGTTCAAAATTCAGCACCTCAACCGTATTCGCAAATGCAAAAAATTTCGTGGTTTCAATGCGATGAGGAAGTCGTTCAGCTAAAAGAGGATATTCATGTTCCAGCATTTTCATCAACCTGGGTTCACACACATATCGCTCGCATTGTCCATAGATGGCATCACTGAACTTCATGTCGTAAGCCGACATGGTTTTGGCTATAGTTCCGGAAGCACCGCCCGCTTTAAAGAAGTTTGCCGCTACCTCCTGCCCTGCACCAATTTCTGCGAAGGAGCCATACACATCCCGACTAAGGTTAATACGCAGCGCCTTTTCCTGCGTAGTCAGTTTCCTGAATTCATCCATCATACCCAACATTGATTAAAGCCAGTTCAAAAAATTCAATCAAAGGTAAACAACCTTGAACGAACCACTCAAGCGTTGTATGTTTTTTTGAATATTAACGCAGATGGTCTATTTTTCGCACTTTACCAGATAAAACAAATGGATCAACGCGGAAGTTTTACCAGTCGGATAGGATTTATACTGGCGGCAGCAGGTTCGGCCGTAGGGTTAGGCAACATCTGGAAGTTCCCCTACGAGACCGGCCAAAACGGTGGTGCTGCATTTTTGCTCATTTACCTGGCCTTGACTTTCTTATTCTGTTACCCCGTAATGGTGGGTGAAATTTCCATCGGCCGAAGGGTCGGGCTGGATGCCTACGGTTCATACAACAAGCTTGGGGGAAAAAAGTGGGGCTTTCTTGGGCTCTATGGAATCCTGTGCGGCATCATGATCCTCTCTTTTTATAATGTGGTTGCGGGCTGGGCATTCGGATACTTCATTGAAATTTCCTTCAGCGATTTACTCAATGAGCAAGATTATGGCGCCTTTTTTGGGCGTTATGTGGTCGACTTCTGGGATAACCTGATCTTTTCGCTATGCTTCATGTTCATTACTGCATTTATTGTAGTAAAGGGTGTGCAGGGCGGTATTGAGCGGGCATCCAAAATTATGATGCCTACGTTATTTGTGATTCTCATAAGCTTGATCATCTATAGCCTTACATTGCCTAATGCTATGGATGGTGTTAAGTTTTATCTCCTTCCGGATTTTAGTGAAATTACCCTTGAAACACTTTACTCCGGCATGGGGCAAGCATTTTTCTCTTTATCGCTTGGCATGGGTGCATTGATTACATATGGATCATATGTGAGTAAGAATCAAAATATTTTGAAATCAGCATTGACGATTACATTCATTGATATTTCAGTAGCATTTCTAGCAGGTTTATTAATTTTTCCATTGGTTTTCTCACAAGGCCAGTCGCCTGAACAAGGACCTGCGCTTGTGTTCGTTGTATTGCCCGGCATTTTCCAGGCTATGGGTCCGATATTAGGCAAGGTTGTCGGTGGTGGTTTTTTCCTGCTCCTCTGCTTTGCAGCATTAACCTCAACTATTTCATTGCTGGAAGTACCGGTAGCCTACATGGTTGATCAAAAGAAAGTGCCCAGAAAAATCAGTGTATGGATATTAGCCGCATTGGTTTTTGTTCTTGGATTGCCCAGCATGCTTTCACAAGGCGCTGTTGACATATTCTCATCACTTAGCTTCTATAACGATAAGTCAGCGTTGGATTTTGTTAGTGAAGTATTCTCCGATATTAGTTTACCTCTCGGAGGTTGCCTCATGACTATTTTTATTTCGAGAAGGTGGAGCGCAAGGAACATGAGCGAAGAGATTGCCAATGGTAATCCCGGATACAAGGGTTCATTTATTGAATCGTATATAAACTTTACCATCAAGTATGTTTGCCCTGTATTGCTTGGGCTGTTTTCTATCCTGATCATCATCGATAAATTTTTCGGACTGGATAAAATCCTGTGACAAGTAAGAACGCATGAATGAATGGGCGCAAAAACATAGTCTGTTATTAAGCTGGATACAGCAAAAACTTAGCGAACGACAATTCTTCATTCTTTCAAGTGTGTTGGTGGGGCTTACCGCTGGGCTTGCAGCGGTACTGCTCAAATCGTTGGTGCATCTGATTTATGAACTAGTCACCCACGATTACCAACTGCCTTTTCAATTCTGGCTCTACTTGTTCTTACCCTTTATCGGTTTATTGATTACAGTACTCTATGCGCAGCGTTTTCACAAAGGCTCATTCGATAAGGGCACCTCTTTCATCCTGTATGCCATAACTAGGAAATCAAGCCTGATGGCACCGTTTCACATGGTAGCCCACCTGATTACCAGTGCGATTACCATCGGGTTTGGCGGATCATCGGGACTTGAGGCGCCCATAGCCACTACGGGCTCAGCCATTGGCTCAAACTATGCCCGCACCTACCACCTGAATTACAGGCAACGTACGTTGTTGCTTTCCTGCGGGGCAGCCGCAGGTATTGCCGCTGCGTTTAACGCCCCTATTGCCGGAGTACTCTTTGCCATTGAAATTTTATTGCTTGACATCAGCGCCACAGCATTCATTCCACTCATTATTGCATCAGCAGTTGGTGCTTTATGCTCGAACATAATTTTACAAGATGGTATCCTGCTATCCTTCAAAACACAAATACCATTTAACTTTTACAACGTTCCGTACTATGTGTTGATGGGAATATTTGCTGGGTTGCTGGCCACCTATCATTCCCGTACTTTTTTGCAAGTGGATGCCTGGTTTGCGAAGCGAAAAAGTCCGTATGTAAAAGTATTTATCGGTGGCGGCATATTGGCTGTACTCATCCTACTCTTTCCTCCCCTCTTTGGTGAAGGGTATTCCAGTGTAATTGCGCTTTCGCAGAACAGCACCCAAACCTTGTTGAATGCAAGCATCCTCAAAGACTTTATTACGAATGAATGGCTGATACTTCTGTTTATCGGTGGCATTATGCTGGCCAAGACTTTCGCGGTAGGTGCAACCATAAGCAGCGGAGGAAACGGTGGCAACTTCGCTCCTTCCCTGATGACGGGAGCTTTTCTTGGGTTCTTCTTCTCACGATTCATTAACCTGACCGGCTTTGGCAAATTGCCGGAAAGCAATTTTACACTGGTAGCCATGGCGGGGGTTATGAGTGGTGTCATGCATGCCCCGCTAACGGCTATATTCCTTATTGCTGAGGTTACCGGTGGCTACGGACTGATGATTCCGTTGATGATTGTTGCTTCTATCAGTTACACCGTATCCCGATTCATTGAACCCGAGTCTATAGAAAGTAAAAAGCTCGCACAAAAAGGCGCAGTTATTATTCACGATCGGGACAAGAAAATTCTGTCGGATCTATCCCTATCTAATTTAATCGAAACGAATTTTCAATCAATCGTGGAGACAGCGCGGCTACGTGACCTGATTGCTGTCATTGAAAAAACAACCCGAAATATTTTTCCGGTGATAACCGAAGAAGGTAAACTGACCGGAGTGATTGAACTCAATTCAATTCGGGAGATCATGTTCAACACTGAACTCTACGATAAAATTGTTGTAAAAGAACTGATGCGAAAAGCACCAGCCATTATTGAAGAAGGCGAATCTATGGATGAGGTCATGAAGAAGTTTGATGCAACTGACTCATGGAATTTACCTGTAACACGTCAGGGTAAATACCTCGGGTTCATTTCCAAGTCAGCGATTTTCAACAAGTACAGAAGTGAGCTAATTGAAAAGTCGGTGCACTAGGCAACCGTATACTTCTCCAGGGCTTGTTCTTTGATCTCCTCCCATTCATCGGGTGGCGGAGGTGTTCCCTTTTCAAAATTCTCGAGTAACCATTTTACAATGCTCTTCTTCATTTTGAATTTAATGGCCACATCTTCGCAAAACGCGATCTCCCTTTTCTCCACCACACCATCAGCATACACCATCAGAATCAAATCATACAAGAGGTTCATCCGGTCATAGAAATTATCCGGAATGTTCAGCTTAAATTTTTCCTTGCTATCCACCAGGTTCTGGATCTGCCAATCCTTGAGGCCATACTTCTTACCCAGCTTGAACAACAGCTTAAGTTCCTTTTCGTGAATCGTTCCATCGGCATTGGCCAAGGCCAGCAAGTGCTTCAGGTGGTTTTTCTTATACGAGAGGTACTGGTGCTCAAAAAATCCTTTCATAGCCGTAGATATTTTCAGCAAATTAAGGAAACTGCCGTGAAGACTCAAATACGGTGGCTTCGAGTATCTCAGCCACCACAAATTTGAATCAATCAACCCACTCGGCTACGAACAGGTTGGTGTTGCGCGTTCCACCATTATTGCGGTTTGAAGAAAATACCAGGTGATTTCCATCGTATGAAAACATCGGGAAGGAATCAAACACACCATCGTAGGTGAGTTGTTCCAGACCGGTACCATCTTCATTGATCATAAACAGGTTAAACTGAAAACCGCGCTCGCCATGGTGGTTGGAAGAAAATACAATCTTCTTACCAGAAGGATGATAAAAAGGTGCCCAGTTGGCTTTGCCCAGGTTGGTAACCTGGCGAAGATCTGATCCATCTACATTGCAGATATAAATCTCCATATTGGTAGGTGCAACGAGGCCTTTCGATAAATAATCTTTGTATTCAGCTATTTCCTCATCAGTTTTAGGACGTGAAGCGCGGAAAACAATTTTGCTTCCATCCGGTGAAAAGAATGCTCCCCCATCGTATCCAAGATCAAATGTGATTTGTTTTACATCCGATCCGTCCAGATTCATGGTGTATAAGTCAAGGTCGCCATTACGGGTAGAGGTAAATACGATTTTATCTCCTTTTGGAGATACGGTTGCTTCCGCATCGTAACCGGTTTCGGTTGTGAGTTGCTTGAGGATGTTACCGTTCAGATCGGCAACAAAAATATCATAGGTTGGAAAAATCGGCCATAGGTATTTGCCACCCGGTACGCGTTCCGGATCAGCAGGGCAGGCATCACCCCCTAAATGTGTTGATGCATAAACCACTGTTGAATCGCCTGGCAAGAAGTATGAGCAGGTTGTTCTCCCCTTTCCATTGCTGATCATGGCAGGCTTATTCTCTTTCAGATTATCTACACCAACGGTGGTGTAAAAAATATGATCGCATTGAACTCCCCACGCCTTGTTGTTGGATTGAAATACAAGTTTGGTGTTATCGAAACTCCAGTATGCCTCGGCATTATCCCCACCAAATGTCAACTGACGAAGGTTTCGGATATGCCTTTCATTGGGATACTTCAACGAATCAGCAGCTTCGTTATATTCTACTGCAGTATTCTCTTCCTTTTTAGTTGAACAGGATACAATCGTGAACAATGCAATAAGGGTAACAAACAAACGGAATAGCATGAAAATGGGGTATTAATTGAAGGCGCAAAAATATAACGCCAGTGGGAGGAATAATACCCGTGTGCGAAAAGAAAATACCAATAATAAACAAGAACCTAGGAGGCCGTTTCTTCCTTCAGTGCCCTACGAAGAATCTTTCCAACGTTGGTTTTGGGTAACTCCGACCGGAACTCAATGTGCCGTGGAATTTTATAATTCGTAAGGTTTTCCCGCGCGTAGGCAATCACCTCATCGGCTGTAAGGGATTGGTCGCGCTTCACCACAAAGGCTTTTATGGCTTCACCCGATTTCTCATCCGGTACGCCAATGGCTGCGATCTCCAGAATTTTGGGATGCCCGGCTAATACATTTTCAATTTCATTCGGGAACACGTTGAAGCCAGACACTTTGATCATGTCCTTCTTCCGATCAACGATCTTGAAGAACCCTTGTTCATTCATGAAACCAATATCCCCGGTTCTGAACCATCCGCCAGGAAAGAAAACACCCGTATTATCTTTTTGCCAATAGCCCGACATGACCTGAGGACCACGGGCACAAATCTCACCATTCTCTCCTTGCGGCAGTTGATTTCCTTCATCATCAAAAATCGCCACCTCCGTACTGGGCATCGGTAAACCTATCGTTCCCATTTGGTGTGTTCCGTCAAGCGGATTGCAACACAGCACAGGTGATGTTTCACTTAACCCATATCCTTCAACTAATGGTTTACCCGTAACCTGATGCCATTTTTTTGCTACCACATCTTGTACAGCCATGCCACCCCCTACTGCTCCTTTCAAAAACGAGAAGTCGAGTGCTGCAAAGTCTGGATTGTTGAGCAAGCCATTGAACAATGTATTTACACCTGTAATGATCGAGAACTTATGTTTTTTTAATTCCTTCACGAAACCGGGAATATCGCGCGGGTTGGTGATAAGAATACTTTTCGCACCGACACTGAACATCAATACCCCATTTACGGTAAGTGCAAAAATGTGGTACATCGGAATGGCGGTGATGATCACTTCCTGCACTTTAGGTGTTTGCTTCAGGTATGGAATAAACCACTTGGTGACCATGGAATTATGTGCCACGATATTTCCGTGAGATAGTTGCGCACCTTTGGCAACACCCGTTGTGCCACCGGTATATTGAAGAACAGCAACATCGTCATTCGTAATAGTTGGTTTTGATAAAGAAAACCCCGCACCTTTCTTCAGGGTATCCATGAAGTTGACGGCTGTAGGAAGGTGATACGCAGGAACCATCTTTTTAATGTGCTTCACCACAAAATTTACCAGCCAACCTTTGAAACCGCCAAGCATATCTCCCAACTGCGTAACAATAACATGTTGAATGGAGGTGTGAGATAGAATCTTCTCCAGACTATGGGCAAAGTTTGCTACAATCACAATCGCCTTGGCACCCGAGTCTTTAAACTGGTGCTCCATTTCGCGAGGCGTGTAGAGCGGATTTGTATTCACTACAATCAGGCCGGCACGCAGGGCACCGAAGAAAGCGATAGGAAACTGAAGCACGTTGGGCATCTGAATGGCGATGCGATCACCTTTTTGTAAACCAATGCTTTGTAGGTAAGCAGCAAAATCAAGCGAAAGCTTATCCACCTGAGCATAAGTGAGTGTAGCTCCCATATTTTCAAACGCCACACGATCCGCGAATTGCTTGCACGACTTTTCAAACAGGTCTACCAAAGAATGATAATCGTACAAATGAATCTCAGCGGGAATGCCTTCAGGGTAATTCTTGATCCAGGGAAAATCTTTCATGGTGCTTTACGGTTGACTGCTTAACAAACGATTGTTTGAGCCAAATATAAAGCACGTAAAGCGAACCTGAATGCCTTTGAAATAAAAACAAAAACCCCAACTGATGCCGGGGTTTTTCTCAAACTTAAATAACCATGAAGAGCGCTGTAGGAGCAGGACTCGAACCTGCAAAGGGAAGTTAGCTACAGGACATACCGAGAGAACTTTGGTGGTCAACCCCCGTCTGTCAGGTAAACCCGACAGGCATTATCCTGCGTTTATCCTTGGCTCCCCACCCCCGAGACAGGAGGGCTTGTCTGCCAATTTCAACACCCTACAATATAAGTTTAGAACGATGTAATTATTAATTACGCAACAAAGTAAGCCCAACACTGATTATTGATTCAAGTATAGTACTTATTATTATGATATATTTAATTTTTATATACTTTTATTGAAATAATCTAATAATCGATTAACTAAAATGTCCAGAAATTTACAAATTGATAAAACCGACCTGCAGATATTGGAAATTCTCATGCAGGATGCTAAAAGACCCTATACCGAAGTGGCAAAACGGGTTTTTGTTTCAGGTGGAACAGTGCATGTTCGGATGAATAAATTGGAAGAAGCCGGCATTGTGGAGAAAACTACCTTGAAAGTCAATTACGCCAAGTTGGGGTACGACATCACGGCTTTTCTGGGTATCTTCCTGGAAAAGAGCGCCTTATACGACAGAGTGTTAGCAAAGCTTAAATCCATACCGGAAATCACGAATATCCACTACACCACTGGCAACTACAGCATGTTCTGCAAAATCCATTGCCGGGATACAAACCACCTGAAAGAAGTACTTCACGACAAAATCCAGCAGGTTGACGGAATTGAGCGTACCGAGACCATGATTAGCCTGGAAGAGAGTCTGGACCGTAATCTGGATCTGGTTTAAGTACAAACTTATTGGGATTTCGAACCAAAAACTGCCCTTTCTGTTATATCTTTGCGGATATTTAAAATTAGTCTAAATAGGCTGAAATGAGCAAAGACAATCAGGTTCTGGAAGAAATCACCTCGAAAGAATACGAGCATGGATGGTCCTCCAACATCGAAATGGAATCGGCCCCTAAGGGGCTGAATGAGGACATTGTTCGGTTTATTTCAGCCAAAAAGAATGAACCCGAGTGGCTGCTTGAATGGCGTCTGAAAGCCTATCGTCAGTGGGTGAACATGAAAGAGCCGAAATGGCCTAATGTTACCTACCCTGAAATCAATTATCAGGATGTTATCTACTATGCTGCTCCTAAGCAAAAGGTAAAACCGAAGAGCCTGGAAGAAGTAGACCCTGAATTACTCAAGACATTCGAAAAGCTCGGCATATCCCTTACAGAACAAAAACGCCTGACCGGCATTGCGGTTGATGCGGTACTGGATAGCGTATCCGTAGCTACTACGTTCAAAGAAAAGTTAGGCGAACTCGGCATAATCTTCTGTTCCTTCAGTGAAGCTGTTCAAGAGCATCCGGAGTTGGTAAAGAAATACCTCGGTTCGGTTGTGCCGATGAATGACAACTACTTTGCAGCCTTGAACTCTGCTGTGTTCAGCGATGGTTCCTTCTGCTATATTCCAAAAGGCGTTCGTTGCCCAATGGAATTATCTACCTACTTCCGCATAAACGCAGCTAATACAGGTCAGTTTGAACGCACGTTGATCGTTGCCGATGAAGGTTCGTACGTGAGCTACCTGGAAGGTTGCACCGCTCCACAACGCGATGAAAATCAACTTCACGCTGCGGTGGTAGAAATCTACGCCATGAAGGATGCGCATGTAAAGTACTCTACGGTGCAGAACTGGTATCCTGGCGATAAAGAAGGTAAAGGTGGTATTTACAACTTCGTTACCAAGCGTGCCTTGTGTGCCGGTGATCATTCCAAAGTTTCCTGGACACAGGTAGAAACCGGATCAGCCATTACCTGGAAGTATCCATCCTGTGTACTCAAGGGTGATCATTCATCGGGTGAATTCTACTCGGTTGCTGTAACCAACAATTACCAGCAAGCCGACACGGGAACCAAGATGATTCATATCGGTAAGCATACTAAATCCAGAATTGTATCGAAAGGTATTTCAGCCGGTCATTCACAAAACAGTTACCGCGGTCAGGTGCACATTTTGAAACGTGCCGAAGGTGCGCGTAACTTCTCCCAATGCGATTCACTGTTGATGGGCGATAAGTGTGGTGCCCACACCTTCCCGTACATTGATGTTGAAAACAATTCCGCCAAAGTGGAGCACGAGGCTACTACGTCTAAAATTGGCGAAGATCAGATATTCTATTGCTTACAACGTGGCATCGATGAAGAGTCAGCCGTAGCCCTTATCGTAAATGGTTACGCCAAAGAAGTCCTCAATCAACTGCCGATGGAGTTTGCCGTTGAGGCACAAAAGCTTTTAGCACTTACGCTTGAGGGAAGCGTAGGTTGATTTAAAATTTAATTACACGTATTAGTCAGAAATAGAAAGTATGCTGTCGATAAAGAATTTACACGCCAAGATTGAAGACAATCAAATTCTTAATGGTTTGAACCTGGAAGTAAAACCAGGAGAAGTTCACGCCATTATGGGGCCTAATGGTTCCGGAAAAAGTACACTGGCTTCGGTTTTGGCTGGCCGTGAAGAGTTTGAAGTTACCGATGGAACCGTTGAGTACTTAGGCAAAGATTTGCTTGAGCTTGCTCCGGAAGAACGTGCCCGCGAAGGTGTATTCCTTGCCTTTCAATATCCGGTTGAAATACCGGGCGTAAGCACCATCAACTTTATGAAAACGGCTGTTAACCAGGTACGTGAAGCGCGTGGACAGCAACCCTTAGATGCCGTTTCATTTCTCGGACTGATGAAGGAAAAAATGAAGCTGGTGGAGATTGATCAGTCGTTGTTAAATCGATCGTTGAATGAAGGGTTCTCGGGTGGCGAGAAAAAGCGCAACGAAATATTTCAAATGGCCATGCTGGAACCCAAGTTAGCCATTCTTGACGAAACGGATTCCGGTCTTGATATTGATGCCTTGCGTATTGTGGCAAATGGGGTGAATAAATTACGCGACAAGAATAAAGCGATTATTGTTGTAACGCACTACCAGCGCTTACTGGAATACATTGTTCCGGATTTTGTGCACGTATTGTACAAAGGCAAGATTGTGAAGTCAGGTACAAAAGAACTGGCGCTTGAACTTGAAGCGAAAGGATACGACTGGATTAAAGATGAGGTAGCCGTAGCGTAATCATGAGTGCAGTAATTGAAACATCTCCCCTACTTTCGGATATCCTCGCAGCGATAAAACCCATTGATGGGTTAAAAGCTGAAGCATTCGCGGTATTGGAACAACTCGGCTTACCCGGCAATAAAAGTGAAGAGTATAAATTCACACCCATAACCCGTACGCTTGAAAAGAATTTCAACTTCGCTACCAAAAACAGTGCAAGCGAACTGAAAAGCACCGAATCATTTGCTATTCCCGGTGTTGATGCACACACCCTTGTTTTTGTAAACGGAGTTTTTGTTGAGGAACTCTCCCGGTACAACCAAACTGATTTGAAGATCACAGCAACATCTGGAACAGAAAATGGTTTTGGAACACTAGCGGATTACAAATCGGATGCATTGGTTGCATGGAACACAGCTGCCTGGACCAGTGGCATTTCAATTGAAGTGAAAGCCAACACATCCGTAAGCAAGCCTGTTGTGTTGCATTATATACACGACAACTCAAAAGGCGAAGTAAAATCGTTTACACGAAACATTATTCGATTAGGGAAAAGCAGCAGCTTAACCGTCATTGAAAAACAAGATACCTTTGGTGATCAAGCTGGTTTCTCCAACATCGTTACCGAGGGATTTGTAGAAGAAAATGCAGCATTGAATCTCTTCAGTCTGCAAGCCGATAAAGGAAAACGTTTTCATTTCGGTCAAACCTCTATTTGGCAAACCCGCGACAGTCGGGTAAATTCATTTACGCTTACGCTGGATGGAAAGCTTATACGAAACAACCTTCAACTGATACTGGATGGCGAAGGCATTGAATCACATATGGATGGGTTATACATCCTACAAGGTGATACGTTAGTGGATAACCACACCGTAGTAGATCATAGAAAGCCGCACGCCAACAGTAACGAATTGTACAAAGGCGTAATCGATGATAATGCCAAAGGTGTTTTCAATGGCAAAATCTATGTTCGCCCTGATGCGCAAAAAACAAATGCGTTTCAATCAAACCGAAACATTCTGCTTTCCGATAAGGCAACTGTAAATACCAAACCTCAACTTGAAATCTGGGCGGATGATGTGAAATGTTCGCATGGTTGTACCACCGGTCAGTTGGATGAAGAGGCGATGTTCTACCTACAGGCACGCGGCATTGACAAAATAACAGCCCGTGCCATGATGCTTTATGCCTTCGCTGGAGAAGTGTTGGATAAAATCAATTCAGAGCCCTTGAAAAATTATTTCGATTCGTTGATCAGCGAACGCCTGCACAAAAACTTTTAATCGTATGAATGCTCCCGTTACCGGTATTTTGAATATTGAACAAATACGGGAGCAATTTCCAGTGCTTCACCAACAGGTAAATGGTAAGCCACTGGTTTATTTTGATAATGCAGCAACCAGTCAGAAACCACTGGGCGTAATTAACGCGTTAGTTGATTACTACAAAGGCTACAATGCCAACATACATCGCGGCATTCATACCCTGGCAGAAAAAGCCACCAAAGCTTTTGAAGATACCCGGCATTCGGCCAAAGCTTTTATCAATGCAGCTTCTGAGCAAGAAGTTATTTTCGTTCGCGGTGTTACGGAAGCGATAAACCTGGTTGCATCTACATACGGCAGGGCTTTTATTAAGGCTGGAGATGAAGTCATTATATCCGGCCTGGAGCATCACTCGAACATCGTTCCGTGGCAAATGCTGTGTGAAGAAAAGCAGGCTATACTAAAAGTCATTCCCGTTCTTGAAAACGGAGAACTGGATTTGGATTTGTTTAAAAAACTCCTGTCTGAAAAAACTAAAATTGTATCTGTCAACCATGCTTCCAATAGTCTGGGTACGATCAATCCCATTAAAGAAATCATTGATGCTGCTCACGAAGCAGGTGCCGTTGTATTGATTGATGGCGCACAAGCAGGTGCACACCTGGAAATTGACGTTCAGGAATTGAACTGCGATTTCTATTGCCTCTCTGCCCATAAAATGTATGGTCCGACAGGTGCAGGTATATTGTACGGCAAAAAAGAATTGCTCAAAAAAATGCCACCGTATCAGGGAGGCGGAGAGATGATCAAGGAGGTAACGTTTGAAAAAACAACCTACAACGATCTGCCATACAAATTTGAGGCGGGTACCCCTAACATTGCTGATGTGATAGCCTTAAACTTTGCCATCCAATTCATCAATCAGCTTGGAAAAAAGAACATAGGCGCTTATGAGCACGAGCTACTCACCTACGCTACCGAAAAAGTGTCAGCGCTTAAAGACGTTAAACTAATTGGCACCGCAAAAAGCAAAGTGAGCGTACTGTCCTTTACGGTTGATGGCATTCATCCCTTCGACATCGGACAGATGCTTGATGCGCGAGGTGTGGCTGTTCGCACAGGGCACCATTGTACGCAACCGCTAATGGATCACTTTGGCATTGAAGGAACCGTACGTGCCTCATTTGCTGTTTACAATACAAAGCAGGAGATTGATAGTTTAGTGGAGGGACTTGATAGAATTATTAACTTCATGTCAGCAAAATAGTTCTAACCATGAAAAACGAAGAAAAAATTATTGAGTTACTGGCAGAAATGGTTCGTGGGCAAGATCGGCTTGTCGGAGAAGTTTCCGAAATGAAAGATCAAATCAAGCAGATGAATACCGAGCTAATAAAGCAAGGATTGCAAACCGCAGAGAATTCACGCGCAATTCTTAAACTGGCAGATGAAATCAGGCTTGTTGCTGAACACGAAAAAAGAATTTCAAAGCTGGAATTAACAGTCTTTAAGTAATGCAGTCCATCAATACCATTCAAGATGAAATTATCAGCGAGTTTTCGTTGCTGGATGGTGATATGGAAATGACCGTATTCTATATCATGGAACTCGGACAAAAACTCCCGGACATGAAGGAAGCGGACAAGACTGAAGAAAATATTGTTAAGGGATGCCAATCGAAAGTATGGCTTACGGCAAACCTCGATCAGGATAAAATCTATTTCTCAGCAGAGAGCAATACCGCCATAACGAAAGGACTGGTAAGTTTGCTGGTAAGAATTTTCAACGGTCAGACACCCGATGCCATTTTAAATGCCGACTTATACTTTATGAATAAAATCGGGATGGAACGGTTTATTGGCACCCAGCGTTCAAATGGCTTTGCGGCCATGATCAAGCAAATGAAACTGTATGCCCTGGCCTTTAAAACTAAACAGGAAGTTCGCTCATGAGTGAATCACAAACCGATAAAGAAAACGCAACGGTAGAAATACCCGATTTGAAGTCGAAGATTGTAAGTGCCATCAAATCGGTATACGACCCGGAAATACCCGTAGATGTATACGAGTTGGGATTGATTTATGAGATCAATGTATACCCGATTAACAACGTGTACATTTTAATGACACTGACCTCACCGTCATGCCCTTCGGCTGAAGTGTTGCCGGGTGAAGTGGAGCAAAAGGTAAAAGCCATTGAAGGAATTAATGATGTAAAAGTTGAGATCACCTTCGATCCACCCTATTCGCAAGATATGATGAGCGAAGCAGCCAAATTGGAACTAGGCTTTATGTAACTATGTTGAATCAGTAAATTATCAATCATATACATCCATAACTAATATAAAATATGTATCCCGAACCACTTGTAGCCCCCATGCGGGCTGATTTAACCACAGCCGGATTTACGGAATTCAAAACCGCTGAGGACGTAGACAATCACTTAAAAAACCATAAAGGAACAACGTTGTTGGTGATCAACAGCGTATGTGGTTGCGCAGCTGGTGCAGCCCGTCCTGGTGTTCGTTGGGCCATTGAGCAAACCACCAAAAAGCCAGATACGTTAGCTACGGTTTTTGCAGGTGTGGATAAAGAAGCTGTAGCAAAGGCACGCGAGTATACGCTACCTTATCCACCATCATCTCCTTCCATTGCCTTATTTAAGGACGGTGAACTGGTTCACTTCATCGAACGCCATCACATTGAAGGGCGTAACGCGCAAATGATCGGCAATCATTTGCTGGAAGTGTTTGAAGAGTACTGCTAATCGTTAGAAATATTTGCAGAAAGAAAGGTGACCTTATCCGTCACCTTTTTTTATGGATTGAGCCACCTGAAGCTCAGTCATTTTTGATAAGGTCTTGGCAGGTTGAATCATCGCAGTTTCCTTTCCTGCATAACTTGTAAGTGAAAAGATCGAAGTAGCCTTAAGGGATTGAACCTGATCTGCGGTGAGCTGACTTTCTCCACAGATTATGTAAACGGGCTTACCTAATTTTTTCGCTGCTCCTACAACACCATGAACAAGTTTGCCCTGCAAGGTTTGATTGTCGAGTTTTCCCTCTCCTGTAATCACTACATCCGCCCAGGCAACGGCTTCATTAAAGTTGGTAATCTCAAAGATAACATCCGTTCCACGTTTTAACTCCGCACCCATAAAGGCATGAAGTCCACCGGCAAACCCACCACCTGCTCCGGATCCATAAACGTGTTGCAGATCTATTCCTTGGTCACGAAGCACGAGATCGGCCACATGCTGCAAACCGGCATCCAGCACCTGAACCGCAGCTTCATCTGCGCCCTTTTGTGGCGCATAAGTAACCGCTGCACCCTCACGTCCATAAAACGGATTATCAACATCACAGATAGCAGTAATACGTTTGTCTTCCAGTAAATCCAAAACCGACTGACGTTCAATGTTGCAGATACGCTTTAGCGATTCACCAACTGGAAAAATCAAATCACCAGATTGGTCGGTGATTTTCGCACCCAGGGCTACCAATGCGCCAAGCGCGGCATCATTTGTTGCACTGCCACCTATGCTGAGTAGAATATGACTGGCCCCTCTCCTCACTGCATCCGCAATTAATTCGCCTGTTCCGAAAGTGGTGGTCCGCAACGGATTCCGCTCTTCTGCGCGCAACAAACCTAATCCACTTGCATTAGCCATCTCAACAAAAGCCAATGCACCATCAGCTGACAGGCCATAACCCGATTTTATTTTTCGCATCAACGGATCGTGTACCTCTAGTTCAATAAGCCGCCCATTTTTGTGTCGAAGAAAAATATCCAGTGTACCTTCTCCGCCATCGGCTAGTGGGAATTTCCGTGTAGTAAAATTCAATCCGGTATTCGACAATCCCTGATCAATTGCATCGCAAACCTGGGCTGCGGAAAGGGTTCCTTTAAATTTATCAGGAGCGATGAGGATATTCATTACGCAATTGCTAAGATTTAACTATGCTCCATAATCAGTCTAGTCTCCTCCAAATCAAGCTCGTATTCGATTTTTCGTAAAACTTCCTCACTGATTTTTCCCTCCTTACGTAAAGTCGAAACCATTCCTCTTTCGGTCGCAATTAACTCACGCTGAATGTTTAAAAATGCATGTAATGTTTCGTCATCAATCTTTCTTTGGCTCTGGTCTTTTCGGATGCGCTGAATTCGGATTTCGTACTTGCTCTTTATAATGGGTAGCAGGTCATCACCAATCAGAGAATAATTCTCTTCAATATGTTCAATCAAGCCAGATGCAATCCGGAGCCTGGCTTCTTCCTCATCTTTTACTACCTGATTATCGGGTTTGAGTCCCAACCACTTAATTAAAGGTCGCAGGGTTAATCCTTGCACAACCAATGTGGCGAAGATGACACTGAACGTTAAAAAGATAATCAACTCGCGGTTTGGAAACGGTGAATCATTGGCAATGGTTAACGGCAGCGCCATCGCAGCAGCAAGCGATACCACACCGCGTATTCCTGACCATGCGACAATGGTTACCGTGCGAAGGTTCGTGGTCGTTTCCTTTTTACGAATTTCTTTACTCAACCACCGTGGCACATAAGCACCAGGGTAAACCCAAATGATCCTGATAAGAATAACTGCACCACTTATGATCAATCCATAGCGAATCAATTCACCTAGTGAAAATTTCTGTATGGCATCCAACACATACGGCAATTGAAGTCCTATTAAGATGAAGATGATGCCGTTCATGATAAACACTACCGTATCCCAGGTGGCGATGGTCTGAATCCGCGCCTTCTGTGAAAGAAACTCATTGGCTTTCCTACTCAATAATAATCCGCATGCCACAACTGCCAACACAGCGGATAACCCCAAATGATCGGCAACCAAATAACAGACATAGGGCGTAATAAAAGTCAGGGTTGTATCGGTGGTGGCATTATCGGGGGTTATCTGGTGGATCCACTTAAATACATACGCGATGCCCACGCCAAGCAAAATTCCGCCCCCAGCTACCACAAAGAATTGCAGGGTGGCATCACCCAAACTAAATGCACCGGTTACCACGGCAGCCACCGCAAACCTGTAGGCAATTAACCCGGTAGAATCATTCACCAGGCTTTCACCTTGAATTACTGTTATCACGCGCTTGGGCACATTCAACCCCTGGGTCGCAGCCGTTGCCGCCAAAGTATCCGTGGGCGAGATAATCGCGCCAAGCACAAACGCTTCCGGCCAACCTATTCCCGGAATGAAGGCTTGCGCTACCCAGGCGATGGCACAGGTAGTAAAAATCACGCAGCCAATAGCCAGTAAGGAGATCGGTCTCCTTGCTGCTTTGAAGTCGGGCCAGGAAGTGTACCACGCATCGGCATATAGCATGGGTGGCAGAAAAAGTAGAAAAATTATATCCGGATCCAGATCCAGCCTGGGTAAGCCGGGAACAAAACCAATGGCAAGACCAGCCAAAACCAATAAAATCGGGTACGGAATCCGTACCTTATCGGTTATTTCAGCTAAAGCTGTAACAACTGCCAGCAGGATTATGACTATCTCTATAACATGCATATGTGATCTTATATTTTTGAACTTACTTCCGCCATATCGCCCGGCATTGTATCTTTAATCTTGTAATTAAAACTAAAAAGACTCTAACCCCCAACTTGCATGCGAATAGTTTTTACCCTTGTTGCCGCGTGTGCCCTTCTTTCCACTTCTGTTCAAGGACAGGTTGACCCCTTGTATTCACAATACCTGAATAACCCGTTCCTGATCAACCCTGCTTACGGTGGTATGAACAAATCTATGAACCTGATGGTTGGCTACCGGAAACAATGGGCCGGGTTTGATGGAAGCCCAACCACTATTTCTGCAACCGGACATACCAGTTTGTTTGATAACCGTATGGGGGCCGGTTTGATTATCTCACAAGATAAAGTTGGGGAAAACACAAATACGTTTGTTCAGGCTACGTACTCATACAAAGTTCGCTTTGATGATTACCGGTATATATCCTTTGGTCTGCAGGCCGGCTTTATGAATTTCAGAAGCGATAACAGCGAGTTGAATATCGCAGACCCCGGTGATCCGGCATTCACAAATTTAAATACCATTAAGCCATCCTTTGGAGCCGGTGCCATTTTCCGGACGGATAAATTATTCCTTGGGTTATCTGTCCCTCGAATTCTGAACGTGGAGGAAACCTTTGAAGAGGTAACCACTTCGTTATACACGCAACACTTTTACGGATTCGCCTCCTATGTTTTCCTGCTCTCTGACAGAGTAAAATTAAAACCAGCAGTTTTACTGCGAGCCGTGAGCGGTTCCCCGCTCTCCACAGATCTTAATTTTCAATTTAACATTGATGAACGCTATGCCGTTGGCGTGCTCACCCGAAATTTCAATACCTACGGGTTTTTAGCCCAAATGAAAATCAATGAGCTGAGGTTTGGCTATGTGTTTGAAATGCCTACCAACAATTCGGTGGGTACACGTTTCACCTCACATGAAATAACGTTGGGCTTAAACCTGGGCGTATTTAATTTCCACGACCTGACACAGATCAGCGATTTCTAATATCAGAAAGAAAGGCGAGATACAAATTCCTGAAGTTCTTCCTTCAGGCTTCTTGGGTTATTTATATCGAGTTGCTTATTGATTGAATCATTTGCTTTAATCACAAGCTGATTTAATTTCATGTGTTGATTAATCAGGATAAATTCCAGCTCCGGCATAAGTTGCTTCAACTCATCAACAATGTCCATTACTTTTAATGTACGCTCAACGAGGTTGTAAGTCCCCCCTGCCAGATTTTTAGTCAGCACATTGGCAAGCGCACGTGCAATCAAATCAATATGAATAAAGGTTCGTGCTTGTTCGCCATCACCATGTATGGTAATGCGCTTTTCAAAGTTTGCTTCAAATACAAATTTATTGATGACCGCATCAAAGCGCATACTCGGACTATAGCCATACACATTACCGCAACGGAAGATGTAGGTATCCATTTTGGGTAGTAAGCGCCTCACGTGCTCTTCTCCCCTGAGCTTTGAAATGGCATAAAAGGTCTTTGGATTTGGTGCAGATTGTTCATCCAGCGCCTGCTCAGATGAACCATACACCCCAACACTGCTGGCGTAGATAAATTTCTTCACCTTGCTTTCTTCAACGGCATACACCAACTCGGCAGTGCCCCAATGGTTGATCTGCTCATACAAATGTGCATCCGCATTGGCAAACGGTGTGGTTACACGCGCGGCCAGGTGATACACCACATCAATATCTTTTAATGCTTTTTTAAGATTGCGTGAATCCAACAACTCACCTTTGATGAATTGAACTTTCTCCTGACCCTGAAATTTCGAACCCAGAAACAGGTTATAGTTTTGTCGGCTAAGATTATCGTAGACAACGATTTTATCTACAGCCTTATCCTGTGCAAGAATGCGGGTAAGTTCCGTTCCGATATATCCTGCTCCACCAGTTATCAGTATATTCATCTTATGGGTAGTTCTCTCTAATTTTATTTCGATACCAACTCGGTGTGTAATCCACACTCCACTTTCTTCAATCCGTACCAACGTGCTTCACGTTCTTGCATGGCAGGATCGAGCCTGCGGGTACAGGGTTCACAGCCAATGCTTACATAACCTTTCTCTTCCAACGGATGCTTGGGTAACTTAAACTCTTTCTGATATTCCCATATCATTTTGGCAGACCAATCCAGCATGGGATGAAAACGGATGGCACCATGAGGAGCCGGTTGCTCTATTTTCATGGCCGCACGTACAGCACTTTGGTCGGCACGAACACCATTGATCCACACATCATGGGTACGCAGTACCCCATCCATCGGTTGGGTTTTGTTTAAGTAGCAACAATGATCCGGATCGGAGGCAAACAGCAGCCTGCCTTCACTGTCGCGTTGCATGTATTTGGGTACCTCCGACTGCAGGTCGATGGTATTGAGTCCGAACAGTTCGGTAACCTCATCCCGAAAGCGGATAGTCTCCGGAAAGTGATAACCGGTGTTGATGAAGTAAACCGGAATGGACTGATCAATCCGGCTCAGGATATGAAGCAACACCAGGCTGTGCGATTGAAACGAGGAACTGGTAAAGACCTTCTTGTTTTCAGCTTTATATTGCTCAATTTTCGCTTTGATTCCGTTAAAATCCATAGAGATTCAAAGAAAACAAAAACGCAGGACAATATCCGGGGTTCGAGTAAAATATCAGTTATGCAACCGTTTGTTACCTGAAGGCCAATAGAAATAAGTATTTTCGTGCGGATCAGGTAAATCAAGAACCTTTTACATTAATCCGTGTTTATCAATTGTTCAAATGAAGGTAAAAGTATCGCGTAAGGAGCACTTCAACGCAGCCCACCGGCTGTTTAACCCTGCCTGGAGTGATGAGGAGAATGCCCGCGTTTTCGGCAAATGCAGCAACCCGAACTACCATGGTCATAATTACGAGATAATAGTCACGCTAACCGGAACACCTGACCCGGAAACGGGTTATGTATTCGATATGAAGGTGTTGAGCGACCTGATTCGTGAGCACGTTACTTCAAAATTTGACCACAAAAACCTTAACTTAGATACCGAATATTTTAAAAGCCTTAATCCCACGGCTGAAAACATCGCTGTTGTCATCTGGAAGATTTTGCGTGATAAGATAGACTCGTCCCTTGATTTAAAAATTACCCTGTATGAGACAGAAAGAAATTATGTTGAATATCCGGCCTCTTAACGATGCGGATGAGTTGGGCGATGACCACGCTGCATCCTCATACAACACGCCACTCCGCCCCGATGCCTTTGAGCTGGATGATGACGAAAAGATTGTGCGCATTGAAAAGCACTTTCGTGAAATCATGACCATACTTGGGCTCGACCTGACAGACGACAGCCTGAACGGAACGCCCAAGCGTGTAGCCAAGATGTACGTGAAGGAAGTGTTCAGCGGTCTGAATCCCAAAAACAGGCCGCATGCACGATTGTTTGAAAATAAGTACAAGTATGACCAGATGCTGGTTGAGAAGGATATTACGTTCTACTCCCATTGCGAGCACCACTTCGTGCCCATTTTTGGCAAAGCACATGTGGCCTATTTTTCCAGCGGGAAGGTAATTGGCTTATCCAAAATCAATCGCATTGTTCAGTATTTTTCCAAGCGACCGCAGGTGCAGGAACGGTTGACCGTACAAATCGCGAAAGAACTTCAACGTGTATTGCATACCGATGATGTGGCAGTAGTGATTGATGCCACTCACTTGTGTGTAGCTTCGCGTGGTGTGGGTGACACCAACAGCAAAACCGGAACGGCACATTTTTCAGGAAAATTTAATGATGAGAATATCAAGCGTGAGTTCCTGAATTATATCAACGCAAAATAATTTTCCTTAGTGATCTAAAAATAAAACCGACATTTCAGTCGGTTTTTTTTATGCGACCATTTTATAACTCAAAACCATAGTATTGGATGAGATTGCTTCGTCAGCCTACTCACTTCCCTCCCTATTCCTCGCAATGACATGGTTAAATTTTCTGATTCAATAATTAATCAGATCAGAAGAAATAAAATCAAAAAGAAGAATAGTTGAATAAAGTAATAACCCAACGCAATTCTGTTTTCGGTTTTAACTTTAAACAGATACAGAATTGAAAACATGATCATGGAGGTAATAAACCAGCCGATGTAGTTCTGTAAGGGAACAGTATACTTACTCCACGTCCAGAAATCATATTTCATCGCTACCGGTTCAATCAACATATCGATAAGCACAGCCAGTACAGAACCGGAAACCACTTTAAGCCAGGTTGGAATTTTTATCGCTTCCATCAGGGAGGCAATACAATATACAATCAATAACCAGTTTAATCCGATGATTACAGGCACACCCATCAGTTTCGGTCCAAGGGTGGCTCCATAACGATATTCTCCAAAGATGATACCCGTATGCACCCCCACCAGTTCAACCATAAATCCAAACGAAAATATGAGTGCTGATGCCCACACAAACCGGGTCGACCGATCGGAATGATTTAAGCTCAACAATAACGCGCTCACCATCAGGTTAACGGGTGTTAACAGTCTGAAAATTTCCTGATACGGTGAAAGCAACCCAACAATGCCTACCACATGCATCAACACGAGTATTGAAAGCGAATACGATTGAACTATTTGGTGCAGACCCTGGTAAACCCGTGCTATCATGTTTTATAAAACAACCCTTAGCGCAAAGTGTTTTCGATATGATTGGCCACAATTCGGGCCGATTGCAGGCAAAGCGGAATGCCTCCCCCCGGATGTACACTGCCACCACAGAAGTAGAGGTTCTTTATGACGGAATCATTAGGGTGGCGTAAAAAGGCAGCATACCGACTATTGGAACTGGTTCCGTAAAGCGAACCCTGAAACGATTGTGTTCTGGATTGAATCAACCTCGGATCCAGTATGGATTCAGTTTCGATTAATGAATTGACATCCGCATTCAGCATACGGCTAAGTTTTCGCTTTATATTCACGCGGGCCTCGCTGATCAGGCTATCCCAATCCTGACCTTCATCAGGCGGAACATTGATCATCACAAACCAGTTTTCGCAACCTTCAGGCGCATCCGTCTTTACATATTTGGAAGTTATGTTGATGTAAACCGTTGGGTCTTCCGAAATGGTTTTCTCTTTAAAAATGGTATCAAACTCTTTACGGTAATCTGCGCTGAAGAAAATATTATGCAAATCGAGTTGAGGAAATGTATGTTTAATTCCCCAATAAAATATCAGCGCTGAACTTGAACGCTCCTGCCTGAGTTTACGCTCGGGTGCAGGTTGGGTTGGTAATAGTTTCCGATAGGTGTAGTACACATCCATATTGCTTACCACCAAATCGGCTTGTATTATTTCATCAGTGGTTCGGACACCATAAACCTGATTCTCTTTTACCAGTATCTCCTCAACCGGTGTATGGTATTGAATCGTTACGCCTTGATCAGTGGCCAATTTTACCAACGCATTCGTGATGGCATGCATGCCACCTTCGGGCAAAAACGTACCCACGTTAAATTCAAGATTCGGAATGGTGCTTAGAATACCCGGTGCCCGATACGGATCGGAGCCATTGTAGGTAGCATATCGATTGAATAACTGAATCAGTTTGGGGTGCGCCAGCCTGGCTTCATTAAATCCATTCAGCGTTTGAAACAACCCCATTCGGGGGATGTAGGTCAGGGCTTTCATAACCGGTTTGGAAAGCCACGTTGCTAACCGGTTAAGCGGTTGCTCCAGAAAAATCCTGCCGGTAGTTTCGTAAAGCCTGGCCGAATCATTCAAGTACCGGACTACCAAATCCTTTGAAACACCAAGCTTCTTTTCTACCTCATAGGCGAAGTTTGAAGCATCCGCGTATCCACATAGAAAGGTTCCGTCATCATAGAAATAGTGACATGCCACATCCAGCTTTTGGTACGTGTAGTAATCGCGTGGATCTTTTTTACAGAACCGAAATACATCATCCAGAAAATCCGGCATGGTAAACAAAGAAGGACCGGCATCAAACCGGTATCCGGATTGCTCAAAAGCCGTTAGCTTACCTCCGGGGTAAGCGTTGGCTTCCAACACCTGTACATCCAACCCCAAAGCCTTTAACCGGTTGGCTGTTGCTAATCCTGCCACGCCTGCGCCAATAACAACTACTTTCATGCCGCTACATGAACAGGCAGTGAATTATAATTGTTTAACAGGTGGATTTTAGTCGTTTCAAACCCCTCAAAACCGTACTAAAAACCAAATAATTTGTAGTTTAGCACTCTTAAATTTGATACCTATGGTTTTTGATTTAGACATGATTAAGGCCGTTTACAAGGCAATGCCCGGCCGCATCGCCAAAGCCCGTAAAGCTGTTGGAAAACCCCTCACCCTTTCTGAAAAAATCCTTTACAGTCACCTGCACGATGATCAGCCAGTTGAAAACTTTCAACGCGGTAAATCATATGTGAATTTCTCACCCGATCGGGTGGCTATGCAGGATGCTACCGCGCAAATGGCCCTGCTTCAATTCATGTCGGCCGGAATACCCAAGGTACGCGTGCCTTCAACGGTTCATTGCGATCACCTAATCTTAGCCAAGAATGGCGCAGCACAGGATTTAAAAGAATCATTAACCGCCAGCGGTGAAGTGTTTAACTTCCTCGAATCGGTTTCCAATAAATTCGGCATTGGCTTTTGGAAGCCCGGTGCCGGTATCATCCACCAGGTGGTGCTTGAAAACTACGGCTTCCCTGGAGGCATGATGATCGGTACCGACTCACACACGGTAAATGCCGGTGGACTGGGCATGGTAGCGATTGGTGTAGGTGGAGCAGATGCCGTAGATGTGATGGCCGGAATGCCGTGGGAATTAAAGTGGCCCAAGCTGATCGGTGTAAAACTTACCGGCAAGCTTAGTGGCTGGACCTCCGCGAAAGATGTGATCTTGAAAGTTGCGGGTATCCTAACCGTTAAAGGTGGTACCGGAGCGATTGTAGAATATTTCGGACCGGGTGCTCTTACTTTATCGTGTACAGGTAAAGGTACCATCTGTAACATGGGCGCTGAGATTGGTGCTACCACATCAACCTTTGGGTATGATGAGAAGATGGCCGAATACCTGCGCGGAACCGGTCGCAAAGAAGTGGCCGACCTGGCCAACTCGGTTAAGGAACATTTAACCGGTGATGCAGAAGTTTATGCCAATCCCGAAAAATATTTTGATCAGGTAATTGAAATTGATCTTTCAACATTAGAGCCACATGTAAACGGACCGTTTACACCAGACCGCGCCATTCCGATTTCAAAATTCGCTGAAGAAGTAAAGAAAAACGGCTGGCCACAGGAACTGGAAGTTGGTTTGATCGGCTCCTGTACCAACTCTTCGTATGAAGACATTACCCGATCAGCGTCACTTGCAAAACAAGCTGTTGATAAAAAACTAAAAGCTAAAGCAGAGTTCACCATTACCCCAGGTTCGGAACAAGTGCGCTACACAGTAGAACGCGATGGGTACCTGGGTGTATTTGAGAAAATGGGCGGTGTGGTATTGGCCAATGCATGCGGACCGTGTATCGGTCAGTGGGCACGCCATACCAACGATCCGAACAGAAAGAATTCAATTATCACTTCTTTCAACCGGAACTTTGCCAAGCGTAACGATGGTAATCCGAATACGCATGCGTTTGTTGCGTCTCCGGAAATTACTACCGCGTTTGCCATTGCCGGTGATCTTACATTCAATCCGCTCACCGACACGCTCACCAACGAAGAAGGACAGCAGGTTAAATTGGATGAACCCAAAGGCGTTGAGTTTCCACCACAAGGTTTTGATGTGGAAGATGCCGGCTACATTGAACCGGCTAAAGACGGCAGCAAGGTTGAAGTACGGATTGCCAAAGATTCAACCCGCTTGCAGGCCCTGTCACCATTCAAGGCTTGGGATGGCAAGAATCTAACCGGCATGAAGTTGTTGATCAAGGCAAAAGGAAAGTGTACCACCGATCATATCTCGATGGCTGGTCCATGGTTGCGTTTCCGTGGTCACCTGGATAACATCGCCAACAACACGCTTACCGGTGCAGTAAACTACTTCAACGAGAAAACCGATAACGTTAAAAATCAACTTACCGGTGAATACGGTCCGGTACCTGCTACCCAGCGCGCCTATAAAGCCGCAGGCGTACCAACTATTGTGGTGGGTGATCATAATTATGGTGAAGGTTCATCACGTGAGCATGCCGCCATGCAGCCACGCCACCTTGGCATTCGAGTAATCCTGGTAAAATCCTTTGCCCGTATCCACGAGACCAATTTGAAGAAGCAAGGCATGTTGGCTGTAACGTTTGCCAACGAAGCAGACTACGACAAGATTCAGGAAGACGACACCATTGATATTGTTGACCTGACTTCATTTGCTCCTGACAAGCAGTTAACACTGGTATTGAAACACAAAGACGGAAGCAGTGATACCATTAAGGTAAATCACACCTACAATGCCGGACAAATTGAATGGTTCAAGGCTGGTTCAGCGCTTAACCTGATGGCTAAGCAGATCAGCGCGAAGAAAGCAAGCGCTAAACCTGCTGCGAAGAAAGCTTCAGCTAAAAAATCACCAGCTAAAGCAAAACCAACTGCAACCCAAAAGAAAGCCGCCAGGAAAGTGAAGAAGGCGGCAACGAAAAAGAAAGCCACTAAAAAAGTTGCTGCGAAGAAAAAGGTAACTAAAAAGGCCACCACCAAGAAGAAGGTCACTAAAAAGGTGACTCCTAAAAAGAAGGTCGCGAAAAAAGCTTCTAAAAAAGTGGTAAGAAAAGGCGCGAAGAAAGTTGCCAAAAAAGTGACCAGGAAAGCAGCCAAGAAAAAGAGCGGCAGCAAAGCAAAAAGAAGACGCTAGTTTTTTTTAATTCAATACGAAGGGATCAGATAAGCTTACATACGATAAGTAATCTGATCCCTTCATAAATTTCAAAACCATGAAACAGCAGATCGTCACCCCTTCCCGCTCACTCTCCAAGGAAACCGAGGACCTATTGAATAACCAAATTGTCCTGGAAGGCAAATCATCAGCCGCCTACCTGTCGATGGCTTCCTGGTGTGAGACAAAAGGTTATGAAACATCAGCCCAGTTTCTGTACAAACATTCCGAAGAAGAACGCATGCACATGCTCAAGCTGATCCATTATGTAAACACAGCAGGTGGTCATGCACTACAACCGGAAATCACCGGCATCAAACACACCTTCAAATCACTTCGTGAAGTTTTTGAAACCGTGTTGAATCATGAACTGGATGTAACCCGCTCCATCAACAGCATTGTGGATCATTGCTTTCAATCAAAAGACTTCGCCACCTTTAACTTTTTACAATGGTATGTGATGGAGCAACGCGAAGAAGAAACCATTGCCCGCAGGGCCGTTGAACTGTTTGACCTGATTGGTGAAGAAGGTGTTGGGTTGTGGATGATTGATCAGGAGATCGGAAAGTTGGAGGCGTTTGCAACGAAGGTGGGATGATTTGTTTCCTTATTTAAACTTAAGGGAGCACAACAATTCTTTCCTTCATTTTTTAAAACTTTAGTGGTTGTTGCTCCGTTTAGCACACGGCTTTCTCAAGTGTCCAGAATTGAACAAGTACCCTTTTATGGTCAATTTTCCTCTTTCATTTTCTAATCGAATTCTAATAACCTATCTCAAATTTTTCTTTAGCTTGGTGTATTATTAACCAAATAAAAACTCTATGCTAAAATTTTACTTGAGGAATTTTCTCCTCGGTATGCTGCTTATTGCATCCGGGGAAATTATGGCACAGGGGTTCACGGCCAGCGGGTCTGTAAAGGATGCCCGCACCGGTGATTCCATGCCTGGTGTAAACGTTACTGTTAAGGGTACCACACTTGGAACAGTTACTGATGCCGAAGGGAATTTCTCCCTTCAGGTGAATGCTGAAACTGCAACATTGGTTTTCTCCTTCATCGGGTACCGTACAATGGAAACGGGTGTGAGTGCATCTAACTCCAGTGTTACTGTTAACCTGGAGGAAGATTACACAAGTTTGGAGGAGGTCGTAATTACAGGTTTGGCCTCATCCATTAAGCGTTCCAACCTGGCCAATGCCGTTACAACTGTGTCAGCAAAGGATATTACCGGAACAACACAAATCCAAACAGCTGACGGAGCGCTTTATGGCAGAATTGCGGGAGCTAACATCAGAATGAATTCTGGCGCACCGGGGGGAGGTCTCTCCATTCAATTGCGTGGTCTATCAAGCATTAATACTGCACCAGTACCACTAATAATCGTTGATGGTGTTTATTTCAATAACTCATTTCAACGTACTGGAAGAGCTACCGTTACGGGAGCGGGTGCTTCCAATCAGGATGATGGTGCAAATAGACTTGCCGATCTTAACCCCAACGACATTGAGAGCATGGAAATTCTGAAAGGTCCTTCCGCTGCTGCTATCTATGGAACAAGGGCAAATGCGGGGGTTATTGTTATCACAACCAAAAAAGGACAAGCCGGTAAAACGGTTATTAGCTTTGGTCAAGATATTGGAATTGGAACCCCCTTGAAACTCTTGGGAGTTGACGATTGGAGTGAGGATAAAATTAATTTCTTCTTCCCCGCTGCACGTAGACCTTTAGAGTTGCAACGTTACAATGATGCGGTTGCATCTGGTACCTTTGTTGATTATGAAGATTTCTTCTATAATAATACAGCTTTACTAAGCAACACGCGTTTAAGTTTAAGAGGTGGAGATGAAAAAACAAAGTTCTTTATTTCAGGCTCATTAACTGATGAAGAGGGTATTGTTAGAAGAACAGGCTTTCAAAGACAATCTATACGTGCAAATATTGATCACAAACTGACTAAAAATATTAATTTATCAGTTAACTCTAACTATATCCGCACTGATACAGACAGAGGATTTACCGGTAACCAGAATAATTCCGGTGCCAGTATAGGTTATAATATTGCTTATGTTCCAAATTATTTTGATCTCAGACCGGTTGAAGGTGTTTATCCGGATAACCCTTACTTTGCTGAAAACCCAGTAGCTGTTACCGATAAGGCAATCAATAATTCCTTGGTAAATCGTTTTGTCCAGTCTTTTTCTTTAGATGCTAATTTACTAAACACAGCTACTTCGCAATTAAAGCTTCGAGTAAATGGAGGATTGGATTATCTGCAAAACTCTACAATTATCTACTTACCAGATGATCTGCAGTTTCAACGTGGACAGGCAAATCCAGGCGATGTATTAATTGGACGGCAAGAAAGTTTGAATACCAACTTCCAAACTGCTTTGGTCTATAATTGGAATCTAAGCCGCATTAATATGAATACCCAAGCTGGGTTTGCTCGATTGGATTTCAGAAACGAGTCTATATTTAATCGTGGCAGAGGCCTTGCTCCGGGACAAAGCAACCTGAAGCAGGCAACGGTACAGGAAATTGAATCTCAATTTGCAAGTACCCAACAAGATGTTGGTATATTTTTTCAGCAGGAATTAAACTTTGAAGACAAAATCATAGGAACGGTTGGTGTACGCTGGGATAAATCAAATACCAACGGTGATGCTAATAAATTCTTTGCTTTTCCTAAAGCATCACTTGCTGTAAACGTGGCCAACTTCGATTTCTGGACAGTAGATGCTGTATCTTCTCTTAAACCACGCGTTGCATATGGTCAGACAGCAGGTCCGGTTCCGTTTGGGGCTACCTTTACTCCTCTTGGCGGAACGAATATTGGAGGCGGTTTGGGATCGGTAGTTGGAACATCAATCGGAAACCTTCAGATTGTACCTGAAAGAGCAGAAGAAATAGAATTCGGTATTGATGCTGGTTTTCTAAATAATAGAATTTCTTTAGAAGCAACGTATTATATCAAAAACACAATTGACAATCTCCAACTTCTAAACCTTTCACCTTCTACTGGAGTTACATCAACACTTAGCAACGAAGCCGAACTTCAAAATAAAGGTATAGAGCTTGGTATTTCAGGAAACGTGCTTGATAATTCGAACATCAGGTGGTTCTCAAGATTGCTGTGGTGGAAGAATGAAGTAGAAACCACCAGGCTAGGAATACCTTCGTATCTAACTGGTGCATTTGGTACTGGACTTGGAACATTCCTTGTTCAGGAAGGGATATCCCCAACTACCATTGTTGGAACACCAGCCATATCACCAGGTGTATTTACGGTATGGGGCGATGCTCAACCAGATTGGACCTCATCGTGGTATAACTCATTAACGCTTTTCAAAAACTTCGAACTTAACTTCCTGATGGAGTATAGAAAAGGTGGAGACAACATAAACTTGTCAAGCTTCCTCACAGATGGTGGCGGAACAACCAACGGATGGTTTGATGATGATGACGGTGATGGAACACCCAATGGACGCCAAAGACCTCCTGCACCGTACAATAACGCAGGTCGTTGGGTACAGGATGCCACTTTCTTGAAGGTAAGAGAAATTGGATTGTACTACAATGTGCCCGCTGAAGTAACCTCAAAATGGTTCGGAAATGTAATTCAACGTGCCCGTGTAGGATTCTCAGGTAATAACCTGTTTATGATAACGGATTATGAAGGGTATGATCCAGAGACATCAACATTTGGTGCACAGCCTTTGGCTAACAACGTTGACATTGCTCCATATCCTACTACAAGGCGCTTATTTTTCCATATACAAATTGATTTTTAATTCACATGCATATGAACAATTTAAAAAAATATCTTTTTGGATTATTGGCATTTGCAGCAGCTTGTAACCCCTTTCAGGTTGATGAGTTGATTGACCCCAATAACCCCAACGTGAGCAGCGTTGCCAATAACGCGTCACGTAGGCAAATTCAGTTTTTGGTTACGGGGCTGGAATCACGGCACCGTGGATACGTAACCAATATTTCGCAAGCATGGAATACCTTTGGTCGCGAAGTATGGTATTTGAATGGCTCAGATCCACGTTTCCAAACAGACTGGTTAGGCCAAGCTGGTCGTGTGCCGGATGCCGCATACTTTGGATTTGGCACTACAGGTGGTGGTTCTTACGCTGTTCCGTACCAGGCAATCAAGCAAGCGGATGTTTTGATTGATGCAGCACAAAATACGATTTTTCTCAATGAACAGGAGAAGAAAGCTGTGTCAGGATTTGCCAAAACCATTAAGGCGTATCAATTTATGATTCCTGCTAATTGGCTCTACCAAAATGGTATACGCATAGATGTTAAGGATCCGTTTAACCCGGGACCATTTGTATCCTATGATCAGGCGCTGACCTTTATCAATACCTTGTTGACTGAAGGCTATGCCGATCTTAATGCAGCTGGTACTACATTACCTTTTACATTAACTTCCGGTTGGGCCGGATTCAACACCATTGATGGCTTAAAGCAGGTTAACCGGGCAATTGCTGCACGCCTTGCTGTTTACAGAGAAGACTGGCAAGGTGCACTTGATGCCTTGGATGATTCGTTTATGGATCTGGATGGAAACTTGCAAGCTGGACCTGCCCATACCTATGGCGCACCTCCGGATGCATTTAATCCGTTGTTCTACGTTCTGGATGCCAACATCAACACCATCATTGTTGTTCATCCATCCATGATTGATGACGCCACACCAGGCGACTTACGCGTTGAGAATAAGTTCTTTGAACGGACTACTCCCGTGACGATCACAACGGATGCTACTCCCCTTGTTGGTACGCATCAGGATAAGCGCTGGGCAAGCAATACAGCAGCTATACCGTTTATCAGAAATGAGGAACTCATTTTGATAAAAGCTGAAGCCCACGCTCAATTGAACCAGCCTACACTGGCTGTTGAGGCCATTGACATTATCCGTGACGCAGCTGATATTGGTCCATATGGTGGAGGCACCTCATTAGATGAATTGATTGATGAAATTCTCTATCAGCGTAGATACTCACTGTGGGCAGAGCCTTGGGGACATCGTTGGATCGATGCCAGACGATACGACAAACTTGATGAAATCCCAACCAGCTATGACCTGGGAACAATTTTTACACAGTTTCCTGTTCCACAAGCTGAATTGAATTGGGATACCTATACCGGTAACTAAAACAACAAAGGGCTTTAATAAAAATAGGTCACCGACAGGTGGCCTATTTTTTTACATAGAGTTCTTGAACGACTTGCCGCAACTCATTCAACATCATTGCCGTAGCACCCCACACCACCTCCCCTTCTATTTCAAAGTGTGGCGCCAGCATTTTGTAGCGGCCGGCTGCCATAATTTCTTTTATTAAGATGGCATCGTCTTGAACAATGTGTGCGATGCTTCCATGCAGTACGCGTGCGACTTCATGCTGATCCGGAATCCATTCGGGCTTTCCTTCTGCCACACCAATAACAGGCGTAACCATAAAATTGCTGGGTACTACAAAAAAATCACTCAACGTGCCCAACACTTTTACACGTGAAGGATGAATACCAATCTCCTCTTGTGCTTCGCGCAAGGCGGTGTCAAATACGGTCTCTCCGGCTTCGGCTTTGCCACCCGGCAAACTCACCTGACCGCTGTGTGCACCCAAATAATCGGGGCGTTTAATTAACGGGAAATAGATTTCGTTTGATTCGGGGTACAGCAGTATTAAAACACTGCCGGGCTTGGGGGGTACTTTGTGTTCGAACTTGGGAAGAACGGTGCCAACCGGTGTTGCACGCAACACCTCATGCGCTTTCGCCCCCGGCAATTCGTGTTTCAATCGCTCCTGCAACTTCTCTACCAACTCCAGCAAATTCATTTCTTACAGCAGTTTACGCTTGCGCATCATTTTCGAAAATAGTCCGGGTGCCAGTCGTTTTAATAATATAGCCGACTTCTCAGGTCTACCCGCGAGAATGATTTCATCCTTATTCTTTTCAATGGCTTTTAGTATTTCTTCAGCTACATAATCGGGGTCGAGGCCTTTGGCAATTTTATCATTATCCTGGTTGATGGCCACGCCATCTTTATTCAGCGAGTTCTTCGCTACGTTGGTGCGTACAAATCCCGGACAAACCAACAACACGTTTACGCCATCCGCAGCCACCTCCAGCCGCAGGGTATCATAAAATCCCTGCAACGCATGTTTGCTCGCATTGTAGGCCGCTTGTTTCTGCACCACCATCTTACCCAACACACTTGAGATCACCACAATGTGTCCGCGTTTGCTTTCCAACATCTTTGGCAGTACAGCTTTTGTAAGCGCAATGCCTCCAAAAAAATTCACGTTGAAAATTTTATGAATCACCTCCAGCGACAAGTCTTTTATTTTCGTCCAGTGGCTAACGCCAGCGTTGTTGATCAGAATATCTACCTGGCCAAACTGATCGTATACGGCTTTGGCTTGTGCCGGAATGGTTTCTGTATCCGAAACATCAAGCGGTAAAATCAACACCTTTTCATCCGGTATGTTGCACGCTGCTTTTACACGCTGCAACTCCTCTACCCTTCTGGCCGACAAGACAAGCTTTGCCCCTTGCCTGGCAAACGCATACGCCAACGACTCACCGATACCCGATGAGGCACCGGTTATCCAAACAACTTTATCCTGAAAAAACATTTCGCAAGTTACAACTTCCAGCCCGCCCGATACTCGCGCTTCACAAACTGATTGGCTTCCTCAAAGTTGGTGATCTTCATGTTCACACCATCCCACAACAGTTTAATGTCTCTACCCGGATAGGTGAATTGATTCGGATTATCTTTTCTTGGAATGCGGATATCATGACTGCGAATGGCCAGGTTGCCCATCAATACCATTTCGGTAAGCGGTCCTGCTATTTCAAACGGAGAACTTAACTCGGTTTTGCCATACCCGGCCAAACAACCTTCAACCCAGTTGGCATAATGCCCACGGTCACCATTCGGTACACGCTTTAAGGTTTGCGGAACATTTACTTCCTCCGTTCTTGAGGTAGGCAGTAACTTGGGCAGTATGCCGTACGTGCCGCACATCATCTTACCTTTTGTGCCGATAAACAACGCGCCATTGCCGCCATCACCGAATTGTTCATTCGGGCCCAACTCTTCCGGGCGCTCCGGCTGGATGCCTCCATCCATCCAATGCACTTTTACTTTCGGTTTGGTTCCACGCTCAGGGAAGGTCATCACAATGTGTGACGAAGGCGGGCAACTCTCCGGGAAATATCCCCTGCGGAATTCATCCACATACACGCTGCCCACGCTGGCCTGTACATCAATCGGGTAACCTAATTCCAGCACACGGAAGGGCGGCTCGACAATGTGACACGCCATATCGCCCAGGGCACCGGTACCGTAATCCCACCAGCCGCGCCAGTTAAAGGGCACCAGCTTTTCAATGTAATCTTTATAGGGTGCGGTGCCGAGCCACAGATCCCAATCGAGTTCTTTGGGCACTTCTGCCTTTTGTGCCGGCCAGGGAATGCCTTGCGGCCACACGGGGCGGTTCGTCCAGCAATACACGGTGTGCACCTCGCCAATCAGTCCGGCCTGGTACCATTCCACCAACTGACGCACGCCATCACCCGATGCGCCCTGGTTGCCCATTTGGGTTACTACCCTGTATTTCTTCGCAGCCTCGGTGAGCATGCGCGCTTCATAAATATCGTGGGTTAACGGCTTTTGCACGTACACGTGCTTGCCCAACTGCATGGCCGCCATGGCCTGCACGGCATGGTTATGATCGGGTGTGGAAACCGAAACGGCATCAATGCTTTTATGCTCCTTATCGAGCATCTCGCGGAAATCCTTGTAGTATTTGGCTTTTGGGAAATTCTTGATGGCATTGGCCGCCCTGCGGTCATCCACATCGCACAAAAAGGAGATCACGGCCTTGTTGGTACCAAAAATTCCATTGATATCGCCACCGCCCTGGCCACCTACGCCTATACCCGCTACCGACAGGGTATCGCTGGGAGCTAAAAATCCTTTGCCGCCCAGCACGTGGCGGGGCACTATGGTAAACGCTGCGGCCGCAAGGCCTGCCTGCTGAATAAACTTTCTGCGTGAGGTTTTAAACGAAGTCATGAAGCTATGATTAAGGTTAACGCTTTAAAGTACAGTTTTCCATTAAAAGAAAAAAGCAACCTTTTATGGGTTGCTCTCATTATCGTTAATGAATTTATTCATACCGCAACGACTTCACCGGGTCGCTGGTAGCGGCTTTGATGGACTGATAGCTCACCGTAATCCACGCAATTAAAATGGCTACCATGCCTGCTCCACCAAATATCCAAACACCCATTTGTATGCGGTAGGCAAAATTCTGCAGCCACCAATGTTCCATTACATACCAGGCCACCGGTACGGCCAATACAAAAGCCAGGGCCACCATTTTGGTAAAATCTCTAGAGAGTAAAACAACAATGCTGCTTACGGATGCACCCAACACTTTGCGCACACCAATTTCTTTTATGCGCAGCGTGGTGATGTAGGCAGATAACGCAAACAAGCCGATACACGCCACAAAAATGGCAAGACCTGAAAAGACAGCAAACAACCTGCCCGTGCGTTGCTCGGCTGTATACAACTGGTTCAGGCTTTCATCGAGAAATAAATACTTGAACGGTTCCTGTGGGGCAATCTCTTTCCACTTCGTTTCCACAGCCTGAATGGCTGATGCCAATTGGTTTGGTTTTATCCGGGCCACGTAATACTGATTGCCGCCATTGAACAACTCGTTGCTTTGAATCACCAAAGGCGTAACCTGATCGCGCAGGGAGTTGAAGTTAAAATCCTTCACCACACCGATAACCCGAAACGGAACCGCCACAATGCTGTCCTGCTGTTGCTGCATGTCTACCAGTTTCCCTCCAATGGGGTCTTCCAGCCCCATGGTTTTAACAGCCGTTTCATTTAAGATCACCGAAAGCGAATCGTTCGTATCTTCAGAAAACAATCTCCCTTCCACTAACTCGAACCCAAGCGTTTCACTCAACCCATCTGAAACCACCATGGATTTGGTGGTGAGAATTTCCGATGAGCCTTCCGGCTGAAACTGAACGCCAAAGAAATTATCCTCCCGCCCGGGTATGGCAAACGCACCGGCAGCGGATTGTACTTCGGGTAATCTTCGCAATTCGTCAATCAGGGTTTTGCCTTGCTGGGGTTGCAGGCTGAAGCCGCGCTCCACCACCAGCAGTTGTTCCTTATCAAAGCCGAGTGATTTCTCCTGCATGAACTTCATCTGGTCGCCAATTACCCACGTGCCGATCATGAGCACGATCGAAATCCAGAATTGAAAAACTACCAACCCGTTTCGTATCCATTTGCCTTTCTGACTACCCGTGAACTTGCCCTTCATTACCGTTACCGGGTTGAATGAGGATAACACAAAAGCCGGATACAACCCCGCCAACAATCCAACAATGGCCGTTAACAGGAACAACATACCCACGGTGGTTGGCTCAAGCGAGAAACTCAGGTCAATACCAATAAGGTTGTTGAAAAACGGCAGAAAGAAGGTCATGAGCACAATGGCTAACAACACGCCAATGGCGCTCAGCACAAATGCTTCCGTTAAAAACTGCGACATCAATTGTTGCCGCAACGATCCCATTACCTTTCGCACCCCTACTTCGCGCGAACGCTCAGCCGAACGGGCGGTTGAGAGGTTCATAAAATTGATGCAGGCAATAACCAGAATGAGTATGGCCACCGCAATCATGATGTACACCGAGTTGATGTTGCCGCTGGGCTTCATTTGTGCCTCGAGGTAAACGGGATCAAGGTGAATGGAAGAAAGCGGTTGAAGATAATAGCGGTAACCATTGCCTTCGCGTTTGTAATCTTCCCACGACTTACCCAACTCGCGCTCAATCTGCGCGGCCGCGTACGTGTCAACCAACCCGGAGAATTTTTCTTCAAAAGCCCGCGTATCGGTTCCTGCTCGTAATTTAAAATACGTGTAGTTCGAAAAGCTGGTGAAATTTTCTTGTCGCGTAAACGGAAATGTAGAAGCCGACAAGATGGCACTGAACTTAAAATGTGTGTTTTCCGGAATATCGGACACCACTCCCACAACTTTAAACTCGCCTTGCGGGCCGGGACCCCGGATGGTTTTATTGATGGGATCAACTTCCCCAAAATAGCGTTTAGCCAATTCTTCGGTAATTACCATTTCATTTGGCGATAGCAGCGCACGCTCGGGATTACCTTTTACAAACGAAAAACTGAATACATCGAAAAACGAACTATCGACTATCAGCACGCTTTCTTCATCAAACTGAATCAACTCTTCCTGCTCATTGGTGAATGAGAAGGCTACATCGGTAAACCGGAAAGCCTGCGTGGATGCTTCCACCTCGGCAAACTCACGCCTGGCAACATCTTCATACGAAGCCGGGATGATGGCATAGAACGTAGAATGATTGGGATACTTGCGCTCCAGCACCATGCGGTAAATGCGATCGTGATCGGCAAAATTTTTATCGTATGAAAATTCATGGCGGATGAACAACACAATGAGCAGGCAACTGGCTACGCCTACGGCCAACCCCATTACGTTGATAAAGGAATAAATCTTTTGTCGCAGTAAATTGCGCATGGCGATTTTCAGGTTGTTCTTGAACATGTGGGCTGAGGTCTAAATCATAATTATTAAGTCACCTTACCAAAGCTTAACCACAGAGTGCACAAAGGAGACACAAAGCGCACAAAGAAGTTTCCGGAGATAACAAAACTTTGTGCCCTTTGTGTAAACCTTTGAGAGCCTGCCCGGCAGGCAGGCTTTGTGGTTTACAAATATTTTTATCAAAGCATAATCATAATCCTTTAGGTGGATGTGCCTGCCAGACGATATTTACAATCAGCCACTTCCCATCATACTTCGCCAATTGAAAATAATCAATGCCCCAATGCGCGGTTAGCTTGGCGCTTGCTGTCTGATCCAGCACATCAAACACTTCAATGATTCTTGGTGCCTCTTTCGGAAGCGTGCCCTTGGCATTCCACCTTCCGGCTAAATCCACAAGCTGATCAAAGGTCATGATGGATTCCTTCTCGTAGGCGGTTTTATCCGGCTGTCGCCAAAAACCCTTTTTGGTTAAATTCGGATGCACACTTCGTTTGATACGATCAGGCTGCACGAGGTATAAGCCATCTACATAATCTTCAATGGCTGCGTAAACCTGCTCACGGTCGGTTGACTGGGCTTGCGCTTGCAACAATCCCGTAGCAACAAAAAGAAACACAATGAATGAAGTTTTCATATCCGTATAATTTATTCGTAGCGAAGAGAATTTACCGGGTTGGCGGATGCTGCCCGTAGCGTTTGCGTGCTGATGGTTACAAATCCGGCCAACGCCACAATACTAATACCCGACAGCAACAACCACGGGGTAATTTCAATTTTAAAGGCGTACATAGACAAAAACTGTTCGCCCAATAAAAAGGCTAACGGTGTTCCGATAACCGTAGCCAAACCGATCATGATAAAAAACGAACGGCTCAGCAATAACGTAATTTGCTTCACAGAAGCGCCCATTACTTTTCGCACACCAATTTCCTTGGTGCGCGTTTGCGTAGCGTACATAGCCATACCCAACATGCCCATACACGCCAGCGTAACGGTGAGAAATGAAATATAGCCCACGATGGTAAGGATGTCAAAAAAACCGGCTGTGCGATAGGCATCATCGATCTGATCAGCCATGGAAATTGCATCGTATGCATGCACCGGATCAAGCTGCTTCCAGATGGCCGCAATGCTGTTGGCCGTTTCAGTCATTTTATCGGGTGCCACCAACACACTTAACCAGCCAAGCTGATCCACATCATACCGAAGCACCAGCGGGCCAATTTCATAATTAAGCGGACGGAAATGAAAATCCTGAACCACACCGATCACCGCCAACATCACCGAATCATTCACGTACAGGGTCTGACCAATGGCTGAAGCTGGGTCCGTAAATCCGAAATAGCTAAGCGCCTGTTCATTTAAAATGGCATGGCGTTCATGTTCGCCTTCTGCTTGCGCATCAAAATTTTTGCCGGCTAAAAAATTCAAGCCGATGTTATCAACGTACTTGTCATCCACTATAAAATCCCGAATCGTAAAAGGCTCATCATTACGGTTACGCTTGTAGTCACTGGCGCGGTCGGCCCACGTACCCAAGGCATGTGAAACCCCTCCTACCTGAACAACACCGGGCAATTGTTGCACTTCATTGGCCAGCTTATCAAACGCCATTCCCTGAAGGCGCACGTTGTAGATATTGTCTTCCTTCAATCCATAATCTTTTGATACCATAAAGGTTATCTGGTTGTAGATAATCAATACAACCAAAACGAAAACGACCGAAAACGTGAACTGCGTTACAATCAGCGCTTTTCTAAAAGTTAGGCGAGAATAAACCTTGAAGCCAGATGCATCTTTCAACACCCGTGTAGGCTTAAAGGCCGAGAGGTAACCTGCCGGAAGCAATCCGGCCAACACGCCAACACCAATGGCGAACAATACAAAGTACAGGTAAATCGCGTAATCTTCCGTTAATTCAGTAGCAAACTCCTGCGCCATACTTAGCTGCATGAACCCAGGTTTTAAAAATTGTAAAAGCAAGTAGGAAAAAATCAGGGCCACCAATGAAAACACGACAGCCTCGCCCACAAACTGGGCAAACACTTGCCAGCGCATGGCGCCCACTACTTTTCGTATACCAATTTCGCGGGCACGCGCCAGCGATTTGGCAATCATCAGGTTGGTATAATTAAAGCAGGCCAGCAACATGACCACACCAGCCAGCACACCCATGAATATAATCAGCAACGAAGGCATGCCAGTACCCATTTGATTGGACAATGCAGGGCCCGGGGTTATAGCTGATAAAGGCTGAAGATAAAATTCATATCCTTTATCACGTGTTTCCAATTTTAGTCCGGCATAGTGGGTAGTGTATAGTTTATCAAGCGCTTGCTTAACTTCCTCACCCGTTCTTCCTTCTTTTAGCTTTACATAGATGTAGCTGCTGTAATAGTTATTCCAATTATCGACAGAGGCACTAATCACACCATCGCGTTCAAAAACTGGTAACGCAGTGGTTGAGCCAATCACCTCAAACTCGAAGTGAGTCTTGTCTTTAATTTTCTGAAGCACTCCGGTTACTACAAATTCACCGTACCCGGATATGGTCAACGATTGGCCCAGGGGCTCTCCGTCACCAAATATTTTCTCTGCCGCTTCTGCGGTTAAAATCAAGTTGTTGGGCTCATTCAAGGCCGTTGCCGGATTACCCTTCTCCAACGGAAAATTGAATACGGTAAGGAAAGATGGATCAGCCAATACGCCCCGAATCGGTACGTTCACTTTTCCGAAAATGGCATCTCCGTTTAATCTCCGGTTAATGCGAACAACTGCTTCTGCAAAGGTGTAGTTCTCCAGTAAAGCTTGCCCGATGGGGTAAGCGGTAGATGCATATTCCTCGCGGTCACCATTTACACGAAGTGCAGCCGTATTTATGCGATAAATCCGATCGATATCCTGATGAAAGTTATCGTACGTGTACTGTTCCTTTACAATCAGGATAATGAGCAACCCCAGCGACATGCTGAAGGCAAGCCCCAACATATTCACGATGGAGAAAAACCGGTTGCGGTAAATATTCCGAAGTGCGGTAGTTAAAATGGATTTAAACATTTGAAAGTTTTTACAGATTATTCGTTAAGATCAACCTACTCATAGCGAAGTGAATCAACCGGATCGGACAACGCAGCACGTATCGTTTGATAGCCAACGGTAAGCAACGTTGTGCCAATAGCCAAGACAAATGTTAGCACAAACAAGGAGGCACCAATAGTCACTTTGTACGCAAAGCCATTCAGCCATTGATTGGTTAAGTACCACGCCACCGGAAATGCAATCAGGTTGGCAATGATTACCAACATTAAAAACTCACGCGACAAAAGTCGTGTGATGTTCAACACATCTGCGCCAAGCACTTTTCTGATGCCAATCTCTTTTGTGCGTGCGGTTACCATGAATGAAACCAAACCGGTTAAACCGATAACGGCAATGATTATAGTAACAATAGAAAAAACAGTGAACACCTTCACCAATCGTTGTTCTGCATGATACTGTCGCTCAAAATCCTCATCCAAGAAGAAGTAGCTGAAATCATGCCCCTCAAAATGCTTTTTCCAGATGGACTCCAATTGCGGAAGCAGCTCGGCTGTTGCCGCAGCATTATAGCGCAAAACAAAGTACCGTGAGAAGTGCGGCTTATAAGCCATGGCCTGCGGGTAGATTTGCTGTTGCAAACCCCACTGATGATAATCCTTCACTACCCCGATTACCGTTCCGGCCGGATGCCTGGAAGGAGAATCCACTTTCTTACCCAAGGCATTCTCGGGAGTCTCCCAACCAAATTGCTTCACCGCAGTTTCGTTTATGATAAGTCCTTCCTGCAGATCGGAAGTATTGTTCGGATCAAAATTTCTTCCGGCTAATAATTTGATGTCGAGCGTATTAAAATAATGTTCATCAATGGTCATGAATTCCGTACCGATGCTTTCTTCTGAACTGCGATCGGCTGCATGCGCCCACTGCCCTACCCAGCCATTACGGCCTGGTACTGCATTGCTAAAACTTATTAACTCAATAGCAGATAGCGCACTTAAATCATTCTTAAAGGCGTTGTGATAGGCTTGCTCACCAGAAGGAACCTTTCCCACATCAACGATCAACACTTCATCCCGGTTAAAACCCAGGTCGCGATTCTGCATGAACTGAAGTTGATTCATCACCACCAGGGTACACAAGATCAATCCGGCAGAAATAACAAATTGAAATACCACCAACACGCGCCTTAACTGCACGCCACGCTGACTGGTCATGATTTTTCCTTTCAATACTTCCGCTGGCCTTAGGGATGAAATGGCAATAGCGGGATAGTAACCCGATAGCAACGTGACAGAAACAAGCATGGCCACCACCCCAATAACAACTGCTGGCTGAATAAGAATACCCAGGCTATATGTTTTGCCGATCAACTGGTTGAACATGGGCAGTATTACCCCGATTAAACCAAGAGCCACCAGAAAAGCCAACACCGTCAACACGAATGATTCACTTAAAAACTGGGTGATGAGGTAAGTTCGCGATGAACCCACTACTTTGCGCAACCCCACTTCTTTGGCGCGGTGTGCCGAGCGCGCGGTAGAAAGATTTATAAAATTGATACACGCCAACAGTACTACAAACAACGCCACTCCGGAAACCAGGTAAACGCGATCCATGCTACCTAGCGGTCCCATTCCATTGCCACGCTTTGAGTGCAGATAGACTTGCTGCAACGGTTCAAAGCCCACATACATAAACATGCCCCATTTGCGCATGTCTTCTTCCACATAGTTCATATACAGGTCGCGTGCCTTGGCAAAGAATGCACTGGCGTCAACCCCGTCTTTTAATAAAATGTAGTTACGGACGTTCAGGTTTCCCCAACCCCCATCATAGGTAAATCCCCGGTTGAGAGATTCGTAGGTGGTAAATGAAATCAGTATATCAAACTGCATGTGCGATTGTGCAGGAATATCTTTCAATACACCGGTAACCGTAAACAGCAGGCTGTCTTCAAAAAGCATGGTTTTTCCCAACGCATCTTCATCGGGAAAATATTTTTCTTCCATTGACGCTGTGATGACGATGCTGTTCGGTTGTGCAAGCGCAGTTTGGGAATTTCCTTTTATCAGCGGAAATGAAAAAATATCGAAGAATTCCTGACCTGCAAAAAATATGCGTTGGTCAAGATGTTTGCCGTTGTGGTTAATCTGCAGGCCGGATGCGTTGGAGATATACACCACTTTTTCCACTTCAGGGAAGTCGCGCTCAAGCAATTTACCAACTGCCCAGCCATTGCCTTCAATGCCACCGTTAAGCGCTCCCGTTTTAATGTCGTACATATCGGTACCCACGCGGTAAATGCGATCGCCTTTGGCATGAAACCGGTCATACGAGAGTTCGTCCAATACATAAACGAGTATCAATACACCCGCAGTAAGACCCAGCGATAATCCCAATAAGTTTATAGTAGCATACCCCTTATACTTGATCAGGGTGCGGATGGTGATTTTGAGGTAGTTGAGAAACATAGGCTAAAAAGTATGGAGTTGGTTTGAATGGAAACCCCTATACAATGAAAGTGCCTATAAAGAAAACCTTGTTTTCAGGCTTTCCTTCAACCATTTCGCGGACTGCTCGTCCCTTTATGAACTTTTTCGTCCGCCAGCGGACGCTTAAAAAAGCTCTTTGGCAATCTTATATATGGGATCAGATTTACCCATGGAATAAAAATGGAGTGTGGGCACACCAGCCTTGATCAATTCCTTCGATTGTTTAACTGCCCACTCAACCCCAACCTGGCGAACAGCCGCGTTGTCTTTGCACTTCTCCACTTCATCGGCCAGCGCTTCCGGCAAGTCGATATGAAAAATAGTAGGCAGCACACTCACCTGATTTTTTGTAGTGATGGGTTTTATCCCAGGGATTATCGGCACGTTGATACCAGCCTCCCGGCATTTGGCTACAAAGTCGAAGTACTTCTGGTTATCGAAAAACATTTGCGTAACGATGTACTCGGCTCCTAAATCAACTTTTAGTTTTAGATATTTCAAATCTGTTTTCAGATTAGGCGCAGCAAAATGCTTTTCCGGATAGCCTGCCACCCCGATACAGAAATTGGTGGGTGTTGTGTTGAGTAACTCTTCATCCAGGTAAACACCTCTGTTCATATCGGCTACCTGTTGCAATAACTCCGAAGCAAACTTATGGCCGTCAGGTTCTGGCACAAAGCGGCCTTCGTTTTTAATACCATCACCTTGCAATACCAGCACATTTTCAATTCCAAGAAAATGCAGGTCGATCAAGGCGTTTTCGGTTTCATCTTTTGAAAAGCCACCGCAAATAATGTGAGGCACGGTATCAACCTTATAATGATTTTGAATGGCTGCGCATAGCGCTACTGTTCCTGGACGCTTACGCGTAGATTTTTTTTCCAGCAAGCCATTCTCGCGTTTCTTGTACACATATTCCTCCCGGTGGTAGGTTACATCCACAAAACAAGGTTTGAACTCCATCAAGGGATCCATGTGATCGAACAACGAACGGATGTTCTCACCTTTTAAAGGTGGGAGTACTTCAATCGTGAATAACGTTTTACCGTTGGCTTTTGCCAGATGTTCTGTTACTTTCATGTTTTCAGACTATAAAGTAATTTGAGTTACATACTGACATTATGAAAAAGGCCACAAAGACTCCGAGGCACAAAGCACTAAATTTCTTTGTGACTTTGTGTCGTTGTGGCAACATGTGCATAACACCAGTAAGTACATCTTTAGAATTTTTTAATTGAATTTAGTTATAAGACAAGTTTGGCGAGAGCCAACGCTCCACCTCCTCTACCTTCATTCCCTTGCGTTCAGCATACTCTTCCACCTGATCTTTTTCAATCTTTCCAAGACCGAAGTATTTTGATTCAGGATGGGAGAAATAATATCCGCTTACTGCCGCAGCCGGATACATCGCACAGGATTCGGTTAACTTAATTCCTGCTTCTTTCTCTGCTTCCAGTATTTCAAAAATGGTTCGCTTCTCCGTATGATCCGGACAAGCGGGATAACCCGGTGCCGGACGAATGCCTTGATATTTTTCTGCAATCAGCTGGTCATTGCCCAACTGTTCATCCTTGGCATAACCCCAGAATTCTTTGCGCACGCGTTCATGCAAACACTCCGCAAAAGCCTCTGCTAGTCGATCGGCTAGTGCCTTTGCCATGATTTCGGAATAATCATCATGATTAGCTTTATACTTTTCAATCAGTTTCTCCAATCCGATACCCGCTGTTACCGCAAACATGCCAATGTAGTCGGTTTTTCCAGAGTCTGCAGGCGCAATAAAATCAGCCAATGAAAAGTTTGGCAGGTTTTGCGCTTTCTTGTTTTGCTGCCGCAGAAAATGAAGCGTTGCAAAAGGCTGTTCGGCAGCATCATCCTTGAAAAGTTTTACATCTTCGCGATCGGTACGGTTAGCGCGATAAAATGCCACCACGCCATTTGCCTGAAGACTTTTTTCTCGGATGATTTCATCGAGCATCTTTTGCGCATCATCATAAAGCTTTTTCGCCTCTGCCCCAACCACTGCATCTTCCAGAATTCCCGGAAAACGACCTGCCAGCATCCACGTCTGAAAGAAAGGCGTCCAATCGATATACTGGCGTAATTCTTCCAACGAATAATTCAACAACACTTTCTTTCCATAAAAGGACGGCTTGACCGGAACAAATGCATTCCAGTCGATAGCTGTTTTATTCTTGCGCGCTTCGGTGAGCGTGATATAATTTTTTAGTTCCTTCCTGCTTTCATGATCCTGCCGAAGTTTTTGATACTCCTCTTTGGTTTTTGTCTTAAAGTTTATGCGTGAATTTTCACTGATCAACTCACTCGCCACCGGCACACTTCGCGATGCATCCAGCACATACACCACCGGGCCATCATAAACCGGGTCAATCTTCACAGCGGTATGGATACGTGAAGTCGTAGCACCACCAATCAGCAAGGGAAGATCGAATTTCTCGCGTTGCATTTCCTTAGCTACGTATACCATCTCATCCAATGAAGGCGTAATCAGGCCGCTCAATCCGATGATGTCTACTTTCTCTTTACGAGCTGCTTCAAGAATCTTATCTGCAGGCACCATCACCCCTAAATCAACTACATCGTAGTTGTTACACGCAAGCACTACACCTACAATATTCTTCCCGATATCGTGCACATCGCCTTTTACAGTGGCCAATAAAATTTTGGCTGCAGGTTTACCCACCTGGCCGCTTTTGATTTTTTCTTCCTGTAAAAAAGGCTCCAGGTATGCCACCGCCTTTTTCATGACTCGTGCACTCTTCACCACTTGCGGCAAAAACATTTTACCCGAGCCAAACAAATCACCTACCACATTCATGCCGGCCATCAACGGACCTTCAATCACATCGAGTGGTTTGGCATATTTCTGCCGAGCTTCTTCAGTATCCTGATCGATGAAATCAATTATACCTTTTACCAACGCGTGCGTAATGCGCTCTTCAACCGTTCCTTTCCGCCAGGAGTCATCCGCCTCCTTTTTCTTAGCTGATCCCTTTACCGTCTCAGCAAACTCAAGCAGACGCTCAGTGGCATCATCCCGCCTGTTCAGCAGCACATCTTCCACGCGTTCCAGCAATTCCTTATCAATCTCATCATACACCTCCAGCATGGTTGGGTTTACGATACCCATATCCATGCCATGCTGAATGCCGTGATACAGAAATGCCGCATGCATGGCTTCACGCACTTTCTGGTTTCCGCGAAAGCTAAACGACACGTTACTTACTCCACCGCTGACATGCGCGTGTGGCAGATTCTCCCGAATCCATTTTGCCGCACGAAAGAAATCGAGGGCGTAATTCTTATGCTCATCGATGCCGGTTGCCACCGGAAAAATGTTCGGGTCGAAAATGATATCCTGTGGTGGAAATTTTACTTTCTCTACCAGAATATCATATGCCCGTTTGCAGATTGAAATCCTGCGCTCAAATGTATCGGCCTGACCTTGTTCATCGAAGGCCATCACAACAACAGCGGCACCATAACGCCTTACCAGCTTTGCCTGACGAACAAATTCTTCTTCGCCAGCTTTCATGCTGATCGAATTGACAATGCCTTTACCTTGCAAACATTTCAACCCCGCTTCAATCACCTCCCACTTGGAGGAATCGATCATCACCGGCACACGGGCAATTTCAGGTTCCGCTGCCATCAGGTTAAGAAAGCGAACCATGGCCGCCTGTGAATCGAGCATGCCTTCATCCATGTTCACATCAATCACCTGAGCACCGCCACGCACCTGATCAAGTGCCACTTCAAGGGCTTCATCAAACTTATCTTCCTTGATCAGCTTTAAAAATTTTGCTGAACCCGTAACGTTGGTTCGCTCGCCAATATTAACAAAGTTAGATGCGGGTGTTACCGTAACCGGTTCAAGTCCACTTAATTTCAGACGATAGTCGATAGTAGATGGTCGATAGCTCATTACTTAATTGAATTTCGAAGGGCCTGAATACTTTTCACTATCTCGGTCAGAAAATCATAGAAATAGCTGAACTCTTTTTCATTAACTAATCTTCTTCTTTTTCCAATGTGAAGGCAGCAAACAACTTCAATGGCAGAGCGCAGCGCAATTGCCAAAAATCTTCTGAATTCGGGGTTGGTTTGACCAGTTGACCCCTCAGCAATATTTAATGCAATGGAATCAGATGCCCGTTGAATTTGTGAAGTCAGAACAAACATTTCTTTTTTAGGAAACTTTTCAGTCAGCTCCGAAATTTCACCTGAGAGTTCAATTGACTTTTGCCAGACCTTAAGATTTTCAAACTTAAATGCCATACTTTGCTTGATTAGTAATTACACATTGAACTATGGACTATCGACTAATTACTATCGACTAATAAAAGAACACGAGGCTTATACTTCATCGCTACTTCCGCAATCTTCTTAATATGATCTGGCGTTGTTCCACAACAGCCGCCCACAATATTCACCAATCCTTCCTTTAAGTACTCCTCAATTTGAGCGGCCATCTCTTCAGGTGTCTGGTCGTAATGACCAAACGCATTTGGTAATCCGGCATTCGGATAGGCGCTGACAAACGTATCGGATTCACGTGCCATTACCTGCAGGTAGGGTCGTAATTGATTGGCTCCTAACGCACAGTTTAGTCCAATGCTTAGTAACGGAACGTGCGACATGGAAATCATAAAGGCTTCTGTTGTTTGTCCGGAAAGGGTTCTGCCACTCGCATCGGTAATGGTTCCGGATACCATGATGGGTAATACTTTTCCTGCATCATCAAAATATTTCTGAATAGCGAATAATGCAGCCTTTGCATTCAGGGTGTCAAATATGGTTTCAACCAATAGCAGATCAGATCCACCCTCAACCAATCCTTTTGTTTGCTCATAGTAGGCATCTACCAGCTGATCGAACGTAATCGCCCGATAGCCCGGATCGTTTACCTGTGGCGAAATGGAGGCTGTTTTGTTAGTCGGGCCAAGGGCACCAGCAACAAAACGAGGTTTTGAAGGATTTGCTTTGGTGAATTCATCAGCCACTTCACGGGCAATCTTAGCCGACTGATAATTTAATTCATATGCCAACGATTCGAGGTGATAGTCGGCCTGGGCCACACTAGTACTGCTGAATGTATTGGTCTCAATAATATCTGCTCCGGCCTCCAGGTATTTCTTGTGAATTTCTTTGATCACATCGGGCCGTGTAATGGAAAGCAAGTCGTTGTTTCCTTTTAGCGGATGTGCATGATTTGAAAAACGATCACCCCGGAAATCCGGCTCTTCAAGTGAATACCGTTGGATCATGGTGCCCATGGCGCCATCCAGTACGAGTATGCGTTCTTTTAAAATGTCTTCAATTTTCATAGGCTCTGAAATCGGATACATCACAACATTATCCAGAGAGCCCGGTAAGGTGGGTTACTTATCTTTACCTGAACCCGATAGCAATCGGAGCAGGATGGGATTTAGCACAACGTTTGATTAACATAACGTTAACCTGAACAGGATGCTAAGACGTCATGGGGCCCAGTCCCTCGGTCTTTCTGGATAAGTGCCACAAAGAAACAAAAAGAAGTGCTTAAAAAGAAAAGCCAATGCCTTATTTTTGCTTCAGCATGAAATTAGCCGCAGTTGATATTGGCTCCAACGCCATCCGCTTCCAGGTCTCTTCAGTTCTCAACTCTCCCGAACGCGTCATCTTCAAGAAAATGGAATACGTCCGCTTTCCACTTCGATTAGGTCATGATGTATTCACCATGAACCGCATCAGTGAAAAGAGCGTGGCAAAGTTTAAGAAACTGATGCAGGTATTTAAAAGTCTGATTGAGTTGTATGAGGTAGACGATTACATGGCCTGCGCCACCTCGGCCATGCGTGAATCAGAAAATGGGGCCGAACTGGCAAGGCAGGTTAAGGAAGAAATCGGACTGGATATTAACATCATAGATGGAAAACAGGAAGCCGAATACATTAACCAGGCCATCATCTCGTACCTAAACGATGCTACGTATCTGCACATTGATGTAGGAGGCGGTAGCACTGAGTTGAACATTTACGTGCATGGCAAAAAGGTAAAAACGCAGTCATTTAAAATTGGTTCGGTACGTATTCTTGAACATCACGACTCACCAGCCATGTGGGCAGACATGGAAAAATGGGTGAAGCAAAACGTTAAGTCCGACTACGGAAAAGTAACAGCCATCGGAACAGGCGGTAACATCAGCAAAATTTTTGACCTGGCACAACTTAAGCCTCACCGGCTAATGTCGTTGAAGCGCGTACGCGAGATCAAAGAGATGGTTGAAAAGCATACCCTTGAAGAGCGTATTTATAAACTGCAAATGAACCCCGACCGGGCAGATGTCATTGTACCCGCCAGCAGCATCTACATTAAAGTAATGGATTGGGCGAATGCGAAATACATACAAGTACCTGAAGTAGGATTAAAAGACGGCATCATGCTTCACCTGTTCAGGAAGAACTCAAGCCAAAAGAAAATCGAGTTTGCCAACATCGAGGATCAATCAAAAGGAAGGAAAGTGATTAAGTTCTAAAACAACTGAACGTCCTTCACCATCTCCTTAGAAACCGTGTAGAATTCCTTGTGTACATTAAATGGAGGCTCATCATTTAATTGCTTTAACGTATACGTTCCGTCTTCCTGCATGATGTAGGTGTTCACATTATCCTTCAGGTTAAAGCGAAGAATGTTCATGGCTTGCTTTTTCAGAATAGCTTCATCCAGCATAAATAAGGATTCAATCCTGCGATCAAAGCTTCGCACCATGGCATCCGCACTGCCGATGTACACCTTCGGATCACCTTCGTTATGAAAATAATAAATCCGCGAATGCTCCAGGTACTCACCCACAATGGAGATCACCTGAATATTTTCACTTAACCCCTGTCGGCCGGGACGCAGGCAGCACATACCTCGGACAACGAGTCGAATCGGAACGCCAGCTTGTGAAGCCGCGTACAGCTCATCAATAAATTCTTTATCCTGCAGCGAATTTATTTTTATAACGATACCGGAAGGAAGACCTTGTTTAGCATTTTCTGCCTCTCTCCTAACCAGGTTGCACAACTGAATGCGCATATCACGAGGTGATGTAATCAGGTTTCGATAGGTGGTGGGGTACGAATGCCCTGTGATTACATTAAAGAATTCCGATACATCGTTGGCGTAAATCTCCTTTGTGGTCAGTAGGCCAATATCGGTATATAGTCGCGAAGTGGATTCGTTATAGTTACCACTCGACAGGTGAACATACCGATATACTTTTTCATCGGGCTCCTTCCGCACAATGAGCATCAGCTTGGTGTGCGTTTTCAAACTACTCACGCCATAAATCACAAAGCAACCGGCCTTCTGCAAACGCTGCGCTTCACGCATGTTGTTTTCCTCATCAAAACGCGCCTTCACTTCAAACAACACGGCTACGTGTTTACCATTTTCCGCTGCGCGTAACAATGCACGGGTCACACGAGAATCCCGTGAAACGCGGTAGATCGTAATTTTGATAGACAATACATACGGATCATCTGCAGCACGTTCGAGCAACTCCAAAACGGGCTCCATCGAATTGTACGGATGATGCAATAGAATATCGCGTTCCTTTAAAATCTCAAACAACTCCTGATTTTCTTCATCCGGATAGTTCAGGGGGCGTATTGGCCCCGGATGCTGCGCACGCCTGCCTTTAAATTCAGTATGCGAAATAATCTGGGTTAAACTACCCAAATCCAACAGGCTTTTGGTGGGAATGCTGAAGATGTTGTTGTCATCAATATCCCATTGAATTTTTAACAGGCGCATCATCCATGGATCAACCTGACCGTGAACTTCCATGCGCACTACCCTACCGCTTCGTCTGCTCTTTAACTTCTGTTTTAAATCTTCCAGAAAATTCGATTCAATATCATCGCTTTCATCAAGCGTAAAATCACCATTTCTATTTATCCGGAAAAGGTTAATGCTTTGGATGTCGACATTTCTGAAAAGGTGCTGAATATTATGACGGATGATTTCTTCAATGGGAATAAACCGAACAGCATCATCGCCCTTTAATTCAAAAAAACGCGGAATATTACTCGGCACCTGAATAAAGGATACCCGATTTTGATTCTGGCTATCGCCAATGACCTTTGTTACCACACCAAACAACAAGCGGTTATTCTTCAACACCGGAAATGTATGATAGGTATCAAATGCCATGGGGGTTAGCATCGGGAATATTGTATGATGAAAGTAGTCGTTTACCAGCCGGGTATGCTCTTCCGACAACTCTTCATACGGACAAATCATAAATCCATTGTCCTGAAACAGGGGTTTCAGTTTATAGATATAGTATTCGTGCTGATCCTGAACAAAATTCCGGATGGCATTAAGCAACAACTTCCGAAAAGGTTCTTCGCGCAACCCACTGTAATCGAAGCGTTCCTTTCCATAGTCGAGGTAATTGTACAAACTACCGAGCCGTATGGTGCAGAATTCATCGAGGTTGGAGGCCGTAATGGCCAAAAACTTCAATCGGTCGAAGATACTCCGGTTGATGTGCTTGGCCTGATCGAGCACACGGTAGTTGAATTGAATCCAGCTCAGGTCACGACTAATGTAACGGCTTTCATCAATACGGTTTAAAACCTGATCGCGAACAGCTACGGGGTCATTCATAGCAAAACATTGTTGCAAGGTCGCAACGGCAACACGTGCAACAGGAAATTAATCGGTTAAAAAATTATTAAATATCGATGCGGGCGTACTTCGCATTCTTCTCAATGAAATCCCTGCGAGGCGCCACTTCATCACCCATCAACATGGAGAACAAGTGGTCTGCTTCCGCAGCTGATTCAATGCTTACCTGCTTTAGCGTTCTGCGGGCAGGATCCATGGTAGTCGACCACAACTGCTCGGGGTTCATTTCTCCCAAACCCTTGTAGCGCTGCAACGTTACCGAATCATCCTTTCCGCCACCCAACTCCTTTACCAAAGCATCACGCTCTTCCTCTGTCCAGCAATAGCGCTCTTCTTTGCCCTTCTTAACCAAATACAAAGGAGGAAGTGCAATGTACACATAACCATTTTCGATCAACTCCTTCATGTAACGGAAGAAGAAGGTCAAAATCAGCGTACGAATGTGGCTGCCATCAACATCCGCATCGGTCATGATGATGATTTTATGGTACCGGAGCTTCGACAGATTCAACGCTTTTCCATCCTCGGCAGTTCCAAAGGAAACGCCCAGGGCTGTAATGATATTCTTGATTTCTTCGTTGTCGTAGATTTTGTGTTCCTGCGCTTTTTCCACGTTCAGGATTTTTCCACGAAGCGGAAGAATCGCCTGGAAAGCACGGTCTCTTCCTTGCTTGGCTGAGCCTCCGGCAGAGTCACCCTCCACCAGGTACAGTTCGCAAATACCGGGATCAGTGCTGGAGCAGTCGGCCAGCTTGCCCGGTAATCCGGTTCCTGTTAGTACGTTCTTACGCTGAACCATTTCGCGTGCCTTGCGTGCCGCATGACGGGCTTGTGCCGCCAGAATAACTTTACTTACGATCAGCTTGGCTTCTTTTGGATGTTCTTCCAAATAATACTGCAACACCTCACCTACCGATTGATCAACCGCACCCATCGCATCGGAGTTACCGAGCTTGGTTTTGGTTTGTCCTTCAAATTGAGGTTCGGCTACTTTTACTGAGATGACCGCAGTAAGGCCTTCACGGAAGTCGTCTCCGTTGATTTCAATTTTTACTTTGTCCAGCAAGCCTGATTTATCGGCATAAGTTTTTAATGTACGCGTAAGCGCCCTTCTAAAACCAGCCACATGCGTACCCCCCTCGTGCGTATTGATGTTGTTCACATACGAAACCAGGTTTTCACTAAATGAGGTATTGTAACTTAAGGCTACCTGAACCGGTATATCGCCTTTATCATTTTCAATGTATATCGGCTGCGGAATAAGCTTTTCGCGGGTTGCATCAATGTAGCTGACGAACTCACGAAGTCCGCCTTCAGAGAAAAACTCATCCTGACGAGGCTTGCCTTCTTCATCTTTTTCCCGAAGATCGGTCAGGTAAATTTTGATACCCGGATTCAAAAACGCCAACTCGCGCAAGCGTGAAGCAATGGTTACGTAATTGTATTCTGTAACGGTAAAGATCTCTTTATCCGGAAGAAACTTCACGGAAGTTCCACGCCTATCCGTATCGCCAATTACCCGAACGGCATACTGGGGTACACCCCGGTGATACTCCTGTTCGAATACTTTGCCATCGCGGTAAACCGTTGCATGCAGTACTTCCGATAAGGCATTTACGCAAGAAACCCCAACACCATGCAAACCACCGGATACCTTATATGTGTTTTTATCGAACTTGCCCCCTGCGTGCAACACCGTCATGACCACCTCCAGGGCTGAGCGTTTTTCCTTCACATGGATATCAGTAGGTATACCCCTGCCGTTATCTTCCACCAGGATGGAATTATCTTCATTTACGGTTACGCGGATGGTATCGCAATAGCCGGCCAAAGCCTCATCGATCGAGTTATCCACCACTTCCCAAATGAGGTGATGAAGCCCTTTCACGCTCACATCGCCAATGTACATGGCCGGGCGCTTACGTACGGCCTCCAGGCCTTCTAAAACCTGAATATTGCTGGCTGAATAATCGGCTGGCGCTTTCTTCTTTACGTCACTCATGAGTACAGTTTAAAACCTTCAAAATTAAGGTTTTCCGAGGGGATTTCGTAAGAAAATGAGGCATTTAAAAGGCAAAAAGTTAACTTTATTTTCGATTGTCCGGTGACTAAAAAAGACCTTGGGCATTACGTTGATTTTGAACCCCTGTTCGCATGAAAAACAGACTTGTCATAGCCCTTCTTTTCATTACTGTTTTGGTCGCTGAGGCCCAGATTTCCGCTCCTGTTTTCAAAGACAAAACAGATTCAACACAATATTCTCAGGTTCAAATTGCAATACGGGAACTTGTACAGCAAAATCCAAACTCAATGGAGAACCGCAAAAAGTTTGATAGTCTGCTAACTATTTCCAACACCCTGAGAGCGAAGATTATTGGCTACAAAGTGATTTACAAGCCAAATGATGAATTTACAGATTACCAGGATGTATTGAACGGTAAGGTAGATCCCAAACAAGTAACACAACTAAGCTTCTCCAATAATTCGCTTAAAAAATTACCGAAAATAATTTTTGAGTGTGCCAACCTGAAAGAACTTGAACTGGTGAATACCCGTGTTAAAAAGCTTCCCAAAAAGCTGGGCAATCTCCCAGAACTGAAAAGCATTTATGTATACAACCACACTCCAAAAGCGCGATTGCGTCTTGCAAAAAATAAGACAATCGAAGAGGTGCTCATTCGCGGAACGGAAGCAGCAAGGCTACCTAAGAAGTACAAAGCTTTTACTTCACTTCGTGAACTTGATCTGTCTGGAAATATAGGATTCAATCAATTTCCAGCGATCACACAAAACAAGAAATTGGTTAAACTCAATCTGATAGGAAACCAGTTAACTCTGAATGATTTGAAAAAGATACGCAGTAGTTCACTAGAAGAATTAAACCTAATAGGAAATAAGGTTACGCATGTTCCGGCAGAAATTGCTCACTTTCCTTCGCTTAAGAAATTAGTTCTGAGTAATAATCAAGTAAGTCATATTGATCCGGCCATCGGTCAACTGAAAAAACTGGAGGAACTGGCTTTTTACAATTGTAAGCTCAAAGAACTAAGCAAAGGCATTGAAGAACTTGAAAACCTGCGGCAAATTGATTTGTACTTCAATCAGTTGACTGCCGTTTCAATCGATCTGAGCAAACTAAAAAAGCTGGAGATCTTATATCTTTCCAATAATGAACTAACCGCATTAACGGAAAGCATCGGACAACTATCCAACCTTCAGGAGCTATACTTATCGCATAACAAACTCAACTACCTTCCCAAAAGTCTTTCAAATCTGAGTCAACTGAAAGTACTTCGCGTAAACAATAACTCATTAACAACCTTTCCTTACGAAATTCTATCCTTGAAGAACCTGGAGAATCTGGACATTTCCCGCACCAATCTCTATGGCATACCAGAAGAACTTAGCACATTTGATAAACTGCAGATTTTTGCACTCACGGGAAATGCATGGGAAAAAGATGACGACATCATCCGTATTGCTGAAGTACTGCGCAAGAAAGGAACGGTCGTTCACCTGAATACCCTCGAGGATGAAGTGGACCCACCCGGGGATAATTAGGATGCAGCTTTCTTTACCTTTTTACTTTTTGCTTTAGTTGATTTCGTAGAGCCATTCTCGGCCATCAGGTGTAATCGTGCTTTTTGCAATTCTGCCTTTTGTGCATCGGTAACCTGAGGGTAACTCATGTTGAGTTTTTTAAATTGCCGATAAATGATGGCTGCAATGGCCAATCGTGCATACCACTTATCATCGGCTGGTATAATAAACCACGGAGCATGTTCTTTTGATGTCTCTGAAATGGCCATCTCATACGCCCGCTGGTAATCATCCCAAAAGCCGCGCTCTTTTAAATCCGACAACGAAAACTTCCAGTTCTTCGATGGATCGTCAATGCGTTCAAGAAATCGCTTCTTCTGCTCCTTTTTGGATACATGCAAAAAGAATTTCAGAATGATGGTTCCGTTTGCCGCAAGGTTCTTTTCATAACGAACAATTTGCTTGTACCGATTTTCCCAAAACTTATCGTTGATATCCTTTACCGTTTCAATTCCCGGTATGTTTTCATTCAAAATCCACTCTGGATGAACTTTAGTCACCAACACATTCTCATAATGCGAACGGTTATGAATCGCGATCTCCCCTCGTGCCGGTAAGGCCAGGTTGTGGCGCCAAAAGAAATCGTGATCGAGTTCATGTGAGGTTGGCGCTTTGAAGCTATACACTTTAACACCAAGCGGATTAAACCCCGACATGATATGCTTTACCGCACCATCCTTGCCGGCTGCATCCATGGCCTGAAAAATAATGAGAATACTGTATTGATTATGCGCATACAGCATATCCTGAATTTCAGCGAGGTGTTTACGCCCCTCTTCAAGTAACCGCTCAGCTTCTTTCTTTACCAGTTGTTTGCCTTTGTATTCAGTATCAAAGTCCGCTAGTTTTACTTTTTTACCTGGTTTGGCATAAAGCTTCTTGGCATTAATTAATTTTTCATCGGAGAGCATAGGTGTAGCATTAACGGTTATGAAGATAAAAGTTATTCGCAGAACCTCAACATGATTTCGCTCATATCCGAGCGAGGATTTTCATTGGTTTTAAACACAAGTTTCCGTAACTTTTAATCACCTAAACCCAGAACCTATGAAACTAGCCTTTAAAAAGCTGGATTTCCTGTTTCTCTATCTTGTGGCCAGCCTCGTTGCAGCGAGTTATTTACGAAATGTGATGCTTGATCTGGCTGAATGGATACAAAATTTCAGGCAGGAAATCACCACAACCTTCTAAACTATTTACCACCACCGCAATCTTTAATTCATGTGATATGAAATCCACGAATATCCTTTACCTGCTCATGGTCGTTCTTTTGCTCACCAGTGTTGCGGTTTACGGCCAAAAAAAATCAAAAGAAAAAGCTCCCGATACCCAACAACAGGATGAGGCGAAGATCAAGGCAATAATTGAACAAGAAACAAAAGCTTTTTTTGAAATCGATCAAAAAACGTGGGCTGATTTGTGGGTACATGAACCCTATGCCTTCTGGTCGTTTGCCGATACAACGGATGTCAATTCTTTTTCAGGATGGGATGAAATTTATAAAGGTTTCAACAACTACTTTAAGACCTCAAAACCTTCTACAGCAAAAATTACGCGCACCTGGCATCACATCCGGATAGCCGGCAACTTTGCCTACATCCGCTTTACCCAGGAAGTATCCGATAATATTGGTCGCCCACCGCAGGCGGAAGTTCGCGTGATGGAAAAAATTAACGGACAGTGGAAGATTGTTTGCGTTTCGGTGATTGCCGTGCAGAAAGAAAATGAACCCGTGCGCTGATTAGTACTGCCCGGTGCGGAGCATCACCAACGTACACGCTTCGATAGGTTCAATTTTATTTTCCCGGGCTAACGTTTCAAATTCATAATTCTCCGTACCCGGATTAAAAATGATTCTGCGAGGTTTCAACCCGATGATGTATTCGTACCATTCAGGCTGGTGCTGCGGACCGATGTACATCGTTACTGTATCCACATCCGCAACAGGTGGTTTTGTCCGGATGTCTAGAATCTCCTTTCCGAAAAGTTCGCCCTTTTTTATTCCCACAGGCACAAATTCATGATCATACTCCGTTAGCATTTCGGCTGCGAGGTAAGCATAGCGTGATGGATTAGGTGTTGCCCCAATAATAACCGTCTTCATTCTTTAGTATTAACTCCAATCTTCAAACACACAGCTTCAGCACATCGTTCACCATCCATCGCAGCCGAAACAATTCCACCTGCATAGCCCGCTCCCTCTCCACAGGGGAATAATCCCTTAACCTGTGGATGCTCCAAGGTTTCCCTATCGCGCGGAATACGAACAGGCGATGAAGTTCGGCTCTCCACCCCCACTACTTGCGCCTCGTTGGTGAGGTAGCCTTTCATTTTAGACCCAAAGTTTTTAAAGCCTTGACGTAAGGATTCTGCAATAAACCCGGGCAACACTTCAGCAAGATCAACCGATGCAAGGCCCGGCTGATAAGAAGTATCCAGCAATGAATTAGAAACCTTTCGCTCAACAAAATCGGCCAATCGTTGTGCGGGAGCTACTTGTGAGCCACCAGCCGTGGCACACGCTTGCTTTTCTATGGCCGCTTGAAAATGCACGCCTGCCAGCGGACCAAATTTTGTATAGGGTTTAAAGTCTGCTTCACTGACTGAAACAACAATACCTGAATTAGCAAAACGCGAATCTCTTCGCGAAGGGCTCATGCCATTCACCACCACTTCACCCGGTGCAGTTGCTGAGGGAACAATAAATCCACCGGGACACATGCAAAAAGAAAACACACCGCGCTGCTGGCCGTTAACGTGAGCCTGATGCACCAACGCATACGATGATGCCGGTAAATAAGGTCCACGCTCAACGGGACAATGGTATTGGATCCGGTCGATCAGTTGTTGTGCATGCTCCACCCGCAGACCAAGCGCGAAAGGCTTCTGTTCTATCAAAATTTTTCGAGCGTGAAGTAATTCGAAGATATCACGAGCGGAATGACCGGTAGCTAATATTACCGCTTCACCTGTAAATGTTTCGCCTGAAAGCGTTTTAACTCCTGCAATATGATTGTCATCTAAAATAAAATCGACAACACGTGTGTTAAAATGAATTTCGCCACCGGCATCCAGAATGCTTTTTCTGATCTCTTCAATCAATTTTGGCAACTTATTCGTTCCGATATGCGGGTGTGCATCGAATAGAATTTCTTCTTTTGCTCCGTGTGCTACAAGAATCTCCATAATACGGGCAACATCTCCCCGCTTTTTTGAACGGGTGTAGAGCTTCCCATCCGAATAAGTGCCGGCACCGCCCTCGCCAAAGCAGTAATTGGAATCAGGATTAACTATTTGATCTTTATTAATAGCTGCCAGATCGCGCCTGCGCGCACGCACATCAGCACCGCGTTCGAGAATAATTGGCTTAATGCCGAATTCAATTAACCGTAATGCGGCAAACAAACCTGCTGGACCGGAACCCACGATGATAACTGCAGGCTTATGATTAACATCAGGATAATTTCTGGAATACGTGATCAACGGTTTTTTTTCGGAAGCCGGAAAAACTTCGCATTGAACACGCACCACTATTTTCTTGCCGCGGGCATCGATGGAACGCTTGATGGGCCGAACCCACTGATCGCCATCTTGCTTAATACCAAGTTTCTGGTAAATCGAAGTCGTGAACCGACTTTCATCAAATGCCTCTTCAGGCGAAAGAATGATCTCTTTTACTGACATACAGGAAGGGAGTTAACCTTCAATACTGCAAATATACGGCTACCGGTAGGAAAATACATTCCCTACGTTAAGCCCGAATGAAAAGGTAGCAATGAATTTCTGCTGATCAACATTTTGAAAATACGATGCACTTACCTCATCTACATCTACGTTTCTATATCCCACTCCAGCGGCACCATACAAATCAATAGTAAATCCGCTGGCATTGTTTCGTTGAATGATCCGGTAACCTAATAATACACCATATTCAATCCGTTGGTCGGGGGCCGTGAACGTGATGATACTTTCCGGATTACCATTAAACACTACATTGGTAAAATGCCCCATGTTCGTAAACCTGAGTTGATGACCAAAATACCACATGCCCGCTTTTATCGGGTTGTAGAATTTTTGTTTGATGGAAATGCTATAGCCGCGCTCGAAAAGCTTATAGGGCGCTACCTGATCATCAGCTTCAAAAAATGGATTACGAATACCAATAAATTCGAAGGAATGGCCAAGTCGTTCTTGTGAATAAAATTCTACCGCCATCGGAAAGCGACCGGCAAACATAAGTACCGGATTTCCTTCCACGATTACGCCCTTGTATTCATTGGCACGCGGCATGAAATAATCAAAACTATTTCCGGTAACGCGTTTTACAGTTGAAGTTCGTTCCGCCAATTCAGTAATCTCTTTTGCCAGGTTGGGCTTTTCGTTGTAGTACGGCCTGTAATAGCCAGACAAAGTTCCGTCTCGCTCATACAACTCCCAGGTGCCAATCTTCTTATCGCCATCAATCTCACCACGGGTTTGTAGCGAGCCATCCGGGTAATAGCCAAAATAGGTGCCGCGATCATTTTGAAACTCGCACTCTCCTTCCTTCTTGCCATCCTCATAAAAATACTCCCACTTCCCTTCACGCTTATCATCTTTCATCAAGCCTTTCGACTTCAACTTGCCACTGGCGTAGAACTCGCGGTATTCGCCAGTGCCTTTATCGTATGTAATTTCACTCAATAATTTTCCGTCAGCAGAGAATGAACTCCAGTATCCGTTTTTCTGACCTCCCAAATACTCACCAGCTGAACTGATCGTTCCATCCTCAAAATAATATTCCCATTTACCAACCGGTTGATCATGATGGTAGGCACCACGAACGGCCACATTACCTGAAGCATAGTAGGTTATCCATTCACCATGCTTTTTTCCATTTTCATAATCGCCTTCAATGTGTAGCGTACCGGAAGTTTCATCATAAAAACGCCAATGCCCCACGTTGCGCATTCCGGACTTAGGCCCTTCAGCAGCTACCTTTCCCGAGTGATAATATTCCGTATAGCGACCATAATCATCCTGATAATCGATTTCGCCTTTCCGAACACCATCTTCATAGAATGATTTCCATAAACCGGTTCGTTTATTATTGGTGTATACCCCGATCTCTTTGATCTGGCCATTTTCATAAAACGTTTTCCATTCCCCTTCGCGGGCTTTTCCGTTTACAGTGCCCTCCATGCTTTTCTGTCCGCTCTCGTAGAAGTATTCCCACAAGCCGTAGTTTGAATTTTGCCGCAAAGCCCCACGCATTTTCATGTTCCCGGATTCATAGAAGAATTCCCAAATGCCGGTTGTTTCATTGTTCGAGAAATATCCCTTCGACTCAATGTTGCCATTAAGAAAATAGGAAGCATAACGGCCGTGAAGAATGTTGCGGACAGTATCTTTTACCTGGTAAACTTCCTTGATGTAACGCTTTTCGCGATCGTGATAGGTTTGCCGGATAAAAACCTGTGCATAGGTTTGAACCGTTAAAAGTACAAAGCCGATCAGAGATAACCTTTTCACGTTCAGAAGATTACCGCAAGATACAAAATATGAAACTATTTGCGGATGAAGGCAGCTTTCCCCCACTCGGCCTTTTCTTGTTCAGTCCATAATTCCGGGAAAAAGATAATGCGTTGAAAACGTGGGGGCAGGTACTTTTGCCAGTTGGTACCACCGGTTGCCTTGATGTCTTCAGGATCTTTTTCGAGGTAATGGGCTGCCGATTTCATATGCGCCAACGGCCACAACACATTGGCCAGTGTATCAAATTCTCTTAGTCGATCGATAACATTCTGATTTCCCTCAAAATGCTTTTTATAAAGCCGATATAAATTCCGGTTCGCCAACGACAGACTTAACTCGCGAAATTCATGGAGGTACTTTTTCTCAAATTGTTGTAACGTAAGTGTTTTCTTTCCAGTGGCCAGTTCGGTAGCTCCGCTGCGCCAATACAAATGGTCTACTACCTGATCCACATTTTTCGGATCGGTAATGTGCTGCCGATCTTTTTCAGCTACCAGGTTAATCACATCCGTGGCATAAAATTCAATAACTCTATACTGTGCCGATTGAAATCCGCTGGCCGGAAGTAGCGACATCCGGAATTTCAAAAACTGATCGCGCTCCATACCCTTCACCATAATGTCGAACGAATTTTCCAGGTGACTGAAATACCGGTTTACGCGATCCAATCGCTCTATGAAAAATTTCTCATCCGGATTTTCCTTCGAAGTGATTTGTTCCAGCTCCAGAATCACCAACCGAAAATAAAGCTCCGTGATCTGATGATAAATAATAAAGATGTGCTCATCCGGAAAACTGGTTTTAGGACTTTGCAGGCTTAACAACGTATCCAAATGGATGTAATCCCAATACGTTAAATAATCCGAGTACAGCAAGCCATCCAGGTAGGAGGATAAGTCCTGACCCATTACGTCATATTTCTCCTGAAGTTTTTTAAGCTGGGTGAGTAATTCGGGGTTAACTTTCTGGTCGTCCATGGTGTTACGGATTAGAAACGCTTTGTGTAAATTGCCCGCTAATTAAACAAAATCTTATGGCATCGCATACCCTGGAGCAAAAGGCTGTTAAATCCATGAAACAAGACCTGTTCGATCACCCTGATTTCTATGCAATTGACAGTTTGCTTACGGAAGAGCATAAACTCATCCGCAGTTCCATCCGGGATTTTGTGAAGAAGGAAATAAGCCCATACATTGAAGATTGGGCACAGCGGGCGCACTTTCCTTATGAAATCGTTAAGAAATTTGGTGATATCGGTGCGTTTGGACCATCCATTCCAACCGAATATGGTGGTGGCGGACTGGATTATATCTCCTATGGGTTAATTATGCAAGAGATTGAGCGCGGTGATTCAGGTATGCGTTCAACCGCTTCCGTGCAGGGCTCGTTGGTGATGTACCCGATTTATAAATTCGGAAGTGAGGCACAACGGAAAAAATATCTTCCAAAACTTGGGTCGGGTGAATGGTTGGGGTGCTTCGGGCTAACCGAACCCGATCATGGCTCGAATCCATCGGGCATGGTGACCAACTTTAAAGACATGGGCGATCATTACTTGTTAAATGGCGCCAAGATGTGGATATCCAACTCACCCAAAGCCGATGTGGCTGTGGTGTGGGCCAAGAATGAAGAAGGAAGAATTCACGGATTGATTGTGGAGCGCGGCATGGAAGGTTTTTCAACGCCTGAAACCCATGGCAAGTGGTCGCTGCGAGCAAGTGCAACCGGTGAGCTTGTTTTTGATAACGTAAAAGTTCCGAAAGAAAATCTGTTGCCCGGTAAAAGCGGATTAGGCGCACCCATGATGTGCCTGGACTCTGCTCGCTATGGCATTGCATGGGGAGCAATTGGCGCGGCTATGGATTGCTACGATTCAGCCAGACGCTATGCCATAGAACGCATTCAGTTTGGAAAACCCATTGCTTCATTTCAATTGGTGCAAAAGAAATTAGCTGAAATGCTAACGGAAATAACGAAGGCACAACTCCTGAACTGGCGATTAGGCACATTAATGAACGAGGGTAAAGCAACCACAGCACAAATTTCCCTGGCCAAACGTAACAATGTGCATGTAGCCTTAGAGATTGCCCGCGAAGCACGACAAATACATGGCGGTATGGGCATTACCGGTGAATACCCGATCATGCGCCACATGGCCAATCTTGAATCGGTAATTACCTATGAGGGCACACACGACATACACCTGTTGATTTTAGGCAAGGAGATTACGGGAATTCAGGCTTTTGTGTAGATTGCATTCTGCGGTAACGAAGATTTATTTATATACAATTTAGCTTATGATCAGAAAGTTAGTCCCCCTTCTGTTTGTTGGCCTTTCGTTTCTATTATCTAAATGTTCGGAAGATGAAACTCCGAACTATCCGATTGAGCCTTACATGGAATTTAGGTCTATAAAATTTACAGAAACACCTGATGTAACAGAGCCGGATGAAATCGCTTTGACTTTTTATTATCGAGATGGCGATTCAAACCTAGGACTTGATCAATCCCTTGAATACCAGAGTGATCCATTTCATCATGCTTATTTCTTCAGGAAAATCGATGGTAGCCCTGTTACCTCTGATCATTTTTTTTTCAAAGAAGCCTCAATTGATGATCTTATTCAATATTCTGATTTAGATTATCCTCCATATGACACTATACCATACGTTAATAAGTACGATTGTAAGTATTGGTATTACTATGAGAATAAGTTCCTCTACTATCAACTAAACGAAAATCATTTTAATATTTTAGTGAAGTTCTTTTGGAGTGACAATGGCATTGACTTTATAGAACTCGATTGGATGGAATTAATTTGTCATACATTAAATGGAAGATTCCCCGATTTGAGTGAAGCCAAAAATAATTCAACCATTTCATCGGGCCCATTTACTATCCAAGTCAAGAACAATTTCGAGGGTAAAATAACCTATACCATACAAAGCAACGGGTTTAAACCGTTATTTGGAGGGAAAAAGCTTAAAATATCGATACAGATCAAGGATAGGGCATTGAACAATAGTAATATAATAGAGACTGATATTCTTGAGCTATAATCAGTTGAATTACTTATCCAAAACCCATTTCAACGTCACTTGCTGCACCGGATTCACTTGGTGATCAATGCTTATTTGAAACCCTGCCACTAACTAAACCTGCCCCGCTATCTAATGCTACTTCGGGTACACAATACCTAATTCCCCTTACATTTTGCATAATTCTAACATCTGTTAGTTTCAAATCTGCTAATTTATTCAAGTGATCTAATGTTCGCGTCAGCAACGGATTGCAAATTAATCCTCCCGAAAACGTTTGCCCTCCTATTTTGAGCTGTCTGCCCCTGCTCTATTTCCTGATTGTATCCCAACTTTCTGTGGATTAAAATAAAAATCAGGGTTAGGTAAACCGAAACCATGCGCACCAGGCTCAGAAAATTGCTTCGTAACGAACGCTTTCTCAAGCAACTCGAAATAGGCATCGGCCTCTGTGCGCTCCTCGTAATCCTTATCCTGCTTCGTATTTTCTTCTATTAACCCTAAACACTAAACCCACCATTTATGAGAAAATTGTTTTTACTGAAAAACAACATGCGAATGGCCGGCCTGATGGTGTGCCTGCTATTTGCGGGGGCGCACGCCATGGCACAAAAAGCTGTGGTTACCGGACTTGTGAAAGATCCTTCCGGTGTTGAAATGCCGGCAGTAAACGTACTAATTAAAGGATCGCTTACTGGTGTTACAACAGATGCCAACGGCAGATTCAGCATTGAAGCAGGCCCTGATGATGTGCTGGTATTCTCCTTTATTGGGTATGCCTCGCAGGAAATAAGAGTCGGCTCTCAATCGGTCATTAACATTACCCTACAGGAAGACATAACCGCTCTTCAGGAAGTAGTAGTGGTGGGTTATGGTACCCAGAGAAAAAGTGATTTAACAGGAGCGCTTTCTTCTGTTTCCGGAGAATCACTAAGGGGCACAGTAACCGCAAGTATTGATCAGGCTTTGCAAGGCCGTGCAGCCGGTGTTCAGGTAACACAAAACTCCGGTCAGCCGGGTGGTGCAGTGTCCATTCGCATCAGGGGAACAACTTCCCTTACACAAAGTAGCGAACCACTCTATATTATTGACGGCATTCAGGTTGGCGGTAATGCGCAGGGAATTTCCGGTTTCGACTGGCAGGGCGGAGCAGGAGGTCAACAACAAGCTGCCAGTAACCCGCTTGCGGCTATTAACCCAACCGACATTGAGAGTATAGAAATTCTTAAAGATGCTTCTGCTACCGCGATCTACGGATCACGTGCAGCAAATGGTGTTGTCATTGTTACTACAAAGCGGGGAAAACAAGGAGAAGCAAAACTCAATTTCAACAGCTTCTACGCCTTTCAGGAAGTGTATAAAGTGTTCGACATGATGGATTTACCCACCTATGCACAATACAATAATGAAGTTGCACAGGAAGTATCAACCATTACCGCTAACCCGAACTTTGCTGATCCGAGCCTGTTAGGTCCGGGCACCGATTGGCAGGATGCTGTTTTTCGTGTAGCCCCGATGCAAAGCCACACCCTTACTGCAACAGGCGGAAATGAAAATACTCAATACATGGTTTCGGGAGGATACTTCAAACAGGATGGTATCATCATCGGATCGAACTTCGATCGGTTTAACCTGCGCGCCAATATCGACAGCCGGGTAAAGGAAAAAGTAAAAATGGGAATGAGCATCGGTCTTTCCAGGAAGAACGAAACGATAACACTTCAGGATGGTGGTGATGGTGTAATCTCGCAGGCTGCACAAATGGGTCCACATATTCCTGTACGCAACTTTGATGGAAGCTTTGCGGGCCCAAGTCAACAGGAACTTTCAGCCCAGGTTGGCGCCAACCCAGTAGCACTTGCCCTATTGAGAAACAACACTGTACTCAACAACAGACTCATGTCGAACATGTATGTGGATGTTGAATTTATTAAAGGGCTAAATTTCAGGTCTGAGATTGGTGTTGATTACAACACCACACTTAATAAAGCTTTCATGCCAACGTATGAATGGGGGCGTGTTAGAAATACCATCAGTCAACTGGGGCAACGTTCGGATCAAAGCTTTTTCTGGCTGTGGAAAAATTATGCTACATACAATAAATCATTTGGTGGCCATGATATTACAGCCATGGCGGGTATAGAAGCCCAGAAAGGCCGTTGGGAAAATATGATCATCTATAAATTTAACGTACCGAACGACCTTCCGGTGGTTAGTCAGGGAGACGTTAACGAGAATTTCCCTCCTACCGGGCAAATTGAATGGAACTCCCTTTACTCACAATTTGGGCGAATCAACTACAACTACAATGATCGCTATCTGCTAACCGCGACTGTACGAAGAGATGGTTCTTCCCGGTTTGGTGCGAATAACCGATGGGGAGTATTCCCTTCCGTATCATTTGCATGGCGTGTTTCGAACGAAAACTTCTTCCCTCAAAATGATGTAATCAGTAACGTTAAACTGAGATTGGGATGGGGACAAACAGGTAATCAGGAAATCCAGAACTATGCTTTTGGTTCCATGCTCACTACGGTGCAATCTTTTTTCGGACCCTCCGTACGCAACAATGCCTACTCCAACCCGGATGTTCAATGGGAAGCTACTGCCATGACCAATATTGGATTGGATGCAGAATTGTGGAGTGGCCGGGCTACACTTACGTTTGAGGCCTACAATAAAGTAACCGATAACCTGCTACTTCAAGTGCCGCTGCCGGCAACATTTGGAAATCAGGTTCAAGGTCCTCAGGCCAATGTTGGCAGTATGACCAACAAAGGAGTTGAATTGACACTTACAACTGTAAACATCGACAAAGGAAGATTTAAATGGACGTCCAACGCAAACCTATCCGTTAACCGAAACCGCGTTACCGATATGGGTGGCACCACCATTTTCAGAAACCTGTATTGGTATACCGGATTTGAAACAGCAACCATGACACGCGCTGGTTTTCCGGTTGGTCAATTCTATGGTTTTGTGATGGAAGGCATCTTCACTTCAAAAGAAGAAATTCTAAACCATGCCGTTCAAATTCAGGCACCTAATTCAGTCACAGCTGAAAATCCAAATGGTGTTAACCTGATAGAAAGAACGCAAGGTTTGTGGTTAGGCGATGTTAAATGGAAAGACATTAACGGAGATGGCGTAATCAATAGTCAGGATCAAACAGTTATTGGCGATCCTAACCCCGATTTCACATTTGGTTTCAACAACACGTTCACCTATGGTCCATTTAGTTTGGATCTGTTCATCATTGGATCTGTTGGTGGCGACATTCTGAATTACTCACGCGCCCGTAATGAGCAAATGATTGGAAACTTTGATAACCAATCTATGAGTGTAATCAACAGGGCCCGAACCCAACTAAAACCGGATGGTCTTGATATAAACGTTATTGATGATGTGGAGCTGGTCAATCCAGAAACAAATATGCCACGATTTGATAACGGTGGAGAAAATCGCAATCACTACATGTCAAGCCGGTGGATTGAAGATGGCACCTATGTTAGACTTCAGAACACACGGTTCAGCTACAACCTACCGCAAGCGATTCTTAAAAAGGTTAAAATTTCCAACGTGCAGGTTTACGCCAACATTCAAAACCTGGCTACCATTACCAAGTACAAGGGACTTGACCCTCAAATCGGTGCGTTCAACCAAAGCGCATTGATGCAGAACGTTGACATGGGACGTTATCCGGCACCTCGTGTATACACATTCGGTATTAATGTTGATTTCTAAAATGATTACAACTATGAAGCAATACACAAAATATTTTTTGACTGCAGTACTCCTGGTTGTACTCAGCTCATGTAAAGAAGATTTTCTGGAATACGTTCCGGAAGACAGACCCACGGTAAATTCCTGGTACCGCAACAAAAGCGAAATACGCCAGGCAACAGCTTCCCTGTATGGACGCGTTTGGTGGAGTGTTAATGATCAATTCAGTTGGCTGGCCGGTGATGTAATGGCCGGTGACATTCACCATAACTGGGATGCCGAAGGACAATTCTTTTATATGTCGTTCAATGAAGCAAACCAGTATATCGGTCAAGGTTGGCAAGGATTTTATGATGTCATATCCTTTGCCAACCTCATCATTGACGATATGCCAACCATTGCCTCCGGTTACGGGGTTGATCAAACCACTATCAATGAAGGCTTGGGAGAAGCCAGGTTTATGCGCGGTATCGCCTACTATATGTTGGTTGAATATTGGGGCGAAGCACCCATTATTGAAAGAGCAGCAGAGAAAGTTGCCAGTGGCGACTTGTTGTTACCTAAAAACACAACAGCAAGCCTGTATGAATTTGCCCGAAGAGATTTGGTTTTTGCTGCCGAAAATCTTCCGGCTACAGATGATCCGGGAAGAGTAACGCAATGGGCCGCTAAAGGATTACTTGCCAAACTTCACCTTTCCCTGGCACAACGAAGTGTGGGTGGTGAAAACATTGGATCAGCTAATGATTTTACACTTGCCGCGAATTACGCAGCCGATGTAATCAATAACAGCGGGCGTTCGTTACACCCAAATTATGAGGACTTATTTAAGGTTGAGAATGAACACAATCCCGAAATTCTTTTTGCGCCACAACTCATAAACGGTGGTTGGGGATTCGGTAGCAGTCGTCAGGCGCGTTTTGCCCGAAGTACCGTTGTTACCGGTGATGCCACCGCGTGGGGATCAGGAAAGTGTGCTACCGTAAGTTTAATCAATACAGTTTCTGCAAATGCAGGCGGTGATACTGACCTACGTAGAAAGGCTATCTATATGCAAAGTGGTGATCACTATGATTACATCTCAACTGAAAATGGTGGATATACCTATAATATTGTTTCGCGCGATGCCGAGAATACAGTAATAGAGGGCTCTACGCCTACACTTACTAGTTTAAAGAAACAAATTGTTGGCAATGATGTCGACAATGGAGGTTTCGCAATCACAAATCAGGACTCACCGCTCGATATCTATTATTTACGCCTGGCCGATGTTTACCTGCTGTACACTGAAGCCTTGATGGGTGCAAGCAATGAATTATCCGGAGGCCCCGGACTTGATGCCCTTAACGCAGTACGGGCCAGGGCTGGTCTTGACCCACGAACTACCGTTACGTATGAACAGCTATTTAATGAACGGAGAATTGAGTTGGCATTAGAGGCCCAATCCTGGCTTGATATAAAACGCAGGTACTACCGCAATGCCAATGAAGCTCTCAATTACCTGAACAGCCAAAACCGGACCGACATGTATTTTAGAATTGATGCCAATGATGCTTTGGAAAATGATCCTGCCGGATATGAACTCGTTCCAGCCGGTACCACATCACCAAACGACAATCAAAATACGGATCCGGTTGTAGTGTTTACGGCTTCCAAAATGAGATTACCTATTCCTGGAAATCAGGTGGTGATTAATCCGTTACTGGCACCTGATCAGGAACCTGTAGAGTATGATTTCAACTAAAAATCCAGGATGAACATGAAACTGAAAAAATATTTAATTGGTGCACTCATACCATGTATGCTGTTAAGTGCACTTCTTGTTCCAACATCATGCGAGATGACTGGAGATGGAACGAACATAGAATCACCTGATGGGCCTCCTGTCATCAACTACATCCGGTTGGCTAACCCTGAAACTTCAGATTCGCTAATCGCGAGCGCAACACTGGGAACAGGTATAGTGATTATGGGTAAAAACCTGGGTGGAACCCGTGAAGTTTGGTTTAACGACCAAAAAGCTGTTGGGTTAAATCCAACCTGGGTTACAAACCGTAACATTTTTGTGAGTGTACCCAGTATTGCACCCGGTACAATCACAGACAAGTTGTATCTGGTTGATGCAAAAGGAAACACACTTGAATATCCATTTGTGGTGGCCATTCCACCCCCTGTTGTTACCAGTGCACGTAACGAATGGCCTCAAGATGGTGAGAACCTGGTGATCAACGGCAACTACTTTTTCGATCCTGTAACCGTTACATTTTCAGGTGGTGTTCAAGGTGAAGTCGTATCCGTAACACAGTCGCGTGTAGAGGTTACCGTTCCTGAAGGTGCCACAGAAGGGCCTGTCACTGTTGCTACAAATTTTGGAGACGTTGAGTCCGGCTTTCATGTTTGGGATTCACGAAACATCATTTTGAATTTTGATGACAAAGTGGCAAATGGATGGCGAATTGGATTACGTGAAAATCTCGAAAACCCGATAGATGGAAACTATTTGGTGATCCGTGGGAATATTGCCGCTAACCAACGCGATGAAGGCCCTGGCGCACCATCAGAATCACCGCTTTGTATGGAGTTCTGGGGTGGACCTGCCGGTCGTACTGAGAATTTTTATCCGTTATACCCCAACTCATATCGTGAGTACGTAGTGAAGTTTGAAGCCAAAATCAAAAACTGGTATGGTGGATACCTCAACTTGTGTTTGTCTACACCTACCCATGCAGGAAGCAATCAGGAAATCTGGAGCAACAGCTTAAATGCAAGAGCCATTTGGGGACCGTGGGCAGCAACAGGTTCGGAGGTTACCACAAACGGAAGATGGATCACCGTAACCATTCCATTAACCGAATTCCAGTATTATATGGGCATGGAGGGATCGAATGTGGTGTATACACCTAATCAACCTTTTGTTGAATCTGCGGCAGGTTCTTTCAGCACATGGTTCCTGGGGTCACCTGAAAACAACGGAGGTAACGTTGAGTTCCACATTGACAACATTCGTTTCGTAGAATTTTAATTACTAAAAAGATGAGAAACATTGTTACATACAGCATATACTTCCTGGTTATGGCTTGCACAATCAGCAGCCTTAGTCTACTTACTTCGTGCCAGGATGATGAAAAACCCAGCGAGATCGTTTTGTTGAGTTTTGGCCCATCGGGTGTACAGCATGGCGATGAAATTACCTTCTTCGGGCAAAACCTCGATAAGGTAACTGCCATCGTTCTTAGACCCAATGTGGAAATTCCTAAAAGTTCGTTCAAATCGGTAACTGCTGAACGTATAAATATAATTGTACCCGATGAAGCGGAAGCTGGAACAATCCTTTTAAAAACTCCGCAAGGCGATATCGAAAGCAAGACTATCTTGAATTTTGATGTGCCTGTTGTAATTGAAAGTATAACAGCAGAAGCAAAACCGGGAACCAACATTACCATTAGCGGTGAAAAGGTAAACTGGATTGAGGACATCACGTTTCCAAGCGACCTGACGATTTCAAAAGACGACTTTGTAAGTCGATCACTTACTGAAGTAGTCGTTACCGTACCCATGGAAGCGCAAACCGGATTTCTGATTTTCACAGTTGGTGGAACGGAAGGCATGACTTTTGGCACTGAAGAGCAACTAATCGTTACCGTTCCTACGGTTACCGATGTTGAGCCCTTATCGATCAGACACACACATGAACTAACTATTACCGGTACTGACCTGGATCTGGTTACTGCCGTAACGTTTGGCGGAGGCGCTGAGGTGCTAAAGGCTGATTTTGTCAGTCATTCAGAAACCGAAATAATCGTTAATGTTCCGGCTACAACCATCAAAGGAAAGTTAACATTAAAGCAAGCTTCACCGGTAACGGTACAAACGGAAGATGAACTTACCATCATCTTACCAATCGGTACAGCAGCAACCCCCTCACCGGCTGTTCCCGGAACGGATGACCTTACCATTACCGGTACAAACCTTGATCTCGTTGCAGAATTAGGCCTACCAACTTACGGTGCTGTTGCAGCCACAAGTTTTAAATCACACACGGCAACACAGATAGTACTTGCAGTTCCGGAAGGAACAAAATCAGGTGGCATTACCTACAAAACTATTCACGGTTTCTCCGGAAACCTGGGTGTAACGGTACGCGTACCAGCCCCTGGACCTCCCCCGCTTCCCATAACCTTGTATGACGAAACCATTGCGGCCGGTGGTGGCGATTGGAGTTGGAATGCCGTAGTGTCGGATCGGGCAAGCACGGAGCAGTTCTATTCTGGCGATGTGGCATGGAAGTTCGAAACCACAAGTGGTGGTGGTCTTTCGGCTGGTGGCATCACCGCTGTTGATGCAACAAGTCAGGAAGTATTTACCTTCGCTGTGTATGGTGGTCCCGGAACCGATGGGCTTGAGGTAGCCGCCATTCTCAATGATAACTGGGGTGATTATAATTCAGTAACATTGGTAGAGGGCGCATGGACAGAATACCAAATCCCCCTTAGTTCATACCCGACAACAAACCTCACACAGGTTGTACGATTCGCCTTGAAGGTTGAGGGCGCATCTTCATCCATTATTTATGCAGACCGGGTTGGTTTTGGCCCAGCGGGACCTGCGCCTTTGGATTATTATCTGTTTGATGATGCGCTGCAAAATGGTTGGCAACAGTGGGATGGTTGGGACCTGAACTCCAAAGATTTTGCAAATGAGGAAGAAGTGTTTAAAGGAACCAAGTCTATAAAAGCCGTTTACAGTGGCCAATATGGTGCTATTCAGATTGGACGAGGATCAGCCTTTGACATGACGGGGTACACCACTTTAACCTTCCGTGTATATGCTGCTGCCGCGCAACAGTTAATCGTGCAACTAAACAATGATGCCGATAATTATTTGAACATACCACAGGGTTGGAGTGAAGTAAGTTTACCTGTAGCCACTATGAATGGCAACACCAGCGCAGTTTCAGAATTGCGCATTAAAAACAACAACGCCAACCTACCGGTAACCCTGTATTTTGATGAAATAGGATTAAGAAATTAAATCAGTAATAGAACAAAGAATAAGAAGGCTATTAGCTAAAAATAGCCTTCTATTCTTTAAATTAAAGACCAATTATATTTATTAGATACGTCCCAATTCCGATTCGAACATGAAAATTTCCAAGCTAGTTATCAGTGCGTGTTGCTTACTTGTCATAACCATTTTATTCTCTTGTAGTAGCGAAACACCTGAAGCAAAAGAACCCGATGTGGATCCGGTTTCAGATAGTATTGCATTAACCATAAACCTGACCAACAAAAAGCAGGAAATGATCGGCTTTGGAGGCGCGCTTACCTGGTACAGTAATTGGCTTACCTCCAATACCAAGGTAAATGAAATTGCCGACCTGATGTTTACTGATTTGGGTATTGATATTATCCGTTTCAAAACATGGTACTATCCTGACAACTATCCCTCCAACAAGGAAGTAAGCAATATGTCTAACAACGGAGACAATGATTATGCAAAAGCGCATTGGGATGCAACCAATCAGTTATACACACTGGCAAAGCAACGAAACCCCAACGTAAAGGTTCTGCTATCATCATGGGGACCACCAATATCCTTGAAAGACAATAATAAATTAAGAGAAGGTACCCTTAAGAAAAATGAAAATGGCTTTATGTACGATGAGTTCGCAGAATACTGGAACAATCTGTTGGACTACACCCCCTTTAACCCTGACTATATCAGCATCCAGAATGAACCCACCTACACCAATTCAAACTGGACAACCTGTAAGTGGTCCATTTCTGAAACCGCAGCATTACCGGGATACAATACGGCCCTCAATAAAGTATATGATAAGATAAAAAACCGTGCGAATGTACCGCTATTGATTGGACCCGAGTCGCAAGACATACCTACGTATAGCCCATTTGTGAATGTCTTGAAAGACAATCCGAATTGCGCCATGTTTGGCTGGCATCCTTATAACATTAACTCAACCACTTCGGCCGCATCCATTACTGCATCACTCAACAACGTAGCCAGCCTTTCATCAAAGCCCAATATGATGACCGAGTTCTCTGATAACCTTTCATGGTTCAATACAGCCTTGTTTATTCAGGAGTCTTTAACTCGCGCCAACACTTCGGCTTACATTTATTGGAAACTCATGTGGGCCACACCCACTTCAGGCGAAGATGCAGCTATGATCAGTACCGGATCAAGTCCAACTTCACCGTACCAGGTAACACCCTACTATCATCTCATCAAGCACTTCTCAAAAAATATCGATGCAGGCTACCATCGGGTAGAAACAACAACGGCTACCACTCCTGCCTCAAATTTAGTTACGTCAGCATTTGTAAGTCCTGATAACACGAAAGTCACCATCGTTGTAATTAATAACGGCACATCGAATGCTAAAGTGCATTTTATTGCCGAAGGTAAAACGGCTACCGGTATTAGCGTGGTTCAAAGCAAGGAAGGAAGCTACTACACATCGGTAACAACTACATCTCCTTCAAAATCGATAATCCTTCCGGGTAAAACCATAACTACGGTGGTGCTTGATCTATAGTGCTTTGTAAATGATTGATCGGTCCACTTTAATCGCAAGCTGTGTTTTATTGATGCTGCGTTCATTTGCTCAAGTAGATGATAACGCATCAGAAAAAACAATTATCCTGTACAATAATCTCAAGGCCATTCAAAACAGCAATTACTTTCTATTCGGACAAGAGTTTTTTAACAGTTTCAAGTTTAGTTCCGGTAGTGCACATGGTGATGAAACCTATTCCGATAGTCATGAAGTAACCGGAGCCTACCCTGCCGTGCTTGGGTCAGACTTCCATTACTATCTTGACAAGAGCGACACAGAAAGAGGCTACCACACCGATGCAGTAAAATGGGCTTACCAACAAGGGCTTGTTGTTACTTTTGACTGGCACATTAGCGCCCGAAACACCTCATCGTACACCTGCGATGGATCACCTGTTAATCTGGCTAAGAATATTGCCACTGGAAATACAAATGGCGATCGCGATTGGTACCTCGCTGAATTGGATAAGGTGGTCGACATCATTAACAACGATTTGGTCGTGAACGGTGAGAACATACCCATTGTATTCAGGCCACTGCATGAAATGAATGGCAATTGGTTTTGGTGGGGCGCCAACTGTTCAGGATTTACCCCTGCTGAGTACAAAGCTCTCTTTCAACTAACAGTCAAATATATTAAAGAAAGAACAACAAGTGTTTTATTCTGTTGGTCGCCCAATAGTCCGGTTAACAGTACGGTAATCACGAATTATTACCCTGGCGATGAATATGTAGATGTACTTGGCCTGGATATGTATGAAATTACAGCGAACCCTTTTCGTCAATATATAGCAGCTATTGTAGACTATGCCCAGACACACGGTAAAATTGCGGTGTTGAGTGAAACCGGATATCGAAACGATACAGGAAACGGAGAAACTGCCGCTAAGTATTGGAACGATACCGTGCTGCCGGCTATTGTAAATGATACATCCGGAAAGGCATTAAATATTGCATGGGTATTGACGTGGATTAACGCCAGTTGGTCGCATCCCTATGTGCCACATGCCGCCAGTACAACAGCGGCCAAACAAAGCTTCAGCAATTTTAAAAACTCAAAACATGTGATGTTTAGCGATGAGATTGAAAACATATATCAGCCTCTACTCATCCTGTCAAACGAAGAAAATTTTAACGCGGATAACGTGCATGTGAAGCTTATCCCGGACCGGCATCAGATTGTTGTTGAGTTTAAAGAATTCTACTCACCAACATGGGTCAGTATTTTTGATCTGTCCGGAAAGAAATTAATCGAAGAAAAAACAGACAAACAGGAAATTATCTTTTCAACGGAACGACTGTTGATAAAACCAGCAGTTTATATCATTAAGGTTGCAAACGCAAACAAAACCGTAGTTCAGAAATTATTGATACGATAAGTTCTTCACCGTGTATGGGTGAATGCACTGTTTGTTTTAAAAGGATAAAATGAATAGATTAATATTCATGAAACGGAATACAGCAGCGAATAGAAGAAGTAGCGCCCTCCTGCTATGGATGAGCATCCTGGTGATTGTGTTAATTCCGTTTATCAGCCAGGCTCAACCCGAAGATTTACACAAGAAAAAACTCGTATTTGATCAGCTGCAGGAAGAGTTAAGCTTATCACAAAGTTCAATCAATTGTATCTTACAGGACAGCGAAGGATACCTCTGGATCGGTACCTGGTCAGGATTGATTCGCTATGATGGATATACAACCACCGTGTTTCACTCCGAAAATCAACCCGGAAAATTACAAAGCAATAAGATACTTACGCTATACGAAGATCAATCCGGATTTCTGTGGATAGGCACACATATGGGCGGCCTTTTCCGGTATAACAAAAACAATACTACGTTTGAAAAATTTGCAAACGATGAGCTTGATCCATCCAGTCTAAGCAACAATAATATCCGCGCCATACAGGAAGATGCTGCAGGCAATTTGTGGATTGGAACTGAAAATGGAATCAACATTCTTAAAAAAGATGGCTCAGGTTTTTCACACATCAATACTAAAACCTCCCCTACGCTTACTCACGACTATATTACATCATTACACAAGTCAGCCAACAACGAAATGTGGATTGGCACAGTCTACGGACTCAATAAATTACAAAGTGGCGATGACCGTTATGTGTTTAAAAACTACCTGTTCGATAAGGAACCGGAAAACCATGGGTTACATAACCACATTTATGATATCGCAAGTCTTCCTACTGAAAATGGTACCGGCATTTGGCTAACAACCAAAAAAGGACTTAAGGCGCTTATTAATGGACAGCTTAACAGCTATAGCGTCCCTAACAAACCCGCAAGTTACAGTTTGTTTAGCAGTCTTCAGGTTGTTCCGGGCGACCGCCCCTACCTGATAGCGGGTTCTGAGTCTGGAATTTCATTCTTCGATGTAGCGGCCATGCAATTTGATGAACGCATTCAAACCGGTTGGAACGAAATGAATTTAAGCCACGGTTCTGTCACATCGTTATATATTGATCGTGGTGGTGTATTGTGGGTGGGTACAAAAAAGGGTATCAATAAATTTGACTCGTACACTAAAGAATTTGAGTCGTTTACTGTTGCCCAGTTCGATAAAACCAAAAGTATTATTACAGGCATTCAACTATCCGCTACTGGAGGGTATTGGATATCTACCATTGGTGGAGGGCTTTATAAGTTTGATGGAAATAATTCCTTCACAAAGTATAAGATTATCGCACCGGAAGAAAATACCTTCACCGAGTTTGTTCAAACCCTGTACTCTGATGGAAAGGGAAGTGTATGGGTGGGCACCGCTGGCGCTGGCGTTTATCACTTCAATGAACATCAGCTTACCACACCAGAGATCACTTCTTACAATCATTATTCAACTGAAACCAATCCTATATTAAAGGATAATTACATCATGGCCATAACAAGCGATGGACGTGACAATGTATTGATTGGAACATGGAGCGGTGGCTTATATAAGATTCTGCAACATGGTGATGTTATTCGCTATGAAGATCCGCGGCTGTCAACCGCACCTAATGTGATCCTATATGTTGACCGGTCGGGCACAACCTGGGTAGGCACCCGCGGCAATGGTTTCTTCAGCATTAAAGAAGACGGAGTAGAGCTAAAAGTAGAACACTATAAACGATCGGAGACAAATAGCATCAACGATAATTTCATCAACTGCATATATGAAGATCATGCCGGAATTTTTTGGCTGGCAACCGATGGCGGATTAAGTTCCTTTGACAGAAGGCGTAACATCTTTGAGCATTACAAAATTGAGGGAGGCCCCAGTAACGATGTTATTGTGAGCATCCTGGAGGATAGTCAGGGAAAATTATGGCTTGCCCACTGGAATGGCTTGACCGTAGTTGACCCTTCAGATGAAACCTGGACACGAAACTATGATCGAAACGATCATATCATGGGCGGTTTCTACTATAATAATGTTTGTACCAAAGGCATAGAGGGAGAGCTGCTGTTTGCAGGTTCGGAAGGTTTTAACCGGATTGACACAAAAAAAATAATTCAACGACCTGAAAATTCTCCTTTAGCCATTACCCAGTTTGAATTATTTGGAAAAGACGTTGCCTATGGAGAAGAAGTAAACGGCCGAACACTGTTAAACGAACCGCTTCGCAATAACTCCATCATTGAATTGAAGCATTTCGAAAACTCCATTGCCTTCGAGTTTGCCTCGCTCGATTTTGCAGCTCCTCCTAAAATCCGGTATGCGTATATGCTGGAAGGATTTAACGATACCTGGAGTTACACAGAAAGTGATAGAAGGTTTGCCAACTATACCAACCTGAACCCCGGTACCTACACGTTTAAGGTAAAGGCATCCGGCATAGACGGTACCTGGCAGGAAAAGTACAGTCAGCTCACGCTTATCATTCATCCGCCTTGGTGGAAAACATACTGGGCAGCCGTATTATATGTATTGCTCGGATTTGTAGCCCTGTACATTTTCAGAAAATTCATTCTGCTACGTGCCAACTTGCTTCACGACATAAAACTTGAACGCTTACAACGCGAAAACCTGGAAAAGTTAAACAAAGCCAAACTCGATTTCTTTACGAATATTTCTCACGAGTTCCGTACACCACTTACCCTTATACTCGGGCCGGCACAATCACTTTTAGAATCGGGAGAGTTAAGCAAGCAGGGAAGAAACGATGTTGCCAGTATCAGCGACAATTCGCAACGCTTGCTAAGGCTTGTTAATCAACTGCTAGATTTCAGAAAAGCCGAATCAGGAAACCTTGACCTGAAAGTATCTGAAGGCAACATGGTGAGGTTTGTGCGTGAAATCAAACTTTCATTTGATTCGCTAGCTGAACAGATGCAGATCAATTTCCGCATGGAATCTACCCATGAAAATATTAAGGTGTGGTTTGATCGCGATCAATTTGAAAAAATCCTGTTCAACCTGTTATCCAATGCATTTAAACACACTCCGCAAGGCGGAAGAATCGTGCTTGAGGTGAATGACGTGGGTAACCATGTGGAGATTATCGTAAAAGACTCCGGTAGAGGCATCCGCCAGGAACACTTCGAACAAATTTTTCAAACCTTTTTCAGTTATGATGAAGACCGGCAACATACCGGAACAGGCATAGGACTTGCACTTTCAAAAAGCCTGATCGATATGCACCACGGAACCCTTCAGGTTGAAAGTAAGGAAGGGGAATACACACATTTTAAGATCACCTTAAAGAAAGGAAAAGACCACTTCACTCATGAAGAAATTCAACCCTGGTCAGATGACCTGGAATCCATGGACCACTACCCTTCGCTGATTGATGCGGAATGGAGCTCCATCGTTTACGAGGAGTCAAATGAAAAGAGCGACAGAAGCAAATCGTCCTTACCGAAACTGTTGATCGTGGAAGATGTTGGCGCTGTACGCGCGTACATTAAATCGATTTTTAATAAAAATTATACAGTTATAGAAGCCACACAAGGTGAAGAAGGATGGGATAAGGCGTTGAACAACATCCCCGATATTATTATCAGCGATGTAATGATGCCGGTTATGGATGGCATTACGTTATGTAAGCGACTAAAATCTGACAAACGAACATCACACATTCCACTTATTTTGCTTACTGCGCGTACCTCCTTGATTTTTAAAGTGGAAGGGCTTGAAACGGGGGCTGATGAATACCTGACAAAGCCATTCAACCCCAGGGTGCTGGAGTTAAAAGCGAGAAACCTGCTTCAACTTCGTGCTCGCTTGCACGAAGCCTTTAAGAACAGCCAGGTACTTAACATTGAACCTAAAAAAGTAACACTCAACTCAGCAGACGAATTATTCATACAACAAGTGCTGGAGAGCATAGAAAACAACATGCCTAATGCTGAGTACACCATAGAACATCTTTGCCATGATGTTGCCATGAGCCGCATGCAGCTATACCGAAAACTAAAAGCACTCACAGGCCTTTCTGCCAATGAGTTTATTCGTTGCATGCGCTTGAAACGTGCTGCACAACTGTTGGAACAACAACAGCTTACCATAGCAGAAGTGACCTACGAAGTTGGATTTACAGATCTCCCCTACTTCCGTGAATGTTTTAAGAAAATGTTTGGCGTTACACCTTCAGAATATGCCCAACGAAACATGATGGAGAAATAATGAAATGTAGCCTAAGAATCGTTCTGTTTGTTATCCTCATAGCTGATGTCAGTGCAGCAAAAGCGAATGTCATTCTACCATCCCTTTTCAGCGATCACATGGTGCTGCAACAAAATACCACCGTTACCATTTGGGGATGGGCCAAGGCGCTGGAAGAAGTAAAAATTACAGTAAGCTGGAATACAGCCAAAGAATACAAGAAAGTGACGGATGTTACCTCCCACTGGAGTTTCAATATTGAAACCCCAAAAGCCGGAGGCCCCTATCAGATTACCATACAAGGGTATAACACCATTGTTATCGATGATGTACTTATTGGTGAAGTGTGGTTGGGCAGTGGTCAATCTAACATGGAGTGGACGCCAGCCATGAAAATTGATGGTGGTGAAGATGAAAAATTGAAAGCCAATTATCCGCAGCTACGGTTTTTTACAGTTCTGCCCTGGGCTGATCCAACACCACAAAAGTATGTGGCCGGAAAATGGGTGGTGTGTACTCCGGAAAGTATGTACTACTTCAGCGCGTTGATGTATTTTTTCGGAAGGGAAATTCATTCCAAAGTAAATGCTCCAGTCGGACTTATCTGTTCAGCTTGGGGTGGTTCACCTGCTGAAGCGTGGATGCCTGAATCCATTTTTGAAAGTGACAACATCTTAAAAGCAAGCGCCAATTCATTAACGCCTGTCAGGTGGAGCCCGATTGAACCGGCACGTTTGTACAACACTATGGTCCATCCTCTAATTCCTTACAAGATCAAGGGCGCATTGTGGTATCAAGGTGAAGCAAACACAAGCAATGCTAACCACTACCAACGAACACTAACAGCGCTGATTAACAGTTGGCGCGCGTCATGGGGCTACGACTTTCCATTCTACATCGTCCAGATAGCCCCATGGTCGGGTTATGGTAAGGATAATGTTTCGGGAGCTGTTGTACGGGATCAACAACGAAAAGTAACGGAGTCAGTTCCTAATACCGGGTTGGTAGTTGTATCCGATATTGGCGATCTGGAAGACATCCATCCCCGAAACAAAATCGATGTGGGAAAAAGATTGGTGGCATGGGCACTTCATCATGATTATGGATTTACCATTCCATTTTCAGGGCCGCTGTATCAATCGTATGAAATAAAAAATGGTAAGGTAATTATTCATTTCAGGCACAGCGAAGGAGGATTGTTAGCCAAAGGTGGCGTGTTAAGCGAGTTTGAGCTCTACGATGGGAAACAGTGGCTTTCTGCTTCTGCTAAAATCAACGGAGCAACTGTAGTCCTGAATACAAAACCTCTTCAAACAGTAAAAGGTTTTCGCTTCGCCTATAAAAATGATTCCAATCCGAATCTTTTTAACAAGGCCAATCTACCCGCATCCTGTTTTGAAGTGTTGATAGACAAGTAGACCAACTTTTATGAAGGAATATTTTCATCAAATAACACTGATTGTATTTGTGTGTTTGAGCAGCTTCATTCACGCTCAGCCAACACCGCTACCGCAAATACAGGTAAAAGGAAATCTGTTTGTAAATAATATTGGAGAACCCGTTGTATTTCGAGGGCTCAACACAAGCGATCCTTACAAACTACAGGCCGACAAACAATGGAACAAACGGTACTTTCAGGAAATCAAAAACTGGGGAGCAAATGCGGTTCGGTTTCCGGTACATCCGGCCAACTGGCGTACGCTGGGTAAAGAAGCCTACATAAAACTATTAGATGAGGGTATTCAGTGGGCTACCGAGTTACAACTTTATGTAATCATCGACTGGCACAGCATCGGTAACCTGAAAACGGAAGTGTTTCACCGGCCATCATACAAAACCACAATAAGTGAAACCCGCGATTTCTGGCAAACTATGGCTAAACAGTATGGTAAAAATTCAACGGTTGCCTTTTTTGAATTATTCAATGAACCTGTGAACAATGGTGATTTTGGAAGCTGCACGTGGGCCGAATGGAAAACGATTATGGAAGATCTAATTGCCATCATTCGTGCTGAAGGCGCAACAAACATCCCCCTCGTGGCAGGGTTTAACTGGGGCTACGACCTCATAGAAGCTGGCGCTGAACCGATACGTGCAACGGATATAGGCTATGTAAGTCACCCCTACCCGATGAAACGCGAGAAACCCTGGGAAGAAAAATGGACTAAGGATTGGGGTTTTATGGCAGAACGCTACCCCATTATGCTTACTGAAATTGGTTTCAGTGGTGAAGAAGAAAAAGGGGCACATATTCCGGTAATCAGTGATGAGTCGTACGGTGATGCCATTACCGCTTACAGTAAACAAAAAGGAATCTCGTATATCGTTTGGTGTTTTGATCCGGATTGGGGCCCGATGTTGATACGCGATTGGAATTTTAATACTACCCGACAAGGAAAATATTTCAAGCAAGCGCTTAGCGAAACGAAATAATGAAGGCTACCATAAAGATCCTGATGTTACTGTGGCTTGTAACTGCGCTGACACAAACCAGCGCCCAGCATTTTACCAAAGGTGTCAATGTTACCGGATGGTTTCAGTCGGGCAGCGCGCGTGAAATTCAATTTACCATGTTTACCAAGAATGATTTTGAGCAAATAAAATCATTGGGTTGTGATGTAATCCGGCTGCCGATTAACCTGCATTACATGACCAACGGTGAACCTGACTACACGCTCGATCCGCTGTTTTTAAATATGCTTGATCAGGTTGTTGACTGGGCAGAAGAATTAGAAATTCATTTAATTCTTGACAACCATACATTTGATCCATCTGTCGATACGTCACCGGATGTAATCCATCCACTAAAAAAGACATGGGCACAGATGGCCGAGCACTTCAAAAACAGATCGGAATACATCTACTATGAAATACTGAATGAACCACACGGTATTGCTGATGCTACGTGGGCCCAGATACAGCAAGAAGTAATTGATGTGATCCGTGAACACGATACTGAACATTACATTGTTGTAGGCGGTGCCGGCTGGAACGGATACAATAACCTTTCAGCGTTGCCGGTTTACGCAGATGACAAACTCATCTACACCTTTCATTTCTACGATCCATTTATTTTCACGCATCAAGGCGCTACCTGGGGAAGTCCTTCTATGGCCTCTTTGGCTAACGTTCCTTTTCCTTACCAGGCAGCTTCCATGCCTGCCACACCCAATGATCTGAAAGGAACGTGGGTTGAAAGCGCCATAAACAACTATCCTACTGAAGGAACTATTAACCGCGTGCGTCAACTCATTGATATTGCCGTTGCCTTTAAAGAACAACGCAATGTGCCAATCTTTTGTGGAGAACTTGGTGTGTATATTCCAAACAGCAACAATGCAGATCGTATTCTGTGGTATGAAGTAGTTACCGAATACCTGAATCAAAAAGGTATTTCGTGGACGATGTGGGATTACAAAGGTGGCTTTGGCTTGTTTGAAAAAAATTCGGGAGAAATGTTTGACTACGATTTGAACGTACCCCTGCTGCAAAAACTCAATTTTACCGTTCCACCACAACAGGAGTATGTGAAAAAACCAGAACTAAAAAGTTTGGTTTTATACGATGATTATCCCGGTCCGAGACTTTACAATACAAGCTACCGCAGCAGCGGAGTGCTTGATTTTTATGCCCCTAACGCCTTCAGCGGAGACTACTGTTTGTGCTGGAATGATGTGGGCCAATACGATGCCATCGCACTCGACTTCAGGCCGGACGTAGATTTAAGCAAACTAAAAGACCATGATTTTGAACTGGCATTCAAAGTGAAATCAGCCTCGCCATCTGTAAAATTTGATATACGCTTTTTAGATACCAAGACAGGACCAACCGACAGACCTTGGCGCATGGGCAAAACAATTGACAACACCGTTACTTCGTTTAACGGCCAATGGCAGGAAGTGAGAATCCCACTAAAGACATTGGAGGAAAAAGGCGCCTGGGATAATGCGTGGTATAACCCACAAGGCTTGTTCGACTGGACCAACATCGACCGCATTGAAATTGTACCGGAACATCAACCACTTGCTGGTATCAGCATTTGTTATGATGATATTAAAATTGAAGGTGAGGACATTATTGAAGAAGTGGTGACCAGCATTGCGGAAGAAGCCTTTTTATCGGATGTGCGCGTTTTTCCAAACCCATTCATTGAGGACGTAACCATCCAATCAAAATCAATGAGAAACACGGGCTATGAAATTACTATCACCAACCAACTCGGTGTTCAACTAAAAAGAATTTCTCACTACACCGAAAGCGATGGAATACTGACTGCAACCTGGAACCGGCTAAATGAAGTTGGTCAACGCGTACCTTCCGGAATTTATTTTGTTCGCATCAAATCTGGCAACACCACACGAACAGTTAAAATTTTCGCACAGTAATCAGTCAACTACTCCAGTCAACGTAATCCGTTGTACGGGATTTATCGGGTCGTTGGAGTAAATAGTAACCGATTTGGTTTGTGTACCCTTTCTATCCTGTGGATTAAAGCTGATGGAAAGCTTAGTTGTTTCACCCGGCTTTAGTTTTTGTTTCTCTACTTCTGTTTTGATACACGTGCAATTTCCTTGAACCGAACGGATTTCAAGCGTAGATTTTCCGGTGTTGGAAATTTCTACCTCACGTGTAACCGAAATGTTCTGCTTCATAGATCCATATTCAACAGTAGTAGAAGCAAACCGAAGCAGAGGTGCTTTGGCAAGTTCATCAGTATTCATAGGTGGAAAAAAGTCCTCCAGGGTAGCATACACATTAAAACCCTTAACCGGCTGCACTTCATCGTTTGTATGCACATTGATATGATCTGTCTGGAAACCGTATTGCCCTTTCAACTTACCGTTGTAGCTGACTTTCAGGATTCCTTTCTTTCCGGGTTCAACTACAGTGGGCTCGGCAGCAACCCGGATGTAGGCAGGCGCATCGACTTTACCTAAAAACGTGATGGGATTGGTACCGGAATTCACAAACTCATACTCACGCACTACAAATTCATCTTTCAGGTATATTTTACCAAAGTTAAACGACAGGCTTTTCAAACGGATACTTCCGCTAAGTGCCTGAAACTCGGCTGTTGAAAATCCATTTTTAGAAGTAACCGTACCTTTTATATGCAATACAATCGGCTGATTGTTTGCATCAGTTGTTACCGTAAGCGATTTACTGAAGTAACCCGGTCTTCCTTTGGGATCATACTGGGCTTTAATGCTTCCTGTTTTTCCCGGCATAATCGGTTCTTTGGACCAGCCCGGGGTAGTACAACCGCAGGAGGGCTGCACCTTCAATATTTGAATCGGGGTTGAGCCATTATTGGTGAATACAAACTCATGCGCCACTGGCCCGTCTTCCTCAATAACGGTTCCAAAATCATGTGATTCCTCCCTAAACTGAACGGGCTTCGCTAACTGGGCGAAGGCCACCACTCCCATTACCACAAATAAGCTGACAGCACTGATTCGTTTCATATCGCAGATTTATTTCGACTGTAAAATTAAAACATAATTCCGTTCGGGTTATTTTATTTTCTTTGCGGCATGACACGTATTTTAACCGGTATTCAGAGCAGCGGAAGGCCCCATTTGGGCAATTTATTGGGGGCCATTATCCCTGCCATTAAACTCTCCAAACAGCCTGAAAATGAATCGTTCTTTTTCATTGCCGACCTGCATTCTTTAACCACGATTAAGGACTCCAAAACACGTGAGGAGAATGTACGGGCTGTGGCAGCAGCGTGGCTCGCCTTCGGCTTTGATGTAGAGAAGAATTACTTGTACCGGCAATCACGCATTCCGGAAGTGTGCGAGCTTACGTGGTACCTCAACTGCTTCACTCCTTTTCCCATGCTGGCCAATGCCCATTCATTCAAGGATAAAGCCGATCGGTTGGCGGATGTTAATGCGGGGTTATTCACCTACCCGGTATTGATGACGGCCGATATAATCCTATACGATGCCAATATTGTTCCGGTGGGCAAAGACCAGAAACAGCACCTGGAGATGGCGCGCGACATTGCATCTTCGTTCAACACGCAATACGGAGAAACTTTTGTGGTGCCCGAAGCAAAGATTGAAGAACAAGTAATGACCATACCGGGAACAGATGGTCAGAAAATGAGTAAATCATACGGTAACATTATTGATATCTTTCTTCCTGAAAAGGAATTACTCAAACAAATCAAATCCATTGTTTCGGATAGCACACCTTTGGAAGCCCCAAAAGATCCGGATAAGGACAACACTTTTGCCATCTATAGTTTACTGGCTTCACCCGAGGAAGTAGAGTCGATGCGTAAAAATTACCTGGCTGGTAATTATGGATATGGACATGCCAAGAAGGAATTGCATGAACTGATCCTGAAAAAATTTGCTGCCGAACGGGAAGCGTTCAACTTCTATTACTCCAATACCGAAGAGCTGGAAAAAAAACTTCAGCAAGGAGAAGACAAGGCACGCACCATTGCCATTAGTGTACTGGAACGTGTTCGTAAAAAGTTAGGATTCCGGTAGACGTTGCTAAAGCCATCTCAAAAATCAGTTTCTTCTGTCAGCCTGTCCCGATAATTATCGGGATGTCGAAGGCAGTTTTGAATACTAAAATCGGTTTCGACAGGCTCAACCTGACACTGACCGTATTTTTGAGATGGCTTCTAATTAATCTGCTTTCCAGAGTATCTCCTGCTTATCGCGTACGGCTAAAACAATGCTGGTAGGGTTGCCATTAATTAACAGTCGGGCTTCCTTTCCGGGAAACTTCTCCAGGTCGACAATTACGCCTTTCCCAATGTATGCTGTAGGAGAAAGTACATCCGTATCCGGACAAATGCGGTCGTGTACTTCCTGAAGTTTCTCCTCCATGTAGTCGCCAAACTCATCCACAAAATCATCCTCCAACTCATGCAGCGCATCTTCAACCTCATCGTAGCGCGGATCGTTGTAATCTATCTTCTCAAGTTCATTTTTCTTGTCAATGATTGCAGAAAGGGTCTTATCTAATTTCTTATAATCCATTACGTAAACATTTTGTACAAAGATTGCACAATTCAAGGGAAATTGAAAGACATAATTCGAGCCAGGCGGACAATTCACCGAATCATGTAAATTTGTAAACCAAACATGAACTATATTTTTTCAACGTTGAGTTTTTCAGTCCGGTACCCCAAATTTTTCATTACCCTCTTCCTTCTGACTGGCTGTTTGTGTGTCAGCCTGCGGAGTTATTCTCAATTTTCCCGCGATACTGTTTTCACCCTGGCGTTGGCAACCACCTCGGCAAAATCCTACCCTGAAATAAAACCACCTCCTACGCCACGATTTTACCTGAAAGATGCCTTTTCTGTACAGCAAACCAACCGCTGGAGAGACCGGAACATCGTAAACCCGAAAACGCTTGGCGCAGCTCTTGCCCTTGGGAACAACTACTTCCCGGAAATCGATAGCCTGATCAGGCAACATAATCTGCCTCCATCATTCAAATGGATACCGTTAAGCCTTTCAGCCATGCAACACAACTTTTATGGGCCGGATGGGCGCGCAGGGCTATGGCAACTTCCGCACCTGATTGCCGTACAGTATAACCTTATGCTTACGCATGATGTCGATCAGCGTCTTGATCCCATTCACAATACGCGTATTGCCGTTCACTACTTGTCTGATCTGATACAAACGTTTGGTGGCGATACCAATATGGCCTTGCTGGCCTTTTTCAACAGTGAGGGTTCGGTTAGAGCAGCATTTTCAAAAATGGAAACCATGCGTTTCAAAGATGAAGCTGCCAAAATGAATTACATCTACGATCAGCTGCCTGCCGCTACACGCGAAGACATCTTTTTATGGAATTACATTGCCTCTATTCTCCCTGACGAAGTGCCTTTCAGAGAGAAACATCCCAACGGGCTATTGCCTTCTGTCGATAGTGTACAAATTAAAAATCAAACACTGATCATCTCACTGGCCCTTTTACTGAAAACTTCTGAAACAGAAATCGCGGCATACAATCCATCCTTACGTGGAAAGAAAATTCCGGCTGGTACGTTCATCTTTCTTCCGAAGCAACAGAAAGATAGTCTTGTCGCCAACGTTGATCAGTTGCAGCAACAACAAGATTCTATAATTCAAACCAGAAAAATAGTAATCGAAAAAAAGCCAGTCGTTCCACCCGAAAATACCTTTAACGTTATGTACACCGTTCGGCATGGCGATAACCTGGGACGCATTGCCATGAATCATCGCGTAAGCATCCGGCAATTAAAGGAATGGAATAATCTGAAAAGTGATAGAATCAATGTAGGGCAACAACTTATCATTTACACGAAAGAACAAATCAAAAGCACAGCGCCCGCTTCAAATGGAGTAGTAAAAGAACAAAAGCTTGAACCCGGAACCTACACGGAATACACGGTTAAGCAGGGCGATTCGCTCTGGTCGATTTCTCAGCAATTTCCGGGTGTTACAGTTAATGACATTATGCGCTGGAATAATATTGGTGAACGCATTGATATCGGTCAGGTTTTAAAAATCAAGAAACAATGAAACTTAACCGGATCGTTTTATTTGGTACGGTAATTTTCCTTGCGGGAATCATCATTCAACTTATTCATCCAGAAAACGGCATTCGTTTAACGGAAAATTTCGGATTGTATTTTCCAACCGCAAAAGAAGTCTTCATTCAAACGGATCGATCAGAACAAGAACGCCTGCAGGCCATTTTAAAAGAAGAGATTTTATCTGATTCCATTTCCAATTCCGTTAAATTCAAACAAGACTCCATTCGCTCCATTCAAATAAGAGATTCCATCCGCAGCGCACAACTAAGTATTCATTACCCAAACAACGACAAAAGTATTTTATACAATTTCTTTAGTACGATGGAAAAAGTGAACAGCAACAAAAAGCCTATTCACATTGTGCATTATGGCGATAGCCAAATTGAAGGCGATAGAATTACGGCTTACATCCGTCAAAAGCTTCAGGAACAATTTGGCGGACGCGGACCAGGTTGGTTGCCGGTGAAACCCCTCGCCTATCCCCGCAGTGTGATTCTCAATCATTCTGATAATTGGAAATCATATTACTTCTACAATCAAGGCGACAGTCTTGTTGACCATCGCCTTTACGGACACCTGGGAATTTTTTCCCGGTTTACCGATTATCCGGACAGCACCACGCAGGACAGTACTACGCACTATGCCTGGGTGAGTTATAAATCATCATCACGATCCTATTCAGGCACACGATCATTCAGGGACGTGCGCATATTTTATGGAAAGAATAATCAACCCGTTACACTAGAACTGGTGCATAAAGATTCGGTAGTCTATACAAAAATTCTGAAACCGAGAACTAATCCTGGATTAGTGCGGTACACCTTTCCGAAATATATAAATGAGGTAACGATTCGTTTTTCAGGAAACGAAAGCCCTGATGTGTATGGAGTTTCACTTGACGATACACAAGGTATAATGGTAGACAACATTGGTATGCGTGGCGATTCAGGTGCAAGTTTCATTTCACTTGAACAAGAATCCTACAGCCTCGCATTCAGGGAATTCAATATTCCACTTTTCATTCTTCAGTTTGGTGGCAATGCCGTTCCGTATGCAAAAAGTGAAGAACGGATTAAAGGGTATGCCCGGAATTTTAAACGCAACATTCAATACCTGAAGCAGCTTAAACCAAATGCTGCGATACTGGTAATTGGACCATCGGATATGAGTGTATTAAACGGCACCAATTGGGAAACGTATCCGCATCTACCACAAGTTCGTGACGCATTGAAAACAGCGGCTCATGAAGCGGGTGCAGCCTATTGGGATTTGTATGAAGCCATGGGTGGCAAGGGATCCATGAAAGAATGGGTTAACGCCAATCCGCCCTTGGCCATAAAAGATTATGCACACTTTACCGACAAGGGAGCTTTGAAAGTGAGCCAATGGTTTATGGATGCCTTGTTGAAAGATTACCAGCAGTTCAAGCAGCAAAAAACCAAATCAAACACACCGACTAAGAAAAAGGAAAATGAACTTTCGAAGTAATACAACCTACATGATTATCCTTATGCTTCTGCTGGCATTTAGCGTGCAGGCGCAGCGCTATATTCATGACTACCCGAATTATGATTTCATTGATTACGATAAGAATCAATTGCAATATTTTGGTACCGCTGAGCCCATGCGTGGCTTTTATGATAAACTCGATCAACTGATTTACCGTGGCGAAGGACAAATCAATATTCTGCATGTTGGCGGATCACACATTCAGGCAGGAATATGGTCGGGTAGTGTACGGGAAGCGTTGCATGCCCTTCACCCGGGTATTGTTGCAGGAAGAGGTTTCGTTTTTCCCTATCGGGCGGCCAGAACAAATACACCCTATGATTACACAGTTGATTATGCCGGTGGTTGGGAAGGATGTCGCAATGTGGAAAAAAATAAGGATTGCAACCTGGGTGTACTTGGGGTTTCCGTTACCACAGAAAGAAATGATGCGTGGTTAAAAATTGCGTTGAAGGAAAATCAGCTTATTGATTACCGCTTTACCAAAGTCATTGTTTACCACGCTACCGATGCGCAATCATTCTGCTTTGAATTTCCCAACGATCCGGCAGCTACTATTGAAACCTTTCCAGATAAAGGCTATTCAAAAATTACATTTACACGGGCGTTAGACACCCTTCATCTTCAGGTAAAGCAAACCGATTCACTTCAGCAGTACTTTACCTGTTACGGATTTAAACTTGAAACTGATAAACCCGGTATCTACTACAATGCCGTAGGAGTCAATGGCGCAGATGTACCTGCGTATTTGCGCAGCCCGAATTTCGCGCGCGACCTGCAAACCTCTCCCCCTGACCTGGTAATTCTTTCGATTGGAATAAACGATGCCTTGTATCCCAGTTTTTCACCACAAGCCTACAAAGAAAACTATCGGGAGTTGATCAGAAGAATAAAATCCGTAGCACCGGAGGCTGCCATATTATTCACTACCAACAACGACAGCTATTTTAAACGGAGGTATGTAAATCCCAATGGAGAAAAAGTAAAGCAGGCAATGAGTGAATTATCGGCACAATTCAATACAGCCGTTTGGGATATGTACAGCATTATGGGTGGCCGCGGCAGCATTGATACCTGGATTGACGCACGCCTCGCCAAAACAGACAAGCTACATTTTACAGGTGATGGCTACCGGTTACTAGGTAGCCTACTCGCCAGTGCCATCATTCAGGATTACGAAAAACACATACTGGCCAAAGCAAAGCGCTGATGATCGAGTGGCTTGAATATATCTTTTTCTTTTGGGAAGATCCGGTCGGTTCGGGTATGTCCGATGGACTGTTTTTTACAAAAGTCTACTTTTGGATATTCTTGCTGCTGGTGTTGGGCCTGCAATCGCTGATTGAAGAAGGAAACAAGTGGTACACCGCCCTGCTATTCAGCACCACCAGCGCGATACTTGGTTTATTCTACTTTACATGGGCACAATTAGGACCCGTCTTTATCTGCTGGTCAACCTTTGCCTTTTTTATTATTTACTATGCGATGCACAATCACAAAACCGCATCGCGAAATGCTTTTTTGTTTGCAGCCAGTCTTTTCTTTTATTACAAAACCAGCGGTTTCTTCTTTCTGATTCTTGTTTTCTCCACGCTTATAAACTACGCAAGTGGAATTGGCATCCACCGGGCAAGTGGGTTACGCGGCAAGAAAATAATTCTGGCCATCAGCATCACCATAAACCTGTTGGTGCTTTTCTACTTTAAATATGCCTACTTCTTTACCGACTCATACAACCTGTTTGTTTCTTCATTCAATGAATTCTGGAACACCAACATCGGTGAGTACCTGCAGGTAAAAAACGTTTTGGCCGCATGGGTTAACGATCAGTTTGGAGGAACCTTTCGTGTAGAGAAAATTTTGTTGCCGGTTGGCATTTCATTCTACACCTTTCAAACCATTAGCTACATTGTTGATGTGTACCGAAAAGAGGTGCAGCCGGTTTACAACATCCTGGATTTTGGTTTCTACGTTTCCTTCTTTCCCCAATTGGTGGCCGGGCCGATTGTGAGGGCCAAGGATTTCATTCCCCAACTCAATAATCTACATCAGATTACTCGATATGATTTTGGCATTGGCTTATTCTGGATTTTAAACGGCTTGCTTAAAAAAGCGTTTCTGGCCGATTTTCTGGCTAACGGATTTATAGATGGTGTATTTGAAGATCCGCTCCGGTTTACCGGCTTTGAAAACCTGATGGCCATCATCGGATATACCATGCAGGTGTACGCAGATTTCTCAGGCTACACAGACATCGCCATTGGCATTGCCTTACTTATGGGCTTCAGGTTAAATACCAATTTCAATTCCCCTTATAAAGCTTTGCATGTGGGCGAGTTCTGGCAGCGGTGGCACATTTCGCTTAGTACGTGGCTTAAAGATTACCTCTACATTCCGTTGGGTGGAAATAAAGTGGGCACGCTCGCTACCTATATCTGTATTAGTGGAATCATGATCATCATGGTCGCACTGAGTGGCAAACTCTGGGTTCAGGTTGGGGCTGTGATTTTAGTTTCTACACTTGTATTAGTTATCATTTCCAGAATCTCTCCCTCCTTTCGGAATTGGGTAAATACCAATGTAAACATCATGATCACCATGTTGCTTGGTGGGCTGTGGCATGGTGCCAGTTGGAACTTTGTGATCTGGGGTGGACTAAACGGATTGGGTGTAGTAGTGTACAAACTTTGGCGAAGCATCAGTCCTTGGGAAAAATCCAATCACCTGGTGGCAAGAATCTGGAAAATAACCCTCACGCTTTCGTTCATCACCTTTACGCGTATTTTCTTTCGCTCCCCCGATATGGAAACTGCCCGGCACATGATGAGCCAGATTGGAACCCAATTTCACGCGGCCGTTATCCCGCAGGCTATACAGGCATACGACATCTACTTTGTGGTATTACTTCTAGGCTTTGTTATACACTGGTTGAGCAGTGATTTTAAAAATAAGTATCGAGAGTTTTTTGCTAACCTCCACTGGGGTTATCAGGCTGCCATTGCGGTTATGGTTATGTACCTGGCGCACCAAAGCCTGCAGGCATCTCAACCGTTTATCTATTTCCAGTTCTAGCACGTTGGATTTTCCGTCATTCTGGGTGAAAGATTAGTCCTTTCAGATTAACTTTACCCAGTCAAAAGTAAACTACCATGGCACAGGATTTCTTACCCATCAATGGAACAGATCATATTGAATTTTATGTAGGCAACGCCAAGCAATCGGCTCTGTTTTATCAGTATGCTTTTGGCTTTCAGTTGATTGCTTATGCCGGCCCCGAAACCGGTGTTCGTGACCGCGCCTCCTATGTACTTCGTCAGAATAAAATTACGTTGGTACTGACCACCTCCCTTCAGCCCGACTCAGAAATAGCTGAGCACGTTAAGAAACATGGCGATGGTGTGAAAGTGTTGGCCTTATGGGTAGACGATGCAACAAAATCGTTCCAGGAAACTACGCTTCGAGGTGCCGAACCCGCCTTTGCACCGAAAGTGTTGAAAGATGAGTTTGGAGAAGTTACCGTATCGGCCATTAAAACCTATGGCGAAACCATCCATACTTTCGTAGAGCGTAAAAAGTATAACGGCCCATTCCTTCCGGGATATAAACCACGCACCAGTGGTGTTAACGTTGAACCGATCGGATTGAAATATGTTGATCATTGCGTAGGAAATGTGGAACTGGGTAAAATGAATACGTGGGTAGATTTTTATGAAAAGGTAATGGGATTCAGTTTGCTGGTTACGTTTGATGACAAAGACATCTCGACCGAATACAGTGCCCTCATGTCGAAAGTAGTGTCGAATGGAAATGGCTACATCAAATTTCCAATAAATGAGCCAGCACAAGGAAAGAAGAAATCACAAATTGAAGAATACCTGGATTTTTATAAAGGCGCAGGCGTGCAACACATCGCTATAGCCACTGACGATATCATTCATACTGTAGATGAGTTACGCAAACGAGGTGTTGAATTTTTGTACGTACCCGAAACCTATTATGAAGATGTAATGGAACGCGTTGGCTCCATTAACGAAAGTCTGGAAGAATTGAAGAAACTGAATATTCTCATTGATCGTGATGAAGAGGGATATTTGTTACAGATTTTTACCAAACCCATACAAGACAGACCAACTGTATTTTTTGAGATCATCGAACGGAATGGCGCGAAGTCGTTCGGTAAAGGAAATTTCAAAGCCCTGTTTGAATCTATTGAACGGGAACAGGCATTGCGCGGAAATCTATAACCGACATTAAAATAAATGGACACTAATCTTTCAAGCATTCAGGAGAAAGCCAGGGTTTGGCTTTCAAGTTCAGTTATTGATACGAATACCAAGCAGCAGGTACAGGCTTTACTGGACAATTCCGATTCTCGTGAACTAATCGATAATTTCTATAAAGACCTCGAGTTTGGAACCGGTGGCTTGCGTGGCATTATGGGCGCAGGTTCGAACTGCATGAACAAATACACCGTGGGTGTGGCCACACAAGGGCTTAGCAACTATTTACTGAAAGCTTTTGCAGGCAAACCGATTAAAGTGGCCATTGCACATGATTGCCGAAACAACAGTCCGTACTTTGCAAAAATTGCTGCGGATGTGTTTTCGGCTAATGGCATTGAGGTGTATATGTTTTCAGAACTCAGACCAACTCCCCTTCTATCCTATGCCATCCGCTACCTGAAATGTGAGTCGGGCATTGTGGTGACCGCCTCGCATAATCCGAAAGAATACAACGGATACAAAGCCTATTGGAATGACGGTGCGCAAGTGGTTCCCCCTCACGATAAAAACATCATTAAGGAAGTACAATCCATCACCGATTTTGGAATGGTGAAATTTGAAGGCGACTCAAAGCGCATTCATACTATTGGTCCAGAAGTGGAAGAAGCGTATTACAAGGAAGTAATCCGTGTGATCCCCAAAAAAGAAATCATCAAAAAACAGCACAACATTCCAATCGTATTTTCCGGGCTTCATGGTACGGGCTCAACCATGGTACCCGAATGCCTGAAGCAGATTGGATTTACCAACGTGCATGTTGTTGAAGAACAGGCTAAGGCAGACGGAAATTTCCCAACAGTAAAATCACCCAATCCCGAAGAACGTTCAGCCATGGAAATGGCCATCGAAAAGGGAAAAGCTGTTGGGGCTTCTGTGGTGATGGCCACCGACCCGGATGCCGACCGCGTGGGAATTGGTGTGCGGAATAAACAAGGCGAATTTGTGCTGCTGAATGGCAATCAGGCCTTTAGCCTGATGATGTGGTTTATTTTGAAAAATCTGAAAAACAAAAAGGATGCGTACATCGCCAAAACCATTGTTACCAGCGAGCTGGTTGACGCCATTGCCCGCAACTATGGCGTAGCCTGTTACAATACCTTAACCGGATTCAAATACATTGCCCAACTGATGGGTGAACTGGAAGGCAAGCAACGGTTTATTGCGGCAGGCGAAGAAAGTTACGGATATATGGTTGGTGATTTTATCCGCGATAAGGATGCCGTTTCAGCCTGTGCCTTTTTTGCATCCATGACAGCCGTGGCTGCTGAAGAAGGTAAATCGTTGTATGATTGGCTGATTGATATGTACGTGGAACATGGCTTCTATAAAGAAGGATTGATTAACTTGGTAAAAAAAGGACAGCAAGGCGAACAGGAAATAAAAGCCATGATGCAGAAGTTCAGGTCTAATCCCCCCTCTTCCATCAACGGGGTTACGGTTACGCGTTCGTTAGATTATAAGACGTTAAAAGAGACTAATCTGATTTCAGGCGAAACAACCACACTTAACTTTCCAACATCTGATGTACTGCAATTTTACCTGGAAGACGGAACAAAGATATCTGTTCGTCCGTCAGGCACAGAACCCAAGATTAAATTCTACATTAGTGTGAATACAACAATTTCCAGCCGGGATGGATTTGAGATCGCAAACCAGAAGCTGGATGAGAAAATAAATCATATTGAGAAATACCTTTTAGCTTTATAAGTTATGCAGGAGGATTTCATTGCATCTTTAACCACGCTTTTTGATCGTGAGTTAACCCAACTCGAAAAGGAGATTAACCTCTATCCGGATGAAGAGTCGGTATGGGCATTACACGGAGATATTAAAAATTCTGGGGGCACACTCTGTCTCCATCTATGTGGAAACCTGCAACACTTTCTGGGCGCAGTTCTGAATAAAAATGGCTATGTACGTAATCGGGAGCACGAATTTGCCGCGCGCCATATTCCCCGCCATCAATTGCTGGATGAAATTTTAAAAACGAAAGAAGCGGTTAAGCATACCCTACAAGAACTGGATACGGAAGTACTTGAATCGGAATATCCGGTTCAGGTTTGGGGATACCCGGTAACGACCATTTTCTTTTTGATTCACCTGGCGGGACATCTGAATTACCACCTGGGTCAAGTGAATTACCACCGCAGGATGACAACTTCTTGAACTATTGGTTAGACACTGGCGATCAATAGCACACCCAACATCAACAGGAAAAAGAAACAGCACAATACAATAATCAAAACATAAAAGCGATTCATGGGGCGTGAATTAATATTGGATATTCAAATCAATAGAGACATCGTGAGGCGCTGGGAGCTGCCCACCGAAGTAAGGCCATAACATGTAGTAAACACCCGTATTACAGGTATTGCCTCGTTCGATCACAACCGGCTCGCCATCATTTAACTGAAAAAAGTAAGCATCTTTCTCAATGGTTATGCTGTATCGGTTAACCGCATCAATGTCAACAACCCCTATAAAAGCTTCCTTACGCTCACCGTTCACATAGCAATAGGCATAGATTTCCAATTGTTCGTTATACCACTGCCACCCAAAACGCGCACTGTTATCATGGTGTTGTGAATTACAATCAGCAAAGCCCAATAACTTATTCTTTGAATCCTGAAATCCTTCCTCGTTAAATTTATAAATAGCTGACTCATCGAAACGGGCCTCAAACAGAAGTGTATTCGATTGAAGCGATTGAACAAGACGAGGCGTAGAGTAATGCTCTCCTTGTTTAACCGTAAAGGTTTTAAACATATCAGCTGCAGGCTCGCATGCCAACAACACCAAAGTTGACAATACAACAAACAGATTGAGAAAGGGTTTCATAGATTCGGAAGTTAAATCAAAAGTCAAACAGAGTAATCAATACAGTCAATACCAGAATAGCCACAACCATTCCGGTTGCTACTTTTGCCAAGCGCTGACGAAGCTTTTCAGATTTCAATTCAATTTCTTCGCGGGACAACTGTCTTCGCGTATGATCATATAAGAGTGTATCTTTCATAGTAGTAAGTATTAAATTTTCTAAAACATTTTAAGAAACAAGCGAGTAGAAAAGGATGCATGGCCATGGCGAAGCGCAGAGCCGAAAGAAAATCCTACACGAGGGCTTAAGTGTACACGGGTTTCTACCCCAGGTACTACCGCAAAGAAATTCTCGTTCACAATGCCAGCACGTACGTTAATCAAAAAGGCTAAGCGTTCACTTTTGGCTACCGGCACTTGAAGAAACCCGCCAAAGAACGGGTTAACCCGATTTAATGAGTTTGACTCGGTGCCCCGTTGCAAACCGGCCTGGTAAAATCCACCAATGCCAAACAACGATTTCAATTCGAATCCTACCCTTGCCGTGTACTCAATATTGGATACTGTTTTCTCAATTCCAGATTGAAGTACAACTTGTTGAGCTGCTACTATAAGTGGCACTTGCAGCATGCAGATGATAATTAACGTCTTCATTTCAATTTTCATTTTTAGTAGCAACCGACTCACTGAGTGTAACCGCCTTCTTGATATTCTGCTCAACACGACACAGGCAGGTTGAAATAATCCCGAGATAATCTTTTATGTCAGGGTGTGTGTAGTAGCGTTCAGTCAGCAATAACAAACCTTGAACTGATGTGAGCATCGCCAGGGTTTCTTCAGTACACTGACGAAATGTTGCTGATTGTTTCATAGTTGAATTCTCCATGAGTTAATTTATTAAACAGGTTAGCGAATGGCGCCAAAGCTTACACCAATACTTACTGATGTTTGATTTGAAAGAGTTGTATTCCTGAATGCGTCATCACTGCTGATGTTTATAGGCATGCCGTAGCGCACTTCAGAAAAAATATGGATAAACGTTCCGAAGTTTTGTATACGGTATTCAAAACCCATTCCTACAGAAGTAATTGTGGCAGCCATCTTGCCCAGCAAAGGCTCACTGCCAGCACTGTAATTCACGGGATGATTTTCATTGTTCAGGTAGGCGCCATGAAACTTCATAAAATCTTGCGTAACACCACCCAGAAAGTAAGGATTAAAACGAGCCTCCAGGTTTCTATTGAACAGGTTGATGGGATAGAAATTGGCTAAGCCTTCCACTTCAATCATATTCACTGTACGTGGCGTACGAGCTGAGGAATAGTAGTATCCTAATCCGTGAATACGTGCCTGTACAATATTATTTCCAATAATAAATCCGGCATTTCCTCCTTCTTGCACAACAGTCATGTTGTTGATTTCAGAAATGTCGCTGGTTAACGTAAAGGTTCGCACACCAAAATTTGTAGCGATTCCTTTATACAAAGGTTGTTGTGCTTGCGCCATGCATGACTTCACCATCAATACAGTGAACAGCACCAGGAGGAATGTTCCTTTTACAATGTTGTACTCAAATCTGTTATACGTGTCCATAAAAGTATTTTTTAATTGGGTTGTTAATAGTTCTTCGCGTTCAGTAATCACGAAGCAAAGGTGGAGCACGTACAGCCCGAAAAAATCAGGGCAAATCGGATATTGGAAAAATCAGGATACAGAATAGAATTATACTGTCCTGTACATCAAAAACTGATGATTTTGATTTCGAGTTGATAAATTATCAGGAGGAGAATTGGAGTAATCCCTGAGTAGCGCTTTAAGGTATACCCCTGAGAAATCAGGGAAAACCCTGAGAAAAAATGAGCCCTTAGATGGTATCTACATCGATGAGCTTGTTCTTAATGGCATATTTGACCAATTCTGCGGTATTCTTTAAGCCCAGCTTCTGCAAGATGTTGGTCTTGTGGGTTTCCACGGTCTTCACGCTAATGAAAAGCGATTCGGCTACCTCTTTATTGGTTCGGCCTGTAGCCACCAAACCAAGTACCTCAAACTCACGCTTGGTCAGGTCGTTGGGGAGTTTTAACGATGGGGCTTTAAATTTCTCACGGGAATAAAAATCTTCAAACACAAGTTTCATGATCGCATCGTTGAAAAAGCGACCACCATTTTTAACGGTGCGGATAGCTTCAACCAGCGTATCCTTGTCAATATCCTTGGGCAGGTATCCATCTACACCCGATTGAATACCCGCAGAAACATACTCCCGGCTTATTTCCATACTGAGCATGACCACTTTAATAGTAGGATCATCTCCTTTTATCCACCGTGTAGCCTCAATGCCTGTCATGCCTCCCATCAGAATGTCCATAAGAATAACGTCAGGCCGATTCTCCCGCACTGCATTGATGGCATCTTCCCCACTGGATACTGACCCAATAACCTCCACATCATCTACATCGCTAAGCATTGCAGCCACACCATGACGGATCAGGGTATGATCATCGGTTAGCAGAACCTTTATGGTATTGGTGCTCATAAGCTACAAGAGGAACAATTATTACTGGAATATATACCATAATCGCCATTATTTCCAACATTTAACAATATTCCAACAAGCCTGGCGTAATCGTTGGCTCAACAATTTCCTGAGGTTATCTTTGCGGTTCGTTAAACCGATACATGAGAAAAGTAGCTTTTTATACCCTGGGCTGTAAGCTCAATTATTCCGAGACCTCAACCATTTCACGGCAGTTTGAGGAAAAGGGCTATAAAAAGGTTTCATTTACCGAGTCACCAGACATTTTCATCATAAATACATGCTCGGTTACTGAAAATGCGGATAAGAAATGCCACAAAATTGTGCGCGAAGCGCGTGCCATTTCTCCTGATGCCTATGTGGCCATCATCGGATGCTATGCGCAATTAAAGCCAAAAGAAATTTCGGAGATACCCGGTGTAGATGCCGTGCTCGGGGCTGCTGAAAAATTTCGGTTGGTAGAATTACTGGATGGCTTTGTGCGAAAGCCTGAGGCGGTTGTCTATGCCTCTGAAGTTGAATCGGCCCAATCTTTCAATACGTCATTTTCCTTGCACGACCGTACCCGCACATTCCTTAAAATTCAGGATGGGTGCGACTATTCCTGTACCTTCTGCACCATTCCGTTGGCACGCGGCTCAAGCCGAAGCGATACCCTTGAAAATGTGGTAAAGAATGCGCAGGAGATTGCTAAATCAGGCGTGAAGGAAATTGTACTGACGGGTGTAAACACGGGTGATTTTGGCATACAAAACGGAAACCGCGTTGAACGATTCGTTGACCTGGTAAAAGCCCTTGCTCAGGTGGATGGCATAGAGCGTATTCGGATTTCTTCCATTGAACCTAACCTGCTCTCAGACGAAATCATTGAGTTTGTTTCCACCTCCAAAAAGTTTGTTCCGCACTTCCACATTCCCCTTCAATCGGGATCAAATAAAATACTCCGGTTAATGCGCAGGCGTTACCAGCGCGAATTGTATACCAGTCGCGTAGAGAAAATAAAAGGCACCATGCCCCATGCTTGTATTGGTGTTGATGTAATTGTGGGATTTCCGGGAGAAACCCACGAGGACTTCCTGGAGACGTATAACTACCTCAATGAGCTTAACATCGCCTACCTGCATGTATTTACGTACTCTGAACGGGATAATACGGTTGCCGCAACTTTGCCGGGTACAGTTTCCACAAAGGACCGGGCAGAGCGATCAAAAATGCTCCACATTCTGTCGGACAAAAAGAGAAGGAAATTTTACGAAGAAAACCTGGGGCAGCAGTTTACAGTGCTGTTTGAAAATGACATTGAAGACGGCAATATGCACGGCTTTACGGAGAATTACATCCGGGTAGCCGCCAAATACGACCCGCTACTGATCAATGAACTGAAGTCGGTCAGGCTGACCTCCATCAATGAAAAAGGGCTGGTTGAGGTGGAAGAAACCATTGAATTTGCCCACCATTAATCTCCTTCATCAGTAACCTGATGTGTACTTCTGGTACAAAATGCCAGAATTCAATCCAAAAATTAACTTTTCGCCATTTGTTACTAAAAAGGCTGATTCTGCAATAAATCGGCACTTTTATTATTCATGTTACGCATTGCAAATTCATTCCAACCACTTGATTAGAAGAGCATTAATATCAATTGGCGCAAATGTAATTCAAGACAATTACACCTAAGTTACACCACTTTACCGTGTAAGGCTTTTAAGTATTTAAAACGATTCTCGTGAGCCAAAATCGTTTTTCGTAAATCTACCCACCTCCCCTTACATCAATCAGAACACGCGGCACAACAGCAATCCTGCGAAGCCTAGCCGCCCTACTTTTGAACTATCAAAAAATAACAACCCACATGAAACGCACTATCGTTGGCCTAAGTCTGATCGCTTGTTTAGCCCTTGCTTCCTGCAGCTTTGAATTATCAAGCTGCCCTGCCTATTCTCATCATAATAAAATGACCAAGCATGGCGCAAAGGCTCAGGAGAAATACGCAAAAAGAAAAATTTAAGTAACCTATTTATCGTACTACTAAAACGCTACCTGTTATGGGTGCTGCATTGGGGCATCCAAATACATAGTAATAGGTACCCTCAGGGACGGTTTTTCCATTGCTGGTGCCATCCCAACCTGTAACCGGAAAACCGATTACCTCATATATTCTTCTGCCTCTTCCGTCAAATACATTCATGTTGCAATCGGGGTAATTTTCAACGTTGGCAATAATCCAAAAGTCATTGATATTATCGTTGTTAGGTGAGAAAACTTTCGGAATTGTAATATCAATCGGTCCTTGCGGATCGTCACACTCAGGCTTTGGTTCTAAGATCAGCTCATCAGTACCTGCACAACCATTGTTGTCAACCGTATTTACAGTAAAAGTACCCGGTTGCGTTACTGAAATGGATGATCCACTTCCTCCGGTACTCCATGAAAAGCTGGTGAATGAACCCGCCACACTCAAGTTGACAGATTCTGAACCATCAGCACATATGTCAGTTACATCGGGATCGGCAACAATTTCAGGCGGTGTTGCTGCATTTACATTAAAATTCCGGGTTGTATTATTTGAACAGCCTGTTACACCCGGGTAGCTTAGCGTAAGTCGTGCCACTATGCCAACTTGCGCGGCTGTGTACGTATGCGTAGTGGTTTGTCCTGTGCCTACGTCTCCATCTCCAAATTCCCATGCATAAGCAACCGCCTCAGCATTGTCAAACATGGAGCCTGCACTGTTAAAGTTTACAGCTGTGCCTACACATACCAATGCAGGCGCTGTCGTAAACGATGCAACCGGAGTATTGATTACCTGAAGATTTAATACGCTCGTTTCACTTGTGCAGGTAATGGTTTGATGAGAAACCAATACGGTATATGCCGCTGCATCAGCGGCTGCAGCCGATGCAATGGATAAGGATGCTCCCGTTTGCCCGATAATATTTGATCCATTCTTCTTCCATTGATAATCATACCCGGCTACCGGATTTATAGAAAGCGTAATAGCCTGACCTGTACATACCTTCGAACTTCCTGTACTGGTGGCGATGGAGAAGGAAGCAGGCTCTACCACATCTACATTTACCGTGGTTACATTGCTTCGGCAATCACCTGATTGTACCTGAAGCGAATACGTACCCGCATTAACGGCTGCCACATTGGGTATACCGGCAGGGTTTTGTTGATTTGAACTGAACCCTGCCGGCCCCGTCCAAAAATATTGTGTTGCTGTAGTAGTTGTACTTAGCGTTAATGTATTGCCGGCACATACTGCCGCAGGCGCATTGATTACCGGATTGGCTGGCGCACTTCCGGCACCGGCTATTACACTAATCGATGCTTGTTGTGAGCAGGCGCCACCCTCACCTACTGCTGTCAATGTAATGGTGGAAGGCGCATCGGCAAAGGTTATGCTTTTGGTTGGGCCTGTTCCACCTGAACTCCACGAGAAAGCAACGCCCTGCATGGGAATACTGGCAAGCTCAATCGTCTGACCGTTACATATTGTTACCGGATCATCATTGAAAATAACCGGCTGATGACAATTCCTGTTTTTCCATACATCAATGGAAAAACTGGCCACGTTGTTTGTGGAAGTGATGGCAATATCGGGTTTGGCGTCCCCATCGAAATCAGCTGCACGCACAAACCAGTTGGCCTTTGGTGTAACGATTGTATGTTGACCAAAACCAGGAGTCGCATTTCCATTGTTGATATAAACATTGAGTTGCGGACTTGCGAAGTCACGGTTGCCCACAACAAAATCAAGGAAACCATCTCCGTTCATATCGGCTACATCAACACCCCATGCCGTTGGTGAGGGGAAGCCTGTGGTTGAATTCACTGAACTGAATGCAAACCCTCCGGTATTGAGGTAAACAAATGCTTTGTTGGCACCACGATCGGCTACGACAAAATCCATGCGGCCATCCAGATTAAAATCTCCGGAAGCGATATCATTGATGTTGGTACTTCCACTGATTAATATACTGGAAATAGCTGAGAAATTTAGTGAGCCGTTCGCGGGGTTATTATAAATGAATACACGCTGTGCATTGGTGTTGGCAGAAAAAGCAATGTCAATCCAACCATCACCATTAAAATCAGCTACATCAAGGGCAAGCGTATTGGTTGCCCCGACTACAGTTTTTTCAACACGGGTAAAGGCATCGGCATTTATCACGCCTGCGCTTACATTATTATCAAAGATGTATAGGTTATTGGTTTGGCCGTTGGTAACAATGATTTCAGGCTTACCATCGCGATCCAAATCGGCAATGGCGATTTCTTTGGCGAAGTCTCCGGTTTGAAGATTCAAGGTTACTGGTGCAGCAAAGGAGATTGTACCTACGTTACTGGTATTTGGGAATACATAAATATTGCTACCTGTAACGGTTCCACCTCTGCTCGCCACCAATTCAGGTTTACCATCACCATTCAAATCACCACAGGTAACGCTAAAAGTGGGCACACTTAACGTAAGTGAAGTTTGGGTAAAACTAAGGGTAGTGTTATTAGCCGCAACTGTACTGGTGTTGCGCAGTAGCATGATGTTGGATTTCCCATCCCTGAATTTTGAGCCTGCCATATCCGGCTTTCCATCTCCATCAAAATCGCAGGAACACAAATCAAAAATATCGTCTGGGTTTGAAAAGGCGTTATTCGTAAAATTTGTAGTGAAAGGTTGAACCCCACTAAAATTTGAAACAAACTTTTTTGATGACCGGGCTGAAAGTCTGGTGCTCAGGTTAATTACTTCAACACTGCTTACCCTTGCCTCCGCAGGTACGCGAACGGCAATTGATGTTTCTGATGCTGATAAAATAGTACCTTTTACAGAACCAAACCAAACCTGCAATTGTGCCGCGTTTGCACTGAAGCCTGAGCCATTAATGCGTACGGTTGAGAACGGGTAATCGGTAACCTGATCGAAACTACTGATTGCAGGCACCTGGGCAGAAGCCACCACCAGCGACATCAAAAGTATTACTCCATATAAAATAACTGAGCGCATAGTTTAATTAATGGTGTACCGTTAGCAGCCAGGCATCCCTGAAAATTTTCATTTTTCTGTATTTATCACGTTCGGTGCGTGCAGTATTAATATCGTTTGTCTGGGCAACGTAAACGTACCACATCTCTTTTTCGGTCAAATGGCCGTAATCAGCGGTGAAACCCAATTTTACCAGCCCCTCAGAAAAGTGTATGGCATTTTCCTTGGATCGGAAGGTACCGACCACCACAAAATCACCCGTATCCATTTCATCCTGATGCCCACCACGCTTGACAAATTCATGGCGCTCGGCATTGGGATGAAAATCCGGATCCTCTCCATGGTGCTCATCTGGGTCAGCAGCATGCTCCTCTAACCTTAATGTACGTTCATTTTCTTCATCGCTTACATAAACCGGCACATATAATTGACTTCTGAATCGAGCTCCGCCATCATGACTATGATCTTCCAACGGGGGCTCTACAGGTGTTACTGGCTGTGGCTGGGTTTGTTGAGGTTGTTGAACCACAACAGGTTGACGTTGTTGAGGCTGAGGCTGTACTACAACTGGTTGCGTTTGTTGTTGCTGAGGCTGTTGGGGTTGGGGTTGAGTTTGTACCGCTTGTTGTTGTGCCTGTTGTTTGTTCAATTCAGCTTGTCGTGCCGCCTGCGCTTCCGCCTCTTTTTGTCTTTGTTCTGCCTGTTTGGCTGCGAGCACTTCTGCTTCCTTTTGCTTTTGTTCGGCCTCACGAGCAGCCCGTAGTTGGGCCTCACGCTCTTTTGCCGCTTTCTCTTTCGCCAATTGCTCCTCGCGTTGCTTTTTGGCCAGTTCTTCCTGGCGTTTCTTTTGCTCAGCCTCTTGTTCTTTTCTACGTTCAGCGATCAACTCGCTGGCGGACTTACGCTTCTTAGGCTTTTCCTTTTCAGCATCAACGAAAGAATAGTGCGGTACATTTCGCTTTCGCTGACCAAGTAGATAACTCATTTGCACCTCATAAGTTGGACTGTTCAGTTCATTGATGCCGGTATTTTTCAAAGAATAAGATCCTCCAATAAGAATGGTGTGATTAATCTTAACACCGCCCAATGCGGATATGCCGAAATCCTGTTTATAGCTTCCACCAACCCATATAACATGATTCAGGTGAACCACACCGGCAACCTCATATTGTGAAGGCAAACCGGTGTTGATACGATACAATACGTAAGGTTCAAAAATGTGTTTATCCCCACCAAAGTAAAACCGATTGCTGGCGCTGACAATTACAGATTGAAAAGGCTTGACTTCTTTGAAAGAGAACGGATCTACACTTACATACGATGGTGAAAATATAGATGGCAGCGATACCCCCAGGTGAAATGTTTTGGCATGCAACGATATTCCAGCGTTGCCGAGCAGGAAAGCATTCTGATCCAACAACTCAGCAAGAGCCGGATCAGATGCATCTTCAATTTCTTCCAGGTTAACCATGTTCCAGGCTCCCCCAACCGAAACACCAAAACGAAGTGAAACCTGATCCGACAACGAAGCGGAGTATCCAAAGGCAACTGATAACCCCGAGGTATTCAATACACCGCGTGTATCATTGATTACATTCAAACCAAAATTCAATCCTGCTTTTGTAGTTTGACCGTGTAAAGAAAGATTCGCAATAGTTGGTCCACCTTGTATGTTTGCCCACTGTTTTCGATAGCCCACAAACAAAGCGGCTCTTCCATCAGTACCCGCATATGAAGGATTGTAACTAAACGGGTTGATGAAGAATTGCGTAAAGTTCGCGGCATCCTGGGAGAATACTTCTCCGGTTAATAACGCTAGCCATACACATAAAAAATAGAACCGACTAATTCTGTACATCAATGAAGTCTATTCTGTTGTTCATGATCAAACAAGATCATGATTCAAAAACCAATACGATTAAAAAATTAGCGTTAATCAATCAGGCAAAGGTATCCAATAATATCCTAAATTTAGCGAAAATTAGCGAACTATACCCCAAAATTCAGACGAATGGACTCCAGATTCTTTAGCAAGTTTTTTAAACAACTGCTTGGTGTCAGCATTCTGATCCTTTTCGCAATCGACCTTCTTGCATGCGCAAAAACTATCTCTTGGGGTTAAGGGCGGCCCGCTGGTATTGTGGTCAGCCTATGGTGATAAAGATGATCGTCAGGAATTTGATAGCAAACCAAAGTTAGGATATAGCGTTTCAGGAATTATTGGCTTCCCCCTCAAAAAAAAAATACGCCTGCATTTTTGAGGGTGGTTATTCGCAACGGGGTAGAAAAGTGATTTTCAATAATGGGTTTTCGCAAAACAATGCAACCTATCGCTTCACCGACTTTTCATTATTGCTACAACGTTCATTCAGTTTCAATCTTTCCAAAAATGTAGTTGCCGATTGGTACTTCTCTATCGGGCCGCAAATCAGTTACTGGTTGAATGGTGATGGTGTGGTTGGCTCTGTCGATAATGAAGGACAAGCCTACACCATAGTGTTTGATGAAGAATTCACCGGCCTGATCGACAATAAGATGTACCTCAATGATGTCAACCGCTGGTTATTCGGTTTAAACTTTGGCTTGGGGATGCAAGCCCCGTTGGGCGGAGCCAGAAAACTAAATCTGGAGCTACGGTTTGTTTCGGGCCACACCTATTACGGTACACGCAACAGCGCCTCATACAGTTGGCAAAACTTTGAAGACAATTTACGGGCGAATGAAAAAATTCTTTCGCTTACTGCTGCATATGTAATCAACGTTGATTTGAAAGACCGTAAGCAAGGCAGAAGTACAAAAGACAAGGAAGTAAAACGAAAGCCGGTTAAAAAAAGAAGACGCTGACATCAGCGTTTGGCCACCTGCCCATCTTTGATTTCAATGGTTCGGTCAGCCATTCCGGCAAACTCCTGGTTGTGCGTAACAATGATAAACGTTTGGTTCAGTTGCTTGCGCAGATCGAAAAACAACTGATGCAATTCTTGTGCATTTTTTGAATCCAGGTTTCCACTGGGTTCATCGGCCAGCACCAACACCGGATCGTTAATCAATGCCCGCGCTACGGCTGTGCGTTGCTGCTCCCCTCCCGACATCTCAGATGGTTTATGCTCCATACGGGATGCCAGGCCGAGCATGGTAAGTAATTCTTTAGCGCGCTGCGTAATTTCTTGTTTGCTTCGTCCCGCAATCCAACCGGGAATCATCACATTTTCCAAAGCCGAGAACTCCGGCAGCAAATTGTGGAACTGAAAAACAAACCCAACCGACTTGTTTCGGAAAGCCGCCAGCTTGGTTGATGAAAACCGGAACACATCCTGATCGCGTAAAAAAAGTGTGCCCTGATCCGGCACATCCAATGTACCTAAAATATGAAGTAGCGTACTCTTACCCGCACCGGAAGCGCCCACAATGGCCACCACTTCACCGGCTGCCACTTCCAGGTCTATCCCTTTCAGTACATTCAATGCACCATATGATTTCCGGATATCAACAGCTTTTACAAGAGGCGTATTCACACAGATTTCTTTGAATTAAAAGGTTAAATAAAGTAGTTTAGCCTCAAAATAAAAATACATGAACATCCACGAATACCAGGGAAAGGAAATACTGAAGAAATATGGTGTAGCCATTCAACGCGGCATCGTTGCCGACAACCCGGATGCCGCTATACAAGCCGCCAAGGAATTGCAGGCCGAAACCGGCACTAAATGGTTTGTTATAAAATCCCAGATTCATGCCGGAGGCCGCGGAAAAGGGGTTGTTAAGGAGACCGGATCGAAAGGCGTTGTATTGGCCAAAAGCCTGGCGGAAGTTCCGGAAAAGGTAAAAGGTATACTAGGCGGAACATTGGTAACACACCAAACAGGACCCGATGGAAAAGTGGTAAACAAGGTTTTAATTGCCGAGGATGTGTACTACCCGGGCGAATCGGAGCCGAAAGAATATTACATGAGCATTTTGCTGGACCGCTCCAAAGGCATTCCTGTTATCATGGCCTCTACTGAGGGTGGAATGAACATCGAAGAAGTGGCTGAAACGCATCCTGAAAAGATTGTGAAAGAGTGGATTGACCCGACCATTGGACTACAGGGATTTCAGGCGCGTAAAATAGCTTTCGCGATGGGTTGGGAAGGAAATGCCTTCAAGGAGGGCGTGAAATTCATTCAATCATTATACAACGCCTACATCGGACTGGATGCCTCCATGTTTGAAATCAACCCCCTGCTCAAAACCTCTGATAATAAGATACTTGCCGTTGACTCGAAGGTAAATCTTGATGACAACGCACTGTACCGCCATAAAGACCTGGCCGAGCTACGCGACCTTTCGGAAGAAGATCCGTTGGAAGTGGAAGCCGGAAAAGCAGGACTGAACTATGTGAAGCTTGATGGAAATGTAGGCTGTATGGTGAACGGAGCCGGATTAGCGATGGCCACGATGGACATCATCAAGTTATCCGGTGGGGAGCCCGCCAACTTCCTTGACGTTGGTGGTGGTGCCAATGCCGAAACCGTTGAGGCCGGGTTCCGGATTATCTTAAAAGATCCGAACGTAAAAGCCATCCTGATCAACATTTTTGGTGGTATTGTTCGCTGCGACCGGGTGGCCAATGGCGTGGTGGAGGCCTACAAGAAAATAGGCAACATACACGTACCGATTATCGTACGGTTACAAGGCACCAATGCCGAAGAAGGTGCCAAAATCATTGAACAATCTGGTTTAAAGGTATTTTCGGCCATTTTGCTGAAGGATGCCGCTGCCAAGGTGAAAGAAGTACTGGCCTGAGATTGATTTTAAAAAAAGACCAAAATCCCCTACCTTAGTGGGATATAACGCACTTGCTATGAGATTTTTACGTCTGCTGTTGGTTGTATTGCTGTTTTTACCCGAATGGGCTGATGCCCAAAGCTTTTACGCGGTAAGACGGGAGCGTTCGATTATTGGTTCGATTGGAATTGGAAATGCCACGTATTTTGGGGAATTAGCTAATCCCGGTGACAATTTTGATGCTAAACCCTCAATAAACTTAGGACTACAATATTTCTTTACCAACAGAATCAGCGTTCGCTCTGAACTTACCTGGTTTCAGATTCAAGGGGACGATGCCAAGGCAAATGATGGCAGTAGGGTAAGAAGAAACCTGTCTTTTACGTCTAGTAATTTTGAACTTAATGCTACAGGAGCTGTGAGTTTGTTTCCATTAGGTCAACGGTTCTATCAACGCCCAAGATTCAACGTTTATGGTTTTGCGGGGGTTGGCGTACTCTATTCCAATCCTAAAGCTGAATATCAGGGGGAGAAATACGCACTCCAGCCCTTACAAACTGAAGGGGTTAAGTATAGTAGGTTTAATTTAGTTATCCCTTACGGACTTGGCGCACGCGTGATGCTCAACCCATTCGTAAACGTAGCCCTTGAAGGGGCTTATCGGGCAACCTTTACAGATTACCTGGATGACGTTAGCACTGTGCATAAAGATCCAGCTTCTTTTTCAGATCCAATTGCTGCAGCGTTGGCTGACCGCAGACCTGAATTAGGATTAGCTCCAGCGCCTCCAGGCTTACAACGTGGAAATCCTGAAAAGAATGATGGCTACTTCTTTTTACAATTGAAGGTTGAGTATTACATACCCGATGAAGTATTCTGGAATTCAAACAGTAAACTCTACCGGTCTAAGCGTAAAGCTTATTACAAAAGAAGAAGGTAATTTATTTATTTCTTTCTATCGAGCACTTCGTAACGTGAGTAATTGCTCTTGAATTCGGGCACCAGTTCTTTCATCAGCGCAACCATTTTCAATTCATTTCGGTCGTTGAGCAAATCCCAGAATAACTCGATATAGTTATTGATGTCAGCGTATTCGTACTCCAGCACCCTTGCCTTCATGATTTTTGGGTGGTGGGTTGGAATGGTGTTTTCTTTATCACCAAGTAATTCTTCGAAGAGCTTCTCCCCTTCCCGCAAACCAGTAAATACAATTTCAATATCCCTACCCGGCTCCAAGCCCGAAAGTTGTACCATCTTTTTAGCGAGGTCAAGAATCTTAATGGATTGCCCCATATCGAACAGGAATATTTCCCCGCCTTTACCCATTGCCCCAGCCTCTAGCACAAGCTGACAAGCTTCTGCAATGGTCATGAAGTAACGCGTAATTTCGGGATGAGTAACGGTAACCGGTCCCCCTTCCTGTATTTGCTTCTTAAATAATGGAATTACGGATCCATTCGAACCTAAAACATTACCAAAACGAGTGGTCACAAATAGCGTATGACGTACGCCTTGTTTCTCCAACTGATTGTTGAGTGACTGAACGTAAATCTCCGAGATACGCTTTGAACACCCCATTACATTGGTTGGGTTTACGGCCTTATCCGTTGAGATCATCACAAACTTGTCAACCGCGTGCTTTACAGCCATATCCGCCAGGTGTTTGGTTCCCAGAATATTGCAAAGTACAGCCTCGGAGGGATTCCCCTCCATCATGGGTACGTGCTTATAGGCTGCGGCATGAAATACAATCTGTGGTTTGTGCTCCTTGAAAACAGATTCAATGCGCTCGTGATTCGTTATATCAGCCAGGTAAGGAAAGATCGCAACGGAATTTGAAAAGCGTTTTAGTTCAAGTTCAAGATCATAAAGGGCTGATTCATTCTGATCAATAAGAACCACTTTAATGGGTCTGTAATTGATCACCTGTAGCACAATCTCCTTACCAATTGATCCGGCAGCACCGGTAACGCAGATTACCTTTCCGGCCAACTCGCGGCTTACATGTTCGTTTGATAATTGTATCGCCTCCCGACCGAGCAGATCCTCGATGTTTACGTCTTTAATTTGATTCAGGCTGAGTTCTCCCTTTACCCACCGTTCAATGGGCGGAATGGTTCTGATCTTAACCTGATGCTTCAAACAACAATCAACAATTTCAGACTTTCTATCAAAGGGTAAATCCTTAACCGTAATAATCAATTCATCTACATTCAATGAAATCAGTAGATCTTCAATATTGGATCGTGAACGATTAAAGTAGATAGGTGCACCCGATAAGGCCTTCCCTGCTTTATTGGTATCATCTTCCAAAAATCCAACTACGCGCATGGTTGAAGACGCCTCAATAACTTGCTTCGTAATCATTCCTGACTGACCAGCACCATAGATGAGGATGTTACTACGCTTGGTTAATGCATTACGGTAGTACGCAAAGAAATATTTAACCAACAGTCGGTAATTGAAAAGAAAAAGAAATGAGGATAGTAGGGCAATGAATATTACAGAATACGGGATAAGATTTCTCGAAGTGTTGTAATGCAATACCAGATTTGCAAAAACAACCAGGGCAACGCTCAGCAACAACATATAAAATATCCGAACACCATCCTGAATACCGGTATACCGAATGATGCCCCTGTAACTCCCAGTAATAAAAATAGCTAGTGCTCCGCTCGCGGTATACACGAGGATACCTGTTTTGAAATCACTTGCCGTAATATCCCCTATGGAAAAGTTGAAGCGAAGCAGGTATGCAAGGAGCGCTGAAAACGCCAGAATAGACAGGTCAATACAAACAATGACCCACCGGGGCAGGATTTTAAGATTATGAATAAGACGTGAAAACAAAACCGGAAATTTTAATTCCCTTCCTTCTTTCGTGACAGAAATCGCTTAATACCCAATGCACCACCCGCTAGCAGTAACCATTCAATACCTGTAAGGGGAACATCCGGGTCTCCCCCCGGATCGCCAGGCTGAGCCCAAACCATCACAGACAAAAGCAGAAATAAACAGATTAAAGCGCGGGTCTTCATTCGTTGGTCTTAATAATTTTTACCTGATGTACGCGTCCACCTTTCTGAACGTGCAATATATACATTCCATTGGATTGATTGGATAGATCGAACTCAGCATACTTCTCAAATCCTGAACCTGTTAATGCTTTCGAAGTCAATTCGACTCCGAGGGTGGTCATTAACTTCACTTCAACCGGTCCAGCTGACCGAACCTCCACTTTAACAATTGATTGTACCGGATTTGGATAGACGCGAATTTCCTGATCTATTCCGGTTTCATTGGAGGTTATCACAAATTGGCGATCCGCCTCCGTTGTACATCCTTCAGTTGTTGTTACAACCAATTTATATAAGCCTGAAGCTGAAGCCTCATATGCCTGTCCCGTTGCACCTTCAATTGGTGTTCCATCCAAGTACCATTGGTTACCCGATGTGTAATTAGAATAAAGAGTATTCCCTTCACTGGTTATCTCTGCCTCAAGCACATCTATTATTACCAGACTGGCTTTTTGATCCAGGAATAATTCGCTGCAAGAATTGAAAGCCTTGACAGGAATTTCATATACACCTGGTTCAAATGTTCCACCTGTGAGGCTCAAAGAAATGGATGATCCATTCCCCGAAACGGCTTCACCAAGTGCCACACCATCAAAATAAGCCTGATAAAATACTTCCGGCTCGGTCTGTTCTATATTTATGGATGCTGAAACAACATCACATTCTTCATCACCCTGAACAGACAATGCTGCGTTAATGCCGACCTCACTGATCATTATTTTAAAACGTTCATTTCCATTGGATAAAGGATTCTCGGTAACCTGGAACGTGTAAGCACCCTCTTCCAATGAAGTTGAAATACCTGTAAAATTATCAATCAATGTGAAGATGTAAGTCTTGTCAAAACTCTCCAATTCGGTGAAGTAGAAACTATAAGTTCCCTGACTAAACTTCTCCATACCAAGTGAAATCTCACGTGAGCAATTGATATCCTTTAATGCATTTATCGCAAACTTCTCCATGCCGGCTTCTCTTTGCTGGTAGGTGAATAGGTTGATATACTCATTTTCGCGCTTGCGGGCATCAAAACTCATATCATACTCATCGGAGGCTTCATCGCGGAAATAAACAACAGTCTCATCTTTCCACCCATTTCCCTCAACACCTATCCGAAGTATGTTAGCAAGTTGTCTCTCCCGAATAACCACCGGGTTAATATCAGAAGCTTTATGCGACTCACTGAATGTTAGCGTAGTGCTGGTCGAGGTCTCTACCCAAAAGGCTTGCCCACTGCCTATAATACCGTTAAACGTACCAACCTGAGGGCCACCCTGTGTATAATAGACATACTGACCATTACCCAATCCGCCATTACCTACATTATCCAGCATGGATATAATTGTGCTGACACCTCCAGGTAGCGAAACCAAATCCCAGTCAACTGGAGCTGGATACGGATTACCTACCAGGTTAAACCCTGCCGCATCGGGTTCTGAACCGGTTATCGTCAGACCAATTCCAACATCTCCAAATCTTAGCGTACCGCGTGTTGTTAATACCGGGTTACCAACATTGCGAATATAAGTTGCATAGCCCCTACCGTTTGTTAAAGCAAAAGAGCTTGCCGGAAGAGAAATGTTGTTTGGCCATACTTCATACCGGTTATTGGCATCTCCACCATTTGTTTCTGTCCATCTATACATCGATGGAGCATTTGGATTTGTAATTGATCCTCCGGTTGACGGATTTGAAAATTGACCAGTAATCTGAATTTCACCTTGCCAGTCCGCCACTGTAGCACCTTCCAATGGAGATGCCAGGTAACGCCATGCCCTCAGTCCATCATCATTTTGCACAAAACGCTCGGCAGTCAAATTTCCAACGATTTGAGCACCTGCAGGTACAGAAGTTACTTTAGCCGTCCGCGTAGCGGTCGAAGCCAACACGACATTTCCTGTTCCACCAGGTCCATCAAAATCAACATCAGGTGTAGAAGAACCTGCCTGAGCCAAGGTAAATTCATTTTGAATTCTGAAAATAGTATTTGCTATTGCACCTCTAAAATTCAATGAGCCACTAGACTTATTTACAGTTATATTAAAAAGATTAACTATACCGGCAGTACCGGCTGTTCGGTTCACATCCTGATTTATTGTTCCGTTAAACGTAACTCTTCCCGTACCTGGATTAAATGTTCCATTTACAATAAAGTTCCCCGCCAATGTCAAATTGGATGGACCATTTAACGTTGACCCTGTATTAACAGTTATATTATGAAACTGTGGCGAGCCTGTGATCGTTGTTGTTCCCGCAAACACCACCGTACCGGTTGAATTCGTAAACGTTCCCCCACTCAAGGCAAAATTGCCGGCCACACTCATGACAGAGGGTGCCACCAACGTTCCCGTAATGGTAACATTATTAAAGTTATGCGCGCTTGCTCCTGAAATGGTTGTATTCCCACCAAAGGTTACCGTCTGAGAACCAGTACCTGCGTTTAATGTTCCATCATTAACAAGGTCTCCGTCAATTCTTATATTTACTGTTGGTGTTACCGTACCGGTTATGGTTACTTCACCAAATTGAATCAGGGCACCACCACTGATATTGGTTGTTCCGCTAAACGTAAACGGACTGCTGGTAAGTATCGATGTGGAATTTGCAAGCAGATTTCCTTTTAAATCTATGGCATTTGATCCCGCATCGAAAATACCATTGGATAATGTAAGATCGCCATTGATTGTAAAAGGCTCAGTAAGTGTAAGGGTTGCCCCACCCAGTTTGGTAACATGACGGAGCTCCGTTGTTAAATTCGGTACTTCGGCTCCGGATGAAATATTTGTTGAAATGTCATAAACCAGGTCATACGAAGTTTGCGCAGTTGGCGTGTTGCTGATCAAACTACCTTCAGTTCTGGTTATTACGCCTCCCGTGGCGATGGTAATGGTGCCAGTATTATTGAACGTACCGGAACGCAAATTAAGGTTAGTCACTGTAAAGCTCGAACTTGTTGCCAGGGTTGCGGATGCCCTATCCAATGTTAAACTGTTCAATGCTTGTGGTGTAATGAATTGAATTCCGGCCGGTAATGATCCTGAACCATTCACAATGAAATTAGAACTTGCATCAATAGCGAAGCTTCCATCTGTTCTTGAGTACGGGCCACTTATGGTAAGCGTTCTACCATTCAGAATAATATCACCCACAGTTTGGGTGAGTGTTCCGGCTATGGTCAAATCTGTACCAAGCGTCACCGAACCACTTGCCGGCCGGTTTAACGTAAAATTATTTATAGTAGTGCTGCCAGTGGTTCGCAAAGTTCCAAAAGCACCCGTACCACCAATGGAAATACTGGAAGTACTTAAAACATTCAAGAAATTTGAGTTCGGGGTAAATCCACCATTTAATGTAAGGGTTCTATTTGAGACAGAGAGATTACCATTCGTCAATATTAGATTACCTCCAAGTGTCACGTCTGCTGCCAACGTAACCCCTGACGCATTGTCAATTTCAGTTGTAACACCAGCAACATCATTTGGATGGGCGCTTCCCATAAACTGAGGCGCTGACCCATTGTAGATTATCCGACTACCCGAATTAAAAAGTCGAGTTGACATAGGTATGTTACCCTGTATTGCGCCTGAGGAATTTAATGAACCTACTCTAACTGTACCATTCAAGGTGAATGTTCCATTCGTTCCAGATGTTATTAAAGGATTTGTTCCTAGGTTTAACACCGAACCACTTTGAACTATAAAATTAAATGCAGCTGTCAGTGTGTTAACCGAATAATTTTGGTCAGAACCATTCCCGGAAAATAAAATGTTTTTTGCTCCCACTCCTGCACCCGAATTTAGAGTGCCGCCAGTTTTTTCAAAATTTCCATTAATACTTAAAGTTATGTCACTTGCATTAGTTTGAGTTAATCCAAGATTACCGGCAGACATACTAAAGTTACCAGCAACAGAAATTAATGAGGATGAACTCAAGGAATTCGAAAGAAAGTAGGTCCCACCTTCAACAATAAAATCACCACCAACCGTTAGCGTGTAACCAGAGGTAGAGCTTGCTAATCTTACTACACGGGGAGTCGGGGAACCAGTTGATACAAACCTTAAATTACCCAGAATATTTTGAAGTTGACCCCCCAGAGAGAAAGTTGTAGTCGTCCCCATCCCGGGAGTATTCCAAACAAAGTTCCCAAAAGTTTGATTCAAATTATTAGGGGCTGCTGGCGAAGCGTTAGTTAATCCAGAAATTTCTACTGTGGAACTGGGATCCCAAATTGCGAATGGTATATCCCCTCCGGTAGCAAAGTTATGTCTATAAGTCGATCCTGATTGAAAAAGTAATATTGAAGGGTCGCCAATGATTATATCAGAAGAGCTTTGAATAGTACCGTATATTTCACATGGAGTAAAAAAAAGTAATGAAGCTAAATCAAGCGTTCCGTTGTTGACCAACAACCCACCAGCATCAACTATTAATGGTGTATTTGCGAAATCCTCTTCTATTGTTACGGTAACGCCAGTATTAATCGTAACACTTGCACCATTGGTGATTGTTACCAGATTTAGATTGATGTCATTCGTAATGGTTACATCGTGGTTAACAAGTATGAAATCAAAAGAGTTAACATCCGGCACACACGCACAATCCCATGTATCGGGGTCATCCCAATCCCCATCCTGAACGGAGTTTATTTGAGCAACGGAAATCGTACTAAGAGAGGTTAGACAAAAGGCAATTAAAAAGATTCTTAGCATACGGTTCTCTTCAGGTAATAACTCACAAAAGTAATCAAAAACACCGGTTTTTACGGCATTTAATATACTAAATGCCCACAAACCGAACAATTGTAACCCTACAATGTTTCCTTCACCAAACCGATCACTTTATCCCTATCGGCTGGTGTAAGCGCATTGCCGCTGGGCAAGCAAATGCCACGCCTGAAATAATCCTCGGCAACGCCCCGGTTAATACTTTCAAATTGTGAGAAAACAGGCTGTTGGTGCATCGGGCGCCATAACGGCCTGGTTTCTATGCCGTTAGCTTCCAGTACGGAGCTTACCCGATTGTGGGTTGCCTCATCTTGAAATAAACAGGTGGAAAACCACCGATTGGCCTGCATGCCCGGCATCTCGGTTTGAAAGGTCACTCCCGTTTTCTCCAATACCGACCGATAAGCATGGGCATGCCCCCTCCTGGTATTAACTTTATCCTGTAAATCAGGCAGTTGACTTAATCCTGCCGCTGCGTTTAGCGGCCCCATGGCGTAATTGTACCCGGTTTCGTGGTGGTCGTAATAAGGTAAATCCTCCCGCGACTGATTGGCCCAAAACCTCACTTTTGAAGCCCATTCGGGATTTTTAGTTACCAAAATGCCGCCTCCGTAAGTGGTCACAACCTTGTTGTTGTTGAAGGAATAAACGCCAACATCCCCCAATGTACCCACCATCTGGTTGTAGTAGGATGACCCCAATGACTCAGCCGCGTCTTCCAGCACCAAAATCCCTTCCCTTCTGGCAATCTCCAATAACCGATCCATCTGGCTGGGCATGCCGTAGGTATGCACCACCACCATCGCCTTTGGCTTTTTTCCTTCAGCCTTTAGCTTTCCGATGGCTTCTTCCACCAGGTCGGGATCCATGTTCCACGTAGTATTTTCAGAATCGATCAGCACCGGGTTAGCACCTTGATAAAGAATGGGATTGATGGTAGCCACATAGGTAAAGGTTGGTGCCAATACATAGTCGCCTTTGGTTATCCCCAATACCTTAAGCGCCAAATGAATGGCTGCAGTACCCGAGTTAAGCGCTACCGCATAGGGTGAACCGGTAATCCGGCACATGGCATCTTCAAAATCAGCAATCAACTGATTATGGTGTACCCCCTGATAGCGTTTTAACGTATCAGCCAGGTGATCAACCTCAATGGGATTATACGAGAGCGGGATGGTGTAGCGCATGCCTTAACAGAAGAAGGCACAAGTTACGCATTTTTCATGCGCACACGCTGATAGATAAAACCCGCCATCAGCAAAAACATGAGCAGGGGGTTTACAATGAGGCGATGAATCTGCGAAAGCAGTGGGGAAGAAATTTCTGAATCGCCTTCCAGGGAGAGTTTTACGATAAAGTAGATGGGAAGCAGCAGGCACACTTCCACCAAAAAAAGATAAAATGAAAGGGTGAGGTACTTGCGTTCTTTAAACCAGGCATAAATCAATACCATGCAGGCTACGTCATTCAGCACAAGTCGTATGGTTTTGTTTACAATGAAAACAGTATTGGGTTGAGTGATCTGAAGCCCTTCCGGTAAAAAAGATGTAAGCGCTACGGCATAGTTGAATCGTTGAAAGACAAACACCAGTACCAACACCAACAAAGCTGAACCGATCAGGATGTATGGCTTCATGATTTATTGGCTGAAATGGCTTTGCGAACGGAGATGCCGTTGATCTTTTCAATCCAGATCCACCAAAGCAAGAACACCATTACATAAATGGAGGCGGTGAAGGCGTACTTGTGCACGTAATAAAAATACTGCTCGAAATATTCGGCTACCAAAAAGAGTCCGCTTACGCGAAGCAGGTTGGCCAGGTGAATCAACACCAACCCAAGCGGAATAAACCACATGACTTTTTTTCGATCGCCACCAAAGGCCGCCATGAACGAAATAAAAACAATCGCCACGTTGATGCCGTTGCAGCCTTCAAATACATTCACTACGATGCGTGATCCTTTGTAAATGGAAATCGTGCGCGTATTTAATTTGGGTTTGGTGTAGGTGTCTTCACCCAATACATTTAACAATGCGGACGATTGATTGGTAACCGCAACGGTTGCCGGATCGGCCTGATCATATCGTTCAATCCACCAGCCATATAGGAGGTTTAATACGAGGTAAAGCCCGACAAAAATTCCGAGGAAACGCAAAGCCGGTTTAAATTCCTTAATCATTTCGCTTGATGGGTCGTGCCGGAACACCGGCAACGGTTCTTTTACTTTCTACATCTCTGTTTACAACGGCTCCCGCCCCAACAACAGATCGATTACCAATGGTAACGTGTTGCAACACGGAGGTTCCTGTCCCAATAAGCACCTCCTCACCTATCTGCACATAGCCTGAAAGGTGCACGCCCGGCATGACGGAACTATATGAGCCAATCTGAACATCGTGTCCAACCGTTGTATTCAGATTTAGTAATACGAAGTCGCCCAGTACAATACCAATGGTAAGCCGACATCCGGCTGTGATGATGCAACCCGCACCCGCCTTGATGTTTTCGCCAATGGTGGCTACAGGATGAATTAACGTTGGAAAATAGAGCTGCTTATGTTGAATCCGTTCAACCACACTTCGCTTTACTTTCGGATCGCCTACTGCCACCACTACAGCTAATTCTTCGTCAACAGCCTTCAACGCATCCAGGTTACCCAACACCGGAAGACCAGCTACTATGCTGCCTTCCGCAATTCCATCATCGTAGAATCCGGTAACAAGCCATTGCGGATTGATGGCGTTGATCTGATTAATCATCACCAGCGTTTCCTTTCCGAAGCCGCCTGCGCCAACAATAGCTATGTCTTTTAATTCACTCACCCTGAGAATCGTTTTTCATCCAGTGAAACATCCTTGTTCATCTGTAAGACCAAAGCTACTGTTTTCAACAAAATCTTAAGATCAAGCCCCATGGAAATCTCACGAACATACTGTAAATCAAACTCAAACTTCTTTTCCCACGACACCGTGTTTTTCCCATTCACCTGCGCCAGTCCGGTGATACCGGGTAAAACCAAATGCCGCTTTTTTTGCTCATGCGAAAGCAGGGGTTCGTATGCTATTGGTAAGGGACGTGGTCCCACCAACGACATCTCTCCTTTCAACACGTTCCACAGTTGGGGCAATTCATCCAGGTTCGTGGCGCGAAGAAATTTTCCTAACCAGAACTGTCGCTGTTTTAATGGAAGTTGTTCGTTGGTCTTTAATGTACGAAACTTCATCATGGTAAAATGTCTACCTGATTTGCCAATCCTCACCGATTTGTATAAGCAGGGAAATTCAAATGAGAAAATGTATAGAAAGAAAATCAATACGAATACCCAGCTCATCAACAAGAACAAAAACACGCTCCCCACCCGATCCATAATAACTTTACCAGATCGATTGTACATCGTTGTCAATTCCGGAAAATGGAGAAGATGGTTTGAAAAATAATTTTGATATCCAGCCAAAACGATTGACCATTGATGTACTTCAAATTCAGTTCAAGTTTAACGGGCATAATTTCCCGGATGTAATAATCGATTGGGTCCTCCCTTCCTTCCAATAACGCATTCTCATTTCTGAATTGGATTGAAGCATAATCCGTTAGACCCGGTTTCACAGAAATCACTTGCAGTTGAGTGGGTGTGTACAAATCAACAAACTTTTTTAGTTCCGGGCGGGGACCTACCAAACTCATCTCGCCTTTCCACACATTAATTAATTGCGGTAACTCATCCAGTTTAAATTTACGCAACCAGAATCCTATACCTGTTATCCGTGAATCACGGGCACCAATGGTAATGGCCGCAGCTTTGTCGGATCCGACACGCATGGTTCGGAACTTGAAAAGCTTAAAAAGTGCGCCATTCTTTCCAACACGCTCTTGTAAGTAAAACACAGGCCCTGCAGAATCAAACTTAATCAGTACAGCAATCAGTATAAAAAAAGGAAAAAGTATAAGCAGTCCAACTGATGAGGCCACAAAATCGAATAAACGCTTTAGCATGTTACGTATTTTTCGCAAAAGCCATTTCACAAAGTTGCTTGAAGATTCACAAAGAAACACAAAGCGAATACCCAAAAAGGGGCACAAAGAACTTTGTGAACCTTTGTGCATACTTTGTGTGCTTTGTGCAATAGTTGCCTTTAATTAATTATTCTCTTTATTCCCTCCTTCAGCAACCCGGTATGAAAATTAATCAGCAGACCCAACTTATAATTTCCCAAACGCAAGTAGGTCAAAACCTGAGCTGTATGAACGTCTGTGAAAAACTCAACGGTTTTAAGTTCAAGTACTAACTTATTTTCGACCAATAAATCAATCCGATAGCCATGGTCAAGTTTTACATCCTTGTATACTATTGGCATTGGTTTTTCTTTTTCTACATACAAACCACTTTGGATCAGATCAAAATATAAACACTCCCGATAGGCTGACTCCAACAACCCCGGACCGAGCGTTCGATGAACTTCAATGGCATGACCGATTACTACAGTGGCCAGTTCGTTCTCCGTCATTTAAGATTAAGGTTACAAGGATTATTCCACAAAGTCTCACAGAGATCCACAAAGAGCACAAAGGACTCCGTGCAACCCTGTGATCCTCCGTGGAACTTTGTGTAATAACTGTTATACTTCAGTTTCATACGCCTGAACCACTGCCTTTACGATATACTCAATCTTCTCCTGATCAAGTTGCGGATAGATTGGAAGCGAAATCTCAATAGCATAACTGGAGAATGCTACGGGATAATCTTCAATCTGATAACCTCTTTCCCGAAAAACAGTGAGTATGGGTAGTGGCTGAAAGTGTACATTAACCGAAACACCTGCCTCTGTAATCCGTTCAATCATCGTATCGCGCTGTGCTTCTGTAATGCCTTTGATGCGCAAGGCAAATACATGGTACGAAGATTCCCGCACGTCATCTTTCATGGGTGGTGCTATTGCCCACGAATAATTTGCAAACCCCTTTGCGTAAGCCTCCGCCACACGTTTGCGTTCGGGCAACATGAATGTTGGATACTTTCGCAGTTGTGCCAATCCAATAGCTGCACAAATATCCGGCATGTTCATTTTAAAACCCGGATAAACAATGTCGTACCGCCAACCGGCACCATTGGTTTTGGCCAACGCATCTTTGGTCTGGCCGTTTAACGACCACAACTTTAGTGTTCGATAAACTTCTGCATGATCAAAAGCTTGTTGCGGCAGGTTAATACACATGGCTCCACCTTCAGCTGTGGTGACGTTCTTTACGGCATGAAACGAAAACACGGAAAAATCACCCCACGTACCAATTGGTTTATTGGCATATGTTGCACCTAATGAGTGTGCCGCATCACTCAACACCAGTATACGACCCAGTTTTTCCTGGTTCGCTGTCACAGGCTTGAACCTTGCTTTGATATCGGGTGCATTTACCAACTCAAAAAGTTGCTGATAATCACACGGCCATCCCGCTATATCCACCGGAATGATTGCCTTTGTCTTTGAGGTAATCTTTTCTTTTATTTTAGCAACATCGATATTAAAATCTTCCCCGCTATCCACCATCACGGGCGTTGCTCCAATATGCATGACCACCAACGCGGTGGCCGCATACGTATATGCCGGAATGATAACCTCGTCTCCCCGGGTTACACCGAACCAATGCAACAACAGCATCAGACCGGAAGTGGCCGAGTTACAACACGCCACATGCGTAAGGCCGGTTTGTTCTGCTACCAATTTTTCAAGTGCCAACACCCTGGGGCCTGAAGTAATCCAACCAGAATCAAGCGTTTCCATTACTTCACGTTTGATATCATCATCGATGTAAGGTGGGGAAAAGGGAATAATGTAATTAGTGTCCATTTAAAAAGAAAATCAAAATCTTCGAAACATGCTTTTCATGTAAATCAAAAAATAATCAAACGTAAACATTCTATATCGCTTAAAAACTCTTTTAAATACCCCAGGAATTTCCATTAGAAAGTAAAAGGGCAGCATAAATACCGAAGTATATTCTTCCTGAACAGCATAACCCAACTTTCTAAGTTTTTTCCTATTTATAGTTGTCGCAAGCTTGGCTTCCCGCTGTGAAAGGATATCGCGCCAATCAGTTGAAGATGCTACAATGCCACCTGCATTTATATCTCCTCTAATGGCCGCATTTCTAAACTTAATATCCAGACATTCTTCGATGAATATAATATTCAGAAATTCGCAAATTCGCTTCCATTCAAGGACGGGATTAGCCACAAAATCTTCATAGCGAACTATAACAATTTTATCGCTATACTTAAGCAAAGCACGATTCTCTGACTTAATGGTTCCTTGCCACGAAAAACTATCCGCGAGAATGTTCCAGTCCTTCTCCAATCTTTTAATATGAATTTTCTCGCTATTATAACGTCCTGTTTTTAATCCAAGAGTCCGGACTTTTTTGGATGCGATGATATTTCTAACATCGCGATGAATTAGTATTACTTTTGAGTCAGGGAATTTTTCAAAAATCTTATCAATAAAAAAAACATTTGATGGTGTCTTCTCTGCCCATATCAAGTTATTCTGGCGGGTAGCCAGCTTCTCAATAATTCTAATAACAAGTTCACCATAGGTCTTTGTAGTGGCGAAAAAATGATCCTTTTCAGCACTTATTACTGACGTATCATCATCTGAAAGACGAATACGTTCACAAAATTTACGAATAAGGTGAGGATTATTTTTATGAGGCGCATCAATAGAGGGGATATTTTCAAATAAACGTAGCTCGGATCTTATCGCGAAAATAGCAGGATGCCTTTTCAAAATGTTAATCAGCATACTTGTACCTGAATGCATATACCCTCCTATAAAAACAGATCTCATAATCGCTACCCCTTATTATTTATCATCTTAACCATGGAAACTGAATCATTCCGCTCTTCCATAACCATCCATCCAGCTTTTTGGTAAGCTTTAATGGCTTGTATATTATCACGCTTTACAGAAAGTCGCATACTGGTATACCCCGTCTTCAGCGTCCATTCCTCAAACCCATTAAGCAACAATCTACCAAGACCCAAATTTTGAAATGATCTGTGAATTCCTATCACAACTAATCCTGTGTAAGGCTGTTTTATTCTACCGGGTGAATACGTTCTTTTGCCTTTATGCCCCAACAATTTTCTCCTTACATTTTTAATTGCCAAGCCATATTTATTTCGCATTTCCGTATGAAATAGAAGCCAGGGGCGAAATATCAATGCACGAACACCAACCCAAAATGCAAACTGAATCATTTCTGAAGCGGATCCTCTCTTTGTTACTCCGTCATTAATTAATCCCCCACAAAATCCCACGATCCTATTTTCGGGTACCTTCCGAATATGAAATAAAAAATTACCAGGAACATCTAAAAACCATGAAAGAACCTTTATTACATACTGCTTGCCCATTGCAGATGTTAGGCTGCGCGGGAATGCACTTATATAACAGCGAGCAAGTTCAGGCAGATGCGCATGATGAGATTCCACTATTTCAAACATCTTGCTTACTTGGTTTTGAAAACAATTTACTTATACCCAATAAAAAGCCTGATCCGTACGCCACATGCACACAAGGAATAGCAATCAATATCTTCAGCTTTACTAACCATTTTTTCTTACTTGCGAATGAAACTGATAAGATCAATAATAGATATAGGATTAAGGGAATGAAATAAAGAAAACTATGAATACCAATTAGGCTAAGTAAGTACAGAACAAAAATTGAAGGTACCAAATGCCGCATCTTAGTCTCAGATTTTACTTTCCTTAATACAAGTGGCTTATAATATCCGTATTGAAAATATTGTTTAAACAGGCTTGTTATGCTGCTGCGCGGAAAATAATAAAGTTTTATAGACGGGGATTGATAAATTTTAAAACCCAAACTTTTTGTGCGGTAGTGAAATTCATCATCTTGGTTGCGAACCAGTTGGGTATCAAATAAACCAACAGCTTCAAATACTTCCCTTTTCCATGCACCAAAGGTAACTGAGTCTGTAAATCCCTCATATTTTTCATCATGAACCCGACTACCGCCTATTCCAAGCGGATGGGTAACTGAAAAAGCAATGGCCTCCTGAAGTGAAGTCTTATAACGGGTTCGTGTCGGACCACCAACAATGTCTGCACCGGAACGAGCGAATGTCTCTAAAATTTTCACGAAATAATCATCCGAATAAACTGAGTGACCATCCAAACGTACTATAAATTTTCCCACGCAATTCGGAATAGCCAGATTTAAGGCGTAAGGGACAACCTTTTTAGCGTTATGTAGCAAATGAATCTCAGGATGGTGCTCTTGATTTTTACCTATAATTTCCAGTGTCCCATCAGTTGACCCTCCATCAACAAGAAATAATTCCTTCTCATCAGGTAAAGAATTTATAAAAAAATCAATAAGACTTTGTATATGTTCAGCCTCATTTAATATTGGGCATATAACGCTAATCAGCACGTTACCTTTCAGTTTTGATGCAGGTCCGAAACAATAATTTGAGGTTTGCCCGATGGCGAGGCCGGAATAAAATCAACGGCTATGAATTGAATTGGGAATTCTTCACCCAGATGCTCCTGAATTTTTCTACTGATATCATTCAAAACTTTTTGATTAAAATCTTCTGACGGAATAAACTCAATAATCATACTGTGAATTGATCGCTGAATTACCCTGAATTGAATAATTTGAGGATAATGTTCAAAAATAGCTGTAAAAAAATGAACGATCATTTTCTTTCCAGAAGGTGTCTCCACAATATCAGTATCTCTTCCAATAATCCTCTCAAGCAATGGGAATTGCATCAAGCGTTTCTGAGGGTATTTATCTTTTGAAAGCTTTACAGCAAGATCTCCAATGTTATATCTGATTAATGGCATCTCAAAGGCATCAAGACTGGTTACCAACACCCTACCGAACTGACCATCAGGCACCTCTACTCCATTTTCATCCACAATTTCGACAAATACATGCGGAGTAAAAATATAGTAATAGTCCAAATCTCGCTGTGCGGCAATCATTAAACCCTCTGTTGCTCCATATGTATCATATACTTTTGTATTGAATTGCTCTTCAATAAGTTTTCTATAGTGGCCAAACATCTTATCTCCCCAACTTATTACAGAGGAGAACTGAATTGAATTCAATTTCTTTTCCCTGGCAACCTGAGCAAAAACATACAATGAAGATGCATATCCACCCAATATGGCATCAGACCTGTTCGGTAATGTCTTTAATGCTGATTCTATTGACGTTTCATCTAGTCCAAACGCTGAATAGTACGATGTCCTTAGAAAAATATCCTTCAGGCGTTTAACAACTCCACGTTTAAGTGTCATTCCAGTTTGAATCAATGGACGACCAAACGCATAACCAGACCATTCCCAAAAAAGTGTTTGCACTGCTTGAATGGCAGACTGCTCTTGCTTTGACATATAAACCTGTCCTTGAATACCAGAAGAACCACTGCTCTTTTCACATATCAATGCCTGTTTCTTAACCGGGCGCCAGAGCATCCGATCACCTTGATCCCGAATAATTGCCTTTGTCAAAATTGGAAACTTGGTAATATCTGATTCATCCGGAATTCCTAAATCTCTATAATATGGAATATTTTGTCGTGCATGCTTTAGTACCTTATCCAATTTCTGCTTCTGGATCAATTCCAATTCCGAAGCAGATAAATATTGAAAGCTCCGCCACATTCTTAGAGAAGACATAAAACGGGTTCCCAGGCATAAATCGCCAAGCGGAAGAAGAAAACGCTCCAGGAAAAAATTATACAACTTCATTAAGCAACTTGTTCCATTGTGACAAAACAATTGAGTTATCAAATAATTCTACTTTTTGCCTGGCTGCAGCTGCAATAGCCACCACCAGATCCGGATTTTGAATTAGTCTGTCGATAGCTGCCATCATCGATTCAGGATTTGCATCGGGAACCAACAAACCATTTATCTCATGACTGATCAGAAAAGGAATTCCACCAACCGATGTGCTCACCACCGGAAGTCCCAAAGCCATTGCTTCTGTCACACTTACAGGCATATTGTCAAAGTGGGTAGTGTTGATAAACACATCTGATTTCTCTGACAACATGATCCACTCACTTTTACTTAGTTTTCCGGTAAATGAAACACGCTCTAATATCCCAAGTGAATGTGCTTCCTCCTTAAGGTCATCCAAAAGTCCTTCTTTGTCCGGACCTACCATTGTTAAGAAAGCATCCTCATACTTAAGTGACAGGAATTTTAAAACTTTCAACGCTAGCGAAGGATTATATACCGAATGTAAAGAGCGCACCCACAAAAGTCTGGGACGAACAAGTTTGCGCTTTTTAAATACATACTGACTCAAGGGAATCGTATTGGGTATATACCTTGTTGAATAAAAATTATCAAATGATTTTTGAAGAAACAGACTAACCGACACTACACTAGCGGCTTTTCGAAAGAGGCCTTTGACGAGCCTCGGATTCCTCGATGTACGAGTTGGTAGATCGCCCCCTCGCAAAATCAGAATGAAAGGTTGTCCTAATAAAAAGGCAGTATACCCGCAAATAAGTGCAAAATAGAAAGCAGAAGAACTATAGGTGTCAATTAAAATCACCTTAGCATCACGATTACGAATAATCGTTAATACCATGTGAAACAATCGAGCCAATGTATTGCGAACATCACTGGCTTGTACAACTTCATGTCCACCTTCCCGCAACAACTCTCCCAGATACTCCACACCAGTTGGTGTATACCCATAGGCGGCCAACTTATTTCCGATATATACCAACTTCATCGGGCCTTTGAACAATTTCATTTAAAATTCTCTCGTTGTAGTACCTGTATGTAAAGCGATTTGCCAGGTTCAGGGCATTCAACGCACGTTTTTCAAGGTCCATCGGTTCAGACAATAACATATCCAGTTCCTTTGCCATTACCTCAGGATTCATTGAACTGAATAAATGACCATTGTCACAGTTGATATACTGACTTAGCGATGAAACGTCTGAAACACAAGGAATGCATCCGAATGCTGCTGCTTCTGCAACTACCTTAGGAAACCCTTCAGAATCGGATGGAAGTAAAAGCAAATGACTCTTAGCGTAATACTCATTCAATAAATTCCGTTCAATCCCTCCTGTAAAGGTAACCTTGAATTCCAAATGAACTGACTTGCCTTGGTATGCCTGCACGTTACCAGAACCCACAAAAATCATTTCCTGGATTCGATTAGACATTTTCACAAGTCCCAGCGTCTCCAAAATTCGATCAACCCCCTTAGCCGGCTCAATTCTCCCAACAAACAGTAGTATCATTGGCCCGCCAAAACTTTTATTACTTGCTGCTTGTACTCCTTGCGCAACCTCATCCTCAGTAAGACAAGGATTTTCAAACGTCAGACAATGTTTCGGCTGATTATCCCATACTCCATTGATGGTAACATAACTACGTTGAAAATTCTTACTTAAAAACCATCGTTGAAATTTATAGGTAATGGGAGGATTGGAATGCGCCCAATTGCCTGCGTACTTAACCCACAACACAAATGTTCGTTTCTTGAACCAACTAATCCATGGCAACAGGTAAACCCCTATTCCTGTTGGTAACCGAAGTTGAACGGCATCAGCCTGTTGTATCACCTGCTTAATAATTTTAAGATTAGACAGCATTAGTGAAATAACTTTAAGCTTATCTCGCAACGATTTCCCTCCTGCCGGTTTTAGTGGTATAAAAATAACCTTGCCGTGCCGGTAAGATGTATAGGTAACAGGCACCTCATCAGTTAAATAGGCAAGATGCCATACCTGCTCAAAATGGACGGACAACAAATCTATTTCCCGCACCGTTGGGGCCCAACCCACCACGGATCCATCCTTCTTGTATCCATGTGCCGTGTGTGAAATGACTACAAGCTTCATAGACTATCAATTACCTCAAGGTATTCCTTAACCACAACATCCCAATCATGCTGCCTTGCCCATTGCTTAGCCCGCTGAGAAAAATTTTGCCAATCACCTAAAATGGTTGCGATTGCTTGCGTTATCTCAACAGCATTATTACCATCAACCAACAACCCATTATAGCCATGCTTGATTGCATCTTCCACTCCACTACCATAAGCACCTATGGCGGGAATACCTAGCGCATTCGCCTCCAGAATGGCTATTCCATAGCCTTCAACATTCCCATCCGTTTGATTTTCACTTAACATAATAAAAATGTGTGCACTTGAAACAGTTGCAAACATGCTCTTACGTGAGGCTATTTTTCCCAAAAACGTAATATGGTCGGCTACATTCAGTCCTATCGACAAATATTCAAACTCCGCCTGCTTTGTAGGAATACCAATACAATAGTAATGTGCATCCGGAAAAGTTTTTCTTATAACAGGCAACGCTTGAATCATCCTATGCTGACCTTTTCGATAAGTTACATTTCCAACTGTGACGAAAACAGGATTCCCTTGCAAAACTTTAACATCTACTTTCTCTAAACCATCAAACTCCGAAACCTGGATCGCATTGGGGATTACCTTATACGGTTTACGGATTGTAATACGCTCTGGAATCAAACTACTCGTAAAAATTGAAACAGGAATTAAAGCATTTAAATGGTTTATTGCCCAATGGTTTAACCAGCGGATAAAAGAATTCCGTGGCTGTATCTCTGATCCGTGAAGAATACCAATTACACGTAAAGGCAAGAAGAGTTTAAGACATGCTCCAGTCCATAACGAGAATCTCCCACTTACAAGAACAGCCTCAGGCTTAAACTTGATTGCAGTACGCCAGGCAGAGAGTACTCGCACAAAGTAAAAAAAAGGAAATCGCCTCTTTATTCGAATAACCTCAAAGGAAAGTTGAGAATCAAATGCAGCAATTTTTATATCGCTGGCATCACCATCTGTTATAACGCTTACCTGACAGTTTTGCCTACTTAAAGCACTTGATAGTGAAAAGGCATGACTACCTATCCCACCAGGATCAGGTGGAAACTCAGACGTGAGTATCAAAATCTTCATAATACTATCTTTCACGAATGAGTACCTGGGCTTGGCGGTAAGACTTAACTAGCTTAACCGGAAAAAGTAAGGTGTTTACGATACGGTGCATCCAGGATGTTCTTCGATAGGAAGTAAATAACTTCAACATACACATCTTTAAATAAAATTTTCGCGGATAGAACGTAAGTAAATTGTAAGATTCCGTTGGAAGTGGCAGCGGCCCAAATAAAGTGCCTTTATTCTTCCACCAGGCACCGTGCTGGCGTAAGCCACCGGTTGAGGCTTTATAATGAGTACGAATAGAAAATGGGTTAAGCACAATAATCTCGCCATTTAAATACAAACGCTTCCCCAGATTATCATCAGCGCCCGAACCACGATCAAAAGCCAGATCAAATCCACCTACTTTTCGGATTGATTCTTTATGCATCATACAGTTACCCGTGTCCATTACCGGGCTTATGTGATAAAAATTAATTTCAGGAGAAATGTAGGATAAGTCCTTCCACGGAGCTAATGATAAACCCGTTGATACAGTTGCCACTGAATATTCCAGTAGTTTAATGTGCTCCGTTATCATTTCCGGCCAGGCAACCGAATCATCATCAAAGAAAAGTAACCAATCATGCGTTGCTTCTTTTACTGCTCTATTTCTGGCTGAACATTGCCCTGGCTTTTCCAGAAAGAAAACCTTAACAATATCGTGTGGAAACTGATCATAATAATTTACAATTCGGTTTTCCGAGGAGGTCTGATCAACAACTATTATCTCAGCGGGCGGAAATTTATTTTCTAAAAGCGACTTTATTGCCTTATCTAAATAATCATATCGGTTAATCGTTGGCAGAATAACGGAGTAAGCCGGGATGTGTTTAAGTTTTAATGATCCGATAAAAGCATTTTCAAATTTACCTGTCGCTCTGGTCAAGCGCTTATCGGATAGGGAAAATAATGCCCTGAAAGGTGCCACAAAAGTAAGTGCCTGCCGAAGGTGATTGTGTTTCAAAAATTCAATCTCATCCTTGCGGCTAATCGCTATACGCTGTTCATCGCTTTTAACCACGGCCAATGAGGGCTCATTAAAAACCCTCCCTCCTTGTTGCATTACCTGGTAAGCCAGATCAGCCATTTTTATATGCACGTTTGCATACTTCCTCGTAATGTCAAGTTTTGACAAAGTTCCCCTTTTAAACCACACGATGTGAGCGGTGGCTTTCCATGAGACGACACGGGCAGTTGGGGCAGGATTCAAAAATAACCAACTCAATGTTGCCGATGCTGTATTTTCAAATGCTGAATGTGCATAAAAGAATAAACCAGCGTGAATAACATCTGCATGTTCGAATGAGACAGTGAACAACACGTTTTCAAGTTGAGGAACAGGCTTTTGCAGTATACAAAGATCATCGATCGCATTAATGTCGCTGGCCTCCTGCCAATCAAATGCATCACCTATATACCGGTACTCCATTAACTCTAATCGTTTGCCAAAAATAAGGAGCTAAACCTAATCCCAGGAAAATCATGATCTGACCAGCAAGTGTAAACATGGAAGGTTGTGCATATAATGTTTCTCCCACAAACATGGTAAAGAAAAGCCCAACAAAACCAATCCAACTAAATTCAGCAATTGTCCGTTCAAAGCGGTAAGGCAATTTACTTCTGGCCTCCATCAGATTGCCAGATGTTCGGTACAGGAAACTTAGGAAGAAGAAAAGTCCTATCAGGCCAGTTTCCAGCAAGAATTGAAGAAAGTTATTGTGTGCTCCATTACCAAATACAAATACGGTACCCGCCTGGAAACCTGCACCAGTGACCAAAAGCAACGGAAAGTCACTTATGGCCCGAAAAATTGACTCGTAAATAATCGTCCTTTCAGAAGCCAATTCAGCGATTCCCCCAACCTCATACTCGCGTACAATCCGGTCCTCATACTTTTCAGTGATTCGTCCAACGGCTGCATCTTTGATTTCATCAGATAAATTCACGAATGCAATAAAAAAACCAATCGACAAGAAAATAATAAGCGGTATAAAGCGGGTTTTCGTCATGTATAGTAATCCCAACACCAAACCCGCAACGCCTAGCAGAAAGGTACGAGTACCCGAAAAAAGGGGAATTAATAATGTCAAAAGTGCTGCTATTGAATAAAAGATACGATTGAACACATTCCTGGAAAATTGAACCATGGCCAATGACAGCGCGAGCCCCATTAACATAACAACACCAATATGTTTGTGGTGGGGCGACAGCGTGGCCACCGGTGCATCATTAAAAGCATACATCTCACGCCAATACAGTGGCCAGAAATGCTCCAGTGCACCAATACTTTGAAAAAAGGCTAGAGTTGCCTGTAAAAGGATATTGAAAAAGAAAACGTAAAAAATAAACTTGAATCGCTTTCTATCAGAAACAATTGCAATCACGGCTACCAACGTGGACAGGTAAGCAACAAATCGGAAAGCACGGATTAGCGTTGGCCCCAAATACCCCAATCCCCGGTACGTGATATTGAAAATAATACTAACCAAAACTATAATGATCAGAATTTTTAGAACAGATGGACTGAATTTTTTTTGTCTGTAAATAAACCCAACCCTACCGCTTAAATACTTCCAATTAAAAAGCCAAAAAGCAATGATGGCAAAATCAAAAATCCTGAAATCCGTGAGGAAGTTGCCAAGTGAAAATCTCCCCAGTGGAAGGCAATAAAAGTAGCTTGTTATTAAGATACTTAACCAAATAACTTCACGAGCCATAACCCGATTCACGTTTCAATCCTAAAATTGCTTCATAGTAGGCCAGTAATTTACTCCACGTCTTCTCAATCGAATATAAATCACGAATTTTTTCACATGCCTTTTCTCCAATAAACTGCCTCTTGGCTTTATCATTCATTAAAGATTCAACCAAATCTGCTACGTTAGCAGAATCAGCATCGTGGGCCACCACTATACCAGCCTCATTTCCTAATAGTTCAGGTATATTTCCAACGGCCGTGGCAACAATAGGTCGAGAAGCTGCCATTGCCTCAAGTATTGCATTAGGCATTCCTTCCCGATTACTTAAAAGCATGACCATATCAAAAACCGGCATCCAATCTTCAACATCCGCAACTACACCGGTTAGAATAATATAATCTGACAAACCAAACTCATGAATTCTTTCCTCAATCAATTTTCGCATTGACCCATCTCCTACTAATAAAACTTTACAAGGTAATTTTTTCTCAATAATCAGAATCCGTAAGACATTCAAAAGAAACAAGTGCCCCTTTGGAGGATCCATTCTAGCTACGTAACCAATCGTAAAATCTTCAACACCAATATTCAATCTTCTCTTAATAGTGGCGATCTTTTCAAGGTTTGGTGACGTTATCTCAACTCCATTTGGAATGACCGTGAAATACTCCACCGGAACACCGACCATCTTTGAAAGATGTTGCGCAACAGCCACAGCATTCGCACTATACCTGACCTCAAAAAACTTCAAAATCCTAAACTGAATTCTTCTCCGGACCAGATCCATGCCTGATCGGCTATACTTACTCCTTTCTGTTACAGCATATTTGGAACCCGCCCAAACCGATGCCAAAAATTGTTGAAGCAAAGAATAATTAACCTGAGAATGAACAATATCACCGTTCAATTTGGCTATTGTATTTTTAAGTCTATACACTCCAATTAGTGACCGATACCATCCTGATGGACCCTGAACAACCTCTACACCTGCCTGTTCAAGTTGCGCAAGAAACAATCCTGTCTTGCTTGTTAAGCAAATGATAGCAGGTGTAAACGCACCGGTACGTTTTGCCATGAGTGCCATGCGGGTAACAAACCGTTCCAAACCACCCGCGCCAAGGGTTCCGACTAAGTAAATAACCTTCACGAATTACCCGGTTTCCGCCCAAATCCTTGAATAATCGGTCCCCCTAGATAGAGTTTTCCTGCTAGTCGGGTAAGCAGTGAACCTAATTTTGCAAAACCTGATCTGTTTCTACCATAACGATCACTAATTTGAACGTTTTCGAAACCAGCATTAACCAAAAGTTTAGCCAAGGTGCGCCTGGAAAAAAAATATAGGTGATGAATTGATCGAATGTTACGTTCACGTACGGCAATCCTGTTAAATACCCTGTCGCGAAAAAACTGAATATTATCGAATTGATTAGGAACCTCTATAAGAATCAAGCCGCCCTTCTTCAATACACGAAATGCTTCATTGGCCGCCAACTGGGGATCAGCCAAATGCTCGAAGACATGATTGGAGTGGATAATATCAAATTGTTCGTCCGCAAATGGCAGCCTCTCAGCTGTTGACTGAACAACGTTCAAACCTTTTGATTGTGCCGCTTCTACACCAGCTGTTGACGGCTCGATACCTGATGCCTTCCAGCCCATTTCAATTGAAGCTGTCAAAAATTCTCCTGATGAGGCCCCTATATCCAACACACTAATATTGCTACCCGGTTTAAGTCTTTTTAGCATTTTCACACGCTCGCGGAAAAATGGCAACCTTGACTGAGTAACAGAACCGTACCGCGCGTGACTTTGCAAATAAGGTTCTAAACCAATTGGTTTACCCCCAGCAAAAATGAGTTCTCTGGAAGCTAGAGATGGTCTTGGATTCATAAATAACAATCCGCATTGTGCACAGCGAGACACCGAAAGTGGAGTGACAATATTCAAATGAATTGACCCTGCCGAAAATGGAATGGACGTTGAACTTCCGCACAGTGAACATGATACATTCTCAAAAGTTTCCATACACCTATTTTATTCGACTTAACAATAATGCTGAACTTACCAACTGTCTCAGACTTTTCAAGAACCACTTAGAATTTAGAAAATCTTTAGAATATAAAATTTGCAACATCTATTTCAGAACTAACTGCCGCTAATTACAAGTGTTTCAATATTTATATCTACTTTTAACCACCATTAAAAAGAATGTACTATAACAACCAAAATTCTTATTCCACTAAAACTCATCTTCGTGCACTATCTTTTCTTACAATATGTTAAATAGATTACTCTTCTCACTTTACGAGATACTACCCATTTCCGTAATAAAATTCATCAAACAAAGTAAACTAAAACAACTAGCAGGAAAACTTTTGCGTACGCACCCTGGCAAACCAAGAATGGTAAATGTAATGGTTAACTGGGAGAAGGACTCATACTTTAATTTTTTTGCTCCAATTAAAATTGCAGAAAAAGCAAAAAATCGGGGAATTGAAAATACATTACTCCGAAACTCTTTAACCTTATTGGGATCTACAGTTAATAATCGTACCATACTTGATGTTGGGGCTAACTATGGATTTTTATCACTTGTTTGGGCAACGACATGCTGCAAATCCGGTGGCGTATTTGCTTTTGAAGCTCACCCTGATATTGCCCAAGCACTAACCTATTCGGTAAAAAAAAACAACCTTCAAAATGTTCTACATGTGACATCAGCTGCTGTAGGCGATCAAATGGGTAAATTAGATTTATACCTGTACGGAACAACAAGCAACCTTAATGAACGTACCAATTTACACGGACAAAAAACAGAGGTAAATATGATTACGCTTGATTCTTTCATGGTACAGAAAAATCTGTCATCATGTGATTTAATAAAAATTGATACTGACGGCAACGAGCTTTCCGTTTTACTTGGAGCAAAAGAACTTATCAAAAAATTCAAACCCATTATTGTAATTGAGACAAACCAACAGCATGCCCTTGTACCCCTTTTGATAGACTTAGAATATTCACTATTGGATATGAATTTAGAGCCGTTGTCCAACAATAATTTTCTTCCACCTAATATTTTTGCCCTGCCTACCAAAAAAATCTAGTGAATGCCTTGGTCTGTTTTTCCAGTGTAAACTTTTCACTAACTCTGGATGACGCAGACTGAGAATAGCTGTTTTTTTCCTTTCCGGAAAGCTGACTCACTTCATGAATTTTATCTGCCAATAATCTGGCATCCCACTTCGGCACCACCCAACCGGTTTGCTCATGCAACACATTCTCGTCAAGGCCTTCAGCATTTGAAACAATGCACAGCATACCACTGGCCTGGGCCTCCAGTACGGAATTACAAAAACCTTCCTGAAGACTCGGCTGAATATATAGATCATGCTCACGCATCAAACGTTTCACCTGGTCATGAGGCAATGCGCCTGTAAATTCAACTTCATCAGTTAAACCAAGTTGATGCCTGGCAAACTCAAGTCGCTCCCACTCCGCTCCTTTTCCTACTATGGTGTATCGAAAATAAACTCCCCTTTCTTTTAAAATAGCCATCGCATCAAGCGCCACTTCCAATCCCTTTTTCCATTGCAATCGCGCTACTGTTAAAATCCTGACGGGCTCATCCGCATTAAAGGTACGATTGGGATAAAGAAAATCCCTGACTTCAATAGCAGGTGTAATCTTATGCACCGGAACGGTAGATTTCAATCCAAGTGACAAAGCAGTTTCATACAAATCATCCGAAATGGTGTGAACTTTGTCCAACACCTTCCAAAGCCTGGCGTAAACAGTTGGATTACGTAACGGGTAGATGCTCACATCAAAACCACGAAAACTTGTTGATAAGGTTACTTTCATTGCCTTTCCTAAGCTTTCTCTGCCAACGCCTAATGTGGCAAACCCGAAATGCAGATTATGAAGTTTATAGGGTAAAATATGAGCCGAAATAAACAAGTGTTGGATAGTTTCTGTTAGTCGGCTACTTAATGAATATTCTTGTCTCACAAAATTCCAGGTTCGCACCGGACATCGGACTACTGTTAACAACAGCACCGCCATGATTTTAGCTGGCTTTAACCAGGAAATTGTTGGGACTGAATAAGCCGTGACCTCCCGGCACAAGGAAAATTTACGATCTCCTCGCTTTCCGGTAAACACCATCACCGAAAACCCATTTTCCATCAACCCTTTTATCTTGTTTACCAAAAATGTTTCGGTATACGCAGGTGTTTGCGCCAGCACAAGCCCTATTGTTTTTGCTTCAGCACCCATGGGTACAATTCTTCAAAAGCAGTCATCCCCGTTTGATAATCAAACTTTGTTCGTATAGTCTGGTATGCAGCTTCTGTTATAGCGTTCAGCTTTTCTGGTGTAGTTGACGTAAATTTCTGTAAGGCATCAGCCATACCAACCGAATTTCGTATGGGCACAAGCCACCCGTTTTCACCTGACCGGATCACCTCATCCATGCCCCCACACATTGTACTCACTACCGGCAAGCCAACAGCCATCGCTTCAAGCACCACATTGGCTATTCCTTCCTCAACACTTGGCAACAATAGTACGTCATGCTGCTGCAATTCGCTGGGCATGGTGCGGTAATTAACATGGGGAACAATCACCACTTCCTGCTCTAAACCCCGGTCCTTCAACTGGTACAAAATCTCTCCGGGAATTTGTCCTGATGCAATCAAGGTGTACACAACTTGTATTCCCCGTGCTTTTAACATCCGTATGGCCTCAAACGCATACGTATATCCTTTTATCCAGTGAAACCGTCCAACGGAAACAATTTTAAGTTTGGTATCAGGTAATCCAGTTAAGGGCTTGTACGAATCAGTAAAATGAGCAGGTACAGGCGAATAAATCACGCGTATACGATCAGCCTTTGCCCCAAACTGTTGCGCCCGCATGCCAATGGTATGCGACACAGCATGAAAAAAGCAGTGTGGAAATAGTTTACGATAGGCTTTGGCCAGTTGATTATCCAAAAACGGATCAACGTTAATTTGTGTGCCACGCAAACTTATAACCGTAATATATCGGCCCGATTCAATCAGGTTGGCATAGTCAGAAATATGTGCTGCCCATTGAAAATGAATCACATCTGGCTTATACCGAACGATCATCAATGCACGGTAGAGCCGCTTTAGCCACGCCTTTCGGCTGTTATGAGGTGTAGCCAGTTGCCTGGCTCGTTTAAAAACATGGGGAGCCAACAACATAGCCAGCATCAAACGCGCTACAATGTGTGCTGCACTAAAAAAATCGAAATCGCTTTTAATAATTTTTACACCAGGAAAATACCTGAAGCTACCGGGCTTTGCCAAAACAGCCGGTTCAATTACCCCACGCTGCCGCAAACCTGTTATCTGACTTGCAATAAAGGTTGGGGGCTTTTCGGATCCTAATATGTATAAAACCCGAATCACTTCGTGCACACAAATGCTAGCTCATTTGCTTTAATACCGTAGTTCAACGCTTTGGAATTAAATGTGGACAGATCAATATATATAACTTCACTGAAGTACTTATTCATTTTATCTACGACATCCATACCATAGTCACGATAATGTCCGTTGAATCGAAGGTGGTTAAAATATACTGTCTTATTTCGGCTATAGTCTCCTGGTATTGTAATAATGGCCCTTCCACCAGCATTTAACACACGGCTAATTTCTGAAAAGGCCGCGTCATCATCAGGTACATGCTCAATTACATGATTGCACAAAATGAGATCAAAAGAGGCATCTCCAAAACTTAGTTTTTGTAAGTCCTCTTTATAATCAACATCCTCCAGCAAATAATCAGCGGTAATGTAAGATACGCGCTCATTTGCCTTGAATAAAGGATAAAATATTGGTTCGGGGGCAACATGCAAAATCTTAAGTTGAGTACTGATCTCATCCAAGACCTTACCATATAAATACCAAAGTCCACGATGACGGCTGCGAGAGTTACAATTTGGACATACGGCATTCCAACTTATGCGTAAGTCACTGGCATGGTGTAGAAAAAAAGGTACCCGGTTAATACATACACTACACTCCAGTCTCCCCGCAGATTTCCGAAAGCTTCGACAAATATTCAAACCTTCAGCTACAAAGAAAAAGAAAGACATACGTAGCCTTCCTTTGCTAACATAAATAAGGGTTTTCTTTAACCACGTACGAACGGTTGGAATTCGAACCTTTCCAGCTGAGCCGGGATTCATTAAGGTAGTACGCACTGGTTCAATCATCTTAGCACACAAAAATCTCTATATCAACTCAACCCCACTTAATTAAAGAATTATAATTTTTAATGGCCAGTTTAATTGATGATCTAAAAATCAAAGTTTGAAGTAAGAAATTAACTGATTCCGGTACATTTATTTCATCCGATATAGATGCATGGGATGCTAATACCCATCTACGAAACGCTTCATCATAGTGAATCCTGGAATTTTTAACATCTGCTCTATCCATAGTCATGCCATGCCTTAGCCCTTCACACGCAACAATAAAGTCAATCTGGTTAGCACTACTTCTTGATAATCTACTTAATAACTCTTCAAAATCACCACTACTTCGATGAGCCCGAATAGCCATTTTTGCAAAAACATCCCGAGGGTTTTGAAAGAAATCATGAACACCAACAATATTACCGTATTTTATCCAAGACAAGCCTTCTCCTGCCAATCTCTCTTTTACATAAGACTCTGGCCTTAAAGTCTGTCCTTCTACCGGTATATGTTTCAAAGCCTGCTCAATATATTGGGTATTATAAAAATGAATTCCACGAAACTTTGGAGACTGATAAAATCTGTCCCAGACACGAAAAGCGAAACCTAAAGCATTAGTATTCGCTTCGATTGCTCTTGGTGCATAAAATGAAAAAAACCGATCAATCAAAAGAATATCTGCATCAATTAGTAAAGACCAAGGGTAGCCCAACTGGAGAGCCTGCTCGTATGACTGACGAAGGGTTGATTCAAAAGAGTTAGAAGAAACGGTGGCAACACGTGCTTCTGGAATATATCTCAAAATCTGTTTGTGTAGCGCTTTAAATGTTTGCTCGCCAGAATGACGTATGATGACCGAATACTCCGTAGCGCTCGCATTAACGTTCACCATAAAGCTGGTTTAATTCAAGATAGCTCTCGTTAATTGTAAAGCCCATGTTTTTGAAATTTCCAACAATATCTACAAACGAGCTAGTTTTCTCAGGATGAAGCTCAATTAATATCTTTTTCACAACAGAAGGCAAAACCAACTCCTTAAATAATTCATATTCATACCCTTCAATATCAACAATTAAGAAAGTTGGCTCTATCCGATTAAGCTCAGCCTCAAAGTCAATTACAGAAACTTGTACGGTGCGGTCGAAATATTTTGGCCGCGTTAAACCTGACGAATAAAAATCTTTAGAAATATAAAAATTACAAGCACGTTCTACCGGTTTGTGCTTCAAAATGGAATTAAATAGATTGATCTCTTGCTTGTTTATCCGAAAATTTTCTTTGATATGAGGAATTAGCAGAGGATTAGCTTCAAATGTATACACCTGTTTGGCCGCAACCCTTTTAGCACAAAATAAAGCTATAAAACCTATACCCGTTCCCAACTCCATGACAATATCGCTACTCGTAAGACTAGCGTCTATAATCTTCATCTCATTAACTTCATACTTATTTTTATAAATTCTAAACGCAATAGCTTTACTAACAATCGTCCTTGATAGTTTCAGCTTTACACCATAATAACTAATTTCAGCACCGCGAAAGTATCTTATATTATTTAGAATACTTTTGACTAATCCCTTTAATAGCCCTTTTATTTCTTTCAAAATATCCGCATTGAAATTTTTAGAATTAATTAAGTATAGACAACCTATTTACTTTGCTTAAAAAAGACATCATGAATTATCATGACCGAGAAAATAAGCTCTAAGGTTTTCCAGTGATTCACTTTATGCACTTCGCTCATCAATCCTTCATATCTATCCTTTAAATCAACCCCGCAAATGCTATTTTCCGCAAAAAGAATCTCAACTTCCTTTCCCCAGTTCTTACGTTTATATAAATCCTGAAGCTTAATAAATTTCTTTCTTAGAGCGCCATTATCAGTTCTATCTAAACTCTTTAATTTATGCTTGATTAAATCAAGCCACCCATATTTAAGTGGGAGACCCTTTGTGTTTGCCAATGGTAACTTTGATAAAACCGGATAATGAAATCTAATTAAATCCTTCAAAAAAGCCCTCTTCCGACTGCGGCTATTTTTTGGTAGAGATAACGAAAACGAAATCCATTCATCACTAGCAAGAGGTGCAGAGTAACTGTTAGTTCCAAAAAAAACCGAATGACCAATCAATCTTTCGTGATGATTGTAAATATCTATCAAATCAAAATCTACATACTTATAATCACTCATAAGTTGCGCAACATCATCAATTGCAATTGATTTATTTAAAATTGAATACGAAACATCGGATAGCACCCCTGTTCGTTTTCTTTCTGTTGAAAGAAAGTAACTCTCAGGTTTTTCAAAAGAAGAAATCGGCAAGTTCGAACCACTGGTTGTACCACCTAGCACCCCGTACCATATATTGGCATTCTTAAAATCTCTTTCCAATTCAAATATTGGCGGCTGCTCAAACAAGTTTGTGTTAAAGTCAGATCGTACACCAAATTCTTTCAGGTTCTCAAGTGAAAAGTCAATAACATTCAAATCATAGCTTATATGATCAACCCCCACTTTTTTTGCTAAAGCTCTCCCAATCTCATAGTCATAGGTATTCTTATACCCCCAACTAAACGTTTGAATATTTTTTGCTTCAGTAACATCGAGTAATGCCCCAAGAAGCAACCGTGAATCCAAACCACCGGTAAGTCCTAATGCCATATTTTTATTGGCATTAAACTCCCGCTCTACAACCCGCAACAAAACTTCTTTTGCCTCCCTAATTAGCTGTGGTCTACCTACGGATAAAAATCTATTCGGATCAATTAAATCTTCATAGTAAAATCGGTTAATTACTTCGTATCCGCCCTTGCTAAGTTTACAAGTGGCACCACCCGGTAAACAATATATATTTTCAAATAATGTTTTATCTCCGGGCACGTATCCAATTGAAAAATACCAGGCCAGGCTTTCCTTAGAAAAAGGTTCACCTTGATGAACCTCAACTAACGAGGTGCCAACTTTCCCGGTATTTGCATTGAAAAAAGTTCGATGGATTCGTCCTTTAGTGGTTTCAATAATCATTTTAACTCCCACTTCTGCTTTATATAAAAAACCCCTTGCTTAGACAAATCCATCAATTTTCCTGAACCGAAAACATCCTGGGGTAACACTTCAAAGCTGATTGCATTGTAAACAACATCCTGTCGTTCTCCACTTGCTGAACAAAATATAGTAGCTGAATAAGTGCCCGGCAACAGGGTCAACTCACTAATAACACAAACTATTTTTCCTTCAGAGCTTGTGAAACTTATGTCTGAGCCTACATACATATTACTTAGAGAAGTAATGAGCCCATACTTATGATGATGTATTGAAATAGCTATGTGTGGAGACTTTAACTCCTCTGGAGACACCGTAATACGGTAGCTCAACTCTATGCTTATACTATCACCTGAATAAACTAACCCTTCAGTATTCTTGGAATGATTAAAAAAGCCATAGTCAACAAACCGGAAATCCCCTTTGCCTCTGCGCTCACTTCTATCACTTAATTTAACTCCTGTAGTTGCCTTATTGAAATAATAATTTACGACATCACTCGCTTTTCCCATTAGTTCTATACTTCCCTTATTGAGAAGTATTGCGCGGCTACATAAATTCTGTACCGCAGTCATATCATGACTTACGAAGAGTACTGTCCTTCCTGCACCGGAAATATCTTCCATTTTTCCTAAGCATTTGCGTTGAAACTCTGCGTCTCCAACGGCCAACACCTCGTCTATAATCAAAATGTCTGGTTCCAGATGAGCGGCAACCGAAAAGGCAAGCCTGACCTTCATACCAGAACTATAGCGCTTAACAGGCGTATCGATATATTTGGTGACTCCTGAGAAAGCAACAATTTGATCTAGCTTACGATCAATCTCACTTTTACGCATCCCAAGGATGGTACCATTCATATAAATATTCTCTCTACCCGTTAAGTCCGGATGAAATCCTGTGCCTACCTCTAATAAAGAGGACACCTTACCTCTGATTCTGATTTCTCCTGATGAGGGTTGAGTAATCCTTGCCAAAATTTTCAATAAGGTGCTTTTCCCTGCGCCATTGTGACCAATTATACCAAACGCTTCGCCATTTTTAACAGTAAAGGAAATTTCCTTAAGTGCCCAAAAAACACTTTCATCATCCTGTCCAAATCTTGATAAATTGCGTAAACGCCTATAGTTCCTAAAAGGTGCTTTTAGCGAATTTAAAGCCTTTTCAGTAAGTGTACTGGAGCTATTTTCAGCAACCCCTATACGATATCTCTTACTAACAGCTTCAACAGAAATTGAATCCATATATACTAAGCAACATCAGCAAAGTGACGCTCTGCTTTCTTGAAATACAAAATCCCCAAAAGAAAAATAACAAGAGAAACAACAAAACCAATCCCAAGATAAGTCCATGGCATCGGACCTGTGTTCAAGAAGATTGACCGAAAACCTTCTATTACACCCACCATAGGATTAATGGCATAGATCAATCTATAATCTTCAGGTATATTACTTGTCGGGTATACTACGGGCGCAAGGTACATGAGAAATTGAACCAAAAAAGTCATTGCATGCTTTACGTCTCTATACTGAATAGCCATCGCTGAGAGCCAAAGCCCAAGTCCCAAACTATTCAACAATAAAACAATAATCAGTAGTGGCAACAGTAGCACATTCCATGAAAAAGGAAACTCATAAATGGCTATCATAATAATTAACAAAACCAGACCGATAAGGAAATCAAGCAATTTTGAAAAAACCGCTGCGAGAGGCAATACTATTCGAGGAAAATACACCTTCGAAAGCATATTGGTATTTTGAACCAAGCTATTTGTTGAGTCAGTAAGGGTATTGCTAAAATAATTCCATGGTACCATGGCACAAAGACTAAAAAGAAAGTAAGGTACCCCGTCTGATGAAACCTTTGCCACGCGACCAAAAATAATTGTGAATATAAGCGTGGCAACCAAAGGTTGAATAACAGCCCAACCGACACCTAATATGGATTGTGCGTATTTTACCTTAAAGCTTCTTAGTACCAAAAAGAATAATAAATCTCTGTAATTCCAGAGCTCGACAAAGTCAATTAAATTACTCTTACTGTTAGCCCTTATAACAATTTCTTGTCTGGACATCAACTACGTTTCTTAAAAAAGCCCTTCTTGTCTTTCTTTGAATTCTCGTCCTCATAATACCCATATCCACCTCCATACCCATATGAGTAGCCATAGTTATACGCATAACCTTGTCCATAACCATACCCAAGGCCTGACTTGTATATGTCGTTGAGCATAATGCTCATGTTTTTAAGTTTACCACTGCGGTAGTATTCATCAATACTGCGCACAAACTCCTTAGGTGAATAGTTCTGGCGCAAAACAAAAACAGTATGGTTTACAAACTTGGAAATCACAAATGCATCGGTAACCAGCGCCAATGGAGGCGTGTCAATAATTACATACTCAAATTGCTCAAGTGTATTTTTAATAAACTCATCAAACCGATCCGTCAGTAATAACTCCGAAGGATTAGGCGGTACCGGACCACCACTTACCAAATACAGATTTTCGATTTCGGTTTGTTGTACTACTTCATTAAACTCGTGTATTCGGGATAAGTAGGTGCTCAGGCCGGTAGTGTTGCTGCAATTGAAATCCTCAAAAATCTTAGGCCGTCTCATATCTGCACCAACAATCAACGTTTTCTTTCCGGAAAGCGCGAATACGGTGGCCAGGTTAATGGTGGTAAATGTTTTCCCTTCCCCGCTGATAGAACTACTTACCATAAATATCTGGCGGGTTTGATTTGCAGTAAAGTAATTCAGATTTGAACGAAGTGCACGGAACGACTCCGCTACGCCACTTTTAGGTTTATCGCGCACAGTAAGGTTGCTACCCGATATACTATGCCCAACGCCTCCTAAAAAAGGCATATTGGTCATTTTTTCAATATCTTCTTTAGATTGAACGCGGTTATTCAGCACCTCAAAAATTACGAACAGACCTAAAGGGAGTGCTAAACCAATAACCAAGGCCAAAAAATAATTTTGCATAGGCTTGGGTGAAATAGCACCGCCACGCATAGGCGGATTTACCGGGACAATATCTGAGGTGTTTGCAGCTTTTGAAATATTAGCTTCTGAAAGCTTTTGCATTAAGAACACATACAGGTTTTCGAGCAAAGAATAATTACGTTGAATGGCGATCAACTGTCGCTCAGAGGCAGGAAGCAGACTAAGTTGTTTTTCAGTTTCCCGCAACTGTTGTGCAAGAAAATCCGTCTTTATTTTATCTGTTGATTGAAGTGTTCTAACCGCTTCTTCAACATCCTTTTTCAACTTATTAATTCGCTCAATACGCTCTTGTAATAATGGATTTTGAGAACGCTCAGGATCAGCATAGAGTTTTATCTCAATCTGAAGGTTAATAATTTTTTCAAGCAAAGAATTCAGTATCGGATCAGTAATACCCATGGAAGATGGGAGGATGATCTGATCCATCTTGCCATCAGCCTGAGTCATGTACTCTTTTAAGTATTTGTAATAATTCTGCCTGATCATTAGCTCTGCCCGCTGAATCTCAAACGCTTCAAGTTTTGCATACAACCGTTGCGCATCTCCACTCATGTCCTTAATTCGAGAACTATTCCCAAACCGTTCCAATTGGTACTCTACTGTTCTTAGTGAATCACGTATTTCACTAAGCTGACGACTGATAAAGTTTACAGTACGTGATGCCGTTTCATTCTTCTTTTCGAGATCAAGAGCTTCATAATTCCTGATTAGAGCATTCATGAAATCAATCTCTTTCTCAGGATTATTCCCGGTAATACTCAGGTTAATAATTCCGGCTCCAACCTCTGCCCAGTCAACCTTCAGCCTGGAAATGTATTGCCTTGCTACATCTGTTGGATTATCAATATCAAGAATAAACGGAACACCAACCTGTAATGCTCCTCTCCTGTCTGGATTTAACCTGAAACAAAGCGCATAATCCTTATAGACGATTGAATCGTTCAAATTAAAAATCTGAACTTCACTTTCGTTATCGCGTTCTGAGAGTTTAACCAGGGAGAACTGTTTATCATCTATTAACTTAAATATTAATTTACCCGTAGTGACTTGTTCTGCTCCGCACCAATATGCCCTGACGGGAACATTGACATACGTCTCACTCGTTACAATGTATCCTTCCTGTAAAAAAGAAATGTGAAAATTCAACTCACGTACAACATCTTCGATAAGTGGATATGACTTAATTATATACGGTTCATTCAAATAATTTCTATAGGGATCAATAATGGAATTACTATAAAGAATTTCAGCCCCCCGCGTATCCTGCATTTCACGAATAAGAATAGAAGCTGTAATGGGATAGACCCGCTGGGTATACCGATTTTTGTAAAACGCAATAATGAATGCAGCACTTAGGAACAATACAACAACGTACCAAAATCGTAGTGCACGTGCGAGTACTCTTTTGAAATCCAACACAAATCCCTGAGGGGCATCTTGATTACCTTGATCAAAAAAAGATTCGGACATTATTTTGTGGAATTGATAAGGGTAAACGTAATCAGTAACAAAGATAGTGAGGATATCACCAAGGAAAGATTTTGCCCGAAATACTTACGATAAGGTCGTTGCCTTAAAGATGGGACAAGAAGAACATCATTTTGATGAACGTAATAGTATGGCGAATTGATGAAATTTTCATCTAGTAAATTGATATATTGAACAGTGAGTTCACCATTTTGTTGGCGTATCAATTTAACTTTTGACCGATCTGCCAAATCGGTCATACCTCCAGCCAATCCTAAGGCTTCCAACATAGTCACCCGATTGTTGCTGAGTGTAACCGTGCCCTCGCTGTTAACTTCACCCAAAACGGTAAAGCGAAAATTAATCAATCGCACTTTTACTACAGGCTTATCGAGGTATTGCTCTGCAATTTGCTGAAGTTTATCCTGAGCTTGAAAGACTGTGAGGCCTCCAAGTTTTACTTTACCTATAAATGGAAAAGGGATCTCACCATTTTGATCCAATAAATCACCAATCAATAAACCTGAACCCTGTTGCAGATTAAAATTTTGCCCCGAAACGTTTTTATTCTGATTTAAAAAATCATAGTCAGTTGGAGTTAGACTTTCAAAGCGAACATATACAATATCCTCTGGCTGCAACAGGTAGTCATAGGAAACAGGTTGATATGCTCGAACTGTAGTATCTAAAAGCACCTCCTGATTATGCATATCCTCCTTTTGTAACAACACAAATTTCTTATTGGTAACGCAGGAAGAAGCACCAATAATCAAGGCGAGAAACAAGAATACTCTTAAGACAGTCATGGTTTCAAAACGAAGCATCAAACCTACTAAAAAACCCCTTTACCCCCAATTTTTCATAGCTTCGCCTCCTCAGTCCCATCCGGGAAGAGCAGGCATTCAATGATTATCCAAATCCTGCAAGTCGGATTACTCCGCCTGCCAAAGCACCAAGGCCTTGTCAGGATTCAGGCTCTTTTTGTTACCCTCAAACTCCACCTCTGAAAGCACCAGTGTGCGCACCTTTCGGTTGATCAGTTTTTCGGCTTTGGTTACGCATTCCTGCAGGTAAACTTTATCAATATCCCCTACCATCACCAGGTCGATAATACCTGAATCACGCCCCTCGGCATAATCACCGGTGATCATAGCCAATTGAAGTGTTCCCAGCCTGGCCAGTACTTTGTGAATGACGTTATCGAGGAGTTTGTCAATACCCAGGTACTTGTGCACCAGTGTTTTGATTTCCGGATAAAGGGGATGTTTGGTATTCGCACTGTAATATATAGAGCGGCCCTCCTCGCGGGCTACCAAGTAGCCGGCACTGGACAGGTTATTTAATTCATGCCGGATGGAGTTGGTGGATTCGCCAAACTCTTTCGCCAACTCCCGCAGGTAAGCCGAGGAATTGCTGTTCAGGAAAAACCGGAGCAACATTTTCAGGCGGGTCTTGGATGTGATCAGCGTATCGAGCACGAGGTAAAAATAATGGGAATTTTGAATGAGTAAAAAAATTACTCGAAATTAATCAAATCATGTCTTTTTGAGCAATTCGGGCATAATTTCTACCCGCATGGCCTGCCCGATGCCTTCGAGCAACACCATAAACCGGTCGGGTTGTTTACGGGCTACATAGCCAATTGCCCCTTTTAGCGGGCCATCCAAAACCTGTACCTGATCACCCTCCTCCACATCAGCCCCGGCCATAATTTCAATGGTTAATCCTGTTTCCAAAAACCGAAGAATGGATTTGTACTCACGCTCATGAAGAAACGCTGGTTTGCCATTGTGCCGTACAGCCCAGGCAATGCCGGGTATTTGCAGCACCTCAGTTGTTTGATGCTCAGGCACAAAGACAAAGATGTATGAATTGAATAAAGGCGCCTCTACTTTCTTCTTCCGATCACTCCACTGCCGAACCACTTTTTGCATGGGAAGAAAAACTTCAAAACCTCTACGTTGCAGCAGTTCCTTTACCTTTTTTTCATGACGGCTCTTGGTATAGAACGCATACCATTTTGGTTCAGCACTCATGATTTTCTGAACATAGCGGTCTTACCGCATATACTTCTCAAAATTCTTATTATCCCGCTCGAACAGGATTTCACGCGGCAAGCTTTTGAAGTATTCGTATGTAATCTTCAATCCTTCAGCACGCGACACTTTAGGTTCCCACCCTAAAATTTCTTTTGCCTTCGTTATATTAGGCTGGCGCTGCTTTGGATCATCTTTCGGAAGCGGTTGGGTGATGATTTTTTGCGTGGTGCCGGTGAGTTTGATGATCTCTTCCGCAAACTGCATGATAGTGATTTCATCAGGGTTACCGATGTTCACCGGTAAATGATAATCCGACATCAGTAACCGGAATATACCGTCCACCTGATCATCCACATAACAGAACGAGCGTGTCTGGGAACCATCACCAAATACGGTTAAGTCTTCACCCCGCAACGCCTGACCAATAAAAGCCGGCAACACACGACCGTCATTGAGGCGCATACGGGGACCATACGTGTTGAAGATGCGCACAATGCGGGTATCCAATCCGTGAAAAGTATGATACGCCATAGTCATGGCCTCCTGAAAACGCTTGGCTTCATCGTACACGCCACGCGGTCCGACCGGGTTCACGTTGCCGTAATATTCTTCAGTTTGCGGGTGCACCAGCGGATCGCCATAGACTTCAGATGTTGAGGCAATGAGGATGCGCGCCTGCTTTACCCGGGCCAGGCCCAGTAAGTTGTGAATACCCAATGAACCCACCTTTAGGGTTTGAATGGGAATTTTCAGGTAGTCGATCGGGCTGGCCGGTGAGGCGAAGTGCAATATATAATGGAGTTCACCTGGTACGTGTACAAAGGAAGACACATCGTGGTGATAGAACTCAAAATCTGGTAGTTTGAAGAGGTGCTCGATGTTGCGCAGGTCGCCTGTAATCAGGTTATCCATGGCAATCACATGAAAGCCTTCTTTAATGAAGCGGTCGCAGAGGTGCGATCCGAGAAAACCAGCACCACCGGTAATGAGGACACGTTTTTTAGCAGCCATAGTAAAATTTGAAGGGCCTAAATTAGGGTATTTTATGACAAAACAGGAATGGGAAACCTGCTTTTGGAAGAATGTCTAACACAGGTGATTTTACAAAAGCCGGAATTAGCTATTCAATTTCAGTCTCGTCTATATCCAGCATGCGCAAACGCATGTACTCCTTTTCCAGCCTTTCGTACAAACCTTCTTCGTATGCATAGCCACTGATTTTGATTGATTCTTTACTGGGCGCCTTGCCGGTAACCGGGGGTGTCATGCCGCTAACAGGCATACCCGATTTTTGCATGGCATACACCTTGTTAAAGAAAGCATTCTCATTCGATACCCGCCCGCATACCTCAAAGGTTCGTTTGGCATCATCGCGGATGACTAACCAGTGTTTGGAGTACATGGTGATTCGCTAAATAATTTTGTTCAGTTTATCAAGGCTCCTCATACCCTACTCCTTTTTCATCCGCAACAATAAAGGGGTATCTGAGAGTATAAAATAAACTATTCCAGCCTTTTCACGAATCCTTACTTGCATCAAATTCTCTTTTGGATCACCAATGTGAATCAAATCCCCCTTTGTATCAATAGACCACTTTTGATTGTTGAGAAAGCTGAGTTCCTGAAACATGGCTGGCGTACCCTTTTGAAATTGCCACTCGAACAGACCATTGGTTTTGAAAAGAAATTTTGACTTAACAAGAGCTGACTTAAATACATTTATTGCCTCCATTTCTTCCGCAGAAATATTTAAACCATCGGGTATGGTAGCCTCCACACAAATCCATACGCCAACGAGGCTATCGCGTTGCATGGATTGCGATCTTGCAGAAATAGCAGCCAACAAAACAATGGCTGAAATCACTATCTTAAAATTGTTCATAACAACTTGGTTTTTTACGGTATTTGCAGCAGGGATAAAGAAAAAGCCGAACCTCTTTAGAGATTCGGCTTTCAAGAGCCCCCTGCCGGAATCGAACCAGCGACCTACTGATTACAAGTCAGTTGCTCTACCAGCTGAGCTAAGGAGGCTTAATGCCCTTATTTGCTTCTCCATGCTTCTGACTAAAAGTCAGTTGCTCTACCTCCCGATAGCTATCGGGAGAGCTAAGGAGGCTTTTAGACCTTTGGTGTTGGAAAAGCGAGGTGCAAAAATAACGGAAGGTTTAATCTTTACAAATCCTGCGTCAGGAAACTGTGCGCAGAAGCTTCAATTGCTGTTTTAACTGGTGCAGGTGGCTGCTCGCTTCCTCTATTTTCTCATTAAATTCCTCCCGTACCTTTTCACCGTTTTTAGCCCGGGCAAAAAACTCAAGGTTGTTGCGCCATACGGCAATGTCGTTTTCAACCTTCTGGATCTTTTTGCGGATGGATTGCTCCTTGTGGTAAATCTTCTGCTCACCCATTGGGTCATTCTTCAAATCCTGAAGCTGACTTTCCAACACCATGCGGCTTTTTTCATCGTCACTAGCGCCTTCAATGGATTGAACAAATTTCTCTACCGCTTCATGGAAACGCGAACGTATGGTGCCCATATCCTTCTTCGGCACAAACCCAATGCTGCCAAACTGCTCTTCAAGTTCTTTCAACAACTCAGGCGTTGCTGTTTTTTCATCAGCATGCTTTTCCAATAACGCACAAACCGCCTGCTTGGCCTTCAGGTTATTCTCCTGATCGGCATCGCGCTTGCCTTGCTGCGCCCTGCGATTTTCAAAGAAGGCATCGCAAGCTTCCTTAAATTGCTGGTAAATTTTTTCGCGCATCTTCTCCGGCACAGGACCAACTTCTTTCCACTGCTCTTGCAAGGCTTTCAATTCGTTGGTGGTCTTCTCCCACTCGGTGCTCTCCTTCAATTCAATGGCGCGTTGCAACAACTGGTTTTTCTTTTCCAGGTTTTGTTCGCGTTCACTATCCAGCTTCTTAAAGAAAGCATTTTTATTGGCAAAGAATCCTTTGAAGGACGACCAGAATTTTTTGTTCAGGTCTTTTGCCTTATTGCGCGGCATGCCCCCAAGTGCTTCCCACTTTTTCTGGAGTCCCAGAATTTCTTTTGTCTTCTGATTCCACTCTTTAATACGGTCCGATTGAAATGAAGCAAATGTCAACACCTCTTCGCCCAACACTTTCTTCTGCTCCATGTTGGCGTTGAGTTGTTCGTTCAACTCTTTCATGAACGCATCCCTGCGCGCATACACTGCATCGGAAGCAGCCTTGAAGCGTTGCCAAACATTTTCCTTGTCTTCAATCGGCACCGGACCAATGTGTTTGAACTCGTGATGTAATTCATTGAGCTCACGCACAGCATCGCGTATCTTTTCTACGTCACTTAGTTTCTCAGCCCGCACACAAAGCTCAAGTTTGGCTTCGAGATTTTTTTTGCGATCAAGTTCTTTCAACTCAAAGTAAATGCTTTGATTATCGTAGAACCGATCAATCAGGGCGTGATAGTTTGCCCACACGGTTTTGGCTTGGGCACCTGGTACCGGTCCAATGTTTCGCCACTCCCTTTGTAAGCTTTTAAATTGATCGAAGTGATCTTTCACTTCTTCTGAGTCGGTAAGGGCACGAAGTTTCTCCAGCAGCTCCAGTTTCTTGTTCAGGTTTTCAGTTTTCTGATCTTCCTGGTTTTTGATGTGCTGGGTTCTTCTATCACGAATGGTTTTAACAAGGCCGTCAAAAATCGTATCGTGCTCATCACCGCGATAGTGAAAATCATCGGCATTGCCTCCATCTAAAATGAAACGGTTCAGGGCTTGTGTGCGCTCCTGTTCACGGTACTCATCTACCAACGGTTTGATGCTGCGCAGGTGGCGATCAATTTTTTTAAAGTCGGATTCTTTGGAGAGCTCCTTCAACGCTACCACCAGTTGTGTCTTGGTAAGCTGGGAATAGTCTACCGTGTCATGCTCTTCGTCATGATCATCGCCTTCGTGGTGATCGGTGAGGTCTGCTTCAGATTGCAATTCGGTCTGCACGCCATGGTTTTCTTCCATCCCGGCTTCGCGCGTCTCCTCCATCTCTGCTGTTTTTTCGTTCTCCAATTCCATGGTGTTTCATTATAGACTACAGTATGCTCTGTAAAGTTACGAATTTAGGCCTAATTCATTCGGGGATCAACCGGGTAGTTGGAATAAACGGAAAATCGCCCACCCATGTTTTCCAATGCTTTCTTCCACATTAAAGATGGTTCGGTTTCGAACAGTAGGTCTTCCGACACAAAATCACAAACGATCCAGGAATTTTGGCTTAACTCCTCCTCCAACTGCCCCGCATCCCAACCGCTGTAGCCCAAAAAGAACTTGATATCAGCCGGGTAAAGCTGATGCGTATCTGCCAGGTTCAACACCTGATCGAACGTACCACCCCAGTATATGCCTTCCAGAATTTCTGCACCGTTTTCAATGGATGCCGATCGGTGAATAAAATGTAACGTGTCTTGTTGAACTGGTCCACCCACGAATACCTCATGATCAAAGTTAGCCAGGTCATCCATGACCTCTCCGGCTTTCATGATGGACGGTTTATTCAACACAAAACCAAACGATCCTTCCTCACTGTGCTCACACAACAACACGACCGTTCGCTCGAAATTCGGATCGGGTAGAAACGGTTCTGAGATCAGCAGCCGCCCCTTTTCGGGTTTGATTTTATTCTTGTAGTTAAAAAACTCCACAGTAAACCGTTGTAATGGCGATTCAATAAAATACTTGTAATGCTACGATGCAAATTTTATTCTTTTGGGTGAACTTTCGCCAAAATATTACCCGATGTCCAGCATTTCTTCCATCCGAAACGAATACACCAAAGCCGCATTGGATATTGATTCCGTGCACCACAACCCCGTTGAACAGTTTGCCCAATGGTTCAACGAGGCTTTGGCAGCCAAATTACCGGAACCAACAGCCATGCACCTGGCCACGGTAAATGCACAAGGCCGACCGTCCGGCCGGATGGTGTTGTTGAAAGGAATTGAGGATTCCAAGTTTGTATTCTTTACCAACTACCAGAGCAGCAAAGGCAAGGACCTGGACGAAAACCCCGTTTGTGCGCTCACGTTCTTCTGGCCGGAACTGGAACGGCAGGTGCGCATTGAGGGGATCGTAACCAGAATTGATGCTGAACGCTCCGATGCCTATTTTCAAAGTCGCCCGCGTGGATCACAGATTGGCGCATGGTCATCACCGCAAAGTACACCCATCAAAAACCGGCAAATTCTGGAACAGCGGATGCAGGAAATAGAAAAGCGTTTTGAACATCAGGATCCGCTACCGCGACCACACCAATGGGGTGGCTACGAAGTGGAACCGGTGCTTATTGAATTCTGGCAAGGAAGACCAAGTCGGTTACACGACAGAATACTTTATACAAAAGCGGATAACGACTGGAAGATCAGCAGGTTGGCACCATAAGAAAATGGAGTAATTACAGGCTGAATTGACAAGCCAGGTAATCCGATATTGTTTGAGATTGCTTCGTCACCTGATCGATTGTTGCAAACGAAACGGTACACCAGTGCTCCTCGCAATGACGCGCACTTAAATCAAATCAAACAGATTGCGCACGCCAGGGTATCTGCGCAGAGTGTAGCCTTCTCCGTATTTTACACCAATAGCATGTCCTAACTCAACAGCGCGCGCTTCAATAAGTTTAAGGAACTCAGGCTTTGAGATGTAGGTTTCTGGCTCCTTGCTTTGCGGATCGTACATCTGACTTTTATACGCCATGTAAGAGGCCACCTTCACTTCCCAGAAATCAGATATGTCGACTATAAAATCAGGTTCAATAAACTGACTTTGGATGTAGTGATAAACCGCTTTCGGTCGCCACGCTTGTTGAGGTTTACCATCCAAGGTAGTTTCAATCTTGGCCAACCCGGAAAGAAAGCAAGCATCAGTCCCGAGTTCAGCAGCACGACCATGATCGGAATGGCGATCGTGAATGGCGTTGGCCAACACAATCTCCGGTTGATATTTGCGGATGGCTCGGATTACCTCACGCTGGTGCTCCTCATCGTTCCGGAAAAAGCCATCTGGCAGGCCCAGGTTTTCACGTGTTGAAAGCTTTAATATATCAGCAGCTTTAGCCGCTTCCTGTAAACGCAATTCGGGTGTACCCCGTGTACCCAGTTCGCCACGCGTAAAATCAACAATGCCTACCTTATTACCGAGCGCAATCTGGCGGGCGATTGTGCCCCCGCAGCAGAGCTCTGCATCATCGGGGTGGGCTGCTAAAACAAGAATATCTAACTTCATGTATCGTACTGAATTACAGGAATTAATGCCCTACCAATTCAGCTTCTTTTGCGGCTAAGAATTTCTCGGCATCCAGTGCACCCATACAACCTGTTCCGGCAGCTGTTACTGCCTGACGGTACACTTTGTCGGCTGCATCACCTACGGCAAAAACACCCTCCACATTGGTACGGGTTGAACCGGGTTGTACTTTGATGTATCCCGTTTCATCCATCTCAAGGTAGTCTTTAAAAATGTCGGTATTGGGTTTATGCCCGATGGCGAGGAAGAAACCCTGAATCGGAATTTCCTTCTTCTCCCCTGTCTTATTGTTCACCACACGCACCCCGGTTACACCGGTATCGTCACCCAATATCTCATCGGTTTCGGTGTTCCAGTGAATCTCAATGTTTGGCGTATTCAACACACGCGACTGCATGATTTTGGAAGCGCGCATTTCGTCACGTCTTACAATCAGGTGAACCTTTGTACATAGCTTAGATAAATAGGTTGATTCTTCCGCAGCCGAATCCCCAGCACCAACAACGGCCACTTCCTTGCCACGGTAGAAATAGCCATCACAAACGGCACAAGCCGATACGCCTTTGTTGTTAAACTTCTCTTCGGATGGAATGCCCAGGTACTTAGCCGAAGCTCCTGTTGCAATGATTACCGTTTCGGCTTCCACTACATCCTTTTCGTCTACCGTAACCTTGTGCGGGTAACCTGAAAAGTCGACTGAAGTTACCAGTCCGTAATGAATCTTCGTCCCGAAACGCTCAGCTTGCTTTTGCAGATCAACCATCATTTGCGGACCGTTTATTCCTTCCGGATAACCGGGGAAGTTCTCCACATCGTTGGTGGTGGTAAGCTGACCACCCGGCTGACCGCCTGTATACAATACCGGGTTCAAACCTGCGCGAGCCGCATAAATGGCCGCTGTATATCCGGCAGGACCGGATCCGATAATCAACACTTTTACTTTCTCTGACATAATCTTGTAATTAAAACAAAGGGCCCCGCATTGCTTTGAGACCCTTCAAAATTCGAATGCAATAAACAATTATTAACCGAGGTAAGGTTTTAAAGCCTTACTTCTTGAAGTATGCCGTAACCTTCTGATCGCCTTTTCCTTAATCTGACGTACGCGCTCCCGCGTTAAGTTGAACTTCTCCCCGATTTCCTCCAACGTCATGGCATGCTCGCCATTCAGTCCGAAGTAAAGGGTAATCACGTCAGCCTCACGCTGCGTAAGGGTTGACAAGGCCCGCTGGACTTCCTTGCGCAGGGAATCATTCATCAAGCCGGAATCCGGTGTTTCCTCGCTGTCGTTTTCAAGTACATCCAGCAAGCTGTTCTCCTCACCTTGAACAAATGGGGCATCCATGGAAACATGGCGACCGGAAATCTTCATAGTGTCCACTACCTCTGCCGTAGTTACATCCAGTACTTCCGCCAATTCTTCCGGTGATGGCTCACGCTCATACTTCTGCTCCAATTCGGAGAACGTTTTGGAAATTTTGTTGAGTGAACCTACACGGTTAAGGGGTAAGCGAACAATACGCGACTGTTCTGCCAACGCCTGCAGGATAGATTGACGAATCCACCAAACGGCATACGATATAAACTTAAAACCCCGGGTTTCATCAAAGCGTTGAGCCGCTTTAATAAGTCCGAGGTTTCCTTCATTGATTAAATCTCCCAGTGACAAGCCCTGGTTCTGGTATTGCTTGGCAACAGACACCACAAAACGAAGGTTGGCTTTCGTCAACTTCTCAAGAGCGATCTGGTCGCCTTCCTTAATCCGCTTGGCCAATTCAACTTCTTCATCAGGCGTAAGCAGGTCAACCTTACCAATTTCCTGAAGGTACTTATCCAGCGATTGGCTTTCGCGGTTCGTTATCTGTTTGCTGATCTTGAGCTGTCTCATCTAGTACTAAATGTTCAGTGGTGTAACAATATAGTGTCTAAAGTTAGTTCCTGTCAACCTGCGTAACGCTATTCCGATGCGGTGGCCTCCTTCTTAGGTGGTTTGGGCAACAATACCTTACGGGAAAGCCTGAATTTACCAGTCTTTTTGTCAATTTCAACCAGCTTCACTTTCACTTCTTCCCCTACTTCCATTACGCCATCCATTGTCTCCAGGCGCTCCCACTTAATCTCGGAAATGTGCAGCAAGCCATCTTTACCTGGCATGAATTCCACAAACGCTCCGAACGGCATAATCGACTTCACCTTGCCATCGTATACCTGCCCGATTTCAGGCACAGCCACGATTGCACGGATGCGTCTCAATGCGGCATCCATCACTTCCTTATTGGTAGCAAAAACGTTCACCACGCCTTTGTTGTTCACCTCTTCAATCACAACGGTAGCTCCGGTTGTGTTCTGAATATCCTGAACCACTTTACCACCCGGACCGATTACCGCACCAATCATCTCTTTCTCTATAATGACGGTCTCAGCGCGAGGTGTGTGCGGCTTCAGGTCAGCCTTAGAAGCCGACAAGGTCTTCTTCATTTCATTGAGGATATGCAGGCGACCTTCTTTCGCCTGAAGCAAGGCTTCGCGCAATACTTCATACGTCAGGCCATCCACTTTCAAATCCATCTGACAAGCAGTTAAGCCATTCTCTGTACCGGTAGTTTTGAAGTCCATATCTCCCAGGTGGTCTTCATCACCAAGGATGTCGGAAAGAATGGCATACTTACCGGTCTTTGCATCGGAGATCATACCCATGGCAATACCTGAAACAGGTCCTTTAACAGGAAGTCCAGAATCCATCAACGCCAACGCACCGGCACAAACCGTAGCCATCGATGATGAACCATTTGATTCCAGAATATCGGATACCACGCGAACGGTATAAGGATTCTCCGTGTCTGACGGCAACACATATTTCAATCCGCGCAAGGCGAGATTACCGTGACCAACTTCACGTCTTCCAGGTCCACGATTTGGCTTTACTTCACCGGTTGAAAAGCCGGGGAAATTGTAGTGCAGGATAAATTTATTGGAGCCTTCAAACATGGCACCATCGATCATCTGTTCATCCAGTTTGGTTCCCAGTGTTACGGTAGTCAGCGATTGTGTTTCACCCCGCGTAAACAAAGCTGAACCATGCGCTGAAGGTAATACATCAACTTCAGAGAATATCGGTCTGATTTCCTTGGTGTTACGACCATCCAAGCGAATGCCTTCATTCAATACCAGATCGCGTGCGGCTTTCTTTTCAATATCGTGATAATAACGTTTAACCAGGTCGATATTGATCGTTGTATCTTCCGGTAACGTAGCGAGGTAGTCTTCCAACACTTGCTTGAACGCCTTGCCGCGCTCCTTCTTATTTTTGATTTGCTGTTTGGCAACAGCATATACTTTTGGATACAATAATTTAGAAAGCTCTTCGCGAAGGTTTTCATCGTTCACTTCGTGGCTGTATGTACGCTTTACCGTTTTACCCAACTCCTTCGCCATGTCAAGCTGAAGCTGACACTGCACCTTAATGGCATCATGGGCAATTTTCAACGCCTCCAACATATCGTCTTCGCTCACTTCCTTCATCTCCCCTTCTACCATCAGAATGTTTTCGATGGAAGCAGCAACGATCAAATCGATATCCGCGCGCTCCTTATCAGCCAAAACTGGGTTCACAATAAACTTACCATCCACACGGGCAACGCGCACTTCCGAAATAGGACCGCCCCACGGAATATCCGAAATGGTTAGAGCCGTTGAAGCAGCAAAAGCTGCAAGTGCATCCGGCAACGCATTGTGATCTCCGGAGATCAGGGAAACATTCACCTGAGTTTCTGCATGGAAATCGCTTGGGAATAAGGGTCTTAAGGCACGGTCAATCAGGCGGCTGATCAGAATTTCATAATCGGATAACTTGCTTTCACGCTTTAAGAAACCACCGGGGATTTTACCGGTAGAAGCGAACTTCTCCTGGTAATCAACAGAAAGAGGCATGAAATCCACGCCTTCATTGGCGTCTTCTCTGGCCACTACCGTAGCCAACAGCATGGTGTTGCCCATGCGTAACACAACAGAACCATCGGCCTGACGGGCCATTTTACCCGTTTCGATGGTGATCTCCCTTCCATCCGGGAGTTTGCAGCTTTTTGATATTACATTAAACGTCATAAAAAATGGGTTAAAGTCACGGGCCGTTAAGCCCCAAATGACTTATTTATAAAATACAAAAAGGGAACCTTGATCAGGTTCCCTGTATACATTTGAGTTCTTCTTACTTTCTAAGATCCAGCTCGGCCAGAATCGCCCGGTACCGGCTAATGTCTGAATTCTGAAGGTAATTCAGCAATTTCTTGCGCTTACCAACCATCTTCATCAAACCCTGCTGGGTTGCAAAGTCCTTTTTGTGCGTCTTCAGATGACCTGTCAGGTGGTTGATTCGGTGTGTAAACAGGGCAATCTGAGCTTCTGGCGAGCCCGTATCCTTATCCGATTTGGCTATGCCATGCTTCTTGAACAGCTCTTTTTTTGTTTCAGCGGTTAAATACATGTTGTTTCTATTATACTCTTATTTCAGCCGGCAAAGATACGCGAAACAGGCTGAATTATCCAAAAAAGCCTCAATTTTTCATTCCGTCTGCTGGAAACCATTTAGCCCGCATGCGCTCGTACCAGCGGCCCACTTTGTCGAACACCACCTGGTAGAAATCTGCTTCAAACAGGCGGGCATCTATACGGGCCTGCCTAAGGAATATGAGTCCAATAACAAACAGTATGGCATCTGCAGTCCAAACCCCTATTTCCACACTCACAAAGCCTTGCTTGGCCCATTTCTCCCCCGTAATGGTGAGCAGGTAGTAGATGATAAAGAATAGAATGGACACCAGGAACGGCACCCCAAGGCCTCCCTTTTTTATAATCGCTCCCAAGGGTGCACCAATCAAAAACATGGCAATACACGCCAACGAACTGGCTAAAATCTTATGCCACTGAATGCGGAAAACCCGTTGATCAACTTCATAGAAATCAAGGGAGGTGGTGGTGCTGTTTATTTGCGACTTTACCACACGAGCCCTATTCAGTGCAGCAGCATACATGGATTTCTGAATGGGAAGATTCAGCACGCTGTCAATCTTTGCCTGTCGGGCTGAGTCTGTCAGCACTACAGTTTTCTTCTTTGGAATTGGAGAAACCTGTTGCTGCGTTTTCTGATCACGCAATTGTGCAGCCTTTGATATCACTGCTGGTTTCTTCTGCTCAGTTTTCTGCACCCGCACCGGGCTGACTGATTTCTTTTCTTCGCGGACTTTCAGCGAATCAACGGCACGTTTCTTTTCGCGAACGATGCCGGGTCTGGTGATTTCTTTGGACTCAACAGTATCCGCCAGTCGAACGCTTGTCTCAGGATTATCCGTTGCTAATGGCGTTTCAAGTGGCACAGGCTGATCAACCTCTACCATATCCTTTTCAGTTTCAATCCACGAAAGAGAATCTCGTTTTTTCTGGTAGGCCTGCAACTCCTTGGGCAGCAACATGGAGTCATTCCGCATCAGGTGTGTGAAGTACGTACGGTAAGCACTGTACTGACTCAGCTTCTGATTCATTACCTGATCGCGCAACGAATCAATATCTTTATCCAGTTCACCCATGTTGCGCATGATGCGGTTACCCTGAAACCACTTTTTGTCTGTGCGTTGAATTTGAAAGGAAGACAAATCAAATATCACCTGGGTTTTGGCAAACTTGCTACGACTGAGGGTTTCGGTGCCATAGGATGGATTCTTCCCCACTAAATCCTGGCCGGCACTGGTACCTTCGGTATAATTATATCCTTCAAACAACTCCAACTTCAGGTAACGCTCATTTAAAATGGTGTACATCTTTCCTGAGTCCGCAACGGTCACATCTTTATTGCCATCGTGTTTGCGGTGGTCATAAATGATCACATCTTTTAACGTGATGCCGTCCGGAAATTTTTCATTCACTTTTATGCTGATGTCGGGTATGCCGTTGTAGAATGTTCCTTCACGAATATCCAATGCCGGCTTTTTCTGTTTGATGTCCCACAACAAACTATACGCTTCAAGCGCGGCTTTCGGTACCAGGTTGTTATTGATGTAAAATGCACACCCTGTCAAGATCAACACAAAAAAGAAAATGGGTTGAATGGCTCGCAAAAGAGAAATACCCGCGCTCTTCACGGCCGTTAACTCAAAATGTTCACCCAGGCTTCCGAATGTCATTAACGAAGACAACAACACTGCCAGCGGCAACGCCACGGGTGTCATGAACACGGCAAAGTAAAACAGCAACTGCCCGATCACATCAAAGCCCAAACCTTTCCCGATGATGTCATCGAAATACTTGAGCATGTGTTGCATGAGCAGAATAAAAACCACGACCAGGAACGTGAGAATGAACGGTCCTAAGAAAGAGCTGAGAATAAGTTTGTCGAGTTTTTTCATGCGGTTAACCGTGCCCGAAAGCAACAAATAACACGCCAAAGATACTTCTAAAGTGCATTTTAAAATCAGACACTTAAAACTCTTTCATCTGCATGATTTCATGAGTTAAGAACAAGGAATGTTGATTTTTGATTTAAGAAGTGAGTAATCACAGAAGCCGGCTACTTTAGCCTCACCCTCCCACAATCTTCCTCAGCGACTCCACCAGGCTATTCCACAGGTCGTTGAGTTCGCGCAGGTCATCAAAATCAGAATAGTCGGTTACTTTCAGAAACACCGATTGGGTTAATTCATTGAACTCCAGGCGAAGTTCAAAATAAGAGGGGTCCTTTTCATCTTCTTCATTCTCCGGAACAAACTCAAAGCGCACAAAATGATTGGTGCGGTGTGCCGTCATGCGCGCCTTGTGTTCTTCATGATCCCAGATGAATGTGAAGGTCTTGTCCATGTTGTTGATCGTCACATTATCCGCAAACCACTCAGAAAGTCCACTGGCTGATTGAATATATGGATACAGCATCTTAATGGATGCATGTACCTCATAATCAGCCGTGAATAATTTCTTTTTCGCCATGGTGTGCATAGGTGTTTGAAATTAGAAGAATTTTTCGGCAAGGCAAAATAAAAATCAGTTTTGGCAGAATACTCGCATTCTTTGTAAGTTTGCGGGCCTTAATGAAAATGGCGCGGTAGCTCAGGTGGTTAGAGCGTTGGATTCATAACCCAAAGGTCGGGGGTTCAACTCCCCCCCGCGCTACAAAAGCCCTGTTCCTGTTTTGGGACGGGGCTTTCGTTTTAGAAACGCTAACGGAAACGCTCATGTTACCCACTATCGACCCCACCAACACGCTTGCCTGGCGCAAGCTTGAAATGCACTTTTTAACCATGCAGGCGCAACACATGCGCGAATTGTTTCAGGAAGACCCAGACCGCTTCCGCAACTTTCATCTAAACTTTGAGAATTTTCTGGTCGATTTCTCCAAAAACATTGCGGTGGAAGAAACACTTCAACTCCTACTTGAACTTGCACACGAATGTGAACTTCCGGCTGCCATCGAAGCCATGTTTAAAGGCTTACCTATCAATCAAACTGAAAACAGACCCGTATTGCATGTGGCCTTGCGCAACCGTTCAAACACACCTGTACTGGTAGATGGTCAGGATGTAATGCCCGAAGTAAACCGAGTGTTAAAGCAAATGGAGCAATTCTCGAATGCGTTGCTTCAGGGCGAATGGAAAGGCTACACCGGCAAACCAATTACCGACATTGTGAACATCGGCATTGGCGGCTCCGACCTTGGGCCGCTGATGGTAACGGAAGCCCTGAGACCCTATTGGAAAAATATCACTCCGCATTTTGTATCGAATGTAGATGGAACGCACATCGCAGAAACGTTAAAGCGTGTTAATCCGGAAACTACCTTATTCATCATCGCCTCAAAAACGTTCACCACACAGGAAACCATGACCAATGCGGAAACAGCGCGAAGCTGGTTCCTTGAAAAAACAAACAACATAGGCGAAGTAGCCAAACATTTCGTTGCAGTCTCCACCAATCAAAAAGCGGTAACAGCATTTGGCATCGATCCCGCCAATATGTTTGTGTTTTGGGATTGGGTTGGCGGACGTTATTCGTTATGGTCTTCCATCGGACTTTCCATTGCCTGTACCATCGGCTTCGAAAACTTCAGCAAGTTGCTGGATGGTGCACACGCCATGGACAATCATTTTCGTAACGAACCATTCGAAAAAAATATTCCGGTGATACTGGCCATGCTTGGCATCTGGTACAATAACTTTTTTGGTGCTGCCTCCGAAACCATACTTCCGTACGATCAATACCTCCATCGCTTTGCGGCATACTTTCAGCAAGGCAACATGGAGAGCAACGGTAAATCGGTAGACCGCAACGGACAACCTGTTCATTTCCAAACCGGGCCCATCATTTGGGGAGAACCGGGCACGAACGGTCAGCACGCGTTTTATCAACTCATTCATCAAGGCACCAAACTTATCCCATGTGATTTCATTGCACCTGCGAAAACCCACAACCCGGTGAGCGATCACCACGAGAAGTTGCTGGCTAATTTCTTTGCACAAACCGAAGCGTTAATGAAAGGCAAAACCGAAGAAGAAGTTGAGCAGGAATTAACCGCTGCCGGTATGACACCTGAGCAAATTAAGTTTCACCTTCCCTATCGTGTGTTTGAAGGAAACAGACCCACCAACAGCATTTTGGTTGAGCAAGTGACCCCTCGCACATTGGGTAGTTTAATAGCCTTGTATGAACATAAAATTTTTGTGCAGGGTATTATCTGGAACATCTTCAGTTTCGATCAATGGGGTGTGGAATTGGGCAAAGCATTGGCCAAAAGAATTCTGCCTGAATTGAACACAACAGAAGAAATTACCACGCACGATTCATCCACAAATGGCCTCATCAATCATTTCAAACGATTGAAATTTCAATAACTTTTCAGGTTACAAAAAATCGATTTGAACCGCTATTTTTGGATGATTTAGCGATTCAATGTCATCAACTATTCAACGTATAGGTGTCTTCACTTCGGGTGGAGATGCACCCGGAATGAATGCCGCCATTCGTGCGGTTGTGCGTACAGGTATCTTTCACAAGAAAGAAGTTTTCGGCATCATGCGCGGCTATGAGGGCATGATTGAAGGCGACTTCGTGAAACTGGGCGCACGATCCGTAGGAAATATTCTTCAGCGTGGTGGTACCATTTTGAAAACCGCGCGTAGCGATGAGTTTAAAACAGCCGAAGGCCGCAAGCAGGCATATGAACAACTTCGAAAGGAAGGCATTGATGCGCTGATTGCCATTGGTGGCGATGGAACCTTCACCGGTTTACATAAACTTTATCAGGAATTTCAACTTCCCTCCTTGTGTATACCCGGAACAATTGATAACGACATTGCCGGTACCGACTACACCATTGGTTTTGACACCGCCACCAACACAGCGGTTGAAGCGATAGATAAAATCCGCGACACAGCTCTCTCACACAACCGTTTATTCTTTATCGAAGTAATGGGTCGTAACTCCGGCTACATTGCGTTGTATAGCGGCATTGCCGGTGGTGCGGGTGCTATCATTATTCCTGAAAGCGAAACCTCTTTTGATAAAGTTTATGAGTTGCTTACCGCTGGTGAAATCACTAACAAACGATCGAACCTGGTGGTGATAGCAGAAGGTTCAAAAATTGGTGGCGCTAACGAAATTGCCCGCAAGGTTGCGGAACGTACCGACTACTTTGATATAAAAGTTACCATACTCGGCCACCTGCAGCGCGGTGGTACACCCACCTACTTTGATCGTGTGCTGGCCAGTAAGTTGGGTGTTGCCGCAGTAGAAGGACTTATGGAAGGAAAGACGGATGCCATGGTTGGCGTTCGTGATAATAACATTGTATATAACCTTTTTGACTCGGTAATGAACCGGCCGCATGAAATCAATATGGACATGCTGCGCATTGCCAAAATACTATCCATCTGATGAAAGAAATTACCATTGGCGTTGACATTGGCGGAACCAACACGAAATACGGTATCGTAGACCGCTCGGGTAATGTTTTATTTCAAGACAGGATCAAAACGCAGGAACATGAAGAGTTCTCTGATTTAATCAATGATCTTGTTAAAGCCATTCACGCGGCCATTGCCGGATTGGATCGCTCGTATCATCTTGTGGGTGTAGGCGTTGGTGCTGCCAACGGCAATTATTACAAAGGCACCATTGAACACGCTACCAACCTGAAATGGAAAGGCATTATTCCCTTGGCCGAAATGCTATCCAAACCGTTGGGCGTACCGGTACTGGTAACCAATGATGCGAATGCCGCAGCAGTAGGTGAAATGGTTTATGGGGCCGCGCGTGACATGAAAGATTTTGTGGTGATAACATTAGGCACAGGCTTGGGTAGTGGTTTTGTTGCGAATGGAAAACTTATTAATGGCAAACACGGCATTGCCGGTGAACTTGGGCATACTACTGTAAATTATGCCGGTCGTTTTTGTAATTGTGGAAAACGTGGATGTTTGGAAACGTATGTATCCGCTACCGGAATCAAGCGATCGGTGTATAAGCTATTGGCCGATCACCTGGAGCCAAGTGAATTGCGTGGCATCAGTTTCGACAACCTGAATACAAAAATGATTACCGAGGCTGCCATTCGCGGTGATGTGGTGGCGCGTGAAGCCTTTGAATACACCGGAAGAATTCTCGGTACCAAGTTGGCCGAGACCGTTGTTCATACCGATCCGGAAGCCATTTTCTTGTTTGGCGGACTTTCATTAGCCGGTGATTTGATTTTCAAACCCACCATCAAACACATGGAAGCCAACCTGATGCCGTTGTTCAGGGGCAAGGTTAAAATTTTACCTTCCGGCTTGCAGAATCAGGCCGCTCCAATTTTAGGCGCCAGCAGTCTGGTTTGGAATCACCTGGAAGAAAAAGATAAAATTTCTGTTTAGGCATGATCCCTGGCGTACCCGGACCTTACTTTCAACATTACACCGCCCTGAAAATGATGGGCGCGTTTATCAAAGTTGAAGAAGTAACGTTCAGAAAAATTCTGAATGATAACAAAGCACTATTGGTGGTGCAATCCAAGGCGGGAATTTTCACACAATCTCATCTTTATCTTACTTCCTATAAAGGATTTGTACTCTACACAAAGAGCAAACAACCTATTTCCATTCCGGAAGTACATGAGGTCATTCAAGCCACACAGGTCATGTTGCCCAATTTGTAATTTAATACGCCACCTTAACATTCAAATTTTCACCCAATCGTTTAAATTGATTAAGCCATTCGGGCTTAAGTGTGTTTGAATCTTTACTGCTTTGGGAAATTTCGAAGTAAAGATTCTGACTTTTGTACAAGATCGGTTCCAGTTTGAATTTTCTGAGCAACGGAAACACCCGGTTTAGGCGCTCAATGCGCTTTACATTGCTGCGTTCAGCACTTATTCTTCTTAACTCTTTATAAATGCTTTCCCCTGCCAGGCGCTCTACCGTTCCCGGATCTTCGATACTCAGTTCCCACTTGGCCAGTTCGCCTATTATCCGTTCCAGCTCCTTCACATTAATTCGTTCCGTTTGAAAACAATTAATCAGATCGGCATTCAGGATGTACTCGAATGTGGTGGTGTACGCACGCGGAATGGGAATATCGTTGTTCGACAACGCATTAACCAGCGGATAATCGCGGTTGTATACCCTGCGCAATGACTCTTCCAGTTCGCCCATACTTTGTTTGGTAATCATGTCGAGCACTTTGCGCTTTTCATCTTTAAACAACTGCCAAAGTGTATAGCGGTCCTCACCAAAATACGTTTGCATAATGGAAAGCACATCACCTAACCGGCTTTCATCAAACGCATTCACCACCCGAAGTTTCATGCTTTCAAAATCCTCAGGCGGCATATCCAGTTTCAGGTTACCGATAATGTTGTGCTTACCCATATACACCACGGCAAAGGCAATGCGTCTTTCCGAACGCGTTACATTCGACTGAACCTTGGTAATACCCAATGAAAGGCGCTGCTCTCCGGCCTCCTTGCGCAAAAAGAATTCGTTTGATGTAGTGTAGTTGAAAATCGGAGTATTCTCCGGGTCTTCTTCAAACAACGAAGCCACCGCATAGTGCATACCTACACGTTGCAGGTTTGTTTTGGAAGGTACTACATACCGCCTGTACACATTCCCGGCATTTTCCAGGGATGGAATGTTACTGGGAGCCTGCTCTAATCTGCGGATAAATTCTTCCTCAAAATCGGCACCAGCAGTTTGATGCAACAACTGAATCGCCCGACAGGCATACTGTAAAATCTGAACCGTCTCAATACCCGAAACTTCATCGAAGAACCAACCGCAACTGGTGTACATCAACAAGGCATTACGTTGCATTTCCAGCAACCGGAACACTTTGTTTTGCTCTACCACTTTAATGCAATGATCCTTCAAAAATTTGCGGATGGTATCGTCATTACGCTTCAGAATAACATTGATGTATTCATCGCGCGCTTTCCACGGGTCTTTTAAGATGCCTGAAGCTTCGCGCTCATAAATTTGAACCAACTCATCCCGAAGCCAATCCAACGCTTCCCGTAAGGGTTTACGCCATTTCTGATTCCAGTACGGATTACCACCGGTACTGCACCCACAATCGCTGCGCCAACGCTCTACACCGTGTACACAACTCCATGAGCTGTTTTCGTGAATTTGTGCTTCATATAAAGGAGGAAATTTTTTCAGGAACTGCGCATAATTCATCAAATGGTTATGCTTTAACCGATGAATGTGATCCAGGCAAAACGCCAGGGCCATATCCCCGTGTTTGTGGTGATGCCCATACGATTCACCATCGGTGGCAATGTTTACAAGCTGTGGCTCAGTGTCATCTGCATCAAATCCGTTTCGCAGCGCATTTGAAAATTTCTCCCCATCATTCAACAAACCGTTAAAGGCAACCCCTTGCGAAATATCGCCATCATAAAAAAAGACAGCGATACTTTTTTCGGAAGGCAAATTAATCTTGTACGCCTTACGCGGATCAATACCAGTATCCGTTACGGTTTGCCAAGCTTCGGTTCCTACCTTCCGAAAAGCCTTTGCCTGCCGTGGGGCAAGAATGGTAAACTTGATGTTGTGTTGGGCCAATACCTCAAGCGTGGTCGTATCGGCTGCCGTTTCAGCCAGCCACATGCCTTCCGGTGTACGTCCAAATCGGTGTTCAAAATCCCGAATGCCCCAATGAATTTGTGTATGCTTATCCCGCTCATTGGCTAGGGGCATAATCATGTGGTTAAATACCTGCCCCAATGCCGAACCATGTCCATCAAAAATCTTTTCGCTTTCCTTATCGGCTTCAAGTATAGCGTTGTACGTCTCCGGATCATTGATCTCCATCCACGACAGCAACGTAGGGCCAAAATTGAAACTGATGCGACTGTAATTATTTACAATGTTTTTAATCACACCATTCTCCAAAATGCGCGAAGCGGCATTGGGTGCATAGCACTCTGCCGAGATGCGCTCGTTCCAATCGTGGTACGGGTGAGCCGAATCCTGAACCTCAATAACTTCAAGCCACGCATTCTCACGCGGAGGCTGATAAAAATGACCGTGAATACAAATGTACTTCTCCATGAAAATAAAAAATGCTAATGCAAGCCTTACGCAAGCTTACGAACCGATATCAAATTCCGCCTCTTCCTGTTCCAATTTAATTACGGTAATGCCCAACGGTGGCAAGGTTAGGGCTACAGAATAATCCCGGTTATGATATTTTATAGGTGATGTATTCAGATTTCCCTGATTTAGTGCTCCGCTGCCACCATATTTCAGATCATCCGAATTGAAAATTTCTTTCCACTGCCCGCGGTATGGCACGCCCACACGATACTGCGACAAGGTTTGCGGGGTAAAATTGCAAATCACCAGCAACAGTTCATGCTTTTCATCCGCTTTGCGCTGATAGATCATGACACTGTTTTGATGATCAGAATAATCCACCCATTCAAAACCACGTTCTTCAAATGCATATTTATACAAGGCGGGTTCTTGTTTATACAGCGCATTCAAATCTTTCATCAATGACTGAACACCTTTGTGTGGTGCATATTGAAGCAAATGCCAATCGAGGCTGTGATCATGATTCCATTCGGATGTTTGTCCAAACTCGCCTCCCATGAATAACAACTTGGTGCCCGGATGGGTATACATGTACCCAAACAACAACCGCAGGTTTGCAAATCTCCGCCATTCATCTCCGGGCATACGCCCCATCAATGAACCTTTACCATGTACCACTTCATCATGCGAAAGCGGAAGTATGAAATTCTCCGTAAAGGCATACATGATACTGAATGTAATTTCATTCTGATGATACTTCCGGTGAACCGGATCATTTTGAAAATAGTGCAGTGTATCGTGCATCCATCCCATCATCCACTTCTGGCCGAAGCCAAGGCCACCCAAATACGTTGGTCGTGATACACCGGGCCATGCGGTTGACTCTTCAGCAATGGTAATGATATCCGGGAAATGACTGTAAACCTGTTCATTGAATTCTTTCAGAAACACAATCGACTCAATATTTTCTCTACCGCCATATTGATTCGGAATCCACTCCCCTTCTTTCCTGGAATAATCGAGATATAACATACTGGCTACGGCATCTACCCGCAATCCGTCAATGTGAAACCGATCAAGCCAGTAGATGGCGTTGCTGATTAAGATTGACCGGACTTCGTTTCTGCCGTAATTGAAAATGTAGCTCTTCCAATCGGGATGGAAACCCTTGCGCGGATCTTCGTGCTCATAGAGATGAGTGCCGTCAAACTTATACAAGCCATGATCATCGCCCGGAAAATGAGAAGGCACCCAATCGAGTATTACTCCAATCCCAGCCTGGTGCAGACAATCCACCAAATACATAAAATCTTCTGGCGCACCATATCGACTTGAAGGCGCATAATAACCGGTAACCTGGTAACCCCATGAACCAAAAAACGGATGCTCCATTACCGGCAAAAATTCAACGTGTGTGAAGCCCATCTCTTTTACATAGTCAACCAACTCGGTAGCAAGTTCACCATAGCTGAGTGACCGATTACCATCCTCCAGCTTTCTTCGCCACGAGCCGATATGCAACTCATAAACGGAGTACGGTTTCGTTTTACCTGTTTCCGATTTTCTTTTCTCCAACCATTTTTTATCCTTCCATGTGTAATTGGTTTCCCAAACAATAGATGCTGTTTTGGGCGGCACTTCTGCAAACATGGCAAACGGATCGGCCTTTTCCAGGTAATCACCCGTGTTAGAATGAATGGCGTACTTATACACTTCACCTTTGTGGATATCTGTAAAAAAACCTTCCCAAATACCGGACTCATCCCAACGCGGATTCAAAGCATGCATTCCATTATTCCATCCATTAAAGTTTCCTATTACCGATACGGCACGTGCATTGGGTGCCCAAACCGCAAAGTAAGTTCCCTTCTTTCCATTCATGGTCGTTATATGAGAACCCATTTTCTCATACAACTTGAAATGCTTGCCGGTTTTGAATAGGTGTATATCAAAATCGGTAAGCAAGCTGTTCGATTCCAGCGAAGAGTTTTCTGTTGTTTTGGGTGATGCTTTTTTCTTTCCCATGCGTGTATTTTTAGTCCGATGGTTCGTTGTTTATTTCTTCGACTTTTTCTTTTGCTTTTCTTCTTCTTTGGCTTGCTGATAGCGATTCATATGATACATGATTCCGCGCAAGGGAATAATTACCCAATCCGGCCGGCCATTTAACTCATAGCCTAACTCGTAAATCGCTTTCTCTAAAAGAAATGTGCGAATAAGGATTTCATTTTCATCGGATAATTCCTTCCCAAGTCCCATTCGCTCCAGGTAGGCACCAAAATAAAAGCGACTCACATAGTGTTGCCACTGCTCCGCCCAGTTTTCAAGAAACTCCATGTCGCGATCACGGTAGTTCTCGTTTAATAAAATTTTACCGAATGCCGCATACTGGAACGAACGCATCATACCTGCAACATCTTTCAATGGATTCTTTTTCAATCGTCTTTCGCTGAACGAAAATCCGGGCTCTCCTTCAAAGTCGATGATCACAAAATCCTTACCTGTAAACAACACCTGCCCCAAATGGTAATCGCCATGGATGCGGGTTTTAATGGCATTGATGCGCACTTCATAAATTTCCTTGAAGCACTCCAACACCTCATTTTCCATAGCCAGAAGTTTCTTGCTCAATTCCCGTATTTCCGGAGATAGTTTTGACAATGAAGACTCTAACAAATTAAAACGATCGCGAACCAGCTTACGCAGTGATGAGTACAGTGAACGCTGGTAATTGGAGGTGAAGTATTCCGGAGCAAAAGCCGGATTACTGCTATCGGATGCCAACGCCAGGTGCATTTCGGCAGTACGCTGACCTAACCGCACCACGCGTTCGTAAAAGCCACGACCAATAAATTCCTGAATCAGTTCCGGTGCTTCTTCAAACGCAATGCTTGCTTTGTTGATGAGCTTAGGTAATTTTTCCTTTTTTGCTTTGGTTATCACCCGTTCAAAGAAACGACCTACCGAATCGATTGTCATGCCCCAGGCATCACCCTGGTTCTCCACTTTTTCCTGAAGAAGGCCAAAGACCATCACCTTTCCGTTAACATCTACAAACTCAACACTGCCAGTGTACTTCGGACTGTTGGAGAAACTCGTATGTTCGGAAAGAAAGCGAACAATCTCCAGGTCAGGATTGATCTCGCGTTCAAGCTTCCTGTAAAATTTAAAGAAATAATTTTCATTGTAAATGATGGCTGTGTTGCTCTGATCCGCTTTCAACACCTTAGAATCAATTTCACCATCAATCACAATCTTATTAAACACGCTTGAATTGAATTCAAGCACACCATCGTCCACTTTTACACGTGCACGCTTGTCCATATTTACAAGCAGGAAATCGCGAAACTGTTTATCGTAACTGCTGTCCATTACAAAACCAACCTCATCTTGTATTTCGGCACGACACACTACACTTTGTGCATGATATTCAACTCGCTCTATAACGGTATCAGCCGGGGCAAAAGAAAGCGGTAAAAAGTAAAGTTCAGGTAAGCGCTGCACGTAGTGCACTTCAACAACCGTTAAATAATGTGTTTGTCCACTTACCTTAACCGGGATCATCTTGTTGATGCCCATTTTGCTGATCACCTTGGCTTTGCCTCCAAACCAGCGGCACTTTTTCATAAAAGGAGGAAGAATCTTCCGCTCAAAGAATCGCTTTTCATTGTATGAGTTGAAAACCTTCTCCCACGACATATCGGTTGAGAACAGCGGTAACTCTCCGCTTGATTCCGATTTGGTTCGTTTCTCGGCTGTATCCAGTTGAAGCCAGTAATATCCGTACGGACCGATGGTAATGGAGTACTGGCCTTCTCCCACATTCATAAATCGGTTCTGGCTGAATACTTCGGTTACATCACAATCCTTAAACTCTGAAAGGTTTAAGGTTGCAACTTGTGAAAACTGGGAGAGGTTGGCTACCAGGATGATTCGTTGCTTTTCATAGGATCGCATAAAGCACAGCACCTTGCTGTTGGTACTGTCTATGAATTTCATATCGCCTCTGCCAAACACACTCAAGCGCTTGCGCATGGCAATTACCTGACGCAACCACCATAACAGTGATGATGGGTTTTCGCTTTGTGTGGCCACGTTAACGGACTCATAACGATAAACCGGATCGGTAATTACCGGCAAATAAAGTTTTTGAGGATTTGCATCTGAAAAACCTGCATTCAGGTTCATGCTCCATTGCATGGGTGTACGCACACCAAACCGATCACCCAGGTAAATATTATCGCCCATTCCAATTTCATCGCCATAGTACAACACAGGTGTGCCGGGTAGTGAAAAGAGAATGGTGTACAACAATTCAATTTTTCTTCGATCGTTGTTGAGCAAAGGTGCCAACCGTCTTCGGATACCCACGTTGTATTTGGTATGCGGATCAGTGGCGTAAGCTTTAAACAGGTAATCCTTCTCTTCTTCCGTAACCATTTCCAAACCCAGTTCATCGTGGTTGCGTAAGAATAGCGCCCATTGACAATTTTCCGGTGTGTCAGGAGTCTGTTCCAGTATATCTACAATCGGATAACTGTCTTCCGTACGTAATCCAAGAAATAACCTTGGCATTAACGGATAGTTAAAATTCATGTGGCATTCCTGTCCGTTACCAAAGTAGGCAGCTGCGTCTTCCGGCCACAGGTTAGCCTCAGCCATCAACACCTTATCTTTATAATGCTTATCGATGTGTGAACGAATGCGCTTCAGAAACGCGTGTGTCTGTGGCAAGTTCTCACAACTGGTTCCCTCCTCTTCAAATAAAAACGGAACAGAAGCCATACGAAAACCATCCACGCCCATCTTCATCCAAAAGTCGATGACCTTGATCATCTCCATTTGCACTTCCGGATTTTCGTAATTCAATTCAGGTTGATGGCGATAAAACCGATGCCAGTAATACGCCTTAGCTTCATTATCCCACGACCAGTTTGAAGCTTCATCGCTCTGTACAATTTGTCTGGCCTCTTTATATTTTTCAGGCGTATCACTCCACACATAAAACTCACGATACCGTGTACCCGATTTGGCTTTTCTTGCCCGCTTAAACCAAGGATGTTGATCAGAAGTGTGGTTGAGAATCAGTTCGGTGATCACTTTTATACCCCGTGCATGTGCTTCTTTCAAAAATGTTTTAAAATCTGAAAGCGTACCGTAATCCGGATGAATGTCATAATGATCAGTTACATCATAGCCATCGTCTTTCAATGGCGATGGATAAAAAGGAAGCAACCACAGCGTGTTGATGCCCAGATCTTCCAGGTAATCGAGTTTTTGAATCAACCCATTGAAATCACCAATGCCGTCACCGTTGCTGTCATAAAATGCCCGTACCGACAATTCATAGAAGATGGCATCTTTAAACCACAATGCTTCTGTATTTTTTTGAGAGGCACCCATGTCACATTTGAGATTCGTGAATTTCTAATTTAAACAAATGAAACGGAAGCTTATGCGGATTAAGCTCCACATAATTCCACTCCTGCGTCCATGTGTAATGTTCATCTGTCATCAGGTCGTGAAGCTTAATATTAATACCACCATTCAATTTCAGGAGATGGAGTGGAAGTTGAACATAGCCCTGATGTATATTATGCTGATCAAGGTTAACGATCACTAAAATCAAATCGTTAAGGTCATCCGTATATTTGAGATAAGCCAAAAGGGAAGCGTCCTCGATGTTGCAAAAATGAATGTTCCAAGTTGACTGAAGGGCGAGGTGTTGCTTTCGTGCTTTGTTCACTAACGAGATAATATCCGTCATCCGGTTAACGCGCTTCCAATCGTATTGCTTGATTTCAAATTTTTCAGAATTGACATATTCCTCCTTACCGGGAATCGGATTATTCTCATAAAATTCATAGGGCGGACCGTAAATTCCGTAGTTGGAAGAAAGTGTAGCCGCCAAGGCAAATCGGATGATGAAAATATTTTCACCCTGATGTTGCAGGTGGTAAGGCAAAATGTCAGGGGTGTTGGGCCAGAAATTCGGGCGAAAATAATTGCGTGAAGGACCGAACACCAACTCATTCATGTATTCAATCAGTTCATGTTTACTCACCCGCCAGGTAAAGTACGTGTACGATTGTGTAAATCCGGATTTGGCCAGCGAGGCCATAATCTTAGGGCGCGTAAATGCTTCCGATAAAAAGATTACATCCGGATGTTGCTTATGTACTTCACCAATGGCCCACTCCCAAAAAGGAATGGGTTTGGTATGTGGATTATCAACCCTGAAAATCGTTACGCCTTGCTCTACCCAAAACAGAATTACAGATTTCAATTCTTCCCATAATTCCTGCCAGGCAGTCGTTTCAAAATTGAACGGATAAATATCCTGATACTTCTTAGGTGGGTTTTCAGCGTATTGAATCGATCCATCCGGGCGTTGCTTAAACCATTCGGGATGTTGCTTTACATATGGATGATCAGGCGCACATTGAAAAGCCAGATCGAGCGCTATGTCAATTCCGGATTTCTTTGCTTCAGCAATTAATTTCTTGTAGTCATTTAAAGAACCCAACTCGCTATGTACAGCCTTGTGTCCACCTTCATCGCTTCCTATCGCCCATGGTGATCCAGGTTCTCCGGCCACGGATCGAACATTATTGTTCTTGCCTTTGCGATTAACTTTGCCAATCGGATGAATGGGCGGCAGGTACAACACATCAAAGCCCATAGCAGATATACGAGGCAAGAGTTTAATCACATCCTGAAATGTACCATGCCTGCCATCCTGCGCAGCAGATCGTGGAAAAAGTTCATACCACGTGCTGTACAAAGCGCGTGTTGTTTCAACACGAACACTAAGTTCTTTCGCATACCGGGTAACATGTTGGCGCAGCGGATGATGATGAACCAATTCGCCTAAATCAGGTGATTGTATCGTTACTACATTTTCATGATATTTTTTTTCGTCCCGAAAAGCCTTTGCCAAGCTTATAAGCTCCTTTTCTTTTCCATCGGCAACTTGTTCCAACAACAACGCTCCTTCCTGAAGTTCAAGTTTAACATCCAACATGGCGGATGCTTTCTTTTTTATGCCATCGTGCCAGGTCTCCAGGTGATCGATCCATGCCTCAACGGTAAATACGTAATTCGATTTCTCAGTTGTATAAAAAGAAGCTTTCCACGAATCATTCCCTTGATGACTCATGGACACTCGGTTCCAGTTCTTATCACTTATCTTCTTATAGAGCACATCTGCTCTGACATGATCGTGTCCGTCAGCAAAAATATCTGCCGTAACATCAACCCGTTCACCAACGGTACGCTTAGCCGGATAGCGACCACCATCCACTTCAGGCTGAACATTTTCAATAATTACGCGCGACTGACCGCCAATTTTATCTAAAGACATAGTGTGTTATTCAATTTCAAAAACATATGCACCGTAAGCCGGAAGCTCCAACCGGATTTCATTTTCAATCCACTCAACTTCTTCGTTTTGCCAAAGCAACTCTTTTAAAGTATAATTCTTGTTCCTATCCAACATAAGCTTGACAGCCACATCAGGCGGCATAGCAACCGATATCTTTCGTGGTGTTGAATTGAACCCGGCTACGATAAGCAGCTTTTTATCTGCAGTATACCGAACACAGGCAAAAACATCATCATTGAAATTCTTCTCAGCAATATTAAAGGCAGTGAGATCTTTGTATTCGCCTGCCACAATAGCCGGATGCGATGCAGCCAGGTTTAACAAGGTAGCGTAGAAATTTCGCAATGACTTTTGATCATCGCTTAATAAGGCACCATCAAACGCTCCACCATTCATCCACTTTTGGTGTTGGGGCACACCCCAATAATCAAAAATGGTAGTACGGCCATCATCACCCTGAAAGCCTTCTGTTCCGGCACCGGGCTCTCCTACTTCCTGCCCGAAATAAATCATTACCGGTCCCTGATCTATCGTAGCACTAATAACCATAGCCGATGCCGCCTTCCACGGATTGCCGGCAAAAAAACGTGATGCAATACGTTGCTCATCATGATTCTCCAAAAAGTGGAGCATGTTTGCTGTGATACCTGCCAATCGTTGTTGGATGGCATCAATATCGGCTGTGCTTCTTTGACCATTTACCAACAAACGCAATGTATCGTACAATAGAACTTTGTCATACAAATAATCGAACCTGCCTTGATCAATGTAATTCCGGTATGCATCGGGATTGTAAATCTCGGCAATGAAAATGATTTCAGGGTTTACGGCCTTGACTTGCGGAATAACCCAGTGCCAGAATTCGACAGGAACCATCTCGGCCATATCACACCGAAAGCCATCCACTTTCTTATTAGCCCAATACACGAGAATGTCTTTCATTTTCACCCACGTATCCGGTACCGGATCAAAATGTTTTGTCCGGCCATTTTCAATATCTACACCGTAGTTAAGCTTCACAGTTTCAAACCACTCGTTTACACCCGGACTAGAAGTAAACTGATCGTTACCCGTTACTTTGGCTGGAGTCTCCTCAAATTTTCCATCCTTAGTTGGAAATTCATTTTCTTCACCTAACGCCACGTAATCTGCCGGAACCTGAAACGACTGGCCGGGTAAGTAGTAGAAATTATTATCAGGCTTAAAGCGAACCGATTTATCATCAAACTCACCCAAATCGATGGTGCCTTTCGGCTTGGCATCAGATTTATAGGCTCGCGCCACATGATTGGGTACAAAATCGATCAGCACCTTCATGTCGTGTTGGTGCGTTCGGTCAATCAGTGCTTCAAACTCCTTCATGCGATTCGGCACACTTCGCGCCAGATCAGGATTCACATCGTAATAATCCTTGATGGCGTATGGCGATCCCGCTCTTCCCTTAACCACGTCAGCATCATCAAACGGTATTCCAAAGGAAGAATAATCAGTGAGTACCGCATGTTCCAATACTCCGGTATACCAAATATGTGTGATACCCAGTTCCTTAAGCGATGATAACGCTTGATCATTGATATCCTCAAACTTACCCACACCATTTTCCTGTAACGTGCCGTACGCTTTGTTCACTGTTTCTTTATTCCCGAAAAGACGGGTCATGAGTTGGTAAACAATAATCTTTTTGGATTCACTTTTCATGACAGGCAACGGGGGTATTTCTTCTTTCTTTCGGCTGCACGAGATGGCAGTAAGTACAACTAAAATAAGGGTAAATCTGAGCATTCTGAAAGATAAGGAATGATCGGCCAAGCGTACTGAGAAATGCCCCAAAATTTAATGCAAACGATTGCGAATGTTTTGGGAGTGCAAACCAGAAATCACGCGCATTTACCTCCAAAAAAATATTTTTAAACAAGTCGATCCTGTATATTTACTTCAATCGCAAATCGAACCCTTATGTATTTGAATGTAAAAGCAGTGCAAGAAAACACCTACGATGCCATTGTGGTTGGCACCGGCATCAGTGGCGGTTGGGCCGCCAAAGAACTAACCGAAAAAGGATTAAAAACACTGGTGCTGGAGCGTGGCCGCGATGTGCAACATCCGAATTACCCAACTGCCACCAAAGATCCGTGGGATTTGCCCTATGCCGATCGGCCAACTGCTAAAGACCTTGAGCAACAAGGCGTTCAAAACAGAACCGGGTACACCATTCGTCAGTCAACCAAGCACTGGTTCGTAAACGATATTGAAAACCCCTATACCGAAAAGGAAGGAAAACGTTTCGACTGGATGCGTGGCTACCATGTTGGTGGTCGCTCCATCATGTGGGGCCGGCAAAGCTACCGCTGGAGCGATATGGACTTTGAAGCGAACGTAAAAGACGGAATCGCGATAGACTGGCCAGTGCGCTATAAAGACATTGCTCCGTGGTACGACCATGTAGAAACCTTTGTTGGCATTAGCGGACAAGCCGAAGGCTTGGCCCACCTCCCCGACAGTAAGTTCATTCAACCAATGGAATTGAATTGTGTGGAGAAGGAGCTGAAGAAATCAATGATGGATAAATTCGGTCGCCTGCTTACCATCGGTCGAGTAGCCAACCTGGCCGGACCGTTGGCACATGATAAGAGTCCACAACGTGGAACCTGTCAGTATCGTAACTTATGCAGCCGCGGTTGTCCGTATGGTGCATACTTCAGCAGCAACTCCTCTACCCTGCCCGCTGCAGCAGCAACAGGTAATATGACCTTACGTCCTAACTCCATTGTATACGAAGTGATCTACGATGAGCAGAAAGGAAAAGCAACCGGAGTAAAAGTGTTAGACGCTGAAACCGGGGAACAACATGAATTTTATGCACGTGTGATTTTCTTGTGTGCATCGACCATGGGTTCAACGTTCATTATGTTGAATTCAACCTCAAAGCGTTTTCCAAATGGCTTTGGCAACGACAGTGGTGAATTAGGTTGCAACATCATGGATCATCATTTGGGTGCGGGCGCAGGTGCACAGGTGGAAGGTTTTGAAGATGTGTATTACTATGGGCGAAGAGCCAATGGTGTTTATATCCCTCGATTCCGAAATATTGGAAATGACAAGCGTGACTACCTGCGTGGCTTCGGTTACCAGGGCGGTGCGAGTCGTCAAGGTTGGTCGCGATTGATCAGTGAGGTCAGCATAGGCGCTGACCTGAAAGAGGCTGTAACCACGCCTGGAAGTTGGAGCATTGGGATTATGGGCTTTGGTGAAATTCTTCCTGATCACAGCAATCGGGTTAGTATTAATCCTGACAAGAAAGATAAGCACGGCTTACCTACATTACTCTTCGACACAGAGTTTAAAGAGAATGATTACAAGATGCGGAAAGACATGGCCAACGATGCAGCAGAAATGCTGGATGCGGCAGGTTTCAAAAACGTAAGGTCGTATGATAATCCAAGCCAACACGGAATGGGATTAGGTATACATGAAATGGGTACCGCACGCATGGGCAACGACCCGAAAACATCGGTATTGAATAAATGGAACCAGGTGCATGCCTGTAAGAACGTATTCGTTACCGATGGATCGTTTATGACATCAGCCTCCTGCGTAAATCCATCGTTAACCTATATGGCATTTACCGCGCGTGCTGTAAACTATGCTGTTGAAGAAATGAAAAAACAAAACCTTTAATTGCCACGGATATGAACAGACGAGATGTAATTAAACGAACCGCAATTCTGATGGGTGGTGTTGTGTCCGCCCCCGCCATCATGGGCATTCTTAAAGGTTGCAAGGCAAAACCCGGTGTAGCGTGGCAGCCGAAATATTTTACGCAGGAGCAAGCTTATGTCATCACTGAAATGGCTGAGATTATCATCCCAAAAACGGATACTGCCGGGGCGAAAGATGCAGGTGTACCAGCTTTTATCGAAGAATTAATCTTTGAAGCTTATAACGAGGCAGATCGCACCAAATTTCTGACTTCCCTCGAAGACTTTACCACTACTTCTGACTTCATCAATATCTCAGCTGAAGAACAAACGAAGGTTGTAATAGAAGCACATGCCAAAGCCATTGAAGAGAAACCAGAAGAACGCCCGTTTGTGATGATGATGAAAGAGCTCACCATGTTGGGTTATTTCTCCAGCAAACCCGGAGCTACGGAAGTATTACGCTATGAAGCTGTACCCGGATACTACAATGGTTGCATGCCGTTGGAAGAAGTGGGAAGGACCTGGGCTACCTAAGAAAAGATTTGAAAATTATTCGAAAGCCAGATGTAACCGTCTGGCTTTTTTTATTCTTTCCTGGCTCTTTTGGAATTATACCACCGCGATCGAAGCAGAAACAAAATTAACACAAGTAAACATAGGATTACTTTAGCGAAGTCAGTTTGAAGCAAGCTCATCTCATCACTTTTTGGAAACAGAAAGAAACTCCATGCAAGCAAACCGACAAACATGATCAGCAACACCTTGTTAAAAAACAACTCAAAAATTGCCATAACAGAAAGCACTGACATGGCACCAAACAGCAATACCCACTTCCAGGCATCAACAACCTGAATGTGTGTTGCGGCCAATACGATAAAAAGTACGGTCAGAATTGAATTAATAAGTCGCATAAATAGCAAGTGTTGAGCGCTGCTAAACAATTGACTTCAAGTGCGCATAGCCGCTCGTGATCGCATCAATCTGTGGACGTGTGAAATACTCCTGCTCCAGGAAAAAGTGCTTCAATCCTGATTTTTCGGCTGCTTCAAAAACGCGCTTGTAATCGATAGCGCCAGACCCGACATCGGTTTGCAAATTGCGCTGGACTTTATCCATGTCCTTTACATGCCACAAGTGAATTCGGCCCGAATACTTGTCAAAAAGTTCAACCGCATCCACTTCAGCAAATGTGCTCCAATAAATATCCAACTCAAGGGCAATGGAAGAATCCATTTCCTGAGCCATCATATAATACGGTACCTGACCCTCAAGTTCAATAAACTCAAACTCGTGATTGTGATACCCTAATGTAATGCCGGCTTGTTTACAAGTCTCATTCGCTTTGTTCAGAAGCTCAACAACCTTCTTGTAGTCATCCAACGTTTTTCGTTCATCTGGATGAAGCCAGGCAATCACCATGTATTTCTGCCCGATCTTTTGGGCATCTTCAACCGCACGCTCCCATTCATTTACTAATGAACCCTTCATCATGGGAAAAGCTTGTCCCGTAAGGTAATGCCCGCTGACAACAGATAAACCCATATCGGAAACCATTTTATGGAAATCTGCATACGGCATATTAAACACCTTACCGTCACCATATCCATAAAGTTCAAGTTCCTTATAGCCGATGTTGGCAACTTGCTGAAGCGTGCCCTTTACATCCTTCAGGATAATATCCTTTAGCGTATAGAGCTGAATGCCAATGGCTCGTTCTTTCGCAGTTGCACAACTCATGAGTGAGGGCAATACAAGACCTGCTGCGGTAGCCAATGTAGTTTGCTGAATAAATGATCTTCTTTTCATATGGGTTCGTTTATCGGGTTCTTATCCAGTCATAAGCCTCTTCCTCATCAGAGAAAACGCCCAGTTGAATATTGTGTGTACTGAATTTCTGCTCTGCATTAATCTTGAATGTCTCCATGGGATATTCTGCAAATAAATCATCGCCAAGAATAACGGCATGAATCTTTACATTGGCTTTATTGAAAATCAAGTCATCCCAGGTAGTTGAAAACCATTCTTCTGTTTCCCGATCAACTTCACCGAGTAACTGGGTATCTGCCAACCAGGCCAGGTGCGGATACTCCTTTACCAATTCAATATAATGCTGTTGAATGGCAATCAGGTTTTTTCTAAAACTCTCTCCGGGGGGTTCTTTCTTCCAGCGATGCTTAAGAACGGGTAATGTGTCGTCCAGTTCGCACAACACATAGTCATTCTCAAACACCAGCGAAGTCATGACTACTACTTCTTTTCTTCACCATCAAGAGAAAGCACATATATCGCCATCTTCTCGGCATCTTCCTGTGAAAGATCTGGATGGGCATTCATCGGTATTTCTCCCCAAACACCCAAGCCACCTTCTATGATGCGCTTGGCTAATAGCTTAATATTTTCATCGTTGAATTCATACTTCTTCGCCACATCGGTATGGGCAGGGCCAATGATTTTATTGGTAGGGTGATGACAGGTCTTACAATCCGATTCATCGACCAAGATTTTACCAATAGCAGCCAACTGACTGGTTGAAAGTTGTACAGGCTCATCCTGTTGTTCACTTGTTTCCTGCTTGCTTCCGCACGCCATTAAAAATGCAACCACAAGGGCTGCCATACCGAGTTTATTCATCATAGTCCTAATATTTTTTTGTTCAATTTAGTATCTGTTCCTGCCGAAGCAAAATCGTCAAACGCCTTTTCTGTAACCTGAATAATATGGTTTTTAATAAACGGAGCACCTTCACGTGCGCCCTGTTCCGGATGTTTGATGCAACACTCCCATTCCAACACAGCCCACCCCTCATAATCGTACTGTGCCAGTTTTGAAAAAATGCTTTTGAAATCAACCTGACCATCGCCCAATGAGCGGAACCGGCCCGGTCGGTTTATCCAATCCTGAAAACCTCCATACACGCCACTCTTTCCTGTTGGATTAAACTCAGCATCCTTCACATGAAACATTTTGATGTAGGGATGATAGAAATCAATGTATTGCAGATAGTCCAGTTGCTGCAACACAAAATGACTTGGATCGTACAGGATGTTCACGCGTGGATGATTTCCCGTCTCCTTCAAAAACCGCTCGAAGGTGACGCCATCGTGCAAATCCTCACCGGGATGTATTTCGTAGCACACATCCACCCCGGCTTTATCAAACGCATTCAATATCGGAAGCCAGCGTTTTGCCAGTTCTTTGAATCCCGCATCAACCAGTCCGGCAGGACGTTGTGGCCACGGATAAACGGTATGCCATAACAAGGCTCCGGAAAATGTTGCGTGGGCCTTTAGTCCGAGATTTTTACTGGCTTTGGCTGCTAATTTTAATTGATCAACAGCCCATGCTGTACGGGCCTTGTTGTTTCCCTTAACACTCTTGGGTGCGAAACCATCAAACATCACATCGTAAGCCGGATGAACAGCTACTAACTGGCCCTGAAGATGCGTACTTAGTTCAGTGATCTGGACACCACAATCTTCAACCATTTCGCGGTACTCGTCTGCATACGTTTTACTCTCAGCCACACGCTTCAGATCAATGCATCGCGCATCCCATGTAGGTATCTGAACACCCTTATACCCCAAGGAAGCTGCCCACTTACAAATGGTACGCATATCATCAAACGGAGCCTCATCACTCATGAACTGAGCCAAAAAAATGGCAGGTCCTTTTATGTTTTTCATCTAATTCTTCTTAGGATTTTAAATCTTCACCCATTTCTGCTTTCCTTTCGATGACTTGATGGCCGCTTCAATAAAGGCCATCCCTTTCACGCCATCATACACATCCGGGAAATCATATTTAGCAGGATCAATTTTTTTACCGGGCTTATAATCGCGAACAGCTTTAGCAAAGGCAACGTACAGGTTGGCAAACGCTTCCAGATAACCTTCGGGATGGCCTGATGGAGTTCGGGTATTTTGCTTACAAGCATCAGAAGTGTACCCCATTCCTGAACGATAAATTTCTTTTGCCTTATCCGGCCACTTCAGCAACAATGTATTGGGTTCTTCCTGGCGCCATTCCATTCCACCCTTTTCACCATACACCCGGATCGATAAATTATTTTCTTCACCGGCAGCAATTTGTGTGGCGATCAATGTACCATGCGCACCATTATCGAAATGAACAAACATCATGTCATCATCATCCAACAACCGGCCGGGTACAACCGAATTCAGTTCTGCGCAAAGCTCCGTGATGGATGACCCCGTAATGTATTCTGCAAGGTTTGCAGCATGGGTACCGATGTCGCCCAACGCTCCACCTAACCCGGATTTCTTTGGATCGGATCGCCAGCTTGCCTGCTTCTGCCCGGTTTTTTCAAGTGGTGCATGCAGCCAGCCTTGAATGTATTCCACATAAACTTTCCGGACTTTTCCCAGCTTACCCGATTTAATCAATTGTCGCGCTTCTTTAATCATGGGGTACCCAGTGTAGGTATGCGTGAGCGCGAAAACAAGTCCGGATTTATCGGCCACCTGCTTCAACTTTTTAGCTTCCACCAACGACAAGGTCATGGGTTTATCAATGATCACATGAAAGCCGTTTTCAAGAGCCGCCTTTGCCGGTGCAAAGTGCATGTGGTTAGGCGTAACAATCGAGACAAAATCCATTCGCTGATCTGCCGGTAATTTCTTTTCAGCCTTGATCATTTCATCATAACTTGAATAGATTCGGGAAGGATCGAGGTAAAGCGAATCTCCGGTAGCTTTCGATTTCTTCGGATCGCTGCTGAATACCCCACACACCAACTCAATCTGTCCATCCATGGCTGCGGCTTTTCTGTGTACGGCTCCGATAAAACCATCAAGCCCTCCGCCTACCATGCCCATGCGTAATTTTCGTTTCACTATAGCTTCGTTTTTGGTTGCTAAGCAATATATCCAAAAGATTGTAAAACAATAAACCTGATTTCCGCAAACGTTTGCAATTTATAAATGGCCTTGCGCAATCGATTTATTCGTGCAATTTTAGGTGCATAATCTGAACCACCATGACCACCACACAATCCAACCTTCAACTTCGTCTGAGCATCATGATGTTCTTCCAGTTTTTCATCTGGGGCGGCTTCTTCGTAACGATGGGCAGTTACCTGCTGGAAGTATTTAAAGGAACGGAAGGAATCAACTCAATTATCGGCAGCGCCTATGCCACGCATAATTGGGCTGGCTTACTCGCTCCTTTATTTGTGGGGTTGATTGCCGATCGATACATCAATGCCGAGAAGGTAAACGCATTTTGTCACCTGGTGGGCGGTGCTTTATTGTGGTACGCGGCCTCAGTAATCGATCCGGGTACGTTCATTTGGGTTATGTTTGCCTACTTCATGCTGTTTATGCCTACGCTTGCGCTGGTCAACGCCATTGCCTTTGCCAACATCGAAAATCCAGATAAGCAATTTCCGGCCATTCGTGTGTGGGGTACCATCGGATGGATTGTAGCAGGCCTGGTAGTGGCACAGACCGTTTTGGGTTGGGTAGACATTCCGCTCATTAAAATGCTTACCGGTATAGAGAATGCGCAGGCCACCAATATTCCGTTGAAGATGTGTGCCATCATGTCGTTGATTTATGGTGTTTACAGCTTCACACTTCCTCCTGCCCCACCGCAAGCCAAAGGCCAGGCGTTTAGCTTTAGCAAGGCTTTAGGTTTGGATGCGATCAAATTAATGGGTGAAAGAAATTTCGGGGTATTTGCCCTATGTAGTTTTCTCATCTGTATCCCACTTGCCTTTTACTACGCCAGAACCAACGACTTCATTTCAGCCATGGCTTTTGGTGAGAAGTCGGCTTCGTTCATGACGATCGGTCAGGTAAGTGAGGTATTGTTCATGTTATTGGTTCCGTTCTTCCTGCTGCGAATTGGTGTTAAGTGGATGTTGGTAGTGGGCATGTTGGCGTGGACGCTACGGTATTTCTTGTTTGCTGCATTTCCTGAATCGCCCGCCTTGCTCATTGTTGGTATTGCCCTTCACGGTATTTGCTACGATTTCTTTTTTGTAACGGGTCAGTTATACGTTGACCGTAAAGCGCCCAAAGACATACGCGCCAGTGCACAAGGTTTATTTGCGCTGCTTACCTATGGTGCAGGTATGCTCATCGGAAATTATATCCTGGGCTGGTGGGGCGATAACATTAGTCTGGATGGTTCTTCGCAAGCAGGCTGGCTTGATGGTGCATTTACTTTCTGGATTATGCCATCGGCTTTGGCGTTAGGCGTGGCCATTCTTTTCTTTACTACATTCTGGGAGAAGAGAGAGCAACCAAAATTGTGATTTCAAAATTTCCTATCGTTTCAAGGTACATCAGAAACAACCTGATTTTTACTCTTTCAAGCATCGTGTTCATTGCGTGCACGAGAAACAGCGCCAATACGTACAATGATATTCGAGGACTATGGGTTACAATAGTCAACAACCATACTTATGAAGAAGTGATCATTACAGAAAATCATTCTTGTCCGACTAAAGTAAGAGAAAAAGAGATGATTCTCATAGGGAGAAATAATGAAAAACCGAGGCATTAAAAATGGGGGTAGCTGGCACATCAATTTTAAGTGATTGTGGGCAGCGGGGGTTCATGAGCCTTTCGCCAAGCTTTGTAAGTATCGTGGATGAAGCCAAAGAGTTCTACGTAGCTCATCAAGTGCAGTCTGATAACGGTAATCATGTTGGCAAACGATTTTTTGGTTTCGGCTTTCTTTCGAATGACTACCATTAGCAGTTGGGCAATCAGCACGCAATACACTTGTATTTTGATCGCATTTTCGCTTTCACCCCAGAAGTAGCGGATGGGGAAATTCTGCTTGATTTGCTTGAAAAGCAGCTCAATCATCCACCGGTATTTGTAAATCAATGCGATTTGCTGAGCAGGTAAACTGAAATTATTACTGATGAAGATAAACATCTTGCCGTCATCGGCACGGAAGGTGATACGCCTGAGCTTTAAACGCTGCTCTTCACCATCAGCTTTATAGCCAATAGTGATGTATTGTTCTTTCAATATCCCCTTGGCATTTTTCTTTCTTGTGTTGTCTGTAATCACTTTAGTGACGTGATATACTGCGTTGGCTTTCATGCGCGTAACGAACCAGATTTTTTGACTCGTCCATTTGGCAAACTGCCCGTACAGATTGTAGGCACGGTCGAAAACCAGAAAGCTGTTGGCCGGTAACTTAATGTGATAGAGGAATTTACGGTCGTGTTCTTTGGCTTCAGTGATTCTCAAAAATTCCGTTACGCCACTGAATGCATTCATGAGGGCATGAACTTTAATGCCTCCTTTCTTGCGCGAGCCATCTAATGGATTGCGTCCTACGCCACGAAGAATATCGCTGAATAGTCGGATGGTGGTGCTGTCGATGATTTTCAGATTGCGGATGCTCAATCCCCGCAACCGGCTGTCCGAGATAAAGCTATGGTACTGCTTGAGCAGTTTGAAATAGATCGTCTCAAACACCAGGTAGCTTCGTTTGTTGTTGGCATCCGATAATGTGCTACGGGGCGGAGCTTTATCCAATCCCAGGTGAGCAAGTTTACCTTCACAGGCCAGCATGCCTTCGCATATCTCCCGGAGTCCATTGCAATAGCTGAAAACCCCATACAACAGGCTTACCAGGTGAACCCGAAGTGGAATACGCTTGTAATACCGGTTGCTATTATGCTTTTGGGCCGATTGCTTGATGAGTGAAGTAGAAACGCAAGAAAGTATTTGAGACAAAATCGGCTGTCCGACAAATTTCTTAACTTTATCCATGATTATGACTGATGTGGTAATCAAACATAATCCAAAAGGGCAGCCCTAAACAAGCCGCCCTTTTAAAATTTTAGTCGGACAATAATGACAGAAAATATATTTTATTCATTTGATGAAAATGCAGGAGACTTAATTATGAAGTACAAATTCAGAAATGATAGCTTATTAATAATCAACAAGGGACAGGTTCAGAACAGCTTAAAGTTTAAACGTTTGTCAAAGGATGAATTTTTCTGTGAGAATGATTCATTCAGCATGAAGTTTACAAGACTAAATATATCCACGGATACGGCCAGCATACTTAAAACCGCCAAAGGTGCACATAAGGCAACTGATCCTCACTACGAAGCTTATATTAACGATTTAAAAGAACGAAGACTAAATTGGCAAAACACTAAAAAGTAATGGCTACACCTCGTAGGTGTTGCGCATAATATCCTTCACTTCCGCCAATGGCTTAAATACATTAAACGTTTTTCCCTGTGTGCGAAGCGCACCTAATGTATTTCCATATTGAGCCGCTTTGATGTAGTTGGTTGGATCTTCTAATAAGCCATACCCCACACCTCCGGCAAATGAATCGCCACAACCGGTAGTGTCAATCACCTCCTTTACCTTTACGGCCGGAACCATTGTTTCAATCACCTTATCTTTTTCTTTATAGTATACAAGGCAACCGGTTGAGTCGGCTGTGATATATACACACTGCACACCATGATTCAGGCAATGCGTAGCAAACTTCAGTAACTCAACCCGATCGAGATGAGAAGTATCCGTATAGTCACTGGTTTCGTATTCCTTTTTAAACCAGGAAGCATGTGCTTCTTCCAGATTCATCTTCAATACATCGATATACGGTAGCCACTGATCGCGATCAATCCAGAATTTGCGTTGACGCTCGCCATTAAACAAGCAGGCTGTAGTTGGGCCGTGTGCATCAAATATGATGGTGCCCTTACTTTTGCTTTTAATGTACTTTAACGTATCTAAGGAAATTTCATAATCGCTTATTGGAACAAACACAAATACATCACTATTCAAAATATCCTTCACATCTTCAGGTAAAATCGGATCCATGAAGCCGGTTTGGCGTTCCATGCGGTTATTCATATCTAGAAACTTCAGACTGATGATATCACCCTGATCATTTTTGGAGGTTATGTACTTCATATTAATTCCCCTATATCCGGAAAAAACTTCCCGCACATTATCTACATCAACTTTTCGTACATGTGCTACCGGATAAATCTCAAGCTCCTCGCCTGCCATGATGGACAAGGCTATGACAGGGTGGGTAATGCATCCCCATTTTTGTATTAAATCACCATTGTGCGTTACAATATGATCTCGGGGAATGGGGCCTAAAACCGCTATACGCTTCATGCTTATTAATTTTCTGTAAGAAATGCAGCACCGAATACACCTGCACTGTCACCTAACATGGGTTTTACAATTGGTGTATCAAACCGGTCGTTGAATACATATTTTTTCAAGTGTTCAATACCTTTGTCATATAATGTTGGAATGTTACCAACACCTCCTCCTATTACAATAACATCCGGATCAAGAATATTGATCACTACACTCAAGGCTTTACCAAACATTTCGTGCAACCGGTTTATAGTCTGTATAGCTTTGGGATCGCGGCCTTCCTGGTACCGGTCATAAATATCCTTCAACTTCAAAACCTGTCCGCTTTGCTGGTGATAAAAACGTTCCAGAGCAGGACCAGCAATAATGTTTTCCACACATCCAATCTTTCCACAGTAGCACTGGCCGCCCGACTCATCGAGAAAATTATGTCCCCACTCGCCCGCTATTCCTTGTAAGCCGTTGATAACCTTATTATTAACCACAATACCACCGCCACACCCGGTTCCCATGATCACACCGAAAACCACCTCGGCATTTGGAAATCTTTCCTGCACAACACCAAGTCTGGTTTCAGCCAAAGCAAAGCAATTGGCATCATTGGCTGTAATCACTTTCATCTTTAGCAAGGACTCCAGGTCTTGCTTCAACGGCTTAAAATTCAACACTGTTGAATTGCTGTTTTTAAACAAGCCGGTATGCGGATCCATGGTGCCCGGGGTTCCAATGCCAATTGAGTCAGGGCGGTAGCCGACTGATTTCTCCATCATGTCGACCAGTTTGCCTATTTGATGAAGCACATGCTCATAACCAAGGTTAGCTTCCGTTGGTACACGGTCGCGAAAGATAGTCTCTTTACTGCTGGAAGAAGTCATAATCGCCCCTTCCACTTTTGTACCTCCCAAATCAATTCCCCACAGCTGCTTACGCATAATTATATTGTGAATACTAGTTCAAATTATTTCTGCAATCCAAAAAATGTCCAATCCTGATCTTTTGTCATGGCCATGTATACACCGTTTGTCCAGCCAAAGCCATCCTGATTCGGATATTCTCCACCACCGGCATACAGCGTAATATCAGACACATTGTACTTCTCCATCATCTTACCAGTGGCCTTATACACCCGCGTATTAACTGACAGCCACCGGGAGCGAACAGTATCTGCTGTTGATACCTGGGTATAATTCTTTAAGCCTCTATAAGCAATCCACTGCAAGGGAGCCCAACCATTGGGTGCATCCCATTGCTGTTTGCTTTCATTCAATGTTGTACGCAACCCGCCCGGGCCAAGAAATTCAGACTGAAGTTTTTGCTCCACGGCAATTGCCTGTTCCTGATCAGCCACGAAAAAATACAACGGAAAACTTCCGGCCAATGTTGGAATGATTGATTGGGTTTGTGTAGGAAAATGATAATCAAAGAAATAACCTGCCTCATCATTCCACATATATTTCAAGATGGCGGCTTTTCGTCTTTCAGCAAGCTTTGCGTACAAGTTAACTTTTTCGACATCACCCTTCAACGCATAGGCACGCTGCAACATAAATTCATGGTAGTACAACAAGCAGTTCAAATCGACCGGAATCAGTTCAGTGGTGCGGATACTCTCCAATCCTTGTCCAGGCTCAAACCATCGGGCACTGAAATCCCAACCTGATTCGCACGCAGCACGCAGGTTTCTGTACAGATCCTCTGCATCACGACCGGATTGTTGTTGCAGGTGTACATCTTCTTTAAACGCTTCTGGCCGGGGACGCGGATCGTTGTCCCAGTATCGGTTAAGCACAACTTCATCATCAAGCTTAACAACACGTAAGGATGCATCACCAGCATTTTTCAACTCGTTTTTTCCCTTCATCCAGAAATCGTATTCACGTTGAAGTGCAGGTAGGTAGTTGAGTAACTTCTCATCGTTTCCATCCACGGCCACACCTACAATCAAGGAAAAGTACGGAGGTTGTGAACGGCTCAGATAGTACTGTCGGTTTCCATTGGGAATAAAACCGATTGAATCGATGAGATAGGCAAAGTTATTGGCCATGGCTTCAACCATGTCCGTTCTACCGGAAGCTTTTAACCCAAGAATGGTGAAGTAACTATCCCAATAATAAATTTCAGAAAATCGGCCGCCCGGCACAATGTAGGATTGTGGGAGCGTGATCAATGAAGATCCAGGTTTATTGTCATCAGGCTGGCGGGTAAGCACTGGCCAAAGTGCCATGATGTGTTCTTCAACCGAACGTGAAGTATCCGCCTGAAAGTTGGTTGTTGGCGAAACGGGGGTATCAAAATGTTCCAGTACAAAGGCTTTCAGATCAAAGTCTGGTTCATTTCTTTCAACAGCATACTCATCTTGAATTTCAGACAGCGGTTTTCTGGGAACACAATCCACAAAGGTTTTAGAATCAGGGAAAACAGCCGCCAACTGCACATCCCGAAACAAATCGGAAGCATAAAAATCCTGAACTACAGCCTCTTTCTTCTGGCAAGAAATTACCAGTAGAAGAAGGATAACATAAACTGGAGAACGCTTCATAAGCTGATCGGATAATCAGCTTAAAATATCAAATAAAGATTGGAATTACCAGCGATTTATGCTGAATCCTTTTTAAGGCTTGTCCTTCCAGGCGAGTTGATCCTTACGCGTACGAACATGGGTTAAAACCCAATCGCCAACCTGATGCCCCTGCTTCACACCTTCATCAATGGCTGGCCGGTAATGGATGCCACCATATAACCGGCTGATTGCAGCTTCGTCTGATGCTTGTTTAAAGGAGGAGAACGTTCTGGCTGGTAGCCCAAACTCCAACTCGGTAGAATCAACAAAATGAAAATTATCACCAAACAAAGCAGTCAATACATCCGCTGCCGAAGTTGAAATTACGCTATGGCCGCTGGTGTGCTCCGGGAATGGTGGGGTTTGTAATAAGGGCAACCAATCTTCATCGATATACTGATTGATAAACGTTTCAGGACGAACCAATTTACTTCGGTACTTTTCATCCCAGCATACTATAAAGCCATCGGCTAACGCAATGGAAACCATAGCATATGCCTCTGCTGTTTCAAAAAAATCCCGGTTGGCTAGCTTACAACTTAAATTGGTGATGTTGATCCAATGGCCGCCAGGTGAAATCTTCTTGGTGGCAAACATAACATGACCACGCACATTCATTTTAAATGGATTGCAATCCCAGAAGTTGGCGATCTCCTCATATTCAGCATTGGTGCTCTTTACTGCTTCGTAAACTTCGAGTGCCTCCTTGTAAAACTGACTATTAACATCGGTGCTGAATGGCGTGGGGGGCTCTGGTACAAACTGGCTCGCAGAATCAATAACAAACGTTCTGATTTTATTCCAACTCGGCTCAATACCATCCATGTAAGCCGGTGGTGTTGGCTTCCATTTTCCCGGATCGTTCAAGGGAACCGTATACTTTTCAAATGTCCGTGTTTGTTTATAATTATCCTTTCCAGACCATTCCAATATATGGTTAGCTACTGCTGAGCCATAGGCTATGGAATTCTCATACATGACCTTTGGCATTCCTGACTTCTTAAATTCTTCCAACGTTTGATCATGAAAAGCCTGCATATCTGCTTCAGAAAAAATCAGTGCCTTTCCAACAATCGCCAACGCATGCACAGATGCTAATTCAAAACAATACTGCTTTGCTGAATCGGGTTTGGGTAGCTCTTCAAGACCGTGTAGCTGTCCGGCCAGGCTAACAAAATTTGGATTGCCCGGCACAGCTGCTTCATAAGCTGCAATACTTGAATACACATAAATACGACTGGCCACAGGCGGAGAAAAGATATCATGCACGATGATGTCTGTAATCTTCTTCATCGTTCGATGCAGATGGCCGGGATCAACCTCTCCCGGATCAAACGCCACATCATCCTTCTTTCCACAGGAGAGTACTATACCAACAATGCTGATGAATACGATGAACCTTTTCATAACTGCTCAAAAAATCAAACAAAGATAATCATTTCACCACGTAGTTCTGACGATTTACTCCTACACCTCTAATCTCCAATGAACGCCACGATGACGGCAATTTGGTTTTTATCTGGGTAACACCCTGATCGGAAATATTCAAACCGCCAAATCCGAACACAATGGCCTGCAACATCCCTCCAGCTCCGGTGGCAAAGTATGGATTAGTGCCACCGGCCGTTTCAGCCAGCACGCCAAAAGGCGGAACTTCATTGGATTTGTATGATCTAACAAATAACTCATGTGCCTTTTGTGGATTTCCCAAACGGGCATAAAGCGTGGCCAAAACTGAATTGCCCATAGCAGGCCCATCGGGCGCCATACGAGGTTCGTAATACTTCAGGTCTTTTTCAATTTGGTCTTTCGTAGTAATTACATCCAGCGGAAACGCCAGCAAGTTCACATCCGCTTGCTTAATCATAACCCCATCATAGGTGGCATTCTCCCTGGTTACACCATCGGGGAACTTGAGTATCGGAATGTTATTGGCCACGTGCATCCAATCCGGATCGGGCTTAATGCCCAACAAGGTTGCTGCCTGGGTGGCGTATTTCAAAACCGTTATGGCCATGCCGTTGGTAAACGCATTGTTGTCGATATTCTCTTGCCATTCATTCGCACCGATTACGTTATTGATTTCATATTGTCCTGGACCTTTGCGCTCTATCCGGCTAGCCCAAAAGTCAGCCACTTCTTTTAATACAGGGTAGGCACGTTCAGCAAGGAAAGTTTTATCTTTTGTTACCTGGTAATACTTCCAAAAAGCCCAACCGATGCAACCAGTAATATGATGTTGAAATGGACCGGTAAGTGCCCATACTGGAGTGTCCTCTGTACCATCAGCCGATGATTCCCATGGGAACATGGCGCCTTTGTAACCGTGAGAAAAAGCATTTTGCTTAGCCGCCTCAAGGCGTTCAAATCGATATTCCAATAGCGAACGCGCAATCTCGGGTTGCATCACCAGCAAGGGTGGATACATCCACAATTCTGTATCCCAAAACACATGACCGTTATAGCCCAATCCGCTTAACCCCATAGGTGAAAGCGAGTAGGCTGTGCCCTCACGCGAAAATGCATAAAGATGATACAGCGCAAACCGAACATCACGTTGCGCTTGTTCGTCACCATCAATTACAATATCACTCTTCCATAACTTTTCCCATTCCGCTTCATGTCGCGTAAGCAAACGTTCCGTGCCTTCCAGCATGGCGTATACACTTAACCGTTCAGCTTCGTTATGCGGATCGGCATAATGTGCGGTTGAAACAGCCGAAGAAACGATACTAAAGGTGTAGATCTCTCCTGCTTTCATATTCCTGTGGAATTTGGCCAGGTGCATGTTGTAATCCCAATCTTCATGAATTAATTGTGGCTCCTGACCATGTGGTTCTGAAAAAATAAAGCTGTTACTGGCTGCTACCGTATGCTTGCCCGATGGACTTTTTGCCACTGAGGTTAGTAAGGGAATCTTAACATGCGGCCTGTCAATTTCACTAAAATAGTTTCTCACGTCCGCCAGGTGATCGGGTGCCTCGATCACGCTCATTGGGGTGATTTTAACATCCTTCTTCGCGGAAATCGTAACGATACTTAACGAGGTATAGGGTAAATGACGAAGTGCCATTAACGTGTGTCGTACTGAAACCTTATCGCCCACATCAAAGGTAGTTATCAAGGCTGCCTTTTTCATGTCGAGGGTCTGTTGATAGTTGCTTATAGTACGTCCGTTGATCCGTTGTCCATCCACATCCAAATTCATGTTAACATGATTGAAAGACTTTAGAATATTAGAAACACGACCGCGTTGATAGTTATCATACACACCATTCAACACCACATCTTTCACGCGCAACGGTTCTGGCGAAGACACTATACCGACCATGCCGTTGGCTACGGTAACGCCATAGTAGTTAGAGGGGTTGATGTTGGTAGCCGATACATGCCAGGCATTAGATTGTGAAAATAATGGAGAGACTACCCAGAATGTAAGTATGATTGCAAGAACAAGCTTTTGCATGGAGTATTATTTAAATATTAAAATTGAATTATTATTTCTACCTACAATAATTCCTTCCTTATTATCTGCCAATCTTATCCTACTTATCCTTCTAACCTCCCCAGGTACATAGAAACCTGATTGCGAAATTGGAAATGCTTTGAACCCCAACTCCCCATCACCCAATAATGTTAGACCATGTCCGGCATCAAATCTTCCAATATCTGGATGAACTGCATACAAATTACCCCCGATAAGAATATCCAAATCACCATCTTTATCAATATCAAAATCGCAAAAAGAAAATATTGGAAAAGATTGCGCTTGAATAGGCAAGGAGGCAATAACTGCTCGTTGATCTCCAAATGATAGCATTACGGATTCAAATAATTCCGCTTTTTTGTGAATTACAATCGGGTTGTCGGCCTCCAATATATCCTCTATTCTTACATTCTTAAAGTCAGAATATTTAATAAATTTCTTCTTTAAAGAAGGAACTTGCTTAATCAAATTATCACGAGAGATAAAAGGATAGCGTTCTTCATCATTGTAGTATGTAAGTACAGGATCAAGACTTCCATTACCATCAATATCTGCCACAAATAATTCAACAGGTTTGTCAACAGAGGCTTTAAGTCTTGAATTTAAGCCAGCATTCCCTACCAAAAATTCAAAACTCCCATCTTTGTTCAAATCGCGCTTAAAAATTGTATTCCACCAACCCTGGGAATTAGCAAGGCCGAATTTTTCGGTCATATCCTCAAATTTTCCCGCTTTGGTTTGTTGGAGGATAGTAATTGGCATCCATTCCCCAACAATGATTAAATCAACTAATCCATCGGCATTTACATCATGCCAGCAGGCATCAGTAATCATTCCCAATTTCGATTTCGGCAATGCAACTTGGGATACATCTATAAACTTTCCCCTTCCATCATTCCTTAGAAGATAGCTCCTTGGAGACACCCCATATTTACCCGCCTCAATTCTTCCTCCTATGAATAAATCCACATTACCATCTTTGTCAAAATCATAGGCTTCAATACAAGATCCGTGAATATATATCTCTGGAAACGCATCAGGATCCAATCGGAAGGAACCTGATCCATCATTCAGATATAGCCTGGGCTTTAGGTATTCTGTATCTTCTAACCACTCCTGACCTCCACTTACAACAAGTATATCTAATCCTCCATCATTATTTACATCAACAAAGTGTGCATCAACATCTTCGGCTGTTGCTGATGGAGCAAAGAGACTTTCATGCACAGAGTTAAACCTACCCGATTCCGTTTGGATATATAATTTACTGGCCTGACCTGATGCTCCGCAAATAAACACATCATCTAATCCATCACCCGTTACATCACCTACAGCAAGTCCAGGGCCTTGTGTTGTTGCAGCACTGGGCAACAACCGTTCACGTTCAAAGGCAACAAATGGGTTCTCCCGGTGAGTAAAATCCAGTACTGAATCTTGCTTCAGAAATACCTTTTGTTTCTTTAACCCATAATTCCAACCAGGGGATGCATTACTTTCATGTAGTGTCAACGATTGATTTGTGGTGACGTTGAAGAGTTTTTGATAATTTCCTCCCGGCCAAACTACAATCAAAGAATCAATAATTGAAGCAGAGCCTAACCCCAAATGGAGTTTGGGTTCAACAGAAGATTGCCAACCTCTCGATGACTGAAGTTCACGAATAATTTTCTTCCCTCCCACATAAGCCATGACTTTTGCCCCGATTCCGTGTCGATTTGCTTCATTCCCATCAAATTTTACGTGTATATAATTCTGCGAAACGATGTCGTTTCTTAGCAATGTAGCCACATCATTAACATTGTTGATGATTAGATCCAAATCTCCATCATTATCTAAATCCGCATAAGCAGCTCCAGTTGAGAAAGAATCATCAGCTCCAATCCATTTAGATGTTACGTTCTCAAAACTGTCACCTAAATCATTTCTAAAAAAATAATTTGAAACCTTACCAGAAGGCATTTCACTTATTAGCTGTGCATCGCTAAAATTTAACTGAACTGAGTCTAATGAAATGTAATTGATGTAGTCCAAATCATTAGGTCTTTTCACTATGCCATTTGCTACAAATAAGTCAAGATAACCATCACTATCAAAATCTGCAAAAAGGGGCGACCAACTCCAGTCTGTTGCTTCTACTCCCATCAAAGGCGCTATATCACTAAATACTAATTGACCGTTATGCTGAAGCCCTTGATTAAGTTGCAAGGTATTTCTCGAAACCTGGTAGCCATATCCAAAATTAAGCTTGAATTGTACTATCTCATACGGATCCTCTCCTGCAGACGATTTCAGTACGGCCTCATCACGAGGCAACATGTCGAGTGTAATGATATCAAACCAGCCATCCAAATTAACATCTCCGATATCAAGTCCCATAGAAAACCTGCTGGTATGTGGAAGACTGATATCAGTATCCAATCTGAATGTACCATTGCAATTATTTATATATAAATAATCATTTTCATGAAAATCGTTGGCGACATATATATCGGCATATCCATCATTATTCAAATCTGAAATACCAACACCTAGCCCGTAACCGATTTGGCTAGTTAAAATACCCGCTTGCTTACTAGCTTCAGTAAATCCTATTTTCCCGGTTGGGATTAAATTGTTCAAATAGAATCTATCCCCCGCCTTAGTATCATGTTGAAACCTCAAGGAAGATTTACCATATGAGCGACTTGTATGCACAGAATGATTTAAGAGGTATAAATCAAGGTCACCATCATTGTCTGCATCAAAAAAAACCGCATGGGTTGAAAATCCTTGAAAAGAAAGTCCATACTGTTCAGTCTGATCACTAAACGTAAGATCACCGTTATTGATAAGTAGTTGATTCTGCCCAGTAAATCCTTTATATCCGCCCACCGCACAAAGATAAATATCCAACAATCCATCGCCATTCACATCAACCATTGTCACACCGGTTGACCAATTCCCTATCCCTTTTACCCCAGCTTTATCTGTAATATCCTCAAATCGGAAACCTCCACGATTTAGATATAACTTATTGCTGCTTTGATTTGATGTGAAATAAATATCTGGTAATCCATCATTGTTAATATCACCAACCGCAACCCCTCCGCCATTATAAAAGTATAAATACTCTATAACATTAAAATCATCGGTTTCAATAAGTTGATTTGAAAAACTAACTCCAGAATACGATGGTGAAATCTTAGTAAAAGCTGCGGGCAATGAACTTTCCTTAAATTTACACGAAACAAGTACTTCGGATAATATTACCGCCAGAAAAAATATCGGAATACTTTTCTTACTCATTCCCATCAATGCGATATAACAATGAAGGTTCGTTGTTTCTAATGACCAATAGATAAGCGTTACCACCTATATCAATGTCTACGAAATCACGTGCCTCTCCATCAAACTTAACCCCTGACTGCTCACTTTTTATAGCAGTGAATCCACCTTTGCCGTCACCTCTCAGATAAAGTCCATAGCTAGCATCGTATCGACCCACTTCTGGCTTTGCCCGGTGCAGATTACCACCCAGTAAAAGATCTGGGAATCCGTCTTTATCGAAGTCAGAAACATGTATTGCATATACCGGAGAATACTGCGCCTCAATTGGTAGACTTCTCCAAATAAATTTACCACTTCCATCATTCATAAAAACACCTGATTGTAATAAATTCACTCGAAGTACAATCGATTCAGCAAGTGTTGGAGCATCAAATATGCTTTCGATTTTCTGATCTTTGAAGTTCTCATATTTTAAATATTTCTTTTTTAGAGAAGGGATTTGACTTGTTAGGTCGTGACGTAAAACGATTGGGTAATCCTTATCTTCATAATACATACAGATTATTTGCTCCATTGTACCATTCTTATCAAAATCATTAACATACATGGTGATGGGTTTAGATGGAGATGCTTTGAACCTGGAATTCAACCCATGATTTCCAACAACAAAATCAACATACCCATCTCCGTTAAGATCGGCAGCAGCTACTCTGTTCCACCAGCCTGAATAATCTGAGAGTCCAAATGACTCTGTTCTATTAATGAATTTACCCGATTCATTTAAAAATATTGACATCGGCATATACTCCCCAACCAAAACAAGATCATCATCTCCATCAAGATCAACATCAGCCCATGTTGCATCTGTTATCATTCCAATATTTTTCAAATCTGGAGCTATTCGCTCGGTAACTTCCTCAAAAAAGCCCAAGCCATTATTTTGAAGCAAATAGCCACTTACCGGAACTCCATATTTAAATGGCGTGCATCGAATACCCACAAATAGATCTAAATGACCATCTCCATTAAAATCCGTTACCTTTACAACTGACGAACTTTCAAATTGCTTTGTCGGCAGTAGCTGACTAGATCGGCTAAAGTTACCTTTACCGTCATTAAAATAAAGACGATCAGATAAAGCTGATGAACTCGTAGAAAATTCATTCCCACCACTGCAAACGTATAAATCCAAGTCCCCATCTGCATCAGCATCAAAGAGTACATTACCTTGATCTTCCGATAACCTATCTTCTACAAAGACACGCTGTTCTATTTCCTTAAATACTCCATTATTCACTTGAATAAAAATCTTACCAGGAATATCCCTGGCCCCACCTATAAACAAATCAACAAGACCATCTCCATTAATATCTCCCTTCGACACGCGTGGCCCTTCATTACTTAACATATGAAACAACAACTTATCGCGATCAAAATCCACAAAATCATTCTCAGTATGTTTAAGCTCCAATCCCGGAATAGTGGCAGACTTGAACAACGGATCATTATAGCTTACGGCTTTAGAAGATGTATCTATCTTACTTTCACGAATATTTAATGTCAGAAGCTGATCCGTTGGCACTTCAAATAATTCTGTTATTGTACCGTAAGGCCACTGTACCACAATACGTTCAACTGTATCAATGGCACCTAAGCCTATAACAGGACGAGGATCTACAGAAGATTGGAAGCCTCTATTAGGCATTTGTTCAATGTAAAACAAATGCTCTTTGTGGCTTACAATAATTGAAGCTCCGAAAGCAGCTCGGTTTAATGAGTCACCTACCAATTCAAATTGAAGACTGCGGTTATTAGGGAGAATCTCCTTTGCATGGTTACGAAATAATGAGGCTGTTTCATTAACATTATTTATAACCAGATCCAAGTCACCATCATTGTCAAGATCACCATAAGCCGATCCATTTGAAAATCCTGGACTATCCAGCCCCCAAGATTTGGTAATATTCGTAAACTGAATATTACCATTATTTTGAAAAGCAAAATTAGAAATGGGGTTTGAAGGGATAAGTTCCACTAACTTTTGATAATCCACTCCATTTTCACTTACAATTGAACGAATAACCTCTTCATTTGAAATGTATTGCAGGTAATCTTGATTCGTTAGATCCTGATATATTCCATTAGCAACAAAAATATCTTTGAGTCCATCGTTGTCCATATCAAAAATCAGCGCTCCCCAACTCCAATCAGTTGCTTCCACACCAGCCAATCTCCCCAACTCGCTAAATGTATTATTGCCATTATTTACCTGCAGCGTATTTCGTGTAAACTGGTGATGGTAGCCATTTTTTACACCATATTGATATCGGTCCCAGTTATCAAATGTGGTCACAGTTTTTAATCTCCCATAATCAAAAGGCAACATATCTGTTACAAAAATATCTGACCAACCATCATTATTTATATCTGCCAGATCAGCGCCCATTGAAGCTGCGCTAACTGAATTGATTTCCTCAGTCAAGCATTCTTTGAAAGTACCATCCGTATTGTTGATATAGAGATAGTCCCGTTCAAAAAAATCATTGGAGACATATATATCGGGCCATCCATCCTTATTTATGTCACCAACTGTTACTCCTAAGCCAAAACCAATTATACTACCGAATATTCCTGCTTCCTCGCTAACGTCAATAAACTTCCCATTTTCATTCATCAAAAGCTTGTCGCCTCCCAACGAATCACGTTTCGGCCGTTCATTCTTTTGAAGGTTGAAACTTCCAATAGCTTGATAGGAGTTATTCAGTATATACAAATCCAGATCGCCATCCCGATCGTAGTCAAAAAATACGGCATGGGTTGTATACCCCCTATCATCAACGCCCCATTCCTTTGCACGATCGGTAAAGGTCAAGTCACCGTTATTAATAAACAATTCATTTTCTTTATCATCGCCTTCAACATCTCCGGAATTGCACACGTATATATCAAGCCAGCCATCACCATTAACATCAACCATACTGACACCAGTCGACCACGCCTTATTTCCCGCCATGCCTGCTTGTTCGGTAATATCTTCAAATTGAAAATCACCCTTATTCAGATAAAGCTTATTTGAGCCCTGATTAGAAGTAAAATAAATATCAAGCAAACCATCGTTGTTAACATCTCCCAATGCCACACCTCCTCCATTGTAAAAATTCCGATATGTGTAGATATTAAACTGATGATCAAAGGTTAATACATTTTTAAATGTAACTCCCGAAATTTCTGGTGATACAGATTCGAATAGAGTATTTTTTTGTTGACCTGCAAATCTTTCACAGTCAGTATGAAAAAGAAGCAGAAGAATACTAATAACTACACGAGCCAAATATAAAAAGCCAGACCTCATTTATCATCAAATTTTTCCTTCGTAACTGAATGCATAAATTTCGGATGTAGGATATCCTGAACCAGTACCCGTACCGTTTGGGCATCTTTAATCAAGATGATGATTCTTCTATTTCCATCCACCTTAACCGGAAACTCCACATCATCGCTATTAGCCATGACGAAATCATTGCCCTTATACCACATAAGGAGTAGTTGCCTTACCTTTATTTCTAAAGAATCCGACTGAAGTTTTGTGTTCCAAGGTGCCCATCCCAAATAACTAAATTCCATATCCATATTTGATATTTTATCCTGTTCATCAAAGCCAGGATAGAATAAGAGTCTCATATCAGTTGGTTCATCATGTACCAGTGAATCTTTCCAGACATATTGTACAGAGGCATTGTCCGGACCTTGGGAAACCAATTGCTTTTTATTCAAATCAAAGCATCGACCATAAAACTCATTTCTGGTATTTCCGAAGCTTAATCCGAGTAATATTGAATCCTGGCGAACTCCCTTAGCCAACTCTTCTTTCACCAACTTTGTATAATCAGATTGGTAACATCCCCCAATCATGAATATCACCAATACACTACCGATTAACTTTATAAATTTCCAACTCATCATCATACTTTGAAAATAGAATATATGTACCCTCTTTGCTGGTGTAAACCTCAATATCGCGTATTTGTCCCTCAACACCCAAGCTAAACCCATCATCCAGGTGAAATTTGCCACGATCTAATCTACCTTTAAAAAACCACCCTTGAGAAGCATCATACCTGCCAAACTGAGGCTTTACGAAATATTGATTTCCTCCTGCCAATAAATCCATAATGCCATCACCGTCTATATCGGCCACTTTTAAACTATAAATAGGGGAATATTGAGCCTCGGCAGGCAGTTTAACAACCTCGTATCCTAATTCATTTGATAGCAGCATAACCGAAGCGAGCATATTTACCTCATAATAGTTAGCCCGATCTAGCAAAGATCGACTAAACAAATCATCCATTGACATCTGAGCATAGTCTTTGTAATACAATAGTTTCTTCTTCAAACCCGGCATTTGGGCCGTCAAATCATCCTTATCGGCAAAGGGATAATATTTGCCATTTACCATGGTACAAAAAATTTGCTCAACAGCACCGTTTCCATCAAAATCATGAACATACATTTTATCTGTTTCTTTAAAGAATGAGTTGTAACCATGATTACCAGCAACAAAATCAGGGCGACCATCTCCATTCAGATCGGCTGAAGTAATACATTGCCACCAGCCCTGGGTTGAATTAAGGTTGTATTTATCTGTAACATCGATAAAACTACCTTGGGTATTCCTTATAAGTCTAATAGGCTCCCAATCGCCTACCAAAACTAAATCCATCCATCCATCATTGTCAAAATCGGTTGCAAGGGCATCGGTTAACATACCTAATGAATAGAAAGATTCCGCATAGCTTTTTGTAACATCACTAAATTTTCCTTGTCCATCATTTTCAAATAAAAGCGCACCTCCACCTATTCCATAATTAAACGGATGAGAACGCGCGCCAATAACCAAATCAAGATCTCCATCCTGATCAAAATCTATAGGCACCACAACACTGGTGGATATATTTTCACTGAATGGCAACGGATGAGGGGAGTCATAAAAATTTCCTTTACCCTGATTAATCAATAATTTGTCCATGTAATTGCTTGAGCTTTTGGAATAAAACCTGCCTCCCGAAGTCAGATATAAATCGAGATCACCATCACCATCAACGTCAAATAACACACTTCTTGTCTCTTCAAACGTCTTGTACTTATCCGCATCCTGGACAGCTTTAAACTCAAACTTTCCTTCTTTATAATGGATAAATCCCCCGCTTTGATCTTTACCTCCACCGATGTACATTTCATCAATTCCATCACCATTTATATCTCCACGCGCAATAAATGGCATTTCATTGCTGTACATCATCGGGAGCAATCTGTCACGATTAAAATCATTCATCCCATTTCCTTTATGTCGGAATAAATTATTTGATTCAGCTCTCAAGAAAACATTCCCACTGAATATTGTGCTTATCCCTGAAATGATACCCTCCTCCCCCTGTAGATTCTTGTCACTATTTTTTTTCACTTCAAGTCGTTGATTTACCGGAACATTATATAAAACAGTTCGACTCATATCAGGCCATCTTACAAGTAGAGAATCAATAGTAGCAACATTACCCAAACCAATAAATACAATTGGCTGGACAGAGCTTTGAAAGCCTCTAGCCATAAAATTATCACCTACGAACGCTTTGTTTTCTGAATACACCCTAACCTCTGCACCTATGGCAGAACGATTTAACCCGTCCATTTGAGGTACAACTGTTAGGTAGTTTCCTCTATGGGTATTATTCCTGAATATTCGGGAAGGTTCATTAATATTATTAACGACCAAATCAAGGTCGCCATCATTATCAAAATCACCATATGCACTACCACTTGAAAACATAAGAGCACCTAGCCCCCACTCTGTTGATTTATTTTCGAATTTAAGGAACCCTTGATTGTTAAAAGCATAGTTTGAAACGGCACCAGCAGGCATTCTGCTAATGAGTGTATGAATAACATCTTGATCACTGGCCATTATTTTTCGTATATTATCATCATTACCAACATAAGTTAAGTAATCACGATCAAGCAAGTCTTTAGATATGCCATTTGCAACATAAATATCACGCAAACCATCGTTATTCATATCAAAAATCAAAGCTCCCCAACTCCATTCAGTTGCAGCAACACCTGCGTATCTGCCCACTTCAACGTATTTCCCATTGTTTAAACGTCTTTGAAGTACATTTCTTGGTAACTGGTAATGATAACCTGAGTGTATATTCAATAGGAATTTGTCCCAACTTTCAAATACAGTTTTAGTCTTCCTTCTACTCAACGAATCAGGAAGCATTTCGGTAACAAACAATTCAGCGAAACCGTCATTGTTTAGGTCAGCGAAATCAGCACCCATTGAACCCATACTAATCGATTCAAAAAAATCAGGTAAAGACTCTACAAAGCCACCCTTTTTATTATTCAGATATAAATAATCCCGCTCAAAAAAATCATTTGATATGTAGATGTCCGTCCAACCATCAGCATTAAAATCGCCCAATGTAATGCCCAAACCAAATCCAATATCACTATTGTAAATTCCAACTTCTGATGTACGATCCTTAAATCGTCCTTCTTCATTAACAAAGAATTTATTCCCAGCACCTTGACTATCCGGGATTTTCCTTCGGTCCTTTATGAGATCATAGTTACCAACAGGTTTTATAGAATTAGTCAGCAAGTAGCAATCCAGATCACCGTCACGATCATAGTCGAAAAAAGCGGCATGCACAGAGAGTCCGACAACATCTAAACCATACTCTTTTGATTTCTCTGTAAAGGTAAGATTACCATTATTAATAAAAAGTTCATTATGCCGTACAGGAGCATCAGGACTTCCTGACTTACACACATAAATATCTAAAAAGCCGTCAGCATTTATATCAACAAAAGTTACCCCAGTGGCCCATGAACCCGAACACGAAACGCCAGCAATTTCCGTAACATCTTCAAAGAGAAATCCGCCCTTATTCAGAAATAGTTTATTATCAACCTGGTTTCCAGCAAAGTAAATATCAGCCAAACCATCATTATTAATATCCCCTACTGCAACTCCTGCACCATTATAAAAATTTCTGTATGTGTATGGATTGAGTTCCTCAGTGAATTGCAAGGAGTTGTTAAAATTGATTCCAGATCGATTAGTAAAATCTACAAAAAGTGGATCCTTGAGATTATCCGGCTCCTTACAGGATGCTATCATCAATGCAAGTAGTAATACCTGGAACCAGAAATTTTTCATGGCATAAAAATAGCGTCTAACAAAGTTAGACGCTATTGAAATCAATCAAATACTAAAAAAGTTATCGAATCAATACCCTGGATTCTGCGTTAGCGTACCCGCTGAGGCATTTATTTGTTCTATCGGTATTGGGAACACATTCAAGTTTGGATTTGCATGTGAAGCTTTTTCCCACCAAGCGTTACCCCAAGCTCCAAATCTGATTAAGTCAGTTCTACGCAAAGATTCAATGAATAACTCACGGCCACGCTCCGCTAACAATTCACCTTCAGTGAGCGCTCCAAGCGGGGTTGCGTCTGCCCGATCTCTAAGTTGATTAACTAGACCCAAAGCAGTTGCATCACCAAAGCCGTTCTTTCTGGCTAAAGCTTCAGCTTTATTAAGCAATACTTCACCGTAACGCAAAAGCGGGAAATCATTGTCCATTTCAGGACTCTGTCCAATTTTAAATCTAAACTTACCAAGCCTTGCACCAGCCTGACGGGAGCCATTTGGAGCTAATTCATTTATTTCAGGTGTATAGTTTATTTCCGCCCCATCTTGATCAGCCTGATCAAAAGCCAAGTCTAGAATTGGGTTACCGTTAACATCAGTTTGAGGTCCAACAATAAAGTTATTTTCTTTACGCTCATCACCATCCTGATATGAATTGTAAAAATCCTCAAGAGTTGAGTAACCATTCCATGGTTGTTGTTGCAATCTAAAGGTAAGTTGGCTAGGGTAATGAAGGGTCATCTGAGCGATGTTCATTCCTGTCCCAGTGGCTTCATCAAACGGTGCAATGAAAATGTGCTCTATATTATCAACATTATCAGGTGCAAAAACTGCAGCATAGCTCGGAGACAATTCATAAACCCCGGAATTAATAACCTCATCTGCTGCCGCGATGGCTTCATCGTACATGGCCACACCTGTATAAACCTCTGCATTAAGATAGAGACGTGACAAGAGTGCATAAGCAGCTCCTTGACTAGCTCGTGAATACTCGCCCCTTCCTTCCGGAAGATCCGGGATAGCCGCAAGTAATTCCGACTCAATAAAATCAAATACGTCTTCACGATCGGACTGAGGCACATCAACGCCAGGCGTTGTTACAATTTTAACCCGCCCAAAAAGATCCATCAACCTCCAGTAGAAATAAGCTCTCAAGAAACGCAATTGTGCCCGGTTTCCATCAGAAATTTCCGGATCAGTCAAGAGGTCATTACATTGAAAAATTCCGCCATAAGTATCTACCCAAGCACCATTTATTCCGCCCACCGTAGGTGAAAAATTATGTCGATGCATATTCAGCCAAATACCGCCATCGAACCAATCGCCACCTTTCTGTGTAATAACCACCTCATCGGTAGATACTTCAGTTACTGAAAAATAACTTCCATGGTTCGCTGTTCCATTCAATACACGGGTAAATGCAGCAGATAATCCATCATTTGGAGCAGGTTTGTTTACATTATTCCGTATACCTACTCCCTGATTCGCTGGATCAAACTCCTTTGTGTAATCACCTAAAATCTCTTCGTCCAAATCACAAGATATGGCGGTAAAGAGCAGGGTCGAAAAAAGTGTATATCTGATTAAGTTTTTCATATCACTCTACTTTTTAACAATTAAAATCCAATATTAACACCGAACGTAAATGTGCGGGCAGTGAAATAGCTGTTCCGTCTATCAATACCAGGTGATAGTACATCCGGAGTGGTTGATTCAAAAGCACCATTATCTACCGAACCAAAGTCCTGCAATACAGGTTCTGGATCAATACCCGTGTACTTGGTAATCACAAAAGCATTCTGAACGTTAGCGTAAACCCTAAAGCTTCGAACTAATTTTGACGAGGTATTGAAGTTATAACCAACCGTCAAGTTATCTAACTTGAAGAAATCGGCCTTTTCAACATAAAGTGAACTAAACTGTGCAGAGGTTAAACCATCCACTGCCTTATCTGTCTTAATTCGGTTATATGAATTGATCGCTCCTAGGTCAATAGGCTCATAAAAGGCCCTAAAATTATTGACTAAACTATGACCAAAAGCACCACGGAAAAAAGCATTAATATCCCAGTTCTTTATGGTAATCTGGTTTGTCCAGCCAAGCTCAAGTGCCGGTATACCACTGCCGAGATTTTTAAAATCACCATTAGGTAAGAGTGCAGAACCCTGATCGGCAATTACTTGACCATCGCCATTTAAATCAGCAAATATCGGTGTACCATTGCCTTCGTTTACACCATCAAATACAGGACCCCATATTTGACCAATTTCCTCACCAACGGCAACGCGGATCATATTGGTACCGTTTTGACCTGGGGCACCCAAGTTAGCTCGCGTTTGTTGGTCAATAATAAAGGATTCAAGCGTAGTCTTATACGAGCTTAGTACAACTCCAGGTGTCCATTTAATTTGACCAAAATCAATCGATCCATAGGTTAAGCTTAACTCCACACCAGTTGTTTTTAATTCTCCAGCATTTTCGAATCTTCTTCCAGAAGGATATAGGGCAACATCAACATCTCGCTCCAAAATAAAGTCGCTAATCTTTCTTGTGTACACATCCAGCGCACCAGAAAGTTTCCCCCCAATTCCAAAGTCAATTCCAAAATTCAATTCAGCCTTTTGTTCCCACTTTAAATCAAGGTTAGCATCACGAACTTTCGAAACACTGCCACCGCCTTGAAAGTTGTAGGTATAAAGATCCTGCGCAAGTCCTGACTCATTAGGCAATGAACCAGTAATACCATAACCCACGCGTACTTTTAAGGCATCAAAATTATTTAAACTTAAATATCGATTAACATCAACACCAACACCAACAGCAGGGAAAATTCCAAACCGATTATTTTCACCAAGCTTAGTAGAACCTTCCCTTCTTACCGATCCGTTGATGAAAATTGCATTATCAAATGTGAGGTTGAATCGAGCAAATGTAGCAATGATTCTATTTTTTGGCGAAACACTACTGCTAATATTAACCAAACTAGCAAGACCTGAAATTCTATCACCTGAAGTTTCGAGAGCCCTGTATCCCAATTCATCACTTGGAAAATTACCCAATTCAATAAAAATATCTTCAAATTGATCTTGCTGATATGAGTATCCTGCTGAAACATCAAGATTTACTTTGTTGAATGTGTTCGAGTAGGTACCGTAAGCTTCAAACAACGTAAAACTTCTGTCAGACGTGTACCTACGGGCCAATCCACCACGATTCAAACCTCTGAACAAAGAATTTCTTGAGTAATATTCTCCATTAAGGTTGTTCTCATACTGCTGACCATAATTTGCCGTAAGGGTAATCTGATCGGTAATGCCGTAATCAATTTTAGCATTGTAATTCAAATTCTTGCGCTTGCCCTCATTAATATTCTGCTCAATAATGGCAACCGGGTTAAAGTTGTCGAATAAAATAGCCTGATAAAACTCTCCATTATCAAAGCGAACTGGAGCAGTTGGGTTAAATAAAACCGCGTAGCGAAGGGCCTCATTAAATGAGAAGTCGCTATTTCTATTGGTGAGCGACATATTCAGGTCAACCTGAAGTTTATTATCGAGTGTTTTGTGATTCAGATTTGCGCGTGTGTTAACCTGGTCAAACCCTGAACGTTCCAAAATACCTTGAACCTGACGAAAGTTAGTGGACATGCGGAAGGTTGTCTGCTGGGTTCCGCCTGAGATTGCAATATTATGGACATTAGTAATACCTGTTCTTGTTACTTCGTCCTGCCAATCAGTTACCGATCCAAGATCATTTCCTCCCGCATCTACATACTCACTGGCTGACATAACTGGCTGATTCCTCAAAACCGTTGCTGCCGATACGTATCCATTATAGCTAACACCAACACCTCCTCTGCTTGAGCCTCGCTTGGTTGTTACAAGAATAACACCACTGGATCCACGACTTCCATAGATAGCAGCTGCAGAACCATCCTTAAGAACACTTACTGATTCAATATCATTTGGATCAACGTTATCAAGAGAAGCTCCAATTACACCATCAATAACAACGAGGGGTTGAGTGTTTGCTCCAACTGTTGAAATACCACGCAACCGAATTGTAGCTGCTGAGTTCGGGTTACCTCCACGATTGTAGATACTTAGACCTGGAACCTTGCCCTGCAGCAATTGGGTTGCATCGTTAATATTACCTTGGTTAAATTCTTTTGTAGTCAAAGAAACAACGGAACTCGTGATCTCCTTTTTATCTTGAGATCCGTAACCTGTAACCACAATTTCTGACAATGCCGTTACATCTGAGTTCAGTGCAACATTAATTGTCGTTTGATTTCCAACCTGCACTTCCTGCGTGGCGAAACCCACAAACGTAAAGACAAGCGTAGCATCAGACCCAACTGAAATAGAATAGTTGCCGTCAGCATCAGAAGTGGTTCCATTACTGGTTCCCTTCTCCAGAATATTCACGCCAGGAATTGCACTGCCATCATCGGATGCCGTGACCTTGCCCGTAACGGTTCGCTGCGCGAATGATGTGAAAGCGCCAAGCATTAAAAGAACTAGCAGGCACCCTCGTGTTAACAGATAGAGTTTTCTCATAATTAAGAAGTGTTAAGGTTAAGTGTTAAACAGGTTATTAGTATGTTATACTTCTATTAAATATAGGGCTTTTGTTTCCGAAATTGAAAGAAAATAGCCTCAAAAAGCAGTCAATTTTCTTCGGAAACGACTTCGCAAACGTTTGCGGCTTATAATAAATGTGCAACTCAAGGCGCAACAGTTGCACAAAGCATGATCTTGTTTAACGCAATGACGCTAATGAGCCGTTGATATGAATCGTCAGCGGATCACCAGCTTCAAGAAAAGCGCATTGAGAATCTTTACGGACTTCAACTCTTACTACACTATTTCTGAACTTCACTTTAAATGTATACGACTCCCATCTTGATGGAATGAAGGGGTTCAATTGAAGTTGGCCCTTAACCACGCGCATGCCACCAAACCCTTTGATTACACTCAACCAAGTACCTGCCATACTGGTAATGTGACAACCATCTTCGGTGTCGTTATTGTAATCATCTAGATCAAGACGGGCAGTACGCAGGTACATCTCGTACGCTTTTTCTTCGTATCCAAGTTTGGCGGCTAGTATGGAATGCACACAAGGCGATAAAGACGATTCGTGCACGGTCATGGGTTCGTAAAAATCAAAATTGCGCTTGATGGTTTCATTATCGAAACGCTCTTCAAAAAAATACAAGCCCTGCAATACATCTGCCTGCTTGATAAAGCATGAACGTAAAATTCTATCCCACGACCATTTTTGATTCAATGGTCGATCTTCTTTTTTCAATTGACTAACGCTCATCAGTTCCTTATCCAGGAAACCATCTTGCTGAAGAAAGACGCCTCTCTTTGCATCTTCAGGAAAATACATCTGGTTGATAATAGCTTCCCATTGAGTAAGTTCTTCATCTTTAAAGTTTAGCCTGGTCATAATTTCCTTATATGCCTTGCTGTCTCTCGACTTAGCATAGGCAAGCGATTCTTTAGTATACGACAGCGTCCATGTAGCGATGTAATTTGTGTACCAGTTGTTATTCACATTATTCTCATACTCATTCGGGCCGGTGACGCCAAGCATTACATACTTCTTTTTGTCTTCCGACCAATTAACACGTTGAGCCCAGAACCTGGAAATACCAATCAACACTTCCAGTCCGTACTCAATCAAGTAACCCTCATCACCGGTATACCGGATATAATCGTAGATCGCATAGGCAATCGCCCCGTTCCGATGTATTTCTTCAAAGGTAATTTCCCACTCGTTATGGCATTCCTCCCCATTCATGGTAACCATAGGATAGAGTGCTGCGCCATCTTTAAAACCTAACTTCTGTGCATTCTCGATAGCCTTCTGCAAATGCTTATACCGATACACTAAAAGATTTCGCGCCACTTTCTGTTCTGATGTGCCTAAATAAAAAGGCAGGCAATAGGCTTCCGTATCCCAGTAGGTACTGCCTCCATATTTCTCTCCGGTAAAACCTTTTGGGCCAATGTTTAAGCGTTGATCTTCACCTGTATAGGTTTGGGTAAGTTGAAAAATATTAAACCGTATTCCTTGCTGGGCGGCAACATCCCCTTCAATGGTAATGTCGCATTCATTCCACTTATGTTCCCATACGGCCTCATGCTCAGCAAGAAGTTTTTCGAAACCCGTTTGCTGCAAGTCACCCAAAATGTATTGACAATGCGATACCAGTTTTTCCTTTGGATGATTTTCAGAAGATAGGATAGCTGCATACTTGTATACCACCAACTCTTTTCCTTCGTTCAGATCGACCTGAATGACATTGCCCGCAAATTTTTCACGTAACTCTGTATTGATTCTTCCTTTAACTTCTTTTCCCTCCTCTTGAATGTAATAACGCATGCCGGAGCACACATGAAAGAAGGTCTTCTTCGTTTCAGCTGTTACTATGCACTCACCCTTCTCCGCATGTTTGTAAACCTCAGTCCAGAATTTTTCATCGTAGTTAGAGTCAGTATTCTTGACATCTGCGTCTATATACAAAGACAAAGTGGCTTTCGATGAGAAGTTCAACGGGGTAATGGCATATCGGATAGCACCCACCTCTCCCCTGGCCATGCTGCAAAAACGTTTCGCGTCAATTTTCAATCGCTTACCATCAGCAAGGGTGGCTATGAACGCCCGTGATAGTAAACCTGTCTTCATATCCAGAATGCGTTTGAATTCTTCCACCTTACAAGTGGCCAGATCCAGTTTTTGATTCCCAATCGTAACGTGCACGCTAATCCAAGCAGGTGCATTCAACACTTTGGCAAAGTATTCAGGATAACCATTCTTCCACCACCCTACCCGGGTTTTATCAGGATAATAAACGCCTGCCACATAACTTCCCTGTAACGTTTCACCACTATAGGCCTCTTCAAAATTGGCACGTTGCCCCATCCGTCCGTTACCGATACTGAAAACGCTTTCAGCAATTTTGTTATAGTGCGGATTGAATCCTTCTTCAATAATGTGCCACGGATGATGTTTGAAATAATCCTTCATGGTGATCAGAGGTTATTTAATAGTTGATAGTTCAGTTGACCAATCCGATTTACAACCAGATTAGCCTTATGCAATTGTTCCTTCTTTCCTATTCCCACACATTTCATTCCCGCACGAATGGCAGCTTCAACTCCAGCTTCAGCATCTTCCACTACTACACATTCATTCGGATTTACCTGAAGCATACCTGCCGCCTTTAAAAAAATCTCTGGATCAGGTTTAGAGCGGGCAATCATATTACCATCTACAATCGCCTCAAAATAATTACCGATCTCCAATTTCTTTAAAACGGTTTGCGCATTTTTGCTACTGGAAGCTAAGGCAACCTTAACACCATGAGCTTTAAGCTCAGCGAACAGTTCCGTTGCTCCATCAAAAATTTCTTCCTTCTTCATAGCCTCGATAAACTCCACAAACCACCCATTTTTACGTGTAGCTAAAGCCTCCTTTTCAAGGTCGCTGCGCTGTAAACGACCCAACTCCAAAATGATATTAAGCGACTCCATTCTACCTACTCCTTTTAAGCGCTCGTTAAGCTCGCTGGTTAGCTCTACATTTAACTCCTTCGCCAATTTTTGCCACGCCAAAAAATGGTATCGGGCAGTATCTACAATCACTCCGTCTAAATCAAAAATACATGCAACCACAGGCTTGCAACTTTAGTAATCAGAAATAAATTTTGCCTTAAACTTAGCTTTAGTTTTTAAATGTTTTAGGTTTAACGATTGTAATTACGCGTATCAGAAAGAATTATAGTTACCGCAACAGGCAGGATTGTTATGCAAACGATTGCAAAAAATTATTGTAACTTGTCCCCCTGAGTGAGTCACGAATTTTTGGAGTTAGATTAGTTTATGAAATACAACCAGGTAACAATTAAAGACATTGCGAGAGAGCTAGGCATTTCTCCTTCCACAGTTTCACGCGCCTTGAAAGACCACCCGGATATTAGCCCGGATACGAAAAAAGCCGTGAACGAACTGGCCGAAAAATTAAATTACCAACCCAACATTGTAGCCCTTAGCCTCCGACAAAGCAAAACCAACACGATTGGTGTTATCATACCCGAGATTGTTCATTTCTTTTTCTCTACCGTTATCAGCGGCATAGAAGATGTAGCCTACAGTGCCGGTTATAATGTTATCCTGGCCCAATCCAACGAATCGCAAACCCGTGAGATTTCCGATATCAAAGCGCTGTTCAACAGCCGCGTAGATGGCATGCTCATGTCCGTATCGCGTGAGACTACAAACTTTGATCACATTGAATCCATGCTGGCCAAGGGTGTTCCGATTGTATTCTTTGATCGGGTATATGATACCGGCCAGGCGAGTAAAATTATTGTAGACGATTTTACTGGAGCCAAAGAAGCTACGCTTCACCTGATTGATCAGGGATGTAAACGCATTGCACACATTGAAGGGCCGCCAAACCTGGAGATTAGCAAGCAACGTTTGGAAGGCTACAAAGAAGCATTGAAAGAACACAACATGCCTTTCAACAAAGAATTGGTAGCCATATGTCCTTCAGGTACTATTGAAGAAGGGAAAAAGGCAACGGAAAAATTACTAAGCTTGAAAAATCCTCCTGATGCCATCTTTGCCACCAACGATCCGGCTGCCATGGGCGCCATGCAGGCCATTAAAGCTAAAGGTTTGAAAATGCCAGATGATGTTGCCCTTGTTGGTTTCAGCAACTGGTTCTTTAGCTCGCTGATGGATCCACCGCTTTCTTCGGTTGACCAACCAGGTTTCGAAATGGGTCAGGAAGCCGCTAAACTTCTTATCCGCCAGATCGAAAAGCAGGAGAAAGATGATGAGGACATCACACCGGAAACGAAGATTTTAAAAACACGCCTGATCATTCGGGAGTCATCGCAAAAGAAAGCTAAAAAGTAAGTTCAGGGTTTTACCCAAACACTTTCTATAGCAATTCCATGCCTGTTCTTTAACTGATTTTCCGGTATACCCGGCCCAATTGAAATCTGAAGACTCTCTGCTTTCTCCATTGAAAAGGCAGTTGAGGAAGTCGGCTCAAAGAAGTACGGCAAAAATGTCGGGTAAGGTCGCGGCATCGTTACCGTTTTTACCTTCTTAAGTGATGTTAAAGGTACCTCATAATCACGCGAGCCGGGCATTAGCTCAATTACTGTTCCATATGAAGTTCCATCTTTCATCACTAATGCTACCTGAATCGGACACGGCTTTTCGTTTAACGACCTGCCACGAAATACAAGTTGCCTGGCTGAAGTTAACGAGGTTTTTTGGGCTGAAACTTTTCTTTCGAAGCAATACTTCATGGTGTAATCGTAAATGCGCTCTTTATACTTGTCTTCAGGGTCTTCCCTAAACAATTGCTCAATATTTACTACCACCACTGCCTGCCCCTCATGACCGGTTGGTATAACTGCCGAACCCCTCACCCATTGCCGCAATAACTGATCGGAATCTGTCGCTGCATTGAAAAGGTAAACGGGGCTTTTTTCTGGCAAAACGGCTACACGATACCCCTCATCTCCATGAAAATCCCAATCAAACGGATGCGTTTGGTTACCGGATGGGAAAGTGAAATGCTGCCCATTCTCTTTTACAGTTATAAAATACCGGAGAAATCCTGGCTGAACCTTTTCTGCAGGAATTGTAGCCGTATAAGAATAACCGTTAGCACGCGTCATCTTGATTACCTCAGGTCGAAATCCTGCCCACACATGCAAGTCAACGGCTTCTGGTTCAGCGGGAGTTACAATTTTTGCTGTAACGGTATGGGCTTCTCCGGCTGATATTTCATGTATCGGTTCGTGGACAACGTGCACATCTTTCACGGTAGCGGATGGAGCAACAAATTCACCAAGAAAAATATTTTTCCATCGATCGGTTGATTTTTTTTCAGTAACAATACCTTTTCGGACCAATAAATAGGTTCCAGGTTTTACTTTGATATTACCCGCTGCGGCTTTTCCTGTTAGTGAATTTCCCTCGTTCAATCCACGCACCTCAAACTCCTTGCCCAGATCAGGCAAATTCAAATTCATTGGCCACTCCCGCCATTTAATTACAGCGATCGTCTGCTTCAAACTTGTTCGAATAAAGGGATCTTTAATCCATACCGCATCTGGCATTATTTCCAATCGCCATACGCCATCTTCAAGTTTATCTAAAAAGTAAGCTCCTGTTCCTTCATATTTTATAAGAGCAGAGTTACCGCTGCCCACAACCTGCTCTAGTTTCTCCGCAGCTGGCACTTTAGTATCCGTTGAGTTGGTGTAGATGAACTGTTTATCCGTTACCATTTCAGCTAGATCCTCTTCATAGCTTACCCGAAAGGCATCAAACGAAGTGTTATCAGGGTACCGACCAAAGCTTTTGTACATAGGAATTCTATGAAAAACCTCCGATGCCAACATAAGACTGATGGCCTTCTGCGGTGTGTAAGCCAGGTTCATATAATGCGTACCATACTCCGTGTTGGCATACGCCATGTAGGTTGGATCATACGCAAAATGCGTAGCCACTTGCATACCGGCCTCACGAAATGACCTTGCCATGGCCGGGTAGATATATGAACGACCTACATCGGCAGCATCAAATTCATACACAAGCTTAACGGAACTTTTAAACTTAGGATGATTGGTAAATGGAATGCTATAACGATCAACATTCGGCAATAAATTTCCACCCAACTCGTGCCTCGCCCCCAGCCCGGTAGGGTACCATTGAAATGTGCCACCTTGAATACCAGATTTAAAATAAGCATCAACCAAATGGATGCTGTGGGAGATATTATACAAGATTGGCTTTTTACATCCGGTACTTCGCATGGATTTCACCATTCGGGAAATAAAGGCGGTAACGTTTGCTTCTGTTTCGCGATGATGTGGTTCGTTGGAAATTTCAAAAGCAATAATATCGGGATCATGCTTGTAGGCCATACCCGTATATGGGTTAACATGATTGATAAACTGGGCCAGGTAATTTTCCTGTGCTTTAATTGCCTCGGGATTGGTCAGGCACGCATCCTTACCATACTTTCTTGAAAACCCGGGGGTTGGTTCATCCGGTTCGGGCCAACCGTTACCCCAAAAGGCTATCGGGGTAATCACAAACTTCATTCCCCGTTCTTTCATTTTTTTCACCATGTAGTCGAACAACCGCAGATTTTCATTCTCCAATAAATTTCCAAGCGTATCACTGATTTCAGTATCCCACACATGCACACGGTATAAATCAAAACCCAGACGGGCAAAATGATACACATCCTGATCGATAGCCTTTTCAACATCAATACCCAACCTCTTTGCTGTGCGATAAGCATGTGCGAACGGAGTTGTATAGTTCACACCAAAACCCTTAACCTCCTCATTACTAGCTCCCCAACGCATTACACCATTCTTGTCCACATAAACATCGGTGTTGCGTTGAGCTAACACAACCAGGCTGAACAACAGCAATAGAACCAACAAGCTAAGTTTTGGAAATGCTTTCATGTATAATCAGAATTAACTTTAAGATGTTAATTTTACTCAATCAACGGTAATAAGAGAAGAAATTAAAATGAAATATGTTAAGTGGTTATTCCTGAGTTTATTTTCTGTTCTTCAGGGCTGCGATGAAAATTCGAATAAACCCAATGAACCTGAGTCGACCGCTATTGAAGTTCGTGCTGCTGACATCTCATTTTTGCCCGCAATCAGAAATGCCGGAACGCAGTTTAAGAATGCATCGGGTGAAGTCAAGGACGTGCTCACCATTTTAAAAGAAGCCGGTTGCAACACCATACGGCTTAGGTTGTGGCATTCGCCAGAAACAACTCATTCAGGATTGGATGAGGTTGAAGCGTTTACTGAAGAACTAAGGAATTTTGGTTTTGATATTTGGTTAACCGTACATTACTCCGATACCTGGGCAGACCCTGGTACACAAACCAAACCCGAAGCCTGGAAGGATTTATCTTTGACTGATCTTAAAGACAGTGTTTACAATTACACAAAAAAAATTGTTACGCTTCTGAATCCTGAGTACATCCAAATCGGAAATGAAATCAATGGCGGATTACTATGGCCAGATGGACAAATTGATAACCGGGATAATTTTATTCAATTACTGAAAGAAGGCTCAAAAGCGGTTCGAGATGCTTCTGCATCTACCAAAATCATGATGCACTATGCCGGCATTACAGGTGCCGACTGGTTTTATAATGAACTAAAAACCCATGCGGTAGACTACGACATTATTGCGCTCTCGTACTATCCCCGTTGGCATGAGAAATCCTTAGATGTTGTTAGGAATTCACTAACAGGATTGGCTAACAATTTTGATAAAGACATTATTCTGGCCGAAACTGGCTATCCGTTTACGCTACAATGGAACGATTGGACAAATAACCTGGTAGGATTAACTGAACATCTCATAAATGGCTATCCAGCAACAGAGAAAGGTCAACACGACTTTATGATGCAACTGCGTAAAATCATGCACGACACCCCCCGTGGACTCGGGCTTGCTTATTGGGCACCGGAGTGGGTAGCCTATAAAGGTGAAGAAGCTACCGATGGCTCACCCTGGGAAAACATGGCCTTATTCGATTTTAACTTTCAGGCGCTTGATGCAATGGAGGTATTTAAAGAGGAATAATGACCAACGCTGCCACCCTTCGACCCACTCTCCAAAGGAGTCCTGTGGACAGGATGACAGGCATGATCAAATAATTACTGCTTAATAAGCTTCAATCGCTGTGTGAGACCATAGTGCTCAACTACCACAATGTAAAACCCATCCTTCACATCACGCAAATCCCAGGTAGTTGAATCTATACGTTCAGGGAAAAGCGTCACACCATTCGCTGTAACCAATTTTAAACTTCGAACTGGTTTATCTGAATTTACCATCAACACATCACTTGCCGGATTAGGATAAACTGAAACCTGCACTTCCGCCAACGGATTCTCAGTCGATGTAATTAAAGGATTGGTGATCTCCACATCAGTAAAAATTTTATACTCACCTGGTTTTAGTGAGATATTGAATGGCGTAGCGGTCACGTTAACCGGCTCGCCAAATGCATAATAATCGTACCAGGTACCGGTGTGCGGAAAAGCAACACTTGCCGTACGAATGGTGAGGTCAAAATTCACCACCACCTGAACGTTCATATCTTCCGGAACTGTTGGTGTTGTTGTATACGGACTATTCTTTAGCGTTAACTGTTTAACAGGATTTGTTCCGGCCACCAATGTAGCATCACCTTCAGTAAAAATATCATAGGTGTTTCTCAAACGGATCAAATCGGCAGTATGCTGGTACAACCTATAGCGTGAGTAATCACTTCGGTATTCCCATTTCACTGGCTTGGGTGAAACCCTACCCCCCTCATCAATGGACACATCGTATCCCAACTCACCAAACTGCCAAAGCATTTTAGGGCCCGGTATGGTATAAAACAACGTTGAGGCAGCTTTTACGCGATCTAACGCTGTTGGCAAATTTTTAACAGAGTAACTACCTGAACTGTTACCAAACTGCAAATTCTTATACATCAGGCGTTCTTCATCATGACTTTCCATGTAACCCACAACATGCGGTACAGACCACCCACGTGTACCATGATACACCCAGCTAATATCCGATTGAGGGAAATAGCCCATCGTATTCTCATTATAGGCATGAGTAAGATTGCCCCAGAACAGCATCCCTTTACCTTCGCCCGCGCGGTATTCAGCCAATTCACGTTCTTCGTTGTTGGCGGCAAAATGCTCAAGAATCACATAAGCCTCGGGAAAGCTTTCCCAAATTCTATCAGCCATTCGTTTAAGAAGGGCCACCCGGCTTGCATCGTATCCAGACCAGGCCGATACCTCAGCTGGGGTATTGCAATCAGGTGTCGTGCAGTAATTCACATTACTCATGCCCTTCGATAAATCAAATCGATATCCGTCAATTTTAAACTCATTCAACCAATAATAATTTACCGTATCCAGGTAAGTCTTGGTGTAACTGCTTTCGTGGTTCATATCAAAGAAAACATTAAATGGATGTCGAGCTGTAACATTAAACCATTTATTATCCGCAGTAGGTCGGAATGTTGAGAAATTGAAATCCATCATCGCGTAGGAATTCGGAATATCCTGGTGGTTCATGGCAATATCCAGGATAACAGCCATGTTGTTTTGATGGCAGACATCGATAAATTCTTTTAATTTATTCTTGGTGCCATAATATTTGTCTACCGCGAACATAAACGTTGGGTTATACCCCCAACTGTCGTTGCCGTTAAACTCCATGATGGGCATCAACTCAATGGCATTTACGCCCAAACGCTTAAGGTATGATAATGTGTCAATAAGATTCTGATAGTTCCGATTCTCCGATCCAAAGAAATCGCGTATCAGCAATTCGTATACAACTAATTTTTCTTTTGGTGGCCGCACATAATCGGTGGCTTGCCATTCGTACGGAGTTTGGTTAGTTTGAAAAACAGACAACCGGTTGAAATACCATTGATCCAGTAAGGCCTTTTGTGGATAAGGCTTAAGATTCGGGTATGTTGTTTCCGGAATATACTGGTCATCCGGATCAAGAATTTTATCGGCATACGGATCGGCCACCCAGACGCTTTCATCTACCAGATACTGAAAGGCGTACTCCTCACCAGCTGTTAATCCTGATAATTCCAACCAGAAGTATTCACCATCGCGTTTCATTTGATTTTCAGGTAGCACATCCCAATCGCTGAAATCGCCACGTGCATAAACAGAATTTTTTCCTGGTGCCCACAGGCAAAGCGTTACTTTGGTAGCATCATCGTGGTAGTTAATACCGGGGATGATCCCTGTGGGACGAGGTGACTCTACAGAAGGAGAACTAACCATATACTTAAATGTTATGGTCGTATCATTTTCTGCATTTTCAACTACTAAACTAGCAGCATATAATCCTGAGGACTGAGGAATGGAGTAAGAAAATGAATAATCCGTTATGGACATTTGTTCATCAACAGGCACACCATCCACATATAAAATGAAGGTTGCAACCTCGGAGGATTCAGCCTCAACTAATAGATCCTCTCCCGGATCTATAAACACCGGGTTAACAGAAGGAGAAAGCAATTCGACAAGGAAGCAAGTTGTCAATGGAGTCATCGTTGCAACATAATCCGTTGATTGGCCACCACTCCAATCGTTGGCTTTTATCAATATACCTAACTGAGTCTCCAGGCAAATTGGCTGAACGAAAAAATCCTGCGGCTTAAATGTAAGGCGAAAAAGCGTTTTTCCGGACTCAATAACCTTGGTGAACTTAGCTGGATCAGCTGTAGCGTTTGCAGGATTAACATTATACCTGGCATCAATATTTTTACCGGGTATCCAAACCCATGCCCAGGCGTTGCTTAATGATGCAAGGGTGGTTCCAGTAACATCATAGGTTACGGTGATTTCATCGTCTGGTTGAAATGAAGCAGGTGAGATAGTTGGATTGATACTGACTTTATCCTGTGCGCTTAAGAAAGCAGGAATAAGTAATGTAAGTAATAAGCAGAACCTTCGCATAAGTGATAAAAGTAAGACCAAGACTTTACAGTCTTGGTCTATGTTAAAATATCCGATAAAATACTATTTCAAAAATTTATACTCTCCTGTTAAAGTATTGAATGTAACAAAATATGAGCCTTCAAGAACTGGAATGTCAGCTCCATTTTGAACACCAATAGCTGAAGGAAATCCTGACGCACCCCAGTTTACCCCCCAATCATTGTTAGCTCTGAATTTGCCAGACCCTTCAAATAAATTATAGATCTTTGACCACTTATAAGGATTTGAAGGGTTTTGTATTAAATCAACATCTGAATTCCAACCATCATCATTGCCCGTTAGGGTAAAACCAATTAATCCCACAGAAGCGTAAGGATTCGCATTTGCTGTTGGTCCAAAGAAATACTCTCCTGTGGCATCATTAAACCAAATGAAATATGTGCCACCCACAGAAACCGGAATGTTTGGACCATTACCAACACCGTAACCTGAAGGATAAGTATCCGAACCCCAATTGTTTGCCCAATCATTTTCTGCACGGAACTTTGCTGCCCCTTCGAAAAGCGTTATGGTGCCAGTCCAAATATGCGGATCATTTGGATCTTGCGCAAGATCAATGTCGGTTGACCATCCTGTATCATCACTTCCTGTTGTTGCGGATCCAATTACTCCGATTGTAGTGAAAACGGTAGACCCTGCAGCAGTAAAACTGTATTCGCCAGTCTGATCGTTAAAAATTATCTTGTAGTATCCGGAGGTAGAAATCGGAATGTCAGGCCCACCTTGAGTGCCGGTCCCAGTTGGAAAAGCACTCGCTCCCCAATTCACATCCCATGAGTCCTGTGCTCTAAACTTCACATTTAATCCACCATATAGATAAACTGTGGTTGTCCATGTGCTTTTATCAACCCCTGTTGCATCCATCAAGTGCATATCAATGTCATTATTCCAGCCGGTATCGTTGCTTCCAGTTGTTGCACCACCAATTAAACCAACTGTACAATAATTTCCGCAGTCACTGGTTTGGTAGGTCTTTGCTGTACGTTCAACTACACCAGAAACAAGGGGTGTACTCTCAACACCATTGATGGTCGACTTTACTCGAATAAAAACTGTAGCTTCTTGAAATCCCGGCAATCCTAATGCGAGCATTTTATCATTCATCAATTTTACTGATACGGGAACTTCACGTACAGCTAAACCTCTGTCGCCTTCCACCACAATCAATGAAACAGGAGAAGTAAAGGCATCGTCAGTGGAAACCTCCAACTCATACTTCACTGAAACCTTTACACCGTAATCAGCAATTTCCCACTTGAAGGTTTCATATACAGAACTTTCATTTTCGGGCAATAGTTCTACGGATGTAGAAGTTGCAGGACTTACAAATACCGGAGCAACAAATGATGTGGGATCTGGCAATATAGGCTTTTCAGTATCCTCCACACAGGCAGAAAGAATCAGCATCAGTGCTGTTATCCCTTTCCAATTTATATTCAAAATATTTTTCATAATTTTTCTAATACTTGTTCACAATTAATAGCCTGTATTTTGTTCAAGAGTTGGATTTGCTACCAAATCAGCAGAAGGAATAGGAAATAAATCTCTAAAGGCGTCAGTGGCAGTTCCTTCTTTTACATTTCCCTTCCAAGGCCACAGGTAATCGCCACCGGTAAACAATCCGTAACGGATCAAATCTGTTCTCCTATGACCCTCCCAGTACAATTCGCGAGCACGTTCGTCTAATATAAACTCAAGCGTTAATTCGCTGCCATCTATATTTCCAGAGGTGTCACCATAAGCACGCTCGCGTATTTCATTTATATAATCCAGGGCTTGCGCAAGTGAACCACCACTTCCACCTCGCAAAACTGCTTCTGCATACATCAGGTAAGCATCTGCCAAACGGAACATCGGGTAATCCGTATCCACAAAATCCGGGTGCGGATTTGCAGGAAGAGTACCATCAAGTTTTCTATTTCTGAATTTTGTTGTGGAATAACCATCTGTAAAAACTCCTATATCGTTAATTTCCTTAGAGTGTCCACTGGTAAAGAACAAGGCCCGGTGGTCGGTATCTCCACTAATATCATCAAACAAATCAACTATGGCAGAAGTGGTGCGGATACCACTCCAGGGATTTTGTACACCAAAGCGTCCCAATGGATCCATATCTGCACTAATAGGACCGTGAATTAAATAAACCATTCCACCAAACGTTTGGGTGCGTTGGCCATCATAGGTAAAAGGAAAGATAATTTCAGGGCTTGTATGATTATCGGCCACGAAATTATGCCGGTATGCCAAGTCCGGATCAGCATTGGAGGAAAGGGAATATGCACCGGAAGCAAAAATCTTATTCAAAGCTGTTATTGCTTCTGTATATTTTGTCTGGTTAACGTAAACTTCGGCATTCAAGTACAACTTCGCCTGAAGCATCCATAATGCTGCCTTATCAGCTCTGGCATATTCAAATTTAGGATTCCCCATCTCCTCTTCAATAGCGATCAACTCCGATTCGATGTAATCAAACAAATCAGCTCGCTCAATTTGAGCAGGAAAATACGAGCCCGGCTTATCGGCTTCCGTTACGAAAGGTGGGTTACCAAACATATCTAATGCATGGAAGTATGCCAATGCTCTCAAAAACCTTGCTTCTGCATTAAAAGTTTGAACATCAGCATCCTCGTTTCCAGAGGAAGCACGAATAAATTCATTACATATCGCTACGGTATACATTATACGTGAATACATAGCGGAAATAAACACATCATTAGGTGTCCATGTATGCCAATGAAAATCCTTAATCGTTTGGTCATTCCATGAGATAACGGCTTCATCCGTTGTTAACTCCTGGCAGTTCCAATATGCCCTAAGGTATGTTCCAAAACCCTCATCAATTCCTGCGATATCGCTATCGCCTGCGGGCCCTTGTTGGCCACTGACTGCAAAAGATGCATAGAGCTTGGCTAAACCACTTTTAAAATCATCTGTGGTCTTATAAACGTTTTCTGATGTCGTCACTCTTGGCCCGAGTGGCTTGGGGTCCAAGTCGCTTAAACAAGCCGTCATCAGCAATGAGGTTGTGATAACATATGTTAATAAAAATTTATTTGCTTTCATAATACAAATCGTTCAAGAATTAGTAAGTCAAATTAATACCCAGTAAAAATGTTCTTGGTCGTGGATACAAGTTATTATCAATACCACCAGCAACCTCCGGATCGATTCCCTTGTAGTCAGTTATCATAAATGCATTCTGCACAGTAAAACTGAAACGCGCGCGCAATTTCTGATTAAGCAGTTTATCAGTTGTATAACCCAGACTCATGTTATCCATTTTGAAAAATGAAGCATTTTCCACGTAAAAATCTGACCAATATTGAGCCCCAGAAACGCCTTCAAACTCAGTATCACTGATCAATCTCCGTAAATTATTAAACGAGGCAGTATTATTGTTGAATGAAGCTGCATAAAAAGTGTTTGCCGCACCATTATTATAAACATAGTTCCCCATGCTTAAACGTCCAGCAAAGAAGAAATCAAAATCTCCATAAGTTAAAGTCGAAGTCAAGCCCATTAGGACACGCGGAGCAGGGTTCTTATAATGGTACTTATTTAATTGATTGCTTGCTACATTTCCACCTGAACCAGTTCTATCAACATACAAACCTTCAATGGGCATGCCGTTAACATCATAAATCTGTTGAAATACAAAGAATGAATTAACCGGAAATCCGATGTTGTTATTCTGGATAGTATTTCCTACGCCACCAGCAATTCCGCCAACACTAATTCCCTGATAGTTTGGATCATCAGTTGCCGTAAGTTTAGTGATCTCATTGACATTATGTGATAGGTTAAAACCGAGATCCCAGCCCATTTTATCGGTTTTGATTGCAGTACCGTTAAGGGTAAGTTCAAAACCTTTATTTTCAAGATTACCAACATTGGTAGTCAAGAAATTATTGAAGTTACTACCAGCAGGGATCGGAATGGTGTTAATAAGGTCTTTTGATTCACGTTGATAAAATTCAAGTGAGCCAGTTATGCGGTCATCGAAGAGTCCAAAATCTAATCCCAAATTATAAGTAACGGTTTCCTCCCACTTAAAGAATTCATCATATGCAGAAGGTCTGAATGTGGTGTAAAACTCATTGCCGAATTGATATTGAGCCGTTTCTGTACTTGATACATATACTGGTAAATATGGATAGGCTCCTCCCACATCCTGCTGTCCTGTAACTCCATATCCTGCTCTCAACTTCAAGTCAGAAAGAAATTCAACATCTGACAAAAATGCTTCTTCATTTATTCTCCATGCTAATGCAAGCGCAGGAAACAACCCCCATCGATTCTCTTCTGAAAATCTTGACGACCCATCAGTTCGTAAAGTTGCCGTTAAAAGATACTTGCTATTAAATGTATAATTCGCTCTACCAAAGAATGAAATCAAGTAATTTGGATTTGGGATGAATACACGAGGAATTTCGTTTCCATCTCCATCAGTCTCATAATCGTAGAAAATTGATCCATCAGCAGACCTACTAAAGTTGGATCCATCTCGTTCAAAACTTTGATATGAGTACCCAGCAGTTAAATCAACTTTGTGCTTATTTACTTCCTTTACGTAGTTGAAATAGAGATCAAAAAGGCGCGACTGAGTTTCGCCCGTATAATCAGTTAAGCTTCCTAACTCACTTGTCCAGGGGGCCAGCGCTGAAACGTTATTAAACCCATCGCTTTTAGAAAAGTCTAGTCCAGCATTTACGTGGGCTCTTAACTCAGGCATAAAATTAAATCGGTAGTCCAATTCAATATTTCCAATAAATCGAGTAACATTTGATCTGTTATCTGTTAACTCAAGCATAGCCACTGGATTCCGTGGTGCAATTGCATTGGGAGCAGAATTAGGATTGCTTTGGTCAGCAACCCAGGTAAAGTAGCCTCCATATCTTGTATTGCCATTCCTTACGGGTTGAGTAGGGTCAAATGATACAGCAGCACCAACAGCTCCCTGATCACCAAAGTTATGCTTGCTATGCATGCCTTTTACACTGGCGTTTACCTTAAGATTATCATCTAAAAATGAAGGTGAAACATTTATGTTTATTGAATGGCGTTGCATTGAGGTTGTTTTCAATACCCCCTGCTGATCTGTGTAACCGTATGAAACTCTATAGGGAACATCCTTAGTAGTCCCGTAAACACTTAAGTTATGATCGTGAGAAATAGCATCCCTGTAAATTTCATCCTGCCAGTTTGTGTTTTCAGTTCCCAGTTTAGCCACTGCAGCAGCGTTTATACCAAATGACCCTTCTAAACCGGTGATCAATTCCCTGAACTCATCACCAGATAATACGTCAACCTGCCCAATATTTTGACTCAATGAATATTGACCATTGTAGGATACCCTAGGCTTTCCGGAAGTACCCTTTTTTGTTGTAATAATAATTACTCCATTTGATGCACGTGAACCATAAATAGCCGTAGCAGATGCATCTTTTAGTACGGTCATGGATTCAATGTCATTTGGATTTATAGTAGCCAAAGAATTTGACATACCAGCTGGCCCATTGTTATCAAGAGGAAAACCATCCACAACCACCAGCGGATCGTTGTTAGCATTAACAGAGGAACCTCCGCGAATTCTAATTTGAGCACCACTTCCGGGAGCACCGCTTCCTTGAGTAACCTGAACTCCGGCAATTTTTCCTACCAAAAGATCTTGCGGAGAGGCCATTACACCTTTGTTAAAAGACTTGTCTGAAATTGATACAACAGATCCGGTTAAATCTTTGCGCTCAACCTGACCATATCCAATCACCACGATCTCCGATAGTGCAGTCACATCGGTTTGTAAAGCAACATCAATCGTAGTTTGCGAACCAACCGTTACTTCACTGGTTGCATACCCCACAAATGAAAACACCAATACAGCGTTGGAACCGGAAACCTGTATGGCATAACTTCCGTTTGCGTCAGTTACTGCACCATTACTGGTGCCCTTCTCCAGGATGTTCACCCCTGGAAGACCTGTTCCGTCATCCGAGGAAGTCACCTTTCCTGTAATGGTTCTGCTCTGTGCCCAGACAGCCATTGAGCTGAAAAGGAGGAGAACCACTAAATACCCCTTTATCAGGTAAAATTTTGTCATAGAATTTAATGTTAAGTTTTAGGTTTTTGTAGAATAGAAATTATCGCGTTGAATTTAGGTATAAACGTTACCCGAAAATCAGAAAAATCCTTCTTTTTTTACCGGAATCGTACCCGCAAACGTTTCCAATTTTTTTAACAACTACAATGACAAATGTCAGGTGTTGATACCTATTGTTTACCCCATTTATGATGAGCGCTTGAATGCGTGATCTGCGCTTAAACATGTTGCTGATCGTTTTGCGGCAATCAAAAAATTAGGTGTTACTTTCAAGCTGAATTTTACCACCAATTAACGCATGACCAAATTCAAATCAGCCTTAAGCCACCATACCGGCACGCTTAAATCCTGGCAGAAGAACGCAAATGGAATTACCGGTGAAACCTCAACTGCGCGTTTCCAGGTTATCTTCTATACTGAACACATTGTGCGCATCACCTTTACCCATGAATCCTTCATTGAATCGTTTTCCTATAGTGTAATTGCTGAACCTGAAAAACTACACGTTGATGTTCATGAAGATCAGGATGCTATTCTGCTTCGCTCATCATTCGTGCAGGTGCGTGTTTCCAAAAATCCGGTTCGTATAACTTTTCTCAATAACAATAACCTTGTTATTAATGAAGATGAAACACTCGGCACCACCTGGAATGGTGAACAGGTTACCGTGCACAAAAAACTGCAGGAAGGTGAACGGTTCATCGGACTTGGCGAAAAAACCGGGCCGCTTGATCGTAAAGGCCAGGGCTACACCAATTGGAATACCGATGCTTACGGCTATCATACCGGAGCAGATCCGTTGTACTGCTCCACGCCTTTTTACATCGGGCTTCACAATCAACTAGCATACGGAATCTTTCTCGACAACACTCATAAAACCTATTTCAACTTTGGCGCATCGAACAACCGCTTTGCCAGCTTTGGTGCCGATACCGGTGAAATGAATTACTACTTCATGCACGATCAATCAGTCGGGCAAATTATAAAGCACTACACGCACCTTACCGGAAGAATGGAATTACCCCCACTGTGGAGTATCGGCTACCAGCAATGCCGGTACAGTTACTATCCCGACAAGGAAGCGCTCAGTGTTGCCAACACGTTTCGCGAAAAGGATATTCCTGCCGATGTGATTGTGTTCGACATCCATTACATGGAGCAGTATAAAATCTTTACGTGGAGTAAAAAAGATTTTCCTGATCCGAAAGGCTTGATTGATAAACTTAAAAAACTTGGCTTTCAGGTGGTGGTGATGTGCGACCCAGGCATTAAAGTGGAAGACGGATACCATACCTACGAAGACGGTAAAGCAAAAGATGTATTCATTAAATATCCCGATGGCGAAAACTACACTGGCATGGTATGGCCCGGCTGGTGCCATTTCCCAGACTTCACCAATCCGAAAACACGAACATGGTGGAAGGAACAATTTAAAGATTATGTGGCACTTGGCGTGGAAGGCTTCTGGAATGATATGAATGAAATTGCCACCTGGGGGCATAGCCTGCCGGAAACTATTGAGCTGGATTTTGAAGGCCACAAATCCACCATGCGCAGAGGCAGAAATATTTATGGTTTTCAGATGGCGCGAAGTACCTATGAAGGCACGAAAGAATTACTTAAAGGTAAACGCCCATTCAACTTAACGCGCTCTGCATTCTCAGGCATTCAGCGCTACTCCGCTGTATGGACTGGCGATAATGTGGCTTACGATGAACATATGCTGTTAGGCGTGCGTTTGGTAAACAGCATGGGCTTAACGGGTATAGCCTTTGCGGGATATGATGTTGGTGGATTTGTAGGAAATACGGATGAAAAACTTTTTGCACGTTGGATTTCCATTGGCGCCTTCTCCCCTTTCTTTCGTGGCCATACCATGATCAACACCCGCGATTCGGAACCGTGGACGTTTGGCGAACGCGTAGAAGAAATTTCGCGCAACTACATCAAACTTCGTTACCGTCTTCTTCCGTATTTGTATTCATTGTTTTACGATGCTTCCCAAACCGGTATGCCGGTGTGTCGTTCATTGGCTATTGATTATTCCTTCGATCACAACATTTACGATCATCGTTTTCATAATCAGTATTTATTCGGACCAGCCTTACTGGTTGCCCCGGTTGAAAGTTCGAAAGACCTCGTAAAAGTTTATCTTCCGAAAGGCAATTGGTATGATTTCTATACCGATCAAAAGCAAATTGGCTCATCAATTATTGTGGCCGATTGTCCATTGGATAAACTTCCTGTCTATGTAAAAGAATCATCTATCATTCCCATGCGTGCAAAGGCAGGCAACACCGTTAACGATTCGGGAGATACATTGGAAATACACATCTATTACGGAGAGAAAGAAAACAGCTTTGTTATGTATGAAGATGACGGTGAAACGTTCAGCTATCAGCAAGGTAACTACACCAAAAGAAAGCTGGTATACCAACCACACCGGTTTACGTTCGGAAAAAGTGAGGGAACATTTCTATCATCTTACAAAACCATTGAAGTCTACTTTCATGGATTTCATGATCTGAAAAATGTGCAGGTAAATCAGTCTGCCCAGGCGCTGCAACATAAAAATTACCGCTTCCTTCAACCCATGGCCAACTACGATCCGGTAGGCACCCAACCTGAAGGACCGATAGTCCGGGAATTGCCGTATATTTCAATTCCACAAACCACGGATGAGGTGGTTATAACCTGGTAAATATTTAATTCAGTTAACTGATTTATGTCATCAACAACAATCGCACGCCCTCGCCTCAGCTTCTGGCAAATCTGGAATATGAGCTTTGGCTTTATGGGTATACAATTTGGATTTGCATTGCAGAATGCGAATACGAGTCGCATTTTTGAAACGTTAGGATCTGATCCATCCAACCTCGCACTATATTGGCTTGCGGCCCCCATAACCGGATTAATTGTTCAGCCAATAATTGGGTATTACAGTGATCGCACATGGCATGCTAAATGGGGACGAAGAAGACCGTTCTTTGCTATCGGAGCAATACTTGCATCAGTGGCTTTATGCATCATGCCCAATTCATCGGCACTATGGATGGCTGTCGGAGTTTTGTGGATCATGGATGCTTCCATTAACATCAGCATGGAACCGTTTCGTGCATTTGTTGGTGATAAACTCCCCCCCTCTCAGCGCACCACTGGTTTTGCCATGCAGAGTTTCTTCATTGGAGTAGGTGCTATCATCGCCTCGTTTCTTCCCTGGATATTCACCAATTGGTTTGATATTTCAAATGTTTCAGACGAACCCGGGGTAATACCTGACTCTGTAAAATATTCATTCTACCTCGGAGCGTTTATGTTGTTTGCCACGGTAATGTGGACCGTATTCAGCTCTACTGAATATCCTCCGGAACCAGGGGATGAAGAAAAACTAAAAAACAGAGAAAGAAGAAAAATTGAAAATGAAGCATTTTACTATTCAAAATTCCTGAGGATAGGATCCGTATTGCTTGTTCTCGCTATCGTAATTGGATTGATTGTTTACTTTCTGAAAATAGAGAAAGAACTCTATGTACTTTCTCTTGGTTTGGGAATTTTTGGAATTGTTCATCTTCTGGCTACGCTTTATATAAAACAAGGAAGATCCTATCTCGGGCTCGTAAATATTGTCAAAGATTTCAACTCGATGCCAAAAACCATGGTGCAGTTGGCCTACGTACAATTTTTTTCCTGGTTCGCATTATTTGCCATGTGGATTTACACCACATCGGCTGTAACAAGCCATATCTATAATTCAACAGACCCAACAACTGAAGCATATAACGAAGGCGCAAGTATGGTGGGCAATCTCTTTGGGGTATACAATGGCATTGCAGCATTAGCTGCACTTTTACTACCCGTACTAGCAAAATACACCAGCAGACGAATGACACACTTAATTGCCTTGTTTTGCGGTGGCTTTGGTTTAATCTCATTTTACTTAATCAGCGATCCATTCTGGCTGTGGTTTTCCATGATCGGCATCGGTATTGCCTGGGCCAGCATTCTGTCTATTCCATACGCCATGCTTTCGGGTTCGCTGCCAGCAGAAAAAATGGGCTACTACATGGGGGTGTTCAATTTCTTCATCGTTATTCCACAAATTGTTGCGGGTACCATATTGGGCTTTATGCTGACACATTTCTTTAACGGACAAACCATTTACATACTTGTAACGGGAGGTGTTTCCATGATTATTGCCGGTTTATTAAATTTAATGGTTGATGACCGTGATGAAGTAATCATAAAACAACAGGCATGAGGTTTTTCCTATGTGTTAGCATTTGGTTTGTTGCAATCGTCCTGCATGCACAGGATTATTCGCACCTGCAAACAACACTCACTTCTTTATCCTCAGCCGATTCGACAACTCGCGAAAACACCTGGCAAGAATTGATCAAGTCAAATCAAATTCCGCTTACGCTTGCCGATTCAGTCCTATTCCTTTATCGGGGTGAAGCAAAAACCGTAGCCTGGATGGGCGACTTCAACGGCTGGGGGTACGACAAAGAATTTAAAAATCAAGGCACGCAAATTCCCGGTAGCGACATCTGGTATTTAAAAACTTCTTTTCCGAAGGATGCACGGCTGGATTATAAAATCCTGATCAACGGTACCGATTGGATTGTTGATCCAAATAATCCAAATCAACAATGGTCGGGTGTGGGCGGTGGAAGCCCAAACTCTGAGCTGCGCATGCCTGAATGGAAGGCTGATCCCATCATGATTCCCCGTGAAAATATTGCCCGCGGAACCTTGGAAAAAGATATCCTCTTCAACAGCAAAACACTGGGCTACCAGGTTACCTACTCCATCTACTATCCTGCCCACTACAATCAAGATACCGTATACCCGGTATTGTATGTAACCGATGGTTATGAATACCTGCATGAACGATTGGGCAATATGAAGGTGATTCTGGATAACCTGATTGCCGATGAGAGAATCAAACCCCTCGTTGTCATTTTTATTGACCATCGCGAGCCGGTTAATCGTTCGAACAACCGCAGGATGATGGAGCTGGCTATGAACAGCCGCTACCTGAATTTTATTGCTGATGAATTTATTGCTGAAATCGAAAAACAACACACCATCTCCAAAGCTCGTGCCGACCGCGCTATTTTGGGCAGTTCAATGGGTGGACTAACCGCTGCTTACTTCGCCTTTTCGCGACCAGAGGTATTTGGGATGGCCGGTATCCAATCCCCTGCATTCTGGTTTAAACCCGACATCTATAGCTTGTGCGATAATCCGGAAAATCCTCCCGTAAAGGTTTTTATGACTACCGGCACCATTAAAGACGCAGAAGAAGGAGCCCGGAAAATGAAAGCCATTCTCGAGAAAAATACCTGCACCTATCAGTATTTCGAAACCAATCAAGGGCACTCCTGGGGTAATTTCCGCGATAGCATTGACGATATCCTCCTGTATTTCTTCCCAGCAGGTTCGTAAATTCAGGCACTCAATTTGTAGATTGCATAAAAAAACTGAACCATGCGTAATCTATGCATCCTTGTTTTTATTGTCCTGATTCTGTCTGCTTGCTCATCGGGCAAGAAAGCCTATGAGCGTGGCAACTACTATGAAGCTGTAATGCAGGCTATTGGTCGTTTACGCCAAAATCCCGACCATAAGAAGTCGATGGAAACCCTGCGGAGCAGCTATCCCCTGGCAGTAGAATGGCTTGAAACCGATGCCAAGAACCAGATTGCCTCTAACTCAAATACCAAATGGAAAGGCGCCTTGGTTTCCTATGAGCGAATCAATAACATGTACGAGGCTATCCGCCAATCACCGGGCGCCTTAAAAGTGGTTCCGAACCCGAAAAACTTTTACAATGAAATGGCACCTTTGAAAGAGAAGGCCGCAGAAGAACTTTACAATTCGGGTATTGATGCCTTGATGAAAGGAACGCGCGAAGATGCCAAACGCGCCTTTTACAACTTCAGTGAAGCCAACGCCTATGTTCCAGGCTTTAAAGATGTAGTAGAGTATTTGGAAAAGTCAAAATTTGAAGCCACCACCTTTGTTATTCTTGAACAAGTTGCCATCCCCACCCGCTACAACCTGAGTGGTGGATTCTTTCAGGATAAGGTTGAAGAATATGTAAACCGTAATTATCCAGATCAGGGATTTGTTAAATTCTATACACCACAGGGAGCACAGAATATTCAGTTGCCACGAGTAGATCAAATTATGCGTCTTCAATTCGATGACTTCAGTGTCGGCAACACAACCGTACGCGAAAAGGAAGAAACCGTGAAGAAGGATAGTGTTAAAGTTGGTGAAGCTAAGATTGATGGAAAAACCGTTCCGGTCTACAATACCGTAACTGCAAAACTGATCACGGTAAGAAAGGAGGTTGTTTCAGAAGGACTGTTAAGTATGATTGTGGTTGATGCGAAATCCAACGCGGTACTGACCCACCGCAAATTTCCGGGCCGTTACGAATGGTTTACCACTTGGGGAAGGTTCAATGGTGATGAGCGTGCCTTAACTTCTCAACAATTGGAAATGTGTAAGCGAAGAGAAATTCAGCCGCCCGATCCGCAGGCTATGTTCCTCGCTTTTGCCGGCCCGATTTATGATCAACTTACGCCTGCTATCCGTTCATTCTATCAGCAGTACAACTAAACCCAGTTGTAATCTAACCGACAAACCCTTGATCTGACCAAAACTATTTTGGTCAGATCAAGGTTAAAACATCATGAAACATTTCATGACCATTTTGCTGCTCATTGGTTTAACAACCAGTTATGCCCAGCAGACTAAATCAACACCATCCAACATGACAAACAAATTAGCGATAGCCACCTTTGGCGGGGGCTGCTTCTGGTGTACAGAGGCTGTATTTCAGCGCGTAAAAGGAGTAGAAAAAGTAGTATCCGGATATGCCGGGGGTAAAGTGAAAAACCCTACTTACAAAGAGGTAACTTCCGGACTTACCGGGCATGCCGAAGTGATTCAAATAACCTATAATCCCACCTTGATCACGTATCCGGAACTGCTTGAAATATTCTGGGGCACACACGACCCCACTACCCTAAACCGGCAAGGTGCCGATGTGGGAACCCAGTACCGTTCAGTCATATTCTACCATTCTGCTGAGCAAAAGGAACTGGCCAGCGCCTACAAGCACAAATTGGATGCTTCCGGGGCATTTGACCGTCCAATTGTCACCGAAATAAGCCAGGCAGGGGATTTTTACCCGGCTGAAGACTACCACCAAAATTATTTTAACCTGAATGGCAATGCGCCATACTGCACCTACGTTATACAGCCCAAGCTGGAAAAATTCAAAAAAGTGTTCAGCGAAAAGCTTAAACAGTAATACCACCACTTATCCGAAAATTTTTACTTTCATTAAAAAACAATGTAACCTTTACCATGTTAAATCGTTAAGCCAATTGAGTAGAGTAATTCTTCTCATAGGTTTAGGTTTAGGTAAACAAAAAAGTCCCGGGGCGCGGGACTTTTTTGCTTTTATAGGGTTTTATAAACCCACCAGATTAAAATCTTCTAATCTTCTCAGGCCTCCACGGAAATTTCCATGATGCGTACAATCTCTCCGTTGTGATTCTTTACAGGTGAAAAGTATGAACGTACATTAATCACCTCGCCTTTACGGGTAAGGCGCTTATAAATACCCTTACGGGATTTGCCCGCCTCGAGGTCACGCCAGAACTGGCGATACTCTTCGCTGCTCTTGTCTTCTTTGGTAGCAAATATTCTGTGGTGCTCACCCATCACTTCAGTCTGGCTGTAGCCAAGCATGCTTAAGTAGTTGGTGTTGATCTTGGTCAGCTTTCCTTCTACATCGTAATCGGCCATAGCCAAAGCGCTGTTCAACGCCTGCATGGTGCCTTCTGTTTCCGATTGGTTGCGTTGCATTTCTTCCTGCGTGGCCTGCAACTCCTCCATATTCTGGCGCATCTCTTCTTCTTGTGCGCGCATTTGTTCCGTCATCTCCTGCGACTCTTCCAACAAACGCTGTGTACGGGCGTTGATCTTAACAGAAGAAATGGTTGAGGCGATGCTCTCTGCTATCTTCTGTACAAACTCCATTTCAAAATCGGCAAAAGTATTGAAGGAAGCGATTTCAACTACACCAAAAATCTGATCATTAACTTTCAACGGCACAATAAGCACTGAGGTAGGGTTTGCATCACCCAAACCAGAACTGATCTTGATATAATTTTGAGGAACTTCAGTCAGGTAAATGGTATCACCCTCCTGCCAGGCCTGACCAGACAACCCCTCACCTTTGTGAATCTTATGATTCAAATATTTCTTCTTATCCCAGGCATAGCAAGCACGCATAGACATGGCCTGCTCCTCACCCTCCTCATCGTCCATGATGTACAGCGCACCCTGGTTAGCTTTCAGATACTTTACCAAATTGGCAATGATCTCATCTGATAACTTCTCCAAATCATTGGTGTTGCTGCGCAAAATTTCACCAAACTTTGCCAATCCTTCAGTAGCCCAGTTACGCTTCTTATCGTCTTCAGCTACAGCCGCCAGGTTATCGCGCATGTTCAGCAATGCGTTACCCAACACATCATGCTCACTCAATGGCTTGAACTCTGACGCGTAATTTCCTTTACCAATGTTTTCAGCAAACAAGGTAGTGCCCTTCAATCCTGTTACCAGGTTATCCATGGCCACAGCCATTTCTCCAATCTCATCGTTGCTGAATTTGGTCTGTTTATCTTCCACCAGCTCTCCACGACCAAGTTTAGTCACCACATCTTTTAGGAAGTTGACCGGACGCGTAATGGAACGCATCAATAGATAAGCACTTACCAAGGCTATAACTAGAAATGCTGCTGCAAGGATTAATGTTATATTTCTCAAAAACTTTGATGTACTGATTAACTCCTGATCAGCCAATTCATTGGTATTCGTTTGTGCCTGTGCCAACGCTTTTAGATCTTCAAGGATATCTTCAAGTTGAGGATTAATTGTGTTTGCGAGGACATCTTCAGCTAAAAGCTTGGTAATACCATCTTCATAACTTTCAAATGAATTCAATTGATCCATTATTTGACTTTTGGCATAGCCCTGTACCTCATCAAATCGAATGAACACGGAATCCACCAATACTTTCTGGCTGTCAACCTCCCAGGTTACTTTCAGTTTATCTATATCCTCTTTGATTTTCGGATATTCAGTAGAAACAAGAAGTAGCAAAGCATTTTTGTTTTCTTCGTTGGTTTGCAGGTACACCCAACTGGTAATCAGTTTCTGGTACCGTTCTACAGCCAACACAAATTCATTAATGGCATCTTTAGAAGGGCGAACAACCTCCGCAGATTTGTTTACCACGGTATTAATACTACTACCGGTAATAAAAATTGCGGTTGAAAGGCCCACAAAAAGAACTATTAGGATACCAAAAACTAATAGAATCTTATTGCCAATAGTGAACCGAATGCGAAAGCGTCTTTTTTTGTTTTCCATAGTAAAATCTATACAACTATAAAACTTGATTATTCAGGTTTACTCGTATTAAAAATGAAGGTTTTACCCGTTTTAGCGCTCAAAAATAGGACTATTATCGAAGGTAGAAATCTCAAAATTCCGCTAATTTCTGACATCAATGTTCTATTTGGGAAACTTACAAATTTTTAGCCTCTGGGCTACTGTTTTTGCCCACTAAAGCCTCTATCTTTCCTTAAAATCACTTCGCTATGTGCCGTCTGATGGCTTACAAGGGTACCTCCATCCTGTTGGATGAGTTGCTCTACAAACCCAAAAACTCCCTCATTAACCAAAGCATAAACGCCAGGGAATTGGAGGAGCCCCTGAATGGCGATGGCTTTGGCGTGGGTTGGTATTCACATCATATCAGTCATGAACCCGCCACCTTTGTTTCGTTAAACCCAGCCTGGAGCAACCGGAACCTCCGTAACCTGGCGCCTAAAATTCAGTCGGATTGTATGTTGGCTCATGTTCGTGCAGCCAGCGTGGGTGAAGTATCAGAAGCGAACTGCCATCCGTTTCAATACCGCGAATTGCTGATGGCCCATAACGGGGGTGTTGAAAACTTCGGCCGCATCAAGCGCGATATACGCGCACAACTAAGTGATGAACTTTACAATTGGATAAAAGGCCAAACCGACTCTGAGCATATCTTTAGTCTGTTGGTAAACAGGCTGAACACCGAGCATCGCGAATTTTCTACTGATGCGGTTACGGATGCATTTGAATACACGTTTCACCATGTAAAAAGCCTGATGAAAAAACACGGTATTCATGAAGAGGCTTACCTGAACATGGTGGTGACCAACGGGCACTTTATTGTGGCCACACGTTTTGTTACCGATGACAAAGCCGAGCCACTCACCTTATACCATTCCGAAGGAAGCAGATATGTAGTAGAGGATGGCATATCGCGGATGGAAGCACCGAAAGATGATGATGAAGCGGTATTGGTGGTCTCGGAAAAGCTTACGGATGACAGTCACTGGACCATGATTCCAAAAAATCATTTTGTGATTGTAGAGCATAACCTGAACGTTCGTATAAAGCCAATTAAGGCTTGAGTCTACTTTGAAGGCAGCTTTGGGTTGAGTAGTTTCGCCAAAATTTTTTTTCGTGAAAAAGGATGTACTGGTAATCGGTGGCGGCATTGTTGGGTTGGCAACCGCCTGGCAACTGCTGCAGAAAAATCCTGCGTTAAAACTTACTGTTTTAGAAAAGGAAGATGAGGTTGCCAAACACCAAACCGGTAACAACAGCGGTGTAATCCATTCGGGTTTATACTACAAACCCGGCAGTTTAAAAGCCACAAATTGCATCACCGGTTATAACCTGCTTGTTGAATTTTGTAAAATCCATGGAATACCCTTTGAGCTTTGCGGTAAAATTGTTGTAGCCACAGAGAAACACGAAGTGCCCCTTCTTGAAAACCTGCATAAGCGCGGTCAACAAAATGGACTGCAAAACCTAAAGTGGCTGAAGGCTGAAGAACTGAAAACATACGAACCCCATGTGAATGGGGTTGCCGGCATATTCGTTCCTCAAACCGGTATTGTTGACTACAAAGTCGTTGCCGAAAAGCTAGCTGAATTAATTCGCGAAGCTGGCGGAGAAATACACCTGAGGGAAAAAGCACTTGAAATAAAATCCGAAGCTTCACACATACATGTGGAGACCAACAAGAAATCGCACCACAGCAGTTTATTGATTAATTGCGCGGGTTTGTATTCTGATAAAATCGCGCGACTGACATCACAGGTTAATGTTAAGATCATTCCTTTTCGGGGAGAGTACTTTAAGCTGGTAAAAGAGAAAGAATACCTGGTGAAGAATTTGATTTACCCGGTACCCGATCCAAACTTTCCTTTTCTGGGCGTACACTTCACGCGTATGATGCGCGGAGGTGTGGAAGCCGGACCTAATGCTGTGCTGGCATTCAGACGTGAAGGCTACAGCAAGTCGCAAATTCATTTGGGTGAACTCGCTGAATCATTGGCATGGCCAGGCTTTCAAAAAGTTGCTTTCAAATACTGGAAAACCGGACTCGGAGAAATGTATCGTTCCTTTTCAAAGGCAGCTTTCACCAAAGCCCTGCAAAAACTTATTCCGGAAATTCAAGAGCATGATTTGACGGATGGTGGAGCAGGCGTACGTGCACAAGCCTGCGATCGAAACGGAGGATTGGTAGATGATTTTATGATCCTGGAAGAAAAACAAGTGATTAATGTATGCAACGCGCCCTCACCGGCAGCAACTTCTTCACTTTCTATTGGTAAAACAATATCGGAGCTTGCGTATAAAAAATTAGAGAATTAGGTAAAGTTAAAGCATATGGGCTCTCAGCCAAATCCCAAATCCCAAATCCCAAATCTAAAATCTAAAATCCTATCACTCATCCCATCCATCCCTGACCACCGGTTTAAAAATACGGAATACCAATCCTGCCTGCACGGCCCACACCTCAATGGAGTTATAGTATTTCTGATACACCGCGCCCACTGATAAATTTCCATGCAAGGCACCGGCACTGAAAACCTGGTGCTGATACTGCACGCTGAATTCCCTTCGTGGGTTTGCGCCTGTATCCCAATCTTTTGAAAAGCGGTATTCAAACCCAATCGCTTTTGTTTGATCCGGAGCATGCACACCCAACATAAATGCGCTTTCACTAAAGGTTTGCTCCCCACCAAATGTTTCCTGCATCACACCTGTACCTGCACGCAGCGTAATAAACCGGCTTGTGATGAGGTTAATCTGTATGATCTGCCAATCGTTGGTGCGGATGTGCTTATACCCATCCACATCATCTTCAATCAGGTAATTCATTCGGAAGTCGGTGGAGAATAATCCCCAGTTACCGCGCACTCGCGGCCACAGCAAATAATAGCTTGAAGGTTTTACCCCGCCTTGCAACATCACATCCAGCGATACCATGGATGGATAGCGCGATCGGTCATCACTTAATTTCGCTCCCTGCCATTGAAATACTCCATTGAACAACAGATCTACCATGAAAAAACTACCTCCGCCACCACGGCTTCCACCATCTGAACCAGAGGAGCCTCCTGAGCGTGATCGCTCGGAATTATCCTTTGACGCTGATTTAATTTCATCAACCTGGCCGGATACGGAAAGGGATAGTAGCAGCATTAAGCCAATGAAGAGGGTTTTCATCGGGATGTGGGTTTAACAGGAAGGTAGCAATTATTTTGCCATTATTTGATAGTCTTTACTGTCAGCTTAACTATTTCCAACCACACTTGCCTCAATCTCCACCAAATACTCGGGAGAAATGAGCGCCTTTACCTCCACCATCGTAGTTGCCGGTTTAACCGAATGAAAAAACTCGCGGTGGGCACGACCTACTTCTTCCCACCGTGAAATATCGGTAACAAAAATGCGGGTGCGTACCACATCGTTTAATGTAAAACCTGCCTCAATAATAACTTTCTCCATTTTCTGAATGATGAAACGGGTTTGCTCATACATATCATCCTTACCCACCAGTAAACCCTGCTCATTCACAGCCACCGTACCGGTAACCTCCAATTGATTGCCCACGCGTACGGCACGCGAATACCCCACAATATCTTCCCATTTGGCCCCGGTCGAAAAATTCTTTCTCATGTGTTTTGTATTTTTGATTTGTGAACAAGTTAACACCCGAAGAATTAACTCGCTACAGTCGCCACCTGGTTTTGAAAGATTTTGGATTGAAAAATCAGGAGAAACTAAAACAGGCTTCCGTTCTGGTGATTGGCGCGGGCGGATTGGGTAGTCCGGCTTTATTGTATCTCGCTGCCGCAGGTATAGGCAAAATCGGCATGGTTGATTTTGATGTAGTTCAGGAATCGAACCTGCAACGCCAGGTATTGTTTTCAACGGAAGATATTGGGGAGAATAAAGCTACAGCAGCCTCCCGTCATCTAAACAAACTCAATCCTTTTGTAACGGTTGTTTCAATCGCTGAACAGCTAACCAGTGAAAACGCAATAGGTATCATTCGTGATTACGACCTTGTTCTTGACGGGTCGGATAATTTCCCAACACGTTACCTGGTGAACGATGCCTGCGTGCTGTTGAATAAACCCTTGGTCTACGGATCAATTCTTCAATATGAAGGGCAACTTGCTGTTTTTAATGTTCCACTAACAACAGGAGAAATATCGGCTAACTATCGCGACCTGTTTCCTGTCCCCCCCCAACCACATGAAGTACCCAACTGCGAACAAGCCGGTGTGTTGGGTGTATTACCCGGCATGCTGGGCAGCATGATGGCCAACGAAGCCATTAAACTGATTACCGGCATCGCTGAACCAATGGTAAATCGCCTGATCATTGTAGACAGCCTTTCCTTGGAAATGATGACCGTGAAAATTCCGGATCGGAATTCACGCGCTGACATAAAAAAACTAATCGATTATGAACAATTTTGTGGCATAAATCACGAGAAAGATAAATCTTTGGGCATGAAGGAAATTACCGTACTGGAACTGAAACAACTGATAGATACAAAATCTGATTTTCAATTGATTGATGTTCGTGAAGGCTATGAATATGACCAGGCCAACATAGGTGGAGAGCACATTCCCATGGCCGAAGTTCCGCATAACATTGATCGCATTCAAACCAACAAACAAGTGGTTGTTCATTGCCGCAGTGGCGGACGCAGCGGAAACATTATTCAGTGGCTTGAAAAGAATCATGGATTTGAAAACCTGTACAACCTGAAGGGCGGCATTTTAGCGTGGGCCCGCGAAGTAGATGATTCATTGGATGTCGGCTAACTTTTAGACTGATCAGGCCAAATCATACTTCCTGCAACCATGGCAAGCAGACTAACCAAAACCGCAGGTACTAATGATGGAATTTCCAGTGGAAAGAATTCAAAGTAAATCCAGGTTGCCATTCCTGAAACCATAGAAAGAATGGCACCTGCTGAGCTACTTCTCTTCCAATACATACCCAAAGCCATTGGGATAAACAACGAAACCAGGCTAAGGATGGAAGCCCCTCCTACCAGGGCGTAAATATCCGACTTCATACACGCCAATATGGTGGCTGTAATGCTCACCGCTAATAAAGTCAGTCGGGTGATGCGTAGAAACTGAACATCATCCGGTTGTTTTTTTAAGATGGGTTTTAAGATGTTCTCAGAGAATACAGCTGCAGGTGCCAGCATGGCTGAGCTCGTTGTACTCATAATGGCAGATAGCAATGCACCAAAGAACAACACCTGAACAGGCATGGCCGCATGCTCCAATACCATGTTAGGTAACGTGAGTTGTGTGTCTCCTTCAAGCGTTTCCGGATAAAGGTATTTGATGCACAAACTGATAAACAACGGCAGCATGGCAACCGTGAGATAAAGTCCCGCTGCGTAGTAGCACGATCGCTCAGCGATTTTTGGAGAGCCAGATGACATGGCTCGCTGAAACACATCTTGTGAAGGAATGGAACCCAGACCCAAAACCGACCACGCAGCTAAATACGAAACGATGGCAACTCCATTGGGCTCTGGAAAGAATTTAAAATTGTGCGCAGGTGCCGACTGCAGCACATGCATCACCCCTCCTGCCTTTGAGGCCAGCAACCAGGCCAACACACCCAACCCCAACACAATGATGATACTCTGAACAAAATCGGTAATGGAAATGGCCCACATGCCACCCACAAACGTGTACAGGGTAACTACAACCGAACTAATCACAATCCCTTCCCACATGGGAATACCGGCTACCACATTCAAAATTAATCCAAGCGCCACAAGCTGACCAGCAATGTAGCCGAAGTACGATGGCACCATAAAAATACTGGAGATAATTTCCGTACGCCTGTTGAAGCGCACACGAAAATAATCACAGAGTGTTAACAGATTCAGGCTGTATAGCTTTCGGGCGAAAAACATTCCGAATAAGAGCAGGCACAAGGCAGCACCAAATGGATCTTCAATTACGGAATACAATCCACCCTTGAGAAACTCAGAGGAAGCCCCAAAAACTGTTTCCGAACCAAACCATGTTGCAAATAGTGCAGAGGTACTCAGTACCATGGGCAGGCTTCTGCCAGCCAACATGTAATCACTGGAGGTTTTAACCCTACGGGCAGCCCATACACCAACCAGCACGGTTATAATCATGTACAGAATAATGGAAGTCAGCAGCAACTTTCTTCAGCAGGTTTAAGCTGCGAAGATTACTTTTTTCTGCTTAACTGAAAAGTACGGGTGACGTTAAATCCGAAATGAATGTCGCCATCCCAAAAATTTCCACTGGTTTCAGCAACCACCGATCGTTCAATCAAACCTAGCGAGTTAGTAAATACCAGTTGAAAAACGTGGCCTCCGGTTTCAATATCAATACCAAAACCAATCGCATTGTATCGTTCATAAGCCGGAAGATCATTTTCTCTTGAATTCAGTCTGATGAGATATTCAGCAGTAAACGCCATGCTTCTTGAAATCTTTTGACGGCCAGCAAAACCGAGCGCAAAATCATCGTTATTTTCATACTGCTGATCAACGGTGTTTCGATGAACAATGATGGGATTAACCTGCAACGACAGCCCTGGCGTAAATTTTCTGGCTATCAGCAACTGCCCTACGTACGAAATCCGGTCATTTGCAGTAATCGGCACAATGCTTTCGTCCTTTTTGGGCGATGATTTGTAATTCAAAGTACCAAGTGCAGTTACGCTAACAGGAATTTTACCCGGATGCTGTGCTAGAAGTTTGTACCGTGCAAATGCATCAAAAGATTTATCAATGGAATTACGACCCAACCCCACTCCAAGCCTATCCGTAATACCATATTCCAGTCCAAGGCGAACATAGGCATCATCCAGTCCCCATAAGGTATAGGCACCTTGATTGATCCGACCAAACCGATGTGAAAAAATAAATTCCAACGTTCCTTTTGGTCTTGTCTCAACCGATTGAAGATTAATGACCCGGCTTCCTTTAAACGTGGCAATTGTTTCGTTTGTCACCGGTTCTTTCGTTAAGTCGTTTAATAAATCATCCTGAGCTGATGAGAGGATTGAAATCAAAATAAAAATCAAGCTTAAAATGGATTGACTCATCTTCATGCCAGATTCCCTTTGCTTCGCGATACCTACCGGATTATTCACGGCCTTTTCTTTTTCCTTTTGATCTCGGATTTTGGATAAATCCGGAGTTGAGGCAACCTGTTTAATGAAAATCTTCATAAAAATTACCGGGGTTTATACACAAGGTCTACCGTTACCTCAACTTGCTCAGCAATGTTCTGCCAAAGTATTTGAGGGATTTTGATTTTGTAATCAGCCAGCTTGATCATGAACGTTGATTTCATGGAAACGCCTTGTGTGCTAACTTCTAATACTCCCGGAATCTCAACTGACTGCGTTACCCCATGAATGAACATTTTACCTGTTGCCCGTACCTGCTGCTTACCTGTTTTTGATGCATCAAAACCTTCCACCTTTCCGGAAAAAGTAGAGCGGGGATACTTTTCTGACTCCATATACTTTTCATTGAAGTGCTGCTGCATCAGTTTTTTCTCAAACTGAAACTGATTATTAGGAACAGCAAACGCAATTTCACCGGTGGTGACATCAAATGCACTGGTTGTATGCTTGTTTTCAGCCTTTATGTTCTCCAACGTGGCTTCTGAAAAAAAGGTGATGACGCCTTCGCTCAACACATATCGCTGTGCCTGGGCAGAAATAGCCACCACCCCTAACCAAACCAGGAGAATACTTTTACTCAACATGAATCAATTAGCACCACTATCAACCCAACAGGCAATCAGTTTAATCTGATCTGCCGTCAACGCTCCGCCAGGTGCAGCTGATCCGCCCTTGGGCATGTTGCCACTTGTTGTATTGGATTTTATAGCAGCAGCATTGCTCTTTGCCGTATTAAAGTCAAACCAGTTACCATTATCAGGATGACAACCGCTAAACTGACATTTGGCTTGAAAAATAGCCAATATATCCCCGGTGTATGTGATGCCGGTATTACTGGCTACAGAAGCATTAACATTTATTGAACAACCCGCATCATCTTCAACTGTGATCACATAATTGCCTGCACTGAGTCCATTAAATGTTGCCACTGATCCAAACGCACCACTACCCAATTTATATTGGTAAGGAGGTGTACCTCCTGTTACGTTGGCAGTAACGGATCCATTGGGCGATAAACAGTTTGTCTGTGCTTCTATGTCTGGCGTACCAGCAACTGGTCCGGAAGGAGCAGTCAACACTACTGCAGCAAGTTGCTTTTCACATCCCCGATTATCTTTTACACTGATGTTGTATGAGCCTCCACCGAGGTTGCTAAAGGTGGCATTGCTGCCATAAGCACCGGTACCGATTTTAAATTGGTATGGGCCCTGTCCGCCAGTTGCCGAAACCTGAATGGATCCATTATTCGTACCACACTCAGTAGGATCATTATCAGCAACCAATTGAATGGCCAGGTCAGAAGTATTGCAATCAAACGGCTCTGGCTCATCACCACTCGAACAACTTACATACACGGTAACGCTCATAACCGCTACTGCACTTAACAATCGAAAAGCTAATCTCATAGGCGGGTCTATTTTGTATTTAAAAAATTGTATTTCAGGTTAAAAAAAGCCCCAAAACTGGCCAGTGAAACATCACCTTCACCCACACCGGCCAGCGGGGCTTTATAAAACGGCTCCAGTTGAATGGCCCATCGGGTATTCAACTGCTTATTCAAGCCAACTGAAAGATTCAGCATGCTGAACCATTCATTATTTTTTCCGCGTATCGTTTGCTCGTATGTATATACATTACCGTATCCACCTTCCACATAATACACGTAATTCTCCCTGCTCATCAAGTAGGAGGATGCACCCAACCCTGCATAAAGCGACCAAGTTTGTCCGGGTGAAAAGTTGTAATACAGCATTACAGGAACATCCCACATGCGGCAATCTCCATCAACCCTGTCGCTCGCCTGACCATAATACTCTATGTCGCGAGCGGAGTAAAACTTATTAGCCCGTATTAAACCAGTGGCTACCGAAATATTTTTAGTTAAGTTGTATTCAACCAGCAAACCATAGTTCACCCCCAGCTTGTCGGGTTGAACGGATTTTACGGTTGAGTAATCAGGTGAAATCGCAAGCTTTACAGCAAAGCCACGATAAGCTTTCGCTGACTCATCATTTTTATCAGCACCTTCTTTCTTATCTTCAGCAATATGAGCTTCCGGTTTACTTACCGGCTCTTCCTCAACAGCTATTGAATCAGTTGATACCAAAACTGTTTGATTGCTGCTCATGGCAACCGTGCTAGGCTTTTCAGTAAATTGCTGTTTCTCAATTTTATTTTCCCGTCCTTCTTCAGAAATACCGACAACTGAAAGATCTTTCTGTTCGTCAGGTGATATTTTCGTTTCAACATTCCGTTCCCCCTTCCGCCCACTTGAAATTTGTGTTTCCTCAACTTCTTTATAATTATCGCTCAATACAGCAATCTTTTCTGGTTTCGAAAAGGAATTTGATTTCGAAACAACTTCATTTTTGCTGCTACCACTGATCGAACGATCATTGTCTTTTTCAGAAATTCCAAAATGAGTATCAGACACCTCATCCGTTGATGCACTGGACTCAACGGACTGTAGCGAAGCATCATCCTCACTTTCCTGATGGGCAATGTCTTTACCGTTCTGCACTTGTTTTGCTGATGCCTGAACTTCATCTCCTTCAAACCTCGTTCCCAATCCCCACCAAACCAAAACCACTACAGCAAGTCCGAGTATTGATCCGGTTATAGCCGTTTTGTTTTGCCAGAAGAACCCGGCTCGCGTTGCCTGATCCAACCGATTGTTCATATCGGTCCAATCGGGCATAGCCGAGTCACCCTCCGATTGCTCAGCCGCGCGCTTAAAAAGATCATCCAACTCCTGATCAGACTGATTTTGCATAACTTCCTTCATTCATTTTTTCCAACATACTTCGTAGTCGCTCCCTGGCCTTTGAAAGGTTTGACTTCGATGTTCCCTCTGATATTCCAAGGATCACTCCGATTTCTTCATGCGTATATCCATCAATTGCATACAAGTTGAACACCATGCGATACGCGGGTGTCAGGCTTTGCACCATCGCCATCAACTCCTTATGCGATAGTTCCTCCAGCGCAGTGGATCGCACAATAAACCGATCGGCTACTTCTTCTACTGCTTGTTGATAGTAATGTTTATTTTCTTTGCGATAGAGATCAATTGAAGCGTTGATCATAATTCTTCTGATCCACGCTTTAAAAGAAGTATCCGGTTTATACTGATCTATCTTTTGAAAAATTTTCATAAAACCATCATTCGTTACTTCCCTTGCCTCCTCCGTTGTTCTGCAATACCGCAAACACACACTGAAGCAATAGCCATAGTACTGATTGTACAGTTGGCGCTGGCTTTCGCGATCGTTTCGTTTGCATCCTTCAATCAGGGTATGCATGGGTGATGGGTTCGGGTCTTGAAAATCCTACACAGTACGGATGGTTTCAGTGAAGGGTTGCCTTCGGAAAAGAAAGTTACGAAGGTTTACAGCGTTAATGCAGCGGGGCTTAAAACGAAAAACCCCCGAAGTCCTTGACTCCGGGGGTTAATCTTGTCTATAGTTGGCTTTAATCTGTAACAAATGTAAGGGGAGCCATTTTATCTACAATTCTCTAATCGCCAGTCGGCTAAAATTGGGGATAGAATGTCGCTAATCCGGATAAACAGTGCCCTAAAAAATGAAAATCCCCGACATGTTCACGACAAGGGGGATTTTCAAAGTCTACAGTTGGCTTTAATCGAGGATAAAGGTACAATAATTTGTCGCAAAAGCAACTTAAGTTCAGTTTTTCAGGCAAATGCGCGCCATTTTTTAGTCAATCTGGCTGTTTCGTAGTGATGGTATCAGCTTGTACTGAATCGGGCTTTATAAACTTGTCCTCGATCCGCTCTTTCAATTGTGGCCTGGAACCAGGAAATGTGGTTCTGGTGGCGATATCATAACTGGCATAAAACAACAACACCAGAAATACGATTGCGAATCCGAGGAATATCTTTCTTGAACGTGACATGTCTTGAAACAGGAAAGGGGCTGACGCCCCTTCTCCCTTAATTTGATTTAACTGATTACTTAACCTTCTTTACCACTGCATCAAACGCTTCGCGATGGTTCATGGCCAGATCGGCCAATACTTTACGGTTAAGATCAATACCGGCAGTTTTAAGTTTACCCATAAACTGCGAGTATGACATACCATGCTCACGCACACCTGCATTGATACGGGTAATCCAGATGGCACGATACTCTCTTTTCTTTTGCTTGCGGTCGCGGTAGGCGTACACGAGACCTTTTTCTACGGCATTCTTTGCTACCGTCCATACATTCTTCTTACGGCCGAAAAATCCTTTCGCCAGTTTAAGAATGCGTTTGCGCTTGGCGCGCGATGCTACGTTGTTTACTGATCTTGGCATTTTACTTTACATTTTTGGTTGTTGGCGAATCTTCTGTTTCAAGAATGCTTGGATGCCAAAAACCGGGTTAAACATGTATCCCGAATTTTTCGGGACTAAACCGATTATGATACAAGCGCTTATACCGCGTAAGGAAGCATGAACTTTACGTTCTTCATGTCTTCAGCACGTACTACAGCTTTGTTACTTAATCTTCTCTTTTGCTTGGTTTCCTTCTTTGTCAGGATGTGGTTTTTAAACGCACGCTTACGCTTCACTTTACCGGTACCGGTAACCTTGAAACGTTTCTTTGCGCCTGACTTGGTTTTTACTTTAGGCATCGTATCGAATTATTAAATCAAACTTTATTTTCCCTTACCCTTCGGCTGTACCAGTAGCGACATCCGCTTTCCTTCCAGTTTGGGCATTTGTTCTACCTTTCCATGGTCTTCCAACCCCTGAGCAAACTTCAGCAACAAAATTTCACCGCGCTCCTTATAAACAATGGTACGCCCTGGAAAAAATACGGTTGCTTTTACTTTTGCTCCTTCCTGCAAAAAGTTGATGGCGTGCTTCAGCTTAAAGTTGAAATCATGCTCATCGGTGTTTGGGCCAAAACGAATCTCCTTCACCACCACCTTAATGGCTTTGGCCTTAATCTCCTTCTGTTTTTTCTTCTGCTCGTATTTAAACTTCGAGTAGTCGGTAACCTTACAAACCGGAGGATCAGCATTTGGGGAGATTTCCACCAAATCAAGCCCTTGTTCCTGGGCTATTTTCAATGCCTCCTTTACGGGATAAACATCTACTCTGACATTTTCTCCTACTAACCGTACCCTAGGTGCGGTAATCCTTTCATTTATGCGATAGGGCTCTTCGGGTCTGAATGGGCCCCTTCGAAAAGGTCTGTTTGTCTGGTTAATGATACGTTCTCGTGTTTAAATTCAACAACATTTATGCTCAAATGAGCCTATTTTCCTCAAAAAACAGGGTGCAAATATCGGTATATTATTCAGATTTCAAAATTCTGAAATCAGTTCCTAGGGGCAGCCGCCTGGGTCTTAAAGTCCTCGACAAACTGCTCAAACGGCATTGAACCCGCATCACCTTTACCATGTATGCGCACCGAAACCTTCTTCTCGGCTACTTCCTTCTCCCCAACAATTAACATATAAGGTATTTTCTTAACCTCTGCATCGCGGATTTTACGTCCAATCTTTTCATCACGATCATCTAATAATCCCCTGATATCCATAGCCTTAAGGGTATTATAGATTTCTTCAGCATAAGCATTGAACCGCTCTGATATCGGCAATACCGCTATTTGATCGGGCGATAGCCAAAGCGGGAAGTTACCTCCACAATGTTCTATCAACACGGCAACGAACCGCTCCAGTGAACCAAATGGCGCCCTGTGGATCATTACCGGCCTGTGGCGCTGATTGTCTGAACCCACATACTCCAACTCAAAACGCTGGGGTAATTGATAGTCGACTTGAATGGTCCCCAACTGCCAACTGCGGCCCAAGGCATCCTTCACCATGAAATCGAGTTTGGGGCCATAGAAGGCCGCCTCCCCTTTTACGGCTACGGTTTTAAGGCCTCGTTCGTCAGCTGCTTCCTGAATTTCACGCTCTGCACGATCCCACAGTTCATCATCGCCAATGTACTTTTGCTTGTTTTCAGGGTCGCGCAATGAAACCTGTGCTGTATAGTTTTCAAAGCCCAGTGAGTTAAACACATGGAGCACCAGATCAATCACCTTAATAAACTCATCCTTCACCTGATCGGGGCGGCAGAAAATGTGTGCATCATCCTGCGTGAAGCCACGAACACGAGTCAAGCCATGTAGTTCACCGCTCTGTTCATACCGGTACACCGTACCGAATTCGGCAAGGCGTATTGGAAGATCTTTGTATGACCGGGGTTTTGAATTGTAGATCTCGCAATGGTGCGGGCAGTTCATGGGTTTGAGTAAGAACTCCTCTCCCTCATCTGGTGTATGAATAGGCTGAAAGGAATCTTTCCCATATTTCTCATAGTGGCCAGAAGTAACGTACAGGTTTTTACTTCCGATGTGTGGTGTAACCACCGGATCGTACCCGGCCTTTACCTGTGCTCTGCGCATGAATTGCTCAAGGCGTTCGCGAAGGATAGTACCTTTGGGCAACCAAAGCGGTAAGCCCATGCCCACCTTTTCAGAAAACGTAAACAACTCCAGCTCTTTACCAAGCTTGCGGTGATCGCGCTTTTTGGCTTCCTCCAAAAGATGAAGGTATTCTTCAAGCTCCTTCTGTTTTGGAAAGGTAATGCCGTAGATGCGGGTGAGCATCTTATTTTTCTCATTGCCACGCCAATAAGCACCAGCAACGTTCAACAACTTAATGGCTTTAATAAAACCGGTATGCGGTATGTGCGGACCTTTACATAAATCCGTAAAGTTACCCTGCTCATAAAACGTAATGGTTCCGTCCGTGAGCTCGCTGATCAGTTCAAGCTTGTATGGATCATTTTTCTTTGTAAAAAATTCAAGCGCTTCATTTTTGGTTACCTCACGTCTGGCGAATGAACTTTCCTTTTTGGCCAGCTCCTTCATTTTGCTTTCAAGTGCCGCCAAATCTTCTTCACCAAAAGGCTTATCACCCAAATCCACATCATAGTAAAATCCATTTTCGATAGGCGGACCAATGCCGAACTTTACACCGGGGTGCAGCGCTTCAAGTGCTTCGGCCATCAGGTGGGCAGAAGAATGCCAGAAAGCATATTTTCCTCCCCCATCATTCCAAGTCAGGATTTTTACAGCTGCATCTTTTTCGATGCTGCGCGAGAGATCCCGGATTTCTCCGTCTACTTCAATCGCCAAGGCATTTCGGGCAAGGCCTTCGCTGATACTCTTTGCAATGTCAATTCCCTTAACGCCAGATGGAAACTCACGAATGCTCCCGTCCGGCAAACTAATCTTAATACTCATTTCGATTTTTTAAAAACAGGTGCAAATATAGGCAGCCCAGCGCTTTAAAGCTTGAATTGCGCGGTAAACAACACCCCGAATTTTCGGGCGCGGTCGTTTTCGAGGTAGCTCAGGCGGTGGACAAAATCTACACGCAAAAACTTAAAGATATTTTCAACACCATACCCCAATTCAATGTACGGCCGGTCGAGTGTTAAATTGCTGTTCCCCACCGGAAAGGGAAGCGGTTCGCTCATAGCCAGGTTTTCGTCATTCAAATCGCCATATATCACATTGGCCAAACCCGTCAGCCTCCACTTTAGCTTGCGCATCAAAGGAACACGGTTAAGCAAAAAGCCTTCGAAATACTGGCGGTACTGCAGCGATACAAAACGATCACTGAAAAACTCACCAAAGTTCATCAAACTGTAAATCACATCGGTATAGAACGGTGTTTCATTTCCAATGTGGAAGGATAACAGCGGGTATGGCAAGGTTCCGTTAATGTACTCTCCGGTAATGGTAGCTTTACCCGTTCCCAACGGACCCATGGGAAGTTTCTTTAAAATTGAAAACCTGTATTTATCGTATTCAAAATCACTTCCGCCAACACCTTTTAATCCGCGCGTATAGCGCAACGTAATGATCGGCCACTTTTGGGCTCCCAGACTTACCCGTTCATTATCGTATTGCAAAAACAATTCATCACGCGCAAAGCGGGATTCGAGAATTACTTCTGCTGTTTGAAAATTCTGCTGCAGGGATGTAATGTCTCCGGGATTCGAATAGTACCCAAAATCAAAAACCGGCTTAAAGGTGTTATACCTTACGGCAATGCGCTGCGAAAAACCTTTGATCAACTCGCGCTGAAAATTAAAACGGCTCTCATCAAAGTAATACCCACGCCTGAAAACCCCAAAGCGGGTAGCGGCAAGAAACAGGTAATCATCCGCCAGGTTTTCATCATCAATACCTACCCTGCCCAAATCACTTCGCACCCGAATGCTCATGGTGGTCCATCGCTTGCGATCAATAATGTGCTGAACAAAAGCTGAGTACTTTATTCGTTCATCATCAAAGCCATATCCTAACTGCGCACCAAAGCTTATCTTTTTACTAAAGGAATAATTTGTTTTAAATCCGGATTGAATGCGCACGCCTTCAATGTCGTTCAAGGCAACAAGACTCAGGTATGGCCCAACATCAACCTTACCTACTTTCTTATATCCATTGATGAGGATTTTTACAATATCGATGTATGTTCTTACCACCGGAATGTGCTGAAGCGTATCGATCATTCGATAGACATTCTTTTCCGTTTCGGTAAGTGGATCGTGACGAAGTTTATTCCAATGATCTTCATCATTCATGTTGAGGATGTATCCTTCATCCAGTATAATTTGCTTCTCATAAAATTTCGGATCCTTTGGCTCATTCACCACAATATTTCTGTTGGAGGTGTAGAACTTAGCAAGCATTCCAGCCCATTGATCACGAATTTCCCCCGCATCCACCAACACCCTGTTTTTAACCGGTATCCACGCGCCTCCTTCTGTTTTGGACAGCTCTTGTTGTATCTTGATTTTTTCAATAAAGTTCAGGTTCGCTTCTTTGCCTACGGTTACTTCAATCCGCTTAATAGCATATTCATTTTTGGTTATCCACATGGTGCCAGTAAAGGCTAGCGCTTGCGGACTTTTTGGAAAGAAATCCAATCGGTAACAGTAATCGCCATCCACGTCCAGGCTGTCCATCAGGTCATATTCATAGTACAACCTCCAGCCATCAGCTATTGGAGATACAAAATCCTTATCGAGAATATTCAGCCAGTTTTTGTAAAAATTATATTCCTGAAAAGATGCGCCCACCAACTGGGCCATCAACGAACCATCCTCGAAACCGATGCCGCTGATTTTCGTTTCCTTAATGTTCTCAAACTTCAACTCCGGGTTGTTGCGGTAATAAAATTTAGAAACACTTTCAGAAATGAATACAGGCAATACCGGTTTTCCATCTTCACCCGCAATCTGTTGAATACTATCCATTACCTGCGTAATGCGTGAGATCAGTTTCTTCTCTTTGAATTTGTCGGTGATATTATCGACATCAATTTCAATTTTTGAATAGGAATCAAATTCATACGCACTGAGTTTACGCTTGTCGTTGAACTCTTTATTTTTTACCACATTGCGGAGCACCGCAAAAGCCGGGTTCTCGCCAGCCATAATAACAATATCGCGCAGGCGCGTCACTTCCTCCTCAAGCTGAAAATTGATTGTTTGCGTAATCCCCCTTTGTACCGCTTTTGTTCGGGGTTTATAGCCGATATAACTGGCTTGTAACGAATCAGTCGGGGAAGTTGTGCGCAATACATAGTTCCCATCAAAATCGGTAGTGGTGCCAATGCTGGTACCTTTAAATACCACGTTGACAAAAGGAATCGGATCCCCGGAAAAAGCATCCGTAATCTTACCCCGGATAACGGTTTCCTGGGCAAGAATTACAGCCGGAAAAAGTATAAGCCAAACTAAGACCTTTAAACGGGTAGTCAGACGCACAATATTGGAGTACACACGCAGTGGTTAACTTCAAAAATAATCAATTAAACTGTTTGAAACCGGAATAGGTTTCAGATCACGAAATAATAATCTCTTCTTTTTCACCCAGAAACTGCGGATTTGTCTTAAAAACGTATAGATCCAAAACTGCCTTGGTGCGCGCAAAGTATTCGCGAACACGTACTTTAAGCGAGGATTCAAACTCCGGCTCAGCGGCTACCATAGCCACCGCATCAATGCCGTAATAATTGCTGATGAATAACGCCCGGTAACTGTGAAAGGTCTGGGTAATGATCATGATTTTTTCCTGACCAAAAATTTCCTTGCTGCGCACCACCGAATCAAGCGTTCGTAAACCGGCATAATCCAACGTAATGGAACGGGTAGGAACACCGCGTGCAACCAAGGCTTTCTGCATTTCAAGCGGCTCGTTATAGTAACGTGTGCGGTTGTCTCCGCTAACAATAAAGTGATCAATTTTACCAAGCTGGTACAGTTCGGACGCGCGATCCATCCGGTGTTCAAAAAAAGGATTTGACGCGCCCCCAACAAGCTTATGACTGGTACCCAAAACAAGCGCAACCCGGTGGTCACCTAATTGCTCAGCATCATAGAACACACGATCTTCTGTACTCTTGACTACCCAAATATTTGAGCCAATAAAAAAGAAAAGAAAAGTACTTACCAGAATATACAATACGCGCTTTGCCCGCTTCATCGAGAGGAAATTAAAACCAACTGGCAGCAAGTTAAGGATTTGTCCGGAGAAACTCCTTTTCAATTATTTCAGAACGCTTCACCATTTTTTTATACCAGGCCAGCCTGAGTTGATCCTTTTCTTCAACGCTTAGCCCATAGTTTTCTTGTGCTGACTTGAGCTTTGAAATTGCAGCACTCAAACAAATGGCCACACTGGCAGAAATATTCAGACTTTCCGTAAACCCGTACATAGGAATTTTTATCCGATGATCCGCATACGTTAATGCATATTCCGAAAGACCCTCCAGTTCATTGCCAAAAATAAAAGCCGCCTTACTGGCACAGGGATCAATGTCGTAAACCGATATACTTTCAGCACCCGGATCGGTGGCATACAGTGTATAGCCATTATCCTTCAATTGTCTAAAGCAAGCTTCCGTGTTGTTTTTGTTTTTTTGTTTGTATCGATGCAGGCTTAACCACTTGTACGATCCCTTCAACACGTACTTATTTACTTCATACTTCGTTGTATTCTCAATAATGTGAATATCCTGAAGGCCCATACACTCGCACGTGCGCAAGGCTGCACTGGCATTTTGCGATTGATAGATGTCTTCCAATACTACCGTAACTTGTTTGGTGCGTTCGGTTAATACCTTTTCAGCAAATTCTTTCTTGTGCTCAGAAATATATTGAGCGAAATGTTCTAATAACAATTGTTCCTGCCGGGATAATGGCATACTTAACTGAACAAAGCTCCTGCAATGGTAGCGGTCATCATGGTGGCCAGCGATGCTGCCATTAGTGCACGCAAACCAAGTCGTGATAAGTCGGATTGCCGATTGGGTGCCATGCTTCCAATACCCCCAATTTGAATGGCGATAGAACTGAAGTTGGCGAAGCCACAAAGCGCGTACGTAGAAATGATGATCGATTTCTCACTTAATACATTCATGGATTTCATTTCGGCAAGGCCGAGGTAAGCCACAAATTCATTGATTACTAATTTTTGACCAAGCAAGCTGCCGACATAAATGGTTTCCGACCATTCCACTCCCATGATAAAGGCAAACACCCGGAAAATCTGGCCAAAAATATACTGAAGAGAAAACCCGTTGAAGGCTCCGTTGGTAGTCGACTGAACCCATCCGTTTAATCCCGTCCATGCACCGATTCCATCTACCAATATCCAGTTCAAGGCATAAATGATGGCGATAAACGCGAGCAGCATGCCACCGATATTCAGCGCCAGCTTAATTCCATCTGATGCACCTGTTGCAAACGCATCAATCACGTTTACGCCAATGGAGTCTTTGCTTACGTTCAACTGCCGATCGATTTTTTCGGGTTCGTTTTCCGGTAAAAAAATTTTGGCCATCACAATAGCCGCGGGCGCATTCATGATGGAAGCAGACAACAGATAAGTCGCGAATTTTCCATACTCCTCCGGATTACCTCCACCTAAAAAGGTGATGTAAGCGCCCATTACACTGCCTGCAATCGTAGCCATCCCCCCCGTCATCAAACAGTGCAACTCCGATTGCGTCATTTTGGAAATGAATGGACGAACCAGCAAGGGTGCTTCGGTTTGGCCCAAAAAAACATTGCCTGCTGCCGACAAACTTTCTGCACCTGACAAGCGCATGGTTTTGGTCATGATCCAGGCAAAGCCGTAAACAATTTTCTGCAATACACCCAGGTAATACAATCCGGCTGTTACCGAAGAGAAAAAAATCACCATGGGAAGCGCCTGAAAGGCAAACAAAAATCCAAGTCCGTGGCGGGTGCCCTCCTGGTTATCGCTGTTGAATGCCAGATCACCAAACAAAAATTGAGCACCACGTGAAGCAAAACTCAGGAATGTAACAAAACCATCGCCCAAGGCGCTGAAACCTTGTTGCACCACAGTAACTTTTGAAATCAGCAGCGCGATAACGATTTGAAGTATAATGCCGGAAGTAACAAGTTTCCAGTCGACTTTTTTACGATACAGAGAAAAGGCAAAAGCAATGGCTATGATCACACCAATGCCTATCAATCCGCGCAGGTAATCCATTCTGTTGTCGGTTTAAGGCTAATTCCGTTTGCTCAACTCATCGCGGATTTTCGCAGCCCGCTCGTAATCTTCTTTATCGATGGCCTCTTTAAGAATTTCGTTCAGCTTATCTACGGAATAATTTTTCAAATCCTCTCCCTTACGCGAAACCGGTTCTTTTCTGGTGCGGCTCTTTTGTTCCACCTTTGGCTCGTCTTCTTCCTGTTCATCGGTAAGCACGATACCCGCTTCTGCCAGAATATTTTCGTACGTATAAATTGGCGAATCAAAACGAAGTCCGATAGCGATCGCATCGGAAGGTCGCGCGTCTATTTCTGAACGCTTCAGCCCATCGGAGCAAACAATCTTGGCAAAGAATACACCTTCTTTGAGATCAGAAATTACAATTTCTTCTACCGTAAAATGAAAGTTATTAGCAAACGACTTAAACAAGTCGTGCGTCATGGGCCGGTTCGGAATTATCTTTTCAATTTCAATGGCAATGGCCTGGGCCTCAAACATTCCAATGATAATCGGCAGTCGCCTGTTTCCTTCGGTTTCGCCAAGCACAAGTGCAAAGGAGCCGGTTTGCGACTGGCTGGAGGAGAGGCCGAGAATTTCTAGCTTAATCTTCTTCACAATTACTTCGCAGCTTTGATTGCGTCATTCAATTTAGGCAAAATATCGAAAGCATCACCAACGATGCCATAATCTGCTGCTTTAAAAAATGGCGCCTCGGGATCTTTATTGATAACCACGATACACTTGGATGAATTTACCCCAGCCAAATGCTGAATGGCACCAGAGATGCCAACGGCTATATATAATTGAGGTGCAACTTTTACACCGGTTTGTCCTACGTGCTCATGGTGCGGTCTCCATCCCATATCTGAAACGGGCTTGCTACAACCGGTAGCGGCCCCCAATGTTTTAGCCAACGCTTCGATACTTCCCCAATGCTCAGGGCCTTTCATACCACGACCACCTGACACTACGATATTTGCTTCCGGAAGTAATACCTCACCGGTTGCTTTTTCAGATGATGTAATCTTAGTAGAAAAATCGGCATCGGAAAGCGAAGCCTGAAAAGCTGTAACAGAAGCCGGTGAACCTACTTCTTTCAGTTCAGCGGCATTCTTCTTAATACCAATTACTTTTTTCGGTTTTGTTAAGGATACATTGGCAAACGCCTTACCGGTGTAAATGCTGCGCTTAACCACAAATCCAGATGATGTATCAGGCAATTGCACCACATTGGAAGCCAGGCTCGCATCCAGTTTAGCAGCCACACGCGCACCAACCGGTGTACCCAATGATGAATCAGCGAGAACCAACACATCAGCCTGTTCATCCTGAAATGCTTTTGCCAGTACAGCAGCATAGGCTTGTATTACGCCCTGAATCAATTTTTCATCGGCAGCATGCAACACTTTTTTTGCACCGTACTTGCCCAGGTTCTCCAACTCGGCTTGTTCGGTTTGTCCGATGGCAATGGCTGTTACGTTTCCACCCATGGCGTGCGCAAATGCCACTGCCTCCAACGATGTCTTCTTAACTTTCCCTTCTGCACTCTCAACAAAAACTAAAATATTCATAATGTCAGTATCTAAAATTCAATTTTGTAATCGGTTACTCCTATAAAACCTTGGCTTCATTTTTCAGCAGCGTAACAAGTTCCTGCACATTATCGGCCGCAATCATTTTTACTGCACCTTTTGCAGGAGGCAATTCAAACTGTTGAAGTTTAACTCCGCTGTCGGTAGAAACCGGTTCTACCACTTTCAATGGTTTTGTGCGGGCCGACATGATGCCGCGCATATTTGGTATTTTCCATTCAGCAATCGGTTCCTGACAACCCGCTACAAACGGAAGATTAACTTCCAGGTATTCCTTTCCCCCTTCAATTTCTCTGGCCAACTTGGCTGTATTCCCTTCAATATCCAGTTTCATCACCGGTGAGATGGAAGGCATGCCCAACATCTCCCCTACAATGCCGTGTACAGCACCGCTGTTATAATCGATTGATTCCCTGCCCATCAGTATCAAATCATAGCCACCATCCTTTGCTTGTGCCGCAATTTGCGAAGCCACAAAAAAAGAATCCGTTGGTTCCGCGTTAACCCGGATGGCATCATCGGCACCAATGGCCAACGCTTTGCGGATAGTAGGCTCAGTATCAGCCTGTCCTACATTCAAAACGGTAATGGTGGCTCCGGAAGTTTCTTTTAACTCAACAGCACGCGCGAGCGCATAATCATCATACGGACCAATGATAAACTGAACACCGTTCGTATCGAACTTGGTGTTGTTATCTGTAAAATTGATTTTCGATGTGGTATCGGGAACGTGGGAAATACAAACGAGAATTTTCATCTTTTCAGCAAACAAAAAATTAATTGGACTACACTTTTCAAACGGGCTTCAAGATAAAGCATAAAATCCGAAATTTGGAAGGCCAAAAACCCAAAATAAAATGAATTTGACGCGAATTGAGCAACTTTTGAAGTTTCTGGAAGAAGAGCCGAACGATGCCTTTTCGCTTTATGCCCTGGCGCTTGAGTATAAAAAAAGTAATTCGGCCGAAGCCGTGAAGTTGTTTAGGCAACTTTTAACCAACCACCCGGATTATTTACCTACCTATTACCAGGCTGGATTGATGATGGAAGAGTCTGGAAAAACGGATGATGCCCTTGAGCTTTACCAAAAAGGAATTGTATTAGCAAAAAAATTAAATGATGCGGCTACTCTGAAAGAACTGCAAGCCGCATACAATTTACTGCTGGATGAAGATGAATAATCTCACTTCTGCTTCGATACTACCCCACCCTTTTTGCTATCGACCTTAATGGTATAATTTTTACCTCCGCTCACAATCCACCGAACGGTAACTGAACCCATGCCGGGAATATTACTTACCTCCAGTGTTGACGGATTATTCTTTTGTTCACGCGCAATATTCAGGTCGCGGTTTTCAACTACCATGCCGGCAATAACCTTCGGCCCCTGAATGCTGATGTAATCAGGCCGTTCAATCTTGTAGCGCAGGTCAAGGCTTGAGTGTGTAGGTATCATGCGTTTATTCGTAACCACAACGGTAATCTCCGTTAACCCTCCACCCAGATTTTTCTCCGTCATTTCTTCCACTACCAGTTTGGGCATGTGGTACGCGTGGTAAATGCAGAACGCCATATTCCGATGGGCATCACTCTCCAATAAAAAGCCCGGATCTGCACGGGTGAAATTCTTCTTCACACCGCCAATTTCAATTTTCCCAAATTGTGGATGGTCATACTCCTGCCAAGTAACAATTGCATCTCCAAACAAGAGTGACTGATCAAATGCATAAGCATCTTCCTGACCGGAGCCCTGACGATTGAAGTACATGTACGAGGTGAATAGTTCATTTGAAAATGTAAAAATTCCTCTGCCGCTGTTAAACCAATCGAGTTCACCACCCCAAGCCGTGTACAAATCTTTATGCACAATCAGGTAACGATAGCCGGGTATCAATAACTCCCCTTTCTTTCCGATGGCATCGTAAATACGAACATCATCAGCATTGTATGAACCAGCATCCTCTTCGGCACCGGGCCCGCGAAGCAACATGCCGCCTGAGTTATGAAAACTTTGTGCACCTGCAATGTTCGGGTGCGCCATCACAAAGTCGCGCACATTCCGGTTTTCAGGAATGGAGAACGGATATTTATATGCTCCATTCTGTATGTGGTTCGGTTGCCACTTCCATGCCCAGTCGCGGTTAGGGTCGTAGTAGCCGGTTCCGTCTTCATTCACGCGTCCATCACCATCCACATCAATTCCCTCAAAGCCCAGCATTTCGTATTCACCTTGTTCATCCACTTTGGCAGGAATTAACCTGCGCGGATCGTTCGGATCTTTCTTCAGCCTCCCTGTCGGACTCTTGCGAATCATCATGGTGATGTGTCCATCGCCATTCAGGTCGTTAAACCCGTCTTCATTCATCAGGCCATCGCGATCATTATCAACGGGAATAACACCCGAACGCGGACTGTTCTGTGAATTAGGTTCTTTCATGTAATGATCGCGCGCATCCGGATTAATGGTAGGCACGATGTAGAAAACCTTATCGGCCAATAACTCTTTTATAAAAGAAATATCCTTAAACGTTTCGGCCAGGTACCATGCGGTGTACAAGGCCATTTCCGTTCCCTGAATTTCATTGGAGTGAATGTTGCCATCGATGTAGAAACCAGGCTTCTCTTCCGGCTTACCTATTTTAAAATCTGTAACCGTGAGCAACCACATCTCCCTGCCCTGATAACTTTTCCCGATCGAACTTAGCTTTATTAGATCCGGATGTGCTGCCGCCAGTTTTTTACAGATGTCGGTAATGCCTGCATGGTTGTAATAGCGGTTCCATGAAATCTGCACCTTTGGGTTCTCCGGACTACCGGCTGCGCGAAATACTCCGTTGGCATCCTGCGCAAGGGCTGCAACCGAAACAAAAACAAGCGATACGATTGATATTCCTATTTTCATAAACTTCATGATCAAAGATTTACATCAACTTTTTTTAAACCCATTTGTGGTGCTCCGGCTTCAACGGTCACTTTTCCTTTTCCTTTTATCAGCCAGGTAAGCTCTTTGCTCTCACCGGCATCCAGTTCATTGAGCAGCGTTACCTTGTTGCCTCCTAAAATGGTTTGATCTTTCGACAGGGCAAGGTTTACTTTCACCAGCTTGATGAAGTTGTTGTTGCGGGCAATTTGCGGAATGGCCGGAAAGCCTCCTTTGTTTTGTATGGTAACGGTTACGCGGGTCACGCCATTTTCAAGTGCTTCAGTTTTCAGATTAACCAGATCAACCTGCGGTTTCTTTTGCGCAAGCGCAATCACAAAGCGCGTATGTTCATCGGTAAGTTTTGAAACGGCACTGTATGGAGGTGTGGTTTTTACAAATGGTTTAAATCCTCCCACCTCAGCCGTTTTACCCTGAAAATCCGGGTGATTGATTTTTTGCCAGTTCACAAAAACATCAAGCCCTTCGCGCTCAGCCCAGCGGATAAAATCAACATCCGTGTTCTTATCGGCATTGGGTTTATACGTTGCAGCAGAAGCTGAGTCTTTTGGGATCTCAAATTTCGGAGCCCACCAGCCCGGTGTACTGAAACTTTGCCGGCCATAATGAAAGTAAGCCCACTGTACAAAGTCGCCTTTTTGAACGGATGCGGGTGGTGCATCTTTTTGCTTTACATGCTGCTTGTAGAGTTCGCTGGCAAGCTTATTGTACTTTACATCTTGTTCCAGTATTCCCGTAGCTATACGGCCTGCCTTTGAGCGATCGTATTTCCACGGTTCGGACAAATTATTTGTCGGGCCGAATGTGAGTACTGCAAATACATTAAACCGGTCATACAAGTAATCCAACACAGCACGGGTCTCTGTTTCTGAAACCGGATGCTCGCCTGCACCGGGCTCAAAGTATGGCGGATCGAACGTGAGGCTTTTATTAAAGTGCACGCCACCCTCTCCATCTTCGTTGAACGAACCATCTTTGTCGTTATCGGTGCCTTCGGTGATGAGGATGTATTTACCCTGTTCACCCTTCTCTGCATTTGCCAATACCATAATGCGCGGATCAGCAGGATGTGTTCTCCAGCGGCCGGTTGCATCTTCCACCCTCACCATCGTGATCACGCCATCAGTATTCAAATCTTCATACGGATCTTCATTTACTTTTCCATCCCGGTCATCGTCAGTTGTCGAAGCATTGCCGCTGCGTTCGTACCGTAGCCTGGCAAAGTATTGTTCGGTGGCATCGGGGCTTACATTCGGGAACACATAAAATGCTGTTGACGCCAACAGTGCTTTCACACTATCGGTTGAGGCACTGGCCAGTAAGCGTTCAGCAAACCCAAGGGCAAGCTCCTGGCTTAGGATCAAGGAGCCCTCCACCCCACCCACCACAGCGATGGCCGGATTGTTATCCCGGTTTCCCGAACCGATTTCAAGAACCCAAATGTCCTTTCCGCCCGTTGTTTTTGCGAGTGACCGCAGTTTAACGAGTGAGGCATTGGCAGACTCAAGCGCTTTAAGGCGCTGGCTTACCTGCGCATGGTTACTGTATTGCTGACTAAACCCAATTTGTGCACAAGCCAGAAGAAGCAGGCCTGTAACTATTTTATACTTCATATCCTGTAGTTAATTCAGTAAAGTTAATGACCGAACTTACAGGTAATGCCCAAGTATTACAAGCGGTGAGAATTTGATTTGGGGGTAATCTGTCCGAACACGATTTTATAGATTTTCTTGATTAGCAGGATTGCCAGTTGGCGTAATTAATTTTTTATTGTAGAGCCGTTTAAATTCAAGAGAAAGTCCGCCAAAGTTCCTTCGGCATTTATGAACGATGAATTTGATCTACTACTCCTTTTGCTTCATCGAAATCCCACTAACCAAAAAAGTAGCGCAAAGAATCAGCACAAAAAATTTAAACCATCCTGAGTCGCCATAGATATCCGTAAATTGAAGTACAAGAAATACAACCAGGAAAAGCCCTGACAGAAAGAGGAAAGTGGTTTTTTTGTTCATGATTTCTATTTAAGATTTTGTTCTACTGAAACAAGTGGTGAGAATTTTATTTAGAGGTAAGTCAAGGAGCATTAGTGACAGTTTTCAATCAATTCGATTTGTCCATTAAATCTAAATCTGATGCAACGAATATACGATTGACTTGTTGAAACCGAGTCATCTGACGAAAATGTAAGAGTATGTATCAAAAATGTTGAGTCGTTAATGAATTCACCATTCGTTCTCCAAACATCCCCTTGATCACCACCTACGCTTGTAAGAATTTCAGTACCAATCCTCTCATAATTTCTATTGAAAGTAAAGGCAATGATTATATTTCCTGCTTCTCCTTCAGAAACTGTTGTTACTCTAATGATATTTTCATTTAATACCTTGTGAGAAAGTGGATATCCCCAAATATCAAGTCTTTTAACTTCGCTATTAATGCTTATTCTTTTCTTTCTCCAAAACTCTCTTGTCTCTTCACTTAAAAGACTCATGAGCTCCCTGTCTTTATCCAAGTTATAGTACTGTGCCTCGGGAAATTTGAAAAAGTCTTTGAATTCCATTTCACTGATTGTATCAATGTCAACATTTGATGGAACTGATTTTGATAAAGTGTCAGCAAAAATTGAAGCAGTACTTGCTTGATTCTCAGCAGTACCATTAAGACTAGCATTGTTACACGAAACCCAAATGAATACAACCGATATTGCCTTTATTAACTTTGTCATTAGAAAATTATTGCTAACGTTTTGGATTTATTAAGTGGCGGATGAATCCGGGCTATTTGTCCACCTACACGAATATAAGTAAACTTGTTTACACTACAGGAACTGTGTCGTCTGCCATTAAACAAACCCGGTGTTGTGGGTAGTTACATTATTCCACAATCACTATACAGTTGTTTTTATTTAAGTCGTTTAGTTTGTAATCAAGTCGTTTGTATCTCTTATTTATTCTCAAAGAGTCCCAGTCATTAATTAGAACTTGGTCATAGTTAAATATAAATATACTTAATGTGCTGTCTTTACTGCTGGAGACTTTCATAATCCATTTTGTCGAACTTCCTTTAAGTACTACTTCACTTGTGTCCCCTGGCTCTATCCTCTCTTGAATGAAGTATTCCTTTTTGTTTATTGAGGGCACGTCTAGAATTGTGTCAACTGCATGGTCAAAGCAGATTACTTTGTCCGATTGGTTTACAATTTTTAATCTCCCGTCATAGTAGTCCATTACACAGGAGTTAAATGTCCAAAGAAGTAAAACACCGAATAATTTATTCATTGTCGTCACTGTCCAATGTAATTGTCCCCAACACCCGAATATACACAATTGCACATATACTTGTTATGGCTTAACACAACACAACTCCCCGCTTGTCTCCGGTAGGGTTTAGTAGTATTTTTCGGACTTTACAGAAAAAGTCTACCGCGTGAGAAAGAAGAAATATCCATTTTACCTGGCCATGTGTGCCATTGCCAAAAACGAAGGCCGCTACTTGCAGGAGTGGATTGAGTACCACCACATGCTGGGCGTAGAAAAGTTTTACCTCTACGACAATGAAAGCACGGATGACACCCGGGCGGTGCTGCAACCCTACATCGATCGTGGTGTGGTGGAGTACACCTTCTATCCGGGAATGAAAATGCAATTAAAGGCTTACAAGGATTGCGTACGAAAACACAAACGCCACGCACAATACATTGCCTTCCTGGATATTGATGAATTTATTGTTCCGGTAAAACACAACACCATACCGGAGTACATGGAGAGCCTGGGGAGATTTACCAGCGTGCAAATCAACTGGATGGTTTATGGCAGCGGTGGCGCCAAAACCCGCACAGAGGGTTTTGTGATTGAACGGTTCCGCGATCACTCCGTACCGGATGAACACCTGAACCATCACGTAAAAACCATTGCCAATCCGAGGCGGATCATCACGTTCTTTTCGGCACACAGGCCATTCATCTTATTCGGTAAAAATGTAGATGCGAATGGCAAGAGAATAAAAGAGTCGTTTTGGACGCGGCCAATTGTTACGGATCAAATCCGGGTGAACCATTATGCCATAAAAAGTTACGATGAGTTTTTGGAAAAGCGTAGTCGTGGACGTGCTCGCTTTAATCGCTTACGTGGATTGGATTACTTTGAGAAGTATGACAAAAATGAAATTAAGAACGACCCCATCATGGATAAATATGTTGTGGAGTTAAAAAAGATTATTACCTAACTGACCTAATCAGAAACCATGCATTGGCCACAAAGGCTCAAAGACACAAAGGACTTTCAAAAATCTGCCCTACAATGATTTGATTTAAAAAATTATCAGAACGGCATATCCTCATCGTTACCAGATGCTGGTGGTTCATCTTCCGGACGAATTTGGTTGATGCGGCTTTCGCGGGTAATCATGCCACTGAACGGATTTTCGTGTGGAGTGGGTGAATCAAAATCAGCAAACTTGGTGTACTTGCCAATGAATTTCAATTTTACCGAACCGGTTTGTCCGTTACGGTGCTTGGCAATAATCACTTCGCCCATGCCTTGTGTGGGCATACCTTCTTCATCAACCGTAATCTTGTAGTACTCGGGTCGGTAGAGGAAAATTACCATGTCGGCATCCTGTTCGATGGAACCGGATTCACGTAAGTCGGAAAGCTGCGGACGCTTATCACCACCGCGCGTTTCCACACCACGACTCAACTGCGACAGTGCCAGTACCGGAACGCTGAGTTCTTTAGCGATACCTTTCAATGCTCGCGAGATAGACGCAATTTCCTGTTCGCGGTTACCACCGGTATCACCACGCATCAACTGCAAATAATCGACAATGATTAACTGAATGCCGTGTTCAGCTTTCAGCCTGCGGCACTTGGCGCGTAATTCCAGAATAGAAAGTGCAGGCGTATCGTCAATAAATATAGGTGCAGAAGAAAGCCGGTTGGTTTTATGCACCAATTGCGCCCATTCAAATTCAGCCAGTTGGCCCTTACGGATTTTCTCCCCTTCCAGTTCCGCTTCCGCAGAAATCATACGATTCACCAACTGAACGGAAGCCATCTCCAATGAAAAAATAGCCACCGGCCGTTTAAAGTCTACCGCGGCATTGCGCATGGCCGAAACCACAAATGCCGTTTTACCCATACCAGGGCGTGCCGCAATAATCACCAGGTCTGAACTTTGCCAACCTGATGTCATGCGATCAAGCGCGGTAAAGCCTGAAGGCACACCGGTGAGTCCATCTTTATGTTCTTTCAGTTTCTGAAGTTCCGTGATGGCACGGTACATCAGGTTCTTCATGTTGTCGTAATTCTTACGCAGGTTCGAATCCGATATTTCGAAAATCGATTGCTCGGTTTTATCCAACAGTTCGAAAACATCGGTCGTGTCTTCGTACGCATCATGATGAATCTGCGAAGCGATGTGTATGAGGTCGCGCTTGATGGCCAATTCAATCACCACGCGGGCGTGGTACTCAATGTTGGCCGCAGAACTTACTTTTGAGGTGAGCTCGGCAATGTAATACGCCCCTCCTACCAACTCCAGTTTGGCATTTTTGCGTAACTGGTTTACTACCGTACGCATGTCCACCGGCTCTGAGCCTTTGAATAGCTCAATGATGGCACGGTAAATTTCCTGGTGCGCTTCCGAATAGAAATGCTCCGGTTTTAAAAACTCAACAACTGCGTTAAGCGCACCCTTTTCTAACATGAGCGCGCCTAACACAGCCTCTTCCAGATCAAGCGCCTGCGGAGGAAGCTTACCCAGACTTTCGGAGATGTCTCTCACTAAAAGTTTTCCACCCTTGCCGGGCATCATGGTTTTACTTCCTGTACGCATTGGCGTTGATCGGCTTTGCTCCATACTGTGGTTGTTGGACGTGTTGCTTTTTTACAAGGTGACAAACGTAAGCAAACACGCTATCCGGTTAATAACATTCGTTCAATAGACTATCCACACACATTTCACCTTCATTAACAACTTATGCACATTCAATAGTTGCAATATTACCATCAGGTAGCTGACAACTTCTGCCAAACCTGTGCAATTAGAAATCTGATTTTCACAGAATGAACATTTTCATTTACTTTAGAGATTATTGAGCCACACCAAACAGGAATGAACAGTCAGACCGAAACCATTCTGAAGCAAGCCGCTGATAAGCAGCGCATTGTCATTACCGGAAGTCGCGGAACGACTACCCTGGCTGCTATGCTCATTCACGTGCTCGAACATTACAAAAGGCCATTTGATTATTCCATCAGCGCTGCGGGGCATGGCATTTCCGAAACCGAGAGGCTGTCTTCAGGTGGGCCACTCATTATTATAGAGGCTAACGAGCAAAACATGCTTGATTTCAAGCACCATATCGGGTTGATTACCAACATTATGTGGGCGGCTTCAACAGAATTTCCTACAGCCGATGATTATGTAAAACGATTCGATCAATTTGCCGACAGCACACCAAAAGGCGGGCTATTGTACTATTGTGAGAATGATCCGCTGGCCTTGTTGGTGGGTGCCAAACCCCGACCCGATGTGCTCAGTGTCGGGTATAAAATTCATTCCCATACTTCTGATGCAGGTAATCATTTCATTACCTCAGGAAAGGATAAAATTCCGGTGAACATTTACGGAAGTCAGAACTTTCAAAATATCAATGGAGCAAAGGAGCTTTTAAAACGCATCGGCATAACAGCCGATCAATTCTATAAGGCTCTATCAAGCTTTCCACTTTAATTTTTAACGGGTTACACCCGAATAAACTTCATTCATGAAACTCAACCTTCGCAGTCCGCTTTGCTTTTTCGACCTGGAAACTACTGGCACCAACATTACTCAGGATCGCATTATTGAAATTGCGGTAATCAAAGTAATGCCAAATGGAGAAACACAACGCAAAACGGATCTGATCAACCCAACTATTCCCATTCCTGCAGAGTCGTCACGTTTTCATGGCTTGAAAGACGAAGATGTGAAGGATAAACCTACGTTTAAAGACGTAGCAAAAGATTATGCCCGTTTTTTCGAAGGCGCTGATTTGGCCGGCTTCAATATTTTGAAATTCGATATCCCCATATTGGTTGAGGAATTTCTTCGCGCTGGCGTTGAGTTTGATCATACCCGTAAAAAAGTAATTGATGCACAACGGATTTTCCACCTGATGGAAAAGCGAACTCTTTCCGCAGCTTATCGCTTCTACGTAGGCAAAGAACTACACAACTCGCACACCGCTGAAGCCGACACCCAGGCAACCCTGGATGTACTGCTGGCACAGGTTGCTCGATACGATGGACAACCCGTTATTGATGGACTGGGTAATACCATTGGTGAAATCAAAAACGACATGGAGGTGTTGTCTAATCTATCGTCATCCGACTTAGTGGACCTGGCGGGCCGCATGATCAAAAACAACAAAGGCGAAGAAGTCTTTAACTTCGGCAAGCACAAAAACAAAAAAGTATTGGATGTTTTAAAGCAGGAACCCTCCTACTACGACTGGATGATGAACGGAGATTTTCCGTTGGATACAAAACGAAAGCTGACGGAGATTAAGTTGAGGGGGTTTAATAAGAAATAACCCATTAATCAGAAATCGTCAATCAAAAATCATTTAATCCGCTCCCACACCTCACTTACCGGATTACCTGTAGTTCCCTTTCCTTTATGATACCAATCTGATCCATCCAGTCGGCACTCAAATGTTAACGACATGCCTGAGCGGGAATTGTCGCGGGAGAAGAAGCGGATGGTTTCAGTATACTTTCCATCTTCCAGTTTATACGTTCCACCACCGGTACCCATAAACTGTTTGGTTTCATAGTTGAAGGCTGCCCACTGAAAATAATTTCCGGATAATATCTTTAGCGTCTGTCGTGGCGAATCACCTCCTCTGCGTTGTCCGGCCACACCGGCATCATCAACGCGTGCACCAAAACGCCAGGCACCGCTTAACGAAGAAGAAGCTTCATCTACTTTCTTCCAGGTTTCTTTAAGCGTACCTCCATGCATTTTTGCTTCAATGGTCAATTCATCCTTCTTCACTGAAAACGAATACGCAACCGGCTTGCGCACCTGCGCACTGTCGGTTGTATAAAAATCAAGCACTTCGGTGTACTCCTTGCCTTTTGAAGTATAGCGTCCTCCTCCTGCCTTTACAAACGAGCCATCGGCTTTGTGTATCGCAAACATGAAATAGCTGTCGCTGTAAATCTTGATGCATTCATCCGTAAATGGTTTGCCATTTTGATTTACCAACTTCCATGCACCATTCAAATTTTGTCCTGATAAGGTGAGCGTAAGAAACACCGCAATAAGTGAAAGTATAGTTTTCATAATTAATGCATTTAGTAATTAACAATTGACGTTACTCCTTTCTGAAATTTTGCACGCGAAGGCGCAAAGTCGCAAAGGAAATCGCAAAGATTTCTAACGATTTGTGTAACTACATATAATAACCTGACTCATATCAATAACAACAAGACTCGTAACCGTTCCGAGCCCTGAGGCTCCCGAAGGGCGTAATTACTTCTTATAATACTGCATCGCCTCCGGTATCCAACTGTTCAAGTCGCGTACACGCGTTTCATGCGAAGGGTGTGTAGACAAAAATTCCGGTGGTGCTTGTCCGCCACTGAGTGCACTCATGCGCTCCCAGAATTTTGGTGCTTCGTTCGGATCGTAACCGGCCATGGCCATAAAAATCAACCCCATCTTGTCGGCTTCCGATTCGTGCTGGCGGCTGAACTTCAGCATACCAATGTTGGTACCTGCACCAATGGCTTGCATCAACAATTCATTTCCGGCTGTCGGATTCTGTCCCATCAACGCGCCAAGTGTGCTCAACCCAAACTGTGCAAACATTTGCTGACTCATGCGTTCGCGGCCATGGTTCGCAATAGCATGCGCTACTTCGTGCCCCATCACCACAGCAACGCCTACTTCATCTTTACAAATAGGTAGTATGCCTGTATAAAAAGCAACCTTACCACCCGGCATGCACCATGCATTAACGGTTGGATCATCAATGAGATTAAACTCCCAGGCAAAGCCGTCAAGCTGCGATGACAGATTTTTATCGGCCATGTACTGTTCTACCGCCTTTTGAATATTTACACCAACGCGTTTGATCATCGCGGTCTGCTGTGCATTTGTTGAAATAGGTCCTTTTGCAATAACCTCACGATACTGCTGATAGGCCATAGGCATAAGCTCAGCATTTGAAATGAGACTAAGCTGATTGCGACCGGTAACCGGCACGGTTGCACATGCATACATGAACAAACCGCCCATCAAAAGGGTAATGACTTTTCTTACCATACGTTATAAATTTGATCAAAAATACAAATTCGGAAGCAGATTGTTAATAGCTTTGTAATTGTAAAAAAGAGTGAACCATGAGGATTTTTGCGATTGGCAGGAACTATGCAGAGCACATTAAAGAACTGAATAATGAACGGCCAGACGAGCCGGTTATTTTCACCAAACCGGATACGGCTATCCTGCGCAACAATGCTCCGTTTTATTATCCTGATTTTTCAAAAGACATTCACCACGAAGTAGAGTTGGTGCTGCGCATCTGCAAAGAAGGCAAGAACATCCAGGAAAAATTTGCGCATAAATATTATGACGCCATCGGGATTGGTATTGATTTTACGGCACGCGACCTGCAACAGAAAGCCAAAGAGAAAGGATTGCCGTGGGATATCGCCAAAGGTTTCAATGGCTCTGCTCCGATCTCGGATAAATTTATTCCTGTTAGCGAATTCAAGGATTTAAAAAATATCAACTTCAGTTTAAAAGTAAATGGCGAGTATAAACAACAGGGTAACACCAGTTTGATGCTGTTCCCGTTTGATTACATCATCGCCTATCTATCTAAATTTTTTACCCTGCGAACCGGAGATTTAATTTTTAGCGGAACCCCAAAAGGAGTTGGCCCCGTTTCGGTTGGCAATGTGTTAACGGCCTATATTGAAGATGAGAAACTACTGGAATTTGAAATCAAGTAAAGCAGGAGTTGTATTTTTTCTCCTCGCTCACCTAGCTGCAGCGCAGTTTAGCGAACCCGATGTTAATGTAGTTAAAGACAACGCATACATATTCCCGATGCGTCCGGGTAATCCGGCTTCACTTTCCGGAACCATGGGCGAGCTGCGCAGCACACACTTTCACACCGGGCTCGACATACGCACCAACAATGAACTCAACTGGCCGGTAGTGGCTGCACAGAAAGGGTACATTTCGCGCGCAGGTGTAAGTCCCTCCGGTTACGGTTATGTACTTTACGTAAAACATCCGGATGGCAACACAACGGTTTATGCGCACCTGAATAAGTTTAATGATGCCGTGCACAACTATGTGTTGCGCGAACGCTATCGGAGAAAAACTTCCAGCATTGATTTATACTTCCGCGAAGGCCAGTTTCCGGTAAGCAAAGGTGATACGATTGCCTTCTCCGGCAACACCGGTTCTTCAGGTGGGCCGCATCTTCATTTCGATATTCGCGACCCCAATAACCTGGCGCTTAACCCACTCAAGTATGGATTTTCGGAAGTCCGCGATCACGTTCCACCAATCGCACAAAAAGTAGCGTTTAAAACACTCGATAAAGATTCACGCATTAATGATCGCTTCGGGCGATTTGAATTTTACTTACAACGTTCCGGAAATGATTACCTGCTTTCTCAACCTATTCTTGCTCATGGAACCATTGGCATTGAATTGCTGGCACACGATGTAGTGGACAATGCGCGCTTTAAATGTGGTGTCAATTACATTGAAGTGTATATGGACAGCGTTCTGGTGTTCAAACAAAACATCGAACGGTTGAATCTCACGCAAGGCAGAAGTATTTATACCGTTCTTGATTTCAGAAAAATGCTGGCGGATGGCAACCGTTTCTACAAACTTTACCAGGATGATGGCAACACATTGAATTTCTATTCGCAATCGCCCGGAAACGGAAAACTCAAGGTGAAAGGAAGCAATCAATCCAATGTGCGCATTGTCATGCAGGATTTTCACGGCAACACGAGCACCGTTCGGTTCCGGCTCAAGCCAAGTGAGCCTCCTCGCGAGGTCATTACGCTGGAAACACCAAAAGCCGACCTGACATCAGACATACAAGACAATACCCTGATAATTTCTTCCCGCATGTGCGATAGTGAAGAGTATGGCGCCCAGGCTTATGTTAAAGGAGAGCCTTTTGAATTGGAACCATCCTATTTCAACGCGACTAAAAATGTGTTTCTGATTGATCTACGCAAAATGATCCCGGATTCAGTAGTGGTTTGTGGACAATCCATTGTCACAAACCTGAAAGCCTTGGTTCCTTCAGGAACCGAATACAAGTACTACAGCGATTTAATGGACATTCGCTTTCCAAATCGTGCCCTATACGATACGTTATATTTTACAGCTGCTTATACACTAAGAACAGATAGCCTTGAAATTTTTTCTTTAGGGCCACAAGAGCCTTTTAGCCGGAGCATAGCCGTTACCCTGAAGCCTACGCAACCATACGCCACAGATAAAACAACAGGAGTGTATCGCGTAAGCGGTCGGTATTACAGTTATGAAGGCGGTGAATGGACTAACGGAAAAATTACGTTCTACCCACGTGAATTGGGTGATTTCACTATTTTATCGGATACCGTTCCCCCGGTAATTACACGCATTTACGCCAACACCAATGTGGCACGATTTAGGATTGGTGACAACCTTTCCGGAATTGCATCTTTCGAAGCAACCCTGAACGGCAAATGGTTACTGATGAATTACGATGCAAAAACCGGTATATTGGTTTCTGAAAAACTGGATCCTAAATCCTCGTTGGCAGGTGATTTCGAATTAACCGTTACCGACCAGGCTGGGAACAAAAAAACGTACGCACAAAAAATTCAATAACTATGGCACTCAAAGCCGGATCAAAAGCTCCCGATTTTTCCGTTAACGATCAAGACGGAAAACCCGTAACGCTATCAAGCCTGAAAGGCAAAAAAGTAGTACTGTACTTTTATCCGAAAGATCAAACGCCCGGATGCACAGCCGAAGCCTGCAACCTGCGCGATAATTATAAGGCACTGCAAAAGCAAGGTTATGAAGTGTTGGGCGTAAGTACCGATTCAGAAAAATCGCATCAGAAGTTCATCGCCAAAGAAAAACTTCCTTTCCGTTTATTAGCCGATGTGGATAAAGTAATCCATCAGAAGTATGGCACCTGGGTAGAGAAATCCATGTATGGCAGAAAATACATGGGTACCGCGCGTGTCACCTACGTGATCAATGAACAGGGTGTAATTGATGAAGTGATTGAAAAAGTGGATACTAAAAATCATGCAGATCAGATTTTGAAGAAACAACCCGCTGTAAAGAACACACCGGTAAAAAAGAAAACCACTCCTGCAAAACGTATGGTTAAGAAAGTTGCCAACAAGAAATCAGCAGCTAAAAAGAAAGTGGCGAAGAAAAAGAAGTAGGTTAAAATCATGTACAAAAAATTTTCAGTTGTATTTCTTACATTTTTCATGGCCATCAGCCTGCAGGCGCAACAGGTTAAAACCCTGATTGAAACAGGCGACCGGCACTATGGAAAGAAAAATTACAGCGGAGCCATAGATGCCTATAAGCAAGCCCTTCAGATAAACCCCGATGATGCGCAGGTAAATTTTAAATTAGGAATGGCGTATTTGTATTCAGATACAAAATCAAAGGCTGCCTCCTACATCGACAAAGCTTACCGCTTGAACCCGGGCATTGATAACCGTATCAACTATCACCTGGGTATGGCCTTTCAAAACACGAACGAATTCATAAAAGCACGTGAACAGTTTGAGGCTTTCAAGAAAAAGAATCCACAATTTGAAAACCTGGCAGAAGAACGAATACAAGAGTGCCTCGTGGCCGATTCACTAACCCAATTCGAATTGAATGTAGTTATCGAAAATTTGGGATCCGTAGTAAACTCAAACCTAAACGAGTACTCTCCTATTATCTCTGCCGATGGTAACATGTTGATTTTTACATCCAACCGCGGAGAAGGACCAAAAGGCGCACAAAACCTGGAGGATATCTATGTTTCGTACAAACGAAATGGAGCATGGACCGAACCAAAAAAAATCAGCGATAACATCAACACAATCTATAATGATGCAGCCGCTTCACTTTCACCGGATGGTAAAACATTATTTCTCTATTACGAGACCGGTGGTGGCGATATCTACACCTCTACTTTTAATGGAACGGATTGGTCAAAACCGGAGGAGCTCAACAAAAACATAAACACGTCACAATATTGGGAAACCAGCGCCAGCGTTTCACCCGATGGAAAACGTCTTTACTTTGCCAGCAATCGCCCGGGTGGTTATGGCGAACTTGATTTGTATGTAAGTGAACTCGATAGCAAAGGTCAGTGGGGAAAGGCCAGCAACCTCGGCCCGATTGTAAATACCCCGGGCAATGACGACTCTCCTTTTATTCATTATGACGGAGTTACACTCTATTTCTCTTCCGATGGTCATCCAAAACTTGGCAACAGTGATATTTTTATCACCGAACTTATTAAAGGTCAGTGGACCAAACCGGTAAACATAGGCTACCCGGTTAATTCATGGGAGTATGATGGCTTTTTCAGCACATCACCCGATAAAAAAACCGGTTACTATGCTACCGTTAAAGAAGGTGGATTTGGTGGAGCGGATATCTACTCTATTCGCTTCCTTGAACCTAAGTACAAGCCAAAACCAAAGCCGGTTGTCGTTGCTAAAAAACCAAAAGAGCCTGCAAAGCCAAAAGATCAGGACTTTATTGATGCCTCCATTACAGAACTACGCAATCAAAAAGTCGTAACGGTACTGAAGGGTCAGGTGATTGATGAAACTACTGCCGAGCCATTGGCGGCTGTAATTTCACTCGTGAATAACGAGAACAAAAAACTCATGTCGAAGATTTATTCCAACCCAGAGACTGGTGCATTTGAACTGGTTATTCCACACGGTGGTAACTATGGTGTGGCCACAGAAAAAGTGGGATACCTGTTTAACTCACTCAACTTTAACGTGCCAAAATTTGCCGAGTACCAGGAAATTGATTTACACATCATTATGGTGCGGGCTGATGTGGGATCGAAAGTGGTGTTGAAAAACATTTTCTTTGATGTGGGTAAGTTTGACCTGAAGACCGAATCATTAAGTGAGCTTGATAAGATTAAGGATCTGCTTACCGGTAGTCCGAACCTGAAAGTTCAAATCAACGGACACACCGACAACACCGGGAGTGCCACCGCCAACAAACAGCTTTCTTTGAGACGGGCTACTGCGGTAGTGGATCACCTGGTTTCGTTGGGCGTGGATGCATCGCGACTGACCGCCAAAGGATATGGCGCTGAGCGTCCAATTGTTTCTAACGATGATGAAATGGGAGGGCGCGAGATCAATCGCAGAACGGAAATTGAAATTATTCAGAGCAATTAATTCAGGTATTCAAGCCTTATCACACACCCCGGATTTTGGAGAGTTACTTTAATTCCCACATATTCGCAGCATACCACAATCACTTATTTCAATTGGCGATCAAATCCTAACCTTAAGAATGAAAAACACTGACTTCCAGCAACTTAACAAGACCTGTACGCAAATTCGCAGAGACATCGTTCGCATGGTTCATGCCTGCCAATCGGGCCACCCGGGCGGTTCATTGGGCTGTACTGAATTTTTTGTCGCGCTTTATTTCAACATACTCAGACGCAAGCCCGGATTCTCTATGGATGGAATTGGCGAGGATATTTTCTTCTTATCGAATGGCCACATCTCACCGGTTTGGTATTCAACCTTGGCGCGGGCAGGTTATTTTGATACAAAGGAACTTGCAACGTTTCGCTTTTTGAATTCAAGGTTACAAGGGCACCCAGCTACACATGAAGGCTTGCCAGGCATTCGTGTTGCTTCCGGATCACTAGGTCAGGGATTGTCTGTCGCTATTGGCGCAGCACAAACCAAAAAACTGAATAATGACAATCATCTGGTGTATGTATTAATGGGTGATGGCGAACAGCAGGAAGGTCAGGTTTGGGAAGCAGCTATGTATGCTGCGCATCATGGTGTGGATAACCTCATCGCTACTATTGATTACAACGGCCAACAGATTGACGGTCCATTGAAAGAAGTAATGGATTTGAAAAACCTGAAAGCCAAGTGGGAAGCTTTTGGATGGGAAGTCCAGGAGTTTAACGGCAACAACATCGAAGAGTTAATTGCCGGCCTGGAGAAAGCAAAAACCCTTACCGGAAAAGGAAAACCGGTAATGAATTTAATGCACACCGAAATGGGTTTTGGTGTTGACTTCATGATGAATTCGCATAAATGGCATGGTGTAGCCCCCAACGATGAGCAACTTGAAAAAGCACTGGCACAACTTGAAGAAACCTTAGGCGATTATTAAGCCTCGTATGAAGCGCATCAAGCGGATTCTCTTAGTCCTTGCTGCGGCATTGGGCACACTCCTGATCAGCATCCTGATCATCGGGTTTAAAGTTGATATTCCCGTTCAATCACTTGAAGAAAAATATTTTACGCCTGAATCAACATACATTCAGGTGCTTGATGCAAACGTGCACGTCCGAAAGCGCGGATCAGGTACACCCATTTTTCTCCTGCATGGAAGTTTTGCGTCACTGCATACCTGGCAAGATTGGGAAGATGAGCTAAGCAAATCATTTACTACCCTATCTCTTGATTTTCCCGGACACGGATTAACCGGCCCCAACGAAACCGAAACCTACACAACCGACTATTACACGAAGCTGGTATTGGCACTTGCCGATAGCTTGAAGCTTGACACCTTTTACGTTGCCGGAAATTCAATGGGTGGAACCGTAGCGTGGAAACTTGCCCTTCGCGCGCCTGAACGCGTAAAGAAACTGGTGCTGATTGATGCGGCTGGTTTCTGGAATGCAAACAAAAATTCTAAAAAACCGTGGATATTCAAGGCACTGCAGAATCCTCTGTTCGGAGCAGGTTTCACACACATCACACCCAAGTTTGTATTCAACCTGAATATGAAACAGGTTTATGGTGATGAAAATTTAGTAAGACAAGAAGTAACGGACCGGTATTACGAACTCATGCTTCGTGAAGGCAATCGCAAAGCCACACTAAAAAGAATTAACCAGGACGAGCCTGATCAAAGCAACACCATCCAACAGATCACCACACCTACTTTGATTCTGTGGGGCAAAAAAGATCGATGGATCCCGGTAGAGAATGCCTACTTATTTCATAAGGCCATTACCGGTTCAACGCTGGTTGTCCTTGATGAAGCTGGTCATGTGCCGATGGAGGAAATTCCTTCTGAGTCAGTTGAGCATGTATTAACATTTCTCGAGCGGAACAATTAAAGATTAAACACCTACATCTGGTTGATCAAAACAGTATATAGTTCGATAGTCTTATTGTCTTCCGGCTGTATGGCGCCAACGTACTCCAGCTTAAATTTCTTTCGATTTAATGCCAACAATGCAGCAAACAAATCGCTGGCCACAATACCCCCATGCGGAGAAAACTGATTAATGGACCGCAAAATAGAAACATTGATATTGCCGTTACTGCTGAATTTTTGACCGTCCTCATCAAGATACGTTGGTCCGGCATGTAGACTGATTTTAAGTGACCTTTCTCCTTTGGGCAATTGCGCCATAACCAATTGAGCAAAATCTATAGCAGCCGTTTCTGTCTCGAATGCGACAAGCATGGAGTCATGCAGCAACTCAGAAGCTTTAAACGTTAGCAATCCATCTGAGAGCCTGACCTGAATTGCTTTATTTATCTTTTCCTTATCCAAAGGAGAAAGTTGGGTTAAATCAGCCAGCACCAGGTAAAGCACAGGACGATCCATACCCCTTTCAGAAACCGGTGGAACACTGGGCGTAGGAGTTACTGTAGTAGTTGAACCCACATATAAATCCGGATTAATGTTGACATGCTTATCAGAAAATGGCCATAAGCGAATGGTGTCACGTGTCCCTCCTTCTTTTCGTTTCAAATCCGTTTCAGACAATACTGTTAACAACGCTGGCTCCTGATGAAACCCGGCTGAGCGTAAAACAGCGGAACCAAAAATTACCCGACTCTGCAGGCTAAACAAATCATCATACCCGGCATATGGTTCTTGCGTAACATAAGTCACCGGATGTTTTTCAACAAGCTGATTGAAACGCTCAATCCAATTATCACCTGCAAACCGAACACTGATTTCAACAAAATCATCTTTCGCAAACGGCAGGAAAAGCTGAAGTTCCCCTCCTGCTTCTTCCATAGCTTCAGCAAATAGAATATCACCGCCACAGGCAACAGAGCAATAGCCAATACTGGCATTCAATGTTTGGATTGCCCCCTTAACAGCATCTTTAATTTTTGTTTCTATGGAGGCGGGAAAACGTGGGGTTGTCCGGCTTGGCTGATCCAGCATGTGTCCGACAAAAGCCACCACATTGGGTGGGCTGAACACCTTTTGAATTTCCTTCGGCACCGGAACATAATGATTCAGCAGCCAAAGTTGGTTGTATACGCTCGTAACTTTTCCCCAGTCCGTGCCCGCCAACTGGCGCGCCCGAATAAAACACTCTACAGACTGCGTTCTGTTTTTGGTGAGCAGGTACGCCTCTGCCAAAGTAGCCACTTCCCAAAAATCTGTTGTTTGTAGATTAATCAGTGAAATAACTTCTGTTGCAATCTCCTTTCCTTGAGCGGCCCGTCCTGCAATAGCCGACATAGTTGCCGCATTGATTCCAGGATAATAATGCTTTGTAGCCTGAAAATTTTTTAAATAAGTATCGCGCGAAAGAATGGCGTATTTGGAGTCTTGATGCTTTTTAAATAGTTCCTTATAAATACCACCAAGAATACCCGCAGTCTCTACATCCTCTGGCATAGCCTGATAAATGGGCTCAAGGAGTTCCTGGGCATTCTCAGGAGAGCCAGACTTTGACAGACTTAAAGCAAGCAGTTGATTAATTCTGGTATTAATTCCATCCGAACCTTTGCTTAACCTATCCGCTAACTGCCTTGCTTCAAGGTAACGCCCCGCATTGACCAATAATTGAAGTTGATGAATACCGTCCGACACGCTGCTTTATTTACTTTCATTACGAATATGTCGCTGGATAAAGCGATCATACTTCTCTTTAAATTCCTCATGGCGGAACTTACCTGCTTCAAGCTGTTCTGCACCTGACTCTGCACGATTAACCAGGTTGTAATAAGCCTGTGGATATTGGTCAAGATACATTTTGGGTATAGCACCAACCCGCGTAAGTCCCATATACGCAGTGAATAACAGAAATAGGGTTGCTAATACAATTGATCGATCTTTCAGCCTTGCTACAAATATGAATGCTGACAATCGCTCGCCATCTACAATCATATCTTGCTTAAAAAAAGCTATTACCAGGAACAATAGCAACAAAACAAAACCTAAGGCCCCTGTTGGCTCGGCTAGTGTTGAAGCAAACGGAACAACTGTCATAGAAATAACATAGGCAATTATGCTCCCCATAAATAGAATCATAAGTATGCCCATGGTTTTATTTTTTGCCTTTAATCTACTCCATGTAAGCGCCAGCTTAATCAGGTAACTTGAAATGAGTACTAAGCCTGCCATTCCAAACAATACTTCTACAAATGGAAAACGTAAATAAAAAACGCGCATAAAAAGAATTACAGATAGCACAACCAAACTACCAAGTTCCACAACGGTAATAACATCCATACGCTTTTTTCTTATTTCAAAAATGAATTGTAATAAGAAAATAATTGAGAACGCAAGTGCCACATAACCCAAGATTTGTATACCGTAATCATTTTGTGCCATGGAAGCAAATGCTCCAAAAATTAACAGCACAAATAACAAATAGTAATATGGATTATAGCGGCTCATCAGATTGATAAGTAGTTTATATAATACCAAAACCAAGCATCAAAACGATCCATTGACTCCCAACGCTTATCATTTATCAATTGATCCCGTTTTTTACATGCTTCCCGAAGAATCTGAGTACGACAGTCCAAATCCTGACTTTCTGTTAACGTATTCGGAATCGACATTCTTGCCTGAAAGTAATTTCCTTCATAGGCCACACCTACAACACGCGCAAGAATGGCATCGAATTTTCCCTGCTCAGGAATTTCTCGAAGTATTTCAACAGCCTTAGAATTAATTTCACTACCCCCCATTCGGGAAAGTAATAAGATCATATTATAACGACTATCTAAGCCAAAGTTTAATGAAGTGAAATCAATGCGATTAGCATATGAAAAAGCTGAATCAAGATAAATGAAAGCATCTGGGTTTGCATCCTGTTGATAAACAGACTCTGCCATAAATAAATAGGCGTATACCCGTTCCTCTTTGTTAACAAATTGTTCGGTCATAGTTATAGCATCCTGTCCATAGCCAGAACTTGCCAGGTTAGTAGCCAACTGCTTCATCATGTTTAAAAAGAAAATCTTTTCAATGTACTCATACCGATTTGATGAACCCTCCAATGATTTCGGGTCAATACGTTTAAAATAAGAATACCCTTCTTCAGAATTCTTATCTCCAAATGCCTGATTCGCCAGAATAAGCAACAACAAGTTTCTATCAAACAACTTACCCTGAGGATGCTGGTCAACAAAAGCAAGAATATCCTTCAATACACCTGCTTCTACTTTATAGTTATTATCTGTAACGCCCGGTGGCGGAAAGGTTCGGGTAAAAAAAGCACGCGCTAACCAATCGTGAATAAGCATAAGGTCATCTCCCGATTGAAAAAGCTTAGAGGCATTACCAGTTTTACGAAGCCAGTTATAAAAATAATCTGTGTGATAGGTGGAGCTAAACCAGCCATCACGGTAATCAGGATAAACAAACTGAGCCTTTCGTGAAACTTCGCTGGTACGAACCCCATCCGTAAAATAAGGCACAGTAGATGATACTTTACCCTCCAGGTGTTGTGGGCTTACCTTTTGGTAATGAACCCATGCTTCTTGCAACCACTTATCCAGCAACGCCTCATCTACCGGCAACTGGCGATCATACCAGTACTTATGACGATACATAGCCTTTCGCTTACTGTTAAACGCTAATTGAAACTCGCGCTCGTTCGGATCCTTTATCTCACGTATTACCGCTTCATAATCCTCCATAATTTCATCGAACACATTGCGGTCACAGAAATAAAGCGTTGGATACAAATACCCCCGATACGACCGAAAGACCGTTTTTTCGATATTGGCTTCGGGGTATAAATGGCTGATGTATCCGCCCCTTAAGATCATGTTTCGGTAAACTGTGAGACGTGGATTGTCCTGAGTATTATTTTCGATCCATGTCAAGACATGGTCAACCTGGTTTCGATGACCATATTGATACATTAACCCAATAATATTTTGATGATTATTGAATAAACGGGCTAATTCAAAATAATTCCGTTGATCTTGTTCCAGTAAGGTATTAAAGCACCACTCAATTCCATTGATATCACCCAGTGCCGCATATAACGAAGCCAGAGTATGATACCCATTATTAAAATCACTAGGACTACGCCCGTTTGGCTCGAAGCTCCCTTTGGGATAATACGTGACAAATGCAACTTTTGTCTGATCATTGCGAGGCGAAATTATTTCGACTAGTTCCTTTATTTTATCACTGTTAACATCACCTAGAGTAAGCCAAAACTGAAGGGCAACATTTAACTCAAACGGAACAGCAGGGCGATACATAGAAGGATTACGATAAAACTGGAGTACTAATTCACGGTTAAATTCAAGTACTCGTCTTAATACACCTACTTTAAAATCATCCGGAGCATAGTATTGATCGCGTGCCAGAATGAAAATAAACTTATTTCGTTGCGTTATTAAAAAATCAGGATCCTCGATAAACAAAGCGTTCGTACAATTTTCTTCGATGAATTTGATTAATTCAGACTTTAACCCTCCATCAAATCGTTTATCCAAATACATGAGAATCCGGTAAACATCAACAGCTTGTTGCAATCGGCTTTTCGTATCTAATGATTGCAAATAAGGAATCAGCGAACCTGGTTTATAACGTTCTTCTGTTAGTAAATAGAAAGTCTTCGCTTGCAAATCAACCTGCTCGCTCTTCATTAAACTCATCGATTCGCTGCGCACGCGTTCAATCACACGATCATTTTTCTTCTGCTCGGCATCGTACCAGTAAAATCCACTCAAGGTGATCAAAATAACAATGGCTAATGAAGTAGCGATACGCTGAGGTCCGTATTTCATGAAAGCCTTTGTTACGGCAACCTTCCGTGCACTGCGTTTTAAAAATTGCTTGATATCCTCCAATGTTTCATGAGCGTGGGCCCTGGCTTTTATTTTATCATCCTGCACCTCGGAGTAGCGCGTAAGCCAGGCAGCATTAGGCTTGCAGGTATCATACCAATTTTCAAAATAGGTCAAAGGCCCAATCGGAAGTAAGAAGTCGCTACTCTTTCCACTTTGCTTCCAACGATCCATTTGCTTTTTAAAATCGAGAAAGGTTGAATAAAACTCATATTCACGACTTGCCCATTTGTTAAGCTTACTCCAGTTACGAATTAAACTCTCATGCGTTATATCAAGAACGGAGTCAGGCTTAAGATCATGGGTAGAGGGGTCATCTGTTTTAAAGGGGCGAATAAACGAGTTGCCTTCTTCACGGAACGTATTAATTACATCTCCCACAACTTTTGACGTAAACTCCGGTGTATTGATGATCGCGGTAATCTCTTCTATGGACATCCGGTTCCTAACTGCCCGGCTGTTATCAATCTTGGTAAGGCAACAAAATGCATTAACAATGATACGTTTAGCATCATGCTGACTTGATGGATGGTCCGGGTGCTTACGGTTGTAATACTCCCAGGCATTTTCATATAGAATGCTTGCATGAATTTCTATAATCTTGGCTAAGCCAGTTTCAGTATAGAATTGCCGCTGACTTTCGGGTAGTTCGTTGAACCATGTACGAAACCGCTGTTGATCTTCGTCCGGCAATTCATCAGCAGGCATACCCCCCACCATGGCGTAGTGAATGAGATCCATCTCCTGTTGGCCTCGATCAGCGGCAAGCCAAACCTGGCTTAACGCATGCTGAAGTATCGGCAACTGGTCAACCCCTTCAGAAATATCATAAACAAGTCGCTCAATTAAGCGCTGCGAAATTCGGTTACCGCTAAGAATGGCCGGTTCTTCAATGACCTGCTTCAAATCTTTTCGCTTTAAACGCGGGACAAAGAATTGGGAAAAGCCAATATACTCCGGTAGCCCTCTGAAGGCCGAACATTGTCCGATATAATCAGAGCGCATGGTGCAGACAATGTACACCGGTAAATTTCGCTTGATGGCAATACGGGCAGTTTCCAACACAAGATTCACAACAACCTGTGAATCCTGCGAAGGAGCCTCGTTGTGATAATTCTCAGGATTGGTAAAGAACTCTTCAAACTGATCCACAATCAGCATCAGGTTGGCCGCCTTCCGCTTCTTGTCTCGCTTTTCTATATCCGAAAACTGATTCCATTCTGGTGCTTCTTCGTCAGCAAAAAATGCTGAGTTCGTGTACAAATCAATCAATGATGAAAATCCGCGCTTCAACTCTGTTTCAATCGTAGAAGCTGATCGGTCAAATCGCTCAGCCAGTGACTTCGCCATATTCTTTACCGGACTGCGTTCAGGCCTGAAATCAGCAACCACCCAGTTGGTGTAACGCGCTTTAAAGAAACCGGCCCGTGCATTGGGTATTAAGCCGGCATAAATCAATGACGACTTACCTTCACCCGAAGCACCTGTTACCATCAAGAACTTGTTTTGCTCAAGCAAAGACGTAATCTGATCAACCTGGTAATCGCGACCCTTAAAATAAAGGCTCTCCTCTTCTGTGAATGACCGAAGACCAGTGTAAGGGCAGATTATGTGTGAATCAGATGTTTTCATCAATGTAGTTTGTCCATTCGGTATTTGTTTTTATTTGGTATCGGTCGAAATTCTGCCAACCATCAGCGGAAATCCCTGTGCCATTTTGATAACCGTACAGCAACCACCAGGTAAAAATAGCCTGATCCGTATCCGAAATGAGTGGAGGAAAATTCTGACGTCCCGCGTGCAAAAGTGAATGGAAACCAAAAGCATGTGCCATACGCTGTTGCGCAATAGATTTTGCTCCGAGGTTTTTAATCAGCAGACTGGCTTCAGCCACTCTGCTTTGGGGATCTTGCAGCATTATTCCTTGTGCTATCAATTGACGATGAGGTTGTCCAGTAGTCAGATTTTCGACTCTGCCCATTTCAACATACGCTGAATCGAGTAGTCGTTTAATCATTGCATCGTCCTTTTTTTCAAGTTGAAGTCGGGTGGCTGCAAAAGCATACAGTGATGATCGGTTTATCGGTTTTTTGAAAATGGACATTAACTGATAAGCTTTCTCAAAATGACCTTGTTCAGTAAGGCCCTTAACCGCATAGGCAATCATCCTGAAAGCCTGACCATTTGCCTGAAATGGGAATTCTTTTGAACGTAAAATATTTAGTAGAATAGAAGGGTCTATTTTATGGTAATAGCTTACCATTGAAGACGTATCTCCTTTCAATTGCGCCTCATACCCGGCATACAAATGGAGAAAATTAAGATCAACATTAGACACATCATTTCGCTCAGCAATCGCAGATTCAAGCTTAGTAAAGATTTCATATCGGATTGGGGTACCGGCAAAATAATGCATGCCCCAAATTTTCTGATTGTAGTCGCGAAACCAAATACCGAAATAAGCCAACTCAGCATTTGAAGGATAAAACTTGTTAAACAATCCGCTACTCAAGATATAGTTGATAAATATATCCGAATAATAAAAGAACATAAAGCTTCGAGGTTCCAAAGGATGATACTCCCAGCGCACATCTGGGTAAACAAAGAGAAACTTCCGAGGCATCATCATCTGTTCTGAACCGGAAATCGCCAGTACGCTGATTACTTGGTTCAAGTAGTTCGAGCTAACACTATTGAAATATCCCATAGCACGATCAAAACTCGTAGTCACGGAAACAAGTTCTCTTCTCATGGACTTAAAAATGCCTTCATTCTTGTATGACAATGCCATTAAGAAATTACGCTCATCAGATTCAGGTAGTTTTTCAACTACTGACCTGTACTTGTTGAAATAAGAATTAAGTTCTTCACTGTTGCAGAATACAAGTGCAAGATTAGAGTTTGCATCTGTAAAATTATACATATGAATATTACTGGCTGCTGCGTAATATCCGTGTAATGTTCGCCCCAACATTCGGGAGTAGAAATTCTCCTCGGTAATGCCCTTCCGTTTACAATAGCCCGTCACAAAGTTATCTAGTTCACTTCCAGTTTTGTTATAGGTAAAGTAAACAGCGGCTATCTGGGCTGCATTATCAGCACCAGCCGCATAATCACTCTGATAATTTGGCTGACTATGCCTCAATAAGGTATCCATGCACTGAAGCACACGATTGCTATTACCCTGGCTGGCGTATAAATAGGCCAATAGCTGGTACAGGCCATTGTGCTTGAATCCATAATCTTGGGCACCGCGGATCAATAGCTTATCAATATGATAATTTGACTCGAACCAATTGGTTTGCTGTTCATTTTCAAAAGGTGAAAGCAGACCAATCCAACGTTGAAGTCCTTCTTGGTTTACAGTCTTATGATTAATGGCGTTTTCAATAGCCAGGTTAAGATTCTGCATATCATGAAAATCAGTTGGTTGATTTTCAAGAATATAAGAAGCCCATAAAGCTGATCGCTCTGCATTGCGTTTCCGAAAGGAGCTAATCTGTTCATCGGGATTATAGTAATACGCATACTCAAGGGTAACCCGGAATTCATTAATTCTACGCAGAATTTTAGCAAGTTTATCTGCACTCAATTGCTCAGGTTTCCAGGTATTCAGTAAACTATCCGCAATTGTGAGGCTTTTAGAAATTTCGCTTTTCGGTTCGCCCATACCTTGAAAAACCAAAAGGGTGGCTATACCGGAAGCTACGTGAAGCTTTTCAGCTGGATCAGGAATATATTCTACCACTTCATTTGTGGTAGTTTGCCCAAGTTTTATTTCCTGTAGGATCAAATTGATCCTGTCAGCGTAAGTCACCTTTGGATTCGCTGCCAGCGCCAACGCTTCATCATGCATGGACTTTAATACGTAATCATTCTGCCGCTTGAAATAATCGCGCACCGCAAAAGAACTCAACGTAACAATCAGAAGAACGCCAAAAACCGCTGCAATTCTTCGCGGGCCATACCGCATAACTGTACGTGTTACCGTGTGCTTTCGCGCACTTCGCTGCAAAAATTCGTTGGAGTTAGCCAACACCTGACGCGCTTGTGAAAGTTTTTTACTTTGCGCAATATCCTCCGGCAAATAGCGTGCAATCCAATGCACGTTGGGCTTAACTTTACTATACCAATTTTCAAAATAAGTTAGCTGACCTATTGATAGTAAGAATCCACCCGTCTTTTTGCTTTCCACCCAACGATTAAGCTGTTGTTCAAAGTCGAGCGAGATCATGTAATTGTCAAACTCTTCATCCGCCCATTCTCCAAGATATGCCCAATTCCGAATCAAACTTTCGTGGGTGATGTCTAACACATCATGCTCTTCAAGTTTTAGATTTTCGGATTCATCCAGCATGAATGGTCGAATAAATGTATTGCCCGGTTCCCGAAAAATATTCAGCACTGCTCCCACTTCTGTTGTTCCGAATTCGGGTCTACCCAAAATCTGCGTAATCTCCTTCAACGTCATTCGGTTACGCACCGCACGACTTTGGTCAATTTTGGTAAGGCAGATAAACGCATTTTTTATAATAGCCTTGACATCTGCATCGGCAATAACTTTCCCGGTTTTATTTTTATAATAAACAGCCGCCTCTTCATACAATTTATTGGTGTGGGTATCCAATACATTCTGTAAATCAGGCTTATGATAACACGCCTGTATTTTACCTGGTAATGAAGCAAACCATTGTTTAAATCGCCCAGTATGATCATCGGGCAATTCTTCAACCGACATCCCACCCACCATCGCATAATGGATTAAGTCCATCTCTTCATTTCCATTGTTGGCCGCATGCCATATCTGGTTTAGTGCATGCTGAAGAATAGGAAGTTGATCAACACCCTCCGTGATGTCGTGTATCAACCTTTCTGTTAATCGTCTTGTAATCTTATTTCCACTCAGTACTGCCGGCTCCTCAATAACCTGTTGAAGTTGTGCTCGATTTAAGCGCGGTACGAAAAACTGGCTGAACCCGATGTATTCTGGTAATCCCCTAAAGGCAGCACATTGTCCGATATAATCGGAGCGCATAGTGAAGACAATATAAATGGGAAGATCTTCCTCCAACGCAATCCGTGCGGTTTCAAGCAAAAGATTGAGCACAAGGTTTGAATCTTTAGAGGGTACACCGCGATGATAATTTTCGGGATTTGTAAAAAACTCTTCAAACTGATCTACCAGCACAATAAGATTTGAGGCATCGCGCTTAAGTTTCGCTTTACCTTGATCATCAGCTTGTCTCCACTCAATAGAATCTATATCTATAAAACGTTTGGAATTCTTGTATAAATCGACCAATGCTGAAAAGCCATGGTGCAACTCGGATTCAACTGTATGCGGATTGGCAATGTCTAATTGTTTTGCCAAGGATGAACATAGATTCTTAAATGGTGTACGTTCAGGCCGAAAATCGGCCACACTCCATTGCGTGTATTTTGATTTTAAGAAACCGGCACGTGCATTTGGGATAATACCCGCATATACCAGTGAAGACTTACCATCACCGGAAGCTCCGGTAAGCATAAGAAATTTATTGCGTTGAAGTTGTTCAGTAGCTTGTTCGATATGCTCTTCCCTACCCTTAAAATACAGCGACTCCTCCTCTGTAAAGGAGCGTAAACCGGTGTAAGGACAAATCTGGTATTCTTCGAACATTTCGGATTGAAGATTTTAGATTTCAGACGTTAGATTCAGTTTTCTCATATCTCCTTCAATCACTTTAGTTCTATTACTGTTGTATAAACCTTCTTTACCTCAGCAGGTACTTTGTCCTTCGGCACAATGGTTGAAACTACTTTGGGTGCTTTGAAATTACGAGCGAGGTTACTCTTTGGATCATCCTCGCCTACCAAAAACAAGGGTGTTGGTGATGATGCTCCGCCTACCTGCTTCCAAACTTGTTTTATAAAGGGTAGCGCCCAATCAGCTGCATATTTGAAATATACAACTGCCAACTTGCTTCTTGGAATTTGCTGGGTACTGATTTCACGATATTGATCCTCACCATCGGGCATGATGTTCATAATCTCCACCGGGTATTCCTGGCTAAGCATATCGGTAATTACTTTAGCCTCCACTTCATCCTGCTGATTGAAGATGAAGAATATATCGGTGTCCTTCGAATCATAAACGGCTACATCTTGCTTCATCATCACCACACGAATATCATCTACCAGTTGCATGGGCCCCTGGCTGTTGGAGAACATCATGTTTCGCGTAATGTTATTCCGGATATATTTTATAAAATTCTGTTGTGCGGGTTTAATAACCGTACTACCCTCTGGATAGAGCCAGATGAATGAATTAAAGTTTTCATCGTTTGAATCAATTCTCCGCTTTGCCTCCAGAAACTGGTACTGTGGAAAAGAGACTTCATCATCAGACTCAAATCTCCTTCCAAATTCTCCGCTTAGCATATGCAACGAGCAGGTACATTTGGCCAATTCATCCGAAACTTTCTGCTTAAAAGTGTCATCATCTGCAGGACAATCGGTAGATGGTAATACATTGAATCCAGCCTTTTGAAGTACAATGGCCATTTCTTCGCGTTGCTCCTTCAAATCCGTTGATGTCCAGGCCAGGTAGACACTGGGCCGTTGGCGATCAATAACCTGTACTTTTATAGCTGAGGGTAGCGATGTGGTAAACGTGGTTGGAATAATCTGTCTGGCGGTAATGTCTTGATGCGAAGCGGCAACAGGTTCCCCCCTTTCCTTTAACTTAATTCCTTGTACAATTTCCTTAATCGCATTTGCCAGTTTATTTATTTGATTGCGATACAGAATTCGTCCACCGGTAACACTAATTTCATCATCCACTGGTCTCAAAGGTCGGTTTACACCTGCATCGCGATAAATGAAATCAATAGACCTTAGCACACCATTCAATTCAGTTTCAAGCAACTTGGTATCATCAATTTCTATTTCATGAATTTTTACAGGAAGTATGCGCGAACCCACATTTCCGTTCGGCAGCTTAACCATACGACCAATGTTGTCATACTCAGATTCATTTTTAAACACTTTAAATTCCTGATTCCACGCAAAAGAAGATGTATCGCAATAAGTTTGTGAGATAATTGGAATAAAGATGAGTGACTTAATCTTATTATTGATCGATTGATCAACATGGTGCGTTTCCTGTAAACCTTCCTTCGGGTTTTTATCAAAAAAAATGGACAGCTTATCTTTCAATGTAGCGTCCAATTCTTGATTGAGTTTTTCTACAAACTCCGTTACCCAGCCATCATATTTGTTATCGTTATGCCTGTAGCTAACAAAAATATCATACTCAAAGCCTTGAATAATTGAGGGCATAGGGAGAGGGTTAGTGGCTGAAGTAAGTCTCTATTTAATCATAAAAAAGCAGAAATACAATTTTTAATTCCTCGTCACTTAAGAAAACAATTCATATCAAATCATTAAACACGCAATGCCATGTTCCTATCTTTGGATACCTCCACACAGTTCCATTTGCCATGAATAAAAGAAACCTCTTCAAAAGCCTTGTGCATTTCTCGATGGGCAACACACCTGCATTCTCCCTTCTCTTATTAATAAAACTATCAGGGACGTTGATTATGATCGTCAGTTGCCTGGCTTGTGTGCCAACAAATGAGCAGAATACGAAGCCCAACATATTGCTTATTGTGGCAGACGATCTCGGCTATGCCGATCTGGGATGTTATGGAGGTGATATTGAAACACCCAACCTGGACGAGCTTGCCAAACGCGGTACACGCTTCAGTCAATTTCATACGGCTCCTTATTGTGCGGTTACACGGGCAATGTTACTTACAGGGAATAATAGTCATGTTGCCGGAATGGGAAGTCAGAGCCTGGTAACCGGAGTTGCGGGGTACGAAGGCAAACTATCGGATCGGATTGTAACGATACCGCAACTGCTCAAGGATGCCGGATATCACACATACATGACAGGAAAATGGCACTTAGGCTTAACCCCTGATGCGAACCCAAGTCGAAAAGGATTTGAACATTCGTTTGCCCTACTCGAAGGTGCAGGCAATCATTACACCAATGTTGGTTTTGACCCCGAACATCCAGAGTCTCCATACACAGAGAATGGTGAGAAGATTGTTTGGAAGGATGGCTCCTACTCTACCGATGTTTATACTAAAAAAATGATTTCCTACATCGAAGCCAATAAAGAAGATAAAAAGCCTTTCTTCGGATATGTTGCATACACATCGCCACATTGGCCACTACAAGTGGATGAACAATTCTGGAAAAAGTATCAGGGACGATACGATGAAGGATACGATGTATTGAAAATTAAACGACTTGAAAGTTTAAAGCAAGCTGGCATAATACCAGGTGACGCCACATTACCCGCTAATCATCCTCGTGTAAAGCCTTGGGATAGCTTATCTGCTGAAGAACAAAAAAATGAGTCGAGAAAGATGGAATTGTATGCAGGCATGGTTGATAACCTGGATTATAACATCGGGCGATTAATCAATTTCCTGAAAGAGAATGACCTGTACAAGAATACGATCATTGTTTTTATATCAGACAACGGTGCTGCTGCAGAAGATTTCTACAACCACCCCTATTTTGCACCATTCATCCGGCAACACTATACCAATCATTACGACTCTATGGGACAACACCAGTCCTTCGTATCCTACGGACCGCAGTGGGCCGAAGCGGGTTCATCACCATTTCGATACTTCAAAGGCATGACTACCGAAGGGGGAATAACCGCACCCATGATTATTGCTGGGCGCGGTGTCTCAGAAACTAACAAGATCAAACACAGTTTTACCTCCTTACTCGATATTGCACCTAGCCTTTTATGAAGCGGCAGGCGTATCCTATCCGGAGCAGTATCAGGAAAAAGCAGTGTATCCACTCTTGGGGCGATCGTTAAATCCAGTTTTAACTGGTATTGAAGAGCGTATTCACCCTACTGACTACGTATTTGGACTCGAACACCGTGGACATGCCATGATCAGGAAAGGAGAATGGAAATTGGTTAACCATATACTTCCTTTCGACACCGCCAACTTTGAATTATACAACTTATCAAAAGATTTAGGTGAGCAACAAAACCTTAAAACCCAACTGCCCGAAAAGTACAATGAGTTAAAAAATGAATGGTTAAAATTTTCCTTACAGGTTGGTGTAAAAAATCCCACACCAAATTCCGGAGAAGAATTATGATTTTTATCAGCTTATTTGTTCACTCATCGGAACTCATCTTTTCTCATCGGAAATATTCGAATTTTTTTGAACGATTGATGTACGCAATGCGTTGTAAAAGTGTAGTTGTTCAACAACTGCCGGAATGCTTTGAAGGTATCAAAGCGTACAACCTTAATCCAAACAAATATGAATACAGCAGGAAAAGTAGCAATCGGAGTTTTAAGTGGAGTAGCGGTTGGCGTAGTAGCCGGCATTTTAATGGCCCCCAGCAGTGGAAAGAAAACCCGCAGAAAGCTGATGGGCAAATCGAAGGAATTAACAGACCGTGTTTCTGAAACGTATGATGGTATGAAGAAAGCGTATAACAAAAAGCTGGAATCATTGGCCGGTAACGGAAAAACGGGAATTGACTCCATTAAAGAGTCGATGAAAGTTTAAGTAATCGATCACCGATAATTATTCAAACACCGCTGACTGGCGGTGTTTTTTTATGCATATCCATTCGACTTACATGAATTTGAAATCAGATTTAATTATCTTTAAAATCATGTATCATCTAATCTACGTAAGTCAAGCAGCAAGACCGCTTGCTGAATCTGAGCTGATTGAAATTCTTCGCACCAGCCGTGAGAATAATGCCAGTAAAAACATTACGGGTATGTTGCTCTATTTAAACGACAAATTTATTCAGGTATTGGAGGGTGAAGAGAAAGCCGTTCAGGAATTGTTTGACCAAATCAGTTCAGACTTAAGGCATAACCGGGTAATTCGGGTGTTGGAGGGAAATGCTGAACAGCGCACATTTAAGGATTGGTCGATGGGGTTTAAACAACTGTACGATACCGATGAAGTTGAAGCGCTAACCGGATTTAAAGACATTGATCGGTTTTTCTCATCAGATAAAACAAACAATGGCAATTTACTCCTAACCTTCCTGACTATTTTCTATAATAAAAACATTACCGATTTTGCAGAACTTCCCGACTAGGGCTATGCTGGTTAAATAATAAACCACGGAAGAATCGCGATTGCTATCGCAATCAAAAACCAGATCAGGAACTTTTTGTCATGCTTATCCATACGTGAGGCCATTACCTAGCACAAATACGAAAGTACTGGGCGAAGGTTTTCGAAAAAGGATAAACGGTCAGGCTTTTAACAAGCCGTTAACATTTCAGCTTTTCAAAAGGAGTTGTATACTTGTGCTTTCAATTTTTCAACCACTGCAACCTTCATCCGCATGACCAAATTTACCTTTACCGAGAAAAAAGACACCCGTTCCGGCTTTGGAGTAGGTTTACACGAACTAGGCCGTAAAAACCCGAATGTAGTTGGCCTCTGTGCAGACCTTACAGGTTCTTTAAAAATGGATGCCTTTAAAAAGGAGTTTCCGGATCGGTTTTTTCAGGTAGGTATTGCCGAGGCCAACATGATGGGCCTTGCTGCAGGTATGACGATTGGAGGCAAAATTCCGTTTACCGGAACCTTTGCCAACTTCTCAACGGGTCGCGTTTACGATCAAATCCGTCAGTCGATAGCGTATTCTCATAAAAACGTAAAAATTTGCGCCTCACATGCCGGTGTAACGCTGGGTGAAGATGGCGCCACACACCAGATATTGGAAGACATTGGTATGATGAGGATGCTGCCGGGCATGACGGTGATCGTGCCTTGCGATTACAATCAAACCAAAGCAGCAACACTGGCATTGGGCGATCACCATGGTCCGGCTTACTTGCGTTTTGGCCGACCCTCATGGCCAATTTTTATGGCTCCTGACCGGCCATTTACCATCGGTAAAGCCGATAAGCTCATTGATGGTAAAGATGTGAGCATTTTTGCCTGCGGCCACATGGTTTGGCAAGCAGTAGAAGCTGAAGCAGCCCTGGCAGAAAAAGGAATCAGTGCCGAGGTGATAAACATCCACACCATCAAGCCATTGGATGTGCAGGCCGTACTGGAATCTGTACAAAAAACAGGTTGTGCCGTTACTTGCGAAGAACACCAGATAAACGGAGGCTTGGGTGATAGCATCGCCCAGGTGCTTAGTCGACATTACCCCGCCCCTGTTGAAATGGTGGCCGTAAATGATTCATTTGGTGAAAGTGGTACGCCTACACAATTATTAAAGAAGTACGGATTGGCACCTGAAAACATCGTAGATGCGGTTCAGAAAGTACTGGCACGAAAAAAATAATGTAAAAACGATGCTCCCTGAAACCTTAATCGTAATTTTACGATTAACAAATCGGGTATGGGATTAACCAAAACAGCTGGCTTTAGTAAAACCGAAATCGAATTGGCCGAATTGGCCAAAGCACTGGCTCATCCTGCCCGAATTGCCATCATCAAACACCTCATCAATGCGAAGAGCTGCATCTGCGGAGATATCGTAGATGAACTCCCACTCTCCCAATCAACCGTATCGCAGCACCTGAAAGAATTAAAAGAGGCCGGCATCATTAAAGGAAACATTTCCGGCAACAGCGTTTGCTATTGCATTGATGAAAAGGTCTGGAAGAAAGCAGAAAAAATGCTTGGTGGCTTGTTTGAAAGTTTTGATCAGTCCAATACCTGTTGCTAAAATTTTTTGTCCAAACCCATCGCAATATTACGATATAAATAAAATCCTTATGAAAACGCAAGATACTTCCGAATCGCTTAAAGAACTGGTAAAAGAAAAATACGGCCAGATTGCCGACCAGAGTTATACACAAAACGCAACAAGCTGTTGCGGTGCCGGTGGTTGCGATACTGTTGATTACACCATCATGGCCGAAGACTACACCAAACTAAAAGGTTATGTAGCGGATGCCGACTTGGGATTGGGCTGCGGACTACCTACCGAATTTGCCTTGATCAAAGAAGGAGATACGGTTATTGATTTAGGTTCGGGTGCGGGCAATGATGCATTTGTTGCCCGAAGCATTACAGGCGAAAAGGGAAAAGTAATCGGCATAGACTTTACCGAAAAGATGATTGATAAAGCACGTGCGAACGCAGAAAAGCTTGGCTTCAACAACGTTGAGTTTCGCTTTGGCGACATAGAGAAAATGCCTGTTACTGCTAATGTTGCCGATGTAGTGGTGAGCAATTGCGTGCTTAACCTCGTACCCAACAAAAAACAGGCTTTTGCCGAAATGTTCCGGGTAATTAAACCCGGTGGTCACTTCAGTGTTTCGGATATTGTATTACAAGGTGAGTTGCCTGCAGGCTTACAGAAAAGCGCGGAGATGTATGCCGGCTGTGTGGCTGGAGCCATTCAACAGGATGAGTACATTCAATTGATTCAGGATGCAGGATTTGAAAACGTAACGGTGCAAAAGGAAAGAAAGATTACCATTCCAGAAGATATTCTTTCAGTATACCTGAACGACTCGGAAATGGAAAAATATAAAAACGGAGCACTGGGTATTTACAGCATTACCGTGTATGGTGAGAAACCTGGAGCTGAGCGCATTAAACAACTGGCTGAAGAGAGAAAGGCTACTTGCTGCGGATCGGATTCAACGTGTTGCTAACTCAGATTTCAAACTACAACTAACTAAACCTTACCTATTTCATGAAACCAAAAATTCTTGTTCTGTGTACCGGAAACTCGTGTCGTAGTCAGATTGCAGAAGGATACCTGCGCCATTTTGTAAATGGAAAAGCAGACGTTTACAGTGCCGGCATTGAAACGCATGGAGTAAATCCACGTGCCATTGCCACCATGAAGGAAGACGGGATTGATATTTCAAATCATACTTCCAATAATGTAAATGAATACACCAACATGGAATTTGATTACGTGATTACCGTATGCGACAATGCGAAAGAAAATTGCCCGTACTTTCCGGCTAAAGTAAAAGTGCTGCATCACAATTTTCCCGATCCGGCCAAAGCCACCGGTACAGAAGAAGAAATCGGGCAGGCGTTCCGTGATGTGCGCGAAATGATTAAAAACTATTCTCAGGAATTTACTAACCAATACTTCGCATGAGTTCAATGCAGTGCGCCCCTGCTGAAAGAAAAAAATTAAGTTTTCTCGACCGATACCTCACACTCTGGATTTTCCTCGCGATGGGTATTGGTGTTTCGCTAGGATATCTTCTACCGGAGTCTGCCACGTTCATCAACTCCCTGCAAAGCGGCACAACCAACATTCCCATTGCCATCGGGTTAATTTTAATGATGTATCCGCCTTTGGCTAAAGTTCGTTACGAAGAACTGGGAAGCGTTTTTAAAAATGTAAAGATTCTATCGCTATCACTAATCATGAACTGGCTTATCGGCCCGGTGCTCATGTTCATTTTGGCAATTACCTTTTTACACGACTATCCCGAGTACATGGTCGGACTCATCATGATTGGGTTGGCGCGTTGCATTGCCATGGTAATTGTTTGGAATGAACTGGCGAATGGCAATCGTGAATATGCCGCAGGATTGGTAGCCTTCAACAGTATCTTCCAGGTTTTATTCTATAGTGTATTTGCGTGGTTCTTCATTGCCTGGCTCCCACCACGCATGGGCATTGTGGGTTACGAGGTGAACATCAGCATGGGGCAGATTGCCAAGAGTGTGTTTATCTACTTAGGCATTCCCTTTTTTGCCGGATTTTTAACGCGATACTTTCTGCGTAAAGCAAAAGGCGATGAATGGTACACGAAAAAATTTATCCCGTTCATTAGCCCGATTACGCTTATTGCGCTGCTTTTCACCATTGTGGCCATGTTCAGCCTAAAGGGTGAATTGATTGTGGCCATTCCGATGGATGTGGTGCGCATTGCCATTCCATTGCTTATCTACTTTGTTATCATGTTCCTGGTCACGTTCTTCTTTGGTAAATCATTGGGTGCTGATTACTCACAAAATGCTGCATTATCATTCACTGCAGCCGGTAACAATTTTGAGCTGGCTATTGCTGTGGCCATTGGGGTATTTGGCATCAATAGCGGTCAGGCGTTTGCAGGAGTAATTGGTCCACTGGTCGAAGTGCCGGCCTTAATTGCTTTGGTTAATGTGGCCTTCTGGTTGCAGCGAAAATTGTATTCAAAAGAAGGCATAGCAAATTCAGCTTAAACTGCATTCAAACCATCAAATCAATTACATTTGGGATTGTTTTTATCTCAAATGAAGCTGAATAAGTACATCGTAATCGATTTCGATAGCACCTTTACCAAGGTGGAAGCGTTTGACCTGTTGGCAGAGATCAGCCTGAACGGGCACCCCGAAGCCGAAGAACGTAAAAAAAAGATCCGCGACATCACCAACCTGGGCATGAACGGTGAACTCTCATTCCGCGAATCGCTGGAACAACGGGTTGAACTATTGGCCCCAAACAAATCACATTTACTTCAACTGGCCGAAAAACTAAAATCACAGGTTTCAGAATCATTTAAACGCAACCGCGACTTCTTTAAAAAATATGCCGATAACATTTATGTGATCAGCAACGGCTTTCACATGTTCATTGATCCGGTAGTAACCGAATTCGGCATCAAACCTGAAAATATTTTAGCCAACCGCTTTCACTTCGATGAGCAAGGCAAGGTAATTGGTTTCGACAAAGACAATCCATTATCAGCCAACAACGGAAAGGTTGAGCAATTGAAACGCTTGAACCTTCCAGGCGATGTGTACGTAATCGGTGATGGGTATACCGATTACGAAATCAAGCATGCAGGACTGGCCAACAAGTTTTTTGCGTTCACTGAAAATGTGGAGCGCGAAAACATCATGGAAAAAGCCGACCACATCACACCGAGTCTGGATGAATTTCTCTACCTGAACAAGCTGAACACGGCTATCTCCTACCCTAAAAACAGGATTCACGTTTTGCTGTTGGAAAATGTTCACCCGGTTGCAGTTGAATTAATGCGAGCCGAAGGTTTTACGGTAGAAACTCATCCGGCTGCACTATCGGAGAAAGAGCTGATCGAAAAAATTAAAAACGTTTCGGTTCTAGGTATCCGCTCAAAAACACAAGTTACAGCAAAGGTGCTTGAACACGCCAATAAACTGATGGCCATTGGCGCCTTTTGCATCGGTACCAATCAAATCGATTTACAGGCTGCAACAAAAAAAGGTGTTGCCGTATTTAATGCGCCTTTCAGCAATACACGTTCGGTAGTTGAACTGGTGGTTGCTGAGATGATTATTCTCATGCGAAAAATCGTAGAGAAGTCGAACAAAATGCACAAAGGTGTGTGGGATAAATCCGCTGCCGGCAGTTTTGAAATCCGTGGGAAGAAATTGGGACTCATCGGATATGGAAACATTGGTGCACAACTTTCTGTGCTGGCTGAATCGATGGGTATGAAAGTACTCTATTATGATATAGAAGAAAAACTTTCCCTTGGCAACGCTACTCGTTGTAAAACCATGAAGGAAGTATTGGAGCACGCTGATGTAATCTCCCTTCATGTAGACGGACGTGCTGCCAACAAAAACCTGATCAGCGAACGCGAATTCAATTGGATGAAGAAAAGCGTGATCTTCATTAACCTAAGCCGCGGCCACGTGGTGGATATTCCTGCATTAAAAATAAACATTCAAAATGGAAAGGTTGCCGGTTGCGCGCTCGATGTGTTTCCGGAAGAACCCAACAACCAGGAAGAGTTTATTTCTGAGTTACGCGGATTACCCAACACCATCCTCACGCCACACATAGGCGGAAGTACCGTAGAGGCACAGGAAAACATTGGCAACTTTGTGCCCGGAAAATTTTTGGACTACATTAACACCGGAAGCACTTCAAATAGTGTTAACTTTCCAAACCTGGTGTTGCCTACACTGGATAATGCGCACAGGCTAATACACATACACGAAAACGTACCGGGTATTCTGGCTAAAATTAATAAAGTGTTGGCGGATCATAACATTAATATTGTAGGACAGTATTTAAAGACAAACGAATTAATCGGTTACGTAATTACCGATATTGATAAAGAATACAACAAAGATGTGATCAAAGAACTTCGGCAGATTGAGAACACCATAAAATTCAGGGTACTCTACTAAGCATGGAAGAAAAATACAGGCTCACGGGATTAAAACTAAAGATTTACGAAATCATTTTCGAGTCGGATACGCGAGAAGGAAGACTCTTCGATATCATCCTGCTCTCGAGCATTGTGTTGAGCGTGGTTATTGTACTACTTGAAAGTGTACAGGATATAAAATCAGATTGGGGTAATTGGCTAGTCGGACTTGAATGGTTCTTTACCGGAATTTTTACCATCGAGTACCTGGCGCGGCTGTGGGTTGTGCTTAATAAGCGAAAATACATTTTCTCCTTTTTCGGATTGGTCGATTTACTCTCGGTACTTCCAACTTACCTCGCTATATTTTTTGCGGGTGCGCAGTCGCTGTTGGTAATCCGCAGTTTACGGTTACTACGCATTTTCAGAATCTTTAAACTGGCCCGGTTCATTGGCGAAAGTCAAAACCTTACGCTTGCACTAAAGGCTAGCCGCTTTAAGATTATTGTTTTTCTCACAACGGTAATAACAGCCGTTATCATTTTTGGCACGTTGATTTATTTAATTGAGGGCCCCGAACACGGCTTCACGAGTATTCCACTCAGTATTTATTGGGCCATTGTAACCATGACTACCGTAGGCTATGGCGACATTGCACCACAGACTACACTTGGTCAAACGTTAGCGTCCATTATCATGATTATGGGTTACGGAATCATTGCCGTACCTACCGGTATTGTTTCGTCAGAGATGATTTCCCTAAAAAGAAGAGAGCGTTTAACCACACAGGTTTGTCCGCATTGCCTGAAAGAAGGGCACGACATTGATGCGGTTTACTGCAAATATTGTGGTGGGGAGATTAACTAGGCTGGAATTATTTCTTATCCAAACCGGTTAAACCATTATTTAGAAATCAATATCTTTGACTATGGAAAATCTGCTGGACAGAATAACAATTAATCCGGATATCTGTAATGGCAAGCCAACCATAAGAGGGATGCGGCTTACTGTAAAAACGATTTTAGATTTTCTTGCAGCGGGAGAAACAAAAGAAAGTCTTTTAAAAGCCTATCCTGTTCTTGAAGAAAAAGATATTCTGGCCTGCATTCAATTTGCTTCAAATTCCATTGATCAAAAAGGGAAATCCATTTTGACCGAATAATGTCGGATTTCAACTATCTCGTTGATCTTAACCTGCCCAGAAATTTCAGTTTCTTCAATAAGCCCGAATTCAGTTTTGTTATGGATATTGATCCCAGGATGACGGATTCAGAAATCTGGAATCTGGCCATTAAAACAAATAAAGTGATTCTCACAAAAGATTCAGATTTCTTCAATAGAAGCATCACATCTAAACACAAAGCAAAAGTTGTCCATTTTGAGATTGGCAACATGAATCTTAAAGAGCTTCACGAATATTTCAGAAAAAACTGGGATAATATTTGCCAGCTACTAAACGAATTCAACCTAGTTGTAGCTGATCCAGAGAAGATAAAAGGGATACTATAAAAAAATCCACCCGATTTGGTGAGGTGTTTCTGAACCCCATAAAAGACAAGTTTTGAGCTGCCCCCAACCGCAACCTTCTTCTGTTATCCTGCTTTTTGGGCGAGGCCCCGATCCCGATAGCTATCGGGACGGGGTGAGGCCTGATTTTGGCTGAAAGCTTCACTCGGTATTGTTAATATTGTTAGGTTCAGCAAACGTGTCCCAAACCCGAGTGGATTTCACTTCAAAGAAACGGAAAAGATTAACGCTTCTCCATATTGAAAAACACCTTATTTTTTGCTAATCAGCAGCAGCGTTACTTCCATGAAAGGCTTAGTTAATTTCACACCCGGTCCTTCCCAACTCTATTTCACCGTAGAAGATCACATGCGTCAGGCTTTTCGCGAGGGCATTCCTTCACTGTCACACCGCACGAAAACGTTTGAAGGAATCTATCAACATACTGCCGGTGGAATCAGGCAAATCCTGGGGATACCTGATCATTTCCATATTGTCTTCACTTCATCGGCTACCGAAATCTGGGAACGAATCATTCAAAACCTGGTAGAAGAAAAAAGTCATCATTTTGTAAATGGCGCTTTTTCAAAACGCTTTTATGAAATTGCTTTACAACTAAATCGTAAACCAACAAAAACCGAAGTGCCGGAAGGCGAAAGATTTAAGTCGGCTGATAGACAGCAAACCGAACTGATTGCCATTACGCATAATGAAACCAGCACCGGTGTGTTGCTGCCTATGGACTTTATTCATTCATTCAGGGAAACTCATCCAGATTCATTGATCACTGTCGATGCTGTATCCTCGCTCCCCTATCCCCAATTCGATTTTGCAAAAATTGATTCGTTGTATTTTTCTGTGCAAAAGGGTTTTGGTTTACCTGCAGGGCTTGGTGTTTGGATTTTGAATGATGCTTGCGTGACGAAAGCCGAACAAATACACGCAAAAGGGATTTCCATTGGCACCTATCACAGCATCCCGAGTCTGGTAACCCACACCAAAAAAAATCAAACCCCTGAAACGCCAAACGTGTTGGGTATATATCTGTTGGGAAAAGTTATTGAGGATATGCTCCGTAGAGGGATTGATATGATCCGTAAAGAAACCGAATACAAAGCGGCTATTCTGTATCATGCTTTACAACAACATGAACTGATCAAGCCGTTCGTTCAAGAGAAAGCATTTCAATCGAAAACGGTTATTGTTGCCGATACCGGAACACACACAGAAAAAATTAAAATCTTTCTCGAAGCTCACGGACTCTCACCCGGTGATGGCTATGGAAAAGTAAAAGCAAGTCAGTTAAGGTTTGCCAATTTCCCGGCTCATTCCAAAGAACAGTTTGAATTATTGGTTGATACCTTGGCAAAATATTCAGGGTAACCGATTTAAACCTTAAACATTTATTTTTGTCTAACGCACGTCACTAACCACAACCCGTTTGGAAGACAAAGACCTCTTGTCGAAAATCCGAAACCCGGAAACGCGGAACTACGGCTTCAACATGCTGGTGCGCACCTATCAGCAACGGGTATATTGGCACGTGCGCAAAATGGTTATTGATCACGATGATGCAGACGACCTGACACAGGAAGTGTTTATTAAAATCCATCGGTATATTGATAACTTCCGTGAGGATTCCCAGCTTTTTACCTGGATTTACCGGATAGCCACCAACGAATGCCTGAGTTTTCTGGATAAAAAGAAAAAACGATTCTTTCTTCCTATTGGAGATGTGGCGGGAGAACTAGGTGGTAAACTCGATAGCAGCGCACACATTTCTGGCGATGAAATTCAACTGAAACTTCAGAAAGCGCTCCTGAAATTACCCGAAAAGCAACGGCTGGTTTTTAACATGAAATACTTTGATGACTTGTCGTATGAGGACATCTCGGAGATCACGGAAACCAGTGTGGGCGCCTTAAAGGCCAGTTATCACCATGCCGTCAAGAAAATTGAAGAATTCCTGACTGAGAATTAAACTTTTACCCGGTACATTAGTCTAAGAACCAAATATGAAAAACCTCGAAAACATACCGAAAAAGAACATTTTTGACGTTCCGGATGGCTATTTCGACAAGCTGCCCTCAAAAATTCAAGCCCGCATTGGTGCTAAAAATCCGAAGGCAGAAACGAAACCCTACTTCCGGTACGCCTTACAATATGCCTTGCCGGTAGTGCTGCTGGTGGTCGTTGCAGCCATCTTCATTTTCAAGCCGAAAAACAACTCGGTTGAAGACATGCTTGCATCAGTTAGCACTGAGCAACTGGTGGCTTACCTGGATGAGGTGGACATGAATGCACTGAGTACAGAAGAGTTGATCGAGAGTTTTGAATTTGATGCCGAAACCATTGAGGCCATTGAGCAAGAAGTGTACTTCAATTTCGATTTGGAAAATGATGACTTTACAAACTTATACATACAGGAATTTTAACGTGCTATGAAAAAAATATTCACCATCATGATCATTGCGCTCTTCACGCTACCGGCCTGGTCGCAGGAAGAAGAGGTTGCCAAAATGGATCCAAGAGCGCAGGAAAAAATTAAGGCTGCACGCATCGCCTTTATCACGGATCGTCTTGGATTAACACCTGAAGAAGCAGAGCGCTTCTGGCCAATCTATCGTGAGTTCTCGAACAAACGCATGGAATTGAAACAACAATTTGATCAGGCACGCAAAAACCCAAACACCTCAAAACCAAAAGAGGAAACTGAACGGGAGCTCGTTGATTTGGGGCTGAGGTTGAAACAACAGGAACTGGATCTGGAAAAAGATTACTCCAAACGAATACTGGATGTAATACCCGCTCAAAAACTAATGGCGCTCAAAAAAGCCGAAGATGATTTTCGCAGATTGTTAATTCAGCAAATACAACAACGGCAATTGCAACAACAACGCAAACAGCAGTTGCAGGAACGAAACGAACAACGCTTGCGCCAACGCAATAACTGATCAACACATGCATGGCTAACGTCAGGTTATGGTTATGTACAGTAATCATTTCAGTGTCCTCGTGTAACCTTTTCGCGCAGGACACTGACGCATTTTTAACCAAACCCGATTCACTCCTAACCTTCAGCGATTCGCTTAGTATCTTCCAACTTATCGACAGCCTGCTCACGTTGGATGAATTGAACGATTACTCCCAGCTTGCTTTCCGGATAGGCTACAACAGCAATGTGTTATGGGCGGGACGAACATTGGGCATTGATCAGTTTGGCCTGGCACCCGGTATCTCCTACTATCATAAATCCGGTTTGTTTGCCGATGCGTCCTTTTTCTGGAGCAAAGATTTCGAACCCAACTACTACCTCACCATTCTGTCGGCTGGTTACATGCATACATTTTCCCGGCACTTCTCGGCTATGGCCAGCTACGACCGGTATTTTTATAATCTGGAAGACGAATACATTCCCTATAGCAATGCAGTAACACTTTCTCCTTTTCTTGAATTTCATCCTGTTAATTTTCGTGTGGATTACACATACTACTTTGGCGAACGTTCCGTACATCGGGTTATGCCATCTGTTGGTGTAACGCTGGAGAAGAGTAATCTCTTTAAAATCGACAAAGTGTCGTTCATGCCATCGGTGTTTATGCTGATGGGAAATGAAACCTTTTCTGAAATTATTTTTCCTACTACACGTGCGGAATGGATTGCAGCCTACATACGCGTGCGACAAGGATTACCCTGGTACCGCATCGAAACACGTAACGTTTTTGGGGTGATGAACTATGCGATTATGCTCCCCTTGAATGTCAGGCACAAACAAATGAATTTTTCATTCAGCTACACCTATAATATTCCCAAGGCCCTGCCAGGCGAAACATTAACCCTGGCTGAGAGCAGTTTCCTCAGCGCTTCCCTCTCATGGTTCATTAACCTGAACACGAAAAAATCACCTTTGTAAAATCGGTTGGTTTGGATATTTTGCCATCAAACCACACGAATCATGTACCGACTGATTTTACTCTTTGCCACCCTACTTTCTATTACCGTAACATCTGCACAAGACTACCGCTGGCAACAACGGGCCGAATATGCCATGGATGTACGCCTGGATGTAAAAACGCATAAAGTAACAGGCACACAAAAGCTGGTTTATTATAACAACTCTCCCGATACCTTACACAAGGTTTACTACCACCTGTATTTCAATGCCTTTCAACCGGGCAGCATGATGGATGTTCGTTCCAGAAATATTGCAGATCCGGATGGACGTGTAACCGACCGCATTTCAAAATTAAAAGATGACGAAATCGGGTATCAACGGGTACAAAGTCTGAAACAAGATGGCAAGGACATCCACTACCATGTGGAAGGAACCATCTTAGAAGTAACACTGGCAAAACCCATTCTACCCAAAACCAAAACCACGTTCGACATGAAATTCGAAGCGCAAGTGCCGGTTCAGATCAGAAGATCCGGAAGAAACAGTCGCGAAGGAATTGCTTACTCCATGACACAGTGGTATCCGAAATTGGCTGAATACGATTTTCAGGGATGGCATGCCTACCAATACGTAGCGCGTGAGTTTCATGGCGTGTGGGGTGATTTTGATGTGAAGATTACGATTGATCCCGCATTTGTAATTGGCGGTACCGGTAAGCTACAAAACCCGGATAAGATCGGACATGGATATGAAAAGGCAGGCACAAAAGTATCACGGCCTTCTGGAGAATTAACCTGGCATTTTACCGCAAAAAACGTTACCGACTTTGCCTGGGCAGCTGACCCGGATTATGTTCATGAAATTTCGCAGGTGCCTGATGGACCTGAAGTTCATTTCTTTTATCAGCCCGGAGAAAAAACAACTGAAAACTGGAAAAGACTTAAGGACTACACCGTCAAGCATTTTCAGTTCATGAATAAAACGTTTGGAAAATATCCATACGAAGTTTACTCCGTAATTCAGGGAGGTGATGGCGGAATGGAGTATGCGATGTGCACCTTGATTACAGGTGAACGTTCACTTTCCAGTCTCGTAGGCGTAATGGCGCATGAAGTTTCGCATAGCTGGTACCAGGGTGTGTTGGCTTCAAACGAATCCTTGTATGCCTGGTTTGATGAAGGCTTTACCGATTTTTCAGCTGACGAATCCATGGCCAGTATTTTAAACGAGCCGAACGATCATGGAGGAAGCTACAACGGGTATTTCGCGTTGGTAAGAAGCGGACTGCAAGAACCCATGAATCAGCACTCCGATCACTTTACAACCAACCGCGCTTATGGAACATCAGCCTACAGCATGGGCGCTGTGTTTTTACATCAACTAAAATACATTATCGGTGAAGCCAACTTTTACAAAGGCATGTTACGCTACTACAACACGTGGAAGTTTCGCCATCCGGAGCCTATCGATTTCATCCGTGTAATGGAAAAAACTTCCGGTATGCAATTAAAATGGTACTTGAGTTACTGGGTAAATACCACCAAGCGGATTGATTACGGAATTAAAAATGTGTTGAGTGATACGGATGCCACATTCGTTACCTTGGAACGTGTTGGTGAATTTCCAATGCCGATTGATTTACTGGTAACGTATACCGATGGCACAACCGAGCTGTTCTACATCCCCATGAATGAAACACTGGGTAATAAGCCAGCTGAAAGTACTACTCAATCCCGTGTTGAGTTGGAAACCTGGCCTTGGGTAAACCCGACCTACACCTTGAAGATTAATAAGCCTGTAAAATCCATAGCAAAGCTTGAGGTTGATCCTTCCATGCGCATGGCCGATATAAACCGGAAGAATAACCTGATGGAGTTATCGGCTGAAATGAAAGCCTACGAAGATCCCACACGTAAATAACCTGACGTTAGCCATTTCGTATGACAACGGACCAAGCCCGGAAGGAAATTCAAAAACTCACGGATGAGATTAATTATCACAACGACTTATATTATCAAAAACATAAGACGGAAATAAGTGATTTTGAGTTTGATCAGCTTCTGGGAAAACTTGTGCAGCTTGAACAACAATTTCCGGAGTTAAAACAACCCGACTCCCCTACACAACGAGTGGGCGGAACGATCACCAAAGCGTTCCAAACGGTTTATCACAAATACCCCATGCTATCACTGGGGAATACGTATTCACAGGAAGAACTTACGGATTTTGATAGTCGCGTGGCAAAGGGATTGGATGGCGATCCATATGAATATTTTTGCGAGCTTAAATTTGATGGCGTTTCCATCAGCTTGATTTATGAAAATGGTTTACTGGTTCGTGGAGTAACGCGTGGCGATGGCGTGCGTGGCGATGATGTTACCGCCAATGTTAAAACCATCCGTAACATTCCGCTTAAAGTAAGTGGAAAGAACATCCCACAAAGCTTTGAAGTGCGTGGTGAAGTGTTTCTACCAAAAGATGTTTTTATTCAACTCAATAAAGAACGCGAGGACATTGGTGAAGAACGTTATGCCAACGCGCGCAACACGGCATCGGGTACAATGAAGATGCAGGACTCCTCCATCGTGGCGCAACGTAAACTGGATTGCTTCGCTTATTACCTGTTGGGGGAAGACCTTGGCATTGAAACGCATGAAGAAGGAATCCATAATCTTGAGAAATGGCGATTCAATGTTTCTGATACCTATAAAAAATGTAAATCGCTAAAAGAGGTATTTGAATACATTGATCATTGGGAAAACCGAAGAGGAGAACTACCGCTTGAAACCGATGGTGTTGTTATTAAAGTGAACAGCCTGGAACAACAGGAACGTCTGGGCTTCACAGCAAAAAGTCCGCGATGGGCTATTGCCTACAAATACAAAGCACAAAGCATCAGCACACGACTAAACGGTGTAACCTACCAGGTTGGTCGCACCGGTGCCATCACCCCGGTTGCCGAATTGGAGCCAGTGTTTCTTTCAGGAACAACGGTAAAGCGTGCTTCCCTGCACAATGCCAACGAAATCAATCGCCTGGATTTACGTATTGGTGATTATGTGTTTGTTGAAAAAGGTGGAGAAATTATTCCCAAAGTAACCGGTGTGGATCATGCCAAACGAAAAGGCAAAACACACCCTATACATTACATAACGCGTTGCCCTGAGTGCAACACACCATTGGTGCGACAAGAAGGTGAAGCTGCACATTATTGTCCAAACATAAACGGCTGTGCGCCACAAATAAAAGGGCGAATTGAGCATTTTATTCAGCGCAAGGCTATGGATATTGATTCGCTAGGCGAACAGACCATCCGACAACTCTATGAGCTTGGTTTAGTGCGCAGACCATCTGATTTATACTTTCTTACAAAAGAAGATTTACTTCAGTTAGATAAGGTTAAGGATAAGTCGGCCGAGAACATGCTGAAAGGCATACGCGAATCCAAACAGGCGCCATTTGAGAGCGTGTTGTTTGCCATCGGCATACGCTATGTTGGAAAAACCGTGGCTGAAAAATTAGCCCGTCATTTCAAAACCATCGACAGGTTGATGGATGCTTCTTACGAACAATTGCTGGAAGCCCCTGAAGTGGGTGAAAAAATCGCACAAAGCGTGATCCTGTTTTTCAGCAACCCGGAAAACCGGGAAGAAGTTGAGCGCTTGCGACAGGCTGGGCTCAACCTTGAAGCGGTGATTAAGGAGGTGGTGCTCGATAGCAACGTATTGGAAGGTAAATCCTTCGTGATTTCGGGTGTGTTTGAGAAATATGAACGTGACGACCTGAAAGACATCATTTTGAAGAATGGCGGCAAAGTACTCTCCTCCATTTCAGGCAAATTGGATTACCTGCTGGCGGGCGATAACATGGGGCCGGCCAAGCGCGAAAAAGCCGAAAAGCTTGGTGTACCGATTATTTCAGAAGCTGATTTTAATGTTTTACTTTCGGGCGGAAAATTGTAAGGGGAATGAAAATGGGTTTTCTAAACATGCGCACCAAATCACAGCTTAAACGGAATAAAACTGTTCGGGCTTCCATCCCCTATACCCAGGTGCAGACAGTGGGCATTTTGTTTAGCATTGAAGACAAGAAAAAGCATGATGAAATCAAAGATTTCATTCACCGCCTTGAACGCGATGGAAAAAAGGTGAAAGTGATCGCCTATCTACCACCCAACAAAGACAACTACGAGTTTCTGTTTGATTTCTTCACCCAAAAGGAAATCTCCTTTTGGGGAGCATTCACCTCCGAAACGGCCGTGAAATTCTTCAACACACCGTTCGACTACCTGTATTACCTTGATACCAAACCCAATCCCATGATGTTGAATATACTGGCACGCAGCAAAGCGCGCTGCCGCATGGGTGGATACTGGGAAAATGGTCAACCCTATTTTGAATTCATGCTCAGCGAAACTTCCACAACCAGAAGCCTCATTGATGGCATGTACAAATACTCCACACAACTGAAGTGATATGAAAAAACTATACGGAACCGGTGTTGCGCTTGTAACACCTTTCGATTCGACAGGCGGTATTGATTATAAGTCATTAAAAAAACTGTTAACACATACTGCAAAAGGTGTCGATTATTATGTAGTTATGGGTACCACCGGTGAATCCGTAACCGTTTCATCTGCTGAAAAGCTGGAAGTGCTGAACTTTGTGAAGAAGAACAATATCGCTAAACTTCCTATTGTGTATGGCATTGGTGGCAACAACACGCAGGCTGTATTGGATACGATTCGCAGTACCGATTTAAAAGGCGTTGATGCTATTCTTTCGGTCAGTCCGTACTACAACAAACCCTCACAGGAAGGCATCTATCAGCATTTTAAAGCCATTGCTGATGCCTCTCCGCTACCGATCATCCTGTACAATGTTCCCGGTCGTACGGCATCCAATCTGACGGCTGAAACCACACTTCGCCTGGCTGCTCACAAAAACATCATCGGTATTAAGGAGGCCTCAGGGAACCTGGAGCAGTGCATGCGCATTGCCAAATCGATGCCGAAGGATTTCCTGCTGATATCAGGAGATGATTTGTTAACTGTTCCGCTCTACGCGATTGGTGGCAAAGGCGTGATTTCTGTTTTGGCCAATGCCTTGCCAATCCCTTTTAAGAAAATGAAAGAATTCGCCTTTGCCGGAGACTATGCGAAGGCCAGTCAGCACCAGTTTTCATTGCTGGATATAAACGGGCCGATGTATGAGGAGAGTAATCCGGTAGGTATAAAGCAGCTATTAAGCGAATTAGGCGTTTGTGGAAATCATGTGCGGTTGCCGTTGATACCGGCTTCGGAAGGTTTGAAGAAGAAAATCACCAAAGCTTACGAAGGTTTCAAAAACAGAAAAGGATAACCCGAAAGGCTATCCTTTTCCAAAATAATCTATACAGGAAGTAAATCCTTAAGAAGCTTTGTTCTTCAGTTCCTGAACCTCGGACCTGATCAACTGAGCCATGTTTTTAAGCTCCTGCATACCTTTTCTCAGGCGGGTACCGGCTGCGCTATTGCCCTTAGCGTAGAACTTGTCAGCATCACCTTCTAATGAAGCAATGAGGTTTTTGAGGTCATTGAATTTTTGCATTTTCTATGAGTTTAAGAGTTACGAGTTAAAATTCTATTGCCAATTTAACTAAAAACCTTAAAAATCAAGCCGAAAAGGCATCTTTTTTAAACTTTGGTAACGGCAACCAGCTCTTCGTTGCGGTAAAATCCGCTATCCAGCTTCTCTTTCAGCACCGAAAACGCGGTTAACGTACGCTCCACATCCTCCATGGTATGCACCGCAGTAGGGATTATCCTAAACATGATAACATCCTTAGGCACAACGGGATATATCACCACAGAGCAGAAAATATTGAAGTTCTCACGCAGGTCCATAGCCATATTGGCGGCCTCGCCTACCCCGCCCTTAAAGAGCACTGGGGTAACGGGAGAGGTAGTGGTGCCAATGTTGAAGCCACGCTCCTTTAACCCGTTTTGCATGGCATTTACAATCTTCCAGAGGTTATCCTTCAACTCCGGACGGGTACGTAATAATTCCAGGCGCTTGATGGCTCCAATAACCAAAGGCATCGGCAAGCTCTTCGCATAGATTTGCGAGCGCATGGAGTAACGTAAAAACTTAATGATGCGGGCATCACCGCCAACAAAGGCACCAATGCTGGCCATCGATTTGGCAAACGTTGAGAAGTACAGGTCGATTTGATCCTGAACACCTTGCTCCTCGCCTGTTCCGGCACCAGTTTTACCCATGGTACCGAAGCCGTGCGCATCATCAACAAATAGTCTGAAATTGTATTTCTTCTTCAGCTCAACAACGCCTTTCAGGTTGCCCTGCTTACCCGACATGCCGAAAACGCCTTCGGTGATAACCAGGATACCACCACCGGTTTCGTTGGCCAGCTTGGTGGCGCGTTGCAGTTGCTTATCCAGGCTTTCCATATCGTTATGCTGATATACAAAGCGCTTGCCCATATGCAGGCGAACACCATCTATAATACATGCATGCGATTCCGCATCGTATACGATCACATCTTTACGATCAACGATAGCATCAATGATAGACACCACACCCTGGTAGCCGTAGTTCAGCAACATCACATCCTGCTTGCCGATAAATTCAGCCAATTGCTTCTCCAAAGCGATGTGATGCACCGAGTTACCCGACATCATGCGGGCGCCCATAGGATGGCCCATGCCGTACTGAGCCGCTGCTTCCGCATCAACCTTGCGAACTTCCGGGTGATTGGCTAAACCGAGGTAGTTGTTCAAACTCCAGTTCAACACATCCTTCCCGTTAAACTTCATGTGTGGGCCTATATCACCCTCCAGCTTGGGGAAAAAGAAGTAATCGTCAGGTAAATGTGAATATTTGGCCAGCGGACCGGCTTCCATCTTAAGCTTTTCAAATAAGTCGACCATTGCGTGTTTGTTGTTAAAAATTGCGGCAAAAATAACGAAAAATGCGCATAGGCAAGTCTTCAATATCAATAGGCCTTCAATTATTATCAGGGGTTGGCCTAACGCCATTTATTCATTAGCATTGCATTTTGAGCGATTTCATGGGAAAAATCAACAAGTTACTGGTCGCCAATCGGGGCGAAATTGCTTTGCGCATCATGCGCAGTGCGCGCGAAATGGGTATTAAAACCGTAGCAGTTTTCAGTGAAGCTGACCGAAATGCCTTGCATGTGCGGTTTGCCGATGAGGCCGTGTGTATTGGGCCTCCGCCTTCAAGCGAGTCCTACCTGAAAATGGATACACTCATTGAAGTAGCCAAACAAACAAAAGCCGATGCGATTCACCCGGGCTACGGCTTTTTATCTGAGAATGAAGACTTCGCCCATAAGGTTGAAAAAGCCGGATTGATATTCGTAGGACCATCTGCCAAATCAATTGAATTGATGGGCAGCAAACTCGCTGCTAAGGAAGCAGTAGCCAAGTTTAATGTTCCGCTTGTACCCGGTACATCTGAGCCAATTGATGATGTAAGCAAAGCCAGAAAAATAGCGAAAGAGATTGGCTACCCGATTTTGATCAAAGCCAGTGCCGGTGGTGGCGGTAAGGGCATGCGCATTGTAGAAAAGGATGGAGAGTTTCAGGAGCAAATGGAACGTGCAGTAAGCGAGGCCACTTCTGCGTTTGGCGATGGATCCGTATTCATTGAAAAATACGTTACCCAACCGCGTCATATTGAATTCCAGATTTTTGGCGACAAGCATGGAAATGTGATTCACCTGTTTGAACGCGAGTGCTCCATTCAACGCAGGCACCAAAAAGTAGTAGAAGAAGCGCCTTCATCGGTATTAACTCCTGAACTGCGCAAAGCAATGGGCGAAGCTGCGGTTAATGTGGCGCGCTCGTGCGACTATTACGGAGCAGGCACAGTTGAATTTATCCTGGATGAAAAACTGAATTTCTATTTCCTGGAGATGAATACCCGCCTGCAGGTGGAACACCCGGTTACGGAAATGGTAACCGGTATTGATTTGGTAAAACTTCAGATCAAAATTGCCGAAGGAGAAAAGCTTCCATTTGCACAAAACGATTTACGTCTGCATGGTCATGCCATTGAAGTGCGCGTGTATGCTGAAGACCCGGCCAATAACTTTCTTCCCGATATCGGTACGTTGAAAACCTATCAACGGCCGCAAGGCAACGGCATTCGCGTGGACGATGGTTTTGAACAAGGCATGAGTATTCCTTTCTATTATGATCCGATGATTTCCAAATTGATCTGCCATGCCGAAACCCGCGAACTGGCCATGGATAAAATGATCCGCGCGATTGAGGAATATGAAATTACCGGAGTTGAAACAACGCTCGGCTTTTGCAAGTATGTGATGCAACATGAAGCATTCCGAAGTGGAAATTTCGATACCAAGTTTGTAGAAAAATATTTCAAGCCTGAAGTATTGAATGCAGTTCCAGAACCTGATGAAGAATTATTGGCCGCGGTTCTTAGCACACGCATGGCTAAACCAACGTCAGCCAACACATCAACCCATACAACTGCTGCCACAGAAAGCAAATGGAAACGAAACCGACTTGCCCGTAAATAGTTAACCCAAAATACAAAGCAAATCCTTGTGGCAGAAATAAAACCCATTCGCGCGTGGCGGTACAACCCGGAGTTTACTAAAGATATTGAGTCGTTAACCTCACCTTTGTTCGATGTAGTTTCTGAAAAACAACGCAAAAAACTGTATCAAAATCCATTTAACAGCATTCACCTTTCTGTACCCCGAGGTACAGCTGAAGAAGCGAACAATTTACTTAACCGTTGGAAAGCAGAGGGCGTAGTGATTCAGGATAATTTGCCTGCCATCTATGTGTATTATCAATACTTTAAACTGGCAGGCTCACCGCGCGAATATTGCCGCAAAGGTTTTGTCTGCCACATCCGTACGTACGATTGGGATGAGGAGATAATTCTGCGTCATGAAAATACCATTCCGAAAGCCGTAAACGATCGGGTTGAGCTGCTTGAAAAAACACAGCTTCATGCCAGCGCAACACATGGGTTGTATACTGATGAGCAGCATCAGCTTGAAAAACTCATGGACGAGGCTATTCAAACTCCGATTTATGAAACGGAGGATTACCAGGGGGTTCGCGATGTACTGGCTGTTATTCACGATGCTTCCGTTATTCATAAGTTCATGAAGGTGATGACAGAAAAGAAAATTATTTTGGCTGATGGGCACCACCGTTACGAAGGTTCCTTGCTACTCAAGCATAAAATGCAACGCATCAATCCGAATCACACCGGAAAAGAAGGTTATAATTTTCACCTGATGTATTTAACCAACACCGAGTCAGATGATTTGCGGATACTCCCCACCCATCGGCTGATTAACGGATTGAAAAATCTGGATGAACATACGATTCTGAAAAAGTTAGAAGATGATTTTATCATTAAGCCTGTTGAAGATGCGGACACCTTAAATGAAATCATCCTCGGTAAGCCGTGGGCATTCGGATTGATGTTTCCGGAAAGCAACTACAAAGTGCGCCTGAAACCCGAGGCGCTATCACGAATGCCATGGCCATTTCCCGAAGAGGTGAAACGTCTGGACCTAACGGTGATGCACTATTTCATTATTGAAAAGGCACTTGGAATTGTGGGTAAAGACCAGCGACAGAGTGAGCGCATTCAATTTGACCGAAGTTTCTCTGATTGTCTTCAGAAGGTATTGAAAGGAGAAGCACAGCTGGCCGTTATCACTAATGAAGTGTCCATTGAAGATGTAAAGAAAGTTTGCGCCAGTGGCGCTACCATGCCGCAAAAGTCAACCTATTTTTATCCGAAGGTGATTTGTGGCTTTTTGTTTAGCTCTATTAAGGAAGACGAGTTCAGAACTCCTGAATACTCGCCCTTTGAAAATTAAAAATTCTGTATTTTTACCTGTAAACAAAGTGGTATGGAACAATTTGTTGTGCGCTTAAAGGATAAGAAAAAGAAAGTTTTCTTTCTTGAATTGATGAAGCAATTGGACTTTGTGGAGATTGTGAAATCGGTAGATAATCCGCAAAAAGCGAAATTCATGCGTGAACTAATCGAGTCCTTTGAAGAAGTGAAGTTGCATCAGAGAGGTAAATCAAAACTCAAAACGCTTGACCAGCTTCTAAATGAGTTATAAAGTTCTCTCCACCACAAACTTTGGCAAACAGGTCAAGCAACTAGTCAAGAAATACCCATCTTTAGTATCAGATTTAAAAAAACTCAAGCTACTACTTGAAGCGAACCCAAGGGCAGGAATTTCGTTGGGAAAAGATTGCTACAAAGTAAGAATCAGAATTTCATCCAAAGGAAAGGGTAAAAGCGCTTCAATATTTACTTGACATATTTTCAAGTGAACTACTATGAAACACCCACTTGTACTTGCATCCAGCTCTCCACGCAGACAATACCTGATGCGCGAAGCTGGTTTTACTTTCACTGTTGAAAAGCCTGATGTAGAGGAATCCTTTCCCGAAGAGCTTCCGGTTGAACAAGTTGCGCGATACCTCGCGAATAAAAAAGCCGAATACTTCCGGAAAGAGCTTCACAACCAGATTATTGTTACCGCTGACACGGTTGTTATTCTTGATGGAGAAATCATGAATAAGCCCGCTGACCGAAAAGAAGCCATTACCATGCTCTCGCGGCTAAGTGGCAAAACTCATTTGGTCATGACTGGAGTCTGTATTTTATCGGCTGAGCGAGAAGAAAGTTTTGACGATACTACGGAGGTAACTTTCAGAAACCTGAAGCAGGAAGAAATTGAGTTCTACGTTGACCAATACAAACCCTACGATAAAGCGGGTGCCTATGGCGCACAGGATTTTATTGGCATGATTGCCATTGAAGAAATTAAAGGCTCATATTTTAATGTGATGGGATTACCGATTCACAAAGTATACGAGCACCTCAAAAGCTGGACATGAAAAAAATATGGCAGTACCTGCGCGAGCATGTGCAGGAAGATTTCCGGTTGGCTGAATACACATCCATTGCCATATTCCTTGCCATTTGCATTGTCCTCAACTACACTTTTGACTTTGAAGATAGCTTTCTCGATTTACAGACTGGGTTTTCCAAATTTCTGTATTACCTCCTCACACATGCAGTCGCCTACCTGATTCCGGTTTTCCTGATACGCTTTCTTTCAGGAAAGAGCCTGAAGCTAACGTCAGCGTTTTGGCTACGATCTTCTCTTCTACTGACGCTAATTAGTTTTGACCGAAGTAATTTCCTGCTCGAACAATGGGTGTACGAATTCTTTCACCACCAGGTATCATTTTTAGCATATAAAATTTTGAACAACTTATCAGGGCTTATTTATATCATTCTTCCTCTATTTTTGTTTTACGTGCTCCACGACAAGCATGAACATAATTTTTATGGGCTCTCCAAAAACGTACCCGATCTGAAACCCTATTTCACATTGCTGCTGATTATGCTGCCTATCCTTGTAGCGGCATCCTTTCTTCCGGGTTTTCAAAAGCAGTACCCCATGTATGCATCTACCCTCGCACACACGTATCTACATGTTCAGGAATGGGTTACGGTTACCATGTATGAGACAGCCTACGCACTAAACTTTGTCAGTATTGAATTTTTCTATCGTGGATTTTTGGTCATCGGAATGGCCACGGTACTTGGCCGATCAGCCATCCTACCCATGGCCAGTCTGTATTGTTTTCTTCATTTTGGAAAACCCATGCCCGAAGCGATCAGCTCAATTTTTGGCGGATATATACTGGGTGTGATTGCCCTGCAAACCAGAAGCATCTGGGGTGGAATTCTAGTTCATGTTGGAATCGCGTGGATGATGGAGGCAATTGCCTATTTGCAGAAACTTTTCAACTAAAATCAAGTCTGACCCTCGCGTTCTACTTAATTATTTTTTAGGATAGGTTTCTTTGTACAACTGAATACTGCGTTCAATAATGGGTAACGCTTGCGACTTTCCAAGAAACTCATCAATTACCACTTTCTTATTTTCAAGGGTTTTATAGTTTTCAAAAAAGTGCTTTAGTTCAACGCGAAAAAAATCAGGCAACTCACTTACATCCCGTATATGACTTACACTGGCATCCTGTTCGGCAACCGCAATAATTTTATCATCCGCCTCGCCTTGATCAATCATCCGCATCACACCAATAACCTTTGAGGGTATCATGCAGCGCGGCACAACCGATACTTGTGTTAACACAACAATATCCAACGGATCATGATCTTCCCCCAATGTTTGTGGAATGAAGCCGTAGTTAAGCGGGTAATACATGGATGCATACAATACCCGATCGAGCTTAATCAAACCGCTATCTTTATCAATTTCATATTTTGCCCGTGATCCACGGGGAATTTCAATAATGCCATTTACCAGCTCCGGTGGATGAACACCAACCGAAACCTCATGCCAGGGATGCTGTACCATAATCGTTCCTTTACAGAAAGGTAATAAAAAAACTCCCGACTATAAGCCGGGAGTTCATATCAATTATAAAAGCCAAATTTGTTATTCAGACTTTTCTTCTTCCTTCTTAGGTGCATTATTCTTTTCAGCCTGACGGATCTTATCACCATCCTTCAATCGTTTGGAAACCACCAGGAATGGACCGGTTACTACTTCGGTGCTGTCACTTACACCTTCAAGTATTTCGATATTATCATAATCACTTATTCCGGTCTTCACTTCAATCATTTTAGCTACACCATTTTCATTTACAAACACAACCACCTTATCCTGCTTTTTCTCAGCAGGCTTTGGTGTATTTGTTCCGGCTGCAGGCGACTCCGAAGGGCGCTTATTTTCTTCATTCGCACGCGTGGTCACAGCCGCCAATGGAACAGAGATAACATTCTCCTTCCGATTAGCCAGAATTTCAACGCTGGCAGTCATTCCCGGACGGAAAGGATAGGGTTTTCCGGAGTCAATCAAATCCTGATAAGATGAATTCAAAATAAGTATGCGAACCTCAAACTCTGTAATCGCATCGGTTGAAACCTTGTCCTTTGCTGTATTCGCAATGTGCGTTACCAAACCTTTAAACTGGCGGTTAGCGTTTGCATATGCATCTACATCGATTAACGCGGTATCCCCAATGTGCACACGGATAATATCGTTTTCATTAACATCCACACGCACTTCCATTACACTTAAATCAGCAATACGGAGCATTTCTGTTCCTTGCATTTGAGCCGTACCCACTACGCGTTCACCTTTCTTTACATTCAGTTTTGAAACGTGACCATTCATGGGTGCTACCACACTGGTTAAGCGAACATTTTCACGCGCTTCATTTACGGTTGCCTCGCTGCTTCGTACAATAAACTTGGCTGCCTGAACATTTTGACGAGCTGACTTCAAGTCATTTTCAGCTATTTTAAAGTTCTGTTGCGCCAATTGCCAGTCGGCTTCGGATATCACTTTTTCATTCCACAATTTTTTCTGACGTTCAAAGTCCTGCTCTGCCCTGATAAAGGTTGCTTCTGCGCGTGACAAAGCAGCCTCAGAGGCTACCAGGTTGGCCCGCTGTTGATTGAGTGATGCTTCAGCTCGCTCCAACTGTGAAAGCCATGTATCGGGGCGAATCTTAACAAGCATATCACCACGGGTAACTGAATCACCATCTTCAATGTGCAACTCACGAATTTCGCCTGAAACTTCCGGAGCTAACTTTACCTCCGTAACCGGTTGCACTGTTCCGGAAGCGCTAACTTTTTCAACAATGGTTGTACGCTTGGCTTTGGTAAGCTCAACCTCCAAATCTTTTGGTTTGCCAATCCAGCCTTGCGATCTGCCAATAATTATGAATAACAACAGTACAACTACTGCTCCGATAAGGATATAGATAAGTTTGTTTGACTTTTTCTTTTGTTTGGCCATGTACTTTATGCGTTAACGTAGTGGTTATTAAAATTCGAGTGGAAGACCTTGATAGAAATCAAGGATTTTCTTTTTAAAGATGAAATCGTATTTGGCTCGCAGTAAATCAGACTGCGCCTGAAACAAATCATTTTCGGCAACCTGGTATTCAACAAAATTTACTGCTCCTAATTCAAACCGTTGCTTGGTCATACGAAAAGCTTCGTCCCGTGCACTTACTTGTTTTTGTGCCGATTGGTATGTTTTAGAAGCCGCCAGTGCATCGTTATAGGCTGTCTCAACAGATTGCCTTAACCTGTTCTCATTTTCAAGCAACGTGATGTCCGCTAATTCGCGATTGATGGCTGCCCGCTGTACCGCTGAGCGTGTTTGCAAGCCATTAAAAATGGGTATTTGCAAATTGAAGCCGAGCCCTTTACCAAGGTTGTTTCTAAATTGCTCTTCATATCCTACAGTTTGAAATGAAAATTGATTCACCTCAACATCGGTAAATACTAACTCAGCAGGATTGCTTTGCAAATAGCCTATTTCTCTCGGAATAACTGCTGACCCTTCCAGAATTGCCTCTTGCCTGGCTGAAGAATAAAGTGTAGAAAGTGAACCACTTAATGTTAAGCGGGGATAATAATTACCACGTGTCGATTTAAGTGCAAATGCCGAGCTTCTTTGCCGTAATCTTGCAGCCTGAATTTCAGGCATCGATAACACAGCAATTTCAAAAATCTCATCTGCCGATTTATTAATATTCGGATCATTAAGGTCAACATTCAATAATTCAACATCCATTTCCGTAGACGCTGGCAATTGAAGTGCCTGCTTTAACTGAAGGAAAGATAAGTTGAGTGCATTTTCGCGCTGAATTAAATTCAACTCATTGGTAGCATGCTGTGCCTCCAGGTTTAGGGCATCCGACTTTGGTAAAGACCCGGCTTCGACAAGCTTTTTGGTTCGCTCAAGTTGCTCGTTTGTTGAATTCAATTGATACTCCGCATTGGCATAGAGCTCTTTATTAAAAACAACCGTGAGGTAAAGTGTAATCACATTCAGAATTACATCGTTGCGCGCTTTAATCAAATCTTGATTAACAGCTTCAAGTTCAACCTCATTTTGCTTCATGGAATAAAATAGCCTAAAGCCATTCCACAATAACAATGAACTGCTGATATTGGCATTGATCGAATTAATTCGTTGCTCTACGAACAAGTTTGTAGTAGGGTCAATATTTCTACCCCAATTGAAACCGTAGTTTCCATTTGCATTCAACGAAGGCAACATGGCCATCTTTGACTGAAGATAGTTTATTTCACCCGTGCGCACACCATAGTTGCCTCGCTTAACCGTTAGGTTACTGGATACGGCATAGTCGACCAACTCACGTAACGTCCATACTTTTTTTGTCTGCTGACTGAATGAAAACAGACTTGACATTACCAATACAGCTAATAAAATTCCTCTCATATTTATAAATCAATATCCGGTATATAAATCACTTCCTTAACCCACCTTAGACTCCGCAGGTAATCCAATGTTACAGGCTTAATGCCCGAATCCATTTCAATTACGAGGCACGCTTCGTCATGTTTACCCTTACGGGAAACCGACATGGTGGCTATGTTACAATCATCGTGAGCCAATATATTGGCGATAAAGGCAATGCTGCCCTTTACATCATCTGCAAAAATTACAAGCGTATGCAGGCTTGCACTGAAATCTGCCTTGAAGCCATCTACTTCGGCAATATTAATAATGCCTCCCCCCTTGCTTTCTCCTAGTACTTCAATTTCCCGATCGCCCTTTTTTAAAATAAGTCGGATGGTATTGGGGTGCATGGTTGAGGCGTTGCCGATGGATTTGAATTGGTACTTCAACCCCTTCTCTTTGGCTAATTGAAGCGATTCTTTAATTCGCTTATCATCTGTTTTAAAATCCAGTAACCCGGCAATAATGGCCCGGTCACTCCCGTGGCCTTCATAGGTTCGGGCAAAGGAATTATAAAAGATGATCTGGGCCTCATCGGGCATGTCGCCCAGCAGCCGGATGGCCGTGCGGGCAATGCGCACCACACCCGCTGTATGCGAACTGGAAGGCCCGATCATAACGGGACCAATCATATCAAAAACACTGCTTTTCTCGTGCATACCGGGTTTGAATACGCCATTTGTCGCTACTGCGGTATAATTATTACAAACAGAGGTATTTTTTCAAAAATTGGCAGTATTGGCTCACTCAAACAGCAATGGGTGCCTTAATCCCCGGATGAGATTGATAATTGACGATCTCAAAATCCTCAAAAGCATAGTCGAAAATGTTGGCAGGTTTACGTTTAATAATGAGTTTGGGCAACGGGTATGGCTCACGGGTTAGTTGAAGTTTAGCCTGCTCAATGTGGTTGGTATACAAATGCACATCTCCGCCCGTCCAAACAAATTCGCCCGGCTCCAGATCACATTGTTGGGCGAACATATAGGTAAGCAATGCATATGAGGCAATATTAAAAGGCACGCCCAAAAAATAATCAGCGGAGCGCTGGTAGAGCTGACAGGATAACTTTCCATCGGCTACATAAAACTGAAACATGGCATGACAAGGCGGTAAGGCCATCTTGTCTACCTCGGCAGGATTCCAGGCTGAAACAATGTGCCTGCGCGAATCGGGTTTGTTTTTGATTTGATCAATCACTTTCGAAATCTGATCGATAGTCGTTCCATCGGGTGCAGGCCAGCTACGCCATTGGTGTCCGTAAACCGGTCCGAGATCTCCGTTTTCATCTGCCCATTCATCCCAAATGGTTACGCCATTGTCGTTCAGGTACTTAATGTTGGTATCACCATTCAAAAACCACAATAACTCATAAATAATAGAGCGCAGATGCAGCTTTTTTGTGGTTACGAGTGGAAACCCTTCACTCAAATCAAACCTTAACTGACGACCAAACACAGAATAGGTTCCCGTTCCGGTTCTGTCGGTCTTCAGGGCACCTGTTTCCAGGATGTCCTTCATCAAATCAAGGTAGTTTTGCATGGCAGTGGTTTTCAAAAGCAAATAAAAGAAAAAGTCCTGATCCCTATGACCAGGATCAGGACTTTTCACTAAAAACCAACCCACATTAGCCTCTTCTTCCTACGTTAACAGAGCGGGAATTTCCATCAACTGAAATGGTTATGATTCTGTCGCAAGCACCATCACCATAATCAACTGTTACCACTTTACCGGTAGCCACATCCACAAACTGCTTCACTCCTTCTACAGCTATCGGACAACCACGCTTGTACACTAACGGTTCAAGTATAGTCATGGTATACGCTCTTCCTCTCCGGTTTTCACCAGCTGCAGTATAGTCATGTGGCCAGCTATCATTATTTGTGCACTTATCAACAACCATGGCATCTAATGATGGATTGCCACCGCGTTGCCAGGTTCTCACAAAGCAATGTTCACGGGTAGCCTCAGTTGCATCAGGCCAAATAGCCTTTCCATTTTCAAGTTCAACCCGGAACTTAGGAGCACTCACATTGCTATCTGTAATATTAGTCAAGGTGCGAATACCGCTTAACTGGATATCATTGATCGAGTAGCCATCGAAAGTTGTGACAATAGTTGAACCCGGTAAAAACTTCTTACCCGAGAAGGTAATGATGATTTTTCCTTTCCTGACATTTCCTAAAACATCCTGACAACCATCGCCAAAATCAATGGTAATGGTACCTGACGGATTCTCATTTGTTGATCCCTCATCGATCGTGACTGTGATAGTCACACCATTACATATTCTGGAATCCCCCTGAATCTGGATGGTTCTGGAAGAAGCGATACGACCTCCTTCATACTCATAGCTGCCGTTGTCAGCCACCATTACAAGGCCAGTCATATCATCAGCATCTTCAAAGAAATAATCGGTAATGGCATCTTCGGCCACATCAGCTGCCTCTTGTTGCAAGGCCAGATCATCTTCCGTACACGAGATCACAGCACCCAGTGAGACGATGGCTACCAGGGTCAATGCTTTTTTAAAGAATGAAGTTGTTTTCATAAGGAGTTATTAATTAGGTTATTTCTATTCAAAACAACCCTTAGATTAACCTTTTAGTAATTAGTTTAATGCAACTGGCATATTTTTAGCTAATTTTTGGTTTCAACCCCCATTTTCATATGAAAATCAACAAAACCCTCTTCTTAATCGCCATCAATTTATGCATATCCTGTGTCTCATTTGCTCAGGAGTTGCCCGATACAACACAATACAGAATTGAAACCCGCGATGGAAATGAATACATCGGTCAAATTACTTATCAGGACCAAACAGCCTTACGACTGAAAACTGAAAAACTAGGCGAAATCACTATTCAAAAAATTGACATCAAAAGCATGGTAGTCCTACTCAAGGGCCGCTCCAAGGATGGAAAATACTGGCTTGATAATCCTCAATCAACACGGTATTTCTGGCAACCAAACGGCTATGGCCTAAAAAAAGGTGAAGCCTATTATCAGAATATTTGGATTTTCTTTAATCAGGTAAGCTTGGGGGTATCCGATCATTTTAGTATAGGCGCTGGAATTGTACCGTTGTTTTTATTTGCTGGAGCACCAACACCTGCGTGGGTAACACCTAGATTTTCAATACCAGTTGTAGAAGACAAGTTCAATATTGGTGCAGGGGCATTAATGGGGACAGTATTGGGTGAACCAGAAACAGGATTTGGAATCGCCTATGGAGTAACAACTTTTGGTTCAAGAGATAGAAACTTATCCTTGGGACTAGGATACGGCTATGCAGGTGGAGAATGGTCTAATTCCCCGACTGTCACACTCAGCGGAATGATTCGAACCGGTGAACGCGGGTATATTGTAACAGAAAATTATTTCATTGGTGCTGGAGATGAAACTTTCGTTCTATTTTCAATTGGTGGCAGACGAATTGTTAAGCGGGTGGGTATTGATTTCGCACTTGTTATACCCAGTGATACAGGCGGAGAATTATTTGCTTTTCCTATACTAGGGTTGACAGTTCCTTTCGGAAATACGCCAGGAAATTTGACAAGAGGTATAAAGTAAATAACTTGTAGATTGTAATTTTCACCAATTACTTTTCATGAGATTAGCTACTGCTATTATCTGTCTTCTGGCTATTGGCTTCCAAAGTTTTAGCCAATCCCTAAAAATCGCCAAACTCAAATACAATGGCGGTGGCGATTGGTATGCTAATAAAACTGCATTGCCAAACCTGATCAGTTTTTGTAATCGTGAACTCGGAACCACGTTGGCTCCCGAAGAAGACATTGTTGAAGTAGGCAATAAAGACCTGTACCTCTACCCTTATGTGTACATGACAGGCCACGGCAATGTGGTGTTTTCAGATTCGGAAGCGACTAACCTAAGAAACTACCTGATAGGTGGTGGCTTTTTACACATTGATGATAACTACGGACTGGATAAATACATTAGACTAGAACTCAAGAAAGTGTTTCCTGAACTGGAATTAAAAGAACTTCCGTACGATCATCCCATCTACCAACAGAAATTCAACTTCCCAAAAGGGCTTCCCAAAATTCATGAACATGACGGAAAACCTGCTCAAGGTTTCGGCTTGATTTATGAAGGCCGACTGGTTGTCTACTATTCATATGAATGCGATCTCGGCAACGGCTGGGAAGACAGGCGCATCCACAACACGCCTGTAGAAAAACACGAACAGGCTTTACAAATGGGTGCCAATATTATCGCTTACTGCTTCACCAACGCTTTCTAATGAACAGGCTTTCAAAAAATGTGGGGAAAGCTTTTGGATTTTATAACTAAATTTTTAGTTTTATACCTAAATACATAGTATAAAACCTGACCTATGATGAGGAAACCTCATACGCAATACTTATTTGTGTTCGCTTTACTGTGCCCCCTATTTTCATTCGGCCAGGGAATGGCTACAACATTTCAAAAGGCCATAAACCAAGGTATCTCGATATCAACATTGGACTCGTTGTACCAAAGTGCCCTTCATAGCGATTCATTACAGGCAGCGTTTGCAGGTCAAGAGCAAGAATTTCAGCACGCATATATTTCCATGCTTCAGACTTTAGGCGATTTTCTTCACGACAACAACTTCAAATGGGAAAAACAAATCCGATGCTTCAATCGAATCTATATAAATAAAGATGGAGTAATCGCCTATTTCCTGTTCAACTTCAAACCCGGAGAAATTAATCCCGAAAAAGAACAGGTGTTCGAAAAACTATTGGGTGAGTTTATCAAGACCTATCGGTTTCCGCTTACCAACTCCAAAAATTTTGCACAATGCAGTCCTGTTCAATACGCTGATAAAAAATAAAAAATATACCATGAGAGAACTAACCAAGGCCGAAGATCAGATCATGCAGATTTTGTGGAAGCTTGAAAAAGCTTTTGTAAAAGATATCATCGATCACCTGCCCGATCCCAAGCCTGCCTACAACACAGTGTCTACTATCATTCGTATTCTGGAAACCAAAGGATTTGTAGGACATAAGGCGTACGGCAAAACGCATGAATACTACCCATTAATTGCAAAGGAAAAGTACACCCGCTTTTACCTGAATACCATGCTGAAAGGATACTTCGGGGGCTCATTCCAAAACCTGGTTTCCTTTTTCGCCAAAGAGAATAACCTGAGTGCGAAAGAACTGGAAGAGTTATTAAAAGAAATCAACACCAAAAAATAAACCCATGAACACCTGGCTAAACTATATCGTAGAAGCCAACATCGGATTGTTGCTGTTTCTGCTCTTGTACAAAGCACTGTTAAGCAAGGAAACCCAATTCAGCTACCGCAGATTTTATTTATTGGGTGCGCTCCTACTCTCGCTGCTTTTCCCATGGCTCACCATCGGTACCCCGGCTGAGGTAGTGCCCACACTTAGCGAAACCTTACCGGATCATTGGCTGCCCACAACCATTGAACAAACTCAAGCCGAGGCACTTCAACCTACTTTTAATTTTTGGGAATTGGCCTTTTGGTTATACGGAGCTGTAGTCGCATTGCTGTTTTTACGGTTTGTCTATCAGATCATTATGCTGATGCAAGAAGCCCGAAAAGGAAAATCGGACGAGCCTGTTATCGAAGTGGATAACGCTTCATTCATTGCCTTTTCCTTTTTTAAGCTGGTTTTCATCAGCAAAGCCTTTAACCTAACTGAAGCCGACAAGCAACGCATTCTGCAACACGAGCATGTGCACATTAGCAAATGGCACTCGGTTGACATGGTGCTGATTGAACTAGTCAGAATACTGTTCTGGTTTAATCCATTGCTCAGCTACTACAAAAAGGAAATGAGCATGGTACATGAATTTGAAGCCGATGAAGTCGCCTCAGGCAGTGAACATCAGGATCAATACTGCAGCCTGCTGGCCCGTTCGGCTATTGAATCTTCCGGATACGTATTGGCCAATCATTTTAATAATTCCCTAACCTTAAAACGAATTACCATGATCCGAACCTTAAAACAAAAAGTAAAGCAATGGAAAACAGGGATTGTTTTCCTGTTTGTAAGCGTATTGTTTCTGGGCATCGCCTGCCAGGATCAGATTGCTGCGGAAATGAACGGACTCTCACAAACCACCACCGTTGCCGGAGATTTTCCTGATCATTTGTTGCCAGTTGTTGAACAGATCAAAAAAGAAAACCCAGGTATTAAACTGATGTATGTTGAGGCTGAATCCATTAACGAAGAAAAAATCCGGAGTCTAAATCCAAACAAGATTTTACATACATCCCATACCCGCAACATGGATGATAAGGGTAATATAATTTCTGAGCGTGTTGAGTTAATCATCAAAACAGATGACTCCATATCGCAACTGGGTGATATGACTAAATCAGATGATGATGTGTTTCTCGTTGTTGAAGCGAATGCTTCACCAATCGGAGGAATGACCGCTTTGTACGAAGCTATCAATCGTGAACTTAAATTCCCTGAACAAGCCGTTAAAATGGGTATTGAAGGAAAGGTGTTTGTTGAGATAATAATTGAGCCTGATGGTAGCACATCTAACCACCGACCTCTTAAAGGTATTGGTGCTGGATGCGATGAAGAAGCAGTCAGAGCCCTCAAAGCAGCTAACGTAAAGTGGAATCCTGGTAAGCAGCGCGGTGTAGCTGTGCGTCAGAAATTCGTAATTCCCATTACATTTACCCTGTCAGATGATGCTTCAACCGGAACTGTTATTCCCAAGGAAAAAAAGATGATCATCTCCAGTGATGTATCGTACCAAAATGGTAAAACCATAGTAAATGGGACAGTCACTACTGAAGACGGAAAACCAATACCAGGAATGAACATTGTAGTCAGTGGTAAAACGTATGGAACAGTATCCAAGGCTGACGGAACCTTTAGTCTAGCATTAGAAGAAAATTCAGGAGAACTTTCTTTTTCGTTTATTGGATTTGAAACCCAAAAAGTCAGGATTAATTAACTCCTGAAAAATTGATGTCCTGCACTTCAACAGTGCAGGACATCAAAATTATTTACCTCCTAAAACTTCCTCCAGCTTCTCATCCAATGCCTGACCGCGCAGGTTCTTGGCAATGATTTTACCATTTGGATCAAGCAATAAGGAGAAAGGTATGGCTGTAATGTTATAGGTTTTAGCGGCTTCGGATTGCCAGTATTTCAAATCAGAAACGTGTGTCCACGTAAGGCCATCTTCCTGTATGCCTTGTAACCAATCTGCTTTTGAACGATCGAGTGAAACACCATACACGGTGAAGCCTTTGTCTTTATATTCATTATAAGCCCGTACAATGTTCGGGTTTTCCCTGCGGCACGGTCCGCACCACTTGGCCCAAAAATCCACCAGCACATATTTGCCCCGCAACGATGACAACGGAACAACCTGACCATCCGGGTTGGGTAAGGAAATTTCAGGTGCCACCTGGCCAATGGCAAGTGCTTTCATCTTATCCACCATCGAAACAAAATCTTTTGCATGCACAAAGTCAGGCCACTCTTTTTCTAATTTTTCTGCTGTTGCCAAGTACACATCAAAATATTCATCCTTATCCAGCATCTGCGCCTGTAGCACGTTGATCACACCCAATGAGGGCGGACTATTTTTTATCTTTTCTGCAACCTGATTACCGGCATCGGATAATAATTTCTGATACGCCTTTTGAATGGCAAGAATCGACTGCTGGTCATTAGCAGCTTGTGCCTTGTTGAAATCGGCAATCAGCTTTTGCGCTTCCGGGGAGCTTTGAACACCATTCAGTGTTTGCTGCGCCTCCTTGATGAATTCAATCTCCGGAGAGCCCTTCACTTCAAAAAAACCAGAAGCTTCATTTCCATCTACATTAATTTCAAGATCATTTTTATATAAGATCAGATCTACCGCCTGACGGTTATAAAAATTCAATTTGTAGTAACCCGGTTCTTTAACTTTAACTTTCTTTTCGAAAGTGTAATTGCTTTTCAGGTTAATGGTATCCTGCCAGCCGGCACCAGTCTTCGTTATCTCCATAATGGTGATGGTACCACCTTGTTGCGGAAAACCTACCTTTCCCCGTATGGTCACGGTTTGGCCATCGCCTTTGTTGGCTTGCTGACCGTTGGAGGAACAGCCCACCAGTAACAACACACTCACCAAAACAACACTTAAACTCAATCTTGTATACTTCATTTTTCTTCCAGTTTCTTTACTAATAATTGATTGGCCACTTTCGGGTCGGCCTTGCCCTTGCTACGCTTCATCACTTCGCCCATAAACATAGCAATAATTCCCTTCTTGCCCTTTTTGTATTCTGCCACCTTATCTGGATAGTCGGCCAAAACCGCATCAATCACAGGCAGAATGGAATCTTCATCACTCGTCTGCACCACATTCAATTGCTGTGCCACATCCAGTGGATTCAGCGCTGAATTTTTCAACAACTCCGGAAATATTCGCTGCGAAGCAATCGAAAAACTCACCTTTCCAGATTCAACCAGTTTAATCAGTTCCGCTAAAGTAACAGGCTTAACAGGAAAATCGTTTGCCGTTAGTGTAAGTTCATTCAAAGCCGATTTTACCGGCCCCATAATCCAGTTTGAAGCTGCCTTGAAATTATCCGTATGATTACACACCTCAAGAAAATACTGAGCCAACTCCTTTGTTTCCGTCAGCAGGCGCGCATCATATGCCGGTAAGTTGAATTGCTCTATAAATTTTTTCTCCAGTTCCCATGGAAGTGCAGGCATGGCTGCTTTGATTTCAGTCAGCCATTCATCTGAAAGTGCAACCGGACTTAAATCCGGATCGGGGAAGTAACGGTAATCGTTCAATTCTTCTTTGGTGCGCATGCCGTACGTCTTTCCAGAAGTTGCATCAAACAATCGTGTTTCAGAAATGATCTCCTCACCTTTCTCCGTCAATTCAATCTGCCGTTCAATCTCTGAATCGATTGCACGTTGCACGTTACGGATGGAGTTCATGTTTTTGATCTCCACTTTCTTGCCTAAAATCGTTGATCCCTTTGGTCTGATGGAGACGTTTGCGTCACAACGCAGCGATCCTTCTTCCATGTTGCCATCGCACACATCGAGGTAACGCACAAGTTTTCGGATTTCGGTTAGCAAGGCATATGCATCAGAAGATGAATGAATGACGGGCTCTGTTACAATTTCAATCAACGCGGTGCCTGCGCGATTAAAATCCACCAATGTATCGGGTTCATTTTCCATGTGAATGGATTTTCCGGCATCTTCTTCCAGGTGAATGCGGTTTAGTACAATTTGTTTTTGAGATGCTCCTTCACCGATGGTAATGTAACCGCCTTTGCAGATGGGTGTGCGGTCTTGTGTAATCTGGTAGCCTTTCGGCAGATCGGGATAGAAATAATTCTTGCGATCAAAGATCATGTGCCGTACAATCTCCGATTTACAGGCAAGGCCCATGCGCACGGCAAGTTCCACTGCCTGGCGATTCAGCTTTGGTAATGTACCCGGATGCGCCAATGTTATCACGCTGATTTGCGTGTTGGGTTCACTACCATAAGCAGTTGAATCTGCCGCGAAGATTTTACTGGCCGTCAATAACTGTGCATGGACCTCCAATCCGATTACGGCTTGATATTTTTCAGCTGCTGCGATGATGATTGAAAATTAAAAACTAGCGAATCAACTCTTTGGCTTTGATGATTACGGCATCCAGGCCGGCAATATTTTTCCCACCAGCGGTGGCAAAGAACGGCTGTCCACCTCCACCCCCTTCAATTTCTTTTGCCAGCACTTTTACCAGTTCACCTGCGTGATACTTTTTTGTTTCCATCAACTTCTCCCCAATCATCACCGCCACCTGTGGTTTGCTGTCCACATCAGCAGCCAGTACCAATAACAGGTCGTTAAATTGATTGCGTAGAGCATAGGCAATATTCTTCAACGCATCAGCATTAGGTACCGATACTTTTTCAATAATTAAGTGCGAACCATTAACGGCTACAGCCTTTTTCGCCAACTCATCTTTTAATGCATTGGCTCTTTCCTGATTTACTGCCTCCAGCTTTTTCTCCAGTGTGTGTTTTTCCTCTGCCAGGTTCTTAACAGCTGTTACCAGATCCTTTGGATTTTTTAATAACTCGCGTACACTATCCAGCAGATTCAATTCATTGCGCACGTATTGTTCTGCCGTTTCTGCCGTAATGGCTTCAATTCTACGCACACCGGCAGCAACCGAACTTTCCGCAGTAATTTTAAACAACCCAATGTTTCCCGTTGAGGGTACGTGCGTACCTCCACAAAGTTCAACCGAGAATTGCGGATCGAATGTGACTACACGAACATAGTCGCCATATTTTTCACCGAACAATGCCATAGCACCCAATTTCTTTGCATCATCAATGGGTACATTTTGTTTTATATCGGCATGAATGTCTTCCCGGATTTTTGCATTCACCCGATCTTCCACTTTTTGAATTTCTTCAGGCGTCATGGCCGCAAAGTGCGAAAAATCAAAGCGGGTAATTTTTTCATTCACCAAGGATCCCTTCTGCTCCACATGCTTGCCCAACACTTCACGAAGGGCAGCATGCAGCAAATGAGTTACTGAGTGATTGTTCATGGTGAGCTTGCGCTTTCGTTCGTTCACCACAGCATGAAATGCTGCCGATAAATCGGCTGGAAGTTTATCAGTAAAATGAACAATCAGTTCGTTTTCCTTTTTGGTATCAATGACGGATATCTTCTCACTTCCGTGTTGGATGTATCCGATATCCCCAACCTGACCGCCACTTTCAGCATAGAAAGGTGTGCGATCAAACACGAGTTGATACAGTTCCTTATTTTTCTGAACCAGCTTGCGGTATTTCACAATCCGCACATCGGCTTCCAGAAAATCGTAGCCGATAAATTCGGTCTTCTCATCCTCGCCAACCAAAATCCAGTCACCGGTTTCTTTGGCTGCATCAGCTTTGGAGCGTTCCTTTTGTTTTTGCATCTCAACCTGAAATCCTTTCTCATCAACCGAGAAACCTTTTTCGCGTGCAATGAGTGAGGTAAGATCAAAAGGAAAACCGAAGGTATCGTACAATTCAAAGGCAAGTTCACCGGGAACAATCTTGTTCTTTAACTCATTTTCAATCGCATCAAATCGCTTTAGTCCGCGTTCAAGCGTTTTCAAAAACGAAATCTCCTCTTCATGAATAACCTTGGTCACATAATCTAATTGCCCATGCAATTCAGGAAACACATCCTTCATCTGCTCCGCTAAAATCGGAACGAGTTTGTAGAGGAACGGATCTTTGAAATCCAAAAAGGTGTAGCCATAACGCACCGCTCTTCTCAAAATTCTGCGAATGACATACCCGGCACCGGTATTCGAAGGCAACTGGCCATCGGCAATAGCAAACGCCACCGCACGAATGTGATCAGCCAACACACGAATGGCAATATCGGTTTTTTCATTACTTCCATACTTCACACCGGCAGCTTCCGAAATAAAATCCATCAGCGGCTTGAACACGGTGGTATCGTATGTGGATGTCTTGCCTTGTATGGCCATGCACAACCGCTCGAAGCCCATACCGGTATCTACATGTTGTGCAGGAAGCTTTTCAAGGGAACCATCAGCTTTGCGGTTAAACTCCATGAACACGAGGTTCCAGATTTCAATCACCTGCGGGTGATCGTTGTTCACCAATTCTTTGCCGCTTGTCTTTTTTACTTCAGCTTCCGATCGTAAGTCGATGTGAATTTCAGAACACGGACCACACGGGCCGGTCTCGCCCATCTCCCAGAAGTTGTCTTTCTTCTTACCATGAATGATTCGGTCTTCCGGTACAATGTTTTTCCAATACGCAATCGCATCGGTATCAACCGGAAGGTTATCACCTTTGTCTCCACCAAACACAGAAACATAAAGTCTGTCTTTCGGAAGTTTGTATACATCTGTCAGTAATTCCCACGCCCACTCAATCGCTTCCTTCTTAAAATAATCCCCAAACGACCAGTTGCCCAGCATTTCAAACATGGTGTGGTGGTAGGTATCAATGCCCACTTCTTCCAAATCGTTGTGCTTACCGCTTACGCGAAGACACTTTTGCGTATCGGCAATGCGTTTGCTTTTTGGGGTGCCGTGCCCCAGGAAATAATCCTTAAACTGCACCATACCCGAGTTGGTGAACAGTAAAGTCGGGTCGTTCTTGAGCACAAGCGGTGCGGAAGGCACAATCAGGTGATTCTTCTTCTCAAAAAACTCCAAAAACAGGCGTCTGATCGTTGCTGAGTCCATCTGGCTAAAACGTGTCTGAATACGGTTAATTTACTATATTGGCCCCCTTTAGGCCGCAAGGCCACAAAATTAAGAGGCAATAGATGAGAACACGCTTATTTCAGTGATTTTTTTAAACCCTCAATGCGTCAACTGAAATACCGATACAACCCCACAACTTGCCGGTATGAACCGGTTCCTCTGCGAACCCGGAACATTCTTGGTGCAACGTTGCTATACCTTTGCCTCACGGGAGGGTTGTTTGTAGGATTGTTGTTTCTGCATAGTTCACTCTTCACCACCGAAACAGAAAAAGCACTTGCACAAGAAAACAAAGTATTAAAGGTTCATCATAAAGAACTGACACGCGAGTTGAACACGGTACAAGCCTCGTTGTTTCAACTGCAACAGGCAGATGAAGTGGTGTTCGAAAAACTGGCCAGTAACCTCAATCATCCAGGGCTTCTTGAAAATTTTACTTTCAAGCCCAGTCAACAAGAAACCACCAACTTTAAAAAGCAGTACAAAGAAACCCAAGCTGAGTCTGCCGATTTACTCAAGAAGGCACGTTACACAAATTTCATCCTGGCCAGCAACCTTACTGTCGACAAAGAAGGTCTTGCCTTACTCACCAACATTCCATCACTCCAACCAATAGCGAATAAAGAATTGACCCGACTGGCTTCTGGTTTTGGGGAGCGCATGCATCCATTTCATGGAGCAAACTACCTTCATCCGGGTATAGACTTTGTTGCGCCCCGCGGAACGTCTGTAGTGGCCAGCACATCTGGTAAAATTAGCCAGGTGTTATACAGCGACCTGCAAATGGGCAAGGGTAACTTTATTGAAATTGATCATGGGAATGGTTACACAACCCGTTACCATCATTTGGATGAAATCCGCATCAAGCAAGGACAATCAGTAACCAAAGGCAGCGAGATTGGAACTGTGGGCATGACGGGGGGAGCTGTTTCACCGCATTTACATTTTGAGGTGTTAAAAGATGGTAAACATGTAAATCCGATCGATTACCTCTTTGAAGGACTCACCAGCAACGAATATGCTGCACTTAAGGAGTTAGCCAAACAAAAAAATCAAGCGCTCGATTAAGATGGCCAACCTGTATTACCGATATAATCCCGAAACCTGCCAGTATGAGCGCATTTATCCTTCTGGCAAGAAGTTTTTAAAACGGGCCGGTATCTTTTTTATTCTGGCATTGTTCTCAGCACTACCCTTAACCTATTGGTATCTTCAAAAGTTTTCTTCGTTGGAAGAGCAATACCTGAAGCAACAAAATGAATCGCTGCACGCCCGTTGGTCGGCACTTGAGCAGAAAATTACTGAAGGCTATAATACCCTACGTGTATTCACCAATAAAGATGATGCATATTACCGCACCCTGTTGGATCTGCAACCCCTTTCTGAAAGTATTCGTGAAGCCGGTGTGGGGGGCACAGATCGTAAACTCGAGGCGATAGCAGAATTCCCGCGCGTAGTATTGGGTTACGAACGGGTGGAGAAGCTAAAGCACCAAATACAGGTTGAACAGCAGTCGTTTGAAGAATTAAGCCTGAAGGCAGATGTACAACTAAGTAAACGCGCAACACGGCCGGCAATCTTACCCATCCATGATCGTGATATGATTCGCCTGCATACCACGTTTGGAAATCGTTTCCACCCCTTGTTACGCATCTGGCGCGACCACCGGGGGCTTGATATGACAGCTCCAAAAGGAACACCTGTTTTTGCAACAGGCGATGGTGTGGTTTCCCGTGCGGATTATTCAGACACGTATGGACTGGTGATTTATCTCGATCATGGTTTCGGTTATGAAACACGTTATGCGCATTTGCATAAGTACGAACTCAAACTTGGTCAGGAGGTTAAGCGCGGCCAGTTGGTTGGCTATGTGGGTACCACCGGACAAAGCGAAGCCTATCACCTGCACTACGAAGTACTGCATAACGGTACCCAAGTGAACCCCATTTATTTCTTCCAGCGCGATCTCGATCATAAAGAATACCAGAAACTGGTTGAACACCCCCGGTACAAGGCACCGGCTGAATAAAAATCCGGTTTTCTACCCCGCCCATTCTTTTGTAGTTTTGCCGCCTGAAAAACATGGCTGGTATGAATTTTACGCGACTTTTCCTTTGTCTTCTGTTTTTGATCTCCACCACAGCACTTCAAGCGCAGGATGATGAAAAGCTGGTTTATAACACCATAGGCGTAACCTCAACGCCTGCACAAGCTCCTGTTTCGCTCGAACTGGTGGCCCGTTTTCAACATCGTGTGGTCAACACCAAGCATCCGAAAGACAAATACGATCGCGACATCAATTCACCTAAGTCGGTAAACTACCTGCCCGAAAAAAAGAAATTCTATGTGCAGTCGCTGGAAGGATTGGAAACCGTAGTGTATAGCATAGAGACTTTCGAAAAACTGAAAGTAATCCGCCATACCTTCAATGCTGATAATCAACATCTCTTTAAAGATGGCGAGCATACCGTTTTTGATTATCAATATCGTTTCCGAAAAAGTGATTTTAATATTTTTAGTGGTAAACCGGTTGAAAGCTGTTTTTCACACAACGGCAAGTTTTTATGGGTTACGTATTATCGCAGAAGCTACGATGCCAATGCCGAAAGTCCATCAGCTGTGGCCATTATTGATACCGACACGGATGAAATTGTTCGGGTAATGCCTACCGGTATTTTACCCAAAATGATTGCGGCTTCACCCGATAGCCGGTATGTAGCCGTAACACATTGGGGTGATAATACATTGGGCATTATTGATACGCAAGGTGACGACCCGATGCAGTTTAAGTATGTAAATCATGCCATTGTGGATAAACGCCTGGAAGTGAAGTTTGAACCCGGTGTAAAAGTGGATCGCGACAGCAATTGCGGCTACTGCCTGCGCGGCACGGTGTTCACCCCGGATTCGAAATACCTACTGGTAGGTCGTATGGGGGGCGATGGCGGTATTGCCGTATTTGATCTGGAAAATGACTACAAATACCTGGGCGTTACCTACAGTCCTTATTATAATATCCGTCACCTGATTATCGCTGGGGATGACCTGGTCGTAAGCAGCAACTCATTGGGGCAGATTCAAAAAACCAACTGGAAGGAGTTTATTGAAAACCGGTTAGCCAATGCCGGCAAAAATACCCGCGACAATTCAGCTTGGGAAAGCAGTTATGTGGGCGGTGGTGCACGCACAATTGTAGCCTCCTCAACCGGAAAGTACATTTTTGCCTGCGTGAATAATCAAAGCAAAATTGTGGTGGTAAACAGCCAAACCATGAAGCGCGTGGCCGAAATTCCGGCTGATTCCTTCCCGGTTGGAATGGAAATTACCGATGACGATCAGTATTTAATGGTAACTGCACAGGGTAAAGCCCAAAAGGGTGGTGGCCATTCAGTTATGGTGTATAAAATAACACTTAACGAATAGAAGATTTTCCTATCTAAAGGTATTGGCCAGAAAGGATTAATTGTTTACTTTGCTTCATCACATGGCGTATAAGGAAAAAGAAATAGAGAAACTCTACTACTCCATCGGAGAAGTAGCTGAAATTTTCAACGTTGCTCCTTCCCTCATCCGTTTCTGGGAATCTGAGTTCGACCTCATCAAACCTAAGAAAAACCGCAAGGGAAATCGCCAGTTTACCAAGGAAGACATTGATAATGTACGCACCATTTATCATTTGGTGAAAGAGAAAGGCTTTACCCTTCAGGGAGCCAAGGAAATGTTGCGCAATGATTCCAACTCCGTTAAAGATAAAATCGAACTGATTGATTCTCTGAAGAATGTGCGCAGGTTTTTGGTTGAGCTGCGCGAACGCATTCAGTAAAAATCCCTGTACTTTATATAGAAATTGTTTCCGTCCGTCAGGATTTAGGAAGTTTTTTGCATTTTAAGCCTGAAATGGATCAAAACAGACTGTCCCTTGTAGCCCTTCATTTCGTATCCGGCATTGGCGATTACACCATCCGTCAGTTGGTAAGCTATTGTGGCTCTGCTGAAAAAGTTTTTAAAACGCCAAAAGGCAAACTACTAAAGATACCCGGCATTGGACCAGTAATTGCAGAAACGATCAGCAAAGGACAACCATTTGAAAAAGCTGAAAAGGAAATCAGGCGTGCCGAGAAAGAATCCGTAGAGATTTTATTTTATACCGATAAAAAATATCCCTCCCGATTGAAGCAAATTCCGGATGCACCTTCCATGCTTTATGTAAAGGGGAATGTTGACCTTGAAAATCCAAAAACCGTTGGCATTGTCGGAACCAGACAAGCAACTGCATACGGAAAAGAGCAAGTTGAAAAACTAGCGGAAGGATTAACGGCTCATGGTGCATTGATTGTAAGCGGACTTGCGTATGGTATAGACATACAAGCGCACAAGCAAGCATTGAAACATAAGTTACCTACCGTTGGCATAATGGGCAGCGGCATGGATGTGATCTACCCTGCTGCACATAAAGAAACGGCCACCAAAATGCTTGAGCATGGCGGGTTACTAACAGAGAACAAATTTGGAACAAAGCCCGATGCACACAATTTTCCGGAACGGAACAGAATCATTGCGGGATTATCGGATGCGTTGATTGTTGTTGAGGCAGCCGAAAAAGGTGGCGCGCTGATCACAGCTGAAATCGCCAATAGCTACAATAAAGACGTCTTCGCTTTTCCTGGCAGTGTTGGCATTACCTACTCAGCTGGTTGCAACAACCTGATCAAAACAAACAAGGCTCACCTGATAACGTCAGTTAAGGATCTGGAATACATCATGAATTGGGAGGCCGCAAAAACAGTAACAAAGAAAAAAGTTACGCCTTTCTCGCTGGATGGCTATTCGGAAGAAGAGCGAACCATCCTTACTTTATTATTGGAAAAGAGTCCGGCCATGATTGACGAACTCAGTTGGAAATCGAATCTACCGGTTAGTCAGTTGGCTTCGGTTTTATTAGGGTTGGAGTTTAATGGAGTTGTAAAATCCCTTCCCGGAAAAATGTATGCACTAAGCCATTAATCCTTAACCTGATCTTTTTGATTACACTTTTCCTTGATCATCTCGTAGGCTTTCAAATCACCTAACTCACCAGCTTTGCTCAAATCAAGACAGCCATTTTTAAGGTCACCAAACTCAATGCGCAACAAACCGCGCATGTAGTAGGCATCCACATTCTTTTTATTGATAGCGATAATCTTTGAACAATCGTTAATCGCATCTTCATAGGCTTGCAAAAACTGTTTGGCTTTACCGCGGTTGTAGTAAGCATCAATGTAATTCTCATTCAAGGCGATGGCGGCCGTATAGTCATCAATAGCCCCGTAATAATCCTGAAGTTTCATTTTAATGTTGCCTCTTGAAAAGAAAGCTTCTGTAAGCTTCGAATTTTTCTCCAATGCCGTGTTATAGTCTTTCATCGCACCATGACGATCGTCAAATTGTGCTTTAATGTTTCCGCGCAGGTAATAGGCGGCTGCATTGTTGGGATCAAGCTCAATAGCCTTATTTAAATTCAATAGCGCTTCAACATATTCCTGTTTTTCCAGTAACTCCCTTCCCTTTTGCGTATAGGATTTTGCATCCTGCGCCAACACCATCACACCAGAAAGAAGAAGTAAAATCAATACAAAAGTTCTCATACCCAACTTGTTTTAGAACAACAAAGGTAAGGTTCAAGCTGGCCAAAAGCTGTGCAACGTAATATTTTCAATGCTTTGGGAAGATTTCATCCGCCAAAGCAAGGCTTTTTTGAAAAGCCTCTTCATTAATTGCGGGTAAAGCGTTTTGTGATGACAAATATCCCAAAATGGTTTCCGTGGCCAGGTTTCCAACCAAATCATCTTTAGCCATCGGACAACCGCCAAATCCTTTAATAGCCCCATCAAAACGTTTGCAACCCGCTTTATAAGCTGCCTCAATTTTTTCAATAGCTGTTTGAGGAGTGGAATGCAGGTGAACACCAAGTTCAAGCGATGGAAAACGCCCGGTTAACCGCGTAAAGAGGTACGTTATATTTTCGGGTGTGGACACGCCAATGGTGTCGGCCAAAGAGATGACTTGTACACCCAGCGTGTTCAGAATATCCACAAACTGCTCTACCACTTTCACATCGTAGGGATCGTTGTATGGATTACCAAACCCCATGCTGATGTAACACACCAAAACCTTGTTCGATTGTGTACACAAATCCTGAATTTCAGAAACCGTATTTAAGGCTTCAGTAATTGATTTGTTGGTGTTGCGTTGCTGAAAGGTCTCTGATATTGAAAGTGGAAAGCCCAGGTAATGAACACCTTCCTGTTCACAGGCCGTTTCAGCGCCACGTGTATTCGCAACAATGGCCAATAACTTTGACTTACTGGTGCGCCAGTTCAGTGCCTGCAATACTTCACCTGTATCCCGCATTTGCGGTATTGCCTTGGACGAAACAAAACTCCCGAAATCGATCGTATCAAAACCAACTTCGAGGAGTTGATTGATGTAGGCGATCTTTCTTTCAGTAGGGATAAATTCTGTTAACCCCTGCATCGCATCACGCGGACATTCTATAATCTTCATTTTTTAATCGTATTGTAGTTGTCTTCAGTGAGTTCCAAACTAATTTCTATTAATCCGTTTAAGAGTCAATTTGACTTCTCAAAATATCCTTAATCTGGTTACTTCACAAACTCAAGTACACATAAGTACACATACAGAAAACAGGCAAATCACGTAAAAAAGTGTTACCTTTGCTTTTGTAAATTATGAAACAGTCTCAACCCATATTATTTTCAGCATCTGCAAAATTCATTTGCAGTAATCGGCTGTTTCTGACCTTACAGCATAATCGAGCCTTTATCAGTTAACCCTCCGTTTAAACCCTCCGTTTATTGGCAGGTTTGTTAAAGCGGAGGGATAAACCCTGTTCCTTCAATTCATATTTATTTACCTGGTAGAAGAACATTTTTTACACGCAGCCATGCGCTGTGCTTGTGAAACAATGTTTGCAGCCAACTAAAATTTATTCAGCAAATGAAACCCGTTATCAGTAATACAGATTATAACACGTTAAAGTCGTTAATTGCCAACTACCCTCCCCAACTGAAATCAAAAGAAGTGGGGCAGCTAATAGCTGAGCTTAGAAGAGCTGACATTGTAGCCGATAATGAACTTGACCCTGATGTAGTCAGGCTCAATTCGTGCTTCGAGGCAGAGGATCTGGCCATCAATAAAACATGGAAATTAACCTTGACCCTACCTGCTCAAGCCAATATTAAGGAACAGAAAATCTCTGTCTTCTCCCCATTGGGCATTGCACTAATTGGCTTCAAAAAAGGAATGACCATACAGTGGGCCATGCCGGGAGGACTGAAAAGGATTAAAATCCTGGATGTCATTAATGACTGATCTTATGGAGGTTCGCCACAAAGTAATCACGTACAAAACCAGTGACTTTGTGGCACCCCCACGTTGGTAAGTTCTCTAGACATCAAACCGGTAAATGAAAATTGTAGCAAAAAAACCTTCAATAGACGGGTAATTGTGCACTTTGTCTGCTAATCAGGATTATTTTAGTGGTTTAGAAGTATACAGTCCGGTTTGATTTTTCTTACTTATGCCACTACCCGAGTACTCCGGCACCCTTGGTTTTAACCGCGCTGCCCATTTATTAAGGCGCGCATCCTTCGGAGCCACCAAACAGCAAATTGAAAGTTTCGCAGCACTGACCCCGCAGCAGGCCACCACCCTACTCTTCAATCAGGTATTACCCGACCCGGTTTTGCCCGTTGATCCGGATACCAACCAGGAATGGGCTGTCTCGGGAATTACCGACCCTGAAAAAATGGATTCGGATTACCAGGAGTATTTCAAACGCTGGTTTGTGGGGCAAATGCTTAGTGCGGGTGTTGATCCCAACCTTAGCCTGGCCTACTCCGTTCGCGAAAAGCTGGTGTTGTTCCTGCACACACATTTCACCGCCATCCAGGAAAAAATAAACAGCAGCAGGGCGCTCTACTTCCAGAACCAATTATACCGCCTGTTTGCGTTGGATGAAGATGCATTGCCTGAAGTGAATTTCAGAGAGCTAACGAAGAAAGTAAGTGTGGATAACGCTATGCTTCGCTTGCTCGATGGAAACCAAAACGTGAAAGGCAGCCCGAATGAAAACTATGCACGGGAGTTATTTGAACTGTATTCCATTGGTCGAGGATTGGAAGGTTCTCTGCCACCAACACCAGGTCCGGGTGATTATGTACTTTTTAAAGAACAAGATGTACAATCTGCCGCACGCGTACTCTCAGGCTTTGATTTTGATGATACGTTTTCCAACACCGATCCGGATACCGGCCTTCCCCGAGGGCGTGTTCGCGGAGGCAACTTGAATGCTTCCAGTCACGATAATGATCCAAAAATATTTAGTGATAGTTTTATCGACATCAATACCGGAGCTCCGTATGTCATTCAACCTGATCCGCTTTTGTTAAATGGGGCTAACCCAACGCTAGAGAGTGCATTGGATGAGATCAGTCAACTGATCGATATGATCTACGAACAGGAAGAAACCCTGCTGCACATTTGCAGAAGAATTTACCGGTACTATGTGTACCACGAAATTCCGGAAGCGCTGCACAATACAATCATAGCCGAAATGGCCAACACCTTCCGGCTGAATGGATTCAAACTGCAACCAGTAGTTGAGAATTTACTGCGTAGTCAGCATTTTTATGAGGCTGCTCCGGGCGTAGATGATGATCAGTTTGGGGGGATCATCAAATCTCCTCTTGATCTTATTATCGGAACCCTTCGCTTTTTCAATTACCCGGTTCCCGACATGGCAGTTGACCCTGCAGGCTTCTATGAGATTACGGAAGAGATCATCAACCTGGCAGACAACCAGGGCATGTCGTTTTACCAACCCTTTGATGTGGCGGGGTACGATGCGTACCACCAGTTTCCGGTATACCAGCGTAGTTGGATTACCGTGAACTACCTGACGAGACGATATGAATTCATTCGCAGGCTGGTAACGGAAATGGAAGACGGCATGTTGAAAGTGGATGTGGTGAATTTTGTACAGACAAATTTTGCTGCCGTTGCCCCCAATGCACGTAACCTCATCATTGAATTGGCGCGAAACCTATTGCCGGTAAGTAACAACCTCACATTCGATCCGGATGCTGACGATACCGCAACCATCACCGCAGAACGATTGAACTATTTCCTCGTAGCCTTTCTGGAAAATCCAAAAATTGATGACGACCCCGAAGGTGCCTGGAACATTCGCTGGACAAACGGCTTCGATCCGGAAACCGTAAGGCGCCAGCTTGAAAATCTTTTTAATGCCCTGTTGCAAACACCCGAATACCAACTCCACTAAACATGAAGCGCAGAAACTTTCTCAAAAAAATACCACTGGCACTAAGCCTTCCTTTTGCTATCAACGGTATTCCGCTAAAGGTAATGGCCAGCAACCCGCTTTCACGCTTAGCTCAGCAAGGCGACAGCGACCGCGTGTTGATCATTCTGCAACTTCACGGTGGTAACGATGGGTTGAATACCCTGATACCGGTTGATGCCTACGATCAGTATTATAGCCGCAGGGCTAACATTGCCATACCCAAAAGCAATTCCTTGCGCAGGTATATTCCGCTAGACAGTACGTTACCAGCAGATGCACAAGTTGGCCTTCACCCCGACATGCAAGCGATGAAAGCCATGTATGATCAGGGGAAGATGGCATTTGTTCAAGGCGTTTCGTACAAGAACAATAACGGGTCGCACTTCCGTGGTCGCGACATCTGGTTTATGGGCGGTGGTTCCGATGATTATTTTTCATCCGGTTGGGTTGGTCGCTACCTGCAACAAGAGTATGCTCCACTTCAATACCCCGAAGATTTTCCAAACGAAGACATTGACATGCTTGACCCGCTTGGTATTGAAATGGGCAGTGATGTTTCGTTGATCTTTCACCAGGAAGGAAACATTCCAACCTCGCTTTCGCTGAATGATCCGGTTGCCTTTGCCAATCTCGTTGAAGAACTGGAAGGCTTTCAGGATAAAGACATTGACCCGCGCGGAAAGGTACCCGATTTTCTCAATAACTCTCCATACGGAAAGGAAATGAATTGGATACTTGGTCTTGAAAAGAAATCGGACGACTATGCACAACGACTTTTTGAAGTGTATCAGGCGGGCGGAGATACATCAGTAACCTATCCGGAGATTTACCCCTTCAACGCGCCTACTGGCAGCAAGCGAAATCACCTCTCTCCACAGTTAAGGCTTATCGCCCGTCTGTTGGCGGGTGGTTGTAAAACCAAAGTATTCATGGTAAAGATTGGTGGTTTTGACACCCATGCTTCGCAGGTAGAAAGCTACGACCCTACCATGGGCATTCATGCCGCCTTGATGTATCACATCTCCACCGCGATGAAAGCTTTCCAGGACGATCTGAAAGTACGCGGATTGGAAGATCGGGTGCTGACCGTAACCACTTCAGAGTTCGGGCGTAGGGTACATTCCAACGGAAGTTACGGTACCGACCACGGCACAGGCGGACCGATTTTCGTTTTCGGGCGTGGCGTTAACCCAGGCGTGGTGGGTAAGGTGCCCGACATGACAAAGGATAACATAGAAATGCAATACGATTACCGGCAGATTTACGCCAACCTGCTGAAAGACTGGATGCTGGTAGATGAAGAAAAAATCAACAACGACATCTTCTTTGGTGATTTTATTGATGGCCCGAATGAAGAGGGTGGCAATTACGAGCCATTGCCTTTGGCTGTGCAGGTAATTTCCAGTGTCGATTCGTTCATCAACCAACGTTTCCGTTTGGATGGCTGTTATCCAAACCCCGCCAAAAATCAAACTGCCTTCTCCTTTATGATTAATGCTGAAGGTTTAGTTCGGATCGTGTTGTATGATCAGAGTGGCAAAGCGATTAAAACACTCATCAATCAAACATACGAACCGGGCGAACACAAGGTGCAGGTTGACCTTACCGGAATCCCTGCAGGATTGTATATTTATAAGCTCAACATCGGATCATTTGAACAAGCCAAGAAACTTATCGTAACGCAGTAAATGAAAAAACTCTACCTTCTCTCCTGTTTGTTGCTGGTAACAGGACTAGCATTCGGGCAAGCGCAAAAAAAACGAAAGGGATCCTTCAGCAATCCCGCGCCAAATCAAAAAGAAACCTTTCTCGACAAGCAATGGTGGCTTGGTTTTAAGGCAGGTGTAAACCTTTCGCAGGTGTTGGTAGAAAAACGCTACTCAGCACTATCGCCCGGCAATTACGATGCGTCACTTACTGACAAAGCTTATGACGATTTTTCGAGTCTTGGAAGTCAGGCTACATTGGAAGTCACGTTTTATTATAAAGGTTTCTCTTTCAGTCTTCAGCCAGGTTTCAGACATTCTGTTTTTACTTATTCAAACAACTATGAGTGGACCGATCCGGAAAATGCGAACAACAGGCTTGAGTTGAATTACCAGAACGAGCAAAAGGTTGATCATGCCGAGATACCACTCATTTTCAAGTATGATGTAATCGGTAACAAGCTTCGCCCCTACGTTCAGGTGGGTATTTTTTACGGTTTTCTTATCAACGCCAACAAAGCCGTAGAAATCTCGGGAACGGATTATGCATCTGGTGGAGTAAACGAATTTACCAACGACCCGGTGATCATAGGCGCCAAGGATTTGTTTGCTAAAAATCACTGGGGGCTTCTGGGTGGGATCGGTGCCAATTACAACCTGGGCAATGTGCGTTTGAATCTTGATATTCAATACCGCAAAGGCATGAGCTTGATCAATTCAACTGAAAATCGGTTTGGCAGCGACCGACTTTCGGGTATTGGGGAGGCCATGGACGATATTAAACTGAACAACCTGGTATTTTCTTTCGGCTGTTTGTTCCCGATGCGTTACCTGGCCAGCGGATTTAAAACCTTAGATCAACGATGATGAAGCAGCTATTTTATTTAGTTCTAAGCGCTATGCTGATGGTTTCTTGCGTGGAAGAAACCAACCCGGAATTTGATCAGAAATCGTTTACCAAGATTTACGATAACAACCTGTTTACCACCAACTACTTCCCCATCGACATGGTGCAAACCGAAGATGGTGGTTACCTGATTTTAGGCGGACGCAGACTCGAGGACACTAACTTCACCGGTATTTACCTGATGAAAGCCGATGAAGAGGGAAATTTTGTTTCGGATATTGAGGTTGATGAAAGTTTTGTTAACCCAATTGCCCAATTAGCTTTCATCAATAACACCTACCAGTTCTTTTGTATGGATCCACTTACCCTTCAGGTTCAATTGGCACAAACAGATACCAACCTTGAAGCGGTAAACATTGCACCCGTAAACGGAGCACTATATTATCCGTGTGCTGCGCAGGTTGATGGCAATTCATTTGTGCTGCTCTCCTACAATCATTTGGATAAACAGTCGGTATTGGCCGTGTTAAATGCCACAGGTGCGGTAACGCAATCACGCGCGTTTACCATTGGCGCTGGTGAGGAGGTGGAAGAACCCATTATCAATCATTTTATACGAACAGGGCGTCAGTATCCATTTGAAGCCGGTCGAATACAAGGTGGGCTTTATTACTTCAATGGCTTTTACAATTACACGTTTTCATTAGTATTCACCAACCTCAATCAGGATGATCCTAATGGGGTCATTCAAGGCATTCAGGATGATGGTGGATTGAGTGCGCTACAACCCCTGTCCGCTACAAAATTTGCGGCTGCACGCTTTAATTTTGGCGACAACTATTTACTACCCAATGTTACGCTTAACCCTACTGGAATTTCTTCCAGCGTAGACCTGGCTGGGAATACATTCCCCGAGTTGGAGCCTAACGCGCGTGTAAAAATTCTTCGTGCATCCATCAATAACAAGAATGTGTTGGTCTATGGAAGCAACACCCGATCAAAACAAATCGGGTTATACTTTTATGATGAAGCCACCGGAACGTTTATTACCAGCAAATACCTCGGGTTCTCCAATCCGTTTGAAATTGCGCAGGTAATCAGCACCGAAGATGGCGGTTTGGCGGTATGCGGCACCACCTATGTTGCCGGGCGGTTTCCCCGTATCTGCCTGATCAAGCTTCATCCGGATGATCTGGAGAAAGTCAAGTAACGTATTTGACTTTAACTGGTACCCGTCATTAAGAATTTTTATGCACCTTCGTGCGATAGTCGCGTGTTATGATTCGCATTCAGGAAAACGTACAGCTTAAACCCTTCAACACATTTGGTATCCGGGCGAATGCCCGTCATTTTGTTTCATTACAATCGCCCGATGATCTGTTTGAACTTCAACAAACCGATCTGTTCAAGCATGAAGCCCGGCTTATCCTTGGTGGAGGCAGTAATGTACTCCTAACCCACGATTTTAATGGCTTAGTTATTCATAATAACCTGAAAGGAATCCAATCAACTCACGAAACAGACGAAACCATAACGCTTAAAGTCGCTTCAGGAGAAGTCTGGCACCCATTTGTAATGCATTGTGTGCAGCACAATTGGGGTGGCGTAGAAAATCTTTCGCTAATACCCGGTACAATGGGTGCCGCACCCATGCAAAACATCGGTGCATACGGTGTTGAGGTACAGGAGGTGATCGATCAGGTGGAAGGTATTGAACTTTCAAACGGATCAACCCGGGTCTTCAGTAAGTCTGATTGTCGGTTCGGGTACCGCGAAAGTATCTTTAAGCAGGAGTTGAAAGAAAAAATTTTTATCTCAAGTGTTACTTTAACGTTGACCAAAAAAGATCATCTTTTGCGTACGGGTTACGGTGCCATACAAGACACACTTCGCGCGATGCATGTCACTGCGCCTACCATTCAATCCATCAGCGAAGCAGTCATTCATATTCGCAGTTCAAAACTTCCTGATCCAACTGTAATCGGCAATGCAGGAAGCTTCTTCAAGAATCCAACCATCACGCAACAACACTTCCAATCACTTAAACAAACATGGTCTGAGATGCCCGGTTATGCTTCTGTAAATCAAACAGTTAAAGTTCCGGCTGCCTGGCTCATTGAACAATGCGGATGGAAAGGAAAACGTGAGGGTGATGCCGGTGTTCATCAACATCAACCCTTGGTGATGGTGAACTACAACAACGCAACCGGTGAAGAAATTTTATCACTCGCCATGCACGTTCGCACATCGGTTCAGGAAAAATTTGACATCACCTTAACACCTGAAGTGAACATCATTTGATGATGCAATTATGATTGCGTTGGTGTGATGATCGACTGTTAAAAAGTTCACACCTCCAAAAAATTTTTGCTAAAAATTTTTGCAGATTAATTTTTTGTTATAACTTTTCACAACTTTTTAACCTTTAAACATTTAACGCTATGGCAAAGAAAGCGAAAAAGGCAGCTAAGAAGAAAACAGCTAAGAAAGCTGCCAAGAAGAAGAAGTAATTAGGTAACCCCTAAAAACTTTGCGGAGGGAAGTAATTCAGAATTACTTCCCTTTCGTTTTTTTATACCGATCAATTGCATCCGTTGTAGCTTCCCATTCACACGGTTGCGGAAATTAATAAGCCTTCAAGCTTGCAACACCCTTTCATGAGGTCGTAATTTTGATGAAGAAATTCAGATTCTGAAACCAAAAACGACCATCATGGCTAAAGCAACTGAAAAAAAATCGGCACCTGCAAAAAAAGCAGCGGCACCACGTAGCAAAGCAAAAGCAAGTGCTGTATCAATTGAAAAAATCAGCGAGCAGGTTCTTGAAAAACTTCAATCCCTGAATGCAGAACCTCAACTTCAAGCCGACATTGCCTGGTGCCTGGGAAGTTACCGGTACGATAAAAATCCAATTGGCTTGATTCAAAAAGGTTCAGAAGCCCTTGCCGTGTTTAAGTCATTAAAAACAAAAAATGCGAAGGCGGTTCCGGCTAAACTTATTACCGACCTGGAAAAAGCCCTGAAGCAAACCACCGTCTAAATCATGTGGGTAACGTTGGTCAGCTGACCAGCATATTTTTCAGCGTGAACACCAAAACGCTGCAGAAAGTCAACCCCCTCATCGGAAGCAAGCCCCTTGTGCTCGGCATAGGAGTTCAGGTAAATAACACGGGTAATACCCATGGAGTAAATGATACGTGCACACGCCAGGCATGGCGACAACGTAACATACAGGGTTGAGCCCTCCACAGCGGTCTTGTTCTTCACTGCGTAAAGTATGGCGTTCTGCTCCGCATGAATGGCCAGCGAGCAACCTCCTTTTGAATCACGCGGACACCCTGCAGCAGGCCACTCTTCATCGCAGTTATGCGTGCCGGATGGCGGCCCATTATAACCAATGGAAATGATGCGGGTATCTTTGGTAAGCACCGCACCCACATGGCGCTTAATGCAATGCGACCGCTTGGCAAGATTTACGGCCAGTTCCATAAAAATATCATCGAAAGCGGGGCGTGACATGTGTAGATTTGAGGTATAATTTAAAATTCAGTACGAACACTGTTATATTCGCCAAGTTAATGGTGTAGAATGGTTCAAACAACGTATCGCTTTTTAATTCTCTATTTTCTTATCACTTCGGCAATGGCGGCAGAAGCCCAGCAGGCTGTAAAGCCACGCCTCAGCCCAACTGCAATTGTCACCGCTCGTTATAAGGACACCTACCTGAAGCTCACGTACAGTCAGCCGCATAAGCGCGGGCGCGAAGTGTTTGGAAAACTGGTGCCGTACAATGAAGTATGGCGAACAGGTGCGAATGAGGCTACAGAATTTACACTCACCAAAGAAGCATATGTTGGTGGCAACCTGATTCCTGCCGGTACTTATTCCTTGTTTACTATTCCCAATCCTGAAAAATGGACGATCATCATTAATAAAGAAAACGGGCTGTGGGGCTCCTATAATTATAATCCCAAACTTGATCTGATTCGGTTTGAGGTGCCCGTGGCAGATAATCCAATACCCTACGAAGCTTTTACAATTTCACTCGATCAACGCAACAATGTGGCCGATCTTTTGCTTCTTTGGGACAGAACTAAAATTTCAATTCCCTTTCAATTCATTGAACCTAAGCTATGAAGTCAGTAATCCCATTTTTTTTAACCTGCTTTTTCTCGGTTGCTCTCCTCGCGCAAGATGACCTGACCGAATTGGATAAGCGAAACGGTTTTAAGAATATCAAAATGACCATGCATATTGATTCCGTGCCGGGTGCGGTTTTCAAAAAAGATATTAAAGAAAAAGGCCACCACCCCGCCAAGCTATACGAAGTGGTTCATCCAGATAACGCCACCATTGGCGAAGTAGCTGTAAACAAGATCGAAGTAAAAACCTACAAAGACCTGATTTACGAGATCACCGTAATCACCGATCAGGACTCACGTTTAATGAAAGGCATGGAGAAGGTTCTCGGCCGTCCCAACTACGATGTTCGCGATGAAACCTATACGTGGATGGGCAAAAACCTGACGCTGAAATTCAGCAAGGCATCTAAGAAAACATTGCAGCTTTACTATTCTTCAGCTATCGTCAGGAAAATGATGGAAGAAGACAAGCGCAAGAAGATTGATGATATTGCAGACGACTTCTAAAATCCTGCTATTTTTTCTTTGCCGGTATAACCTTATTTCGTTTAGACCAGTTTTGGTATACCCAAAGGCCAATACCAAAAATGATCAGGGCGATAAATTGTGAGTGCGAAACATACCCTTCAATTACAAATCCGCGTACCTCATCTCCCCTGAAATACTCCAATACAAACCTACCCAAGGCGTACAAAAGCAGGTACAATACAAACAGTTGTCCATGAAATTGTTTGCGTTGCCGGATGAACAGCAGCAACATCATAACCAACAAAATAAAACCTGCCTCCATCAGTTGAGTTGGATATAAGGGTGTATTCAGCGGCTCTGCCTGGCATGCTGGGTCGGTGAAGATTACACTAAACCACGATGTGGTGGGTTTACCATGGCAACAGCCGGCCATAAAACAGCCAACGCGGCCAAACATGTGCACAAGGCACGTAACAATAGCCATGATGTCCAGCATCTGATAAACCGGGAGCTTGTTCTTTTTAAAGAACCACAGCATAGTAGGTACGGCAAACAGGAACGATCCATAAAATACGAATCCGCTTCCGGTAAACAATCGCCCGGGGTTTGCCAGATACGCTGAAGGGTTTTCAAAAAATAAAAAGACCTTACCGCCCACCAGAGCAGCGATGAAAATCAGGAGAAATAAATTGTTAGCCTGATCAAAGGTCAACCCTACTTCCTTCTTTCCCCGCACGGCCAAATAAGTCACGCCACATACCACACCAATGGCTATCAAAAAGCCGTAGCTGTAAATGGTTATGCTACCGAGTTTAAAGAGAACAGGATGCATGCGAGCTACGCCCTTCTAATTCCTAAGGGCAGGGGTTACTGGTTAAATGATAAGGAAAACGCACGTGTAGTTTAAGGTTTATACGAAATCCGGTACACCACATTTGCCTGATCATCTGAAACCAGCATGGAGCCATCGTTCAATACCAGCACATCTACCGGGCGCCCCCAAACTTTTTGCGTTTCATCATCCAACCAACCACTGGCAAAGGTTTCATAACTGGTGGCCTTGGTGTTGTTTTCAACTTTTACCAGGCTCACCCGATAGCCGATTTTCTTTGAACGATTCCAGGAGCCATGTTCGGCAATAAACGCCTGGTTTTTATACCCTGATGGAAACATATTACCTGTATAAAATTTGATGCCCAGCGGTGCCGTATGCGGACCTAAGTTTTGCGCGGGCACTGTGAAATCGCTACACGGACGTTTATCGCCAAACTGGGGATCTTTAATCGTTCCTCCATGGCAATACGGGTATCCAAAATGCATACCTGCTTTTGAGGCACGGTTTAATTCACATGGAGGAATGTCATCGCCCAACATATCACGACCATTGTCGGTAAACCACAACTCTTTGGTTACCGGGTGCCAGGTAAAGCCTACGGTATTGCGCACACCGCTGGCAAAAATTTCGCGTCCACTTCCATCCGGATTAATTCGGGTTATGCTGGCATATACTTCATCTTTCGATTCACAAATGTTGCAAGGCGCACCAACCGGAACGTACAGTTTCCCATCGGGCCCAAAGGCAATGTACTTCCAGCCGTGATGGGTTTCAGTAGGATATTTATCGTTAATAATTTCAGGTGCGGGTGGGTTGGCCAGCTTGGATTCAATGCCGCTATACTTCAAAATGCGGTTCACTTCAGCCACATAAAGGTCGCCATCTTTAAAGGCCACTCCGTTAGGCATATTAAGACCCGAAGCTATCGTCCATTTTTTATCGGCCTTAAAATCGCCATCGGTATCTTTTACGGCATACACCTTATCACCATTCCGGTTGCCGATGTATAAAACGCCTGAAGGACTCATCACCATCGAACGCGCATTATCCACTTCGGCAAACACTTCTATTTTGAATCCAGCCGGCAACTTAATTTTTTCCAACGGCAGCGTTTTGGAATATTCCGTTAACGCCACAACGCTTCCATCCTCTCCTACAGGTAATTCAACTTCAGGCTTGGTACCGTTATTACATTGCAGCAGGCCTGCCATCAATACAATTGCTCCGAATTTAAATGCACGCATAATTTCTCGATTTTAGAAGGGCAAATTAGAGTAAATCGGGTTTAATTAAAACCTCAATTCCAGTAACGGTTTAATGATCCGTTTGTTTATTGGGTTCGGATAGCGCATCCATTATCTTTGCGGCCAAATGATCTCCATTACCAATCTTTCGTATTTTATTGGCGGCCGGGCTTTGTATGAAAACGCCAACATGTTCATTAAACCCAAGGATAAGATTGGTTTGATTGGCTTAAACGGTCGCGGTAAATCAACCTTGCTGAAATTAATCAATGGAGAACTTACCCCCGATTCAGGAAGCATTAGTAAAAGTAACGAGTGTACACTCGGCTTTCTAAACCAGGATCTGCTCTCCTACCAAACCGATGACTCCATCCTTACCGTGGCTATGCAGGCCTTTAAAGATGTGGTTGACATGGAACGGGAAATCGAAACCCTGATTCATAAACTGGAAAAAGAATACCGCGAAGAGTGGGTTGAAAAACTCACGCGTTTGCAAGAAAAATACGATCATCTGGGCGGTTATGGATTGCAGGCCAAAGCAGAAGAAGTACTGGAGGGTATTGGTTTTGTGACAGCCGACTTACACCGGCCACTAAAAGAATTTTCAGGAGGGTGGCGCATGCGCGTAATGCTCGCCAAACTGTTGTTGGAAAAGCCTTCCTTACTTATGCTGGATGAACCAACAAACCACCTTGATCTTCCCTCCATTGAGTGGGTGGAGAATTACCTGAGAAATTATGATGGCGCGGTGATCATTGTTTCGCATGACAGAACTTTTCTGGACAATGTGGTGACGAAAATTGTGGACGTTACCCAGCAACAACTGATCTCATACGAGGGCAACTACTCCTTTTACCTGGAGGAAAAAGAATTACGCGAAGAAATACAACAAAACGCGTTTGAAAATCAGCAACAGAAAATCCGGCAAACGGAACGCTTTATTGAACGGTTTAGGGCAAAAGCTACAAAAGCACGCCAGGTGCAGTCGCGTGTAAAGGCGCTTGACCGCATGGAACGGATTGAAGAAGTGGTTCAAGATAACGCTGCCGTAAATTTCAAATTCACCTTCAACCAGCAACCGGGCCGATACATTGTTACGTTGCAAGATGTTTCCAAAGCGTATGGTGATCTTCAGATTTTAAAACATACTTCCGCCACCATTGAACGGGGCGACAAAATTGCATTGATCGGTGCCAACGGAAAAGGTAAGTCTACCCTGTTGCGCATCATCTCTGGCACTGAACCTATTGAAGGCAAACGCACACTAGGCTACAATGTGATCCAAGGATTTTTTGCTCAACACCAACTTGAATCCCTTCATGTGGATAACGAAATTCTGGATGAATTGAAGCAGGCCGGTTCAGGCAAAACCGAACAACAACTTAGGAATGTGTTGGGCTGTTTCCTCTTTTCGGATGAAGATGTGTTCAAAAAAATCAAGGTACTCTCCGGTGGAGAAAAATCACGTGTAGCGTTGGCCAAAACATTGATCTCCGAAGCCAACTTTCTATTGCTGGATGAACCTACCAACCACCTGGATTTTATTTCAGAAAACATTTTAATTCAGGCCTTGCAGCAATACCAGGGAAGTTTTGTGGTGGTTTCACACAACCGACATTTCATCAGTCAGGTAGCAAACAAAATCTGGTACATTGAAGATCATCAGATCAAGGAGTACCCGGGAAGCTACGAAGAGTACGACTATTGGAAAAAGAAGAAAGAAGGCGAAACGAAACAATCACAGGAAAAACCGGTGGCCAAAACACCTGCTCCACCTAAAGAAAAACCTGCTCCCTCCAATGGGCAGTCGCAATCGTTGAAGCCGCTACAACGCGAGCTTGAAAAGACTGAGCAAAAAATTGAAACGCTTACCACTGAAAAAAATAAATTGGAAGCGCAAATGACCTTGCCTGAAGTTTTCAGCAACTACGAAAAACTGCAGGAAGTGCAACAAGCTTTTGATAAGATAATGGCACAACTACAGGAAGCTAATCAGAAATGGGAGCAGCTTGCCATTGAGATTGACGAGAAATCGCAATCCACCTAAAGATTGAAGCACTATACACTTTGCATAACAAGGACCGCTCTGGGCGATCCTTGCCATGCTCAGTTACTTCCTCCTGAAATTCAGAAATCATGCATTACTGACCTTGACCCAGCGAGTAAGCAGGTTTACCGTCAAAATGATAAAGGTTTTCGGTTTTAATCACATCAATCTGATTGTCGGTTGCCCGTTGTAAAAGTTGAATGATTTCTTCTTTGGTCAACAGGCGGTTATTGGAAGGCTTAAAGCGACAGCGCCAATGGTCGGTGCAGAATGTCTCTTCAAAACCTTCAGGCCAAACTTTTATCCCTCGGTTGGTGATCATAGAAAGTGATACATCACTTAGTTGTACCGGCTTTAAAAGTTCCGCCAGCTTGTCCGCAGAATTTTCATTCCATTGCACAAACAAATCAACACCCACAAGCTCCTTTTTTGCAGGTGCTTTGCGGCTATACTTTTTAAGATTCAGGGTAGTTGATTTGGCATACGTAACGGGTTTAAGTTGTGATGGCTTCTTACCCAAGTTTGCAATCACTGCCTCTGCAAACTCACGTGTTCCCACTTTCTGTTTGCTCGTATCTTCTTTATAAATATCATATGTATGAATGCCATCCTCAATGGTTTTCAACCAGGCATTTTGTACCTTCTCTGCAACCTCAGTCTGGCCAATGTGATTCAGCATCATGATGGCACCTTGCAACAACCCAGAAGGATTCGCCATGTTTTGTCCGGCTCTTCGTGGCGCAGAACCATGAATGGCTTCAAACATCGCACACTGTTCGCCAATGTTGGCCGAACCAGCCAATCCAACAGAGCCCGCAATTTGTGCCGCTACATCGGATAATACATCTCCATAAAGATTGGGCATGACAATCACATCAAATGCTTCAGGCGTATCGGCCATTTTTGCCGCCCCGATGTCGATGATCCAATGTTCATTTTCGATTTCCGGGTACTCCTTTGCAATTTCATCAAACACCTGATGGAAGAGTCCATCGGTTTGTTTCATGATGTTATCCTTGGTGAAGCAGGTTACTTTTTTGCGACCATACTGCTTCGCATATTCAAACGCATAACGAACAATCTTCTCACAACCCGGGCGGCTGATCAGCTTAAGGCATTGCACGACCTCATCGGTTTGCTGATGCTCAATACCTGCATACAGGTCTTCTTCGTTTTCACGAACAATCACCACATCCATAATGGGATGTTTGGTTTGCACAAAGGGATGAAGGCTGATGCATGGCCGGATATTGGCATACAAGCCCAGAAATTTGCGCGTGGTTACGTTGAGGCTTTTGTATCCGCCACCCTGTGGTGTGGTGATGGGGGCTTTCAGGAAAATCTTGTTCCTGCGGATAATGTCCCAGGATTCTTTGGCGATACCCGAGGTGTTACCTGCCAGGTACACTTTTTCACCAACTTCAATTTCATCAATTTCAATTTTTGCCCCGGCAGCTTGAATGATGGCGAGTGTGGCATCCATAATTTCCGGTCCGATACCATCGCCTTTGGCAACTGTTATTCGTGTCATCTATACATGGGTTTAATTCGCGCAAAATTGCCAAACCCATGTCATTAGTTTTCATTTATATTTAAAATGAATACCATTAAGTATTCTTATGCAAACCAAACTACCGAAGCCCAAAGCCGAGCTGAAAAATAAAGCGGTTTAAATCGTACTCACGTTTGGTGGTATTGCCACCCCAGGCACCAATGTTTTCTAATGTCGTTCGTGCAGCCTGGTACTTGTAACCGGCTTGTACCTGAATGCGCAGTTTATCCTTACCAATTCGGTAACCCAACATGGGATTAAAAGTGAAGCCGCCACGCTCTTTAAAATCAGAAGCCCACCACGGCTCAGGAGCTAGAAAACGGCCCCAGGCATAACCCGCATTGATTTGAAGAAAGAACGCATTACTGCGCTGCTCCCTATCGAAAATAATTCCTGCCATTAAAGGGAATAAACGCCAATCGTTGTACACATCCATTCCAACGCCTAACCCAACTTTCACGGTAGGGGTCAGTCTGGCGCCATGCATGGTCAGCATGCTCAACGTAAAATCCTTTCCTCGCGGACAATATCCGCAACCAATGAGTGCACCAGTTGTAAATTGATTGAAGTAGCGTTTATCGCTTACGATCAATGAATCCGTTTGCGCAAAACAGAATTTGCTTAAAGTCAGAATGCTTATTAACAAGCTATACCAGCGTACACGATTATTCATCCTGAACCTGGATATGGCTTAGCAGGGAAATATTATTCAAATCGCTATAATCGTATTGAAAAATTCCATCTTCACCAATAAGCATTAGGACGCCACCTAAAGGTATCGCATCATAGGCATGAATGTTTTTATAATGCTTGATCAGGTTCTGATCAATCTTCAACTTATCGGTAGCATCATAGATTTTCAAACCATCATCGCCATCGCAAATGAACAAAACCGGATCATCCACACCCAAACCATGCGGATTGTGCATAGGATATACCTTTACCAAGGAAGGTGAAGCCAGATTGGAAATATCCAGTACTTCCAACTGATTGGCAAATCCCTGGCATTGCGTACCTGACCGCAACGTTACATACGCATAGTCACCGCTTACCACAACCGGATCGCAGCTGTTGATATGTGAATAGGTAGATATTTTTTCTGGATTTTCAGGCGTTGCCAAATCATAGATATGCATGCCACTGCGCGCACCAATGAAGAGCTTATTGTCATACGGAAAAATGGTCTCAATATCCCACATCACGTACTGTGATGATTTCTTCTCGGGTGCAGATGCAATGCTGATGTCAGTAACATGAATATTACCACCATCCAGCATGTATAAATAATCGTTGCTGATGGTAAACCGCGCCATAGAACCACCAACACCGGTAGTATTGCCTGGTGCAATGGCCGCTTTTGAATCGAAGGAAGCTGCATTTGCCATGAACACACCACCTCCCCAACGGAAACCACCCCAGGTCTCAAACATTACGGGATAATCACAAGACGATTCCTCAGTTGTCACCTGCTTCTCTACCCAATCGGTAACCACACCCATTTCTGTACTTGCATAAAAGCCCAAGCTGTTATAGCTGATGAATATATTTTCCATGCGGGCGATTTCTTTTACCTGCTCCAGATTGGAGATATCCAATGCAACCAGGTCAATGTAACTATCGGCATAAAGGGTGGTATTGCGGATAGCCAGGTCATAATTACCCGGAATGGTAATAAAGCTTTTGGTTACCGGATTTTCAGGATCACGATTATCGATTACATGAATCCCTTCACCCGGCTGATTCACAAACAAATAACCATCTTTAAAATAAATTTTACCCAAGCCCTGAAGCTCACGGGGTGACTCCTGTTTAACACCTGCACGTATAGTGGCTAATGGGGTATAAACCGGTTCGAAATAGGTGTACGAAAAAGATTCTGTACATCGGTCATTGCAACCTTCAAGCAATATACTCAAGCCAAGTAAGGCGGAGAGAATAAGTAAGGCCAGCAGACGATTGGTTCGAACAACTGTTGTCATAGGTTTTGGGTTTTGTTAGGTTAGACCCTGTGCCACAACCAATGGTTGGAAGGTCTATTTAAAAATATATCGGAACCGCAACGCCACATCGTAGGTGATGGGTGATGCTTCAGCTGATACTTCTGCCTTATACATGGAATTCAGCGCATAACGAAACCCCGGGTTAACGGCAATCCTATACCGGTCGGAGAAACGGTAGCTGAATTCTGTGCCAACCAACCCGCTAAACAACACGGGGCGGTAAGGTGAATCTTCACCCGACCCTTGCGAAACCTTGGAGACATTGTCGCTGTCGGGTGTCAGGGTGTTTACAATAAAAATGTCAGTAGCCACACCCCCGTTAACCTGTATGGCAAATTTCCGGTCGACCAATACATAACCAAGCTGTGTTGGCACGCTGATGTATTGCAAATTACTGTTTACGCTATACGGGCTGGTGGTAATGGCATAGTTGGCAGGCCCGTTAGCAAAATCATTCAATGAAGCTTTTAATGAAGCCGATTCCATCGAAGCAATGTTGGACATGTAAGAAGCGTTTTGTGTCAGGTAGCTGATACCGCCTTGCAACACCAACCGATTGGTGATTTTACCGCCCACCTGCACCCCAAACGAAAAACTGCTTCCTGTAGAAGGGTTGCTGTCCATGCTGCTCGTTGAACCGCCTAAACTATTCGATTGAATCATGGTACCGTTGCCGGAATTTGGATTGAATGTTCCCGCACCAAACGCCACGGAGGTCCATAACTCTTCTTGTCTGGATTTCTTTTTGTCTTCCTCCGCATACTTTTTCTCCTCATCTTTTAATTTGGCCAACAATACCATACCTGGATCAGCGGTTGATTCACTTTCCTTTTTGGCAATGACCAACTCCGGATTATTTACTACGATGAGTGGTGGTAATTTTCTGCTATTCAGAATTTTATCGTTATTCTGAGCGACTAATACTTCGGACGATTTTTTGATCTCTTCATCACGCTTATTTTCATAGGCATCATTTTCGGCCAACAGTTTCTCGTCAAGGGCACTTGAATTATTCTGACTACTTCCGGAAATATCAATTTGCTGATCGGTTTTAATGTTAGTTTTTATGTTAGTGCCCGACTTTTGAACTCCGGTTACTTCTGTTTGATTATTTGTTGCTTCCAGCATCTGATTACTTGACAGCGATGCATCAGGTGTTGAGGAGTTGGAAGCGACTGAAGAGGTGGCCGGTGTTTCTGATGGTACGCCATCCGTATTGGCCGCACCGGGATTTTCGTTCGAACCCGGAACAATATCCTGCTCTTGTTGGACAGACTCGTTTTGAGCGATCTCGTTGTTGCGCTCGGGCGCTACCTGCAGGTAATAAACCCCGGCTACACCCATTGCAAAGATCAGTGATGCGGCCGCAAGCATCTGGTAAAACAACATGCGTTTCTTCATCTTGCCCCCGGCAGCACGCTCAAGGTCAAGTTCAACGTTCGTCCAAACGGCATCAGACGGACTTACCTCCGCCCCCTCAAAGGCATCGCTCCACTTCTTCTCAAAATCTCCCTTCTCCATATGCTTTGTACTGTTTTGATTCTGCTTTTAGTTTTTCCTGTAAGAGGGCTCTTGCACGGGCAAACTGCGACTTGGAAGTTCCTTCAGAGATTCCCAGCATCTCTGCAATTTCTTTATGGCTGTATCCTTCAATAGCAAATAGGTTGAATACAATCTGGCAACCCTGTGGCAGGGATTGAATCATGGCGAGCAACTCGGTAAAGTGCAAGCCGGACAGACTCTCGGGTGCTTCCTGGTGATCGGTTTTTTCAATATCCACCATCGGATACAGGTAAAGCTTTTTACGATGGTGGTTGAGGGCCGTGTTCACCATAATTCTCGTCATCCACGTTTCAAGTTTAGCGTCTTGCCTAAAACCATCTAAACCCTGAAAAACCTTAACAAAGCCCTCTTGTAATATGTCTTCAGCCTCCGCTGTTGATTTCGAATACCGAAGACAAACCACCATCAGTTTCTTGCAAAAACGGTCGTACAAAGCCCGCTGAGCAGCCCTGCTCCCTTTGCGGCAACCTTCAATAAGCTCCTTTTCATTGAGCATGCTCCCGATATAACGGCCGTTTTGCATGATTAGACACCCACTCGCAGTAAAAAGTTGGAGGGGGTAAAGATTATTATTTTAGTTTTAAAGCAAATGAAGAAATACGCTTTTATCCTGCTCCTGTTTAGTGCTTGTACCCCAATTCCTTATGGCAGTACAGGCTCAAACACAACCAAAAACCTGCTTTTAACCGATTACGTGTACGAGGCAAACATTAAAACGGTTCGGCTTTTCCGGGCAGAAAATGATCCTTTTAGCCAACAATTTCCGGCTGTGGCCCGAATCGGGCAAACCAACCTCATTTTGGAGTTTGACGACCTGCATACGGAACGGGATAATTACTACTTCCGGATTATTCACTGCAACCAAAACTGGACGAAGTCATCGCTGATGGATCTGGACTTTTTAACCGACTACAACGAATTCCCCATCAATAATTTTGAATTTTCATTGGATACGTGGATACCCTATGTGCACTACTGGGCACAAATGCCATTAGTAAAACTTCCGGGCAATTATGTGGTGGTCGTGTATCGTGGTTCTGATAAAGAAGACATTATCCTAAGCAAGCGCTTTATGGTCTACGATCCGCGTGTGGTGTTTCTTCGTGATGGAGGAATCATGAGTTCAGGTGTTTCAGCGGTGCGTAATCAGCAAATCAATTTTACGTTGAACTATAAGAATATTGAACTTATCAATCCCATAGAAACGGTTAATGTTACCGTTCGACAAAATCAACGGTGGGATAACCTGGTACAGGAAGTTAAGCCAGCCTTTGTACGGGAGAATGTGCAGGAACTGGAGTACCGGTTCTTCGATGAGAAAAATATGTTTAAAGGTGGCAATGAATTTCGCTTTTTCGATTTACGATCACTCATTTATCCAGGAAGAAACGTGGCGTATATGGACAAGAACCGATCACCTTGGGTGGCTTACATTGAAAAAGATAAGAATCGTTCCGATGAAGCTTACTCGCAATACCCGGATTACAATGGAAATTATTTAATCGATAACTACGACTACCGGAGAGTGAATGCAGCGAATTATGTAAACGTAGCCTTTACCCTTTCTTCTCCCCCGGTTGATGGGGAGGTGTTTGTTACCGGTGCCTTTACGCAATGGAATCAAGGCCGCGAAAATAAAATGCAATACGACTCGGCTAAACGCGAGTACACTACATCTGCCCTATTGAAACAAGGCTGGTACGATTACCAGTACGTAGTCAAATCAAAAACATTACCCCCCTGGCATTTTGAAGGAACGCATTTCCAAACCGAAAATTTATACGAGGTATTTGTTTACTACCGGTCGTTTCAACCTTTGGCAGATCTGTTGATCGGGTACCAGGTGTTTAGTGAGAATGGGAGGTGAGGTATTTTTTTTAATAACCCGTTGATCAACGGTCGAATATTCCGCGCCATGCGCGGGCTGCATTTCAATCACTCCTTAATCTTTGGCGCGGTGTAAATTAAAATCAATTACCCCGACCTCACGGTCGTGGCTATCGAGATGTCGCCCTTACAGGGCTCATGACATTAAAAACAGAATTGACAACAACAAAGCTCCGTAGGAGCGGCATTTCATTAGAACAACAAAATAAATTGTATTTGTGTCGACTACGACCTACCCATGAAATGCACAATTGCTTGCGACACATACGCACGCCCACGGAACAAGGTGATTAATCACTTTTTAAAATAATACAAATCAAATCCCGCCTTTTTGAAGGATGGAATTACTACGATTTCACTTTCAGGAAAAAGAAACTGTTCAAACGACACTTGCTTCTCCAGTTTCTCTTTAGCCTTTTTCTCCATGAAGGCGTATGACTTCCCCACTCTTACGGTTCTAAAGGGGGAAATGCCCGGAACATCTTCATGAATTTTGGGCTTACCGGTCAAAACACCTGCATCATCAATCGTGTAGGTTACATTGGTCGACTTTAAGCCAATAACCAATTCATGCTTATCCTCACCCGGGCGAAAGGCAATGTCCCGATCGTATGGCAATGCGTGTACCCTGAAAAATTTATCATCGGTGAGTTCTGTGCGTTCCGATTCCTGCAATTGCCAAACGGGGTTTCCGTTCAGGTCAAACTTGTGTATGTAGAAGCCTTCGTATTCGGATGCTACATTTTTAAAAGGCTTGGGCCCTAATAAACCAAAGGCGTAAAAGCTTTTTGTTTTTTCATCAAGCAACAGATTTGCAAATGCCACATCGGTTAGGTTATTACGGGTTGTAGTAGAAGTCATACCGCCTGCTCCGCCAGGCCCGGCACCCGGAGTGGTTGATGTAACGGATGCAAATGTTCTGTCATAGTTAACAATGTCTTCAAATGACGCTGATTGCGGCCAGTACACATAACTCATCCGTGTGAACTTGTTCTTCAGGGTAATACCAAACTTCATGGTGCGTTTTATTTCGCCCTCGGCATTAAAGGTTACTACCTGAAAATCGTTTTTGCCAAAATCAGGGTACGTGGTTTTGGAAGCCAGGTAATGCTCCTCCCGTACGCTGCCCATGTAAAACCAGAAGGAGGTATTTTCATCCGCCAAAACAGCGGGCACATTAAGGGTAATGGTTTTGGATGAAAAATCAGTATGACTGAAACGTGTCAACAACAATTTTTCCTCTGCTTTCTTTTTAGGATGCCTTTCATCGCCATTTTGGGATGTGAGGTAATACAGGTATTGATCATCACAAAAGATTGATAGCAATGACTTACCAAGTTGTTGTGGTTTATCAGACTTAAATTTTCGGACAGTACCCTTCAGATCAATCTGGGTAATTTGAGGTTCATATTTGCCAAATCCACTAAGCGTACCCATTTCCAAGGTATAGATATACTCGCCATTTGGTGTAGCCATCAATTTGTCTATATCAAGCTTATCGTAAAGTGGTTTTATTTCGATTGACCATACTTGTTCCCCGCTTTGATTATACCGGATAAGTTTCTTTGGTTGCTTGCCAACAACCCTTGGCCTATCGGTTTTAAGCACAAAACCTGATGTAAAGTGAAGGGTTTCAACCACTTCCTCGTAAGGCTTCAGGTCAACCCGGGTGTGTTTGTCCTGTGCGTTTAGGGATGGTGCGATAAATACAAATAACATGAGGTGTATTAACGCATGCTTTATAAACCACATAGGCACATAGCGTACATAGTTGATCATGTCTATTCTTCTGAACATCGTCATTCGTCTCTTTTATAATTTTCGCTTTAGCCGCACGCTGTCGGCATAATTATTTTCCTGAAAGGTGAATGGAAAACTGGCGTGAATTTCCGCATCGGTAATGGTAAACACCGAACCGTGTAACAGGTTATGGCCGAATGCATCCATTACAATTTCATTTACGTTTTCGGGATTGTAGTAATACCAACGCCCTACATTTATCCATGCCTGTAATTCCACCTCACCGCTGTTGCCATTATTAAGCGGGATGAACTCAACTGTTTTGAACGCTGCCCCTAAAATACTGTCGGCATCAAGGGTAATATTAAATAACCCTTTCTCAACAATGCCTAAAGCGGGAATTGATTTGTACCGGTAACCTTCATACACGCGCACCTGCGAGGCAGAAGATTCTTTTAACACCACCACCTGTACGTTGGTATGTCCCTCCAACTCAAGCGTGGCAGTTGGATTGCTCCCATCGGCTTCAACTGAAAACCAGAGTTTGGCGTAATTGAAGTGATCAGTAAATAAGGCGTTGGTGATGGCTCCGCTTAAATCAGCTGCGGAAATATCCGTGCTTCGCAGTACGTAGTTCATACCATCTACGGTGAGGTAGCCAACAATCATATCCAACTGAACAATGAGTTTGAAGGTACCGGTTGAGCCTACGAAGGTTCCTTTGTAAACCCCCGTGGCTTTGTTGTCATCTGCAGGTTTGGCTGAGGCCTGGTCTTCAATTTCAATTACCGGCTCGGGCTCGGGTTGCACTTTTTCGGTGTTGCAACTAAAAAGGAATACCGACAATACTAAAACCAAGCAGGCAGATTTCGCTCCATCACTCACCCTACCCGTCCGCCTGCCTACCGCAGGCAGGCTCGCATGACGATTTTGATATTGAATTGAACTACTCATCATAAAAAATAAGGTTTTCAGTAATGGCAGAGGCATACGCGCGGCAATAGGTATCACCCACATCAACCCAGGTAAAGGAAAAGTTGCCGGTGCCTGACTGTATGTTCATTACATTGGTATCGCCCTGCCATTGCCAGGTTCCATTGGTAAATTCTGATCCAAACAGGAAAGCATTATAGTTACCGTTACTGTTGAAGTACAGGTCAAATAAAATAATGCTGCCCACATCCGACTTTACTTCGTCTCCCAACCACAGGGTGTTGTACAACAGTGTTTTGTTGATGGGCCGTACCGGAGCAATGCGCGAGTTGGCTGTTTCGCCCAGGCTATTGCCGGCCCGCACGCGGTAGAAATACTTTTTATCTGCGTTGAGCCCGGTAACATCATGCGAAGTACCGGTTACCTGTTTGGCGGCATAGCCCGCTAACGGCACAGTAAACTCTACGTTTTCACTTACCTCCAGCACGTAAAACTTTGCACCGGTTACAGCTTGCCAGTTGGCGGTAAAGGAGGTGCCGGTTACGGCAGTAGCTGAGGCAATCTCGGGTGCTTCCGTGAGTTCAACATCGGGGTCGCCCTCTTCCGAGCAGGAGATGGTTAGTGTAATGGCACTAACCAACAACAAACTGCAAACAATTCTTAATTTATCTTTTATCATACACTCTAATTCGTTCCTTTCATTTATAAACATTTCTTCTTTTCGTTCTCTTTAACATCAGAGTCCCCTGCCTGCGGCAGGCAAGTCTGCGAGTGACTCTGATGAGGTGTTATACACTCAATTCATCCTTTCATTTTATAAACTTTCAAAACTTTCATTCGACTTACCTTAACACTCATTTACACCTTAGAGTCCTCTACCCCGCCTGCCTGACGTTAGGCAGATAGGTAAGTCTTGAGTAACTCTGATGGGGCTTTAGAGTTTTAGCAGAAGAGCTGATAATCCAATGCACGTCAAAGCAAAAATGATATTTTGATAATCCATCGATTCAATTTTGTTCTTTACAATAACAATTATTATAGTGATGACCAAAATTAGAATACTAATGACCATTGATACTAGCTGTGAACCAACCATAATCATTACTCCTATTCCTGACTGTCCATCAAAGTGCTTCGTTGCCTCAACTGATCTCAGTTCATACTCTGACCAAATTGTAATAACAAAAGCTACTAATAAGATAATCGATAAAATTATTTTAAAAACTCTCATGCTCAATAACATTACTTATTCTCCTTGCTTAGTTCTTGCTCTCTCGGCTTCACGTAATATTGCAACTACTCCTTTTCTATAAATTTTCTCAGCCTCACGTTGCAGTTTATTACCTGAAACATCATTGATAAACTTTTGAGTATCCCCATCATTAAATATCGTAATGTTACTCCCTTGGTTCTGCTGATTTGATTTCCAATTTTTCCATAATGCTAACATCCCTATGAATGTTTTTTGACCTTGCAATGCTGCAATTGTTTCACCAGACATCTTACCTGTTCTCCATGGAGTTTCTATTCCTAGTTTTTCTGCCGTTTCTCCCTTTAAAGCTCTATTTACTCGTTCTACCATTTTAATATCAGCTTGTAACGTTCTAACATCTTCAACATAACCTTGAGATGGACCTCCAATTTTGACAGCTTCAGAATATTCAATATCATGAGCCTTAGCAATCGCGTCAGCAATATCAATAGGTTGCCAACTAAAATCATAGTCGAATCCATTTCCTTGTTGGGTAATGGAGCCACCTCCTGAATATAGCCCATGGGTCTGAGCAGATGCAACTGCGCTATTTCTTTCCAGGTCCCACCTTTCTTTGAGTAACTCACCGCTAGCATTTATAAATTGATGTAGGACTCCTTCACCTCGTGGACCATGCCCACCTGCGTTGTATCTACCTGCAGGAGTTCCTCCATGAGCAGCCAATTCATTCTCACTCATTTTATAATACACATAGTCTTCGGTGTGGATTATAGCTCCATTTCCTGCTACAATATGTACACGTCTTACGTACTCCAATCCATCCAAATCAATTCCGTCAATCGGTCGGTTAGAAGCAAATTGATAAGGCGTTAGCATCGGGTAACTTTTCGTGAGCGGATCCACACTTAAAAACTTACCATAGCGCGGGTTATAAATTCTAAAGCCGTAGTCATAGCTGGTATCGCCCCAGGTGTTTTCGGTGTCTTTTTCTTTGCCGTTAAAGCCGTAGCGGTAGGCCCCGGCCCCCTCCTCACCTCCCCCGCTGTATGTGCGGCCGGGCATTTCGCTGCCAAAGGCATAGTAGTCGGTAGCGGCTACAATTTTGGCAAAGGCGCTGTCAGGCGAGATGTTGATGTTGTCGGTTACCACGCTCAGCACGTTGCCCAGGTGGTTGGTGAGTTCGTAGTGTTTAAAGTCAAGTGTTTGCATTCTCATCTAAACATAAAGAAAAAAAAACAAGATAGATTTCACTCTTCTCAAAAAAATTATAGTGTCGAAATACAACGTTTTGTACACCTTATAATTATCAGATTCACAGCTAATTGTCACCATAACGATTTCAATTCAAAATTTGGTCTAGTATAAAGCTACTGGATGAAATAGTACAATTTACCAGTTAAAAAGCCATAAAGTTCTCTAGGTTTGGCATCTAATTTAGGACTCAATGGTTTGTAACACGGATGCACATCTACAGATTAACAGGAGAGTCTTCCGCGCCATGAACAGTCTTGCATTTCAATCACGCATCATCTTTGGTGCGGGATAAATTAATAATCATTAGCCCCGACCTCACGGTCGTGGCTATCGAGATGTCGCCCTTACAGGGCTCTTAACCTAAACAGAATTTAATCAACAGCATCAATACGGCTATAGATACAAAGCTCGGTAGGAGCGACATCATAATAGAAAAGAAAATTAACATTAACGTGTCGACTGCGACCTACCCATGAAATGCGCCATTGCTTACAACACGGATGCACGCCTTTAAATCAGGCGAACAATACACACTCATTCATCTTCTTAACATCAGAGTCCTCTTCGAGTGACTCTGATGGGGTATTATTCATTTTTTCAATATTCTGTATTTTAGGAATTTCAGTGAAGCGGTAGCTAAAACAAATGATGAGAAATATAGTATTCTATCAAGATTTATCTGATTGCCTTGGACGATCACAACAACTAGTGCCATTAAGGTCACTACTGAAATAGGAACTAGGAGTAATAAGAAAAAATTAATAACTCTTATTAGAGCCTCTCTATTCATTTTAGTCTTCAATTATTTATTCGGACCATTCGTCCTATCTCTCCGGCTACAGGGACATTTACTGCTCAATTGCCTTATAAATTAGCTCGCGCCCTGCATCTCCATATAAGCTATAATTCCATTCATTTTCATTACGAATTAACACTTGAACATACTTTGGATCATCCCATTTTACAGTTCCTAAATGTGCTAGAAAGGACGCAACATCGAAATGATTGTAGGAACCTATATAAATAGGACCGATAATACTTTTAGTTCCACCATACCATGCTGTAAAAGGTTCAACATTGACACTCTCCACAGAACGAATGTCCAAGGACAAATTCCTATAGCTAAATGAGTTTACTTCCCTAATTCTTTCCTCTTCATCTTCCGAGCCTGAAAAAACCAGAATAACTGTAGTCACAAAACTCATAATGATATTGGAAATTCAAATTATTGTTTTCGCTACGCATACACCGCATCATGCTGCGAGTTTTGCTTCAGGGAGGAATCTCCCCCGGCAATGTCGAGCATGCCAAAACCTTTGTGGCAGAAATAGCCGAGGCCATTTTCATACACGAAGCGTTGCACCTCAGGCGCGGCATACAGGGTGAATGGGAATGTATACCCACGCACTTCAAATTTTACATCGTTGTCATACAACGGATAAATGCGGGCGAACTTTTTACCGGCTGCCTGCAGGCGTTGTAAATACCCAGGGTCGGGTACCAATTGGAATTTATAAAATGAAGCAAGCTGCTCTGGTGTAAACTTACCGGTTTGCTCCATGCGTGCAATAGTAGAATCGTATAACAGGTCGGAGAACTCATCACTTTCCGGGGAGATGAACTTCTTGCCCTGCTCATTATTGAAGGACGTCATAATGGGCACAATGGGTGATATACACAAAAACTTGGCTTCAGTTTGAATGGTCACTGGCAACTCTTCTTCAATAGAGTCCGGCACCAGGTGCAGGCTGCCAATCATGATGTCCTTTTGCTCAAACAACTGGGCTGTGAAGTAGCTCATAAACTCGCGGTCGCCACAGGCAAACACGAGGGTAACTTTTGAGGAATAGAAATGAAGTCCTTTACGGCTGATTTTCGTTTGGCCTTTGAGTCCGGAAAAGTTGAATTGTGTATATGTCTGGTAGGACTTATCCGGACCAAACATCAGCAGCCCTTTAATAAACTGAGCCAATAAATATTGGTGGTGAAACGGCACGTATGCCCCCCTGTTCTTAAGCGAAAAAATAATCCTGGTTCTCAAGCGTCAAAAAATAAATGGGGTTAAAAAATACAAAACCTCAAACCCCGCTTCAACCTGATAATGAGCGGATTATAAAGCTACGAAAAAGTAAAAAATCAGGAAAGAATGATGTAAGGAATATTTACACATTGAAGCGAAAATGCATGATATCGCCATCGGCAACCACGTATTCCTTGCCTTCAATGGCCATTTTTCCGGCTTCGCGACAACCCGCTTCAGTTTTATACTGCTGATAATCAGCCAATTTGATAACTTCTGCCTTAATGAACCCCTTTTCGAAATCGGTATGAATTACCCCGGCCGCCTGAGGTGCCTTCCACCCCCGTTTTATCGTCCAGGCCCGAACCTCTTTCTCCCCAGCTGTGAAATAGGTGATCAGGCTGAGCAGACTATACGATGCACGGATCAGTTTAGCCAAACCGGACTCATCAAGTCCATATTCTTTCAGAAAGGTTTGGCGGTCTTCTTCGCTTTCCAACTCAGCAATCTGGGCTTCAATGGCGGCTGAAATAATAACCACATCAGCGCCTTCGGTTTTAACCAATTCACGAAGGGCATCTACGTGTTTGTTTCCGGTGAGCACCGAGCCCTCATCCACGTTGGCTACGTAAACCACCGGCTTTGCGGTAAGCAGTTGAAGGTCCTCGATAGCCTTTTTGTCTTCTTCACTTACCTCAACGGCACGGGCATTTTTACCTGCCAACAACGCCTCTTTATACAGACTGAGGGTACCTAATTCTTTCTTTGCTTTTGCATCGCCACTTTTGGCAATCTTCTCAAGCCGGTTAATCTTCTTTTCAACTGATTCTAAATCCTTAAGCTGTAACTCAGTGTCAATGATCTCTTTATCGGCAACGGGATTAACCCTTCCATCAACGTGCACAATGTTGTCATTATCGAAGCAGCGCACCACGTGAACGATGGCATCTACTTCGCGGATGTTGGCCAGAAACTGATTACCCAACCCCTCCCCTTTGCTCGCTCCTTTTACAAGTCCTGCAATGTCAACAAACTCAATGGTTGTCGGGATAACTTTTTGGGGATTAACCAATCCTTCAAGCACCTTTAAGCGCGGATCAGGAACGGAGATTACCCCCACGTTTGGCTCTATGGTACAAAAGGGGAAGTTTGCAGCCTCGGCCTTGTTATTGGAGAGCGCATTAAACAAGGTTGATTTTCCGACATTCGGCAATCCTACGATTCCACATTGCAAGCCCATAGTAAGCGGTTTAAAAAATTAAGCCGCAAATATAGCAGGAAGGCTCTAACGGGACACCGGAACTATAAAAAAAGCCCTCCGGTATCGAAGGGCTTTGTCGTATAGGTTATAGGTTGTTTAATCCCATTTAAGTTCACCATCTTGCGATGTTTTGGCGGATGGCGCTACTGCTTCCTCACCTTCATGGTGTTCGTGAACATGATCAAACTGATCGAAATCTACATCCGGGAGCAACTCCTTTTTAACGTGATTTACGGTGTTTGTCAGGGCTTCCATGAACTTGTTAAAGTCCTCCTTGTACAGAAAAATCTTATGCTTTTCGTAGGTAAACCCATCTTCCTTAAACCGTTTTTTACTTTCGGTGATGGTGAGGTAGAAATCGTTTGAGCGGGTCGACTTCACATCAAAAAAATAGGTTCTTTTACCGGCTTTTACTTTCGCAGAGTAAATCTCATCTCTGCCATTAGTCTTGTTCTCTTCCACAATCCTGCAGGTTTAAAGGTTGGTTTAGGTGATTTTTATCGTGTTAATATAGTATTTTGGATGGTTATTGCAAACTAAGCCAACCACCTGAAAATTTCTGAGTCCGCTTAAATCCATTTATATAAGCCAAATGGCCAGTTTTTTTAACCTTACAAATTTGCCCCAACACTGAAATGAAATTGAATCTGAATGAAATACGCCCCTCCGGCAATCTTGAACTGCTGGCGCGCCAGTTGGTAGAAGGCTTTATTACCGGTTTGCACAAATCGCCTTACCACGGATTTTCAGTCGAGTTTGCCGAACACCGCCTGTATAATGAAGGGGAAAGTACCCGCCATATCGATTGGAAAGCCTACGCCCGAACCGACAGGTTGTATACCAAGCAGTATGAAGAAGAAACGAACCTGAGATGCCTGATTGCCATCGACACTTCCCCCTCTATGTTCTACCCAGCTGATTCGTATGCAAAAATTCGGTTTAGTATAGTAGCCGCATCTGCCCTCGCGTATATGCTCAACATGCAGCGCGATGCGGTGGGGTTGTGCCTGTTTTCAGATACCATTGAAACGCTCACCCCGATAAAATCTACTCCTTCACACCTCGATAAACTGCTCATCCAGTTAAGTGGCCTTCTTGGCAGAAAACCGGGCAAGCAATCCACCAACGTGGCGCAGGTGCTACACGAAGCCGCTGAGAAGATTCACAAGCGTTCGCTGGTGATCTTATTTAGCGACATGTTTGATGGCGATCAGAACAGTACGGAAGAAATCTTCAAGGCACTCCAGCATCTGAAACACAACAAGCATGAAGTAATTGTATTTCATGTATTGGATTACGAAACCGAACTGGCATTTACCTTTGACGACAGGCCAATCGAATTTATTGACCTGGAAAGCAATCAGAAATTAAAGCTAAACCCGGCTGATGTGCGCGAAACGTACCAACAGGAAGCAAACCGGTTTTATGAGCAACTCAAAATGCGCTGCCACCAGTATAAAATTGATTTTGTAAAAGCCGATGTACGGGATGATGTCAATACCATCCTCCAAACCTACCTGATCAAGCGGGCTAAAATGCGTTGAGATCAGGCTTCAGCATGCAAGTATGCCTTGCGGGCAGCCAGCACTTCTTTTGACTCCACATGATCCGGATCGGGCACACAGCAATCTACAGGGCAAACAGCTGCACATTGGGGCTCTTCATGGAAGCCTGTACACTCGGTACACTTGCCGGAAACAATATAATAGAACTCATCTGAAACCGGCTGTTGTGCTGTCTTGGCATCGATAACCGAGCCATCTTCCAGTTTTACCTCGGTTAATTTGGTGCCGCCAGCCCAGTTCCACTCGCGGCCGCCTTCATATATTGCTGTATTGGGGCATTCAGGTTCGCATGCTCCACAATTGATACACTCGTCTGTAATTTTAATAGCCATGATTGAGTAATTTCGCGCGTTAAAAATCCGGTGGTAAAAGTAATCTTCAAAATGTTAATCATCAAACACAACCGGCCATTCAAAAGTTTATAACATGACCCAGGAAAAACAACTTTCTGCTTTTGTTCAATTAGGGGATTTCATTCGTAACCTTGATCATGAAACCCTGACGCAACTGTCGAGAGAAGCTGCCAACGAAAACCCTTGGTTTACAGAAGCCAATGTCCGGTTAGCCCTTTCAGGCATCCAACAAAATCTTACCAAAGAAAATCTGAATCAATGGACTTCGCAATATGATTTTAGTCAGGTATCTTCCAAAACAATAGGCCTTGTCATGGCCGGCAACATTCCATTGGTTGGGTTTCATGATCTGCTCGCTGTACTCATCAGCGGCCATAGAGCGATAGTTAAACTAAGCTCCAAAGATTCGAAGCTGATCAAATTTCTACTGGAAAAACTTTTTATTATTGAACCCGATCTTCGGGCATCTGTTACCATTCAACAGCAAGCGCTTGCAGGTTTTGATGCTGTTATTGCCACAGGAAGTGATAACACCGCAAGACACTTTGAATATTACTTTAGAAACGTTCCCAACATTGTCCGCAGAAACAGAACCTCATGCGCCATCCTTACCGGAAAAGAATCGCAGGTAGAACTCCAAAGGCTGGGTGAAGATATTTTCTCATACTTTGGATTGGGCTGCCGTAATGTTTCCAAACTTTTCGTACCCGATAGTTATGATGTAACCAACCTGTTTCAGCCCTGGAATGATTTTGAGCCGATCATTCATCATCATAAGTACGTCAACAATTACGATTACCAGAAATCAATTCTACTCGTTAACAAGGAAACATTTCTCGATAATGGATTCGTATTACTGCAAGAATCAGAAAGGCTGGTATCCCCCATTGCCGTGTTGTACTACCAACGATACACTTCCCTCGAGGAGATAACTAACCAGCTAAAGGTTATGGAAGAAAAAATTCAGTGCGTTGTTGGTCATGCACCTCCGGCTACCATTCCATTTGGGCAGGCGCAGCATCCTGCCTTATGGGATTATGCTGACGGAGTTGATACAATGACTTTTCTTACTTCTATTCGCTAAGGTTTCACACCTCGCAGAATTTCAACCCAACCTGTAAACACCTGTCCATCAGCTTGCAGGCGGTAGTAGTACACACCATCCGATTCATCGCCACCATTCCACGCGTTATCGTTGGTATAGTTGTTCGATGAAAACACCTGCTTACCCCAACGGTTGGAGATGATTAGTCTGGCACCTGTACCCGGTAAATTGCGGATGGTAAATGTATCGTTATGCCCATCACCGTTTGGTGTAAAGATGTTCGGAATAAATATATCCGTATCGAGCGGTATATCAATTTCAACCACCACTTCACAACCTAACGCATCCCTCACAGTGACTTCATACTTACCCGCATAAAGACTATTTAATTGAGCCTCCATACGCAGTGATGACGGATCACGATTTACCACCGTGAAATCCTGGAAGAAAAACTGATTACCGAATATGGGTTCAGTCAGCTCTACCTTAATCTCATAATCCTCTTCACCACTCTCTTGCAAAATTACGCGCATAGATCCCGTAGGAAGATCCGGATAGGATTCCATTATATTTTCAAAATCAGAAATACCCAGTGCTGAGGCAGGACCTGAAATAGTAAAGGACTGGAAATCGGTGGATACCACACAACCATTCAATGCTGTTTGATCCTGTATAATGCGCAATTGATAGCTGCCATCCACCAGGCTACCGATCGTGTATGCATCCAATGCTTCCAGGAAAGTAATGTTACCGGTAAGCGGAATACCATTTGAAACAAGTTCGTACGTATAGTCTACAGCGGGAGCACCTGTGATGTTGCTCAGTACAATGCCGCCACCTTCACCAAAACAGATTTCGTTATTTGCCGCACCTGCAAAGCTTACTTCAAACACTCCACTTATGGTTAATGGTCCTATTTTCGTAGGACATTGCGCACCTAATGAGCGCAACCATACAAAATAATCACCATTGGATAAGTTTGGAACAACTACGGTTAACCCACCGGCTGCTGTAAAGTCACCCGATGTGGGTACAAACAATGGATCTGTTGTAACTGCAAACTCATACGTGCCTACATCCAACAAGGTAATGACTATACTTCCGTTTGTGCCGCCTGAGGTACAATCTGGGTTATTGATTACCGGTGGTGCCGTATTCACAAAACCAGGGAATGAAACAGTACGCGGGAAAGATTGTTGACAACCAGCATTATCGGTTACAACAAAGTTGTAGTTACCCGCTGCCAGATTACTGAACACATTTCCGGCAGGAAGGCCAACCGGAACCTCTGAACCAACAGGACCAAACAGGAAGGTGTACGGTCCACCATCGCCACCGGCAGGTAAGGTGTTGATCGTTATGGACCCATCATTATTGTTACAGGTGGCTGGTGATGCAGTAAGATCAGCCGTAATCTGCGGATTGGTATCATTGATCGTTACCGTTACCGTAGCAGGACATTGATCCGATGCATCATCGCGAATCAGCACGGGATACGTTCCGTTAGGCGGAAGCGTAGTGATGGTTTGACCCGACAGGAAAGTAATCCAGTTGGTACCATCCAATGAATATTCAAAAGGCGAGTTGCCGCCAGCAGTAACTGTAAATATGGCCTGACCAGTTGGCTGACCAAAACACAAGGCATCTACAAAATCAGAAGCGGTAGCTTGAACAGTAGTTTGAACATCCAAGACATAAGGCTGTTGACAAACATTACCTACAACATCTTCAATACGGTACTCATAGGTATCAGGCGATAACCCGGTGAACGTATATACGCCTGATGGTCCAACCTGTGTAAGTGTGCCAGCGGTTCCGATAAGTTGAATAATATAATTACCGGCTGTTAAGCCAACAATATCCAGTGTAATGACACCATCATTCTGGTTGCTGCAAGATGGACGCTGTGTTTGTGCATCAACAACTGTAATCGTATAGGCAAAACAATTCAATCCTCCACATCCTACGGTTGCATTTGGCACGGTAAACGTGGCTGTGTTGGTACAGCCTAATAAAACATCTTCCACAATAATGGTGTAGCTGCCATGCACCACGGCACTAATATCTTCTGTTGCTGCTGTAAATCCAGATGGACCAGACCAGGTAATGTTGTAAGGCCCAGGAGTTCCTCCTATGGTTACATCCAATGCACCGTTGAAGGGTGCCGTGCACCTGTCGTTTGCGGTTGCGCTAACTAAGTTAATCGTAACCGTGGTGGCATTTTGCGGAACGGTTAACACAAAACTGTTGGAACAACCAATGTTCGTATCTTCTACCACAAGTGTATAATCACCGGGTTCAAGACCCGAAATATCTTCAGAAGTAGAGACAAACCCACTCGGGCCTGTCCAATCAAAATCATAAGGGCCGGCCGTTCCACTTACTGATGTTATTTCAATCGCACCGTTAAATGGCGCAAGACAATTTGAATTAGGCGTAATGTTTTGCGTAATGGAAATTACAGGAGCAGCATTCGGAACAGTAATAATTTGAACCGACTGACAACCTAAAATCTGATCCTCAGCCGTAACTTCATAATCACCGGGTTCCAAATCGGTAATGGTTGCTCCAGTTCCTATAAAGCCATTCGGGCCTGTCCACGAAAAATCAAACGGCCCGGCTGTTCCACCACCACTGACTGTAATGGCTCCATTGAATGGCGCGATGCACGTTGAGTTACTGGTTACATTGTCAACACTTATCGTCACAACTGGTGTGTTATCACCCACAGTAAATGTTACAGTAGTCTGGCACCCCAAACCGGTATCGGTAACGGTTACGTCATAATCACCATGAACAAGCGCTGTAATATCCTCATCAGCAGAGTCAAAACCATTCGGTCCATCCCAATCGAACGTGAACGGCCCCGGAGTTCCGGAAACTGTAATGTTCAATGCACCGGTAAACGGAGCAATGCAAGTGGTATTCGGAACAGATGAATCTAATGTAACCGTGATCGGAGGCGTGTTGTCTCCAACCGTTAATACATAAGAGTCCGTACAGCCATTGGTCTGATCTTCTATGATTACGGTATAATCACCTGAGCGAAGATCGGTTATGGTTGAGCCTGTCCCGATGTATCCGAAAGGACCTGTCCAATCAAACGTATACGGGCCGGGGGTTCCTCCAGCGGTAATGTCTATAGAACCGTTAAACGGTGCCAGGCAGTTTGAATTATCAACAATGGTTTGCGAAGTAATGGTAATGGTTGGTGTATTATCGCCAACAGTAAACACGGCATTCACCGAACAGCCTAAACCGGTATTGGTAGCGGTTACCATATAATCACCATGTTCAATTGCGGTGATGTCTTCACTGCTGGATGTAAAACCATTCGGGCCTGTCCATGAATAGGTATAGGTTCCGGCTGGTGAAGCTGTTATCAATATCGCCCCATTGAAAGGTGCGGTACAGGATGAATTATCGTTAATAGCATCAGCAGTTACTGTAATAACAGGAGCATTGTTGCCTACATTAAAGTTTCCTACAACCGCACAACCAGTAGTAGTATTTGTTACGGTTACACTATAGGCACCGGATTCAAGCGCAGAGATATCCTCGGCTGTTGATGTAAATCCGTTTGGCCCATTCCACTGGTACGAATAAACACCTGCAGGTGATACCGTAATCAGAATTGCTCCATTGAACGGTGCACTGCAACGATCGTTATCCACAACAGTTGATGCACTAATGGTTGGTAATGTAGCTGTACTCCCTACAACAATATCGGTGCTGATTGAACAACCGGAAGGAACATCAGTAACGACAATGGTATACGTCCCATCCTGAATACCAGAAATATCTTCCGTTGAAGCTGAGAAACTACTCGGGCCCGTCCAGCTAAACGTAAATGGTCCGGCTGAGCCAGCTACGGCAATGTCAATTGCACCTGTAAATGGAGCAACGCAAGCACTATTATCCGTTACAACCGATGTAAGGGAAAGCGTTGGTGCATTATCCAGAATAATCACGCTTGTAGTTTGAACACAACCCGATGCCGTATGGGTTACGGTAACATCATAGGTACCAGGTTCCAATGCTGAGATGTCTTCCGTACTGGCAATAAAACCATTTGGGCCTGACCAATCAAAAGTGAATGGTCCGGCTGAACCATTCACCGTCAAATCAATTGAACCATCAAAAGGAGCCGCACACTGAATATTATCAATGGAAGTTGTTGCCAAAGTAAATACTGGACGAATATCCCCTACCGTTATGGTAGTGCTTACCGCACAACCTGATGATGTCTCGGTGACCGTAACATCGTAATCACCGTTTTCCAATGCGGTTATGTCTTCGGTTATTGCCGAAAACCCATTCGGGCCACTCCACAAAAAAGTAAAAGGTCCGGCTGAACCGGCTACGGTAATATCAATCGCACCATTAAATGGCACAACACAACGATCGTTATCTGTTACAACAGAAGTGATTGTAAGCGTAGCGGTGGCATCCGGAACGTTGATGGTCGCCAATACCTGGCAGCCGCTTGTATTGTCGGTAACAGTTACATCGTAATTCCCTCCGATCAACCCTGAAATATCTTCCGTGCTTGCGCTAAATCCGGAAGGGCCTGTCCAGCTAAACGTAAACGGCCCGGCCGAGCCGGCAACTGTTAAATCGATGGAGCCATTTGGTGTACCGCACTGCGAATTGGGAACGACAACCTGAGAAAGTGATAGCACAGGAGCGGTATTTCCAACAGAAACATTAAGTGTTGCAGTACAGCCGCTGGTATTGTCAGTTACCAGTACTGAATAGTTTCCATCCTGAAGCGCTGTTAAGTCTTCCGTATTAAAGGGGCCATTAGGTCCAGACCAGTCAAATGTAAACGGTCCTGCTGAACCGGCAACAGTTAAATCAATCGCTCCATTGAATGGTGCAATACAACGGCTGTTATCCGTAACCACTGAACTCAGGCTTAATGTTGGTGCTGTATTATTGATGGTGATGTTCGCAGAAGCTGTGCAGCCGCTGTTATCATCGGTAACCAGAACGCTGTACACCCCATCCTGCAGATTGGATAAATCTTCTGTAGCATAAGGACCACCCGGACCAGTCCATGCAAATGTAAACGGACCGGCAGAACCGGCAACCGTCAGGTCAATGGCACCATTAAAAGGCGCCACACAACGGCTATTATCAGTCGTTACTGAACTCAGCGTAATGGTTGGTGAAATGTTGTTGATGGTTACGTTTGTGTTTGCAGTACAACCGCTTGGCACATCCGTTACCGTAACAGAATAAATGCCGTTCTGTAAATCCGTTAGATCCTCTGTGGCGTAAGGGCCACCCGGGCCAGACCATGCAAACGTAAAAGGTCCTGCTGAACCAGCTACTGAAAGATCAATAGATCCATTAAAAGGTGCTACACATCGGCTGTTATCTACCGAAGTTGAGCTCAATACAATCACAGGTGTTGCATCATTTACAGTAACATTTGTCGTTGCTGTACAACCGCTTGGCACATCCGTAACAATTACGGAATAATTGCCAGGCTGAAGATTTGCCAAGTCCTCAGTTGTATAGGGACCTCCGGGGCCTGACCAATCGAAGGTAAACGGACCGGCAGAACCCGCAACCGTTAAATCAATTGCGCCATTGAAAGGCGCAACGCATCGGCTGTTATCTGTTACAACCGTGGATAGGTTGAGCGTTGGAGCAACATTGTTAATGGTAACATTGGTTGTTGCAGTACAACCACTGTTATCATCGGTGACAATCACCGTGTATACGCCATCATCAAGATTAGCAAGGTCTTCCGTTGAATACGGACCACCTGGCCCAGACCAGTCAAACGTAAAGGGCCCTGCAGAACCAGCAACCGTCAAATCAATGGCGCCATTAAAAGGTGCTACACAACGGCTGTTGTCGGTAACAACTGTACTTAACACTAACGTTGGTGCAGCATTGTTAACGGTTATAGTGGCAACAGCAGTACACCCCGTACCGGTATCTGTAACCAATACGTCATAATCTCCATCCACCAAAGTGGTAATATCCTCCGTACTTGCCGTGAATCCACTTGGACCATTCCACAAAAATGTAAAAGGTCCGGCAGAGCCGGCAACGGTTAAATCAATGGCCCCATTAAACGGAGCGATGCAACGGGTATTATCCGTAACAACACTGGTTAACGTTAGCGTTGGTGTAGCATCACCAACATTGAAGTTCTCAACAATAAAACAGTCGCTATTGTCATCCGTAATCGTGACCTGGTAAGCACCTGTTTCAAGTGCGGTAATGTCTTCTGTGCTGGCGAGAAATCCATTGGGACCTGTCCAGTCAAATGTGAATGGACCGGGGGAACCCGCTACGGTTAAATCGATAGCACCATTAAAGGGCGCAATACAACGGGAGTTATCGGTAATTACTGCTGTCGCTGAAAGTGTTGGTGTATCATCTCCTACCACGAAGTTAGACGTCACAATACAACCACTTGGCTGATCTGTTACTTCAACGGTATACGTTCCATCCTCAAGTCCCGAAATGTCTTGGGTAGATGCAGAAAAACCATTGGGTCCTGACCAGTCATAAAGGAAAGTCCCTGCGCTACCCGATACAGAAAGGTCAATTGCACCATTGAATGTAACACAACTCGAGTTATTCGAGATGTTGGCACTTAATACCAACGCAACAATATCAGTTGTGATGGCCCCATTCATAATACGCGGAGTACACACACCCAAACGAGCCTCAACGGCCAGAATATCACCGTCAGTAAAATTGCCAGATGGAACCGGAATACTGATTGGTCCGCCTGTACCGATCACAGTTGGTATACCAACTGAGGCACCGTTTACAAGAACTTCATATGTTACTCCGGATTCTGAGCCCGACAAATTAACAACAGCATCCCCCCCTACACAAACAAGCTGAGTACCTGAATTGCTTACATTTTGTAAAGCCGGTTGTGGATCGGTTACTGAAATCGGACCTAATGCGAATGTACAATTTGAGCCATCGTCTGTTACGGTTAGCGAATAGTTTCCTCCTGCCAAGCCGCTGATATCTTCCGTGTTGGCTGTGAAGCCACTTGGACCCGTCCATGCATATATGTAACTTCCTGTTCCACCACTCAATGATACATTTATTTGACCGTCTGGTGCACTGCAGCTACTATTGTTAACGGGGTATCCCGGATCAATTGATCCAGTTATTACGGGCGAATTCCCAATAAGTACGAAAGTGTTAAAGTTTGGATTAGAGATGTCGCCATCTGGGATTGAAAGCAAATAATTATCTTGTCGAAGTCCTGTAATGGTAACCGGAACTCCAACATCCAAAAATCCTGTTTGAATATCACCGAAACCTATCCCAAAAATAAAATATTGAAGTTCCTCAACACCACTGGTAACTGTTAATCGAAAAGAACCATTGAATGAACCTCCACATGAATTCTTAACCTGATCAATAACTACTACTGCTTGGCTGTATGAAGCCAAGGATGATAGTGTCAACAACAAAAAAGCTATATTTCTAAGAGTACTCATCCCAAAATCATTTTTTGTTGCCTTTGAAAGAAATGGTGACTTCCTTAAAACATCCTCTTTGATCAATTATTAAAAAATCATAAAACCCTAAACCGAGGCCAGTTGCGGTATTGTTGGTTAATGGCTTTTTAGAATTTTTAGGATCAAGGTTGGTAATGAATATCTTATAAGACTTGGAGTCATCCTTGAACTTAAATTCAACTTTACCATCATTTCGTCCATTTGAAGGTTCAGTAACTTTTGTTTCAACAAGAATCTCATCACAACCACTTACTTGGGCTGTTACTGTTCCTGATCCCAGCAAAAAACAAATTAAAATACTGATTAATAAGGGTTTGATCTTTGTCATCTCAAGTGAAAATAAAAAAAATTAAGATAGTATATATCGCTTCCAAAAAATTATTGTAACCCTAAAAAAATGCCTTTACAGCTCATGTAAAGATCAGGTTTATTCATCTCCCCTACAAAAAGTTCACAGCACGAATGAAACCCATCTCCAAGCTGTGTAATATTTTAGTTAAAAAATCAATTTTCTGGCGTTAAAAATGCCTCCTGTTCAGGATTTCTGAAAGGATTACGGCCTTTTTAAAGCCATCCGGGTCGCGTAAATCACGCGTATATTCATCCAATAAATTGCGCTGACGCTCACCCTCGAACTCCTTGAACTTACCGAACTTCATGTCCACATTTTCCAGTTTCCAGGTATTCTCCAGCGCATTGGCAGCATAATCGTAGTTCTTGGCGTCTTCAAATTGCTTATAGATAGAATCCGTCTTGCGATAATCTACCAAAACCTCCTCTTGAGCCTCTTCCTGCAATACCTCTTCCTCATCTACAACCTCATCATCATAATCCACATATTCCGGTTGCTTGTAGGGTTCATACGTAGGCTCTTTGGCAGTTTTGCCTTCCGTGATCTCGCGCAGCAATTCCTCAAAAGTCATGGGCTTTTGTGTGGTTGAAGGCTGAGAAGCAGTGGGTTCAGTCTTCCAACGGGTGGATGGAGTCTCGGTTTTAACGACCGGCTTTTCTGCAGGTCGTGATTCTGGTTTGGCCTCACGGGATTTCTTTCTTACCTGACTGATCAGGTAAATCACCCCGATAATTACGTAGAGCCAAAATTGAAGACTGTCCATAGCAAGCAAAAGTATCTAAAAATACTGAATTCTTTCGAAAAATAACGCTTTTCAGCGTGTTTAAATCCTTTGCGCCATAACTGCCTGCTGTGCATTTGGCATGTGTACTTTTCAGTTTATCTTTGCTGCCTTCATTTTTTAACAACCACTATTTAGCGACATTTATTCATGCAATTAGCCAAGCTTGAAATCAAAGGCTTTAAAAGTTTTGCCGATAAGATTGTAATCAATTTTGACGAAGGAATTACCGGTATTGTAGGGCCTAATGGCTGTGGTAAGTCCAACGTTGTAGACTCCATCCGTTGGGTGCTGGGTGAACAGAAAACCAGTGCACTCCGCTCCGAAAAAATGGAGAACGTGATCTTCAACGGAACCAGCGGACGCTCGCCACTACAAATGGCGGAGGTTTCCCTTACCATTAACAATACCAAAAACATTCTACCTACCGAATATTCGCAGGTAACGATTACCCGCAGGTTATACCGCTCGGGTGAAAGTGAGTACTTATTAAACGGAGTTACCTGCCGCTTAAAAGACATCACCAACCTGTTTATGGATACAGGTATCGCTTCGAACAGTTATGCCATTATTGAGTTGGGCATGGTGGATGATTTGCTTAATGATAAGGATCACTCCCGCAGGATGCTGTTCGAAGAAGCAGCTGGAATCTCAAAATTCAAAAAGCGCAAAAAGGAAACACTCAAGAAGCTTGAAGATACAGATGCCGATCTGGAACGTGTAGAGGACTTATTGTTCGAGATTGAGAAGAACATGAAGAGCCTGGAGAAGCAAGCCAAGCAAACCGAGAACTACTACCGCATTAAAGACGAGTACAAAGAAAAAAGCATTACCCTGGCAAAAGTGGTGGTGAGCCAGCAAAAGCAGAAGTTCGACAGCATCAATCAAAAAATTCAGGAAGAAAACGATCGAAAGATTGTACTAACATCGGATACCGCTGAAAAAGAAGCTTCCATTGAACAAGCCAAGGTTGATTTATTAACAAAAGAGAAAACGCTTTCTTCCCGACAGAAATCCATCAATGAGTTTGTAGCAAAAATCCGTCAGTACGAAAGTGAAAAGCAAATCAAGAATGAGCGACTGAAGTATCTGAATGATCGTACTAACAACTTGCGTGATCAAATTGAGCAAGACAAGAAGAGTAACGAGCGCGCACGATTCAGTATTCAAAGTTTAGAAACGGAGAAAGAAGCTGCGCTTCAGATTCTTTCAGAAATAAGTCAAAAGCTTGATTCATTAAAGGCAGAATACGAAGAGCAAAAGAAAACCACCGCCTCATTGCAGGCCGAGGCAGATTCGTTCCGTCAGGCCCAACGCGAAAAGCAGGAGGCAAGTTTTCAAATCAACAAGGCAGTAGAAATCCGGGAGATACAGGTTTCTTCGTTCAAGCAGGAACTTGACCGTACAGCCACCGATACCAGCAAACAAAGTGCAAGCCTGGTAGAGTTTGAAAAGAAACTGGTTGAGTTACAGGAAGAAATCAATAAGCGGAATGGCTCACTGGAAGAACTGAAAAAAGAAGAAGAAGATACGCTTTCGCGGATTTCATCCATGGAAAAAACCATTGAGATGATTCGGGAGGAGATGACGTCCATCAGTCGAAAGTTAGATGCACGGCAAAACGAGTATAACCTGACCAAATCATTGGTTGAGAATCTGGAAGGTTTCCCTGAAGCCATCAAATTCCTCAAAAAGAAAATCGCGAAGAACGCCCCGCTCCTTTCCGATATTTTAACTTGCCCTGAAGAATACCGTGTACCGATTGAAAATTACCTGGAGAGCTACCTCAACTATTATATTGTTGAACATGAATCGGAAGCGTATGAGGCCATCAACATACTAAGTGATGCTTCAAAAGGTAAAGCAAACTTCTTTATACTCGATTCATTCGAGAAGTTTGAGCCTACGCCTACCCGCATTTATGACAATGCCTTCCCTGCTACGCAGATCATCGAGTTCGATCCGAAGTACCGCAAGTTGATGTCGCACATTCTGGATCGTGTTTACATTTACGAAGGCGACCCGCGTAACATACCGGCAGATGATGACAACACCTTCATCACCAAGAGTGGTAAACTGACCAAGCGCAGGTTCAGTCTTTCTGGTGGATCGGTTGGGTTGTTTGAAGGAAAGAAAATCGGTCGCGCTAAAAACCTGGAGAAACTGGAGAAAGAAATTAAGGAACTTACGGGTAAACTCAACGAAACGCGCGAAAGCCTGGTACAGCGCCAGACCGACCTGGAAAAACTGCGTAACAACAAAATACGCGTGCAGATTGAAGAAATGCTGGACAGCATCCGCCAGGTAAATGAAGAATACGTTTCCTTCCGCACCAAACGCGAGCAGTTTTCTCAAATGTTGAGCAATTCTGATTTGCGCAGAGAAGATATTCTAGAAAAAATTGATACCCTGCTGAAAGAACTTGATGAACTCAAGCCAAAAGCAACACAATTAAACCTGGAAGTTCAGCAACAGGAAGAACGCCTGGGTGAACTCACTGAAAAGCTGACTACACAAAATGAATTATTAAGTCAGAAGTCGGCAGCGTTTAATGAACAGAATATTGCCTACCATCAGCAGGAAAACCGCGTAAAGAGCATTGAACAGGAGGTTCGCTTCAAGCAGGAATCCATGCAGCAAAGCGGGCAACGTATTGAGTTGAATGCTGAAGAGCTGAAGAAGAATGAAGACGAAGTAAAGCTGATCATCGAAACCACACAGGCGAATGATACTGACCTGATTGCCATGTATGCCGAGAAAGAAGACATGGAGCGTGGTGTAAATGAAGCCGAGAAAGAATATTACGAAGCCAGAGGCAACATTGATCAGGTAGAAAAAGAATTGCGCGAAGTTCAACATTCCAGAAACACGATCGACAACCTGTTGATGGAATTACAAAGCCAGTTAAATGAAAGTAAGTTACACCTCAACTCAGTAAAGGAACGTCTATCCGTTGAGTTTCAGGTGGATCTGGATTCCGTTACCCAACAGGCAACACCGGAAGAGATGCAGCAGCTTGCTGAACTCAGTGAGGAAAAGTTACGCAATGAAGTTACCCGCATCCGCGAACGGTTAGACAACATGGGGCCGATTAACCCGATGGCGATGGAAGCGTACACGGAAATCAAAGAGCGTAACGACTTCATTAACGCACAGAAGGAAGATCTGGCAAAAGCGAAAGAATCGCTGCTGAATACCATCAGTGAAATTGAGGGTGCGGCCAGCGTAACTTTCATGGAAGCATTCAATCAAATTCGTGATCACTTCAAACGCGTATTCCGTTCATTGTTTAATGAAGAAGATGATTGCGATCTTAAACTGGTTGACCCAAGCAATCCACTTGAATCAGAAATCGACATCATTGCCAAGCCGAAGGGCAAACGCCCTTTGACGATCAACCAGCTTTCGGGTGGGGAGAAAACGCTTACCGCTACTGCCTTGCTCTTCTCCATGTACCTGTTGAAGCCTGCACCATTCTGTATTTTTGATGAAGTGGATGCTCCATTGGATGATGCCAACATCGATAAATTCAACAACATCATCCGAAGCTTCAGCAAGGATTCGCAGTTTGTGATTGTAACACACAACAAGCGCACCATGACTTCCACGGATGTGATCTATGGTATTACCATGGTGGAAAAGGGTGTATCGAAAGTGGTACCAGTTGATTTGCGCGAATTGGCGTAAGTCATACCTGACATAAATCAGATGGCTACGTGATTAAATTCCGTAGCCATTTTTGTTTTTTGAGGGTAACTTACTTCCATGAAAAAGATACTCTTTTTGATCTTCTTAATGGCGCTCGCCAGTTGCGATCCCATTAAAACTGAATACGATCCAAAAGCCGATTTCACGCAGTATAAAACCTTCTGCTGGTTACAAGGTTGTGAGTTTACATTTACCGGACCAGCCTACCTGGATGACAGCCTGGTTCAGGAAACCGTTAAAGGGGCCATCATTGCTGAAATGAAGTTGAAAGGGTTGGATTACAATAACAATACACCGGATTTACTAATTGATTTTCACATCACGATAGAAAACGAAAAAGTGATTTACTACCACGGCATTGAAGATGAGCCGACTTACTACCGCACGCCATTCCTCCAACCCGAATCCATCACGCTAACCAAGGGTTCATTGCTTATTCACATGGTCGACCGTCAACGCAGTGAGGTGGTGTGGCAAAGTCAGGCAGAAGGATACATGGAGAGCCCACCTGATTTATCACCTAAAAACATTCGTAGGGGAATTGGAAAAGTATTAAGAGATTATCCGCCCCAAAAGTAATTCCTAATTCATAACAGAATGCGGTATCTTCGTTACGTGAAGATTACGAGAAGAAAGCTTTTGCAACAATTATCAGCTTTGGCTGCGCTTCCCATACTACCTCATTTTTCATTTCTTCAAAATTCTGTCATGATCAAACGCAACACATCCACCGGTGAACAAATTCCTGTAGTTGGATTGGGCACCTGGCAAACCTTTGACGTAGGTGACAGCCCAACAGCAACTAATCCGCTTAAAGAAGTATTAACGACATTACTTAAAAAGGGCGGCAATGTGGTGGATAGCTCACCCATGTATGGTCGTTCAGAGAAAATGGTTGGTGATCTTTCCACCGAATTAAAAATCAACGATAAACTTTTTGTTGCCACAAAAGTCTGGACCACCGGTAAAGATCAGGGCATCAAGCAAATGAATGAATCGTTTCAGTTGCTGGGCCGTAAGCAACTCGACTTGATGCAGATTCACAACTTGGTGGATTGGCGAACACACCTGGCTACCTTGCGGGATTGGAAAGCGAAAGAAAAGATTCGCTACATCGGCATTACGCATTACACTGAAAGCGCTTATGATCAGGTAGAGCAGATCATGAGGCGTGAACCGATCGATTTTCTTCAGATCAACTATTCACTGCTCAGTCGAAAGGCAGAAGAACGCCTGTTACCCCTGGCGCAGGAAAAGAAAATATCGGTTTTGATTAACCGACCGTTTGAAGAAGGCGCACTCTTCAACCGGGTGCGCGGAAAGAATTTACCCGCATGGGCTAACGAATTTGATTGCGCCAGTTGGGGACAATTCTTTTTGAAATTCATTCTCTCACACCCTGCCGTTACGTGTGTAATACCTGGCACTTCAAAGCCACACCACATGGCTGATAATGCCATGGCAGGATTTGGCAAATTGCCGGATGCAGATTACCGCAAAAAAATGATCGCGCTGCTAAACGCTTAGTGAAAAAGATTCAGAATATCTGATTCGATTCTCCGGGGGCGCATGGTAGCTGCATCCAGTAAACACCAGGTGGTTTTCGCGCGCACCACCAGCTTTTGGTTTGCTTGCTGGTAAAATTCAACGTGACGTTCCGAACGAACACCTTCCGATTTTTCAACCCAGGTCTTTACCGTTAATACATCATGCAATACAGCGGGAGAAAAGTATTCGATCTCATGCTTGAGGACCACCCAGGAATATTTGTTTTTAATATCAGGCGTAGCCAAAACATTCCAATGCGCTGACGCAATATCCTGCACCCATTGAACATACACAACGTTGTTTACATGGTTGAGGTCATCAATATCCTGCTGCTGCACCGTAACGGTTTGCTCGAATGCTTTCATAACGTAAAAGTAGGAAAACGCTAACAGGCAAAAAATAGTTGACAGTTGACAACGTCCCAATTGACAATGAACAGACCTGTCAATTGCCTTTTGTCAACTGTCAATTTATTTACTCGTATTTCAACGTCTCTGCAGGATTGATCAGTGCGGCTTTAATGGCATGATAGCTTACGGTAAACAATGCCAATATCAGACCGGCAAACATACTTACCGCAAATAACTCCCAACTCATCGTGATGGCGTATTTAAAACTTCCCAACCATTTGGTCATCACATACCAGGAAACCGGTGCAGCCAATGAAAATGCAATAATGGCCAGCCAAACATACTGCTTGTTGAGCATCATAAAAATATTGCTAAGCTCTGCACCCATAACTTTACGAATGCCGATCTCCTTTGTACGGTTAACCGCATTTATACCGGCCAGCCCAAACAAGCCGAGACACGCAATAAAAATCGCAAAGCCTGTTGATAAGGCTGTGATTTTCATCCAACGCGCATAGGCTTGATATTGATTTTCAACATCCTGATCCATAAAGGTGTAGTCAAAAGGTTTGTCAGGGTACAGTTCCGTCCACACCTGTTTAACCCGATCAAGTTTTTCAGGCGTATCGCCCGGTGAAAGTTTCACCAACATGGTAGTCAGGTAACCGGTGTGCTTCTTATCCATGGACAGAAACATCGGATCTATGGTTCGTTCCAATGAAAGAAAATGATAGTCTTTGAGTACGCCTATTACCTTTGCGCCAAGGCCTACAGAATCCTCTCGCCAATTCAGGTGCTCTTCCAGTGGATTCTCCCAGCCCATATCGCGGGCCAGGGCTTCATTGATCACAACCGCGGTGCTATCGGAGGCTATGCGTTCATCAAAATTTCTTCCGGCTACAAATTCAAGGTTTAATAAATCCGCATAGGCCGGATCAACCCGGTAAACAAAAGCCGCTTTATTCTCATCCTTGATTTTATAGCCATACTGAGACCATCCCTGGTTAAAAGATGAACTTGTACCTGCTACATGCGTTATACCTGGTTCTGTTTCTGCTCGTATTCTGAACTGCTCCACTACTTTATCTGCTTCTTCATTCCAGCCTGCTTGCGTTGGCACCACCAATACCTGCTCCTTGTCAAAGCCAAGATCCCGGGTAGCAATAAACTCCATCTGCCGATACATGATAACCGAACAGATGATCATAGATGCTGAAAGAAAAAATTGAAAAACAACCAATGGCCTGGTGAAACCTGCTTTCAGTTTAGAGGTAAATCCACCCTTTAAAACAGTTGCCGGTAAAAATCCGGATAAGAATAAAGCCGGATAGCTTCCTGCCACCAAACCCACTACTGCGGTTAGACCAACTGTAACGCCTATCAATTGAAAGAGATTGGCATTGACTAAACTTATTCCCTTTCCGGTAAATTCGTTGAACGCTGGAAGAAACAAGGTGGCCAACCCTAAACCAAATACCAGGGAAACAAACGCCAGCACCAGCGACTCTAATCCGAATTGAGAAATCAATTGCCTCTTATGCGCCCCTACCACTTTGCGAATGCCCACTTCAATTTTCCGTGAGGCGGAAGTAGTAAGGGCAAGCGAAATGTAATTGATGGAGGCGATCAGAATAATCAGCATGGCAATGCCACCCAAAATCCAGGAGTATTTCGGATCGCTCACACGATGCCAGCTTACTTCGGTATCCAGGTGAATGTCGGATAGATTGGTAAACGTTAATTGAAACACCGGATACTCCGCGGGTATATTGGCATCTTTTCTCCATTCTTCAAGTTGCTTACCCATTTTTTGCTGAACCAGCGTATCGGACTTTTGTTGAAGTTGAGCCAAAGTGGCTTTCTCGTGTAGTTGAATAAAGGTTGGATAGGAGTAACTACCCCATTGCTCTCGATTTCGCTCGTACCACGGTTTGTTTTCAAGAGGTACAAGTATTTTAAACTCAAGGCTTGAATTAGATGGAGGTGCTTCCACTACTCCTGTAACCGTAAACTCCTTTTCCCCCTGAATATCAAGTGTAATCCCTTTACCAATCGGATCATCCTTGCCAAAATATTTGGTAACGATTTCCGGTGTAAGCACCACTTCGTGCTTATCCTTAAAAAACTGATCGGATGAACCTGCTATAACCGGAAAGGTAAACATCTTAAAAAAATCAGCCTCAACGTAGGCAATGTCTTCTGTAAACACTTTCTCTCCATACCGGAATATGGCCTGCCCCCCAGCATTGAAACGTGTCAGGTACTTTATTTCCGGAATTTCATCTTTCATTGCTGTACCTAATGGTAACGGCAGGTAAGCTGTTTTACGCATTACGTTTTCACCTCTCTGTGCGGCCCAGGTGTCGTAACTGGCTTCGTTTAAGCGATAGATGTAATCTTTGTTTTCGTGAAACTGATCAAAGCTTCGCTCATCTTCGATGTATAGGTAAATGAGTACACAAAAGGCAATGCCAATACTTAATCCAATGGCATTGATGAATGAATACAGCTTACGCTTGGCCATGTTGCGCGCGGCAACTTTAAAATAATTTCCCAACATAATGGTGTTGAATAGTTGAATTGAAAATCGGTTTCGTAAAATAATTTCGGGTCGAAAGAAACGGAGCACACCCCATATTAATCGTTGGCGTGCTTTTTTTACACCAACCTCCTTTACATCATCTTCAAACGCTTCAAGCAGGTCGCCTTCAATGCCTTCATACAAGGCAGGTGGGCAAAACCACTGCAAAAATCGAAGCGCTCGCTTAGGCGGATGGAGTTGGTTGTTCATGATTAAACCGATACGGCTTTTAGTTGTGGCACCAGTTTCCACAAATCAGTGCGTGCTTCTTTCATGGCTTTCAGCATGGCCACACCGGCATTGGTAATGGTGAAGATACGCTTTCTCCGACCCCCACGTGTGTTTGAGGCCCCTCCCATTCGCGACTTTACATGTCCCTTGTCCTCCAACCGGTATAGGGTAACATGCACGGCACTCAGGTTGGCTTCGCGCCCTAAACGTTCCTTAATTTCCTGAACAATGGCGTTTCCATAAGCTTCTTCGCCTAAAATCCCCACCATGGTCAGTACCAGTTCTTCAAACTCTCCGAGGTATTCCTTGCTCATTTGTATATATTTTGTAAATCTAATATACGTGATTAGTCTACATTTTGTTAAAGAAATCGTTAAAAAAATTGACAGTTGGCAAATGAGCTATTGACAACTGTCAACTTAGCTACTCGTACTTCAACGTTTCGGCAGGTTGTGTCCATGCAGTGCGCAAGGCCTGGTAGCTGATGGTTAACAGGGCTATACCCAACGCAACACATCCGGAAAGAAGAAACACCCCTACCCCTATGTCGACCCGGTACTCAAATCCCGCAAGCCAATCGCGCATGACTAGCCAGGTAATGGGAATGGATATCAGCATAGAAGCCAATACCAGAAATACATAATCCTTTGTTAATAAAAGTAGCAAGGATTTTTCAGTTGCGCCCAATACTTTTCGAATGCCGATTTCTTTGGTTCTGCCTTGCATGGCTAATGAAGCCAGTCCGTATAACCCCAAACTTCCAATAATAATAGCAAGTAGCGTAGCGATGCGAATGATCTTACCCAGATTTTGCTCCCGCGCATATTGCTGTGCAAGTTGTTCATCCACGAAAGTGAACACAAACTCTTCACCTCCCGTTAACTTATCCCATACTGATTTTACCTCATCAATCGTAGCCATCATATTTCCAGGCTTAAGCCTTAGAAAAAGTTTGGGCATCGGGCTATTATCCACCATGATATTTTCAATACCCTGAGCCAGAATGGTTGGATCAAGTACAATCACTAACGGGTTTACGCGGGTGTATAATGATTCATAGTTGAAATCCTTCACCACTCCGATTACTTCATGATCGGGAAAGTTTTTACCCGGAAAACGCTGCCCGATCGGATCGCTCCAACCCATTTCCTTTACAAAGGCTTCATTTACGACAACAGCTCTGCGTACATCGGAAGCATTATTCTTATCAAAGCTCCTTCCAGCGACAAACTCCATCTTCAGCACAGGAAAATAATCCGGTTCAACCGTATTAAGATTAAATGTCCGATATGATCCGTTATCATCGGTATACCCGATATTGACCCACGCCCCATTACCAAAATCGTGCGATGAACCACAAATGCCCGCGATATCCGGAATTCTGCTCAACTCCTGCTTAAACACATTCACTTTTTCAAAGCCGGTCTTTATCCGCTCAATCATTCCTCCACCGCGCGTAACATTTAACGGCACAACCGCCAATTGTTCACGGTTGTATCCCAGGTTTTTGTTCTGCAAAAATTCAAGCTGATTGCGCATGATGAGTGTACTGGAAATAAGAAAAACAGATAAAACAAGTTGAACGCCAACCAATACTTTGCGTAACCCTTGTTTGCTGCTTACACCCTGTACGCTGCCTTTCAAAATAGTGATCGGTTTAAAATTAGATAACACAAAAGCCGGATAACTACCGGCAATCAATCCAATAATTAACACCAGACTTCCAGCTACCAGTAACGTAAATGCATTGAAGCCAATGCTCAGCGACTTGGCTGCCATTTGATTGAAGGTTGGCAAAAACAACAAAGCCAACAGAAATCCGAACGCCAATGAAAAGATGGTTACGATTACCGCTTCTCCAATAAATTGGGTGATCAACTGACTACGCATGGCACCAGCCACTTTTCGAATGCCTACTTCCTTGGCGCGCTTGAGTGAACGACCAATAGAGAGTGTTACAAAATTGATACACGCCACCAACAAAATCAGCAAGGCAACACCGCTAAGAATATACGCATAGCGTGGGTTACTTACGGGAGCAAGGCCAGCGGGAAAACTGGTATCGAGGTGGATGGAGGTGATGGGCTGAAGGCCAACTGTATACTTACTCTCGTTAAACGCTTCTTCACCCAATGCACTTCGAAAGATTGGCGGAAACTTATTTTCAACATTTGTTTTATCGGCTCCTTCCTTCAGTAGAATGTATGTTTCCGGTGTAACGTTGAACCAGGCGGAGGTGAGCACACGCTCGTTATAAAGTCGGGTAAAGTTTAAATCAGAAATCAGCAGATCGAACGTAATGCTCGAGTTGGTTGGGATATCTTCTACTACTGCTTTTACGGTAAAGGCTTCCGCGGTTTCGTTTAATTCTATGGTGATGATTTTATTTAGCGGATCTTCCTTTCCAAAATATTTTTCAACGTAACGTTCAGTAAGTACCACATGATTGGCCTGGCGTAAAACATCTTTATCACCTTCAATCAATTCAAAATCAAAAACCTCAAAAAAATCCTGTCCTGCTATGGTAACCTGTTCCGAGAACTGGTCATCGTTCACTTTTACTTGTGAGCCAATGCGATTAATGCGAACCTGTGCTTCCACTTCAGGCACATTTTCCAACAACGTTGGTCCTAACGGAAATGGGGTAACGGTATTGAAAAACTGCTGATCCTTTCCATAGTCTTCTTTTACAAAAGCCCTGTAGATACGATCAGCTTTCTGATGAAAGGCATCGAATGTCCATTCATCTTTTACAAACAACACAATAAGCATACAGCAGGCGATACCCAGGCTAAGCCCAGCTACATTAATAAAGGTGTGTGCCTTACTGCGCCACAATGCACGAAAAGCAATTTTCAGGTAATTCTTGAGCATACTACAAGGGGTTTGAAGAGCAAGGTAGAACCTGTTGCCGTGAAGCAAAATCAAGATGCCACCACTCGCCTATCCGATGTAGTAAACGGTAAAAAAGTTGTAATGAATTTTTGAGCGCCCGAAACTGAACGCTGCGGACAGCAGTTTAGTTAGACTCCGTTGGTGCTTCTTGCCGCTCGATGTGAAGCATGTAATTTTTATCGAGTTGAAAACTATAGGTAGCACTTTCAAACAACTCCGTAGCGGTACGTGATTGCTGCAACATACTCAATAAGCCTTGTGCAATTTCAGAGTTTTTGATCGGGTTAATTGCTTTTCCCTGGTAAACCTGGAGTTCAAATGCGCACGATGTTTTGCTCTTTGGATTGATGCCTTTTAGTTCATGGCTGGAGAACTTGTATTCCTGCGGTCCATCGGCTGCAGCCTTCATTAAATTAAGCAGTGCAGGTCTGTATTTATTCCAAATGGGTGTGTAAGCGTTGTGAATCATTGAGCTGAAGAAAATTCCGGTTTCCATAAATTAACGTAAAGAATGAAGCGATATCCGCAAAGCGAGCTATAAAAGTACAAAAATAAACACAGTAATAACCCTGAAAACGATGTTTTGTGCGCAGATAAAAATAAAACACCCGTATGAGCTAAAATAAATAGGTTTCAGCACGCGCAATACCTACCTTTGATCTGTATTAACATTTAGAACCCAACAGAAATTGTTGGTTTACCTTTTTAGTTTCAACATCCTTCCCATTCATTCCACTCCGGAATAAATTATCAGAAGCGGTACTGCAATTATTTAGACTAGGTGCTTCGTACACGTAAACAATTAATTTTTTAACAATTTTTAACAATGCAAGGAACAGTAAAATTTTTCAATGAAACCAAAGGTTTTGGATTCATTAAACCCAGTGATTCAAGTGAAGACATCTTCGTTCATTCTTCAGGTCTTATTGATGAGATCCGCGAGAACGATCAGGTTGAATACGATGCCGAACGTGGTAAAAAAGGCATGAACGCAGTAAACGTAAAGGTAATAAACTAGCTTTAATCAGTTTACAAAAACAAAAAAGTCACGGGCAACCGTGACTTTTTTTATTTTACTGCTACAGCACCAGCTGCTATGCCTTCTTCTTAACCTTTACCGCGTTGAGTCCTTTCAATCCACGCTCCACTTCAAAGGTTACCATATCATTTTCAGCGATTGGTGTTTGTAAACCATTAACATGAACAAACACACTTTCCTGACTTTTTAAATCGCGAATAAAACCAAAACCTTTTCCCTGGTTGAAGAAGGTTACTTTTCCGGTGCGGATCAGATCGGCAGGATTAACAGGCTCCTCTTTTCGTGCACCCAGTAAAATATTTTCTTCCTTGATTTCTTTCTTTTTTGACGGATCGGGAGGCGTGCTGGACAGGTTCCCGTTTTCATCTACATAGGCAAACATTTCTTCCAGGCTCTTGCCTTCTTTGGCGTTGGCCTTGCGTTCTTCTTTGCGTTGTTCTTTTTCTTTGCGTTTCTGAAGTTTTCTTTTCTCTGCTTCTTTTTTGCTGAATGTTTCCTGTGATCTCGCCATAGTTTACGTTAAAGGTGTTTTAGTGATAGTCGAATTCCGGTTTCTCAAATGCAGATGAAAGGATGGCTAAAATCAAATCGCCCGCAGAAGAATTGCGTTGCAAAGGTACGGCTAAATGATGAGAATTAAACGTAACAGCATCGTTTAATTTGAGACCTTACTCAGGCACAACATTGCCATGTTCATCCATCGGCAAGAAGGGATTAAACGCAATTTCCCACAGATTACCATCCACATCCGCCACATAACCACTATACCCGCCCCAAAAAACGTGCTGCGGCTCTTTAACCACAGTAACGCCATTGCTTTTCAAATCACTCACAATAGCATCAACTTCCGCCTCGCTTCTGGCATTCCACGCTAATGTAAAGCCTTTGAAACCGGTTCCTGCCGGACTTACCGCAGCATCTTCTGCCAACGAATCACGGTTGAAAAGTGAAAGCATCATTCCGTTCAGCATGAAGAAGGTAATGTCATCATTGCTCGATGCTGCTTTCTTCCAGCCAAACTTTTGTTCATAAAATTCGGTGGCCCGATTCACATCGGCAACTCCAAGTGTGATTAATGTTAGGCGTTGTTCCATTGACATGCTATTTTTTATAAAGTGATTAAATCTTCAAACAATTAATGTTTCTATAACTAGTTGTCTTCATCGAAATATGTATTAGAAATTTCGCTTCAAGTTTCATCGGTGAGATTATCCCCCGCTGGCGGGGGTAAGGGGGTGGTCTTCACCCTCTGCCTCCTCTTTTTTAGAGGTAAGGCCTCATTCCGTTCAATCTCTTCAATCTTCAAATCAATCGCCTCAACCACCCAGTTGATATTATTCAGTATCTCATCATCGTCAAACCTGAGTATATGAAAACCGGCTTCTCTTAGCCGATCCTCCTTTCGTTTATCCCTCTCCACCGTTTCCTCCGATGTGTGTGTAATGCCATCTACCTCAATCACCAATTTTAATTCCAAGCACATAAAATCAGCAATGAACTCCAGTACCGGTCGTTGTCTTCTAAATCCATATCCCTTGCGCATGCCGGCTCGAAGGGCATACTTCCAAAGGCAAGCTTCTGCTTTAGTCATCTCCTTACGCAGCCGGTTGGCAAACGGTTGAAGATTCCTATTATATGCGTAAAAATTTTTCTTGTTAGCATTCATTTTTTCCACCCCCTACCCCCGCCAGCGGGGGACAATGCTTCGATTCTAAAATTATAGTAACTGTACAACATTCTAGCAACTTTAATTACTAATCTAAATATTATCTTGCCCTCATGGAGTCAGATATGATTATATATTGCAGTCTTCTGTTTCTGCTGATCTCATTCCTGTATTCTTCAGTGGGACATGCGGGAGCCTCCGGATACCTGGCGGTGATGGCGCTCCTCTCCTTTCCGGTGGAATCCATGAAACCGGTTTCGCTCACGCTCAATATTGTAGTCTCCCTCATTGCATCATACAAATTCATTCGTGCCGGATACTTCGATAAAAAACTCTTTTTGATTTTTGCGCTAACCTCCATACCATTGGCTTTTGTGGGCGGATACCTGCAGCTTGATCCGTTTTGGTTTAAAAAACTGGCCGGACTTTTTCTCATCGGATCAGCCGCCATGTTGCTGGCACGACAATACCTGAAACCAACGGATCAGAAAAAATCCATTTCCCTTGTACTGGCTCTGGGTATCGGTGCACTGATTGGTTTCCTTTCGGGATTGTTAGGCGTTGGCGGTGGCATTTTTCTTTCACCCATTTTGATTTTAATGGGATTAACTACCCTGCGCACAGCCTCGGGCATTGCGGCTCTGTTTATTTTGTGCAACTCGCTGCTGGGATTGGCCGGGCATTACACCTCCCTACCCAATCTGTCAAAAGAAATTCTATACTTTATTCCCGTTGTGATCATTGGCGGCTATGCCGGAGCTCATTTGGGTTCAGGGAAATTCAACACCAAACTGATTACCACCTTTTTATTTGTGGTGTTGCTGTCGGCTGGGGTTAAATTTTTGGTTGTGGGGTAATTTGATTTAAGATTCAAGATTTCGGATTTGAGATTTACTATTCTTGTGATGAGAGCCATAACTTCATGGCACCACGATCAAATTCCAACTTATCAACATGGCCCATCATGGAATTATCACGTGTAATTAAATGCAGGTGCATGTTGGAATCGTGGTGGGTGAAGATGCCTTTGTGGCGCCTGCTAAAAAAGGCAAGAATTTCAACTTCCTCACCAACTACTTTATAGTTAACCTGACCCTGGTGCGCTTCATCCGGTGAAGATACTGTAGAGCCCGGTGGAAGGTTTACAACATGAATAGTAGCCTTGCTGATTTTTCCGGTTAACCGAAAAGCAAAAGGATGTTTTTGGTTTGTCATTATGCTATCAATAAATCCTTCCAACGACTTTAGTTCAGTAACGCTATCAGGTAAACCGAATGATTCCCATTGCGGCACTTGCACATGAACAAAAAAAGGTGCTTTCACCTGAAAGGTTTCTGTAACCGACATGGTACTGTCTGTTAACACGCGCGAAACAAACGACTTGCCATCCAGTATTAAAATTTCACCCACCAGAAATTCAATCGGTCCAAGTCCATAAAGATTTTCTTTATCCCGAAGCGAATCCAGATCAATCGTGCCCTGCAACTCGCCCTTCCACATCACGTTGCGCATGGCACCGGTAACGTAAACCTCTGACTCTTCCTGTGAGGTTTTCGCACAACTGACGACAAGAAATAAAATCAGAAAATACTTTGCTGAAAAACTGTACATCTCAGAACTCCTCCAAAATCTTAATGCGCTTTTCAATGGGCGGATGTGTGGCAAATAATCCTTCCAGCGCAGTCATGAACCCGGACGATTTATCCGGGCGGTTTTCAATGAACATCTCCTTTACTTCATCATTTTTTACAGTGCTGATTTCATGATTACCTGAAACTTTCCGCAAGGCAGAAGCCAATGCCTGCGGATTCTTGGTCATGTCGGCTGCACCCGCATCGGCCATGTACTCGCGCTTACGCGATAAGCCAAACTTAAACATCAAGGCAAGAAAGTAAGCGACTGCGGCAATGATCAACGCGATAATAATCAGCCTGCCATCCTTTTTGTTGTTACTGCTCCGGCCGCGACCGTACAATACACTACGAAACAGAATCTGCACCACAAACGAAAAAATTCCTACAAAAATGATAGTGATCACCAACAACCGCACATCACGGTTACGAATGTGCATCAACTCATGCGCAATCACGCCTTCCAGTTCATCATCGGTGAGTTTATCGATAATACCACGGGTCAGGGTCACAGTAAAATTTTTCTCAGTCAAGCCACTGGCGAAAGCATTCAATCCGGGATCTTCAATGATGTGAATTCTGGGCATAGTCATTCCTTCTGTCATGCACAGGTTTTCTACCAGGTTATACACACGCATGTTTTCCTTGCGCTCCAGGGTTTTAGCCCCGGTGGCCGCATCAATCATCTTGCTGTGAAGCGTAAAGGCGATCAGAAACCAGATGACAACAACTCCTGCCACCCACGGAGCCACAACCAAAAACAGTTCGTTTACCCGGCTAATATCGGTTGGATAATTTTCGCTTCCCGAAGTGAAATACAAGAAAGCATAAACACCTCCCAGCACCAATGCCGGAAAGGCCAGCAGGTATAACACAGACATCCGGTTGTTCCGGCTTATCTGGGTATGAATCCCAACATAACCGGCCATCGGTTAATTGAAATTAATATCAGGAGCTTTAGTGGCGGCTGCGCGCTCTTCACCTAAATCGAACATAGCCGCGGTGCTGAAACCAAACATACCGGCAAACAATACATTGGGAAAAACCTGTATGGCGGTGTTCAGTTCTTTGGTTGCCGAATTAAAGAACCTGCGCACGGCAGCCAATTTATTTTCCACATCAGATATTTCACTTTGCAGGTGCATGAAGTTGGTATTGGCTTTTAAATCCGGATAGGCTTCCAATTGAATGCGCAAGCCAGCCAACGCACTTGACAATTGCTGTTCTGCTGCAATTTTACCGTCAATACTGCTGGCGCTCATGGCTTTGCTACGGGCTTCCGTTACTTTGGTGAGTACGCCTTCTTCATGCTTCATGTAACCCTTAACTGTGTTTACCAGTTGAGGAATGAGGTCGTGGCGCTGTTTCAGTTGTACATCAATATCCGCAAACGCGTTTTCTCTTCTGTTTCTGAGTTTTACCAGGTTGTTGTAGATGCCGATTACATAGAAAACCAGCACGACAGCCACAATGGCAATAATAATTCCGATGGTCATTTTTGAATGGGATTAAGTGAAGATTAAAAATACGAGGTTTTTTGATAATACCATCACCCACGCACGCCCCCTAACCCTGCCCGTAAGGTCATGCGGGCCCGAAGGGGGAATCACCACGCGCATTACTATCTACATAAAATCAAAGACCAATCTCCTTCTGATACGCCACTACATCCAGCACCTTTCCAAACTTCTCCCCTACATTTTTAAAATGCGCACACTTTACAAAACCTGCTTTTTCAAATAACGCGATACTGGAAAGGTTGTCACCGGTAATTACGCCTACCAGGTTTTTTAAGCCTACTTCTTTTGCAACGTCTTCCAGGTATCTCAATGCTGCTTTCCCGATTCCCTTGCCAGAGAACTCCGGCTTGAGGTAAATGCTGATTTCAGCAGTGCGATCATAGACTGGTCGCTTTTTGTGATAGGTTAAGAAACAGTAGCCGGCAAGTCTATCATCACCATAGATCAGATAAGATTTGTACAGCGGATGATTGATGAAAATAAATTCTTGCAATTGCTCAAGTGTAATGGGTTCGGTGTGAAATGTGGCGGTAGCGTTTCTTATGTACCAGTCGTAGATGGCTTTAACTTCATGAAGTTTCTCCATTGTGATTTTATCGAACGTTATTTTCATAAACGATCTACTGGATATTCATGATACTGATTCTATTTAAGTTTATAACCAAGAGTAAGTCCAAAAAACTGTGTACGCTCGGAGAATATAAAAGTTTCATCCATGGTTTCAAATTTCAGTTCAGAGGTGTTGTTGAAGTTTAAAAGAAAATCAGTCCGCAAACCAATTTGAACATTTGATATTTCATACCTAATACCAAATCCCAATGTGCAACCATATTGTATCTGATTTACATCAAACTGGGTTTGGAAATAACTAAAAGCGTTGCTTTTGTTTGCAACCAAAATATCCACTCGCGGACCAGCTGCAATAAATGGGACAATGCCTGAACGGGTTGGATACTTCAAATCGATTGTTGTATTTATTGACACATAATTGAGAACCGTAACAGACCTACCCTGACAGGCAGCGTTTGCTCCGCAGGGAAAATAGACTAGTCCACTATGCTTTTTTGACACATATCCAATATTACTGGAGAAACTGAAATGTCTCTTATTATAATAAGTTACGCCAAGAAAAACTGAGCTGTTTCTTGCGACTTCATCTTGTGGTGTATAACCTAATGGCGTTGCATTCCAACTAAATTTGGATGCGGATAATCCTGTATTTAAAGTTATGACTTGAGCATTCAGCTGAAGTGCTGTGAAATAAGTGATGATGAATATAATTTTCTTCATAAAATAGTTTCCATCATTATTTTAAAAACGTATAATTAATTTCCTTTTGAATTCATCTTTTTCACATACCCCAATAGTATCCGATAAAACGCCTCCTGCTGTTCTTCCATAATTTCATGGCCGCACTGTTCAATAACATGCATTTCACTGTTTCGAAAACATTCCTGCTGCATGTAAAATGTCGACTCACCCTGATCATCCTGGCGGCCATAGACAATCAAGGCCGGAGTTTTTAATTTCTTTAGCTTATCGGTGATGTCGAATTTTGTTTCCAGTACTTCTTTATCGATGATAGGGATAGGCTGAAAATTAAACTCGTAAAATAACCCCTCGTACATCTTCCGGGAGATTTTACTCCTGTCGTGATACATAGCCCGAACGTGAATGAGAATAAATTCCTTGTAGGCCAATACTATTTTGTTCAACGAGTCAGCCCGTTTCAATGAATCAAGCTCGCGTTCAGTTTTACCAGAAAAGATTTGCTGCAGCCTGTTAAGTGAATCCAATTCAACTGCGGAACGTCTTGCAAACTGATTGTCATACAACACATTCCAGAGTTTATAGGATGGTGGCGCAGAACACACCAGGATGATGTGCGAAACAAATTTGGAATACTGTGCCGTATAATTCATGGCCAACAGTCCGCCCCACGAAACACCCAGCAGGGCAATTTGCTTATCGCCACGGTGCTGACGCAAGCGTTCAAGATCATCGGTGTACCGGGCTATGGAAATGGTATTTTCATTAATAAGTATGTTGCGCGATTTACCCGAGCCGCGCTGATGTACGATAACACAGGTGTACCAATTCTTCAGGCTATCGGCCAGCTGGCGGTAGCTTTGCCCCGGATACTCGCCCGGCCCGCCCGACAAAATATACAACGCTGGACCGCTGCCGTGTTGCTCATAGTAAAGCGTAAGTCCATCGCTGGTATAGCTATGAAGGTTTTGGCCTGAACAAAATGAGGCGGTGACGAAAAGTACTATTACCTGAACGATATACCTCATATCCCTATTCTACTTGTATTAGATACAAGTTAGCCATCGTTTGAGTTCTTTTCAAACAAACATGCACTCCTAATACGTTATTGGTCAAGAAGACCAACAACGGCTAGAACGTTCTTACACTCCATTTTTGCTTTTGTTCTTTTCATCTTTCATTCTCCAATGTAAAACTTCAATCAAGGTAAATACTGGTCCCAGTAATGGTAGAATGATAATCTCCAATATTCTCAACACTCTCCCAGTTGTTGTCATCTTTTTGTTGTAAACAATTACAATAACCGCAACTATTATTAGGATGAAATTAACAACACCGATAATCAGCCAAACATTATTTATGATCGTCATCATTTCTGTATTTTTTTAATGAATTCGGTAGCTTTATCTCCATTCAATTGAAATATTGGCTAATACTTATTCTTTTGTTACGTCCGTCATGTACTATTTCAATTCCATTATAAATCAGATTGTCTTCCGGGTCATCATCCTCAATTTCGTACCAAACGCTTTTCTGTCCGCTGTGTGCTCTTCTTATTTTTCCTTCTCTGATCATTTTACTGTAGTGATCCATTTTATAGTCTATGGAAAGTTCTAGCACTTTATTTATCCAGTATGTCGAGTCTGTGATAGGATAACTGTCATCGGTCAATTTCAACTCAACTAAAAGCCCTGAGTGAGTACAACCACCTTTTGAAAAGAAAACTGTGTCTTGTCCAATTGAAACGAGTGCTTTTTTAAGGTCATTTCTCCATATGAAGTCCTTTATGTTAAGTTCCGCTAGCCAGTTAGTTGTCAGTCCCTTGTAGTCGTTGTTAAATATACAGTCTTCTTCGTCTGAATCAGAACTTGTGTTTGTCGCTATATCTTTCTCCTCTTTTGCTGTCACCGTTGGTATTATGGTGTCTGCTTTCTCTGTTGTTCTTAAGGTATCTGCTGTCTCGGTATTTTTATTTGGTTGAGAACATGAAATTAGAAGTCCGATTATCAGGTAAAATAATGCTCTTGTCATAAAATAAAAGATTCTTATCGCTTTGTTGGAGTTCTTCTCCAACAAAGTAGTAAAAGTTTTAAAGTATAACTATTTTGAATGCACATTCATTACCTGCATAAGGTAGTCCTTAAAACTCTCCTCAGTTTTCCTAAAATCCAGAATCACAAGAAGAATCTCAAGAATTATTACACAGCTAAAAATCACCCATCCGTATAAGTCATTAAAAAAAGTAAACACTGGAATAAACAAAAACGCTATTAACCATAAGAATCCAAGTAAGCCATACCTTTTCGGTTTTATTTCAATATGAAGCTCCCTACTACTTTCATTTAACTTCCCATGGATTTCAAACATAGAAATACCATCTTTTAATATTCCTAACCTTGTTCTACGGAGTTCAAATTGTTTATGATTCGTATCAACCACCCAATCCAAGGCTTTTTAATTGTTAGTTCATTTCTGAAATACCTGTTCAAGGCTGATGTATATGTATCCCCTTCTGTATCTAGATATATTCGAATAAAAATATCATCAGTAATATTCTCAGAACAGTCAATTGAAAATTTATCAACAACAAACATTAAAATGGGCTATTGCTTCAACACCATCAACTCCACCTTTCTGAACTCAATGGGCGCACTCTCGCTTTGCAGTGAAATAGTGCCGCCTTTAACCGGTGTGCCTGCGTGTATCGCATAGTTTTCGGGTAGGTAGTCGCCACCAATGACTGGTTTCGTGTAGGTGAGCACGGTGTCGCCCATGATTACGTGGTGCAGGAGGCTGTCGCCATAGGCAATTACTTCTGCGGTTACCCACTCGCCTTCCATAAACGTTTTGGTTGGCGCGCTGATGCAATGCACGGTATTAAGCGTGTCGGCCAGGTATATATGCATGCCGGGTGTGCACAAATTACCGGTAGACCGTTGGCGCTCGGGAGTACCGCCCAAAAACTGCGCTTCGAGCGAAACGGGAAAATCCTGGTCTACACCCATCGTCTCCACGCGTTGGCCATGCACCATTACGCCACTGTTCATAAAAGCCCAGTCGGCCGCGCCCGGTGCACGCGCGCCCGCAAAGCGGTATTCAATGCGCAGACGGTAGTGGGTAAATTCATCTTTATAAAACAAATGCCCAAACTCCCCGCGGAAGGAATCGTATTCGCTGTACGAAACTTTTAAAATGCCATCTTCCACCCGGAAGGTGTTGTTGAAGTTAACGCCCGCTTCGTAACCGGAGATTTTTGGCGTCCACCCGGTAAGGTCTTTGCCGTTGAAGAGTTGTATCCACGTTTCTTCGGTGGCGGTTTCTTTTTTGGTGGTACAGGATGCAAGTGTTGCGAGGAGGATGATGAATAGGGAGATGTTTTTCATTTATAGAGATTTGAGTGGATGAAGATACGAGGAATTTTTAAGAATTCGTCATAGCGCCTGCCTGCTGCAGGCAGGAACGGAAGGGTTGGCGTGAAGGCTGTCTGCCGAACAGGCAGGCAATCCCAAAAGTTCGTTTAGTCTAAATGATATAGTATGGGATTGCTTCGTCACGCGAACGATTTATACAAGTGAAAAAGCCTGGTCAGCGTTCCTCGCAATGACGGGATTTTTTCGTCATTGCGAACGGAAGGGTTGGCGTAAGCGCTGGCGTGAAGCAATCCCGCACATTACGTTTAGTCCAAACTATATAGTGTGTGATTGCTTCGCCCCACCCACCCTCAGAACTTCAGCCTGCCTACCGCAGGCAGTCTCGCAATAACGGATGATATTAAAAAAGCCCACCTGAAAGATGGGCTTACTGTTAACCTTTCTTGGCGCGTTTTTCAGCGCGCTTTTCTTTCAAACTTTTCTTGGGAGCTTTTTTGGTCTCCTTTTTACGATCCATTGATTTTGACATAACCGAATTGTTTTAAGATTATATCAATATTACGAAATATTTTGACCTGATAAAAAAGGAATTGATTACACGTTTGGAAAATGGATAAGGTGTATTCTCTGCGCTAAGCCTCTGCGATTTCTCAGCGCACTCTGCGGTTTAATTTTTTTAACCGCAGAGATCACAGAGGATGCGCAGAGAGCCACAGAGTTTAAAGGATCTATGATTATTTACACATAGGAAACGATGCGTCTGTACGTTCTTTGCGCTTCACCGATTCGGCCCAGGCCTCGCAGCCTTTTACGGCATCACCACTGCTGATGTAAGCTTGTGCCAGGTAGTAATACACTTCTTCGATAAATGGATCTAACGAAACGGCTTGTGTAAGCAGGCGAATGGCCGAAGTGTAATCTGCATTCTTTATATAATAGATGCCTTTGTTGCGATATGCCCAACCGTTATACGGATCGAGGGCTATGCTTTGGTTGATATCTTCCAACGCTTTTTCAAAATCACCTTCCAGCAAAAACAAATAGCCGCGGTTGTTCAGGTAGTAGGCATCGCGTGGTTTCAGGTCGAGTGCTTTTTTAAGTTGTGCATGCGCTTCTGGTAAGTTGCCTTCTGCTGCAAGCACCATCGCCAGAGTATTCCAGGCATTGGCTTCTTTGTCGTTTAACACAACGGCACGCTCCAATGCACGTTTCGCATCCGCGTAAGCGTGTGCATAGTAATGCACGGTGCCGATGTTCACCCACAGTTCGGCATTGATCGAATCAAGTTTCAACCCGCGATTAAATGCTTCAAGCGCTGCCGGATAATTACGCTGTTTGGTGTACACCAATCCTTCCAGGAAATGAACGGGCAGTGTATCGGGTTTAGTGGCGCGAATGGTTTTTATATCCGCAAGGGCTTCGTCTAGTTTTTCCAATTCGTAATACGTGTTGGCGCGATTAAAAATGGCATTCAAAAAACCGGGCTTGCAGCCGATGGCGGTTTGGTAATGCTGCAAGGCTTCCGCAAATTGTTTCTGCCGAAAGTAGGCGGTGCCCAGGTTGTTGTGTGCATCAGCATAACAGGAGTCCAACTTCAAAGCCTCATTGTAATTTTTTACAGCCAACGGAAAGTTTTGCTTCATCAACAACTCATTTCCCTTTAAAAGAAAGCGTTGCTTGCGTGTTTCAATACTATCAGAACAGGCCAGCGAGGAGAGAAATAACAGCAGGCTTAAAATTTTAATTATCTTCGTTTGATCAATCTTCATGAGCATACAACAGGAAATCCGGCAACAAGTTACAGCCCTCATCCGAAGCGGTCAACGTACCGAAGCAAAAGCTTTGTTAAAAGAAAAGTTTCAGGTAACGGATGAACAAGCGGACCAACTCATTTTGACCATCGAACGGGAAAACCCCATGGCCAATGTAATTGTGCCGCAAATGGGGAAGCAGATGGGGCGCGCCATTGGCGGTTCAGGGGGCTGCCTGTCGCTGGTGCTCAACGGATTCATGATATTTTTCATTCTTGTTACGCTGATGTTTGCCGGTGTGGCTATTGGCATGTACCTCTATGAAAACCGCTTTGCCAATGAGGGTATTCCAATAGAAGGCACAGTCATTAACCTGACTGAAAATGAAACCGGGTCATTGGCTCCTTTGGTGGAGTACACGTATCAGGATACACTGCGCCAATACCAAAGCAGCTTTTATTCCAGTCCGCCCGACTACGAAGTGGGCCAACAAGTACCCTTGCTGCTCAACCCTGAAAACCCCAACGAAGCCATTATCGACTCGTTTAACGACCGGTACCTGATCAGCGTAATCTTTGGCGGAGTAGGTGGTTTCTTCCTGATTTTGAGCATCGGTTTGGGTGTTGCCGCAAGAAAAGTGAAAAGAAATTTTGAGAAGTCGCCACCGGATGCGTTCTTTACGCCCGTAAAATGATTTACACAAACAACATAAACAATCACCACCATCATCATGTTAACAGCACGATGCGTGGCAGGTTTATGTTTTAACTAAACTATAAAGACTTTGAAGAAAGGCTTGCCGCGATTACGGCAGGCCTTTTTTTTTGACCTCAGCCTTCGACAGGCTCAGGCTTCGGGTTAGAGCAAAAGATAAATTAAATTGAAATGAACGAAGTATTACGAATTGCCATTCAGAAATCAGGGCGGCTGCAGGAAGGGTCGTTGAAGTTATTAAAAGACTGCGGACTCAGCATCAGCAACGGAAAGGATCAATTGAAAACACAGGCTTCCAATTTTCCGGTGGAAGTACTTTTTCTACGCGATGATGACATTCCTCAATACATTGAAGATGGTGTAGCCGATGCAGGCATTATTGGTGAAAACATTTTTGCAGAAAAGCAGAAAGCAGGAGAAATCATCAAGCGGCTCAACTTTGCCAAATGCCGATTGGCATTGGCCGTACCACGCACGGAACAATACACCGGTATAAGTTGGTTTGAGGGTAAGAACATCGCCACCTCCTACCCTAACATTGTCAGCGATTTTCTGAAACGCAACAACATCAAAGCCGGCATTCACGAAATCAGTGGCTCGGTAGAAATTGCACCGGGTATTGGTCTGGCCGATGCCATCTGCGACATTGTGAGCACCGGCAGCACCCTACTCAGTAACGGATTGAAGGAAGTGGAACTGGTCATGAAATCGGAAGCGGTACTGGTTGCAGGAAAGCTCAATGCAAGCAAAAAACAAATCCTCAACAAACTGGTCTTCCGCATGGAAGCCGTTCAGCAAGCAAGCAACAACAAATACATTCTATTGAATTGCCCGAATGAGGCTATTGAGCCCATCACGAATGTAATTCCGGGGATGAAAAGTCCGACCATACTGCCGCTAAGCAAACCCGGTTGGAGTTCGTTGCACTCGGTTGTAGATGAGAATGATTTCTGGGAAAAGATTGATCAGTTGAAGAAGCTGGGGGCAGAAGGCATTTTGGTGATACCGATTGAGAAGATGATTTTATAGACACAAGTAGTAAGCTGAAAGACTAAAGAAGCAACCTAATTAAGAAATCGATCAACATATACGATGAAAGTATTCAACAATCCATCACGAAACACCTGGGAACAACTCTGTGAAAGGCCGCAACTTCAATTGGAGTTTCTGGAAAGTTCGGTGAAGAATATTCTGGCACGGGTGAGGCAAGGTGGCGATTACACACTGAAAGAATTTACGAAGCAATTTGATAAAGTTGAATTACATGAACTTGCTGTAAGCCAGACAGAAATTCAACGCGCTGTTGATAGGCTTAATGGAAAACTGAAAGAAGCCATACAAGTCGCGGCTGCGAATATTGAAAAATTTCACCAGGCGCAACTTCGCGAAGTGGTGAACGTGGAAACCATGGCTGGTGTTTCATGCTGGCGCAAAGGTGTACCAATTGAAAAGGTGGGCATTTATATTCCCGGAGGAACTGCACCTTTGTTTTCTACCGTGCTCATGCTGGCCATCCCGGCTAAGCTGGCGGGTTGCCGCGAAATCGTTTTGGTTTCTCCGCCCGACAAGCAAGGCCATATCCACTCGGCTATTTTATTCGCAGCAAACCTCACAGGAGTAACCAAAATTTTTAAAGCAGGAGGTGCACAGGCTGTTGCTGCATTGGCTTATGGTACAGAGAGCATTCCGAAAGTGAATAAGATTTTCGGACCGGGAAATCAATACGTTACCAAAGCCAAGCAACTGGTTAATCAGCAAGGCGTGGCCATTGACATGCCAGCGGGCCCCAGCGAGGTGTTGGTGTGGGCTGATGAATCTGCAACACCTGCATTTGTTGCTGCCGATTTGTTGTCGCAAGCTGAGCATGGTACCGACAGCCAGGTGATGTTGGTAGTAAACAGTGCAGAACTTGCAGAAAAAATTCAGGAGGAAGTTCAAAAACAGTTGGCAACACTGCTTAGAAAAGAAATTGCAGAACAGGCGTTAAGAAACAGTCGTGCACTGATAATTGACAATGAAACCGAAGCACTAAACTTTGTCAACCTCTATGCGGCTGAGCACCTGATCATCAATACGAAAAATGCTGATGCGCTTGCCGAAAAAATCATCAATGCTGGTTCGGTGTTCATCGGCAACTACACGCCCGAAGCTGCGGGTGACTATGCGTCTGGAACAAACCACACCTTGCCAACCAATGGTTATGCCACAGCCTATGCAGGCGTTTCCGTTGAAAGCTTTTTGAAATACATCACCTTCCAGAAAATCTCAGAGGAAGGAATTAAAAAACTCGGACCGGTAGTGGAGGTCATGGCTGAAGCTGAAGAATTAATCGCACACAAAAACGCCATCAGCATTCGACTTAACAACGTATAACATCAAATCCGCTCATGAACATTCAATCACTCTTACGAGAAAACATAAAAAACCTCAAGCCCTACTCCACTGCGCGGGATGAATTCAAGGGAACGGCAGACGTGTACCTGGATGCGAATGAAAATCCATTTCCATCGGCCTATAACCGTTACCCTGATCCGCTGCAGAAAAAAGTAAAGCAACGCATCAGTGAGTTGAAAGGCATTGAGGCGGGGAAAATATTTCTTGGCAACGGAAGCGATGAACCCATCGATTTGATTATCCGCGCATTTTGTGAACCTGGTAAGGACTCTATATTAATAACTGAGCCTACGTATGGCATGTATGCCGTTTGTGCAGGGATAAATAACGTATCCGTTAAGCGGGCTACCCTTGATCAAAATTTCGATTTAGACCTGGAAGCTGTTAAACAAGCGCTGGATGGATCAGTAAAAGTTGTTTTTCTGTGTTCACCCAATAATCCTTCAGGCAACCTGCTTTCCAAAGAAAAAATAATTGAACTGATTGCACGTATTAACAGCATCGTTGTGGTGGATGAAGCGTATATTGATTTCGCTGATGACGAAGGATTTCTTCCCGTCCTAGAAAAGTATCCGAACCTGATTGTCTTGCAAACCTTCTCCAAAGCGTGGGGTTTGGCCGGCTTGCGACTGGGGATGGCGTTTGCTTCAGAAGAAATTATTTCGGTGCTGAACAAAATCAAGTATCCGTACAACATCAACATCCTCACCCAACAGGTTGCCCTTGAAAAACTTTCAACTGTTGAAGAAAAAAACAAACAGGTTGATACGATTCTGCACCAGCGGTCAGTACTCACTAAACAATTACAATCTTTACTCATGGTGCAGCGCGTCTACCCTACCGATGCTAACTTTGTATTGGTTAAAATGAAAGACGCACGTCATATTTATGATCAATTGATTGAGCGCAGCATCATTGTCCGTGACCGCTCAACAGTGGTATTGTGTGCAGATTGTTTACGCATTACGGTTGGCACACCGGAAGAAAATTTAAAACTCATTGAAACCCTGAAGACCTTATGAAACGTGTTTTATTCATAGACCGTGACGGCACTTTAATTATCGAACCTCCGGATGAGCAAATCGATAGCCTGGAAAAACTGGAGTTCTACCCCGGTGTAATTCGTTGGCTTAGTCAGCTTACAGCAGAAACCGATTACGAATTGGTGATGGTGACCAACCAGGATGGATTGGGCACGGAGAAATTTCCGGAAGAAACCTTCTGGCCGGCACAAGAAAAGATGCTGAAGACGCTTGAAGGCGAAGGCATTCGGTTTTCCAAAATATGCATTGATAAGTCGTTTCCGCACGAAAATAAACCTACACGCAAACCGGGTATCGGTATGCTTACAGAATTTCTTTCGGGGAATTATGATTTAGCCAACTCCTATGTTATTGGCGACAGGCTGACCGATGTTGAACTGGCCAAAAATCTGGGTTGTAAAGCAATTCTGATCAACAACGGATCACTTAAAGAAAAACTGAATGCATCCGCCTACGCAGAATCAAACAGCCTGATCACTACAGAATGGAAAACCATCTACGAGTTCCTATCGAAAACCCCACGGATCGGAACAGTAAACCGTAAAACAAAAGAGACCGATATTTCCATTACGGTCAATCTTGATGGCAATGGAAAGTCATCCATCAGCACAGAGCTAGCTTTTTTTGATCACATGCTTGATCAACTCGCACGACATGGAAATATTGATTTAACTGTTCACACCAAAGGCGATCTGCACATTGACGAACACCACACCATTGAAGATACAGCGCTGGCACTTGGTGAAGCATTTCTGAAAGCCTTGGGTAACAAACGGGGCATTGAACGATACGGATTTGCGTTACCCATGGATGATTGCCTGGCACAAGTTGCCCTCGACTTTGGCGGCAGGCCGTGGTTGGTTTGGGAAGCCGAATTCAAGCGGGAAAAAATTGGCGAGATGCCAACGGAAATGTTTTTGCATTTCTTTAAATCATTTTCCGATACGGCCAAATGCAACCTGAACATCAAAGCAGAAGGCACGAACGAACATCATAAAATAGAAGCCATTTTTAAAGCGTTCGCAAAAGCAATTAAGATGGCGGTAAAAAAAGATGGAAGTGAGTTACCGAGTACGAAGGGAATGTTGTAAGGTAAACCGCCCTTCGAGAGCCTCAGGGCTCAGATTTGCAATACTTAACACAGATTAAAATGAAAACTGTAATCCTAAAATACAACGCTGGCAATATTCAATCTGTGTCGTACGCATTAGAACGATTAACGGTTGACTTTGAAATAACCGATGATGTTGAAAAAATTCTGTCCGCTGATAAGGTTATATTTCCAGGAGTGGGTGAAGCCAGTACCACAATGGCGTATTTAAAAAATAAGAAGCTCGACCAGGTAATACGCGGGCTGAAACAACCTGTGCTAGGAATTTGTTTAGGTATGCAGTTGATGTGCAAACACTCAGAAGAAAACAATACGCCATGCCTGGGCATTTTTGATGAAGTGGTAAAGAAGTTCGAGGCTACAAAAGAATTTAAAGTGCCGCACATGGGTTGGAACAACCTGACCTTGACCAACAGTTGGCCGGAAAAATCAGTAGAGAATAGCAGTGTGTACTTTGTACACAGTTATTATGTGCCGGTCAATGAATTTACAACGGCTGTCAGTGATTACATTGTACCGTTCAGTGCAGCCATGAAAAAAGATAATTTCTATGCCGTGCAGTTTCACCCGGAAAAATCGGCACAGGCAGGGGAAAAAATTTTAAAAAGCTTTCTGGATATATGAAGATTATACCCGCCATTGATATTATTGACGGACAGTGTGTACGCCTGGCGCAAGGCGATTATGCACAAAAGAAAGTTTACGAAACCGATCCGGTTGCCGTGGCCCGCACGTTCGAAGAAGCGGGATTGGAGTACTTGCACCTCGTAGACCTGGATGGCGCAAAGCAGGGCAAGGTAACAAACTGGAAAGTGGTGGAATCCATCTGTACGAGTACGTCCTTAAAAGTAGATTTTGGAGGAGGCATCAAAACCAAATCGGAAATACGACAACTTTTAGAACTTGGTGTGAAGCAAGTTAACCTGGGCAGCGTGGCAGTGAAGGAGCCTGAGAAAGTTTCGATATGGGTTGATGAATTTGGTGCAGATAAAATTATTCTCAGTGCCGATGTGCGTGAAGAACGCATTGCCATCAGCGGATGGACGGAAACCTCTTCCCTCTCCATTCAGGATTTTATTTCCAATTACCAAAAGATTGGCATCACCTACGTTACCTGTACTGATATCAGCAAAGATGGTATGCTTGGCGGACCTAATGTGGATTTATATGCAAAGCTGCTTACACAGTTTCCTTCGCTAAAACTGATTGCCAGTGGTGGTGTGAGTAACCTCAATGACCTCAAGCAATTAAAGGCTACCGGATTGTATGGCGCCATTGTTGGAAAAGCCATTTACGAAGGAAGGGTTAGCCTGACCGAACTTCAAAGCATCAATCCTTAACCATGTTAACGAAACGAATTATTCCATGTTTGGATATTAAAGACGGTCGCACCGTAAAAGGCGTAAACTTTGTCGACTTACGTGATGCAGGTGATCCGGTTGAGCTGGCATCCGCGTACGCAACGCAAGGTGCAGATGAACTTGTGTTTCTCGACATCTCAGCAACACAGGAGCAGCGCAAAACATTTGCTTCATTGGTAAAAGAAATTGCGCGTCACATTAATATTCCGTTTACGGTTGGTGGTGGCATCAGTTCAGTAGCAGATGTAGCGCCTTTGCTGGAAGCAGGTGCTGATAAAGTAAGCGTGAATTCATCGGCTGTCAGAAATCCTCAACTGATCAGCGAACTTTCAAAAGCATTTGGTGCGCAGTGCATTGTGTTGGCCATTGATGCCCGAAAAATCGACAATGCCTGGATTGTGCATACGCATGGCGGAAAGAATCCAACCGATAAAAAACTTTTTACCTGGGCTAAAGAAGGGCAAGATCGTGGAGCTGGAGAAATTCTGTTTACCAGCATGGATCATGACGGAACCAAAAATGGGTTTGCGATTGATCCACTTTCCAAACTGCATGAATTACTAACCATCCCTGTCATTGCCTCTGGCGGTGCCGGTAGTATGGGGCATTTTGCTGATGTATTTGCGCTTGCTAAAGCCGATGCCGCGTTGGCTGCCAGCGTGTTTCACTTTGGTGAGATTCGCATACCGGAACTCAAATCATTTTTACAAAACCACAAGATACCCGTACGACTATGAAACCTGATTTCAATAAAAACAACGGATTGATTCCATGCATCATTCAGGATAATACCACGCAAAAGGTTTTGATGCTGGGATACATGAACGAAGAGGCGTTGGCTAAAACACAATCCGAAAAACGGGTAACGTTTTTTAGTCGCACGAAAGGAAGATTGTGGACAAAAGGTGAAACTTCCGGAAACTTCCTCGAGGTTATTGACATTATTGCGGATTGTGATGCAGATACCTTGTTAATAAAAGCTAAACCAACTGGTCCGGTTTGCCACACCGGTGCCGACACGTGTTTTAATGAATCCAATCAATCATTCGGACTAAAAGAACTCGAAACTACCATTCAATCACGAAAAGCAAATCCAAAAGAAGGATCGTACACAACCTCACTATTACAGGCGGGCATTAACAAAGTAGCGCAAAAAGTGGGCGAAGAGGCGGTAGAGTTGGTGATTGAATCAAAAGATCAAAATGATGAATTGTTTCTGGGGGAAGCAGCTGATCTGATGTATCACTTCCTGGTGCTGCTCGCGGCTAAGAATAAGACCCTTTCGGATGTGGAGGGGGTATTGAAAAAGCGTCATCAATAATATCACGCAAAGGCGCGAAGTTCGCAAAGGTCCCACAAAATTCATTTATCAATGCTTTTGTCAACCGGCTTACATTGATGCGCTTCGAAGTTTAGAGGCAGAATTCTATCTTTCAGCATGAATTCATCCGAAACCAAAACCATCAATGGCTTTCCGTTTGTTCGCCATGTGACTGAAACCTTTTCCGAACAAGAAGTCATTAACCGAAGTAAGTCCTTCTACCAGTGGATGAACCAACGCAGAACGGTTCGCGATTTTTCTAATAAACCTATTCCAAAAGAGGTGATTGACAATCTTATCCTAACAGCCTCCAGCGCACCCAGCGGGGCACACAAGCAGCCGTGGACATTTTGTGTAGTTGAAAATCCTGAAATGAAAAGAAAAATAAGAGAAGCAGCCGAACAGGAAGAATATGAAAGCTACACCGGCCGCATGAGTGAAGAGTGGCTGGATGACATTAAAGCCTTGCAAACCGATTGGCACAAACCCTTTCTGGAAATTGCACCTTACCTGATTGTGGTCTTTAAAAAAGCCTATGATCTAAAAGAAGACGGAACAAAAGGAACAAATTATTACGTAAATGAATCAGTCGGATTGGCCTGTGGATTTTTATTGGCCGCCATACATCTTGCGGGTTTGGTTGCCCTTACGCATACCCCCAGTCCGATGAATTTCTTAACCAAAATTTTAAACCGCCCGGAAAATGAGCGACCCTTTTTGTTGATCCCGGTGGGCTATCCTGCTACAGAAACATTTGTTCCGAAACTGGAGCGAAAGGCGCTTCAGGATGTTGCTGTTTATTATTAGTTCGATAAACTAATCTATCTATAATTATTATTCTTCGGATAGACTTTAACGTAAGTAAGTTTGTACTTAATCACAACGTCATTTTTAGTTTCTGTATACACACCTTCCAGAATATCGGGTTTGTTTTTGTCGTAGAGAAACGTAAACGTGAGCACCTTTCCTTTTGGTTCAAAATGCTTGTAAATGAAACCTCCACCCTCAGCCAACTCATTCAACTCGGCAACAATTGGATACCGGGGCGCATTTTTTTCTTCCAATGAAATTTCCACATACTCCGTATTTGATTCCGGCCAGTCTTTTAAAATGGCTATACGGGCATAATTATCCTTACGCTCAATGGTCCTTTCACGCTCAACAGACGAGAGCAACGTTTTACCTTTTCGAATCACTTCGCCAGAAACAGTGTAAATACCTTCTATTGATGGCTCATCGCCATGCGTCTTGGCGATATACCGCCTGATCATGCCCTCCAGATCAACTTCCTCATACACTGACTTTTTAGGTGCAACAGGTTTTACCGGCTTCATCATGTATAAACATGAGGTTGTGGCAAACAAAACAACAATAAGTATTAGTCTTGTAATCATTACTAAAAAATCATATCCTGATACGCACCCTTTGTACACGTTCGACATGAAAGTCTGGAACGAAGTACGCTAGGTTTAAACATGGACTTACCCAACAACATGCGCACGCACTCCTGAATACCCTCCGTAATAGAAGGATGCGGGTGCACACACTCGGCCAGCTCATCAATTCCTTTATCCATACTAATTAACAATGCCACTGCCTGTATGGCACTAGATGCATGAAGCCCTACCACTTTCATGCCGAGAATTTTCATTTGGTCATCGTTTGTGACCAATAATTTAATAAAACCTTGTGTATTGCGTTTGGCAATGGCGCGAGGAATGCAACTATAATCAAGCGTCACCACCCGATAATCAATACCTTTCTCCCGAGCCTGTGTTTCATTTAATCCTACTCCGGCTACTTCCGGACTCAGAAACATAATCGTGCTGATGTTTTCGTATACCAACTTGCGTTGTGGATGACCAAAAATCTTTTCAACCGCATAGCGGCCTTCCAACTCACCTACATTAACCAACGAGATATCTGCCGTAATATCACCTACCGCATAAATATTCGATACGTTGGTTTGCGTGTCGTTGTCTTCGATACCCCGTTTGGATATATGAATATCCACTTCATCAGGATCCCATAGCGATTCATAATTGGGCACTCGCCCAACCGAAACCAATGCCTTCTCTACGTTAAAAACTTCCTTGCTCCCATCGGTATATTCCAATTCATACTCCACCCTGCCATTTTTGATTTCCATGCGCACCAACTGCGACTTTCTATGAATGAGAACACCGTTGTTCTCCATGTTACGCTCAATCACGCGTACCACATCCTCATCTTCAAAGGGTAATATGCGATCACCCTTATCAATCAGGTGCACTTTTGTTTTACCGAAACCGGAAAAAATAGTGGCATATTCACACCCGATAACCCCTGCCCCAACAATCACCATGCTCTCCGGAAAATCTTGCATCCCTTCAATGCCTTCGCTGGTCATCACTACCTTCTCGTCAATGGGTAGTTCAGGCAAATAGCGTGGGCGGCTTCCTGTGGCCAGTATGATGTAATCTGCGGCTACGGTTGTCTTACCAAATTCTCCTGTAATCTCAACTTCGTGCTGACTTAGCAATTTTGCTGTTCCACGATAAAAGGTAAAGTATCCGGAATTTTTGAGCAACTCCATATGCTCCAGCAACATGGTTTTTCTTTCCACAACGGCACGTTGTACCTCTGCCTGAATTTCTTTATAGTCGACACTGGGCGCCTTTATATTATATCGCTTCAAATTTTTTCGGAAGGAAGCCGTTTCTCGGGAAAGCTCCCACCAGGTTTTGGAAGACAGCGCACCGTTCGTAACACCTGCTCCCCCTACCTTATTTTTTTCAATCAACAAAACCTTTTTTTTGAAATCAATAGCCCGCATGGCGGCTGCATATCCGGATGGACCGGCACCAATTACAACAAGATCATACTTTTCCATACTACAGACAAATAAGGGTGAAAATACACATAATCTATTAAAGAAAAGGACTTATATTAACTGCGTTAAAACTCTGTGCATGGAAATTTGGCAGCGGTATTCAACACTTGGTATTTCAGATAGTACGCAGCCCTACTTATTCAGAAGTATCATCCTATCAAACCGAATTGCCGCAATAATTTTCTTTCTGACTATTATTCTTTTGGGGGTTCTGGTGATACTTACCAGTGTAACACCGGGAATTATGCGCGCTTCAACTGGTTTAATCTTCTATGCTTTAGTTCCGATCCTAAATTATTATGGATATAATCTTTTTAGCCGAACGCTTATATCAGTTGTTATTCCCGTTTTAATCATTTGGTTAATTGCCGTGGGCACTCAAAGCTCCTCTCCACTCATCTACAGCGCTTCTTATTTTCCACCGCGCATACTCACCATGGCAACCTGCATCATTCCTGTAATTGTATTCGATACCTTTCGGGAAAAGCGCTGGATCTTTCTCACCCTTTTTGTCTGCTTTGTTTGTATTGTTGGTTATGATTTTATTCTGGCCCTATTTGGAAGAGAGGTGGATTTCTACCAAAACAGAAATACGTTCATTTATTACAACCTGGTATTCTTTATTGAGTTTATGGCCTTGGTGTCGGCTGCCTTTATGCTGAAAAGAATGGTTGATCAATCTGACAACAAAAACCTTGAACTGTTTAAAACTCTTGAAACAACCAACCGCGAACTCATACAACAAAATTACCAGCTGGCACTTGTGAACCAGGAAAAAGAAATGCAAAACGAAGAGATGATTTCGCAAGCAGAGGAATTACGGGCCAACCAGGAAAAACTGGGCGATGCATACGAAGTGATACAAAAGCAAAAAGAACAACTTCATGTACACAATGAACACCTGGAAGATCTGGTAGCACAAAAGAATAAGGCTCTGATTGACGCCAACGAAGAGCTTTCCAAATACAACAGTGAATTACGTCAATTCTCCCACACCATTTCACATAACCTGCGCGCACCTGTGGCCAGGCTTATCGGGTTAGAGAATTTACTCTCTATGGAGACTGAGGGCCTTTCCGAAAATCAGCTACAATTGATGGGCCTGCTTAAACAATCGGCACACGAACTGGATGCTATCATTCGGGACCTGAATAAAATCATTGATATTAGAAATGATATCTACCGGATTAAGGAAAAAGTAATTTTTCAACAGGAATTTGACCGGGTACATCAAAACCTGGAACATCAGCTTCCAGAGAGTGCGGAGTTTCTGATCGATTTCACGGAAGCCCCATTCATGTACACCATTCGGCCGTTGTTGAATAGTATTTTGTTTAACTTATTGAGCAATGCCATCAAGTACCGTTCACACAACCGCACACTGATTATTTCAGTTGCAACCAAAAGAACAGATGAGGGAATCATCTTAACATTTGCTGATAACGGACTGGGTATGAACCTCGATCAGTTCGGGAAAGATCTTTTTGGCATGTACAAAAGGTTTCACACCCATACTGATGGAAAAGGGCTAGGCTTGTACCTGGTAAAATCACAGGTAGAAACATTGGGAGGAACGATAGGCGTAACCAGTGAACTCAATGGGGGCACACGGTTTACCTTATTTTTTAAACAAACAGATGCGGTTGATGGTCAGATCTGCTTTGAGAGTGACTATGGTCAGATTTATTACAACGCACGTTCAAACACAGCCGGTATCAGCTGGAAAAAACAAGTTACCAGCGAGGCGTATCGCGATTTGTTTGGCAAGTGTATGGATGTATTGCGCATATACAATACACCGTATTGGATTTCCGATTTACGCAAACAGGGAAATATTTCACCGGATGATCAAATCTGGATGGTAACCAGCATAATACCCGATGCCGTGCGCCATGGATTAATACGCATTGTTGTGGTGTACGATCCCATACAACACAACCTTGATTATCTGGAACGCATTCAGGCAGCCATTGAAAGAGCGGGGAGCAAGGTTCAATTCTGTACGTCTACCAAAGAAGCAGAAGCCTGGATTGAAGAACATATTCATGAAGCACCAGATGCCTAACGCTTAGGATTGAAAATTCCCGCTACCATACAGCGAACGCTGCCACCACCAAATTTTTCAATTGTAGGTATGGAAATCGGAATCATCTCGGCAAAACGAGAAATCGCATCCACCTGACCGGGAAGAAGGGAATGAAATGCTTGTTCCGAAAGTAACACGAAAGACTCCCCATTTTTACTGGCTACTTCAATCATGTTACCGGCAAATGCATTCATTTGTGCATAACTGATCGCTACTACTTTATGTTGAGTCTGCGCAAAAGCTGATAGAATTTTTTCCTGATCGTCATCGCCTGGAATGGCATCCAGGCAAATCACAGCAAACTTTGATCCGATGCACATCAACACATTGGTGTGATAGATTGGTCTTCCCGCGGCATCCAAGGCATCAAAAACTATCGGTTTAAAACCAAACAAATCACAAAGCCTGATAACGAGATTTTCGTTTGTGCGTGGTGAACGATTTGCATAAACTATCTTATTCACATAATCAAACACCACACTTCCGGTGCCTTCCAAAAAATGGTTGTTTAGCTCTTCTCCAGACCAATCCACGACTTCTGAAACTTCAAATGATTCAGTCAACGTTTCCACAACGGTGGCCCTGCGCTCAAGGCGTCTGTTTTCGGCAAGCATGGGATACAATATCACCCGGCCATCTTCATGAAATGAAACCCAATTGTTCGGAAATACAGCATCCGGTTTAACCGGAACAGGCGTATCATCAACAACGTGAACATCAATATCATGCGAACGCAACAGATCCACCATGCGATCAAATTCCTGCAAAGCCTTTTGTTGAACTGATGTCGAGTCATCTGTGTCATCCACCTGAAAAGCATTTGATTCAGCTGTTTGGGTATTAAAACCAAATGCTGCCGGACGAACCATGAAAATACTGGAAGGTGCCTGCGTAGCCATACTCATTATTCACAGCATAATTAGTTATTTTTGCGCGACTTCTGAAATTATGGACTATATCGGACAACTGGATACTGAGGTTTTTTTCTTTCTTAATGGGTTGCATGCACCCTGGCTCGATCAGATCATGTTTTATTTATCGAACACGTTAACCTCCATTCCTCTTTTTATTTTTTTGATTTACTTACTGGCCAAAACGTTTGGAAAAAAAATATGGATACCACTGCTGTGCATCGGTATTTGTATTGCCCTTACCGACCGGATTACGAGCGGCATTATGAAACCGGGCTTTGCGCGTTTGCGCCCCACCCACGAACCGCTAATTGCTGAAAAGGTGCATACGGTGAATGGTTACAAAGGCGGTAAGTTTGGATTTGCCTCAGGACATGCTGCCAATACCTTTGGTGTAGCGATGTTTATCTTTCTGTTGCTAAGAAAACATTACCGGTTTGTTGGTTTTATGTTTTTATGGTCGGGGGCTGTAACCTATACCCGCATTTACCTGGGCGTACATTATCCAGGTGATATTATTGTGGGCTTGTCAATTGGGCTACTATGCGGATGGCTCTGCTTCAAGCTCAACGAATATATTCAGATGCGGTTAGTCAACCGAACTAGTACAAGTTGATTAATTTCCCCGCACCTCAGCACCAAAATTGGTTGATGTGTTCCGAACATTCGGTGAACCTACGTAGTCTACTGCCGCACCAAACCCGGCATTCACTTCAATCTCCTCAACCACATTCACCTTAACCTCTGCACCCATACTGGCATTTACATAGGTAGTTTTACTTTCCAATCGCGATGCCTTGAGCACAGCACCCATGTTTGCTTTTATTTCATGTTTCTCTGTCTGGCCCTGTAATTCAACCACTGCACCCATGTTTAATCGGGTATACAAATTTTTTGAGATAACGGGCAAACGTATTTCTGCACCCATGGAGGCTTCTAAAGCGAGATTCTTCGATTTCAATGATTCCTCTGAAAAAATATCTGCTCCTGCCTGCGCACGCAGATCATTGAGTTCTGTATAATAAACCTTCACTTTAATGTAGCGCGAACGTGGGTAATCGTTCGAGCGCCACTCATCCATGTAGTGCTTATTGCGAAGTTTCAGTTTTAATTCATCCCCAGTCACATCCATCAACACATCATCTGTATCAATACCACGGTAATCAATTTCAATGGAATACGCTTCAGCCTTAACCAATTCCACTTCAAATGGTCCAAAAACATCAATTCGGGTAAATGAGTCTACAGCTTTTTGCGCTTCTTGAGCAAATGAACCAAATGCCAATAATATAAGGGATATTAATAGAGCGTTTTTCATAATAACGTATTTAGTCCACAGACGCGGCATGCTGGCAAAACGTTGCATGAAAGGGAAAGAATTTTGTTCTATTTCCCGAGTAATCGCTTTACATACTTTCCGATGATGTCGAACTCAAGATTTACAGAATCGCCAGATTTGAGGTTTTTAAAATTGGTATGCTCAAAGGTGTAGGGTATAATGGTTACCCGAAAACCCCGATCAGAAGAATTGAAGCACGTAAGGCTTACCCCATCAATGCAAATTGATCCTTTTTCTACGGTTACATTCCCTGAAGCGGAGTCATATTCAAAATCAAACAACCAGCTACCCCCCACTTCCTGCACATTTTTACAAATACCGACCTGATCAACATGTCCCTGAACGATATGTCCGTCAAACCGGCCATTGGCGATCATGCATCGCTCCAGATTCACCAGGCTGCCATCGCTCCAATTTCCCAAGGTTGTCTTTTTAAGGGTTTCATCAACAGCCGTTACCCAGTGCTTATCCCCTTCTACTTTTGTTACAGTAAGGCACACACCATTGTACGAAACGCTTTGATCGACTTTTAACTCATGTGAAATAGGGCTGTTGATACAGAAATGCTTGTTGGTCTGGTCGGTTACAATCCGATCAATTTTTCCTAAGGATTCGATTATGCCGGTGAACATGCCCGAAATTAGCTCGTTTCAGCATAAAATTTTTGGTTTATTTTATAAACTAATTTATATTTGTACCGTTAAAGCCAGTATATGGAAACCAAACACGATAATCTGAACCCGGAACAAAGCCTGGAAATCATATCTACCATGATTAACCAGGTGAAGGGTAACATCCGGAGCAGCAGCTTCTACTTTTTGCTTTGGGGATGGGTGATCACCTTCTGCAATGTAGGCATGTATTATTTCTTTAAGTACACGGAATATCAACGTCAGGCTCCGTTAGTGTGGACACTTTGTATTCCTGCATGGATTATTACCATGATCTATGCAAGTCGGCAAGAAAAGAAAGCCGGTGTGGTTACGCACCTCGACCGGATTTCGATGTGGTTGTGGATCGGAATGGCCATCACCATTTTTCCGTCATGGATTTTCGGAGAAAAGATCAATTGGATGGTAAATGCCATCGTTCTGATGCCGATAGGCATGGCAACTTTTCTTTCAGGCATTATCATTCGCTTTCGTCCGCTCATACTTGGAGGAATTACATTCTGGATTGCCGGTACACTGTGTTATATCGTTGGTCCTATTGAGCAATATCTGGTAGGTGCAATTGCGATGGTGTTCGGCTACCTGGTTCCGGGATATTTGTTGAAGAAATCAAATCAGTAACAGATGCTCGCGGAACTTGATCCCTTGTTGCATTCACAACTTCGGCTGGGTATTATGTCGATACTCATGAGTGTGGAGTCGGCTGAGTTTACGTTTCTGAAAGAGAAAACAAACTCCACCGCTGGAAACTTAAGCGTGCAATTGGATAAGCTTTCAGAAGCAGGATACATCCACATTGAAAAATCATTTAAAGGAAAAAAACCGCTTACTACCTGTAAGATCACCAAAAAAGGAATCAAGGCATTTGAAGAATATGTGAATGCATTGAAACAATACATCAAACCCTAAAATTTTTTATTCGTTTAGTTTACAATATAAACCAGTTTATAACATGTTAACATCAAACAAAAAAATCCACCTGATCATCGGCCTGATTGTTTGCTTCGCAGCGCTGTTGGCGATGACTGAAAAAGTTAATGCTACTCCTTCTTTTAAAGTTGATAAAATTGGAAAAGGAAAGCAGCATATGATTCTAATTCCTGGCCTTACCTGTCCTGGAGAAGTGTGGACTGAAACGGTGGCGCGCTATCAAAACAAATACACATTGCACGTGATTTCGTTACCGGGTTTTGCAGGAACACCGGCCATTGAAACAAATGAATACCTGAAAACCATGCGCGATGAACTGATCGCGTACATCAAAAACAACAAACTAAAGAAGCCCATTTTAGTTGGGCATAGTTTAGGTGGCTTTTTAAGCTTATGGATCAGTGCTGTTGAACCCGATTTGGTTGGTCCGAATTTTATAGTCGATGCCCTCCCCTTCTTTCCGGCCATTCAAGATCCATCAGCCACCGTGGAGAGCATGAAGCCGATGGCTATCTCCATGCGCAACATGATGAAGGACGCTACGCCCGAACAGGTAAAACAAAGTCAGCAGTATTACCTGAGTACGATGGCCACTGCACCCGATAAACTTGAAATCATTGGCAAATGGGGAATTGAATCGCACTCACCTACAGTGGCACAAGCCATGTACGAAATGCAAACCACCGACTTGCGTCAGGAGCTGGCCACCATAAAAGTTCCGGTAACGGTATTGGGTGCGTGGATCGCGTACAAAAATTACGGTGTAACCCATGAAAGCACACTAAAAAATTTCTCTGATCAGTATCAACATGTAAAAAATGTGAGCATCCACCTGACGGATACCGCGAAACACTTCATCATGTATGATGACCCTGAGTGGTTTTTCCAAAACATGGACAAATTTCTTGATCAACATGTCAAATAACTCAAACCCAATCATTATGAAATCCATACTCATCACCGCCATCACTTTTCTAGGATTAGTGTTTGCGCAAGCACAAGGAACCGCACCCGAAAGTTTAAAACAGGAAATGCAAAAACTGGCGTACATGGCTGGCAAGTGGAAAGGCGAAGCCTCCATGCGTCAGCAAAACGGATCCATGATACAGGTAAACCAGGAGGAAGATATTCAGTTCAAATTGGATGGTACCATTCTGGTTATTGAAGGCACCGGTCGTAACCCACAGGATGGAAAAGTTTCATTCAATGCGTATGCTATTGTTTCGTTCGATCAACAGAAAAAGGAATTCAAATTAAAATCGCACGTAATGAATGGAAATCAAACCGATGCCTATTTCAAAGTTCTGGAAGAAAATCATTTTGAATGGGGATTTGAAGTGGCCAACAATGCCAAAATCCGCTATGACATCAAACTGAATCCGGCTGATAAATCCTGGATTGAGAAAGGCGAATACTCCCCGGATGGAAACATGTGGTATCCATTCATCGATATGAAGTTGACAAAATTGGATTAACTTCATTTCCTACAAACTCAATAACTAAAATCAACACAGTATGACACCCGAAGAAGAGAAATTATATAAAGAGGCGCGCAAGCGCGTAAGGCGTAAGCGGAAATTCTACAGCCATGTGCTCACGTATCTGGCCATTGCATCTTTTCTGACTTTTATCAATTGGTTTAGCAGTCCGGGCCGGTGGTGGGTACAATGGGTATGGATCGGTTGGGGCATTGGTATCTTTTTCCATGGCATTGGACTCTACAAACAAAACATCATTTTCAGTGATGACTGGGAGGAACGTAAAATCAAAGAGGAAATGGAGAAGATGAAAAGACAATGACTTAATTCACTGATTTGATGATTCGTTGATGAATTATTAGCAAATTAGCACATCAACGAATCATTGAATCAATAATGGAGTTTGGCAAAGTAAGTCCGGAAGATTTAAATCAAATCGATTTCACCCTCCCCCCCGATCATCCGGGAACTACTGCGTTATTGAAAAAGCATAAGAAAAAAGTTGACACAAAAATTTTTGTAGGGTGTGCCAAATGGGGCCGCCCCGATTGGGTGGGAAAAATCTATCCAAAAAAAACCAAAGCCGGAGATTTTCTGGAACACTACGCGCGACAATTCAACTGCATAGAACTGAATGCTACGTTCTACCGCATGCCAACACGCAAGCAAACCAGCGGTTGGAAAAGTAAAGTAGGTGATGATTTCAAGTTCTGTCCGAAGTTTGTCGACCAGATTACCCACATCAAACGGCTCAAAGAAGTTGATGAACTCACTGATCGCTTTTTGGAAGGCATTTCCGGTTTCGAAAAAAATCTCGGGCCCGTATTTCTTATGCCTCATCCGGGTATGGGCCCTAAAACGCTGGAGACGCTGGAAGCTTTTATTCAATCGCTTCCCAAAGACATTGAACTCTATACCGAATTAAGACAAAAAGACTGGTTCGCCAATCCGGAAGCATTCGAGGCGGTCTTCGCCATGTTGGAACGAAACCATTCAGGTTCCATTATTACAGATGCTTCCGGCCGAAGAGATTGTGTGCACATGCGCCTGACAACGCCCTCTGCTTTCATTCGCTTTGTCGGTAACGGCTTACATCCAACTGATTATTCCCGGTGCGAAGATTGGATTCAACGAATGAAAAGCTGGGCCGATCAGGGAATTGAAACCATGTACTTTTTTATGCATCAGCACGAAGAGTTGCATTCTCCTGAGCTCTGCCGGTACCTCATCCCGAAAATCAATGCGCAACTGGGAACGAACATACATGTGCCTCAGTTTGTTGAATAGCAAAAACTACCGGCCCTCAGGCTGCCGACTATCGACTTTTTAGTAGTTTCGCTCCCGACTTTTGCATTATGAGTTTATTTGAAAAATACCCGGTTTCCATTACCAATTCCCTTTCGGGCAAAAAAGAACTATTCACACCGTTGAAATCACCTTTCGTAGGGCTGTACTCCTGCGGACCTACGGTATATAATGAGGTGCATCTGGGTAATCTCAGAACGTTCACCGCTTTTGATGTTGTCTATCGCTATCTGACTCATCTTGGTTACAAAGTTCGTTATGTCCGCAACATTACCGATGCCGGCCACCTGACCAACGATGCCGGTGAAGGTGTCGACCGCATTGAAGAAAGCGCCCGATTGGAACAACTGGAGCCGATGGAAATTGTGCAGAAGTATACTTTCAGTTTCCATGAAGTATGCCGGATTTTCAACATCCTTCCTCCTACTATTGAACCCACAGCAACCGGCCACATTGTAGAGCAGATTGAAATGGTGAAGAAAATTCTGGCCAATGGGTATGCCTATGAAGTAAACGGCTCTGTGTATTTCGATGTTCGGAAGTTCATGGAGAAATATAAATATGGCGAGTTAAGCGGACGCAACATTGACGAACTGCTGGAGGGTACACGCGAGTTGGATCGTCAGGATGAAAAGCGCCACTCCGTTGACTTTGCTATTTGGAAAGCTGTTTCACCTAACCACATTCAACGCTGGCCATCACCCTGGGGCGAAGGCATACCCGGCTGGCATTTGGAGTGTTCAGCGATGGGAACAAAGTATCTCGGTGAGCAATTTGATATTCACGGTGGCGGTATGGACTTAAAATTTCCACACCACGAATGTGAAATTGCACAAAGCGTTGGTGCTTACGGCAAAGCACCGGTACGCTATTGGATGCACGCCAACATGCTTACCGTAAACGGTGAAAAAATGAGTAAGTCGAAAGGCAACTCATTTTTACCACGAGAACTTTTCATGGGCACACATCCGTTGCTGGCAAAAGCTTACAGTCCGATGGCCGTACGCTTCTTCATGCTGCAATCGCATTATTCCAGCACACTTGATTTTTCAAACGAAGCGTTGCAGGCTGCTGAGAAAGGATACAAGAAACTAATCAACGCGTTGAGTGCTGTGAAGAAACTGGAGCATCCGGGTGGTCAGGGAAAACAGGATCAGGAATTATTAAAACTGGTTGATGAAGCCTACCGCAACATGAGCGATGATTTCAATACAGCAAAAACACTGGCTGTATTGTTTGAGATGTCGGCCCGGATTAATGACATGAAATCCGGAAACGTTAAACTGGCTGATCTTGATGCGGAAAGGTTCAACAAATTCAAATCAGCTTACATTACCTTCATGGAAGATGTATTGGGCCTCCAGGAAGAAGGCAGTCAGAACCATGATGTACTGGATGGTGTTATCCGGGTTATGATCGATCTCCGCAAAAAAGCCCGCACCGACAGGAACTATGCCCTCTCCGACAAGATTCGAGATGACTTGAAGGCGTTGGGTGTGCAGTTGATGGACGGGAAAGATGGGGAGATATCGTATACTATCGAATAGCTTTGAGTTTCAAGCTGCGAGCTGTGAACTTTTTGGTTAACCACAGTGAAACTCGAAACTCGCAGTTCGTAGCTAGCAACTAAAAAAGATGCTTAAGAAAATCCTCATCCTCCCCATCCGCTTTTACCAACTCAGTATTTCCCCGTTGCTGGGGGCACATTGCCGGCATACACCTTCATGTTCCCAATATACGATTGAGGCCATACAGGAATGGGGTGCGCTCAAGGGTACATGGCTGGGCATGAAGCGAATAGCACGCTGCCATCCGTGGGGAACCAGCGGGTATGACCCGGTTCCAAAAAAAAATCAGAAGACTGATTAAACCTTCTCCCGGATAATCAATCCAAGCTACATAAAACCAAAATTTAAAAATGAAAACAAGAATTTTGATAGGCGCTATAGCGCTGTTTTTAGTTACTACAGTATCCGTACAGGCACAAGACAACCAGAACATCCGTCAGAAGCGTTTACAAACACGTGAAAATGTAAACTCCAACCGACAGGAAAGAATCGACAAGCGAAACCCGAATGGTATCGGACGGGTTGATGATCGCGTGGAAAGACGGGGGAACCGAATTGACAGAAAACAAAAGCGAACAGACAGGCGGGTGAATCGCAGAAGGGGAAATTAATTACTCCTCAACACGAAATAGTTTTATCTCACCTAACACCGGTGGTGCCTTAGCTTCAAGGATGCGAACCCTGACTTTCGTTGTGGTTACTTCGTTGAAGCTAAGGATTCGTTTATATCCGATAGTGGTCTGCTGATCCAGTTCTTCATAACGACCATTCTTCCAAACATCAACCGCAAATGCTTTTACCCGCTGGCCGAATTCAATTCCCTCCTGCAATACAATCCGGTTAAACGTCACAGGTTCCTTAAATGTCAGTTCAATTTCAGCTAATGAATCAGCTGAAGCCCAATAGGTGCGGGCATTATCATCAACAAGATTTTCTGGTTTAAAATTATTACGAGATGATGACGCGCTGATTTCAGCCATCACAGCCAAATTCTCGTCAAAGGAATTTCGGGTAACCTCTGCCAGTTCCATCAACCTAACCGAATCCGCGTACGGAATTAACCCTCTTCGATCAACCGGCACGTTCAGCAGTAAATTCGAACCGCGCCCTACTGATCCATAATAAATTTCAACCAGTTCATCCAATGATTTTACTTGATCATCCGTATCCGGACTGTAAAACCAACCGGGTCGGATTGACACATCACACTCGGCAGGCACCCAATGGGTTCCATCTTCATGACCAGGTGTAAGTTCATGGTAATCGGGATAACCCGGATATACCTTTTCAACATTAAGCGTGTTCCAATTGGTTAATCCGGCAAAACCTTTTTCATTTCCCACCCAGCGACAACCCGGGCCTGCATCACTGAAAATAATTGCCTCTGGTTGATGTTTATAAACAGTACTGTTAAACAACGGCCAATCATACTCCTGCTTCTTGCCATTCGGTCCTTCCCCATTTGCGCCATCAAACCATTGTTCAAATACATCACCATAATTGGTAAGTACTTCGCCCAACATGTTTACAAAGACCAGGTTGTATTCAGGCGTTCCGTAATCGGGATGATTGCGATCCCACGGAGAAAGATATACCCCAAACTTCAAACCGTACTCGCGACAAGCATCTGAAAGTTCACGCAGCACATCGCCCTCTCCATCTTTCCATGCGCTTTCGCGAACCGTATGCGTACTGAATCTACTTGGCCACAAACAAAAACCATCGTGATGCTTTGCAGTAATGATTATACCCTTCATACCTGCTTGCTTCGCAGTAGCTGCCCATTGCCTGCAATCCAGTTGTATCGGATTAAAAACTTTCGGATCCTCATTCCCTTCTCCCCACTCCACATTGGTAAATGTATTAGGACCAAAATGAATGAACATGTAGTATTCAAGCTCATGCCACTGCAACTGACTTTCAGAAGGAGTGGCACCAAAAGGCGAAAGTTTCTTATCAGAACAGTTTGCCAGAAGAATGAATACAACCACTAAAGAAAAATACCTGATCATGTACACGATATTTCGTTTTTAAACTTAAAAGAAAATTTTACATTTAACGAACTTAATCTCATTGCTTCATGCCTTTTCAAATCAAAGAGAACAGTAATCAATATGATGTGTGTATTGTAGGATCAGGTGCCGGTGGCGGTATGGCTGCTTACGTACTTACGCAAGCTGGTTTAAAAGTGGTTGTACTGGAGGCTGGCCCCTGGTACGATCCTGCCAAGAATGTAACCCAACTCAAGTGGCCCTATGAATCGTTACGCAGGGGTGCTGGCACAACCCTCAGACCCTTTGGCGATTTTGATGCAGCCTATGGTGGATGGGAAATGGAAGGCGAGCCGTATACACGCGTACCCGGAACACAATTCGATTGGTTTCGCTCACGCATGTTGGGTGGAAGGACAAACCACTGGGGACGGATTTCGCTTCGCTTTGGTCCAAAAGATTTTAAAGGCAAAAGTCATGATGGTTTAGGTGATGATTGGCCCATTGGTTATGATGATGTTGCACCTTACTATGATAAAGTAGATGACCTGATCGGTGTATTCGGTAGCAAAGAAGGCATACCTAACGAACCGGATGGAAAATTCCTTCCTCCGCCAAAACCGAGGCTTCATGAACTCATCATTAAAGAAGCTGCTGGAAAACAAAACATTCCGGTTATTCCGTCTCGTCTATCTATTCTAACAAAAAAAATAAATGAAGACAGGGGGGCTTGTTTTTACTGCGCTCAATGTAATCGCGGATGCACTGTGTATGGCGATTTCTCTTCTTCATCTTGCTTGATTAAACCGGCCACAAAAACCAACAACCTTGATGTGATCGTGAATGCCATGGTACGCGAAGTGCTCACCGATGAAAGCGGAAAAGCAACAGGAGTATCATACGTGGCCAAGGACGACATGCAGGAGTACCAGATAAAAGCCAAAGTAGTTGTATTGGCGGCCAGTGCATGCGAGTCGGCCCGGTTGTTATTGAACTCGAAATCAAAAACGCACCCGAATGGGTTGGCAAACTCCAGCAACGTGGTGGGAAAATATTTACACGACTCCACCGGTGCGGCCATTGGCGGGGTACTTCCAAAACTTTTTGGTCGTAAGCGCTACAATGAAGATGGTGTGGGCGGCATGCATGTGTACACGCCTTGGTGGTTGGACAACAAGAAACTCAATTTCCCTCGAGGCTATCACATAGAATATTGGGGCGGCATGGGTATGCCCGGCTATGGATTTGGCTTTGGAATTCAGGGATTGAATGGTCGCTTTCCTGATCGCAATGGAAATCAGAAAACCGGTGGTGGTTATGGGGCAGCGCTTAAAGATGACTACCGATATTATTGGGGCGCCAATGTGGGCATGGCCGGTCGTGGTGAAGCTATTGCTTTGGAAACCAACTATTGTGAAATTGACCCGAACGGTACGGTGGATAAGTTTGGTATCCCAGTCCTGCGTTTCAACTATAAGTGGAGCGACCATGAAGTTCAACAAGCCAAACACATGCAGGAAACCTTTCAGGAGATGATGCACAACATGGGCGCTGTAATTACCTGGGGAATTGCCGGACCGGAAACCAACTACGGACTGGAGGCTCCCGGAAGAATTATTCACGAAGTAGGAACAACGCGCATGGGTAATGACCCTAAGCGTTCAGTAGTAAACAAATTCAACCAAGCCCACGATTGCAAAAATCTTTTTGTGGTAGATGGCGGGCCATTTGTTTCACAGGCAGATAAAAATCCTACATGGACAATTCTTGCCTTATCATGGAGAGCATCGGATTATATTATTGAACAGTTTAAACAACAGAATGTATGAAGAGAAGGGATTCAATAAAAGCAATAGCCTTAACTGCCGTATCATCAGGCATTCTGTTGCAGTCGTGCGAAACGGACAAAAAGGAAGTCGCAGCAACACCGGTAAAAACTTCGGGCATCGACCGGCACCCATTCGAACAAGTTCGCGATGAGAAATTATTGTCGGAAAAATTCTTTGATGAGCATGAAATGAATACCATCAAAGTATTGATTGACATTATTATTCCGAAAGATGAAACCAGTGGAAGCGCAACCGATGCGGGTGTACACGATTTTATCGAATTTATTGTAAAAGATATGCCACGGCATCAACTCCCTTTACGTGGTGGACTCAAATGGCTGGATGTTCAATGCCTGAAACGACATAACAAAACGTTTGTTAATTGTTCATCGGAACAACAAGTTGCCCTTGTGGATGAAATCGCTTATCCCGAAAAAGCAAAACCCGAAATGAAACAGGGCGTTACCTTTTTCAACTTACTTCGCGATTTAACCGCAACCGGCTTCTTCACAAGCGAAATCGGATTAAAAGATCTTGGTTATGCCGGTAATAAACCAAATCAGTGGGATGGTGTGCCGCAAGAAGTGTTGGAGCAGTATGGGGTGAGTTATGATGAAAAAACTTTGAGAGAAAGTGTAAGATGGGATGAAGAGTAAATGGTGGTTGAGAAAGTTATTAGGAATCAATCTAGACTTAAAGCCGCTATAACAAGATGTCAGTTCTGCGACTATATGGTATTCTTTTACTCGGTCTTTACTCCAGCGCATTAACCGCTCAAAAATTACTTCGGCCCAGCAATATTGGGATCATAGATACCACATGGTTGACGATGAAAAACTTTGAGGCAGACTCCACAGCCCTGGCGGTAATTCTATTTGATTATGGAAAATGCACAGCTGACCCATATTGGGGAACAACATTAACAGTTCAAAGACGAATAAAAATTTTTAAAAAAGAAGCTTTTGACGATTGGGGCAACTATACAATAAAAGCAGAGGACTCAAAATTGTTAGACTTTTCCGGTACCGTATACAATCTTGATCAAAACCGAAATATTACTAAAACACGCCTCAATTTAAAGGACGTATTCAATGAAAAACGTAAAGGAAACTTAGACACAAAGATATTTTTCCCAAACATAAAAGAAGGCTCAATTATTGAGTTTACATACACTATTAAAACAAGTAGCTATGCAATTTTCGAATGGCACTTTCAGCACTCAATACCTGTACAACAGAGCGAGTATGAAGTTTTCTTTCCAGGCAGCATATTTGGTGTAGCAGCAATCATAAATGGCCTTTATGATTTAGATGTTTCGGTAAAGCAAGAAGGAAAGCTTAGAAAATATACTTTAACTAATGTACCGGCCTTCAAGGAAGAACCCTTTATGCCTAACCCAAAGCTATACAGGTCGTCAATTATATTTCCCCCTAGATTCAAACAAGGGTTTTCAGAAGAATACACTAAAGATTATCTGCTAAAACATGGGATAACGCGTGACAGCGCAAAAATGGACACCCGAATGGCTGTTCAATCAAATTTTAAAATTGATCCAAAAGGAAATTTAGACGGAACTATTATCGTTGACCTCTCAGGATATGAAGCAACCTTAGCACGAAAAAAGATTGAAGAGCTAGGACAAGATAGGTTTCTAAAAGAAGAGTTAGGTGATAAAGTGTGGACGGTGAAGAATCAAACACTGCAAAACGTAGCTGACAAAAATCTTAGCTTAGTAGCAAAGTATGAGTTATTCATTCCTAACCATTCAATTGTAACCGATAGTCTAATTTATATTAATCCATACTTAGGAATAAAAGAGGAAAACAATCCCTTCAAACTAGAACGCAGAAATTATCCAGTCGATTTAGGCGCAAGAATTGAAAGAGTTATAACAACTGTACTCACTATGCCAAAAGGATATGAAGTGGATGAACTGCCCGCTTCTGGCATTATTGAGCTTCCAAACAAAACAGCAACATTTACTATATCCACTACTAATCTAGCTGACAATATTTTTGTTACTAGTAGGTTGAAATTTAATAAAGTAATCTACAATGTGCCTGAATACCCCGCATTACGCGAATTTTTTTCTAGGGTAGTTGCAAAACAATCAGAGCAAATTGTTTTAAGGAAATCTCAATAATTTGTATTTGAAGTTTAACCTAACGTGGCATAAGGTGCTGAATTTTAAGTTCCGCTGATGTATAGAAATTAAATATTCGTAACCAAGACAGTACTAGGGAAAATTACTTTTAAAGTATTCTTTAAACATCCATGAATATTACCACCTTGTTGAACTCTTTCCAAAAACTCCGATATTGCAGGATTGCAAAAACAATCCATGCTTAAAATAGATACCCATACGCACATCATTCCGAAAAAGCTGCCCAACTGGAGCGAGAAATTCGGGTATGGCGATTTTATTTATTTACAGCATCACAAGAAAGGCTCAGCCAAAATGATGCGGGGCAATCAATTCTTTCGCGAAATCAAGGAAAACGCATGGAATCCGAAACTCCGAATTGACGAATACGCACACTTCAACACGCAGGTTCAGGTGGTATGCACCATACCCGTTATGTTTTCTTACTGGGCCAAACCGTTGGATTGCCTAGATCTTTCCCAGTTTCTAAACGATCACATTGCCGAACTGATTGAAAAACATCCCAAACACTACCTGGGATTGGGCACATTGCCCATGCAGGATACCGAGTTGGCCGTGCAGGAACTTGAACGCTGTAAAAAAATCGGGTTGCAAGGCATTCAAATTGGCTCAAACATCAACGACCTGAACCTGAATGAAGACCGCTTCTTCCCCATTTTTGAAGCGTGCGAAAAATTGGGCATGGCGGTAATGGTGCACCCGTGGAATATGATGGGACAAAAAAATATGCAACGCTATTGGTTGCCCTGGTTGGTAGGCATGCCTGCCGAAACTACCCGTGCCATTTGTTCCATGATCTTCAGTGGCATCTTTGAAAAGCTTCCCAACATTCGGGTCATGTTTTCGCATGCGGGCGGATCGTTTCTGGCCACACTTGGTCGCATTGAGCATGGTTTTAATTGCCGGCCCGACCTGGTGGCCATGGATAACCCCGTAAATCCCCGTAACTATTTGGGTAAGTTTTGGGTTGATAGCATAACCCATGACCCGATCATGTTGGAATATGTACTTAAAATGATTGGTTCAAAAAAAGTGGTGCTGGGCTCCGATTATCCTTTTCCACTTGGAGATTTGGAAATTGGCAAGTTTATTGTAGACATGAATCTGGAAACTTCCGTTAAAGAAGATATTTTTTATAAAGCCCCGCTCGAATGGTTAGGAGTATCCGAGGATCGATTTAAGTAACGTATGAAACAATTTCTCTTTTTCCTTTTGTATACAATCACTGTATCTGCAATTGCGCAAGATGATCGCGCAGCAGCACAACAATTGCGTGCCGAGCAGGAACAAGCCAAACGTGCTGCGTTGCTGCGCACGATGGATGAAGCGGTTAGTCAAATGAATGAGGGTCTCTATGCAGATGCGGATGAGAAATTTGTTTACGTACTGAACAACATTCGCGGTGTACCTTCTGATCTTACCTTTTACTTCGGTAAAAATTCTTTCTACCTGAATAAATTCAAACAAAGTGTTGATTGGTTGAATAAGTATATTCAACTGAAAGGAACCACCGGGCAGCATTATGCAGAAGCCGTTAACCTGTTGAAGAAAGCAGAAGTTGAAGTACTAAACGAACGCGCCCGCGAGGCTGCCAAAGCGCAGGAAGTGTTATCACAAAACTACGACATCGACTGCGGCCCCACCGGAAAAGTGATGTGTCCGGTTTGTAAAGGCACAACCGTAATCGTGAAAAAGGGTGCCTTTGGAAACGAATACAAAACCTGCAATTACTGCGACAAGCACGGACTGCTCACCTGCGAACAATACAACCAGTTGATTCGCGGAGAACTCAAACCCCGGCAGTAACCAACGCACCTTCTACGTATACTTAAAAAGCCGTATATTTGCGGTCATATTACGTTTTCCTGCGAAAGACGGTAATAACCATGCAATTATTTAATCGAATTGAGGGCAAGTTGCTCAAGGAGCGACTTTACCTGACTCCCAATCCTGAGCGCACCACGCTCTCTTTTTACAAATACCACCAGATTGCTGATCCTAAAGGTTTCCGTGATAAGCTGTACCTAGATTTTGCTTCCGTTGACGTATGGGGAAGAATTTATGTGGCGCATGAAGGCATTAACGGACAAATCAGTGTACCCACGCAAAAATTCAATGAGTTTAAAGATATTCTGTATGCCATAGATTGGCTAAAGGGAATACGTTTGAATATAGCGGTAGAAGATAACGGTAAATCATTCTTCAAACTGAAGATTTTGGTGCGCAACAAAATCGTAGCCGATGGATTGGATGACAGCACCTTTGATGTAACCAATAGTGGCGTTCATTTGAATGCGCCCGAGTTTAATAAACTTACCGAAGACCCTGATACCATCGTAGTCGATATGCGCAATCACTACGAAAGTGAAGTTGGGCATTTTAAGCATGCCATTTGTCCTGATGTAGACACGTTTCGTGAAGCATTGCCTGTAGTGGAAAAAATGCTGGAGGACAAAAAAGACAAGAACGTGATCATGTACTGCACAGGCGGCATTCGTTGCGAAAAAGCAAGCGCATGGATGAAGCACCGTGGATTCAAAAATGTATTTCAATTGAATGGTGGGATTATCGAATATGCACGCCAGGTAAATGAACAAGGGCTTGAGAATAAATTCCTCGGAAAGAACTTTGTGTTTGATGAGCGACTGGGTGAGCGAATCTCTGATGACATCATCAGCACCTGTCATCAATGCGGAGCTCCTTGCGATGACCACACCAATTGTAAAAACGATGGTTGCCACTTGCTTTTCATCCAATGCAAAGCGTGCGCAGAAAAATACAACGGCTGTTGCTCAACGGATTGTGCTGACATTATGATGCTACCCGAAGAGGAACAGAAAGCAATACGCAAAGGAATTAACAAAGGTCGCCAGGTATTCAAAAAAGGCCGCTCCGAAAAACTGGGCTTGAAAGTCAAAACCGTATCTGCCTGATGAGCGATCAGATCATTCGTATTGGAATTATAAACGTGAGTGATCGCGCCAGTCAGGGTATTTATGAAGACATACCCGGAAAGGAGATTGTAACCGTGCTGAATGAATACATAAAAAGTCCGTGGGAAAAAGAATATGCAGTAATCCCCGATGAGCAATCACTGATCGAACAAACGCTTATTGAAATGGCCGATGAAAAAGGCTGTAGCCTGATCGTTACCAGTGGCGGAACGGGGCCTGCCAAACGCGATGTAACTCCAGAAGCCACCGAAGCCGTATGCGACAAAATGATGCCCGGCTTTGGCGAGCTTATGCGGCAAGAAAGCCTGAAATACGTGCCTACGGCCATCCTTTCGAGGCAGACAGCCGGAATTCGGGGAAAATGCTTAATTTTGAACCTTCCGGGGAAGCCTAAGGCCATCCGGCAGTGCTTGAATGCTATTTTCCCAGCGATTCCATATTGCATTGATCTGCTGGAAGGACCGTTCATCGAATGCAATGAAACAGTCATGAAACCATTCAGGCCGCATTCACTATAATTGCAAGTTTTTATGAAAATCAAGTACTACTACGACACCGAAACCTGTAAGTACGAACGCGTAAGAACGCGCACCAGCGACATTATTCTAAATGCATTGGGGTTATTCTTTTTAACCCTTGCAATGGCGGCTGGAATTTACCTGATGTTCAGTACCTACTTTGAATCTCCGAAAGAGTTGGTACTTAAAAATGAGGTAAAGGAACTCGAGTATTATTATGAGCAACTCAATGAAGAAGTTACCCAGCTAAATCAGGCCATGAATAACCTCGAACACCGCGATGATAATATTTATCGTGTGGTGTTGGGCGCTGAGCCAATCGACAAATCTGTTCGGAATGCCGGTGTGGGTGGTGCAGAACGCTATGCGGATATTAAGGAAAAGAACTTTCTACACAGAGATGCCATTGTCGAACTCCACGAAAAAATTGATAAGCTAAAGCGCAAAATCTACATTGAATCCAAGTCGCAGGATGAAGTCGTGCAGCTTGCTGAAAACAAAGAAAAACTTTTTGCAGCCATTCCGGCCATTCAACCGATAGCCAATAAGCAACTGATTGCGCTGGCATCAGGTTTTGGTATGCGCGTACATCCCGTTTACAAGGTAAAGAAAATGCACTCGGGTATTGACTTCGCTGCACCCATCGGTACTCCTATATATGCTACCGCAGATGGTACCATTGAAGATGTAAGTGTTCGTTTTAGTGGATACGGAAAGATGATCATTATTGATCATGGCTTTGGATATAAAACCCGCTACGCACACATGCATGAATTTGCCGTGCGTCAGGGACAGAAAGTAAAGCGTGGCGACTTGATAGGTTACGTTGGAAACACCGGATTATCGACCGCCCCCCACCTGCACTATGAAGTACTGCTGAATGGCGTAATGATTAACCCTGTACACTATTTCTATAACGATCTTTCTCCGGCCGAGTACGAAAAGGTTATTGAACTTGCTTCTATTGAAAACCAATCGTTGGGAATGTAAGCCTCATATAAAGATTCTATTTAAGAAAGCCCGAAGCATAATTCGGGCTTTTTGCTTTATAGGATTTTTCTAGCCGGTTATGTACCTTCACCATTCATTCCAAAAACCCTCACCCGGATGAAAAGGATTATACTCTTTTTTTTCATCGCATTATTATTCTCCACCTGCTCCGAAGTTGAATTTATCAATGGGGTGCCTAGCCGGCAATATGCCAATACTGTAATTGATTTTAGTTCACAATACTCATCAAATAGTTGGGCGGCAAACAAAGCTCTCGGAGAGGAGAATGTTTATCCTGGTTATGGAGATAACACAAATGCATGGGCTTCCTACACAACGGATGAACAGCGCGAATTCATTGTATTGGGTTTTGAAACTCCACAAACCATACACACCATTGAAATCTTTGAAACCTACAATCCGGGAGCTATCGATACCGTATTTATTCGGAATGAAGCAACCGGACAATGGCGGAAAGTCTATTCAAAACCAGCGCGAACAGACTTGCCTCCCGAGTCCCGAATATTCGCTATCTATTTTCAGGAAACAACCTTCCTTGTAGATGCCATCCGATTGGCACTTAACAGTCCTGCCGTTCGCGGATGGAATGAAATTGATGCCGTGGCCATTGGTGGACAAAGAGAAAAATAACAATATGAAGATGAATAAATCAATTCTTCTTTCACTTCTGCTGCTTTCAGCTGCTAATTTAGTTATTGCACAAGGCTGCAGCGATGCAGGCTTCTGCACCATGGGGGCGATGAAACCCGATCAGCCCTTTAACAAAAAAGTACCGATCAAACTGAGGTCAATGGAGTTGAGTTTTTACCGTGGAAGCTCAACCATATCTCCGGTTATCTATGTTGCTACACTCGATATGAGTTTTAACGTAATCGATAATAAAACTTTTGTGCAAGTAAAACTGCCGTACCAGGCGGTTAATGGTAACTTCGGGAACACCAGCGGCTTAAGCGATATATCGTTTTGCATCACCCGAAACCTGTATTCATCTGAAAAGTTCGATATCGGCCTAACGGTTGGCGGAAAAATCCCTACTAACGACTCCAATCTTAAGGATGATGAATTTGGTCTTTCCTTACCGATGTATTACCAAACCAGTCTGGGAACGTATGATGCCATCGCAGGCATCTCTTTGGTGAATCGAAAGTGGCTCTTTGCTACAGGCATTCAACATCCGTTCAATGCGAATGGCAATCAGTTTCGGTGGGGTGAATGGATACCTGTTTATGAAGGCGGACCGGATTACGTTCGAAAAAACCATCTCTGCTACGAGTTGAAGCGCGGAACAGATATTATGTTCAGGGCTGAACGGAATTTCCGGTATGCACGATTTAATTTTTCAGTAGGATTACTCCCCATCTGGAGAATTACAAAAGACGAGATATTTAACACCAACCTTAATGAACGTGTTAAGCTTGACGGAACACTTGGCATGGCACTTTCGGGTATTGTTACAGCCGGATACAGTTTCAATGTAAAGTCGGGTGTTCGATTGCTGGTGGGTAAAAAAATAACCCAACGCGATGTTAATCCGGATGGATTAACCCGAAACGATGTAATGACTGTCAGCTACTTTTACCGGTTCTGATTATGAAAAGATCTTTTCTTTCCTTTTCGCTAATGCTTATAAGCCTGTTAGTAGCAGGCCAGGTTAAGAACGATATTATCAGCCAGATTGACGCATTACTTTTTGACTCCAGATACACAGAGGCCATTCAAAAAATTGATCAACAAACGAATGGCAACGTTGATACGCAGATTCGCCTGATGAATAAAAAGGCAGAAGCACTAATCGGTTTAGGTAAGTATGAAGATGCCGATAAACTACTGCAAGAGGCAATAACCAAATGTAAAGATTCAAAAAACAACAAGGTACTTCAGGCGATTACGCAATCATCGCTAGGCTATCTTTATCTTAACCAGGGAAAATTTGACCAGGCGCTGGAGCAGCTTACTGTTGCATCAGCAACGCTACAAGAACGTGGCAGTCCTTTGGAAACAGCGCAAGCATTAACCAATCTTGGCTCTACCTATAACAGTACGGGCAAATACCTGCAAGCCGAGGAACAGTTTCAAATGGCCTTAAGTCTGCGGCAAAGTGAATTACCCGATACACACGAACTAATCGCCAACTCATACAACAACCTTGGTTTTGTGAACAATGCGATAGATCCAGATAAAGCGATTGAATATTTTGAAAAAGCTACCGCTATTTATGAAAAGCTGTATGGTAAAGATCATTCTAAAATGGCCATCGCCAACACCAACCTGGGTTTTGCGTACGCACAAATTGAATTATATGGCGATGCCATCAACTATTACGAAACCGCATTAGCGATTTGGGAAAAAGTAAATCCGCAGCCCACACCTTCCAAAGCATTTGTGCTCTCCAGTTTAGGCTACACCTACACCCGGTTAAACGACAACAAAACGGCACTTGAGTTTTACAACAAAGCCATGGCTATGTACGAGGCCTCGTACGGAAAAAAACATCCGGATATTGCCGCGCTTCACAACCGAATCGGAAATATTCATCAAAGCAGCGATAACTATGATGAGGCGTTAAAAAGTTATCAGGCGGCATTGATTGCCAATGTAAACGATTTCAATTCAGAAAATATTGAAACCAATCCAGCAGGCACAAACTTCTACAACGGCAATCAATTGCTTTACTCCATGATGTACAAGGCCCAGGTAGTGGAAGCTCGGCATCTTGGAAAAACACTAAAACAAAGTGATCTTGACCTTGGCTTGAAATTTCTAAAGGACTGTGATGCACTCATTGACCGCCTCAGGCAACAAGCCACAAACGAAGCCGATAAAATTACGCTTGGCTCAATCGCCAATGAAGTGTACGCTGATGGTGTTCGGATTGCCTTTTTACTGAGCGATGTGGCATTCAAAAACCGAAAATATTATCGGGAGCAATGCTTCTATTTTGCAGAAAAAAGTAAATCGGCTGTGCTGCTGGGGGCTATTTCGGATACCAACGCGAAATCATTTGCCGGTGTGCCTGAAGATCTGTTGCAGGAAGAAAATAGCTTAAAGGCTGCCCTTGCATTAGTGGCGCAAAAACTTGCGCAAAAGCCTACGGAAGAAGAAGAGAAGTATTTAAGAGAAACAGCCTTTCATCTTAATCAAAGCTATCAAAGCTTCATTCAAAACCTGGAAAAGCAATACCCGGAGTACTTTAACTTAAAGTACAATGTTGCCTCTCCCTCAATTGCAGATATTCAAAAGCGTTTGAATTCTAAAACCGCGGTAATCAGTTACTTCATTGATGACAGTAAACGAGATTCCCCCACCCGATTATACACCTACATCATCACGCATAAGTCTTTCAAAATCACAGATCAAAAATTACCGGACGATTATGATCGGAGCATCACCGGTTTGCGTAACGGGCTATTCTACATGGGCGAAGATGCCTACATTGCTTCAGCCGTTAAGCTTCACAATTTATTGATACCGAAAATTTCCAGGTCAATAAAAGACCTGGTGGTTTTACCCACCGGCCGAATGAGTGTTATTCCGTTCGAAGCCCTACTCACCAAACCGGTTAAAGATTTCGCAACACCCTACCCCTCGCTTCCGTATCTTTTAAAGAAGTATGCCGTACGGTATGAGTTCTCCGCGGGATTATTGCTGCAAAAGAAGGACACCGGCTCATCTTCCATCGCCTCTGCCCTGTTGTGTGCACCGGTAAACTTTCCATCGCGCGACAACCTGAATGCTTTGCCCGGAACAGAACAAGAAATAAATACCATTCAAAATCTACTCGCCAGTAAAAACATTTCAACTGAGGTATTGCTTCAGGGAAAAGCCAACGAAACAGCCATCAAGTCGGATAAACTTAAAAGCCATACTTTAATCCACCTGGCTACGCATGGTATTGTTGATGAAAATAACCCGGAGCTATCACGCATCTTTCTTCAAACGGATTCGGAAGCAGAAGATGGAAATTTGTTCTCAGGCGAAATCTATAACCTCCACCTCAATGCCGATCTGGTTACGCTCTCCGCCTGCCAAACCGGGCTTGGAAAAATTTCTAAAGGTGAAGGGGTGATTGGGCTCTCGCGTGCTTTGGTGTATGCTGGCGCTAAAAACATTATGGTGTCCTTCTGGAGTGTAGCTGATGAGTCAACCGCTGTACTGATGACAGATTTCTACAAATTATTATTGGAGAAGCCCGCCATTAATTACAGTGAAAATTTGCGCGCTGCTAAACTCAATATGATCAACTCAAAGTTTGCAGCACCCTATTATTGGGCACCTTTTATTCTGATTGGTTTCTGAGTTCCCAGAAATTGTGCATAGCAATAAAGTTAACAGGTTCTACTTGGCGGACTTTGCGTGAATCTAGCTTTGCGGGTTTTGCGTGAAACCTTTCTAACCTGACAAAACCTAATAGACCAGGACTAATACTAAAAAAGAATTGAGTCGTATTTACCGACTCATTCTTCGCTTCTATCTGCATCAACACTGCTGCATCAATTCATTCTAAACCGGAAACCGGCATACACCATCCTACCAAAGATGGGCCCCCACACCAATGAAGAATCAAAATTATTGTGCCCACCAAACGGATCGTCAGCAGCTACAATCGGATTGTCTAAGGTGAAGTTGTTGATGTTTTCAACACCCAGGTAAACACTCCATTTATCCTTAATATCCTTGGTAACCTGTGCATTCATGAGCATATACGAAGTGGAATAGGTTTCACGCTGATACTGCGGCAAATTCGCTGACGTATTAGGAATACGTTGCTTACCTAACACCTGAACCGTGTAGTCGAACTTCCAACGGTTTTTGGTTTCATACGCCAGGTTTACAAAAGCCCGATGTTGCGGAATCAATGGTCGGGTTAAACGACCATTCGTGTAATCGGTTTGCACATCAAGCCAACGATAGGCCATGCGCAAATCAAATCTGCGCATCAACTCATAATCGACCTGAAATTGAAAGCTTTGTGAAAATGACCTACCGGTCAGTCCAAAAAATCGTGCTTCCCGAGTGCTGTAATCCATATCCAGCACCACCTGGTTTTCAAAATCCGTATAGAAGTAATCAACCGTGATGGAACCCGGGCGGTAATCCAGTGTAAAATCCTGCGACAGGTTTACCCCATAATTCCAGGCCATATCGGGTTTATAACCGTACGCATAATTCGTTTGCAAACCAGTGAATACAAACTGCCTGGCTGATGCCAACACACCTGTACTTTCAGTAAGGAGATTAGCCAATCGTATTCCCCTTCCACCCGATACCCGAAATGTTGTGGTTTCAGTAGCGTTGTAACGCAGGTGTAATCGAGGTGTATAAAGTGGCCCAAATAAATTATGATGGTCTAGGCGTAAACCTGCAATTGCAGAGAACTTGCCGCCTGCATCATAGTTGTACTCCATGAAAACACCGGGAACAAATTCTCTTCGATCAAAAAGAATTGAATTCACAGGAGTATCTCTGTAAATGATATCCAATTCCTGATTGGCGAAAGTCTCATCTACCCGATCATACAAAAAGCTGGCACCAGCTTTAAATTTATGATTGGTAGAACCGATAATCGATTGATAGATCAGGTTCGCATAAACTGATTTTTCATTCGCATCGTGTTCATTGAACCCATAAAAACTGGTATGGTCATGTTGCATCACTGACCACTGAAAGCCGATGCTCTTGTAGGGCTTTCCGTTAAATTGATACCCTACTTTTCCCCAAGCTTCATAACGTTTCGTATCAATTTCAAAACCATACCGGTTAGTCGTGAATCTATCTTCTGCGCCAAAATCGGTTTGACCACCTTGCTTTACATCGCTCAATAGTTTCACTCCAAATTGCGTAAGCAAACCTTTACCATTGTTATACACCCAACGGTTAATGGCATTAAACTGACTTCCTGTTGGGAAATCCAGAAAGGAATCATCGTTACTATCCATTTCAAACGGGCGGGTACTGCCATGAAGCAAAAAGGTAGTAGCCCATTTTTCGCCAACATGTGCAGTATAGTTGAGATTGAGCTCTGAACGGGCGGCATTGTTCACATAGCCATTCACATACAGGCGCTCACTCTCTTCAGGTTTTTTCAACTCTACGTTAATTTGTCCGGCTATGCTTTCATAGCCATTGATCACCGAGCCCGTTCCCTTTGTTACCTGAATGGAGTTTATCCAGGTACCCGGTATAAACTGTATCCCTTGACTGGAAGCTAATCCACGAACACCAGGCATATTTTCAATTGAGATCATGGTATTCGGACCGGCCAACCCCAACATTTGAATCTGGCGCGTGCCGGTAATAGCATCGGTGAAGGCCACATCAACCGATGGATTAGTCTCAAAACTCTCAGACAAATTGCAGCATGCTGCCTTGAATAATTCTTTCTCCGTCATCACTGTGGTATTGATACCGCGGGTATGATCAATTCCGGAAGACGGCTTCCAACCGACAACCGTTACTTCATCCAACAGCTCATCGGGAACGAGTATAACTTTAATCCGGGTTTGCGGGTTATATTTTATCGTATCACTTTGGTACCCGACATAACTAATCACCAGATGGGTTGCGCCTTCCAATGGGTCAATCATAAACACACCATTTGCTTCTGTTGAGGTGCCTTGAGTTGTACCCAGCCACACCACATTGGCACCAGCCAGTGGTTCCTCAACACCTTTCGCATTTTTCTCCACCACCAGTCCCATTATTTTCTGCGCGTGCACAACTCCCATAGTTATGGTGAGTGTTGTTGCGCACAGCAACACACGAATTAACTTCAACATAGAGTGAATTAGTTATCGGTGATACCGGAGTGATCATGATCGCGATAGAGGCAGCAGTAAGGCAGTTTGCCATACACGGTGTCCTTCGCCTTTACCTGATCCGTATCATGCCCAACAGAAGCAACCAGTTCATGAATTTGCTTCTCAGTGATTCGTGTAGAAACATAAATCACTTCAAGGTTTTTCGTCTTCGTATTCCAGGTTGCCTTTTTTATACCCTTGTGATCAAGGGCTTTTTCTATTCGGCTTTTACACATGCCACAATTTCCATAAACCTTGATGTTGGCAGTCACAACTTTATCCTGAGCCTGAACAAAAACAGGCAGAGCTAAAATCAGTAGGAGAATTAAAAATGAATTGGTTTTCATAATGCTTAAATGATACAGTTTAAAAATGCTTAATTGATTAAAACTAAATCTGCACCGGTAATCCGGGCCATGTCAATCAAGCCTGATCATCGTAAAGCACATAGCTACAATTGAGCTTAAAGATGGGTTTTGGAGGGATTAAATAATCGGTATTACGATTATTTAAATAAGTTGAACTCGTTAATCCGATTTTATCAGTTTCTAAAACGAAAATTTCCCCTAATTCTACTAAAACGGGTACAGTAACTAACGAAAATGAGGTAGACGACTGATCATCAACGATTTTAATGATTTCGAGCTCATCGTGGCAACAACCGCTATTTTCGGGGATAAATTGACCACAGGCGCATTTTTTCGCCTCAAAAGTGAAGAATTCCGCGGATTTTGCCCGCCCCATGCAGTAGTGTGTGGTTTTCACCACGCCTACTGTCAGGAGCAGGTAAATACACGTGAACGCTATGGCAAAAAGCTTATTCACTGTGCATGAGAGAACCCTAAAGTACGCGGGTTGGTTTCAATTTTCCTAAAGATTTTCAGAAACTTTGTTCATGGCGAAAAAATGCCCTTTTTTGCGCCAAATTGAAATGTTAGAGGATAATTACAGGCAGCGGGGGCTCCGAAATAAGCTGGTTAAAGTGCTGCAAAATAAGGGCATAAAAGATGAGCGTGTACTGGCCGCTATTGGCAAGGTTCCGCGCCATGTTTTCTTTGAAAATGCCTTCCTGGAGCACGCCTATCAGGATAAGGCTTTTCCCATTGGCGAAGGGCAAACCATCTCCCAACCCTATACGGTGGCCTTTCAAACCGAAAAACTGGAAGTAAAGCCGGGCGACAAAGTGCTGGAAATCGGCACAGGGTCAGGGTACCAGGCTTGCGTGCTGTTGGAAATGGGCGCCAAGGTGTTCACCATCGAATACAACAAGAAACTCTACGAAACCGCGAAAGCCTTTCTTCCTAAACTCGGGTACAAACCATTTTTCTTTTTTGGTGATGGATCAAAGGGAATTCCAGCAAAAGCTCCCTACAACAAAATCATTGTAACTGCAGGTGCACCCATCGTTCCGGATGCATTGATTGATCAACTTGCTGAGGGAGGTATATTGGTTATACCCGTTGGGGACCGAAACAAACAGGTGATGCTGAAGATCACCAAAAAGAACGGAAAGCTGACTAAAGAAGAATTCGATTATTTTAGCTTTGTGCCGCTATTGGGCGAACAAGGTTGGGGTAAATAGCCATAATCAAAAAACAGAATGCCAAGAAAGAAAAAATTTCCGCGCGAATCATTTGTTAGCATGACTGAACTTGTGCTGCCCAATGATACCAATACACTCAACAACCTAATGGGTGGCCGGTTGATGCATTGGATGGATATTGTTTCAGCCATTGCCGCACAGAAACATTCCAATCGCATCGTAGTAACGGCATCTGTTGATAATATTTCTTTTAAGCACCCGATACTGTTAGGCAACGTAGTAACCCTGAAAGCCAAGGTTACGCGTGCATTCAACTCCTCCATGGAAGTACGCATTGATGTGGATGCCGAAGACATCCCATCCGGAAAGAAAATGGAAAGCAACAGTGCCTTCTTCACCTTCGTGGCTGTTGACCAAAGCGGTCGGCCGATTGATGTACCGGAAATTGAACCGGAAACGGATGAAGACAAGGAATTTTACAACGGTGCTTTACGCAGAAGACAACTTCGCCTGATACTTGCTGGTCGTATGAAGCCACACGATGCGCATGAACTGAAATCCATTTTTAACCTGGAGGAATGACGCTGCCGCGCGATCTTGTGGAACAAACCTTTCAGGAAGAACTCTACGCAATTCGTGGCAACACTATTGTTTTAGTCCCGCAAGACTGGTCGACCTATAAACCGGACGAACAGGAACTGCTCATCAAAATTCTCAATTCGGTTAAACTCAGGTTTGAAGGCATTCAACTTCTGGTTAAAACAGAAGCTGACCTGGAAACGCTCCGAATATTCAATCCCGTTTCCATTCTGTCATTTGGCGTTACCCTGAAGCAAGCGACCACTTCCTATACGTCCATCACCTGGGAAGGAATCCGGGTGGTATTGGCCGACAATCTTTCGGCCCTGGATGATCAAAAGAAAAAACAGCTTTGGGGTGTTCTCAAAACGACCTTTTTGGGATCATAAAAATACCTCAACCTGCAAATTCCGATGATTTTTGCAGGATTTACGAGTTATTCTATCTTTGCGCTGCTTTTTAAGGCCTATTGTCGAATGCGTTAAAATTTCAGCCTAATTCAAGGCTTAAACCTGTTGGCAGCGGACGACCTTAAGAAACACTAACTGAATCGATAACCTTAATAACTATCATGGAAAACTTACTCTATTATCTCCCGATATTCGGTGTATTGGGAATCATTTTCGTCTTATGGAAAAGCGCCTGGGTAAACAAGCAGGATGCAGGCTCAGACAAAATGAAAAAAATTGCCGGCCACATTGCCGAAGGCGCCATGGCCTTCCTGAAAGCCGAGTATAAAATATTGGCAATTTTCGTTTTATGCGTTGCCATATTGCTTGGTGTAACGGCAAATGCTGAAACCTCTTCACCGCTGGTGGCTGTCTCATTCATTTTGGGTGCCTTCTGTTCAGCGTTAGCCGGTTTTATCGGTATGAAGGTGGCAACCAAAGCAAACGTGCGCACTACTCAGGCTGCACGTACCAGCTTAGGCCGCGCCCTTGAGGTTGCTTTTGCCGGTGGTTCAGTTATGGGTATGGGCGTTGTTGGTCTTGGTGTGTTAGGGTTAAGCACCTTGTTCATCATTTACTCTAACATGTTTGGTATTGATAACCAGGCAAACCTGACCCAGGTAATTACTATCATCACTGGATTTTCATTTGGTGCTTCTTCTATTGCACTTTTTGCTCGTGTTGGTGGTGGTATTTATACCAAAGCTGCTGACGTAGGCGCTGACCTGGTAGGTAAAGTTGAAGCCGGTATTCCTGAAGATCACCCTTTGAACCCTGCAACGATCGCAGATAACGTTGGTGACAACGTAGGTGACGTTGCCGGTATGGGTGCCGACTTATTCGAATCATACGTAGGTTCCATTGTTGGTACCATGGTATTGGGTGCCGCGTTTATGGTGCCTGGTTTTGTAGATAATTTCAACGGACTTTCTGCGGTATTACTTCCGCTTGTTTTAGCTGGAGTAGGAATTGTAATGTCGTTCCTCGGAACATTCTTTGTTCGCGTAAAAGAAGGCGGTGATCCGCAAAGAGCTTTGAACATGGGTGAATTCATTTCATCAGGTTTAATGATTGCCGCTTCTTATTTCATTATTACCAATATGCTCCCTGAGCAGTGGACGTTCACTGATCCATTGTACACCAATGATGACGGAACTCCATTTGTTCGCACCATGACCGCTATGGGCGTATTCTGGGCAACCGTAATCGGTTTGATTGCCGGTTTGATGGTTGGTCTGATTACAGAATACTATACCGGTATGGGCAAGAAGCCAGTGGTTTCTATTGTTCGTCAGTCTTCAACAGGTGCGGCAACTAACATCATTGCGGGCCTGGGCGTGGGTATGATGTCAACCGCCCTTCCGATCATCATCATTGCATTTTCAATCATTGGCGCGTTCTACTTCGGTGGATTGTACGGTATCGCGATTGCTGCAGTAGGTATGCTTTCAAACCTGGGTATTCAATTAGCTGTGGATGCTTACGGTCCTATTTCTGACAATGCCGGTGGTATTGCTGAAATGTCGGAGTTACCGAAGGATGTACGTACCCGCACTGATAAGTTGGATGCGGTTGGAAATACCACAGCGGCTATCGGTAAAGGTTTTGCTATTGCTTCTGCTGCGCTTACCGCCCTTGCTCTGTTTGGTGCGTTCATGACAACCGCCAAGCTTGGCTCTATTGATGTATCAAAAGCCAACGTAATGGCTGGTTTATTCATCGGAGGTATGTTGCCTTTCGTATTCTCAGCTATGGCGATGGGCGCTGTTGGTCGTGCCGCGATGTCGATGATTGAAGAAGTGAGACGCCAGTTTACTTCCATCCCGCAATTGAAAGCTGCATTGGATGCCATGAAACGCAATGGCGACAAGGCTATTGAAGAATGGTCGGATGAAGACAAGAAAATATTCCATGAAGCAGATGGCAAGGCCGAATACGGTAAGTGTGTGGAGATTTCTACACAGGCTGCCATTCGTCAAATGGTGTTACCTGGCCTTATGGCCGTTATTGCTCCGGTACTAATTGCTTTCCTGCCGGGCTTCGGTGTGGAAGCATTGGGTGGTATGTTGGCCGGTGTTACCGTATCGGGTGTATTGATGGCTATTTTCCAATCGAATGCCGGTGGCGCCTGGGATAATGCCAAGAAAAGCTTTGAAGAAGGTGTTGAAATCAACGGCCAGAAGTACTATAAGAAATCTGAACCACACAAAGCAGCAGTTGTGGGCGACACGGTAGGTGATCCGTTCAAGGATACTTCCGGTCCTTCCCTGAACATCTTGTTAAAACTGATGTCGGTAGTGGCCTTGGTTATTGCTCCGCTTTTGGCTCCATCTTCACAAATGGAAGCAAATGTAGAACAGACCAAACCGACTATTGAAGTAGTAAGCACCACCCCTGCTGATGAGGCAGAGGTAAAATAATATTTTTTGAATCTTTGAAAACCCTGACCTAACCGTCAGGGTTTTTATTTTTGTACCAAAACGACCAACTCTATGCGTAACACCTTGTCCCTGATTTTTCTGTTTTTTTCGTTAAGCGCCTTTAGCCAAACTTCCGTTTTGGGTCAATGGAAATCCATTGATGACAATACAGGCGAGACCAAATCCATTGTTGAGATTTTTGAGCGCGGTGGGCTGATCTACGGAAAAGTGATCAAAATATTCCCCAAGCCCGGCAAGGACACGGACCCCGTATGTGAAAAATGTCCGAAGGATGATGAACGGTTTCAAAAAAAGATTCTCGGCATGGAGATCATCCGGAAGCTAAAAAAAGATGGAGATGAATACGCTGAAGGAGATATTCTGGATCCCGAGGCTGGAAAAGTTTACCGATGTAAAATCTGGCTCGAAGGCAAAGACCTTAAAGTTCGCGGGTATTGGGGGCCTGTATGGCGCACCCAAACGTGGAAAAGAGTATCTTAACCACTGAAAAAAACAGGTAATCGATAAATCTAAAAGAAATCCCGTACACGGGTTACATCGCACATACCCAATGGTATACAAGTCGAGCTCAGTAATGGAAGAAAAGGAGATCTTTGACCGCATCTGTCGAGGCGATGAGAAGGCTCTGGAGTTCCTATACAAGAAATATTACAGGATGATGACCAAATTGGTTATCACCAACAGTGGAACGGAAGAAGAGGCCCGCGACATTTATCAGGATGCCCTGGTGGTTTTCTGGCAAAAAGCAACCTCCGGAAAGCTGGTAATGACCTCCAAAATCAGCACATATATCTACAGTATATGCCAGAATTTGTGGAGAAAGGAATTGGACCGCAAAAAGCGCCTTTCCAATGAAGAAAAGGATGTTGCGGTAACATTGGACACTGAAACCGAGGAGCGGAACAGAATTATCGCCCAATGTATTGAACAACTGGGCGAAACCTGCAAGAAGGTTTTGATGTATTACTACTTTGAAGAAATGTCGATGCAGGACATTGCCGAAAAATTGGGATTTGCCAATACGGATACTGCAAAGACAAAGAAATATAAGTGTAAAAAGAAATTAGATGAATTGGTGAAGGCTCAGTACTCTGAGCGGGACTTTTTAGATTAAGAACATGGCCTTAGAAAAGGATTTAGAATTACTGGACGACTACCTGTCGAACCGCTTGAATGAGCAGGACAGGCAGGCTTTTGAGCAAAAGCTTGAGGCTGATCCGGAATTAAAAAAAGAAATGCAGCTACAGCAATCGTTGGTAGAGAGCATTCGTCAGGCACGCGTTGCAGAGTTAAAAACAATGCTGAATAATATTCCGGTTGCTTCCATCTCCGGTGGGCAAACGGCATTATTTACAAAGGTGATCTCATCGGTGGTTGTGGTAGGCATTATATCAACCGCTGTTTACTTTTATTTTGATAAGGCAGAAACCCCCGAAACGACTACTATTGCAGAACAAAGTGAGCCATCAGAAACTCCTGAAACAGTAGCCATACCAGAACCGGAAAATGCACCGGAAGAAAATTCAGTTGTTGATGAGCCCGATGAACCTCAGGTTATAGAAAAGAAAGCATCAGAAAAGAAAGTTGCTCCTTCAGCTGATCAAAAACCAAAGCTTGATTTGTTTACTCCGGAAGAAGAAGTGGCGAATGATCCCATACTTCAGCATGAACGCGAACAACTCGCCATCATTTCCGAGGCTTTTGTAACCTCAAGCATTGAAGTGGAAACAGATGCCAACAACAGAAAGTATAATTTCCACTACCTATTCAGAAATGGCAAACTGATTCTATACGGTTCGTTTGAAGAGAACCTGTATGAAATACTCGAATTCATTTCGCAGGATAAGCGCACGGTCTTCCTGTATTATAAATCCAGCTATTACCTGTTGGATGTAAAAAAAGACACACCCACAGAACTGGTGGCCATTCGTGATCCCAAGCTGATCCAAAAGTTAAAAGAGCATCGTGTAGACTGATTGAGGGGGAGCCAATAAAAAGCCTCTGGTAAATTTCCAGAGGCTTTTTTATTTCCTAAATTTGGCCGCTATGCAAAAGTCCTACAGCAAGAAAAAACTGGGCAGTTACCCATCTGTTGGGGTTATCATCAGCATTACGCTAGCCCTGATCGTTATCGGACTTTTCGGAATTGCCCTCATCTACTCCAATCAGCTAGAAAAACTGGTTCGTGACAACATTCGCATGGAAGTGTACCTGAATACCAACCTAACCGAAACCCAACGCGATCAGATTGAGAAAAAACTGGAGGCGCTACCCTACATCAGTAAAGAAACCCTGGGCCCTGCCCTTCAGTTTGTTTCCAAAGAACAAGCTGCCAAAGAATTTGTGGAGAAAACCGGAGAAGATTTTACTGAATTATTGGGAGAAAACCCGCTGCATGATGCCTACCTGGTCAGCATTGATCCCAACTTTCATCAGGCCGAGGAGATGCAAAAAATAAAGAAAGAGATTGAAGGCATGAATGGAATCTTTCAGGTGGTACCAAAAGAAGGCCTGATTGAATCGGTTAATAAAAATATCACCAGCATATCACTCATTTTACTTGGGTTAGCCACCTTACTGCTCATAACCGTTGTGCTGTTAATCAATAATACGATCAGGCTTGCGTTATTTTCGCAACGGTTCCTCATCCGAAGCATGCAATTGGTGGGTGCCAAGCATTGGTTTATTCAACGACCGTTTATTGTTCGGTCACTGTTATACGGATTGATAGCCGCGTTGCTCGCTTCGGCTGGTATTGCTGCGTTGGTTAATTATGCGCACGGAGAAATTGAAGACCTTGTGCTGCTTATGAATAAAGACCATGTATTGATGCTGGCTTGTGCACTTGTAATTCTTGGCATGTTGGTCGCGGCAATCAGCACGTTTTTCTCCATTGGCCGCTATTTAAAAATGTCGCTTGACGAACTCTACTAGTATTATGGAAAATAAACTCCCGTTTACAAAAAAGAATTATCAGATCATGGTACTTGGGCTGGTTACGCTAGTGATTGGCTTCATCGTGATGTCGCTCGATAAAGAAGATTATGGTTTTGGATTTCTTGGATTGACCTTGGGCCCGCTTATTGTATTAACCGGCTTTGTAATTGAAGTCGTGGCCGTGCTCTACCGTCCTGATCAAAAGAAATAACACCGTAACCATACTTCATGTCGGTACTCGAATCGATTATACTGGCCATTATAGAAGGCCTGACTGAATTTCTTCCCGTTTCTTCTACCGGTCATATCATTATCGGCTCGTCTGTAATGGGCATTGCTGACGATTCATTTACCAAAGTATTTACCGTGGCCATTCAATTTGGCGCCATTCTTTCTGTAATCGTTTTATACTGGAAAAAATTTCTTCAGTCGTTTGAGTTCTATTTCAAGTTGGGAGTCGCGTTTATACCCGCAGCCGTGGTTGGTCTTTTACTCAACGACTACATTGATGCCTTGCTTGAACGCATTGAAGTAGTTGGCTTTATGTTGATCATTGGCGGAGTAATCTTTTTGTTTATCGATAAAGTATTCGAAGCCAACGAAAAAAATCTGGATCAACGCATCACCTATCCGGTTGCGTTAAAGATTGGCATCTTTCAATGCATAGCCATGATCCCTGGCGTTTCCCGTTCCGCTGCCACCATTATTGGCGGACTCACGCAAAAATTAAACAAGAAAACGGCTGCCGAATTTTCTTTCTTTCTGGCCGTGCCCACCATGTTTGCCGCCACAGCTTATAAGATGCTGGTTTTTTATAAAGATGGTCCCGGTTTTTCTGCTCAGGAGGTAAACCTGCTGATTATCGGAAATATAGTAGCATTTATCGTGGCCTTGATAGCGATTAAATCGTTCATCAGTTTCCTCACCAGGCATGGGTTTAAAGTTTTTGGGTATTACCGGATTGTGCTCGGCTTGGTTTTGTTAACCCTGTACTACCTGGGTGTTGATCTCGCTGTTGTGTAATGGAAAATCCTTCGGTTGATCGTGTGTTGCTCATTAACAAACCGCTTCAATGGACTTCCTTTGATGTGGTGAACAAGCTACGCTACAAACTGAAAATGAAAAAGATCGGTCATGCAGGAACACTGGATCCACTCGCCACAGGTTTGCTCATCATCTGCACCGGCAAAATGACCAAGCGCATTGAAGAATTTATGGGGCTGGAAAAAGAGTACACCGGAAAAATCGTGATCGGGCAAACAACTCCATCGCATGATTTGGAAACTGCAGTATCGGACCCGGTTGATGTAAACCACATCACCCTGGATACCATACGCGCTGTTGCCCGCGAGTTAACCGGTAAAATTCAGCAAATACCACCGGCTCATTCGGCTATAAAAATTGGCGGGAAACGAGCTTATGCCATGGCGCGTAAAGGAAAAGACCCGGAACTTAAACCTCGCGAAGTGGAAGTAAGCGTCTTTGAAATCGTATCGTATGAAAAGCCGGTTGTTGAATTCCGGATTGTTTGTTCGAAAGGCACTTACATACGCAGCCTCGTACGCGACCTGGGTGAAAAACTTGGCGTTGGCGCCTATCTTTCACAACTTTGCCGCACCCGTATAGGTTCATATAAACTGGAGGACAGCCTGACGTTGGAAGAAGTGGAACCATGAAAATCTATCACACACCGGATGATTTTGTAAAACTCACCAACGCTGTTGTAACCAGCGGCACATTTGATGGCGTTCATGTAGGCCATCAAAAAATTCTGGCGCGGTTAAAAGAAGTGGCCGAGAAATCAAGGGGCGAAACGGTAGTGATAACCTTCTGGCCTCATCCGCGGTTAGTGTTATATCCGGAAGATACCAGTCTGAAATTACTCAACACCTTTGAGGAAAAAGCTGAACTACTCAAACAAGAGGGCATTCGGCATTTAATCAGAATCCCGTTCACCAAAGAATTTTCAAATCTTTCATCAGAAGAATTCATTACCCGAATTCTGGTTGAGACCATCGGTACAAAAAAATTGGTGATTGGCTACGATCATCGCTTTGGCCACAACCGTGAAGGCAGCTTTGAAGAGTTAAAAGTCAACGGACCACGCTATGGATTTGATGTAGAAGAAATTCCTCCGCAAGATGTTGATAACATTACGGTGAGCTCCACAAAAATTCGCAAAGCGCTTGAAAGCGGTGATATCGAAACAGCCAATCATTTGCTTGGCAAGCCCTACAGCATCAGCGGACGCGTAATCAAGGGAGACCGGTTAGGTCGGTTAATCGGATTCCCCACGGCCAACATTGACATTGACACACATTACAAGTTAATTCCTGTTGACGGAATATATTCAGTAACAGCATCGCACGAAGGGCAAACCTATAAAGGCATGCTTTATATCGGGTACAGACCCACCGTTGGTGGTGCGCACAAATCCATAGAAGTGAATATTTTTGATTTCGATAAAGATATTTATGGTGAAACACTTACCATAAAATTCATCAACATGATTCGCAGCGATATGAAATTCAACGACCTGGATGAACTCAAAGAACAACTTCATCGCGATAAAGAAGAAGCTTTGAAACAGCTGAAAGAAGTGTTGTGAATTGAAAGCTGATTACAGAGATTTACTGAAAACAAACCAACTATGATCAATAAAGTTGTAGCCGATGCGGATGAAGCCCTTCATGACATTACCGATAATGTAACCCTGATGCTGGGTGGCTTCGGACTTTCAGGCATTCCCGAAAATTGCATCCAGGCGTTGTTACGAAAAGGCGTGAAAGGTCTTACCTGCATTTCGAACAATGCCGGTGTTGACGATTTCGGAATTGGCTTGCTGCTTAAAACGCGGCAGGTAAAAAAAATGATTTCATCGTATGTGGGTGAAAATGCGGAGTTCGAGCGACAGTTGCTCTCGGGAGAGTTGGAAGTTGATCTCATTCCGCAAGGCACTCTGGCTGAGCGTATTCGTGCAGGTGGTGCAGGCATTCCGGCCTTCTTCACCCCGGCAGGTTATGGAACCGAAGTGGCTGAAGGAAAAGAGGTACGCGAGTTCCATGGTAAGATGTATTTAATGGAGCATTGGCTTCGCGCTGATTTTTCATTGGTAAAAGCCTGGAAGGGCGATACAGCAGGCAACCTGGTGTTTCGTGGCACATCACGAAATTTCAACCCCATGATGGCTGCAGCCGGAAAAATTACCATCGCAGAAGTGGAAGAACTTGTGCCCCTCGGAGAACTTGATCCCAACCAGATTCACACCCCGGGCATTTACGTGCAACGGATTTTTGAAGGGAAGAATTATGAGAAGAGAATTGAGCAACGAACCATTACTAAATTTTGAAAATTTATCAAGTTTAAGAAAATAAGTTAGTTGATTTCCTAACCGCTGAGACGCGGAGGCGCAAAGAATCAGAAATACTTTGCGTCTTGGCGCCTTTGCGGTAAATAAATCAACTTATGCTTTAAGGTATGATTATTAGCATCAAGATTATCTCCAAAATTATAAGCTCATCAAAATCCTAATTTTCAAACCTGCCTACCGCAGGCAGGTCTTCAAATTTAAACATCTTCAAATTGATTATATGTTAGACAAAAACGGTATCGCAAAACGCATCGCAAAAGAGGTTAAAGATGGCATGTACATCAACCTTGGTATTGGTATTCCCACGTTAGTGGCCAACTATATTCCTGATAACCTCAATGTAGTGTTGCAATCGGAAAATGGATTACTGGGCATTGGCCCCTTCCCTACCGAAGATAAAGTTGACCCGGATTTAATCAATGCCGGCAAACAAACCATTACCATGATGCCGGGCTCTGCCCTGTTCAGCTCGGCTGAAAGCTTTGCCATGATACGGGGCGGTCACATTCACTTGACCATTCTTGGCGCGATGGAAGTTTCTGAAAATGGCGACATCGCCAACTGGAAAGTACCCGGTAAAATGGTAAAGGGCATGGGTGGGGCTATGGATCTGGTAGCATCGGCCAACAACATTATTGTAGCCATGCAACATTGCAGTAAAGATGGCGCCTCTAAGCTTTTGCCCTCCTGTACCCTACCCATTACCGGTATTAACTGTGTGAAGAAAATTGTTACCGACCTGGCCGTGTTGGATGTGCTGCCGCAAGGTGGCTTTAAACTACTGGAACGCGCTCCCGGTGTTTCCGTAGAGCAAATCAAAAATGCTACTGCCGGTAAGTTGACTATCGAGGGTGAGATTCCCGAGATGTCAATTTGAAAATGAAGCAATTTGAAGACCTGCCTGCCGGTAGGCAAGTTTGATAATGTATCTTGCAGCCCGAAAAGGCATTTTCAAATCAACGAATTTTCAAATTTTCAAATTAAGCACATGCGTAAAACCACTATAAACTTCACCGTAGAACTCGACCAAAACAATATACCCGATAAAATCCTGTGGGATGCATCCGATAAACCCGATGCTGCCCCTACTGAAACCAAAAGCATCAGCATATCGCTTTGGGATGAGGGCCAAAAAAATACACTGCGTATAGATTTGTGGACCAAGGACATGCCCGTTGATGAAATGAAGCGATTCTACATTGATTGTCTGGGCGGGTTGGCTCAGAGCATTTTAACCGCCACCGGTGACGAATACATGGCCCAGGAAACAAACGCACTGTGCGACCGACTGGTAAAACATTTGAACAGCGAAAAAGGGGTATAGACAGTTAGTCTGATCAACAAGGTCGGAACGCAAAAACAAAGCAAATACGCTGCTTTGCATACTAAATTTCGATTTCTATCTGCGCCTGTTACTTAGAGTTTTACTTTAACGAAACCGCAACCGTTTTCTTTATTTTTTGAATTAATTTTGTACTTTTCAGGGAAGTACGAATGTTCGTATTGTCATTTTTATAAACACAACTATTTAATTCCAAAAACCAACCATTTTAAAGAAAACTGTATGGAGAAGTTTTACAAACGTTCGATGGGGCTAACGCTGCTGATGCTGCTGGCCGCCACGATGGCCTTTGCGCAGACCACCGTTTCAGGAACGGTGAAGGATGATGCTGGCAACCCCATCCCGGGTATTAACATTAAAGTAAAGGGAACTGTAGCTGGAACAATCAGCGATGTGAGAGGAAATTTTACGGTAACCACTTCACAGGCTCCCCCGATTACATTGGAGTTCTCATTTATTGGATATATCTCCCAGGAAATTGAGATAACCGATGCTAACACCACTGGACTTAGTGTTACCATGGTTGAGAACATTGAAACCTTAGGTGAAGTAATTGTAACAGGAGGTCGAACTGAAGAATCATTTATGAGAGCTCCAGTTACCGTTGAAAAAATTGACATCCTCGGTATCCAACAAACTGCCGCTCCTGATTTCTTTGATGCGCTTGCAAATATTAAAGGTGTTCAGGTAAACTCGGGTAGCTTAAACTTCACACAGGTGAACACGCGCGGTTTTGCCTCCATTGCAAACGTGCGTTTTGTACAGTTAGTGGATGGAATGGACACCTCTGCGCCTCTGCTAAACTTCCCGACAGGAAACATTGTAGCGATGAGCGAACTGGATGCGGAGAGTATGGAGCTTGTACCCGGTGCGGCTTCTGCCCTTTACGGACCCAATGCATTCAACGGTATCCTGATGATGAAGAGCAAAAGTCCGTTTGAATACCAGGGCTTCAGCGCTATGGTAAAAGGCGGTATCACCACCTCAGACGCACAAGGCGAAAGTTTTCCGATGTATAACTTCTCTGCTCGTTATGCCAAGGCATTTAACAATAAGTTTGCTTTTAAGCTAAACTTCTCATTGATGCAGGCTACCGACTGGAAAAGCAATGACTACAAGACTGATCGTTTGCGCCCGGAATCAACTGTTGATTTAAGCGGTGCCGCCAACTTCGATGGACTAAACCTATATGGTGATGAAACACCCATCCCAGTTCCGATTGGTGGAACTTTCGGTACACTTGATTTAAGAAGAACCGGTTTCCGTGAAGAAGATATTCTCGATAACGATGAAGCCAGAAGCATGAAAGCTGATGTGGCGCTCCACTATAAGTTAACGGATAAAATGGAGTTGTTGTACAACTGGCGCTTTGGTGGTGGTAGCTCAATCTACCAAGGGACTGAAAAGTATGCGCTACGTGATTTCACTCAAAACTTTCACAAACTTGAACTCAAAGGATCAAACTTCTTTGTACGTGGTTATATGACAGAAACCAGGGATGGGGACTCATGGAACATGAGCGCGCAAGGTGGTTACATGAATGAATATTTAAGTCCAACGGCTACAAAATGGGCACCACAGTATGCACAGCGATATGTTCTGGCCATGCAAGGCTATATCCCAGGAGTCATTGCTGGTAATCCAGAAGCCGCACACATTGAAGCAAGAAGGTACGCAGACAACGTTGATGGAGATAACTCTGATCCTGATGTCCAGGTAAGACCTTTGCCCGGAACTCCTCAATTCACTCAACTAATGAATGATGTTAGAAAAAATCTATTTCAAAGAGATCCAGAAGGTTCCTCATTTGTTGATAACTCTCGCCTATATCATGGTGAATTTAACTACCAATTTAACCAAATTGAAGCAGTCGATTTCATGGTAGGTGGTAATTTCCGTCAATATGATTTATTCAGTGATGGTACCGTATTTAACGAAGACCCTGAAGGCGATGGTAATGAGCGTATCAAAATCAATGAATTTGGTTTCTATGGTCAGCTAGCCAAAACATTAGGGGAATCATTGCGACTTACTGCATCTTTACGCTACGATAAGAATGAAAACTTTGATGGTCAGGTAACACCACGATTATCTGCTGTGTATACCTTCAGTGAAACACATAATATACGGGCCTCTTATCAAACCGGCTTCCGAAACCCCGATACACAAGCACAGTTTATCTTCTTCCCTTCTTCAGGAGGAACATTATTAGGCAGCACGGAAGCGAATGCTGCACGTTACGGAATTCACAACGGTGGAGCTTGGACAAGGGCTTCTTATAATGCCTTTAGAGCATCCGGAGGAACTCTAGATCCCGATACTGGTGATCCTGTGGGTGGTAATTCAAGTTTATTAGTCACAACAGATATACCCTATGTACAACCAGAAAAACTCACAGCTTTAGAAATAGGTTATAAAGGTAGTTTCAACAACAGAATGTTAGTTGATATAAATGGTTATTATACAATTTATCATTATTGTCCGACTAAAATTTTAAAAGGGCGGCTTGTTTAGGGCTGCCCTTTTGGATTATGTTTGATTACCACATCAGTCATAATCATGGATAAAGTTAAGAAATTTGTCGGACAGCCGATTTTGTCTCAAATACTTTCTTGCGTTTCTACTTCACTCATCAAGCAATCGGCCCAAAAGCATAATAGCAACCGGTATTACAAGCGTATTCCACTTCGGGTTCACCTGGTAAGCCTGTTGTATGGGGTTTTCAGCTATTGCAATGGACTCCGGGAGATATGCGAAGGCATGCTGGCCTGTGAAGGTAAACTTGCTCACCTGGGATTGGATAAAGCTCCGCCCCGTAGCACATTATCGGATGCCAACAACAAACGAAGCTACCTGGTGTTTGAGACGATCTATTTCAAACTGCTCAAGCAGTACCATAGCTTTATCTCGGACAGCCGGTTGCGGGGATTGAGCATCCGCAATCTGAAAATCATCGACAGCACCACCATCCGACTATTCAGCGATATTCTTCGTGGCGTAGGACGCAATCCATTAGATGGCTCGCGCAAGAAAGGAGGCATTAAAGTTCATGCCCTCATGAATGCATTCAGTGGCGTAACGGAATTTTTGAGAATCACTGAAGCCAAAGAACACGACCGTAAATTCCTCTATCACATTAAGTTACCGGCCAACAGCTTTCTGGTTTTCGACCGTGCCTACAATCTGTACGGGCAGTTTGCCAAATGGACGAGTCAAAAAATCTGGTTCGTTACGCGCATGAAAGCCAACGCAGTATATCACGTCACTAAAGTGATTACAGACAACACAAGAAAGAAAAATGCCAAGGGGATATTGAAAGAACAATACATCACTATTGGCTATAAAGCTGATGGTGAAGAGCAGCGTTTAAAGCTCAGGCGTATCACCTTCCGTGCCGATGACGGCAAGATGTTTATCTTCATCAGTAATAATTTCAGTTTACCTGCTCAGCAAATCGCATTGATTTACAAATACCGGTGGATGATTGAGCTGCTTTTCAAGCAAATCAAGCAGAATTTCCCCATCCGCTACTTCTGGGGTGAAAGCGAAAATGCGATCAAAATACAAGTGTATTGCGTGCTGATTGCCCAACTGCTAATGGTAGTCATTCGAAAGAAAGCCGAAACCAAAAAATCGTTTGCCAACATGATTACCGTTATCAGACTGCACTTGATGAGCTACGTAGAACTCTTTGGCTTCATCCACGATACTTACAAAGCTTGGCGAAAGGCTCATGAACCCCCGCTGCCCACAATCACTTAAAATTGATGTGCCAGCTACCCCCATTTTTAATGCCTCGGTTTTTCATTATTTCTCCCTATGAGAATCATCTCTTTTTCTCTTACTTTAGTCGGACAAGAATGACAATTTATAACAATTTCATTGGTGGAGAGATTGTCGTAAGTAAAGAAGCAACTGACCACCAAGGAGAACAAATCAATGCAGGATCACTGTTTTCCCCTTACGTAAACAACCCAAATGATGTTAACTCTTACGGTTTTGGTTTAGGGGTTGAATACAAGTTGTTGAAAGGATATACACTGAGTGGTTCATACAATTACGCCACCTTTGAAGAAGATGAAGACAGTTTCATCTCTGGATTTAATATGCCCGAAAATAAAATTAATGTGGGCATTGGAAACAGGAGAATCAACAAAACCAATCTTGGATTTAACATCAACTTCCGCTGGCAAGATGCTTACCTGTGGGAATCTTCTTTCGGTAATTGGAATGTACCTGAATTTGGCGTACTGGATGCACAGGTTAGCTATCGGATTCCTTCCATTAAAACCATTGCCAAACTGGGCGGCACCAACTTGCTGGGTGGCGATTACCGCACCAACTTCGGTGCTCCGTTTGTAGGACAGCAGTTCTACCTCTCATTGACTTTTGATGAATTCTTTAGATAAGATTAACAATAAATAGAAATGATCATGAAGAACAAATTCATATACATACTCGCTGCCAGCATGTTAATTACTTTTTCATGCGAGCAAGAAGTTTTAGAACTACAAGATCCAGATGCACCACCAGCCGCATGTAATTCATGTCCAGCTGGGGCATCAGTTGGTACAAACGTGTCCTTTGAGAAGTTCGTATCCATTGGAAATGGATTTGTTGCCGGGTTTCAAGGAGGCTCCCTCTTCACAGCAGGGCAGAATAATTCATTACCCAAACTACTTTCAAGTCAGTTTAATTGTGCCAGTGGGACACCTGCTGCTTTCAACCAACCAGATATTGGATCTGTCAATGGTTTTAATTTGCAATTATCAAACCCGGGGGCCGGCATTATACTCGGCCGACTGGTCTTATTTGATCCTGATGGTCCAACTGGACCAAGGTCTGCTGCTCCCTATCCTGCAGGATTTCCAGGTGCACCAGAAGTCACCTGTCCCTCACCAGTACCAGCTACACCTGCCCTCCCTGCTCCGTATAATAATGGTGAATTACCTGCTCCGTATGCGGGTGACAAAGAGGCTTTGAATAATTTCGGTGTACCACTAGTTACATTACAACAATTCTTAACTGGACTAACTGGCGGTCCATCTACTGGAAATCCTGCTTATAATCCTTTGTATGCAAGGTTTGCTTCTTCACCTGGTACCTCTAGAATTGTAGATGATGCTAGAGCTGCCAATGGTAGTTTTTATCTGATTTGGTTAGGGATTGAGGATGCAATTCTATATGCTGCCACAGGAGCTTCTGGTGCATATTCTCTTACCTCGGCCGAAGATTTTGGAACTTACTTTAATGGAATAGTTGCAACGCTGTTGACAGGAACGGAATTTAAAGGTGTTGTTGGAAATATTCCCAATATAACTTCACTTCCTTTCTTCACCACAGTTCGATACAATGCTATTCCAATGAATGCTGAAACTGCCACCGCGACAAATACAGCATTTGGGGGATATAATCTGGCAGTCGAGGCATTGAAACATCCGAATTTCGATGGTGCCTTTGGCTCTGCCGCGGAGTTGGACGCAAGGAAAATTTCATTTGCAGCGAGTAATACTAATAGAATAGTAATTGCAGATAAAAACGCAACTGATCTAGGACCCGGATGGGATTTATTAGTGGTTGCTGAACAAATGACCCCTGAGCAAAGGGCTCAACTTGAGCCTTATAGAAAAGTTAGACAAGCAACCGAAAACGATCTAATTACACTTTCGGCTGGTTCAGTTTTAGGTACTTGCGTTAGCAATAATCCATTGCTCGTAAATGGAGTTTCCGTGCCACTGGCCGACCAGTATGTTCTACTACCTGCAGAAACTGTTGAAATCATGACAAGAATTGCTCAATTCAACCAAAAAATTCAGGAAGCTGTAGATGCGAACAGTACTCGTCTTGCATTAGCGAATATTAATACGTCTTTTAATACACTTTTCATGGCATCAGCCAATCCTGCTTCAAGAGGAATACTAATAGATGGAGTAACCGTAGCTTCATCTTTTGCGCCTCCGGCTGGTATTTTTTCCGAAGATGGCATTCACCTAAATAGCCGTGGAAATGCATTCACAGCGAACATCTTTATTGATGCTATTAATAACAAATTCCAATCTCAGGTACCAAAAATTTGTATGACACAATACAACGGAACTTCATTGCCTGTTAACCCTTAATTCATTTACTAATCAAAAAAGAAAAGGCTGCCACTTGGGCAGCCTTTTTTCTTTTCCTCAACTTTGGAAAATCAGGCGGTTTACAATCCCAAATCAGGATTTCAACTTTATGGAAACCTATAAAGCAAAGTCCAATCGGGCTTTTAGCACATTGGATACAGATTTGCACGTCATGGCTTTTACGCTACCCCTATGTTTACAAAATTCTTTTTTCAACGCTTTTCACCTGCCCAGCAAATTAACTACCTGCGAAATAAAGGAACCCTGATTGGCAACCAGGTGCGCAACAGTTGTCATTTCTCCCTGTACATGGTGAAGGGATTCTTTGTGGAAGTGATGTTTCCCTCTGCCGAGCAACAAACCGAACCACGTAAAATTCAGGTATTCTCCAGCCTTGAAAGTTTAACCGAGTACTTGAACCAGGAAACCCGCGAAGGTTGGCGCAAGCCCTCTTCGGTGTTATAACTTACAGGTAGCCGGCCAAGCGGTATGCGGCTATGCCTATCCATTCCTTGAATAAACGTTGCCAGATTTGCAGGGCTTCTACCTTGGGCACCAGCAATACATCGGGGGTGAAATAGCGCGGGTGTGTATAAAAATCCGTACTAAAGGTATCTACCTGTAAACCTACTTTTCTAAAACAACCTCTTGATCTGCGCATGTGAAAGGCTGAGGTGATCAACAGGATTTCGCCCGGCCCATGCAACATCGCTTTTACCTTTCGTGCCGATTCCGCGGTGTTCCGCGATTCATTTTCTAACAGGATATCCGTTTCCGCAACACCCATCAACACCAGCGCCTTCACAATATCATCGGCTTCTTTTTTACCGGTTGTTATCAGTCGTCCACTCCCACCCGACACTAAAATCTTTTTCACCACACCGCGTTTGTACAAGTCAACGGTGTGCACAACCCGATCAGCCCCGCGAGTAAAATATACACGATCTGCGGGTTGCGTGAAATGCAAATCGGTAGACGTAACACCGGTTAGCAACACGCCATACGGGTAGGTTTTGGAAATAGTGGCATAGGGTGTTGCCGGTACTTCCCATAACCGCATAGCTTCATTGGCGATAAAATCGTTCGAGAAAAAAAGTAACGTGATGATTCCGGCATAAAACAACCTGCGCTTCCATCGCTTTTTTTTGATGACCCAGGATGTTACCAACAGCAAACAGGCCCAAACCAATGGAGAAGTCAGATAACCCAGTATTTTGGAAAGCGTGAAAAACATGCTAGAATATCCTGACGAGGATCAGCAGCAACAAAATCAGCAGTAAAACAATCATGCCTTCGGGTTTTGTACAAAATTAAATGATTGCTGTGAACATAAAAACACCTTGAAGCGAGCCAAAAGCCATTTTAAACCCTGCGGTTCAACGGGTTGGATAGATTACCAAAGCCGTCAATGATTCTCCGCAACACATCAAAGTACAAAAGAATAGCTAACACCAACGTCATCGACCAGATAACTCCTGTATTGAAAAACAACGTATCGATATTCATATTCAAAAAGTGCTTTTTAGGCATGTAGAACTGGGCATCGAAATCGATAACGTGATCCGGGTCCGGATCCTTGTAAATGGGATAAATCTTTTGAATCAACTTGCCGTCTTTTTCAATGATGCGGTGCGTTTCGGTCAGGTTTTTCACAAAATCAGCTATGGCTTCATTGCGGTAACCATCGCGCAGCTTTTCGTAAGCACGCTCCTCCTCAGGGGAATCAGTCATCAAGGTTATTTTCTTCTCTTTCTCACCATCAGCTTTGTTATATCGATTGATGTATAGCCTCCGCAGGTTTCCCAAAAACGCAATGGCTTCGTTGTAGGTAACAGAATCAAAATGGTTTTCGTCCAGCCGGTCAATCCATTCGTAATGCTCGCGACCAACCGACTCTGCTTCACGCCTGATTTCACTGCGCAACAGGTTTAGATCCGATGAGAATTTTCGCTTCAATTCAGGGTCTTCCGCATCGCGATTCGCCAGGCAAAACTGCAACTTGCTTTCCAGTTCAGGGATAAAATAAATTTTCCGGTAATCGGCATCAGCCATAACCTTATCGTACAGGTAAAATTCCTGTTCGTATTTATTATCCTTAAACTGCGTAACCATGGCCGCTTCAAAAGCCCATCGTGAGGCCATAATGTCGCCCACAAATGGTACCGTGGCCGTATTTCCGATAACGGGATTCAGCTTATCAAACTTCACCACCACACCACTGAGAATAAGCTGAGGAATAATCAATAGCGGAATTAAAATATAAATGGTAACAGCCGAATTGAACCCGGAGGAAATGTTTAACCCGAGTGTATTGGCAAAACACGAGACGGTAAATAAAATCAGCCAATGCTCAAGCAACATGCCTTTTATTTCAAGGATATAATTCCCAACCAATACAAAGGTAAGGGTTTGAATAGCAGACAACAGAAACAAGATTCCGATTTTTGAAAGCAGATAGCTGCTTCTGCTCAAATGCAAAAACGCCTCGCGCTTCAGAATTTTACGGTCGCGAATGATTTCTTCAGCACTTACGGTCAACCCCATAAACAGGGCAACAATCACGCTCATGAACAAGTATGCCGGTAGGTTCAGGTTTTTGGCAAACACATAACTGCTCTGAAGCTTATCATCAATATTATAAAACCGAACAATGAACGCCAGAATGAAGGCCAGCAACGGAGCTTCCAGCAAATTAATAATCATGTATTGCCGGTTGTGAATTTTGGCTTGCACATCCCGCAAGGAGAATAACTTAATTTGCTTTAACCTGCCCGGTATGCGCAACGTAGATTGAACCGGTTTTTCAGAAATGGATTCAAGCGCTAGGCTGCCCGCTTGCTTGTACATGCGGAACCATTGATCGGGAGAAATTTTTCGCTCATTTGTAAACTGTCCGTATTCATTGATCACCTTTGTTTCAATGATGTTGAAAATCTGCTCCGGATTTACGTTGCCACATTCATAACATTCCCCCACATCGCTGTTGATCATATCGATGGCGCGTTTGAAATACACGATGGCATCCACTGGGTTTCCATAGTAAATCTGGTATCCACCGGTATCCAAGATGAGCAGGCGATCAAATTTTTTAAAGATGTCGGATGAAGGCTGATGGATTACGGCAAATACAAGCTTTCCTTTTAATGAAAGTTCTTTCAGCAGATCAATGATGTTTTCCGAATCGCGTGATGAAAGTCCACTGGTGGGCTCATCACAAAAGAGAATGGCCGGTTCGCGCAACAACTCCAACCCGATATTCAGGCGTTTGCGTTGTCCACCACTAATGGTTTTCTGAAGGGGCGATCCTACTTTCAGATCCTTTCGTTCAGCCAACCCCAGGTCTTCCAACGTTTTCATTACCAATGCATCAATCTTATCTTCAGGCAAATCGCTGAAACAAAGTTTGGCCGCATAATACAGGTTTTGATACACCGTAAGGTCTTCGATGAGCAGGTCATCCTGCGGAACAAAGCCGATTACGCCTTCAATTTTTTCCGGATGTTTATGAATATCGATGCCGTTAATCAACACCTGCCCTTTCGTGGGTTTTTCAGAGCCATTCAATACATGCAACAAGGTTGATTTACCTGATCCGCTGGCTCCCATCAGGGCTACCAGGTTACCGGATTCTTCTGCCAGGTTAACTTCCTGCAACCCGATGCCTCCGTTTTTAAACCTAAAATGAATGTCATTCGCCTGAAAGGAAATCCGCTCGCCTTTATCCAAACGCTTAAAACGGCTGAGTACATCGCCATAGTAAACGGGTTCGTCTTTATCCCAGCGTAACGTACTGCCCACGCTCAACACATTAATGGAACCTGAACGGAACGGAACACCATTGAGGTAAACATCTGACTTACCCACATACTTCACCAGGTATAATTCAACTTGTTCCAAGTAAAGTATCTCAATAAATCCTTTCAGATTTTTTCGTTGAATGTGAAGGGCCTGCTTAAAGGCGGTGTCGTCTTTCGGATCGATGATAAGCAAACCTGCGTGATCCAGGTGAGCCGACTCTTCGGCTGACAAAAATGTTTTAATGGATTCAAGATCGGTGGAACTGATTTTAAAATCCTCACAAATCGCCAGCATCAACTCCTGTTCACGCGAGGTAATCACCGAATCAGCCAAAATTAACCGCACCAGTTCAAGCACAACGATATACTTCTGTTTCTGTGCCAGGCCCAGATTGATTTCAGTACAAATGCGCTTCACGTTAGAGGCTTCATCCGTACCCTCCACATTGCCAGTGGTCTTCACAAATTCATCAAACATGGTGAGGTATGGCTCCACCTTCGACTCATTGAGGTGCTCAAGAAGAAACTTCCTGACCTGCTCTCGCTCCTGTCGGGTTACTTCATCCTGGCGGGCTACAACGGCAAAAAGTCTGAGAAGGGCTTTAAGAATTTCTTCACTCATATGGGGGCTGATTATTTATTAAAGATAGTAAAGAACTGTAGTTATGATAAAAAAATAGGGCCGTGTTTGCGGCCCCATTTCTATGCAAATGAATTCAAGGAATTATTCCACAATCGACTGGCGCATTTTAGCCACAACTGCGGAAATGGTTTCCAGATTTTTATCGCTAAGCGCAAGATCAGCCCGATTATTCTTGATCTTGTCTTCGATGTCCAACGCAGCATAGGCTGCTTCAAGCTCTTTCAGGTCGCGCACCATGCCGCTTACCGGATCGGTTTGCTCAATAGCCGATAACATCTTCAATAATTCCGAAACTGATTTCTGTTGATTTAAGATAACCTGGATAACCGGGGTAAGGATTACATTCCGGGCATCGGTTGGGAGTAAATCCTTAGGGTAAGAATTAACCAAACCGGTAGAAATATGTAAACCTTCCACAAAACTTCCAGCTACCACCAAAGCAGCCTGCTTGTTACGGGTGTCGTCTTTTAAAAACTTCTCGGTTTGCTTGATTGACTCGTCCAACAGGATTGCCAGAGAGTCTTTGTTTGCAATGTTGGCTTCAAAACGCTTTAAAATCTCCACATCAAACGTTCCGATAATGCCCAGGTAATCTGCCAGGCTCTTGCACGCATTCAGGTAGTCAATGGCTTCCTGCGTTTTCTCATAGGAGGTTAAATACCCGATATCAGCTGTATACACGCCCAGGTTCAAGGCTGCTTTATCCGTACGGTTAATGTACGAATCCGCTTTTGAACGTGGATTTACAAGGCTTTGGTTAAATTCAGCACCGGTTTGTTCAATCAGGTATGGAATTTCGGTTGGTGAGGGGATGTTGTATACAACATCTTCTATAGTAGAACGAAGGCTTTCCTCTGCTTCTTTAAATTCATCGGCATTGGCAGTATTCTCTCCGGACTTTCCACACGAGCTCAAACCAAATACCAGGCAAATGGCGAACAAAGAATAAAGGGCATTTTTAGAATTCATAGTTTTCGGTTGGGTTTAGAAGGTCAATTTTAACACATTTTTTGGTGCCGTAAAACCGTAAAAAAAACAATTTTTGAGTCAATTTTTACCAGTTTATAGTTGATTTGTGGTAAGTTTATATAAATGGCTTTAATCATCCGTAACGGTGCAGGCAATTGTGGATACAACCATACTGATAGACGATAGTGAAATTGATCTCTTTATTCAAAGAAGATTTTTGGAGGTGTATGCCTTTTCCAATAACATAATCTCCTATAAGTCAGCGCAAGAGGCCATTGACGCACTTGAGCAACCAAACGCAAAGCCCCCCGATATTATCTTTCTGGATTTAAACATGCCTAACATTGACGGGTTTGGGTTCTTAAAAAGCTTCAATGAAATGCCCGAAGCCGTGCGGAAAAAGGTTCGGATTATTGTACTCACCAGCTCGAACAACAAAAAAGATAAAGACGAAGCTTTTCAGTACAAGAATGTAATCCATTACATCACCAAACCCATTAAGCAAAGCGATATTGAAGAACTGAAAAAAAGACTGACTCAAACTACCGGTCAAGCCACTGCTTAAATTCCTGAACCCGCTCACGCGAAACGATGATGTCCTGATCAGGACAATCTTTTAAAATCAACTTCAACCGACTATTAGTGTGGCTGATGATATCCTGTATGGCTGCCGTACCAACCAGGTATTTACGATTTATTCGAAAAAATTCCTCCGGGTTTACCATCAACTCAAGCTGATCGAGGGTGAAGTCAAGAATGTGCGAGCGTCCTTCACGTGTGGTGCAAAACGTGGCTTTGTCTGAACTGAAAAAATAGAGAATATCCTTCACCTCAACGGTACGCAAGTGTTCTCCTACTTTAATCACGAATCGCTCCTTGTATTTTTTGGTCAGCAGCTCCATTACCTGGGTAATGCTGTTGGAAAAATCAACCTTGCCAACATTGGTCAGTTTCAGGGTATTGAATTTTTCAAGAGCTCCACGCAACTCATCTTTATCCACTGGTTTCAGTATGTAATCGATGCTGTTAACCTTGAAGGCTTTAAGGGCGTATTCATCATAGGCAGTTGTAAAAATTACAGGTGCAGAAATCGTTGTCATCTCGAATATTTCGAAACTCAGTCCATCACCCAATTGAATGTCCATAAAAATCAAATCCGGATGCGGATTGTTATTGAACCATTTCACCGCACTCTTCACAGAATCCGTCCTTCCGGAAATGATCGCCTGAGGCAACAACTCGTTAATCAGATTCTCCAATCGTCTGGCCGCCTGGATCTCGTCTTCAATAATCAGTACATTCATGATTCAACCCGTTCAATTACCGGAAGGCGTACAATAAATTTATCGTGCAACGCTTCAACCACTACTTTTTGATCTGATAAGAATTCATACCGCAACCGGATATTACTGAGGCCTACTCCGGCAGACTCTTCGGAAAGTACTTTTTTACGCTGAAGTTTATTTTCAATTACGATATAGCTATCGGACTCATAAATTTTAATAAAAAGCGGTTGCTCAGCTGCCACAATATTATGTTTGATTGCATTTTCAATGAGCATTTGCAGCACCAGCGGAGGAAAGTAAGTTTTGACATTATCCAGTTGAATGGATATCTGTAAGTTGTCGCCAAACCTGATTTTCTGCAAGAATAGATAGGACTCTAGAAATTTCAACTCCTCTTCTTTTGTAACCAACTCCCGATCGCGGGTATCCAGCACATAACGGTACACTTCCGAAAGTTGTTTGATAAACTTGGCCGCTAAATCCTGGTTTTCATACACCAGGTTGGTGAGGGCATTAAAACTATTAAAGAGAAAATGTGGGTTAACCTGATTTTTCAAACTTTCATACCGTGCCGTTACGTTTTCGCGTTTCAGCTTCTCGGCATCAAGCGCGCTTTGTTTCCATTCAAGCAAAAACGAACGACCATGCATAAACAGGGAAATAATTATCGTGACTACAGTGGCCGAAAAAATCATGTACTGCGATTTCCCGAAATCAACATCGAAAATGAGTTTATAAAGTTGTGTTAAAAGCACAATACTGGTGGCGGTATATAAAATACTACCCAACGATAAAACAAGAAAACTTTTAAGAGGAGCCTTTAACCAGTTGATCCGATCAGAAATTATTCCGCTAATCAGTCCGTTGCCTTTCCACAAGAAGACCCACATCAGGGCTGTAAACGATCCTACAATCCAAAATTGTTGCTTGGTCTTTGTGTAACCGAAGACAACGGTCATTAACAAACCAAACAATAGCAGCAACAACACATCGCGTATTTCCCTTTTTACCGCCTTCGATAATTTCATATCAACAAGATAAGACACCTTAACGCATTTCAATAAACTGTGCCAATGATTTGCCCGAATTTAATAGTTTCCGGTAAGATCGTACCCAAAAAATAATTAACGGCACACCCACCAGGCTTGGCCATATCCATTGCATAATACCGGGAAGGAAAGTCATCACTTGTGTAGAAAAAGCAGTTACCGAGGCAATGAAGCCACCCATCATGTTGCCCATGTGGCTGTAGAACCAATCGAATTTATCTCGCGGTGGTTTTATATACCGCTTCAATTCCGACCAAACCACCACCATGCCACCAAAGCCAAAGCCTGCGGCCAGCATACCAAGAGAAGTCTGATGAGTAAAAACCAGGTAAATACCCCACACAAAGAAACCGGTATTAAAAAGTCCGGCAACAATGCCAAACATCCAGTCGTACCAGGTTACTCCTTTGCCTTGATGCAGTTGCTTTCTGTACAGTGATCGATACCCGACAAACACTGCATAGTAGCTAAACACCGCGATCAATAATAAAAACGGAATCCACTTAACGGTTGATAATACAATGGCAGAAAAACAAATCCACGTCATGCACCAAAAGAAGATCTTGCCCCAGAACCGATGGGCTTTACCTCCTTTGCGCACAACCATGGCAAGTGGAGCAACAATCAAAGAAATTATTCCGGCTATGATGTGTGTGTATGTTAGGAGTTTAATAATCATTCTGTGAGTATTAGTTATGAAGCGTTGGATTTAAAGCTATGAGTTTCGAGCTGCAAGCTTTTCGGCTTGCAGCTAAAAGCTCGAAACTCGAAGCTTAATTCTAATGCTATTTACATTGCGCTTTCATTCCCTCAGCCATTGACTTACCCCAAACTGGCGCAAGCGGATTGGTTGATTTATACGTTTCAAATTTCTCCAACGCTTTATTCAAGGTACCACAAGCCTCGGTTGTTGGCGAACCAAAAAACTGAGCGGTACCATATTGCATCTGCGCCATCAACGCCAATGCACGCGGGTTTTCAGGATTCATCCCGATAGCTTTCCCAAAAGTTTGCATGGCCAAGCCTGAGTACTGCTGACCACGTGAAGCCGGATCAATCGTAACCCGAATCATGTGGATGAAGCCCTCCAGCGCTACAATCTCTGATTCAGCCGAATTAACGGCACTTGCCTTTTTTAGTGTCTCCAAAGCCAGATCAAGCTGTTTGTCTTTGGCAGCAGGCTCATTTACCCGCAATGCAATCATTAAATAACCATACGATGCATAATAAAAAGGTTCCCACTTTGATTTTTCCGCATCGCCAATGCGTTCAAACGCATTTACAGCAGCCTGAATTTCTTCTACAGATTTTGCCGTGTACACTACCTCAATATTTTTTTGCATGGCTTCGGTGTACCGATCGTTAGCGAACGTGTGGATAGCCAAAAAGGCAAAGGCAGCTATCAATAGCGGAATAATGTTTACGTGTTTCATAATTGTGTTGGTTAAAGGGTTAAAGACTTGGTAATTGATTAATCGATTTATCTTTTGATAGGGTTAAAAATATTCCCAGGAAAACAAACCGTGGCGCAGGCTGACGTATGGCACGGCTGTTGTAAAACCCTTCGCTATTTTGGGTAGTGCTGTATTCGTAACCAAAAATGTTATCGCGACCTAACAGGTTGGTGCACGAGAAGTAAACAATTAGGTTGGGCTTGGGCAAATAGCTGATGTTCACACTTAAATCCTGATAGCTTTTTGTACGCCTATTGTTGAACCGATCTTCATTCGGGTTGTTGTACGGCCTTCCGCTGGTAAATGAGTAAGTGGCGCCAAATTGAGTTTTTAAACTTGAAACAAAATATTTGTACACCACCGAAAAATTGTGCGCGGACGCAAATGTTGGTGTTACTGCATACGGTGTATTCAGGTAATCACGTTCGGTATCCAGAAAGGAATAAGAAATCCAATAATCTGCATTTCGGATGGTTTTGTTATCGCGGTAGAATAATTCCACGCCCCGTGCATAACCTGAACCTTCATTGGTCAAGACAAATGGATTTCCGTTTTCAAATTTTATAAGATCAGCATAGGTTTTGTAATAACCCTCCACACGGAATGTGCGGTTGTTCTCAATAATTTGGTAATTCAAAATGTAATGATCAGCTTTCTCAGCCTCAAGTTCATTATCCCAACGCAACCATTCATTTTTTGGTGATTGTCTGAATTTGCCGTAGGCGAAAGAAACCTGACCGCTTTTACCGGTTTTGTAAGCCAATGAAATGCGGGGATCAACCGAAACCTGATTAAGCAAATTATTATGTTCAACCCGACCACCCACGCGTGTAACAAATTTATTGCTGGCATACAGATCTGCTTCTACAAAAGCCGCACTGATCACTTCATGAAAGCCAGGTACAAAAGCTGATGTATCTACCGCAGCCCTGTAATCGCGATTGATAACCTCTGCCCCTGTTCGGATTTCGACTTTATCCGAAATTGAACCATCAAACACAACCTTGGCATGTGTACCTTCATCAAATTCATTTAGTCTGATATCGCCTTGTTGCAAATCATTCTGCGTAAGCGTGTATGAAAGTCCGCTGCGCAACGACCACTTTTCATTCAATGACGTTTTGTATGAGCCGTTGATGTACCGGAAGTTATTGGTGATGTCAATCAAAGTGGTCACATCATAGTCATCAATATCATGATGGTGCAGGGAAAAATTAGAGTGATTGAAATTACCATACACCTTGAACATACCAGTTTTTCCAACACGCTGACGGGAGGCTGAGCTTCCTTCAACAGAAACCGGAGCTTTCTCCCAATCGATTTCCTGATTGATCAATCCGAAATACGGACGGATGTTTGTGTATCCGATCTTACCTGCCCACGATGCATTTTTCCATGCCTGCGTGTGGGCTACATCAGCACCCACCGACAACAATCCAAAATCCGTGCGAGAAGATTGCTCTTCATCTTTCGAATCCAGTACCAAGGCTGAAGAAAGCGCCTGGCCATATTCTGCCGAGTAACCTCCGGTGCTGAAGCTGGTACCTTTAAACATAAAGGGAAGAAATCTTCCGCGCGAAGGTGTATTCGGTGCGGCCGGACCGTACGCATCCAACACCAACATGCCATCGATGAACGTGCGTGCTTCGTTGCCATCGCCACCACGGACAAACAACCTTCCGCTCTCGCCTACCTTTTGTGTTCCGGGCAATGTGTTTAGCGCTCCGGCAATGTCGGCTGTGGCACCGGCTGTAGTGGCAATATCCAACGCCCTGAAAATGGTTCTTCGTGATTCATCGCTGGCAGCAAAAGCACCCGCGGTAATGGTAACCGCTTCAAGCTGGTTGACTTCTTCTTTCAGAATGATGCTCAACCCTAAATGTGATTTGCCCAAATCCACCTGCTGTCGGTATTCTTTATATCCGATAAACTTCACCACCAGGGTTTGAATACCCTTCTCGGAAGCGGTGAACGAGAATTTACCCTCAGCGCCCGAGGTAGTTCCATCATAGGTATTCAACAACAGCACGTTGGCGCCCGGCACCGGCTCGCCTTTTACATCCGTTACCATCCCCGAAAGGGTAACCTGACCGAACATGGGCAAGGCTATCAGCGTGAAGAAAACAATCAGTACATTTTTCATTTCAAGGGTTTCTTTTGGCGATTTGTACGACAAAGATTATCCCCCTGGCTGGGCCAGTAAAAAATGAGTTACTGAACTGTCGAACCTGGCGGATGAGTTGTTTGATGGAGGCGATGGGGTTTTAACCGGATTGGGTTATTTTTGCTGGTTCTAACGAAAGTAAAGCAGACCAATGGCCGAATACAGCAAAGAAGAGATCAGACGAATTGAGCAGAAATGGCAGGATAAATGGGAAAAGGAAGGCGTTTATCGTGTAGAAACTGACCCCTCCAGGCCGAAGTATTATGTGCTGGATATGTTTCCATACCCTTCTGGTGCCGGACTGCACGTAGGGCACCCGCTGGGCTATATTGCTACGGATATTGTATCGCGTTACAAGCGTTTAAAAGGATTCAATGTGCTGCACCCGATGGGCTTTGATGCGTTCGGCCTTCCGGCAGAACAATATGCCATACAAACCGGGCAACACCCCGCTATTACTACAGCAAAAAATATTGAAACGTATAAGCGCCAGTTGCGCCAGATCGGCTTCTCGTACGATTGGAGTCGCGAAGTACAGACCTGCGACCCAGCCTACTATAAATGGACGCAGTGGATTTTCATGCAACTGTTCAATGCGTGGTATAATAAAAAGTCCATAGACAAATCGACCATCGACCATCGACCATTCGATGGAAAAACAGAGCACATTAACACATTGATTGCTGAGTTAGAGAAAGGTGGTAACCAGAACATTGAAGCCGCCTGTGATGAGGATACACCAATCATTACCGCAGACCAATGGAAGAAGTTCAACGAAAAAGAAAAGGAAAATTTTTTACAGCACTACCGCATCGCCTACCAAAGCGAAACCATGGTGAATTGGTGTGCAGCATTAGGCACCGTATTGTCTAACGATGAAGTAAAAGATGGTGTAAGCGAACGTGGTGGCTACCCGGTTGAACGAATAAAGATGTTACAATGGAGCATGCGCATTTCGGCTTACGCTGAGCGCTTGCTTACCGGATTGGATACAATCGATTGGCCCGAGCCGTTGAAAGAGATGCAGCGGAATTGGATTGGGAAGAGCAAAGGAGCGCAACTTGAATTCAGTGTAGAAAATTCCAACTCCAATATTGAAGTCTTCACCACACGGATTGATACCATTTATGGCGCAACCTTTTTGGTGCTGGCTCCAGAACATGAACTGGTAGATCAAATTACAACTGATGAACAACGCAGTGCGGTGAATGACTACGTACAGGTTGCCAAAAACCGCAGCGAACGCGAACGCATGACAGAGGTGAAACGCGTAAGCGGTGCATTTACGGGCGCCTATGCCATCAATCCGTTTAACAACGAGCGCATTCCCATATGGATTTCCGATTACGTGTTGGCAGGCTACGGAACTGGAGCGGTAATGGCCGTGCCTGGTCACGATGAACGCGATCACCGCTTTGCTAAACATTTTAAGTTACCCATAGTACAGGTTGTGGAAGGCCCAAGCGTAGAAGAGGAAGCGTTTGTGAGTTGGGATGCCAAAATTATCAACTCGGATTTCATGAACGGCCTCACCGTTGATGAAGCCATTGAAGCGGGGATAAAGTTTGTGGAAGAAAGAGGAATTGGGAAAGGCAAAGTGAACTACCGCATGCGCGATGCCATTTTTGGCAGACAGCGTTATTGGGGTGAACCATTCCCGGTGTATTTCAAAGACGGCATTCCGAAACTGGTTGAAGAAAAAGATTTGCCCATTACCCTTCCTGAAATTGATGAGTACAAGCCGACTGAAACGGGTGAACCTCCGTTGGCAAGGGCAAAGAATTGGGGGTATAGGCCTCACGCCAACCCCTCTCCAGAGACCTACCCTTATGAGTTAACCACCATGCCTGGCTGGGCGGGTTCAAGTTGGTATTGGTTCCGGTATATGGATCCGAAAAATGAAACTGCCTTTGCGGATAAAAAAGAAATCGATTACTGGCAGGATGTTGACCTGTATATGGGTGGTTCAGAACATGCTACCGGCCACTTATTGTATTCGCGTTTCTGGTGCAAGGCGTTGAAAGATCTGGGTTATGTAAGCGCTGAAGAGCCGTTTAAGAAGTTGATTAATCAGGGACATATTCAGGGGATATCAAAATTTATTTACAGGTTAACTGGGATGACTTGGAGTGCATCAAAAAACATTGAATCTCCCCAAATCTTTATATCGAGCACCTTAGTTTCAAGAGCTAAGAAAGAACAACTTACCCATGAGACTCTTCAAAGGATTAAGAACAAGTTAGAGGAATCACTCAAAGAATACTTTAGCAAGAACGAATCGACATTTAGCATCTTAAGTTTAGAACTTCGTGACATAGCTAATTGCCAACCAATTAATATATCAATCGATTTAGTTAATCAAAATGACGAATTAGATCAAATTAGGATTCGAAAATGGAGGCCTGATTTTGGAACAGCAATTTTTATTGCTGAAAATGAAGAGAAATACATCTGTGGAACTGAAGTCGAAAAAATGTCTAAGTCGAAGCATAACGTAGTCAACCCTGACGACATCATTGCATCCTATGGCGCAGACACACTGCGTCTGTACGAAATGTTTCTTGGTCCGTTGGAGTTAAGTAAACCCTGGAACACCAACGGCATTGATGGTGTGTTTAAATTCTTGCGCAAGTTCTGGAATCTGTTTCACGATGCACAAGGCAACTGGAATGTGAGTGATGCTGAGCCAACGCGTGATGAATTCAAAATCCTGCATAAAACGCTAAAGAAGATTGAACAGGATATTAACAATTTCTCGTTCAACACCAGCGTAAGTGAATTCATGATTTGCGTGAATGAACTGAGCTCATTAAAGTGTAATAAGAGAAGTATTCTGGAGCCGCTCGTGATCGCCCTCTCCCCTTATGCACCACACCTTGCTGAAGAGTTGTGGGAAAAACTTGGGTATACTAATACGATCCTGAAAGCACAGTTCCCAGCTGTGAATGAAGAGTACCTGAAAGAAAGTTCGTTCGAGTACCCCATCTCCATCAACGGCAAGGTGCGCACCAAAATGGAATTCGCACTCGACATGCCCAAGGAGGACATTGAGAAAATGGTATTGGCTTCTGAGTTGGTGACCAAATGGACGGAAGGCAAACCACCGAAGAAGGTAATTGTGGTGCCGGGCAAGATTGTGAATGTGGTGATTTAATGCCTCTTCCCTTTTTTGAACCACACAGGTAAACATCCTGACATTTATCAGATAACATCGTGACGGGGATCATGTTGATTTAACAGAATTAAAATCACTTTTAATTCAACCAATTAAATCATACAATCATGATCTCCGTTACAAGTCAAACCGGAAAATACATATTACAGCCCAGCCTGATTGGCATGCACCGTGAAAGCGTAGAGTGGATTTCTGCCACTGAATTATGGAAGCGTGAACTCGCCTTCTTCCAGAATTTACTCGATCAGCACGCACCGAAAATGGATAATGTGGAATTCAAAAAGCAAGTCGACCACTACCAACACCTGATTACCTACTACAACGGTGAACTGGTGGATGCCCTTCGCAAAAAACTACGCGACCATGAAAAGCAACTGGCTACCATGCTACAAGAACTAAATGAATCCGACACTGAATACTTTAAAGATCACGCGGCTGTTATTGAAGAGGTAGCGGCTTTCGCCAAAGTATTTGCAGAATTCAAGCATGGCTTCTTTGAATTTATTGAGCGAGGGTTTAGTGCTTATAAGTAACACAAATTCCACATTCTCAAATCCCAATAACAAAGTCCGGACTGACTGAGTATTGGGATTTACTTTTAAATCTCAACACCCACATCCCGGAAACTTGCTCACTAACAATTCCCCTAACACCCATTAGGTTTAGCTAACATTTGCTTAACTTCGGCCCCTTTAACGGAATTGCTTATGCGCTACTCTAAGATTGTGGGCCTTGGCCATCATGTACCCGAAACGGTCATTACCAACGATTACCTGTCGACTGTAATGGATACCAACAATGAATGGATCGTTGAACGAACGGGCATACAAGAGCGCAGGTGGGTTGATCCTACCAAGGATACGGTAGCCAATATGGCCGCAAAAGCCAGTCGCATGGCATTGGAAAGAGCAGGCTTAACGGAAAAGGATGTTGAGTTTATTGTCTTCGCTACCATAACACCGGATTATTTCTTTCCTGGCTCAGGAGTTTTGCTACAACGTGAATTAGGACTGGAGAGCATCGGTGCACTTGACTTGCGTAATGCATGCTCCGGGTTTATCTACGCCCTTTCAGTTGCCGATCAGTTTATTAAAACGGGCATGTACAAAACCATACTCGTGGTGGGCGCTGAAATTCAATCCACGGCCATTGACCTGAGTACGCGTGGGCGAAACACCGCAGTAATCTTTGCCGATGGCGCGGGTGCTGCCATCCTTCAGCCTTCCGATAAGCCGGGCATATTGTCAACACACCTTCATTCCGATGGCCGTTTTGCAGAAGAGCTTTATGTACGCGATCCGGGCAGCAGCCGTCCCCGCGAAGAACGCCAGCCAGAACAGATTAACGATACAACCCACTACAAGGTAGTGATGAACGGAAACCAGGTATTTAAACATGCCGTGGTGCGCTTTATGGAGGTGATTAAAGAAGCCCTGGCTGCCAACAACATGACCAAAGAAGACATTTCTCTTCTGGTACCCCACCAGGCCAACCTGCGCATCAGTCAGTACATTCAGGAGAAAATGGCGCTTTCCAACGAGCAGGTTTACAACAACATCATGCGCTATGGAAACACCACCGCGGCCTCTATTCCCATTGCCATGAGTGAAGCCTGGGCAGAAGGTAAAATCAAAGAAAATGACGTAATTTGTTTGGCCGCATTTGGCAGTGGTTTTACATGGGCCTCTGCGCTGATCCGGTGGTAAATAAATGATTTTTTAGTTCAAGGTTAAGGATTTACAACCCTCACCTTATCTGTTGAGCCATACCCCGATGAAAACATCTACCTACAACCCCAGTCCCATTGAAGTTGATTTTGCCAACGCAATGTTCATTCTTCAAAAAGAAATCCAAAAGCATTTGCAGGATAACCAGATTGTAAATGTGGAAACCCAACTTAACCGCGATAATCCGTCAGTGAAATTCAGCCTGTTGGATAAAGACGGTGACCCACACGAAGTGGTGGTGCGGATTATTCAGATTCCGGATAAGTTTTAATCAAAACCCATCTTAAAAAATAATTGTCCTGCACCTTTAAGATGCAGGACAACTAGAAGCTATCTCAAAAATACTCACAATGTCATGTTGAGCTTGTCGAAACCGATTTATAACTCGAAATAGCCTTCGACAAGCTCAGGCTGACATGTGAAACTGATTTTTGAGATGACCTCTAAACATTTTATTGATTCGGAGACTCCAGGTTTATCTTCTGCTCCTTTTCGTATCCAAAAATCTCATCTAACGACAACTCCTTAACCTTACCGTATTTAGCCAGGTCTTTCAAATCAATATTATCACGACTGGCAACCAACACCAGGTTGTACTTTTTGTTTTTGATGTTTTCTTCCTGAAACTTTTTAATGTCGGCAAGCGACATGTTTTTTACCTGCTCATAAATATCCTTCCGGATATCGTAGTTCAATCCGCGCTTTTCAGCCGCGAGGTAATTGAACAATACGCTTTGTTTTACAATGCGTTCACTTTCAATCACACTAAGCACAGCTTCTTTGGCTTCCTGAAAACCATCTTCTGTTTCCGGCATGGTGTAAATGATATCCGATAATGCCTTTAACGATTCACTCTGTTTATCCGCTTGTGTACCGATGTATCCAAAAAATGAATCCGAGCCTGAAGCTTTGGAAGCTGTTTGATAAGACGTGAATGTTCCATACGCCAATCCCTGTGCTTCCCGTAATTCGCGGAACACCTGAGCACCCATGTATTCATTGTACATCCGGCTTAATGGCATTTTATTCTTATCAAAGGGCGAGCCTTTAATCATGAACAGAGCTTCCATCTGGACCATATCGTAGTGCGCCCAATATACGGCAGGGTCGGTAACATCAGCCATTTGAAAATCGCGGGCGGGTGGAACATCGTTGAGTACCTCAGGTAGTTGATGAAGTTTTTTGAGTGAGGCGATCAAACCATCCTCCGACTGTGGGCCATAATACAACACCTTATGCTTCATTTTAGTAAAGCCTTTGATCAAATCAACCAACTCCTGTGCTTGCAGTTTACGAAGTTCACTATTGCTCAATACGTTGGTAAACGGTGAGTTAGGACCGTACAACCCATAATTCATCAGACCATCATAGATAATGGCATACTTATCCTTTTTGGTATCATCGCGCTTTTTAAAGATGTCATCGACCAATTTTTTCAACGCCTCTTCGTCTGCCTTGGCATTGGCAAGCAAATCCTCCATAATTGCAATGGCTTTATCCATGTTCTCAGAAAGTCCTTCCAGGCTGATGTAGGTCTGATCTTCGGATGCAGATACACTAAATCCGCAACCGATCTTATACAACTCCTTCTTAATATCCTCAGCCGAAAGCTCTTCCGTGCCTAAAAACTCAAGGTATTCAACGGCTACACGGAGCCTCGGATCATTATTCGTACCGGCATCCAGCAGGTAATACAACCTGAACAAATCATTCTCCTTATTTTGATTGTACAACACCGGAACATCTTCACGTAACGCCAGCTTGCGCACATCCTTTTCATAATCCAGAAAAACAGGCTGCAACTTTTCAACCGGTTTTTTAGCAATGGCCACATGAAAAGGTGACTTATCCTCTTTGTTCAAGGCAACTTTTGTAATAGATGGCTTAACCACCTTCTTGGTATTCGGATCCTTACCCGTAAGCTTTTTAATGAGGATATAGTTATCCGTATAATATTCATTGGCAAACTTCACCACATCCTCTTTCGTATACTGGCGAAGCGCCTCAATTTCACCGATGTAGTCAGCCCATGAAATGTTATTGGTAAAGGCCATAACCATTTCATCGGAACGGGCGTAGTTACTTTCATACTGTCGTATTTTACTTTTCTTTAAATCATTCACCACTGCATCCAACAACCAATCATCAAATTCACCCTTCTTCAGCAACTCAATCTGTTCCAGAAAAAGATCTCTAACCTGATCAAGCGTCTGGCCTTCTTTTGGCTTTCCATTGAATACATGTAGACTATAATCATTCAAATCATATACAAATGAGCTCGGCTCAATTACCCGTTGTTGTTGTTTCAGGTTGATATCAATCAGTCCGGCTTTGGAGTTAGCCAGAATCATATCCGTTAACCGAAGCAGTTGATACTCTTTTGCGTTGCGTCCCGGAAAGCGATAAACCAGGTAAATCCACTCGGCATCCGGGCCAATCACTTCAACGTTCATCTGATCTGTTATCGGCTCTTCAACCACCGCATTCCATGGCTCCAATGATTCATTCGCTTCCCAATCTGAAAAATATTTATCAACCAGGGCGATCGTCTTGTCATAGTCAAGGTCACCACTTAAACAGATGGCCACGTTGTTAGGCTTATAATACTTGGTGAAATAATTTTTGATTTCTGTTATAGACGGATTTTTCAAATGATCAATCGTGCCGATTACTGTTTGCGTACCATATGGATGTTTTTTGAACGCAGATGCGAACATGGCTTCAAAACTTTTCCAGTAATCATTATCCAGGCTACCGTTTTTCTCTTCATATACAGCCTCTAATTCTGTATGAAATAAACGCGGTACGATGGTGCGGAAGCGACTCGCTTCAATTTGTAACCAATTGTCAAGCTGATTGGCCGGAATGTCGTTGATGTAAACCGTACGATCTTCAGTGGTGTAGGCATTCAGTCCGCGGCCACCCAATTCGGTTATCATTTTATCATATTCACTTGCGATGGCCAGTTTAGCCGCTTCGTTTGAATACTGATCAATCTTCTTGTAATAATTAATCCGTTCAATGGAATCGGTTAGCGTTCGGTAGTATTCAAACATACTTTCAATACTATCGAGCATCACTTTCTCCTTTTGCCAATCCAGTGTACCGAATTCATCACTGCCTTTGAACATAATGTGCTCCAGGTAATGTGCAAGGCCCGTGGCATCAGCCGGATCATTTTTACCACCGGCTTTTACCGCAATTTGCGTGTAAATGCGCGGAGCTGCATTGTATTGGCTCAGGTAAACCTTTAGACCATTTTTTAATGTGTAGATACGGGCATTCAGTGGGTCGTTGGTAACGTACTCGTAGGAGTACCCACCGCTTTCGCCTGTTTTGCTTTCAAACTTTGCTTTTTCAGAACAGGAGAAAACTGTCCAGATAAGGACACCAACAAGGAGGAATCTTTTCATAATTAATCAGGGGTTAGTTTGATGTTGAAAAGTAATGAAATTCAATAACGCAGAAAATAGGGATTTATCACATATTGATGGGGTTTTCTTCTTGTTTCGGAATTAATCCTACATAGAAGCAGTGCCTGACCTTTCAAATCCGTAATTTTCCGGTTACTAAAAGGAGTGTATCAAATCTGCATTGTGATACGTTAATTGAGATATGCAAACTGTGAAGAAGAGATTGAAATTTATTGTTGCCATTGCCCTGGTGGGTATTCTGGCCTTTTCGTTTACCCCACCGGCCGATCGCTACTTCGAAATCGCCAAAAACTTAGACATTTTCGCTACCCTCTTTAAAGAAGTGAATGCCCATTATGTTGATGAAGTGAACCCGAACAGGTTGGTAAAAACTGGCATCGATGCCATGCTCGAATCGCTTGATCCGTACACCAATTACATTCCGGAAGATCAGATTGAAGACTTCAGAACGATGAACACTGGCCAATATGGTGGCATTGGTGCCATCACCCGTGAGTTTGGCGATCGCACTGTGGTGACCATGATTATGGAAGGTTTTGCTGCACAGAAAGGCGGTTTAAAAGTTGGGGATGAAATTCTAAAAATCGATCAGGTTGATCTTTCCAAGGTAAGCCGCCAGGAAGCTGGGGATCTGATGAAAGGTCAGGTGGGCGATCCGGTAACTTTAACGGTAAAACGAATTGGTCGCGATGAACCTTTTACACTTGAATTCAAGCGCGAGAAAATTAAAATGAACAACGTGCCGTACGCTGGCATGCTTGATCAACATTACGCATACATCCGCCTGAGTGAATTCACTCCGGAGGCAGGAAAAAATGTGCGCAATGCACTTATCAAATTAAAAGAAAATAATCCGAAGGGTGTAGTACTTGATCTGCGCGATAACCCAGGCGGACTGTTAATGGAAGCGGTTAACGTTTGTAACATCTTCTTACCAAAAGGAAAGCCCGTAGTAAGCACCAAAGGAAAAATTGCTGATCAAAATGCAACCTACGCCACATTGGATAATCCGGTTGATCTGGAAATTCCGGTTGTAGTGTTGATTAACCGAGGTAGTGCATCGGCCTCAGAAATTGTTGCCGGCACATTGCAGGATTATGATCGCGCAGTCATTGTGGGTGAACGTTCCTTCGGAAAAGGATTGGTTCAGGTGCCCCGACCGCTTTCATACAACGCTCAGGTAAAAATTACAACAGCAAAATATTATACCCCAACCGGTCGCTGCATTCAGGTGATGGATTATACACACCGCAGGGATGATGGCAGCGTTGCCTCTATTCCGGACTCATTAAAGACTGCATTTAAAACAACAAACGGTCGCACCGTGTATGATGGCGGTGGCATTGAACCAGATATCGCTGTAACACATGATGAACTGCACCCGGTTACGCATACGGTTTATGCCCTGGGCTACATCTTTGATTACGCAACCCGTTATGCGTACAACACTAAAAACGAACCCGATCCAAAAAACTTCTCCCTTTCATCCGAAGAGTATCAGCAGTTTGTAACCTGGATGAAGGATAAGGACTATCGGTATAACTCAAGACTTGACCAGCAGCTTGCCGCTTTGAGTGATGAAGCTAAACGCGAACGGTATTACAGCGAATTAAAATCTCAGATTGAACAGATAAGCACTCGAATTTCAGAGAATAAGAAAAATGAGTTAATGCTTTATAAGGATCAGATTAAAATACTGCTGGAGGAAGATATCATTTCCCGCTTTCATCTTGAACGTGGCAGCATACAGGTAGGACTCAAAAATGACGAGGATATAAAAAAATCCACCGAGGTTCTTTCGAACGCTACGCAATACAAAAAGCTTCTGAACAGCATTTGATATGCGCATGTGGCGAAAAACCTGGCTACCTGGTTTAGTATGCCTTTCGCTAATATTGATTCTTTGCCATTCGTGCATGACGTTTCGGATGAGCCAAAAAGAATTGCAGCATTTTCTGGATACAAAAACCATAAACGGAAGTCATCATTTCTACACAACCGAATCCAGAACGCTCCACTATGCCCAGGCAGGTGATACCACAAAACCTTTGATGTTATTTGTACATGGCTCACCAGGATCATTAAGCGCCTTTACTCATTTTCTTACCGATTCAGTTTTAACATCGCACGCATTATTGATCACCGCTGACAGACCCGGGTTTGGCCATGCCGGTCTTGGTGTTGCCGAACCTTCACTGGAACAGCAGGCCAAAATGCTTAAGCCCATCCTTGAAAAGCACAAAAACAACCGACCCATTGTTTTGATCGGACACTCACTGGGTGGGCCCGTGGTGGCGCGTATGGCAATGGACTTCCCTCATCTTGTTGATGGACTCGTATTGGTTGCTCCTTCCATTGATCCGGACCTGGAGCCTAATGAAATGTGGTTCAGGGCCCCGTTGGCTACACCCTTTTTAAGTTGGGTGCTTCCGCGATCCTTTCGTGCTTCCAATGAAGAGATATACCACCTGAAACCACAATTGGAAGAACTTAAATCGCAGTGGAAAAAGATATCCTGTCCGGTAACGGTTGTTCAAGGTGGTAAAGATTCTTTTGTACCCGCAGGCAATGCCAATTTTGCGCAAACTGAATTGATTAACGCAAATGTTACAGTGGTACTGGAAGCCAACGCTAATCATTTTATACCGTGGAACCGCCCAGAACTAATCCGGCAGGCCATCCTGGAATTTCTTCCTGATAAGCCTGCCGGAATGTATTCAAATGAGTAATTGAACTATTTACTTGCCATAAAGTTTTTTCGACTCTGCTTCAAACTTATCGCCTGCCTTCCAGGTAGGAGCAGCAGGGTTATTGGCTAGTAAAATGTTTGCATACACATACGCCCTGAAATATTTCACCAGGTAGTTAAAGTCGAGCGAACCTACTTCATCAGCAGGTTGATGGTAATACTTCATCAAATCTGCATCGAATGCTTTGGTGCCGGGTGCAAATGTGATGGCTGGTACTCCCTTCACCGCGAAATTGTAATTGTCAGAACGTTCAAACAGGTTTTGTTCGGGAACAGGATCAACGGCTGCTTTCAAACCAAATGCCTGGCAAGCCTTGGCCAGATCAGCTTCGGCAGTAGTGCGTTCCATACCAATTATGGTAGCCATGGTTACATCGTTATAACCTGCGCCATCGCAATTAAAATTGAAGACGGTTTTATTCAGCGGTACTACCGGATTTTCTGAATAATACTTACTTCCCAACAACCCCTTCTCTTCACCAGTAAGTGCGATAAACAATACCGAACGCTTGGGTGGATACTGAGCCAGATACTTGGCCGTAGAAATCAAGCCCACCACACCAATGGCATTATCGCGTGCGCCATTAAAAATAGAATCTTTGTCAGGCTGCGCATTTTTCTGCACACCCACATGATCAAGGTGGGCTGATACCACCAGGTATTCACCCTTCAGTTTCGGATCAGTACCTTCAATCATGCCGATTACGTTGCGTGAAGGAACATCAATTTTCTTAACACCTTGGATGCTAAGCGAACCGTTTAAGGCTCCGTCTTTGATTTTTTTCAAACTCTCAAACTCACCATCTTTTAACCATAAATGAGGAGCCGGATTATCGCCACCCGTCTTCACTTTTGTGGTTACATTACCGGCAAAGTAGTTCACCAATGCAGGCCAGGGAATTTGCGGAGAGGCAAATATTTCAACCAATCCAGCTGCACCGGCCTTAACAGCATCATTGTATTTTCCACCGGCAGCCGTGAAAATAGCCATGGCATTTCCTCCACTATCCTTCGTACCCGCTAACGCGATTACGAGTTTATCTTTCACATTAGCTTTTTCCAATTCTTCAGGCGAACCATATCCGGCAAATACAACTTCACCTTTCCAACTCATGTTAGTGCCTTCAAACAAAATGAATTGATCCTTAAACTTAAATACATCCGATCCTAAAGAAAATTCACCACCTGTTGCCGGATGTGAATCCTGCAAAGGAACGGATTGAAAATAACTGCTTTGACCAGGTGCTGGCTTTAAGCCAAATATTTTGTACTGCGCAGCAACATAGTTGGCTGCTATTTCAAATTCAGGCGAACCGGTATCACGGCCGCGCATTTCATCGGAAGCCAAAAAAGTTAAATGCGCTTCTACTTCAGATTGTGTAACCAAACGCGTTACATCTGCAACCGGATTACCTTTTTGTGCGTGTACGGCCGCTCCTATGAGGAGCAAAAAATACAGTAAGTGATTTTTTAGTTTCATATAGTTGTTAGTTGAGGGTTAGTTTCTATTATAAAGTTTTTTACCAGCTGCTTCATATTTATCATCCTTTACCCAGAACGGTGGTGTAGGTTCATTGGCCAGCAACGTTACAGCATACACAAATGTGCGGTAGAATTTTGTCAGGTATTCAAAATCAAGTGTTGATACTTCATCGGCCTGTCGGTGGTAGTACTTTCTGATTTCATCATCCATTTTAGCCAAACCGGGTTGAAGCTTTATGGCCGGAACACCTTTCGATGCAAATGAAACCTGATCAGAACGATCGTAGAAACCTTCTTTCGGATCAGGATCACCACCAAGACCAAGACCAAAAGGCTTGATCGCTTTTTTAACCACCTCATCAGCTGTTGTCCGGCCCAGACTTATGCTGGTTATGATCGACTTATCATTATACCCCACCCCATCGCAGTTAATGTTCAACACGTGTTTTTCCAAAGGCACCAGCGGATGATCAGCATACCAACGACTTCCCAGTAATCCTTTCTCCTCCGATGTTACGGCTACCAACAAAACGGATCGTTTGGTTGGGTATTGTGCCAGGTACTTTGCGGTTTGCAACAAAGCCACGGTACCGATCGCGTTATCGCGTGCTCCATTGAAAATAGTATCCTGACTTCCGGCTGAGGGCTTACCCACACCAATATGATCATAGTGCGCGGTAACAATCACATACTCATCTTTTAACTTCGGATCTGTTCCTTCAATTAGTCCCACTACATTTCTTCCTTCTATCAGTTCGCGCTTCAATCCGGAGATTGAAAGCTTGCCGGTGTACGTTTCACCTTCTTTGAAATTGATTTTTTTTACATCTGCTGGTTTTAGCCAAACGTGTGGTATGGTTGAACCTGCTGATTTAAGTCCCCAACGCGGACCACCCATGAAAAAATTTGCAAGCGCTGGAAACGGGAACTGAGAAAAAGTCAAAAACTCAACAAGTCCTGCTCCTCCACGTGCTTTCACTTCGGCATACTTACCTGTGCTGGCACTGAAAATCTTATTGACATTATCCGCATCTTTTGAACCTGCCAGGGCCAATACCATTTTCCCCTTGATATCCATCTTATCAAGTTCGTCATTCGAACCATATCCAACGTACACGAATTCACCGTTCCATGAGATATCAGCACCATCAATTATCACCAGGCTTTCTTTAATTTGAAAGCTTTCATTACCCACTTCAGCTGAAGCTTCTGTTGCTGGGGTAAACCTTTCCAGGTCAACCGGCTGAAAAAACTGTTCAGCACCTGGTACTGTTTTCAAACCATGCTGGCGGAAATAATTGGCGATGTAGTTGCCCGCAATTTTTAACTCGGGCGATCCGGTATCGCGGCCACGCATTTCATCGGCTGCCAGAAAACCAAGGTGGGCCTCCACCTCAGGCTGACTAATAATTTTTGTAATTTCGGTAACCGGGTTTTTCTGACCCCATAATGTGATGGAGAAAATCAACCCCATCAAAACGAATGCATTTCTCATAATTGAAGCTTAAATCGAATTTTAAATATATCCTTTGAGACGGAAATAGGATAATAAAAAAGCGGAAAACCCGTAAGGCTTCCCGCTTTTTCGTCATAGGTTTAGGTTAATACCTAACGAAGGAACAAAAGTTCTCTGTATTTTACAAGAGGCCAGTCCTCATCATCTACCAAAAGTTCAAGTTTATCCACGGCATCGCGTATTTCTTCGAAATATTTTTCCTTTACATCATCGCAATACGCCAGGGCGCGCTTGTGGGTATCGGTAATTTTGTTGATTCGCTTGCGCTCCTCAATCATTTGGCGAACCCCGTTTTTAATAATGCTAATCAGCTCCGTGATTTCCTTTATGGTTTGAATAACAGCCTTATTATCAATTCCAAGACCTTTTAAACCGTTGGCATTGGTGATCAGTTTATTTTGATAGGCTATGGCTGTGGGCACAATGTGGTTCATAGCCAGGTCGCCCATTACGCGCGATTCGATCTGCACCCGCTTGATGTAAGCCTCCAACCGAATTTCATTACGCGCTTCCAATTCGGCATGACTCAACACGCCATGACGCTCGTACATGGAAACTGATTTTTCAGACAAGTAAGCCTCTAATGCACGAGGTGTATTCTTGATGTTGCTGAGTTTACGTTTGGCTGCTTCCTTCACCCAACCATCTGAATACCCGTCTCCTTCAAAGCGAATATCTTTCGACTCCTTGATGTATTTGCGAAGCACATTCACAATCGCCAAACGCTTTTCAGTTCCCTTATCGATTTCCTTTGAAACCGCTTCATGGAATTTAGTCAGCTGATCAGCCACTATCAGGTTCAGAGCCGTCATGGGTACTGCACAATTATCACTACCGCCTACTGCACGGAATTCAAACTTGTTTCCAGTAAAAGCAAACGGAGAAGTACGGTTACGATCAGTGGCGTCCAGAATAATTTCCGGGATCTGATCGATACCCAGCTTCATGTACATATTGTCGCCTTTCTCAATCTTCACATTTCCTTTTTTCTCCAATTCGTCCAACACGGCCGACATCTGTGAACCAATGAAAACCGACATGATAGCCGGAGGCGCTTCATTGGCCCCGAGGCGAAAATCATTACCGGCAGTGGCGATACTGGCACGCAACAAATCGGCATATTCATGCACAGCCTTGATGGTGTTTACAAAAAATGTCAAGAACATCAGGTTGTCACGCGCACTGCTGGAAGGCGCAAACAAATTAACACCGGTATCCGTAATCAAAGACCAGTTGTTGTGTTTACCGGTTCCATTCAATCCTGCAAAAGGTTTCTCATGGAATAATACCTTCAGGTTATGGCGTTCAGCCACACGCCACATCACGTCCATCAACAATTGATTGTGGTCATTGGCAACATTCACTTCTTCAAACAAAGGCGCTACTTCAAACTGGCTCGGTGCCACTTCGTTGTGACGCGTGCGAACGGGAATACCCAGGCGCCACGCTTCAATTTCAAATTCCTTCATGAAGTCGTATACACGCGAAGGAATAGAAGCAAAGTAATGATCTTCCATTTGCTGACCGCGTGCAGGCGAATGACCAAATACCGAACGGCCACCCATTACCAAATCAGGGCGGGCATTATACAAACCTTTATCCACTACAAAGTATTCCTGCTCGCAACCCAATGAAGCCTTTACCGACTGCACATCCTTATCAAAGAATTGAGCCACCTTGGTAGCTGCAATATCAACCGCCTTCAATGCTTTTAAGAGAGGTCCTTTTGCATCCAGCGTTTCGCCTGTGTACGAAACAAAAACAGTAGGAATACAAAGCGTTTTTCCATACAGGAACATGGGCGATGTTGGATCCCATGCCGTGTATCCGCGTGCTTCAAACGTAGTACGGATTCCTCCACTGGGAAATGAAGAAGCATCAGGCTCTTGTTGAACCAGTTCACTGCCTTTGAATTTCTCAATACCAGCGAGGGCATCGAAAAATGAATCGTGCTTTTCGGCTGTTCCACCGGTTAACGGTTGGAACCAATGCGTAAAGTGGGTTGCGCCTTTGGTTATGGCCCAGCTTTTTACCGCTGAGGCTACGGCATCGGCAGTGTCCTCATCAATTTTTTCATGATTTTTAATGGCCTGGCTTACTTTTTTGTAAACCGCGGGCGATAAAGAAGCCCGCATCTGATCCATGCTGAAGACCATCTCACCAAAGAAATCGGATACTTTAGGAGAGGGTAAATCGAGGTGTCTGCGGGGCTGTTCGTTGAGTCGTTTGAGTGCTTCAAATCGTAGGTGCGCCATAGTGGTTGTTTTTTGAGTCTGATTTGGCGCCAAAGGTATATATTTTTGATAAACAGGTATAAATTTTACCCTGCATTCACAAAAAAATATATATCAAATTGTAAATGAGCTTAAAAATAGACCTCAAGCATTCAAAGGCTTGAATTTTTCAAGGATTCAAGGGTATTTCGTGAGGTAGCCTGATCAAACCGGGCTTCATAATCCGGGTGGAGGGTACCCATCCAACGATCCCAAAACAAAAAATACAGGCCATAGTTACCCGTAAAATACTGGTGATGCATGTTGTGGTTTACCGAGGTGTTGATCCAACGGCCAATTTTTCCGCTGGCAAATTTTCTTGGATAAAGTTCAAACCCCAGATGACCATATACATTGTAGATCATCATAAACAACAGAAAGATACCAATGGCCAGTGGATGGACCGGGAAAAGAAAAGCCACCAATACGATAATACCTGCCTCCAATACCGCTTCCAGCGGATGAAATGCCATGGCTGCCCATGGCGATGGATTTGTAGAAAGATGATGAACCCGATGAATGATTCTGTAAACGGATTTATGGTGTATCATCCGATGCATCCAATAGAAGTAGGTGTCGTGCAGAAAAATAATCAGTACAATACTGAATACCAGGTAAGGCCAGCCGTATTCATATACGTTAAAATAGACTTGCGTGTATTGGGAAAGTGGTGTGAGAAATACAGCAAACCCAACACCGGCAAAAATGAATGATGTCAGTACAGAATATCCAATTTCCCTAAGGTAATCGCGGTTTGCCGGAAAACGGGATTGAATTTTACGAAAAGCATCAGCGTGTTTCAGGATAATGTAAAACACAATGAAAGCAAGGGAGGCCAAAATGAGGTATCGAAGAAATACCACCGTAAGGATTGTCCAGAAACTTTTGCTGCCCACCAGGTAAAAACTCATACTTCAAAGTTCGGGAAAGTTTACTTAAGAAGCCATTCTAAAAATCAAACGACAATGGGCATGTTGAATGAATAAAAAAATGCCGGTATTGAACCGGCACTTTCGCATATCATTCCAGTAAATTCTTAACTCGATTTTCTAACAGACCCGCCACTACTAGAATTGGTGTTGGTTTTCATGGGGTTGCCCCTATAGCGGATGTCCGCTCCACTACTGGCACGGGCATCAATTTTTTGAGTTACATTAACCCGTATGGAACCAGCGCTACTTGCATTTGCATCCACCTCTTCTGCCTCCAGATCATAGGCATCGATTTCACCCGCACTGCTGGCTTCCAGTTCAGCAAATTTTGCCTTTCCGGTTAACTCGACATCAGCCGCACTTGATACACCAACTTCCAATTGCTCGGTTTCAATACTGATTTCAACTGATCCTGCACTGGAAGCGCTGATTTCCATTGAACGTGTACGTATAGTTCCTTCTCCGTAAATACTGGCAGCTGAACTGGCCGATAGCTTGGATAGTTGAACGTAGGTCACATAAACTTTCACTGTTTTGGTTCGGTTATACCTACCTTCAGCCATGTGGATTTTCAGGTAATCTCCAGACACTTCCGTGATTACATTATCTACATCAGTACCTGATACTTCAACACGTGCACTTTCCCGGTCGCCTTTTTTCAGGTAAACATCAATACCTGTGGCCGCTTTTACACCCTTGAACGATCCCAGGTTTCTGGTTTCAGTTTGCTGTGCAAATACAAGCGTTCCGGAAAACAAGAAGAATAAAATTGTCCATTGTGCTCTCATGCTATTCATATTTGATCTAAAGACAAGGCGCCAATAGAAGGGTTGCATAAACGTCTAATTCGGCTTGATTTTTTTGCAAGTGTATCAAAACATTGTAATTTTAGCTATATTTCAATGATTTAAAACCAGCTAACCAATGCAATTCAACAAGAAAGCAGAACTTAATGTTTTGATCAATTTAGCTGCCAGTGATAGCAAAATTGAAGAAAAAGAGTCCAAGCTGATCCATATGGTGGGTAAGGCGAATGGGTTATCTACTGAAGAAGTTCAGGAGTTGATTAACAAGCCCAAGCCGATTGGTGACTTGAATGCCATGACCAACGATGAAAAGTTCGAACACCTGTATTACCTCATTCAAATGATGAAAATGGACGGCCAGGTATTTCGTAGTGAGATTATTTTCTGTGAATCAATAGCTGAAAAACTGGGGTACAAAAAATCTGTTGTGGGTGAACTTTCCCAACACATCTACAGCGATCCTTCCATTACTGCCGACCGCAATATGCTTCGGCAAAAGGCAGAGAAATATATTCGCGACTGATTCAACCAAACCATTTTAAACCAAAAAATCCCGGTCACGACCGGGATTTTTGTTTTATTCAATCATCCAGAATTACTTCTTGTAAACTACTTTACCATCTACAATGGTCATGGCTACTTCTGCTTTCAGGATATCCATTTCTTCGGCCTCCATTATATTTTCAGTAAACACCACCAAATCAGCAAGCTTGCCTTTTTCAATCGATCCTTTAATGTTTTCTTCAAACGCTCCGTAGGCAGCATCCAATGTATAGGATCGCAATGCCTGCGCACGCGTCATCTTTTCTTCGGGTTCATAGCCACCCTCCGGCTCTCCCTTTAACGTTTTGCGGGTAACCGATGCATAAAAACTTGGAATCGGATTGAGGGGTTCAACTGGCGCATCCGTACCGTTCACAATCACAGCACCACTCTTTAACAGTGATTGCCACATGTAGGCTCCTTCTTTAATTCGCTTCTCTCCCAACCGTTCTATCGCCCACGGTCTGTCACTCGACATATGAATGGCCTGCATGGCGGGAATAACACCCAGCTTACCAAAACGCGGAATATCATTTGGATGAAGGTGTTGCGCATGTTCTATTCTGAACCGATGATCTTTAACACCCGGATTTTCATTTATGGCCTGCTCATACCGATTAAGTATTTCCTGATTGGCACGATCACCAATGGCGTGCGCACAAACCTGAAATCCTGATTTCAATGCTGTGCGCGAAACAGACAAGACAGAATCCATCGGGAAGGTCGCCATGCCGTAAAAATCATTTCGGTCAGTATACGGTTCAAGTAACCACGCTCCACGTGAACCCAACGCGCCATCACAATTCAATTTTACTGATCGAATGGTGAGTAGGTTATCCGGATCAACCACCGGGCCTTTCTTAAACCACTCGTACACCAGGTCACGATCCCAACCTGTAAGCATCACATACAGGCGAACACCTAATTTTCCGTCATTTTTAAATTGATTGAACAGTTCAATGTTTTCGCGTGAGGCGCCAGCATCGTGAAAGCTGGTAATGCCATTACGCCAGCATGCTTGTATCGCCAACGACAATGCCTGGCTATCGCGTGATTCATCATCTTGCGGAATATGTTTTGAAATGATTCCCATGGCACGTTCATTGAAAATTCCCGTTGGGTTACCCATCTCATCACGTATGATCTCTCCGCCCTCTTCCGAAGATTCTTTCAATGTCTCTACCGACAATTGATTGACCCCAGCCACTTCCATTGCCTTGGCATTGGCCAATGCGGCATGACCGCTGGCATGACGAAGAAATACCGGGTTATTTGGTGAAACTTCACTTAATAAATGGTGCGTTTGAAATCCCTTAATCATTTTATCTGGCTTTGTGTCCCATTTATCCTGGTGCCAACCCCGTCCAAGTATCCATTGTCCTGGTTGAGCTTTATCTACCGCTTCTTTCACTTTGGCAACGAGTTCCTCATAGCTGGTTACGTACATCAGGTCAAGGTTAAGTTCGTTATAGCCAACACCCATAAAGTGACCATGCCCCTCAATAAAACCAGGCGTCATGGTTTTACCTTCCAGGTCAATTACTTCTGTCTTCTCACCAATGTATTTCCTGGCTTCAGTTTCTTTGCCGGCAAATTCAATGATATTTCCGTTGATCACCACAGCTTCAACGGTGGGTTGTGTTTCATCAACCGTATAGATTGTACCCCCCAGAATAACCTTATCTGCAGGTTGAACGGATGGGCCACACGAAATGAAAAAGGAAAAAACTCCAAAGAAGAATAAAGCAGAGATGTATTTCATAGATTTAGCATTAATCAGGTGCCTAATGTTACATATATTTTACTTGAAAAATAAGTGGGCTTATCTTAGCGGACGATTATAAATGGTGGTGGCACCTTAAAAAAAATTAATCCATGCGTATCCTTTACTCCTTTGTATTGATAATTCTGGTAAGTGTATCAGCACGCGCACAGGATTTTGGTCTTTCCTTCTCCTACTTCATTCCAAAAAACGGTTACTTCTCTACACCCATCAGTCCGTTTTCCATACGGGGTGTGGGCATTAGCCTGACTAACTTTCTAGCATTGGAAACCGGAGCTTCATTATACAGAATGAGTGGACTGAACGTAAAAGATTTACCCTTTGAAACCAAAGATCCACTTGTGGGTCCGAATTTTACCATCTTCATTCCTGCCGAACTGGTACTGGAATTAAAAGGCGGCAACGTACAATTCGACATTAAAGGTGGCGGTTTCTTTTTCTATGGCTTCGATCAAAAAATCAATTATGGAAATATGGATCGGGTCATGCGCGACCATTATTCGCAGGATGTGCTCAATGCCAATCTCTCTTACGAAAACAAACCCGGCTTTGGATATCATGCCGGTGCGGAGTTAACGGTGTACGTTACCAATCAGGTTGGCGTTTCTATTGAATGCAATTACCTGGTTGGTCAGTCGGGGTTTCCGTTAACCGGAAGTTATACGGCAGGAACCGGAAATACTATAACCACTGTCGATGTAGCCTATCCGGATTCAAAAATTGATCTTACGGGATTGGAGTTTTCCATCGGTCTGATTTTTAGTTCCGGTGGTGGCAAGCCTGCGCCACCGAAAAGAAGAAGGCGTTAAGGTTGATCGGGTAACCGATCGTTGATCACCTCTACTACCTCGGCATAAGGCCATTGCGAACGAATACGCAGAACGTACGCCTCCGCTTGTGCTTTGTTTATAAACTTTCCGGTATAAAAAACAGTACATCGGTTTTCCTTCTGAAAACTGGTGAGGCCAAACGGGAAAGTATCCAACTGATCTAGAATAGCATAAACATCGGCTGAAGTTGATGCTTGCGCAACACGTACAGTAAACGAGACCACAGTATCAGGTGGTACCGTTGTTGCCTCTGAAATATTTTGATTGTACTTATCCAACAAAGCACGCGAATCATCAATAAAAGTTTTGAAAGCCAGTTTTGAAGTTTCGTCTTTAATAAAACCAGTTGTATCCTGTTCAAATGTTGATACCGGCAAGACTATAAACTCCCGTTTGGCTTCCACCGTTCGGTACACCCACTGTAACCGGTAATTGGCTGTATCAATAGTCGTCATTGACGTATCCGTATGAACTATTTTTTTTAATCCAACCTGAATCATCGCACCCCCATCGCGGAAGCGGGGGCGTTGCCCGGAAACAAAATTACCAAGCGAATACACCACCAATTGATTTTGCTCTATGTTCCATTCCATCGGTTGTAACACGTGTGGGTGAGCGCCAATCACCAATTGTGCACCGTGCTTAAAACAAAACTCAGTTAACTGTCGCTGTTGCTTGGTAGGTTGATTTTGATATTCATTTCCCCAGTGCATGAATACAATTATAGCATCGGGGTTTAGTTCCCTGGCCCGCTTCAAATCTTTTCGGATAAGTGTGGTGTCTATCGGATTTACCACATTGGGCTTTGTTACCGGAATTCCGTTTGTTCCGTACGTATAATTCAGCAACGCGAGCCTGAATCCATTGCGATGCAACAACAACGGATAATCGTTCATGCGCTCAACCGTATCGGTAAACGTACCGGTGTGCGGAATACCCAAACTATCCAACACCCGAATGGTTCGCTCAAGGCCCTTCTTTCTGCGATCCACACTGTGGTTATTGGCTGTAACCAAAACATCCACACCTACATCTTTCAAGGCATACACCAGTTCATCGGGCGCACTGAATTGCGGGTAGCCGGTGTAGGGCTTTCCCCCTAGGGTCAATTCAAGATTGCCTATCGTCAGATCAGCAGACTGGAAATAGGGTCTTAGAAATCTGAAACAATTCGAATAATCATACTTTCCGGTTTTCGGATTGTAGGCGGCATTGATCTGCGTTTCATGTTGCATGATGTCGCCTAAAAACAGGAGTGAAATACGGGTAGTATCTTGTGCAACAAGTCTGTATACACAGAAAGTCACCAATAAAAACTGAACAATCAGCGCTTTACATTTCATGCGTCAGTTGTAAATCCTGAATTTGAATGATTGAACCTTCAGCTACAACAAAAACCTGATCAGTCTTTTTTGGCTGTATGCGCGACAGGCCGGTGAACATACCGAATGCGGGCAAATATCCCTGACGCTCACCAAAGTAAAAACACGGTAACATCATCGATTGCTTACCTTTTCCATACAACCGTATACCCGGATGTATGTGTCCTGATAACGTGTAGCATTCCGGATCAGGTTCTTCGGCAGAAAAATGACTCAACATAAATTTTTCAATACGCAAGTGCTCTCCATGCACCGTTACACCACTGCGGGCATACAGGTGATCAGCGAGTATATCGTGGTTACCGGTTACCAGCTCAAACGAAACCTGAGGAAATGCTTGTGTGAATTGCTTCACAATATCCCAATCATAGTTATAATGACTGTGAAAAAGATCGCCCACACAAATAATGCGCTTTGCCTTTGTGGACTGAACTATGTCAATCAGCACTTCCCAGTTTCGTTCACTTGCTTTTACCGGAACCGGAATGCCGGCCTTTCTGAAATGATTAATTTTTCCCAGGTGCATATCGGCTAATAGCACCATTCTCTGCGCTGGCCAAAACAATGCCTTCTGCGACAACAACACAAACTCTTCTCCAAAAATGGTCACTTTCATGGCCGTGACTTAAAATAAAATTGATACCTTGAAATGCACAATTTTCAACAAAAGCGCATGACAAAAATATCAATTCTGATGAGTTGTTTGTGGATTTCTGTTACCGGATTTGCGCAAGATTATCCCGAGTTCTCTGCTCACTCATTTCTTTCCGTTAACGACACACTCCCCTACCGCCTCTTGGCTCCCGAAACATTATCATCAGGTCAAACTTATCCATTGGTCATTTTCCTTCATGGGTCGGGTGAACGCGGTAACGACAATCAACTCAATCTCAAATACATCACCGATCTGTTTCTTTCAGCCGAAAACAGAAAAAATTTTCCAGCCTTTGTGTTGGCACCACAATGTCCAAAACAAGAGCGATGGGCACCAGGGGATTGGTTTACAAAAATAAGTCCTCCCGCAGAAACAATAATGAGCCTTGTGGACTCTTTGCTCAGCACTCATCCGATTGATGCCGGGCGTGTTTACCTGATGGGACTATCAATGGGTGGATTTGGGACGTGGTACATGCTTACACGCTTCCCTGATAAATTTGCAGCGGCCATTCCGATTTGTGGTGGTGGCGATTGGAATCAGGCCAGTACCATTGCGCACATACCGGTGTGGGTGTTTCATGGAAAGAAAGATGAAATTGTACTGCCCGAGCAAAGTCGCGGCATGGTGAAGGCTTTGAAGAAAGCAGGAGGTGATCCACGCTACACCGAATACAAAAAAGTTGGCCATGATAGTTGGGTACAGGCGTTTCAGGAACCAGAATTGCTAAGCTGGCTCTTCAGTAAAAAAATATTTGTCGATCCATAATTTTCAGCAAAAACAATCACGCATGACAACACTTTCACTGGCTTAAAATATTTAACATTGAGGTAACATTGGAGAATAAATTTACAGACATTTTTACCCCTGAATGTTGTGGCCGATAGGATGCTAAAACCAAACGTAACTGCTAAAAGGCGTAAGAACACCAGCGATGTTCCGTACTTGAACATGCTGGAGTGGGCCACAAAAGAACGCACCTTTCTGGTGCTGATTGGTATTGCCTTTATCATTGCAGCATTCGCCACCTTTAATGGAAAGATGGCCATGTGGTTCGGCTTTCTCTTTGCTGCCTACGCAGCCGTGGCCAATGATAGCATCCAATCGCTGGGTACATTCATTGAAAGTAACAAAGACAAAAAGTGGTATGTGCTCTGGTTGTTCACCGGCCTGATCATGCTCGCTACCATTACCTTCAGCTACATATACTTCAATGGCGATGTTACCTACCAGCGTTTGCTTGATGACAACGGGAATACAAAATATCCGTTTGATGAGGACTTCTCCTATTTTCAGATTATTGCCCCGGTTGTATTGCTTATTTTGACGCGGCTCCGTATGCCCGTTTCAACAACCTTCCTCCTGCTGAGTGTATTCAGCGCAGATGCAAGTGGAATTACTTCTGTTGTCTGGAAAAGTGTATCGGGATATATCCTAGCCTTTGCGCTCTCGTTTTTGATCTGGTACTTTGCTTATGATTTAATCAGCCGCTATTTCAAAAAACGCAAATTTCATAAAGGATGGATGGTTGTGCAGTGGTTGGTGAGTGGTTCGTTATGGGCGGTGTGGTTGATGCAGGATGGAGCAAATATTGCTGTCTTTCTACCAAGAAAATTGGAACTTTACCAGTTTATAATTTTTGTTGGCACTATATTTTTCGGATTAGGCATTTTGTTTTACCTGCGTGGTGATAAAATTCAGGAAGTAGTAAGTGAAAAGGTTCGAATTTCAGATGTACGCGCAGCAACGCTTATCGACTTCACCTACGTGCTACTGCTCATCTATAAGTTATTCATAAGCACCGTACCGATGAGTACCACATGGGTATTTTTGGGAACCATTGGTGGACGTGAAATTGCCGTAAGCCTCTCCCGCAGAAAGAAAGGAAGCAAGCATAAACGTAAAGCCCTTAAACTTATTGGAAGAGACTTCCTGTACGCTACATTAGGATTGGTTATTTCAGTGGCGCTTGCATCCGGAGCTAACCCCACCATCCGAAACAGTATTATTGAATACCTCACAAACCTATTTACTTTCTAACCAGCAAAACAGGTACACCCGCATGAACAACAGGTGGTAGTTTATCGCTATTAAAAATTCTTTCGAACAGACCCTGTTGCTGTATGGCAAAAAGAAAATCAACTTTATTTTCCCGAACAGCCTCTTCAATACCATGCTCAACACGTGGTGCATCGGTAGTAATCAGGGTGGCTTCAAAATCAAACGATTTATTCAATTTCGCAACCCATGCCCTGGCATGCTCACCACTACCTTGACTACCCGTAACCTGCAACACTGCCAACTGCTGGGCAGTTTTGCGGATTATATTCATCAACGGAGCAAAATCCTTTAAGCTAAAAGATTTCATATCGGTGGCCAACATGGCCTTGTTCGGAATACGGGGGTTATGTGAACCCGGAACAACCAAGACCGGTGTACGCGTGTTTTTAGAAATATGGGTTAGCATGCTATGCTTACCTGGTTCGCGTTCTGTATTCCGGCCTAACACAATAACGGTTGGCTTTATTTTATATATTTGTTTGATAACACCATGCCCGACATGACCAATCGCGATATCCTCTTCAACCGGAACTCCTTCCAAAGAAATCATTTCGCGGAGCGATTTCATTTTTTCCTGAGCGGTTCTGGAAAGCCGATCGAGGCTCCAGGTAACCACAACAGGATTATCTGATTCCGGAACCTCGCTCAGATCAACCACATGACTCAACACTACCTTTCCTTCTGCATGGCGTGCCAGCATAATGGCATACTGCAATGCGTTTAACGAGCAAGGAGAAAAATCAACCGGAACGAGGTACGTTAGCTTCTTCATAACTCAGGAATTACGCTCAGCCTTCGCACGTGACGGTGAGCCATTACTGTTTTTATGTCCATTCGCATTGCCTTGCTGAACAATTCGTTCGCGGTTTTTACGAATCAATTCCACATCAATATTCTTGGCCTCTGCTTGCTTTTTGAAATCTTCAATGATTTCCAATACATCATGATCAATAGTAACCGACTTACTCATATCAATGGTAACTTTTGAACCGGCATTGATTTCGCTTAGCTCTTTCTTGATGCTGCCCTTGTTAAGGAATACAACTTCTTCAGCAAGCGTAAGTTTCACCGTATCCTTACCGTCATCTACTTTTTCCTTATGAAGGAAGTGTGAATTTCTGTAACTGTTTCTAAGAATAATCACAATGGCTACAGCCAAACCAATTCCTATGCCCTTCAGCAAATCTGTAAACACTACACCCAGGATAGTGGTGATGAACGGGAGAAACTGGCTCCAACCCAAACGTGCCATTTCCTTGAATACGGAAGGCTTGGCAAGTTTATATCCCACCACCAATAATACAGAGGCCAACACCGCCAGCGGCACCAGGTTCAACACGTGCGGAATAGCGATTACACACAAAAGCAACATCATACCATGAAGAATGGTTGACAACTTGGTTTTACCACCCGACTGAATATTAGCAGAACTTCTAACAATAACCTGGGTAACGGGTAAACCACCGATTAAGCCGGAAATGAAATTTCCACTTCCCTGCGCAATCAACTCGCGGTTGGTATTGGTGGTTCGCTTATAGGGATCAAGTTTATCGGTGGCTTCAACCGAAAGCAACGTTTCGATACTGGCCACAACAGCAATGGTAAACGCCACTACCCACACCTCAGGGTTTGTAATCGCGCTAAAGTTGGGGAGCATAAATTGGCTGAAAAATCCGCTAACACTTTCTGCAACCGGAACACTTACCAGGTGCTCACCGCTTAATGCCCATGAAGGAAAATATTTTGAAGTTACTACCTGATAGATAATGGCAAACACAACCGCCACAAGCGGTCCTTGAACCAGTTTAAAAACCTGATGTTTTTTAGACAAATAAAGATCCCATAGTAAAATAATTCCTAAACCGGTAACGCTGATCAGCACAGCTGCAGGCGTAATAGCCTGTATCATAAAGTACAGTTCAGAAAATGTATTGTGTCCATCGGCTTGAGAAAACGCCATGTCACCTTCGTAATCAGCATCATACCCAAATGCATGCGGAATTTGTTTGAGTACGATGATGATACCAATTGCAGTTAGCATACCCTTGATCACTGAAGTTGGAAAGTAGTAGCCAATGATACCGGCACGAACTAAACCTAAACCAATTTGGAGAAGACCGGCCAGTACCACCGCTACCAAAAAAACTTCAAATGAGCCAAGTTGCTGAATGGCTGCTAATACAATTACGGTCAGGCCTGCGGCCGGACCACTTACACCCAATTGTGAATTACTGATTGATCCTACTACAATACCCCCAACAATCCCGGCAATAATTCCTGAAAATAGTGGCGCACCACTGGCCAAGGCTATCCCCAAACACAGGGGTACAGCCACAAAAAACACCACCATACTGGCAGGAAAATCGTAACGGACAGATGAAAATAAACCTTCTCTTTTGTATGCTTGCTCGCTCATAATCGCTCAGTTTAACAGGCTACAAAGAAATAAGCTGAGTATTAGTCGGGCATTAACCTCACATTATAATCGGATTAGAAGTGTTTCAGGATACCGCTTTTAATGGCTTAAAGGCAAGATCAGATTATAATAGAATTAAACTGAGATTAGAATAAGATTAGAAAGGTGATGACCCATTTTTGAATTCCGGAAGGGTAATGATAACCGTAGTTCCCTTATTCAAGGCGGAGATTACATTAAACTCGCCTTCATGCAGGTCAATAATTTTTACAGTAAGCGGAATGCCTATGCCCGTACCCCTGATGTTGCGTACATTATCGGCCCGGAAGAAGGGCTGCGGTAATTTTGGAATATCTTCCGGAGCAATACCAATACCCTGATCCTTAACTGAAATCTTTACTTTGAAATTTTCATACTCTACCGAAACCTTTACCGGAGCTCCTGAAGAAAACTTACAGGCATTATCGAAAATATTTATCAAAGCCGTAACTAACAATGTGCGATTTGCCTGGATGTAAACGTGTTGAAAGGCATTGCTCAAATCCTGATCAAAACTCAATTGATTATCCGGATCCAGCAAATCAAATTTCTTCTTCGTTTCAATCAACAAGCTGGCCACCGTCATGACTTCACGTTTCAACTCAGCAGGATTGTAGCTAACCGCTGAAAGCTGCAGCAGGTTATTCACTAACATATTGAGTCGATCAGCCTCGGTTTGGATGGTCCGCAGGGCCTCCTGGTATTCTTTTGGCGAACGCTCCTTATCTAATGCAAGATCAGCCTCACCCATGATACTGGTTAATGGATTACGGATTTCATGAGAAGCATTCGCAACAAAAAGTTTTTGTGAACTAAATGCATCATCCAGTCGATCAAGCAACCTGTTGAAGGCAATAGCTAATTGTCCAATCTCATCATCAGGATTGAACACCCGTAATCGTTCATGCAAATTACTTACACTAATGCTATTTGCTTTTCGTATTTTCTCTGAGATAGGCCGAAGCAACCTGCCGGTAACTGTATGACTTAAGAAGATCATCAAGGCAATGCCTGAACACATAGCCACCGCCAGGATATTCCGTAAATTCTTTTCAACATTAATACCGATCAAATCAACAGCTGAAATAATGACCACATAATCTCCACCGGCCAAATGAAACAGTTTGCCAGCACCTTGTCGGTTTTCGTTCAGGTATGCAGCCACACCTTCGCGTAATAATTCATCCAAAAACTCAGCCGGGTATTGATACTTCAACGAATCACGCCATCCTTCCTTCACCTGAATTACTTCTTCAGTTTCTTCAGGCAACACATTCAGAAACTGCTCGCGGATTAGTTCATAGGATTGCTCAGTTAAACTTTCCCGCTCCAAAAACATTTTTTCCGTAATGTCAACACGCCTCAGCAACCGAATATTGAATTCGCGTTCGCGGTATTGTGAAGAGAAAAAGTACACCGAGATACCCAGTGCGAACAACACCAATGAAGAGGTGATGGCAAAAAAAAGTGACAGCCTATTCCGGATTTTCACGGCTGACATCTTTAATGGTGTATCCCATACCCACCACTGTCTTGATTAGCGGATGCGGATGACCATGATCAATTTTCTTCCGGAGATAGTTGATATAAACATCCACTACATTGGTGCCCAGGTCGTGGTTTATGTCCCAAACGTTTTCAAGAATATCGGTTCGGGATACCACTTTATTTTTATTCCCCAGCAAATATTCCAGCAACCGGTATTCGCGCGCAGTGAGTTCGATTCGTTTACCACTACGATGTACCTCCTTAGCATCCGCATCCAGAACCAGATCATCGATACTCAGTGTTTTGCCTACGGCCATTTTTCTTCTTGATAGCGCACGAACGCGCGCCAACAACTCACGAAACTTAAACGGTTTGGGCAAATAATCATCCGCACCCAAAGAAAGCCCTTCAACAATATCATCGGTCGTACCCAGCGCTGTAAGCATCAACACGGGTGTTTGATTGTCATATTCTTTTCGAAGCTTGGTGCACAATTCGAGTCCGCTCATGCCCGGCATTACAATATCTAAAATGATTACATCATAATCATCACTCAATGCCATGGTTAACCCGGTGGTACCGTCAAATGCCTGAACGACCTGCATGCCGTTCTCTTCCAACCCTTTTCGGATAAAGGCGGCTACGTGTTGTTCATCTTCAATGAGTAATACTTTCAAAACGCAGGTGTGTTTTGATTACAAGTTACAAAACCGCCTATTTAACTCAATAGAAATAAAAAAATGAGTGGAAAGATGAGACCCGCTAATGCCAGTTTCCAACCTCTACGCTTAAAGCTATGCTCACCTTTTGCGATAAACATTCCGGTGATGGCAATCACCAGCATGGCCGCACCAAAAATATCGGAATAATAAATCCACCACTTGCTGGTATCCACATGCAAAATGGTCATTTGACCAAGCACCGGGGTTACTTTATAATGAACCACTGTTCCCTCACCGGTGGTCAGATCAACATCCACATCATGATTTACATAGGATATTCGAAGTGATGTTCCGTTTACGGCAAACCTTCGCAGGTTATCGTCAATTTTTTGCTGATCAGTGAAAGAGGCGATAAAAGCATCTGTAACGGAATCCTTGTGGATGGGTGACATGGTGAATTCCCGAATATCCGCTTTATAGCGTCTGGGGTGCCAATCCTGGCGGTGGTTCAAAAAAATTCCTGAAAATGAAAATGCGATGATAAGCCCCAGGTAAAAATAGGCAATGTCGCGGTGGGTATTACGAGCCGTAAGTTTCATGATTTATAGAAATTTAAAGCCGCGAATATAAGTCGAAATTTCAAAGGCTAGTGATGCCCGAATGGATCAATCGCACTTACCGGCTGTCTTGAAAGATTCTTTTTTTGATAGAAATCAAGGCTATGATAGAAACTTAACCGCAACATGTGACGGTTTTCATACCTGAAAGGTGAGCCACTGTGCCGGAACGACCATTGATACCCCAATTGGAACTGCATATTTTCATTCAGAATATACCCAAGTCCCAAAAAAATCCGGTTATCTTCCATGTGATCATAAACAACCGGCTTTCCTGCCTGTATGAAGATCTCCTCATACATGGAAAGGAAGAGGGTTTTGTTTACCAGCTTGTGATTGTTAAGCGGATAATACCCTAAAATTTTGTAGCGAAATCGGTATGATAGCTCAAAGGGTGATTCCTCAACAAAATCCCTTCTCCACCGCTGTTCTAACCGGATCTGGTGATACACTTTTAGCCGATCGAATGGCGTGATGAATAGAAATTGCTGCCAGAACCGGAACTGCGGAACAACCTTATCGGTATTGGGTTGCTCAGGATTTGCGGACCAATAAAATGGAGTAACGATACCGCCCGTTATTTCAAAATTCTTATTGACAATATGCGACAATCCAAAACGCAGGTAAATCTGTCCCATCTGGTCAATAAATTCCTTTCTTCGCAAATGGTATTCGCCATAATAATAGAGGCGTTCTTTAATTCTGTATTTGGTATAAAAACCTAACCACAACTCCGATGAGTTTACCTTTTCCTTCTGTTCGGGAATAGTTTGGGCAGCCAAAAATACAGGCCAACACAAACCCACAAGCAGTACGCCAATCACCACCCGGAACCATAAATATTTGCTGCTTAGAATCATACTATTCATAAAATCACAACCCAATAAGTTTTCGAATTTCTTCCGGAGAGGCTTTGGGCTTTATTTGTTTTTCGAGTTGCGTTGTATTTTGTGTACGAAAACGAATGAGTAGCTTTTGTAATGCTTCCACGTCAGCTAGTTGCTGTTCCACTGCCTCAGCCTTGGCGGTATCGGTTATGTTTTCCATCATGGATAGGAACAATTCTTCCGCTACCTTTTCATATAAACGTCTTTTTAATTTGGTATCCACGTACGTGAACGTGTATGGATCGAGGCGTGATTCGGTGTACAGTACATCAATGGAATCACGCATGGACAATATATTTCCAAGTTTCTCAGGAAAAGACTGAACAACATCCAAAAAACTTAAAATATCATACCCAATGGCCAGCTTTTCCTCAAAATCATTGCTGGCCGTATAACCGCGCTTCAAGTGATTGAATTCAGTATTTAAAAAACGTCTGTTGAAAATAGATGTATAATATTGCACCTCTGCAACTTTAATTTGTTCATACTGATTATCAATTTCTGCTTTTACATTTAGTATGATACTGTCCAATTTTTGAAGTTGAAAAGATTGCAGAACCGTTTTCAATTCCTCATTCACATAACTTACCACCTGATCAACCTGATCGCGCTCTTCCTCTATCCGTTTCCGGAATGAGGCTATATTGGTAACAGCATTTTGCTTATATGGAAGCACCTTTATATTCACATTATCATTGTACGTGTAGCGGATGGAGTCCTGTGCAGGCCATAGCGAAGATCGCTGGGAAAAATAAATCTGCGGATCGACCCATTGAAATTCGGAACTTGACACAAAAGCCGCGATATCGTAGAGCTTGCGAAGCTTCAGTGGGTAATTCTTCAAAAATTCATAACTCCACGCCAGCGAATCGCTTTGTTGATTGCTGAGTTCGAAAAAATTCTTGTTCCTTACCCGGCCAAGATTAAAGGTAATCGAATCCAATACAATCCTCAGCTGATCAATGTCGGGCTTATCAGAGGCTGAACCAGGAAAACGAAAACGTGCTGTGCCAAATACGGACTTTTGTTGATTGCGAAATGCAGTATCAAGAAAAAGAAATTCACGAATAGCTGTTTGCAACACTTCATTACCTGTCTGTTGCGACTCAATTTCAGGTGATGAAGCATCGTAACCCATGTCAAAAGGCAGTTCGTGAAGGCTGGTATCACGATCAAAATTACTATCCGATTCATCTTTCAGTTCCTGAAGTTTGGAGACAACATCCTCAAAAACAATCCATTGAATCGTGTCATTATCTTCCCTTTTTGTTTTCACCAACGAAAGCAAAAATCCGTGGTCATACACACGAATCTCTTGAACACGAATAGAGTCTTGCCAATAATCCAACTGCCAGGCATCATGCAAAAATCCAGCATCATCAAATCTGCCACGAATTACTACAGGCAACTCTGATTTCCGTGAAGTGAATTGAAAAGCATCCACCAGAACACCATTCGAAAACCGCAATGATCCTTCGGCCAGCATGGCTTTACGTTCTCCCTGTTCAAAAACATTTTGTGTAAATGTCCATTTTCCGTCTGGTTTTCCTTCCTTATAAAGAGCATCCAACGAACTAAACTCACTGGTAAGGCTTGTCTTTACGTTAAACTCGTTTACATCCGACACCCATACTTTATGTTGCTGATATTGATAATCCCAATCGCCTTGCTTTGCATTTTTGTTAAATGCGCCTTTCCATAAAATTTTTTCAAAGCTCAGGCTGTCTTGTTGTCGGGATGTAGTGGCTGATAGTTGATAATTACCTTGTAAAATGCGGTTGCCACGCGACTCATAGTACTCATATTGAACGGTTGCGCTATCCCCACTCACCAAGGGAACTTTTCCCTGGTATTGTGAAATTTTCTGCGCATATGCGCCAGAAGAAAGCGTTGAAAGGAAAATCAACAGAGTAAGCCAACGTACATTCGTTTTACAAGCACAATTCATCGGCATCTTGATTCTTTCTGCATTTTAAATACAAATAACCCGGTTGAGGGCTGCAAAGTTAACCAAAATCTGATGACCGGCCCTGAGACCTAACAGCTGGCCGGATAAAATCTATTTTAAGTTTTTCATCAACGAAAAACACAACTGATCGATTTCATCAGCCTGTTTGTGAAAAGCAGAAATATTTGAGAGAATAATAACACCTTGACGTTTGTTTACATTCAACGCCATGCATGAACGATAACCACCCGTTGCACCATTGTGCCAATGCCACACATCGCCCGACTGCTGTTTGCGCATATGCCAACCCAGGCCAACTTCGGAAGTTGAATTTGACTTAAATGTACTTTTCCGGGTGAGTGCCAACTCAACATTTGTGGAGTCAAACTGTGCCTGCGCAAACAGAACCAAATCTTTTACAGAGGAATAAATGCCACCTGCTCCAATCAGTGCACCAAGATCCCAGTTAGCCGTTTCAGAACCACTTTCGTTCCTGCCTGCTATCAACAAATCGGAAATATCTTCTCGTTGAGTGGTTGATGAATTCATTTTATATTGTTTAAAAATCAATTCATCTACAAGTTGCTGATACTCCTTCCCGGAAATTTTACACAACACATGACCTAGCAAACCAGCTCCAAGATTGGAGTAAGAACTTTTAGTGCCGGGCGGGTATTCATATTTTAATTCCTTGATTAAATATTCATTCAATTTCTCTTCATCATAACTTTTATAAGGATTAGACGGATTGAACAACGCACCCATCATAAAATTGGATGGCATACGGGGCAAACCCGAGGTGTGGTTTGCCAATGAACTAAACGTGATTTTAGCATCTTGGTGAAAAGGAATATCGACATGTTGATCTAACGTCTCATCAAGTTTCACTTTCCCACTCACAACATAGTTTGCCAAAATAGTTGCCGTAAACACTTTGCTGATAGACCCAATCTCAAAAACCTTTGTCGAATTCTCTTCAGCCTGAAGCATACCGTTAATCCTCCTCACACCATAATACCGGATCGTATCCTGATCAATAAGCGCCATAGAGACCTGCGTTTCATCCGGAAAAGTTTTCAGGTGGTTATGTAAAAGTTTGATCGCTTCTGCGCTTAATTCAGCTGGTTGTAATCCATTTTGTGCTTCAGAAACCTGACTGTTGCTGCAACCAATACTAGCTAGACCTATTATCAATAAAAGTACCCCACTTCGCATATTGAGACGTTATATTCCAAAAAACATAAGAATAACTGTTACTATTAGCTGAGGAATAACAAAATTTAATATTGCTATACCAAAGCTAAAACCTTGCATATATGATAAGCCCTTGATCAAAGTCCTTATTGTAAGAAACATACATATAAAGTAAAGGGCACCATTGATTTCCGAATATAGAAAGTTATTACTGATTGTGCCTAAAACGATTGAATAAAGAAGCAATATACACTGCGGAATTAATGCCACCGCAAACACAGTATCAATCTCAAATTTTGTGGCTTTTCCATTCCAGATTCGTCCAGTAAAGTAAACAACATTAATCCAGATAAACCGATACAAAAAAGCAAACAAAACTCCTGTTAGAACCAAAACACCAATCGCTAAAATCTTGTCTTGAATTTTATCAAAAGACTCAGAAATAAGGTAATGAAAATTACTTTCAATGGCACCATTTATTCCAAATACAAAGTAGAACCAAAATCCATATCGAGTCACCCACCGCTTATGCTTTAGTTCGTCAAGCGATGAATTAAATCGTATAACAAGATCAAGGATCAATCTCACAAAATTTGTTAAGCTAACGCCAAAACTCATCTTCCCAAGCGGTAACATCAGCTCCTGAATTATGATGACGCTCGCATTCGGCTAACTGCTCGGCTGTGGCCACATCCTGTATTTCATTAAACAACACGCGCTCTTCAAAGCGGATATGCTTTTCAAGTTCAGCTTCCAATTGACTTAGCACTTGTGAAACATCCGTGGTTTGCATGAACAATTCTTCAAGGCTCCGGTGCTCCAGTATAGCTTGTTGTACGTGAGGATGTGTGTTCCCTAAAACCGGAAAAACAAATTCCTCCTCAATCCGAAAATGTTCAGCCAGATGCGCTTGCCAGAACCAATCGGCATAACTTTTTATGCGAAGTGGATCGATTTGCCGCTTGAATCCTTCCCGGATTTTCCAACAAAGCAACAGACCATGATGATGGTCGCGACTTAGTGGTTGAAGTGAAGCATGCCGTTTGATGGGTTGGCTCATGGTGTAAGTTAACACCTGTAATTAATTCGCACAAAAAGTTATCACTTTTCTAACGACTCATATACAATGGAAACAATCCGCCACTCGACTTTAAAGCGGATTAAAGAAAATTGATCATATCCCTTCCATCGCATGAGGTTTTCATCCGTACCGAATGCTGCTTCATACTTCACCCAGGCTTGCGCAAGGTTACCCTTCACAGTTATTTCATGACTGATCATTCTCTCTTCAAAAATCGGTTGGCTATCCGGACCCTGAGGTGTCTGATCGATGAATTCATCGATTGACACTGAGAAAATTCCCGGAACTGAATCTGATTCAGTCTGCCAGATGGTTGTCAGCGAAGCGTTGTCAATAAAAAATGTTTTGTACTTAATCCAATCACGATCCGACATGATTCTATAGTAGTCTCCCAAAAAAACCTCAATATCTGACACCTCATACTGCTTTGTCTGAACACAAGAATTGAGGATTACATAAGGGATTAGCAGAAGATAAAATCTCATTCTCATTTACTGGTCACCTTCTCGATAAATACTGGAGCCAATTGCGATTTGTAGGTTGAATCCGTGAGTTGCTTCACCTCTTTGGTCTTCCAATTCATTAAAAAAATATCATAACGACTTTCTGCTGCATCTGAACCATTGTAAACAAGCCAGTTGCCATCTGAACTCCAATCGTGCCAACCTTCAGATTCAGGATTTTCCAACAGCTTCCATTGCCGGCTACCATCGGGCGTAATGGCGAAGATGCTGTTCCTCCCATCTTGCTTTGACACATAAGAAATGAAATTTTCTGTAGGATGCCATTTAGCCGACCCGGCTTTGTAACCATATTCCTTTGCTGATGGATTATCCATCGGATAATGTGTCAACTGCCGCAAGTTCGTTCCGTCAGCATTCATCAGGTATAATTCTTCCGGTGTGGTCCGGTCGCGTTTGTTCTTTTTATAGCTGACGACAATCTGCTTCCCATCTGGTGAAAAACACGGATCACGAAAGAAGGCAGCCGTATCGTTGGTGATTTGTGTGTATGTTCCATCTTCCGTATTGATAATGAAAAGCTGAAGACGAGTGTATTGATCTGGCCGTGCCGACACAACCATTTCTTTTCCGTCATTTCGACTGCTCATCCAACTATCCTCCAGGCGAAGGTCACTAACCTTTCTCAGGTTGTTGCCATCTGCATCCGACTCATATAAGAAAAAGTGTCGGTAAGCTGTATCGCGGTCGCTTATAAAAAACAAACGATTTTTAAAGGCATAGTAAGTCCAGGCCACATCATCGTTGTTGGTAATGTTCTTCTTGCCCGATCCATCAACGTTCATGTGCATAATCTCCCAATCATCTTTGGTTGTATCGGGTATGTGAATGTTGTACGCGATTGTATATAACTTTTCTGAAGCCTTATCTGAAGTGGTGCACGCGCTGATGAGCCACGTGGCTAAAGCCATAAAACTCAGGTATTTCATAAGGATGCGGGAGGTTGGTTAGTACACCTAAGGTACTGAAATTACTTACTCCTTATACTCCACCGTCATCTTTTGAATGCGATCCTTTAACTGTTCACTGGTCAGCTTATCGCGGCTTAGCCGGTCAACCATAATCGGGAAGGCAAAAGGCGTGGGCTTGTCGGGGTGGGTAATGATTATTTTTTGTTGGTTTATTCTTTCCAACGCCTTTCGCAGACGCACTTCTTCCAATTGAAAGTCCATCACCTCCTCATACGCTTGGCGAAACAATAAGTTGTGGGCTTCATATTCATGAAACACTTCAAAAAACAACTGCGATGATGATTGCAGGTGGCGGTCTTTAATTGGCTTGCCGGGATAGCCTTTAAATACAAGTCCGGAGATGGCGGCAATGTCGCGGAATTTTCTGCGAGCCATTTCTGTAGAGTTGATGCTGGCATGAATATCCTTCATTAAATCTTCCGTTCCCAATACGTTGGTTTCCACAGCCTCTTCAATGGGTATTTCCTGATCGCTGAGTAATTCAAAACCGTAATCGTTCATGGCAATCGAAAAAGTGATCGGTTTGATCCGTGCAATTCGATAAGCCACCAATGCCGCCAACCCTTCGTGCACAAAACGACCTTCAAACGGATACATCACCACATGATGTCCTTCCGAAGTTTCAAAACACTCAATTAAAAAATCCCTTTTTGTTGGAAGACGGGAACGCATCCGTTGAAGATCAAAGAGCGGCTTCAAAAAACTTAGTTCAACGGCATGCTCTTTTCCCCGTGCCACTTCATCAAGCTTAAGGCGGATGAGTTCACTCAATTGTGATGACAACGGCATTCTTCCACCCTGCCAGGAAGGCACCAAACCAGATTTTCGTTTACTCTTGCGCACCTGCGCTTCCATATCTTTAATGCGCACCAGCTCCAACACCTGACCGGCAAACCAAAAGGTATCACCAGGATTAAGTCGCGAAATAAAATACTCTTCAATCGTGCCGAGGTATTTTCCGGTGACAAATTTTACATTAAGGGATGTATCGCCTACGATGGTGCCGATGGATAAGCGATGACGTTGTGCAATTCTTCTGTCCTCCACTTTATACCGGCCATCTTTTTCGATGATGACTTTGCGGTATTCATCGTAAGCCTGTAATGAATCGCCCCCGGTGGTAATAAAATTCAGCATCCACTCCCATTCTTCATCGCTTATGCTGTTGAAACTAAACGTAGAACGGATTTCTTTCAAAATCTCATCCGGGTAAAAACCATCCGATACAGCCAGCGTAACTAAATACTGCATCAATACATCGAACGAGCGGATGTAGGGAATGCGTTCTTCCACAATATTCTTTTCAATGGCCTCACGCAAAGCAGCCGCTTCCATAAGTTCAAGTGAATGGGTGGGCACAAAATAAATCCGGCTCGTAGCACCGGGCTGGTGGCCACTGCGACCGGCACGCTGAAGAAACCGGGCAACACCTTTCGGGCTTCCCACTTGTATCACCGTTTCTACAGGGCGAAAGTCAACACCCAAATCCAAACTGGATGTACAAACCACTGCCTTTAATTTTCCATCATACAATTGGTCCTCCACCCAGTTGCGCATCTCCTTACTAATGGAGCCATGGTGCATGGCAATCAAGCCGGAAAGCTCAGGCGCTTTGTCCAGCATTTTCTGATACCATATCTCTGCAAATGAGCGGGTATTGGTAAAGATGAGTGTACTCGTACTTTTCTTTACAATCTCCACAACTTTATCGAGCAACTGAATACCCAAATGACCAGCCCAAGGCATGGTCTCCACTGAATCGGGAAGTATGGAAATGACTTCGATATTCTTTTTTACAGTTGCCCGAATTACACACCCCCCTTCGTCCCCCCTTGAGGGGGGAAACAAGGGGGTGCGTGGTAACAGTATTTCCCTGGCCTGCTCCATATTACCAATGGTGGCGGAAATCCCCCACACCTTCAATGCGGGTGAAAGCGCACTCAACCTTGACAAGGCAAGTTCAACCTGAACGCCACGCTTCGAACCCATTAACTCATGCCACTCATCGGCCACCACAACTTTCAGGTTCTTGAAAAAATCGGGTAAACCTTTTTGGGCGAGTAATAAATGCAGACTTTCCGGAGTGATGATGAGAAATTCGGGAGGCTTTGATTTTTGCTGCTCCCGCTGCTTGCCCGAAGTATCGCCAGAACGAACACCAACTTTCCATTGAAGTCCGAGCCCCTCAATGGCACGGTTGGCCGACAATTCAATTTCCTTTGCCAATGCCCGTATGGGTGTTATCCAGATGGCCTGCAGGCCATTGTTCCTTTTTGTTCGGTAATCCGTATGCTGATGGATAAACTCCAGTAGAATCGGCACAACAAGGGAATAGGTTTTACCGCTGCCTGTTGGAGCATTAACCAAACCACTCTTGCCTGATAAATAAGCTTGCCAGGTTTCATGTTGAAACGGAAAGGGCTTCCAGCCTTTTTCGCTGAACCAGGTTTCGGCCGGGGCAAACAGTGGTTGAGACATGAGAATTAAGTTAACCCAACATCCGGTTTAAAAAATCAAAATTGTAAACATTATAACCGATCGTGTGTTTATTTTTGAAATTGAACCGGCTATGGGGCAATACTCTATTAAAGAACTTGAGAAACTTTCGGGCATAAAGGCCCATACCATACGTATTTGGGAAAAACGCCATCACATCGTTGAGCCTGGGCGTACCGACACCAATATTCGTCTTTATTCAGATGAGGACCTGAAAAAGATCATCAACGTCTCCCTACTCAATAATCACGGCATCAAAATCTCCCGCATAGCCGATATGACCCACGAGGAGATTAACCGTAAGATTGTTGAACTCAGCGAGCAGAAATCGGACACCACCATCTTCATCGACCAGTTGATTGTGGCCATGGTTGACCTGGACGAGGAGCGCTTTGAAAAAGTGCTTTCAAGTCTGTTTCTGCGGTTCGGCTTCGAAAAAACGATTACGGACATCGTTTATCCATTTATGGAGAAAATCGGGGTGCTTTGGCAAACCGAAAACATTACCCCTGCCCAGGAACATTTTATATCTCATCTGATCCGCCAAAAACTTATTGTAGCTATCGATGGGCTGTCCACAAAACCCAATCGTACTGAGCGGGTGTTGCTGTTCCTGCCAGAAAACGAATGGCATGAATTAGGCTTGCTTTTCTTTCATTATCTCGTGCGCAAAGACGGGTACAAAACCATTTACCTGGGCCAAAGTGTTCCCATGAAGGATGTAGTAAGTGTAGTCAATGTTCACCAACCCGATATCCTTATCACAAGCATTATCAGTTCCCCTTTCGGTATTAAGATTGACGATTTCCTGAATCAGTTGTCTGATACCTTCTCCAACCAACGCGTTCTGGTTTCCGGGTACCAAACCCGCTTCCTGAACAGAAAAAATTTCAAAAACATTGAAATTTTTCACAATGCGCTGGATCTCAAGGCTTTATTAGGCTAAACCTCAACTCATTCTGTTTAATATTTAATAAAATTTATTAAACATTTTATGTGGTATTCGTGTATATATCTTGTTTTTGTTCAATCTTTAACTAAATTTGTTAAACAAAACAGACAAGACCATGACAGCACTAGAATTCGACTACCAGATTGCCAGTTTGAGGTCAACGTTAAAGACCTTCACACGCAGGTTTACTAACGACAGGGAAGAGTCGCACGACCTGGTGCAAGACACCATCCTGAAGGCGCTCACCTACCGCAACAAGTTTCGGGAAGACACCAACCTGAAAGGCTGGTTGTTCACCATTATGCGTAACACGTTCATCAACAACTACCGAAAAAATCAGCGTGCCAAAACATCGCATGATGATACCAAGGAGTTGTACTACCTGAATGTGGAGGACACCCACACGTTCAGCTCGCCTGGCTCACAATATGAATACAAAGACATCTGGAATCATGTAAACAGCTTACGCGAAGAATTACTGATTCCGTTTAAAATGCATACATCGGGTTACAAGTACCATGAAATTGCGGAGCACTTGAACATACCGATTGGAACGGTTAAAAACCGCATATTTCATGCACGCAAAGAAATTCAAAGCAAGTTGGCGGGGTATTGAGTATCTTGTATTTACTAACACTGTAACACACTCCCACCCCGCATGAAAAAAGTCGCTGTCATTGGTTCAGGCTTTGCCGGTTTATCGGCTGCAAGCCACCTTGCGCGGGAAGGATACGCAGTTACGGTTTTTGAAAAGAATTCTTCTGCTGGCGGTCGGGCTAGAAAATTTGAAGCACAAGGGTTCACCTTCGATATGGGGCCAAGCTGGTATTGGATGCCCGATGTGTTTGAACGATACTTTGCCGCATTTGGTAAAAAGCCATCCGACTATTACACGCTTGAACGTTTAAGTCCATCTTATCGAATTTACTATTCCAAGGATGATGTATTGGATATTCCCGCCAGCATTGAGGGTCTTTGCGATATGTTCGATCAACTGGAACCTGGAAGCAGTAAAAATTTGCTCAAGTTCCTGGAGGAAGGAAAGTACAAATACAACATCGGCATAAATGAACTGGTGTATAAACCCGGTTTATCCTTGCTGGAACTGGCCGACACAAAATTGATGACTGGAGTTTTCAAGCTTCATGTATTTCAATCGATATCAACCTACATACGGAAGTACTTCAAAGAGAAAAAATTAATTCAGTTGCTGGAATTCCCCGTGTTGTTTTTGGGTGCAACACCACAAAACACACCAGCACTTTACAGCTTAATGAATTATGCCGACATGGCGTTGGGCACCTGGTATCCGCAAGGTGGCATGCACAAGATTATTGAAGGCATGGTTCAGTTGGCCACCGAACTTGGTGTTACGTTTGAATTCAACAGCTCGGTTAAAAAGCTTGAACTAAATGCCATTAAAGCCAAAGGGATTATTGTCAACGATACCTTCCGTCCTTTCGATTACATTGTAGCCGGTGCCGATTATCATCATGTGGAACAGCAATTAATCCCGGAAGGATACCGAACCTATTCGGAAGATTATTGGCAAAAAAGAACAATGGCTCCATCAAGCCTCATCTTTTATGTTGGACTGAACAAAAAAATTGAGGGCGTGCTTCACCATACCCTTTTCTTCGATCAGGATTTTATTAAACACGCGGAAGAGATTTACGAGAAGCCGCAGTGGCCCACACAGCCGCAATTCTATATCAGTTGTCCGTCAAAAACAGATCCTACGGTTGCACCTGCCGGTCATGAGAATGTTTTCTTCCTGATTCCCGTGGCCCCGGGATTAAAAGACGATGAAGAAACCCGCGAACGTTACTTCAATATGGTGGTTGATCGGTTTGAACAGATGACCGGACAATCTATCAGGAGCAACATCGTGTTCAAGCGCAGCTATGCACACAATAATTTCATTTCAGATTACAATGCCTTTAAAGGCAATGCCTATGGGTTGGCGAACACGTTGATGCAAACGGCCAACCTGAAACCAAGCATCATAAACAAAAAGATTAATAACTTGTTTTATACGGGTCAGCTGACAGTTCCCGGACCGGGTGTTCCACCGTCCTTGATTTCCGGACAGGTGGTGGCAGGTGAGTTGGTGAAGCGGGACAGAAAATCAGTAACGAAACCCTAAACTTATGAAAGCGCTTTACGACCAGGTAGCCTTACGATGCAGCAAACTCACCACGCGTGCTTACAGCACTTCGTTCTCATTGGGTATTCTATGCCTGCGTAAAGAACTGCGTAATCCCATCTACAGCATTTATGGCTTTGTACGCTTTGCCGATGAAATTGTCGATACGTTTTATGATTACAACAAACGTGAACTTCTTGAGCGTTTTAAAACAGAGACATATAAAGCGCTTGAAGATGGCATAAGCCTGAATCCGATCCTGCACAGTTTTCAAGCGACCGTTAAGCAATACAACATTGATCGCTCCTCCATCGATTTGTTTTTGCGAAGCATGGAGATGGATCTTGAACTGAAGTCGTACGATAACGATGGGTTAAAGCAATACATACTAGGCTCTGCTGAAGTGGTTGGGTTAATGTGCTTACGTGTATTCGTAAAAGGTGACGACAACCTGTACCATCAACTTAAACCTTATGCGATGAGCCTTGGCTCGGCTTTTCAAAAAATCAATTTCCTTCGCGATCTTCAGGCCGATTACATTCACATGGGTCGCTCCTATTTCCCGGATCTCGACCTGGATCAATTCAACGAAGAAAAGAAAAAAGAAATTGAAGAAAGCATCCGGTACGATTTCGATGAAGGACTTAAAGGCATTAAAATGCTGCCGCGCAGTTCACGCTTTGGCGTGTATGTGGCCTATGTTTACTACCTTGCCCTCTTCAACAAAATAAAAAACACACCTTGTGAGCGCGTATTGGAAAGTCGAATACGAATTCGTAACCGGCATAAGGCAACGTTGCTCGCGTATTCGTATGTTAAACACCAGCTCAACCTGATTTGATGGAGCACGTAATTTTAGTTGACGAGCACGATCGCGCCATTGGAACCATGGAAAAAATGGAGGCGCATCAGAAAGGTGTGCTTCACAGGGCATTCTCCGTGTTGCTTTTCAATTCGAAAGGCGAACTGCTTATTCAAAAACGATCTGCTGGAAAATATCATAGCGCGGGTTTATGGACCAACACCTGCTGCAGTCACCCGCGCCCTGAAGAAACCTTATCAGATGCCGCTACGCGGAGACTCCAGGAAGAGATGGGGATAAAGGTTGATGTTGAACTCCTCTATACCTTCATCTACAAAGTGAATCTTGATGGTGGTCTGATCGAACATGAATTGGATCATGTGCTCATTGGGCATTTTGAGGGCGAGCCTGAACTTAACCGTAATGAAGCATCGGATTGGCGCTATGCGTCAATTGCTCAATTGAAACACGAAATGCAGGAAAATCCAGGTGAATTCACACACTGGTTTAAACTTATCCTCAGCCATCCGGAAATCAACGCGTTAATTCCTGTGCAGAGTTAAGGCAAATCCATAACTTATTGGCCCCAACCCCAATACGTTATGAAACGCTACATATTACCCATCCTGCTTTTAGCCCTGTGGCTTCCTGCATTCGGTCAATCCAAAGATCTTGACAAAAAACTAAAAGGCCTTGATGCCTATATTGAGCAAATTCGTAAAGACTGGAAAGTTCAAGGCGTAGCCGTGGCCATTATCCAAAAAGATAAAGTCGTGTTTGCCAAAGGCTTCGGCTATCGCGATGTGGATAAAAAACTTCCTGTAACACCCGAAACACTTTTTGCCATCGGCTCAAGTTCAAAAGCGTTTACGGCTGCCGGCATCTGCCTGCTACAAGAGGACGGGAAACTTGAGCTGGACAAGCCCATTATCAACTACCTGCCCACATTCAAGCTACACGATGCCTACGCCACCGAAAAGATGACAGCGCGCGATCTGCTTTCCCACCGGTCGGGCTTACCGCGCCATGATTTGGTTTGGTATGGCAGCACGCTTTCCCGTAAGGAACTGTTTAACTCACTCCGGCACCTCGAATTCAACAAAAGTTTTCGTGAGCGCTGGGAATATCAAAACCTGATGTACCTGACAGCCGGTGTAGTGATTGAAGAACTGAGCGGAAAAACATGGGAAGCCTTTACAAAAGAAAGAATTTTTGATCCGCTTGAAATGAAAGTAACTAACTTCTCTGTAGACCAAATGGCGAAGGGAGCCAACAGTTCGCTGGGATATATAGAACTAAATGAAAAAGTAGAAGTTACGCCTTACCGGAATATTGATGCGATTGGTCCAGCCGGATCCATCAACTCAACGGTTATGGAAATGTCTAATTGGGTTATTGCCTTGATTAATGGAGGAAAGTTTAAAGGAAACCAGGTATTGAAAGAATCAACCATTCGTGCTGTGCAGACGCCAGTGATCTCGCTTCCGGCTTCCGTTCCGCTGCAATATGATGAAGTGGGTTACGGCACGTATGGATTGGGTTGGTTCATCAACCCGTATCGCGGTAAAACCCTTGTTCAACATGGCGGAAATATTGACGGGTTCTCCGCAAACGTTGCGTTTATGCCAAAGGATTCCATTGGCATTGTGGTACTCACCAATATGAATGGCACGCCTTCAACGGCCCTCATCCGAAATAACATTATTGACCGCCTGTTGGGGTTAACACCGGTTGATTGGAATGGACGTGCCTTGGCTGATGTTAAAAAAGCCAAAGAGAATCAGGAAAAAAATAAAAAAGAAAGCGATGAAGCACAGGTAAAAAATACTACGCCATCGCACAAACTTGAAGATTATGTGGGTGAGTTTGAACATCCAGCGTATGGCGTGATCGCTGTGAAGGCAGAAAAAGACTCATTGCGTATAGATTTTCATGGGCTGTCCTCCGGTTTACGCCATTATCATTACGATATTTTTGAAGGAACAGGGCCGCGTTATTTCAAAGGTGAAAAAGTAAGTTTCATTACCAACAAGGCTGGTGAAATCCATGAGCTCCACGCCAAGCTTGAGCCTGCTGTTAAAGACCTTGTTTTCGCACGCAAGCTGGTTGTGAAAGATGTCAGCATCTCACAACTTCAAACTTATGTAGGCGAATACGATTTTGGTGGGCAGGTAGCTAAAGTTTACCTGCGGGGAGAACAAACGTTGATGCTATTCGTTCCAGGCCAACCCGACTATGAGCTAATGCCTGTTAAAGAGCACGAGTTTAAATTAAAGGCAGCCGATGGCTTCACGTTCCGGTTCACCCTGGAGGCCGGGAAAGTGACGGAAATGGTAGCCATTCAACCAAATGGAACTTTTAAGGCTAAACGAAAGTGAATCACATTTTTCGACCTGTTTTGATAGAATGATGGGGCTGACCCTGTTTTCAATATTAATTTATTGTTAATTCAATGTTTCCAACGAATGCGTTTTTGAATCAATTTCCAAACATTTGGAAGTACGTAACATTAGATTAATAATTCCTTCATACGATTTCCTGTAGCGGTTTTCGGGGTGTTTATCAATCGATTTTGACCCGTTTAAGATGCCATGTTAAGCCAATGTTAAGAACGTGGCATTGGTCGGCAACAGGATTTCAACTGCTTTTTGCATACCTGCTTTCAATAGTTTTGCCCCCGAAAAGCAACCACATTTTCAATGAATCGATTGCTCCGCGCAACCCTGTCAGTCACATTCCTGTTCGTTATCAGTCTATCGCTTGCACAGCAAGATAGCCCGCCTCCTACACCAACAATTGAATGGTACCAGCGGCTAAAAATCCGTGGCTATGCACAGGTTCGGTACAACAAGCTTTTTGAGACCAACCCGGATTTGAAGTGTGAGCAGTGCGATAAATCCTGGGGTGGCGACAATGGCTTTTTCTTCCGAAGGATTCGGATCATTTTTTATGGCCAGGTGCATGAACGTGTATTCGTGTACATCCAACCCGACTTTGCTTCTTCACCTGATGGACGGAATTTACAATTCGGGCAAATACGCGATGCGTACTTTGATGTAGGCATCGACAAGAAAAATGAATTTCGTTTTCGTATCGGGCAAAGCAAGGTTCCGTTTGGGTTTGAGAACTTACAGTCCAGTCAAAACCGTATCCCGCTAGATCGTAACGATGGCATAAACAGTGCGGTGGCCAATGAGCGCGATATTGGAATTTTCTTTTACTGGGCTCCACAAAAAATCCGCGAACGTTTTTCGGAACTTGTCAGCTCAGGCCTGAAGGGTTCGGGTGATTATGGTGTTATTGGTTTTGGTGTACACAACGGCCAGACGGCCAATCGTCCTGAAGGAAATTCCACTCCGCATACAGTTGCCCGAATTTCTTACCCATTTTTAGTTGGCACTAAACAATTTATTGAGCCGGGAATACAAGCCTATACCGGAAAGAATAAAGTGGCCGGTACATCGGCAGCGACAACTGGGGTAACAGGCACAGAAGACTTCATTTATGATGATCAGCGCGTTGCCGCCACGCTGGTGGTGTACCCGCAACCCTTTGGACTAACCGCAGAATATAACATTGGCACCGGCCCGGAATATAACCCGGCAACCAACGTCATTGAACAACGAAAATTAAAGGGCGGTTACGTGATGGCTTCCTATATGGCGCGCTTTAACAACCAGTTTCTTATCCCCTTTACGCGCTACCATTACTATGATGGAGGCAAGAAACATGAATTGGATGCACGCTCCTACTCGGTAAATGAGCTCGAAATAGGCGTTGAATGGCAGCCCATTAAAAACTTTGAGTTGGTGGCCATGTACACCATTTCCAAAAGGCGGTTTGAAGATGCCGTGAATCCGGTAAATTTCCAGGAAGGAAGCCTCCTTCGCCTTCAGTTACAGGCAAATTTCTAAACCAAAAAACACGAACTTGAAAACCAATCAGGCACCTGATTGTTTTATTGCCATGTTCGGATTTTTGAAAAGTGATCCCATAAAAAAGCTGGAAACCAGGCGAAAAAAGCTCCTGGAAGAAGCCATGCACATCCAACGCTCAGGCGACCTTAAATTGTACGCAGTTAAAATGGAAGCTATCGATAAACTGGAAAAAGAAATTGAAGCGCTTCGAAAATAAACCTGCGGAATCCGCTATAAACAAGAACACCACGCTCTTTTGGTTCAGAAGAGATTTGCGTATTCAGGATAACGCTGGACTGTATCACGCCCTAAAAGAAAACGCTAACGTTTTACCAATTTTCATTTTCGATACCGAAATCCGCGATAAGCTTGAAGATGAAAAAGACGCTCGCGTTGAGTTTATTCATCAAACGATTCAGCAAATAAAAAGCGAACTTGAGGCATTGGGCTGTTCGCTAGCTGTTTTACATGGAAACCCAATTGAAATTTTCAAAACACTTAATCCAAAAGCGGTATACACCAATCACGATTACGAATCGTACGGCAATAAACGTGATGAACATGTAAAGAGAATACTGGAAGAAAAAGGAAGCGCTTTCTATTCATTCAAAGACATTGTCATTTTTGAAAAAGATGAAATCGTTAAAGATGATGGAAGTCCGTATACCGTGTACACGCCCTACAGCAAAAAGTGGAAGGCAGCTTTAACTAAATTCTACACCAAATCGTATCCTGTTGAAAAATACTTCGATAGTCTCCTGAAATTAAAACCACTCCCCTTTCCGAAGTTGGAAGAAATTGGATTTTCAAAATCAGGCATCGCCTTTCCGGAAAGAAAAATTAAACAAGCAATCATTGAGAAGTACCACCTGCAACGCGATATTCCTGGCATTGAAGGAACTTCCCGATTGAGTGTTCACCTCCGGTTTGGCACGGTAAGCATTCGCAGGCTGGTTCAGGTTGCACTGAAGAAAAATGAAAAGTGGTTGAATGAATTAATCTGGCGCGATTTCTACCACATGATTCTCTGGCATTTCCCACATGTGGTATCAAAAGCATTCAAACCGGCTTATGATCAGATTGAATGGCGCAATGACCCTGTTGAATTCAAGGCGTGGTGCGAAGGAAAAACCGGATACCCCATCGTAGATGCAGGCATGCGTGAACTTAATGAAACTGGTTACATGCACAACCGTGTACGCATGATTGTTGCCAGTTTTCTTACCAAGCATTTGTTGATCGACTGGCGATGGGGTGAAGCCTACTTTGCCAAAAAGCTTCTTGATTTTGATCTGGCTGCAAACAACGGTGGCTGGCAATGGGCTGCAGGATCGGGTTGCGATGCCGCTCCGTACTTTCGTGTGTTCAACCCCTACATCCAAACGGAAAAATTTGATCCTGAACGAACGTACATCAAGCGCTGGGTTCCTGAAATGGGTACACCCGACTATCCTCAACCGATTGTCGACCATGCATTTGCCCGCGAACGTGTATTAGCTGCCTATAAGGTCGCGTTAGAATCCTGACCATGCGAGGCGTTAAAAAACAACATTTACCGGAGAAGGTCTGTCCGGTTTGCAACCGACCGTTTACCTGGCGTAAAAAGTGGGAACGCGTTTGGGATGAGGTAAAATACTGCAGTGAATCCTGTCGGAAGAAACGGTAAACATAAAACCAGCTTATGTGTTTCTTCTAAGTGGAAATCTCACTTGTCTTCCCGAATCAACTTTACAAAAATCACCCTGCACTCAAGCAAGGCCGAAAGGTTTTGATGCTTGAAGATGACCTCTTCTTCAGTCAGTATGCCTTCCACAAACAAAAACTTGTTCTGCATCGGGCGTCAATGAAAGTCTATGCAGATTACCTTGTTCATAATGGGTTCCATGTTGAATACCTGGATCATGCGGAGGCTAAATCATTAAAGGCCGTATTTCAGAAACTCAAACAAAAAGGAATAGCTTCGGTGCATGTTGTTGATCCTGTCGATTATTTATTGACCAGAAGATTGTTGCGGTATTGCGAACAAGAAAACCTGAAGTTGATTCAATATGAGAATCCAAATTTTATCTGTTCAGAAGAATTCATCAACTCATTCTTCGCCAAAAAGAAACGCTACTTCCAGACGGAATTTTACATCGAGCTACGCAAGCAGCATCAGATTTTGATAGAAGGTGATCAACCCAAAGGTGGAGACTGGACTTACGATACCCTGAACCGACAGAAGATGCCCAAGGAAGTAAAACCTCCTGCCTTACCAGTCTTTGAGAGAAATCAATTTGCTCAGGAAGCCATCGTTTATGTGAACAACAACTTTCCTGAAAATTACGGATCGTTAGAAGGATTTAATTATCCCATAACCTTTAAGAATGCCGAACTTGCTCTTGATAATTTTCTAAAATACCGTTTTGAACATTACGGCATTTATCAGGATGCTATTGTACAAGATCAATCGGCTCTGTTTCATTCGGTGCTCACACCAGCGCTAAATATTGGCTTACTTAATCCGGAAGGAATTCTTAAAAAAGCGGAAACCTGTTTTATCAACTACAACATTCCAATCAATTCAGCAGAAGGTTTTATTCGCCAGGTATTAGGATGGCGTGAATTTATCCGCGCAGTTTACATACGAGAAGGCGTTAAGGAACATACCACCAATTATTTTAAACATAAACGAAAAATTCCACTGGCCTTTTATGCTGGTATAACCGGCATAGAGCCCGTTGACAATGTTATTAAACGCATACTGCAAACCGGGTATGCGAATCACATCGAGCGACTGATGATACTGGGCAACTTTATGTTGCTCTGTGAATTTGATCCAGACGACATCTACCGTTGGTTCATGGAGTTATTTATTGATGCGTATGATTGGGTAATGGTTCCGAACGTTTACGGCATGAGTCAGTTTGCTGATGGCGGCTTGATGGCCACCAAACCGTACATCAGCAGTTCGAATTACATTTTAAAAATGAGTCATTATAAAAGGGCTCCGTGGTGCGAGGTGTGGGACGGATTATATTGGCGATTTATTGCTAAACATCAATCGGCATTCATCAAAAATCCAAGAATGAGCATGATGGTAAAGCAATTGGAAAAAATGGACACACAAAAGAAAGAACGCTTATTCAATGCGGCTGAACGCTTCTTAAACGCATTGGTATGAGTTCAATTCGAAAAAAGCCCTGGAATCGTGTTGACCAACCCGTGTACAGCATTTCAAGTGCGCATAACGGGGTTACAAATATGAACATCTGCTCATACGTGACTCCGGTTTCCATGAAGCCGAAACGATACATTGTTGCCATTTATAAAAACACAAAAACCTTGGCACTCATAGAGCAGAACCCTCAATTTCTGTTACAGTTTTTAACTGAGGATCAGTTTAAACTGGTTAACCTGTTAGGCAAAAAGAGTGGCTTTCACATGAATAAAATCGAGAAGATCAAGGAGCCGGTTGAACTATACAACGAAACCTTCGCATACCTTTCGCATTCGCTCGCCTATCTTCACCTACGTGTATTAGATTGGCTGGATGGTGGCGATCATTGGTGTACCTTGTGTGATGTAGTAGCGTATAAAAATCTCAACCCCGGCAAACCACTTTCGCTTGCGTTGCTGAAGAAAAAGAAAATCATCCGCTCATGAAAAAGCCTGAATATCCTACTCACCGGTTCAACAGGGTACATCGGCAGACGTCTATTACCCATATTATTGGAGCAAGGTCATCACATCATCTGTTTGGTTCGGGACAAGCGTAGATTTGATTTAGAAGATTTTACAGAAGAACACCAAAAGCAAATCACTGTACTTGAAGCCGACCTTCTGGAGCCAGAAACATTGAACAACCTTCCCTTTTCGATAGACCTTGCATTTTACCTGGTACACTCCATGAGCGCTTCTGAAGATTTTCATGACTTGGAAAGAAAATCTGCTGAAAATTTCATTCAATACATTAATCGCACTACAGCCCGGCAAATCATTTACTTAAGTGGTATCGTTAATGATAGTTCTCTTTCAAAACATTTAAGTTCAAGAAAAAATGTTGAGGATATTCTCAGGCAATCTAACGCTGCACTAACCGTACTGCGTGCTGCTATCATTATCGGATCAGGAAGTGCTTCATTTGAAATCATTCGCGATTTGGTGGAGAAGTTACCGGTAATGATTGCACCTAAATGGTTGAAAAGCCGATGCCAGCCAATTGGCATCCGAAACGTGGTGGAATACCTGATTGGGGTTATGATGAAAGAGGAAACGTACAATCAATCCTTTGATATTGGCGGGCCAGATGTACTGAGTTATCATGATATGCTGATGGGGTACGCAAAAGTTCGTGGTCTTAAGCGACTGATTATTCCGGTACCAGTTCTTTCTCCACAACTTTCTTCGCATTGGTTGTATTTTGTTACTTCTACTTCCTTTTCATTGGCCAAGAGTCTGGTGAGTAGCTTAAAAAACGAGGTAATCTGTCAGGATAGCCGCATTCAATCCCTGGTTCCCATCAAGCTGCTAACCTATGAAGAAACCTTACGCCTCACGCTCGATCGCATTCAACAGCGTTACGTCATCTCCAGTTGGAAAGACGCGATTCACCACAACACCATCGACCATAATTTTTTGAATTACATTGAAGTGCCCACACACGGGTGCTTTCATGACAAGCGAACAATTGAATTCAAAAGACCCAAAGAAGAAGTTATCGAAAACATCTGGTGCATTGGTGGCAACAGAGGCTGGTATTATGGAAACTGGATGTGGCGAATCCGTGGGTTCATTGACAAAATTTTTGGTGGGGTTGGTCTAAGACGTGGAAGAAGAAGCCCCAACGACCTGAAAGTTGGTGATGCATTGGATTTTTGGCGCGTACTGTTGGCCGATAAAAAGTCGGGCAGGCTATTACTGTATGCCGAAATGAAACTCCCCGGTGATGCGTGGCTTGAGTTTAAAATTCAGGATAACGTCCTCCATCAAACCGCCACCTTCCGGCCATTGGGCTTGTGGGGCCGGTTGTATTGGTATACCGTGCTGCCTTTTCACGGACTTATTTTCCCCGGTATGATCCGGAACATAGTGCGGGTTTAGTTGTTGTAGGGTTGTATGAAAATCTACAACCTGAAAAGGACTCAATTTTTGCCCATTTCAATCAAGGAAGCCTGGGAATTTTTCTCAAGCCCGGCCAATCTATCGAAAATTACGCCTGAACATATGGGCTTTAAAATTCTGTACATGTCGGGTGGACCGAAAATGTATCCCGGGCAGGTTATCCGGTACATTGTTTACGGGTTGCCAGGCATACCCATGAACTGGATGACTGAAATTACCCATGTTCAGGAGCCCTACTATTTTGTGGATGAACAACGCTTCGGACCGTACGCCTTGTGGCATCACCAGCATCACTTTAAAGAAGTTGACGGTGGTGTTGAAATGACAGATGAGGTGAATTACGCTATTCCACTTGGCATCCTGGGGCGTTTGGCGAACTGGTTGTTTGTTGCACGTGAAGTAAATCGTATTTTTGAACACCGCTACAACGTACTTGAATCGTACTTTACAAAACAGAAGCTTAAAGCCGCATGAGTTTGATTACCATTTTAGTTTGCGCACTGATAACCGTTGCTACCTTTCTGTTCTGGGAGTTTGTTGCCTGGTTTACACATAAGTACATCATGCATGGTGTACTTTGGGTATGGCACAAGTCACACCACACCGTACATGATCACACGCTTGAAAAAAATGATTGGTTTGCTGTTGTCTTCAGCTTACCCTCCATTGCACTATTCTGGTACTCATCAACCACATCAAACCCATACCTATTTGCCGTTGCCCTTGGCATTTTATGCTACGGATTGTTTTACCTGATTTTTCATGATGTGATTGTACACCAACGCATCAAATGGCGTCCCGCTAAGCGAAGCAAATACCTGCAACGCATGATCCATGCACACTATGTGCATCATGCCAAGCATACTAAAGAAGGTTGTGAAGCTTTTGGTTTTTTGTATGCTCCTAAAAAATACGAACCCAAAAATTTCGTGTTTAAGAAAGAAAGACAAGCAACCCAATAAGGTGTGTTCAACGAACGGTATCTTTATCTCGCCCTCGATATATTTTCGATAAGCTTACCGCTTATATTCAGTTTCTATTCTCCGTCCCCATTCTATAAAAAATGGAAACACTTGTGGATAGCCATTTTAATTCCGGCCATTCTTTTTATTGTGTGGGACGAATGGTTTACCCAAATGGGTATTTGGGGTTTTAACCCGCGCTATTTAACCGGCATATACCTGGGCAGCTTGCCTTTGGAAGAAGTCCTTTTCTTCATTTGCATTCCGTATGCATGTGTATTCACCTATCATGCCTTGAACTACCTCATTAAAAAAGATTACCTGGGCCCGTACCAAAAATCAATCACCATATTTCTGGTTGGATTGCTGGTGACCATTGGTGCCTTACATTATTCAAACTGGTATACAGCAGTTACTTTTTTCTCACTGGCGCTCTTCCTGCTATTCCTGATTTATGGTCTGAAAGTAAATTACCTGGGAAGATTTTATGTAGCCTATTTCTTCATTCTCATTCCGTTCTTCCTGGTTAATGGCATTTTAACCGGATCGTTTATTGACGAACAGGTAGTGTGGTACAATGATGCCGAGAATTTAGGGCTGCGTATGGGCACCATTCCTTTCGAAGACACGTTTTATGGAATGTTGCTCATTCTGATGAATGTAGTTATACTGGAAGAGCTACAAAAAAAATCCCGCGGCTGATCTTCCGCAGGACTATATAAATTAATTGGCTTGTTTGTTGTGAACTACTCCACAACCTCAGCACTCTTTAATTGCTTCTCCTTTTTCGGCTTAAGTCCGTTCGACTTAGCAGCCTTTTTTTCGGCCTTGGCAACCTTCTTTTCAAGTTTTGCAGCTTCCTTCTCTGCCCGCTTTGTATCTTTTACTACCGCAGATGCAAGTTTCTTAGAAGACTTGTTGATAAGCTTCTTTACTTTTTTAGATGGTTTGGAATCTTCTTGTGCAACGGCATCTTTCAATACGCCAGAAAACTTACCTTTTAAGTCCTTTTTTAACGCTTTTACCTTATTCATAATCCGCTATTGATTAAGCATTGAAGGTAGCGAATGTTGCCAAAACCTTAACTCTGTTAACAATAATTTAATATTGAAAAGAGAAAAGCGCTCAAAATGAGCGCTTTACAAAATCTATTCGTAACGAAGAGAATTAACCGGATTCGACCGGGCAGCTTTTAATGCCTGAAATCCGATGGTTAGGGTGGCAATCAAAAACGCCAGTAAGCCTGCAATCATAAAAACCACAAAACTCAGGTCAATCCGGTAAGCAAAGTCCGCCAGCCACTCACCCATAAAATACCAGGCCGGTACAACTGCCAGAATAAACGAGATTCCAACCAATAACATAAACTCTTTAGACAAGGTGTAAACCAAGCCTTGTGTAGAGGCTCCTAAAGCTTTGCGTATTCCAATCTCTTTGGTTCGTTGTTCGGTAAGGAAAGCTGCCAAAGCGAACAATCCTAAACATGAGATAAAAATAGCCAACGATGAGAACACCATAAATAAATCGCGCATACGCATCTCGGCACGGAATAAGGCATCAAAATCCTGATCCATAAAGGAATATTCGAAGGGAACACCGGGTGCCATTTCCTTCCACAGGTTTTCCATGCTGGCAATGGCATCTGTTGGATTGCCAGAGTAACGAACCATAAGTTGCCGTGAAATATCCGTTAGTTGCATGATCAGTGGACGGATTTCATTTTTTAACGATTCGTAATTAAAATCCTGAATGACTCCGATCACAGTTAATTTTTTGGCACTGCTCCCACTGAAATCCGTAATTTCAGATCCGATAGCATTTTCCATCGTCCAGCCCAATTCACGAACCGCTGATTCATTGATTAAACAGGCCGATGAATCCGAAGCAATATCTCTCGAAAAGAATCGGCCGTCTTTAATACCAAATTTCATTACGTTCTGATGATCCCAATCTGCGAAGTACGATGCAAGCAAATGATCTTGCTCAGAACCGGCTATCCGAAAAACATTAATATTATTAATACCCGGAAACAAATTATTGGTATAAGATGACGCGGAAATTCCAGCAAGCTGATCGACACGGTCTTTAAATGCTTTGCGGTTATCACTGAGGTTCCGCATGTTTTGAACAGTAATTACCCGATTCTTATCAATACCCAGATTTTTACTTTGCATAAAATTCAGTTGCTGAAAAACAACCAATGTTGCCGCAATTAAAAAAATAGACACACTGAACTGAACCACAACCAGCGCACTTCGAATGCCCTTGGTTTTCATTCCCGAACGCAACTTGCCTTTTAATACTTCAACCGGATTGAAAGAGGTTAAATACAAGGCCGGATAACTGCCTGCCATAAAGGCTATAAAAAATACGAGTCCAACCGCAACCAACACAAATAGCGGATCCATTAATGAAGTTACAGACAACTGTTTACCGGATAGCAGGTTGAACGATGGCATTAACACATAGGTGAGTACAAGCGCCAATACGATAGCCAGAACACTGTAAACAAATGACTCAGCTAAGAATTGTGTTACCAATTGCCTGCGAAAAGAACCCAGCGTTTTTCTAAGGCCAACTTCCTTTGCCCTGCCAGCCGAACGGGCTGTAGACAGGTTCATAAAATTGATACAGGCAATCAACAGAATGAATACACCCACCGCTATAAAAATGTATACATACTTGATATCGCTCGCTGGTTCGTAATCATCTGGAAATACATTTCGCAGATGAGAATCAACCAACGGGTAAATCACATAACTATAAATACCGCCCTGCTTTTTGAATTCCTCGAATGTTAAACCCAATTGTTCCACTTCTGGCCCGACATGCTTTTCGACCAACTCCTCAAGTTTTGCATTAATCACACTAGCGGAAGTCTGATCATCTTTTTTAACATAGGTTTGCATGGAGTTGCCCGTCCAACCCTTGTACATGATGTTGTCTACAGAACTCAACGACAATAGGGCACTAAACTGAAAATGTGAATTGTGAGGAGTTTCACGGGCAATGCCTGTTACTTTATATGCTCGCTTGTCAGGTCCAATGCTTATCAGTTTTCCAAGTGTAGTACCCTGCTCAAAATATTTATTGGCTATCTGTTCGGTAAGTACCACCGAATTGGGTTCTCTCAGTACATTTTGAATATCGCCTTCAAGCAACTCGAAAGAGAAAAATGAAAAGAAATTTGAATCCGCATAGAAGATCTTCTTTTCACTAAACGACTTATCCTCGTACGCGAATACCACCGTGTTTGATGCCGGCCAAATACGGGTATAATCAGTAATGCCCGGAATCTCTTCCTTCATGGCAAGGCCAACCGGATAACTTGAGCTGGTTGTGTTGAACTCCTGCCCCGCCATTCGGCCGGTTAATCCGATTCTGTAAATCGATTCGGCATCCTTATGGAACCGGTCGTAACTCAATTCGTCTTTAATGTAAACGAAAATGAATAAGCAGGCCGTTAACCCAACGGTTAAGCCTGAAATATTAATGGCGGCAAAAAACTTGTGTTTGCGAATATTACGCAGCGCTACAAGGATATAGTTGCGGATCATATGGATTTTGGGTTATGCAGTTAGGATGCTGATTATTTTCAAAAGGTTGCTTACTCACTTTTAAGATTTTCAACCGGGTTAATAAAAATGGCCTGAAGAGTTTGAGAGCCGATGGTAAACAGGGCAAAAAAGGCAAGGATAAAAACCCCAAGACCAATGGTCATAAAATCTACCGTAACGTGGTAAGCGAGGTTTTCAAGCCAAAACGTGTTTAGGAAATAAGCGGCAGGAACAGCTACGGCCAGGGCAATAACCAATATGACGATGTACCCTTTCGACAAGGTAAACACCAAGGCGCTGTTTGAACTGCCTAATATTTTACGCATGGCAATTTCCTTCTTTCTCGACTCCAATGAATACGTTGCCATTCCCAACAGACCGAGGCATGAAATGGTAATGGCGATAAAGGCTATGAAGCCCAATAGCCTGATGAGGGTACCGAAAACAATATCGAATAACTTACCCATCTCTGCTTCAAAATCCTTTACCTCAACCTTAAGCCCGGGGTTAACAACCGACCATGCACGCTCAGCGCTTTTAGTTACATCTTCGAAACTACCGGAATATGTTACCTGAAGTAATCTGTACTCATCAGGATTATACATCAGCGCCAGCGGTTCAAGGCTTTCAGCAAAAAGTTCAAAATGATAATCTTTAACTACCCCAATGATTTGCTTTTCGGAGGAATCTCGTTTCATAATCAACACTTCACCAATAGCTTCTGCAGGAGAATTAAAATGAAATTCCTTTAGTGCAGTCTCATTCAACACAATAAAATTACGATTTGACTCCCCTGCTTCCGGAGCAAAGAATTTACCTGCCGCTAACGTAAGCTCCATGTTAGCCAGGTAATCTTCATCCACAGAAAAGTAACTCAGGCTCTTCCCTTCCTTTTCGCTCAATGAGCGCAAAAAATCTCCTCCATATTGAATACCAGCTAATGGAATATGCGAGGCAGCTGAAACGTTCTGAACATTGGCCTGCTTGAGCAGTTCAGTTTTTAGATTTAAAATTGATGTCTCCCCCTTCTGAATGATTATTTTATTTTCAGACGAAAATCCATTGTCGTGATGGGAGAACAAACTGAGCTGGTTGTACATCACAATCACGGTTAGTATGAAAATCATAGCCACAGAGAACTGTACAACCAATAACGTTTTGCGCAAACCCACCTTAGACATCAATCGGGTATTGCCCAGGTTCTTCAATACTTTTACAGGTTGAAAGCCGGACAGGATACCGGCCGGAAACAATCCGGCCAGCAAACCGACCCCAATCGCCAAAATGAAAAACAAGCCATACACAACGTAGTTTGCGGATAAGTTCCACTTCAGAAACCGGGCAAACGCGAGATCAACCACAAAAGGCTTAAGAAAATAAATCATACCGATGGCGAGGACGAGAGCGAATAAGGAAACGATTACAGATTCGCTTAGGAATTGGGTGAATAATTGCCAACGTGTTGCCCCCGTTACCTTACGTACGCCAATTTCACGTGCTCTGGTAAGTGACCGAGCTATGGACAGGTTGGTAAAGTTGAAACACGAAGTGATCAGGATGACACCCGCGAGGCCTGCCAAAAAATAAACGATAAACCAAGGCATAAACGGCCCGATTGGGTTATTTAACATTTTACCCGGAATGATCTCTAACAGATTTTGATAACTGTACTTAACTTCCGTTGTATTGGGTTCAATCAGGTTACTGAAATGATCGGCACTGATTTTTGCAAGGTGAGGTTCAATATCTTTAATTGTCTTACCCTCTTCTACCAACACATATACCCAACCCTGTGTGAAATTATGCCAGTTGTCCAGATCGTTTCCCAACACACCTGTTGCCTCCAGACTTTGAACCGTAGCCATACTGGCAAAGGCTTCCGCCACAATATGCGACCGATGTTCTGTCTCCTTAATAACACCGGTTACTTTATACGTTCCCAGCTTCCCAACTTTAAAAGATTCCCCTACAGGGTTTTCAACTTTAAAAAGTTTACGCGCTGTCTTTTCAGTAAGTACTACCGAGTATGGTTCCTGAAGTGCAGTGGCTGCATCACCATATAATAGCTCATGTTGAAAAAGGTCCAGAATCTCAGGATCAGCAAAAAAACCACTGACAGGAATATTTATATCGCGACTGGGTTCAACTTCAACCCAATGATTGCCAAACCCGCGCATGATCCGCACGGCCTTTTCAACTCCGGTGTAATTGTTTAATAGCTCATCCTTTATAGGTAAGGTAGTGGTGGCGAACTCTTTACCCGGTGCTCCATTTAATTCTTCCCAGTAAGGGATTGATGTAATTCTGTAAATACGGTCAGCAAATTGATTATGCCGATCAAGCATCATCTGATCGGCCACCAGCATCATAATGGCCATACAAATAGACATGGCTACAGCCAAACCAAAAATGTTGATAAAGGAGAATACCTGGTACTTAAGAATATTCCGTACAGCAATGGCCACGTAGTTTTTTAACATACCAAAATGGAATTAGGATTTAATGAACGAAGCAAAAAGTTCAGGAAGGTTGGAACTTAGACGCTAATCCTAATTTCAGGTTACAGACAAAGACGTAGAATCTTTAAAATTTTCATCTTAATTACTCATCGCGCAATACATTAACCGGATTCATCCGGGCGGTATTGTAGGTTTTCATGCCCACCGTAAGTGCTGAAGCCACCAGAATAATCAAAGACGAAATGATCATGGTGGTTACTGTAGCATTTTGATAAAATTTCCAGATGCTGCTCATCAACATGCCAGACATATAATATCCACCGGCAACACCCAGCCCACAGGCAATAATCAAAATAATGGCGAACTCCGTATTGATAACACGCGAAATATTTGAAATGGAAGCACCCAATACTTTACGTACTCCAATTTCTTTCATGCGTTTAATGATGTTTAACGATACCAGTGTAAACAATCCGGTAATTGACAACAACACGGCAACGATTCCCAGAAACACAAACATCTTCACAATATTTGTATTGACGGTAATGGCCTCGACATTCTCATCGTCCATAAAACGGCTGGCAAACTTGCGATTTGGATAAACTTCCTTCCATCGCTCCTCCATGTATTCATTTACAGCCACGATTTTATCGGAAGGTGCGCTTACCAACAAGTGGCGATACTTTTCAGGGCCACCATAACGGATCATTAGTGGTTCATGCTCACGCCACAACCCATTTGTGTACACATCTTTCACTACTCCAACCACATACAACTTAACCGTGTCCATCCACACCACTTCTTTACCCAACGGTTGATCCCAGCCAAACTTTGCCGCCAATTTTTCCGTAATGATTACCGACTCCTTCTTGTCGGTTTCAGAATCTCGTTCAAAGTCGCGGCCACTCTTTAATATAAGCCCTGCAGTTTTGAGGTAATCCGTACCTACGTGCATAATATCCACTTCAATCTCAGTTGTTTCATGCCGGATGGGATCATTATACATGCTGGCAAAAATGTGATGCTCTGACCCAGCCACTGAAATTACATCCGGATGTTGAAGCATGATATCGCGTAAAGCGTTAAACTCGGCTTCACCGTTGATCCACGTGAACAGTACTTCCTTCTGCTTAAATCCCAGGTCGAAATCGCGCTGGTATTTGGCATTCTCGGTAAACGCAATACTGCACACAATACCGACTAATGAAATAGCAAATTGGAGGGTTAATAATACCCGGGTAAAATAATTTGTTCCACCAAACTTCAGTTTGCCTTTTAATATGGTAGTGGGTTGAAACTTGCTGATATAAAATGCAGGATAACTTCCGGCCAATAAGCCGGTAAAGGCCAGTATGCCTATCATGACAAAGAGAAAATCGGGCTCACCAAAATAATTGGTGGTGAGCTTCATGTATGGCCAGAGTGAATTGAAGGCCGGAATCAACAGGAAATCAGCTATCAACATACCAAAGACCAGGGAGATAAAGCAAACCAACATGGTTTCGCCAATAAATTGAACGATGAGCTGTGCGCGCATACTGCCCATCACTTTTCTGATGCCAATCTCCTTTAACCTTCTGGATGAAATGGCGATGGATGTATTGGTGAGGTTAAAGCAGGCAATCAACAGCACAAATATTCCCATAACGGCAACGCCTACCACCGCAGCTATAGGAGAAGCATCACGTGTCCAGGAGCCTGGACGTTCGGAATACGTATCGCGAACAGCCATACCTACAAATGAATCAAGTTTGAATGCTGTGATGACGAAATCCTCCCTGACCTTATTGTTATTTTCTATGAATGGCTTAAGCTGTGTTTCAATACTTGAAATGCGGGCTGGGTCCGGTATTTGCAAAAACAAGGTATTCCGGTAATACCAATTTAGTCCTTGTTGTAGATCCGGAGCCACATCCCAGTAATTATCATACAAAGCAAAAGCGTGGTCGTTAAAGCTGGTGTTAATAGGTGATGTTTTGTAAACTGCTGCTATTTCATATTCCTTTGTTTTCCCATCGCCCAAAATATGGGTAAGGGTCTTACCGAGCACATCCGTGCCACCAAATAACCGAAGAGCAAGTTCATCACTAATCAATACGCTGGTTTTATTTTTAATTGTAGATGGTGAACCTGATAGAAATTCGTAGGTAAACATGTCAAAAAAGTCAGGATCGACATACGACATGTTGGAATCAAAAATCTCATCTTCAATTTTAAATTCAGCGTACGTACCCGAATAGCGTGTTAAGGCCTTTACGTCTTTAATGTTTTCACGCGCCACTGCCCCTAATGGTACCGGAACATGGCCGAATTCTGTAGCCTGTCCCTGGAAACTCCGGATGGAATTTACCCGATAGATTTCGGATGCCTGCTTATGGTGGCTATCGAAACTTGCGTTGAAATCCCAGTTATAATATGCGGTAATGCAACAGGCTATAGAAATAGCCATGCCTAGTATATTGATGAAGATGTACAGTTTGCTCTTCATCATGCTGCGGAAAGTAATGAGTAAATAATTTTTGATCATGCGAGGGTAGATGGTTTACGCTATAAGACTGAATTGTGGCTAAACAGGTTGCATGTCTGCCAAAGAAATGCCAAAGAAATTTTTCGCATTACCAGCGTTCAATACAGGTTTAACAAAAGTAAGTTGTTCACTTTCGCACAGCCCTGTGTTCGGTAAATAAAAAAAGTCCGAACTATCGTCCGGACTTTTTAATAAACAACCTAAACCTATGAGACTATATATGAAATTGTTCTTTGATGTTCTCTGTAACCACTTTACCGTCAAACAGGTTAACAATGCGGTGCGCGTAGTTGGCATCGTAAGGTGAGTGTGTTACCATGATGATGGTTGTTCCCTCTTCATTTAATTGAGAAAGAAGCTTCATTACTTCTTCGCCATTAGCTGAATCCAGGTTACCAGTAGGTTCATCGGCCAGAATTACTTTTGGCTTTGCTACAATGGCACGCGAAATAGCCACACGCTGTTGCTGACCACCTGAAAGTTGCTGTGGGAAGTGATTTTTCCGGTGCATAATGTTCATGCGCTCCAATACTTCCTCTACGCGTTGCTTCCGCTCAGCTGCAGGTACTTTCATATACAACAATGGAAGCTCAACGTTTTCAAACACAGTTAGTTCATCAATGAGGTTAAAGCTTTGAAATACAAAACCAATTGAACCTTTACGCAACTGTGCCCGCTGACGCTCAGAGTATTTGGCTACTTCGTGCTCACCGAAATGGTATTCTCCGTTGCTGGGGTTATCCAGCAAGCCCAGAATATTCAATAAGGTTGATTTACCGCAACCGGAAGGGCCCATGATGGCTACAAACTCGCCATCTTTAATCTCCAGGTTAATATTGCTCAGGGCAGTAGTCTCTACCTCTTCGGTAGTGTATACTTTTTCAAGATTTTTTAGTTTAATCATGGCTTGGTTATTTTCAGTGTTAGGATGTTTTAAATATGGATTTAGTTTTCTCTTACTCGTTTTATTTCAAAAGGTTACATGTTTTCGATTTTTAGTTCAAAATCAGCACCTCATTGTTTCCAAAATTCTCATACGATGAAGTTATTACACGGTCGCCTGGTTGCAGTCCTTCAATTACTTCAAAGTGCTCGGTGTTCTTTCTGCCCAGTTTGACGCTGCGTTTAACCGCCCGGTTACCGTCAGCTTCCAAAACATATACCCAGTTTCCACCGGTATCCTTATAAAAGCCACCTACCGGCAACAATAATTCCTCCGATGATTGACCCAGTTCTATTCGCAAACGCAACGACAAACCTCTTCGGATACCCTGAGGAGTCTCTCCTACAAAGTTCATATCAACCGGAAATCTTCCATTGGTAACGTTGGGGTACACATACGTTATCGCCAATTCATAGTTGTTATTCGCAAAACTGGTTGTGCCTTTCAACCCTTCTGTAATGCGGGGCAAGTAAATCTCATCAATTTCAACACGCACTTTATAACTACCCACCACATCTACCTGGCCTAAACGCTGGCCCGGGTTTACACTTTGGCCTGCGTCAAGCTGTGGTCGCGTAAGTTGCCCATCAATGGGTGCCCGAATAATCAGGTTATCCAATATTTTGCTTACGCCTTCCAAACTTTCTGTCATTTTTTGCTCACGGAAAGTAAGTTCACGCAATTGCCTGATCCGATCAAGGGAGTCATTTTTATATACTTCATAAGTGATCCGTCTGCGTTCCAGGTTGTATTTATAGTCTGCTTCAGTTCTTTCAAACTCCTGCTTTGAAATTAATTTCTTTTCAAACAGTTGCTTTTGCCTGAAATACTGAGGCTCAAGAATCTGTAATTGATTATCAATCAACGCCAGCGTTTGCCGTTGTTCCAGGTCATTTCGCGTAATCGCTAAACGGGTATCCCGCTGCCGGGTAATACTTTCGTTCAATTGCGCTTCCTGTTGCAAGACTGTCAATTCACGGTTAAGGTTGCTTAATTCAAGAATTATATCTCCTTTTTTTAGCATGGCTCCACTCTCAGCCACAACCGCTTTAATTGTTCCACCCTCAACGGCATCAAGGTATACGGTACGGCTTGGCTCAACTGTTCCGGTTTGAGGGATAAACTCCTGAAATACACCATTGCTCACAGTAGAAATCGTTACTTTATCACGTTCAACTTTCAGCGTTGATCGTCTGTCGGCAAACAATAATTGGTATCCAACAAATACAACAAACAGGGCAATGCCGCCATAGGTGGCTATCTTTTTTAATGTCCAGGTCTTCTTTTTAATCTGACGATCCATCAATGCAAAAAATTAAAGTACACCAGCCTGTTGCCAACAAGTGTGCCAAGTGCCATAAACTGGTCATTAACCCGTATTAAGCCCTTATTCTGCCCTATTTTACGTTCACATGTGAACGAGTCTGTCCGCATGCGGACATTATCTTTTATATTTGCAGGTCCTATTCTTCGAAATTGCCCAAATCTGCATGAAACACATATCCGGTATCAACTTTGCCAAGTGTGCACCATTACCGGACAAAGACTGATCGACTATGGAACAAAAGCACGGCAAAATTCTGATTGTTGACGATAACGAAGACCTGTTGAAAGCCGCCAAAATGTTTTTAAAAAGACATTTTGCACAGGTAGATATAGAGAAAAACCCCGAGGCCATACCGGCTTTAATGAATAACGAAGATTACGATGTGATTCTGCTCGACATGAACTTCACCAAAGATGTGAGTAGTGGCAGCGAGGGGTACTATTGGTTAGGTAAGATTCTGGAGCTTGATCCTTCAGCCGTTGTGGTTCTAATAACGGCCTATGGCGATGTGCAGATGGCCGTTAAAGCGATCAAAGCGGGTGCAACTGATTTTGTGCTGAAGCCTTGGGAAAATGAAAAGCTACTGGCTACGCTTTATTCCTCTATGCGGCTTCGCGAGTCGCGCGACCAGATTGAAACCCTGAAATTCAAGAATCAGGAAATCAACCAGGAGCTTAACAAGCGCTTCAGTGAAATCATCGGACAAAGCACAACCATGCAACGCATCTTTCAAACCATTGACCGTGTTGCACAAACGGATGCCAATGTTTTGATATTGGGTGAGAACGGCACCGGTAAAGAATTGATTGCCCGTGCCATTCACAGAAACTCCTCCCGCTCACACGAAAATTTTGTTGGCGTAGATTTAGGTTCCATTACCGAAACACTCTTTGAGAGCGAACTTTTCGGTCATAAAAAAGGCGCATTCACCGATGCCAAAGAAGATCGCGCGGGTAGATTTGAACTGGCTAATGGTGGCACGTTGTTTTTAGATGAGATTGGAAACCTCTCCATGCCCCTGCAAGCCAAGTTGTTAACCGTACTTCAAAACCGAAGGGTTAGTCGTGTGGGGGCAAATAAAGAGACACCAATTAATATTCGCCTGATTTCTGCCACCAACATGCCGCTGTATGATATGGTAAAAGAAAATCGCTTTCGGCAGGATCTACTTTATCGTATCAACACCATTGAAATTGAAATTCCTCCGTTACGCGAACGCCTGGAAGACATTCCGTTACTGGCGAACCACTTTTTAAAATACTACGCGGAGAAGTACAACAAAACAGTCAGCAAAATAAGTGATGCTGCCGCGGTGCGGATGCACAAACATCCGTGGCCCGGAAATATTCGGGAACTGCAACATGCAATTGAACGCGCTGTGATTCTCAGCAATAATCCGGTTCTTCAGCCCGAAGACTTTAACCTGTCAACCTCAGGGCCGAAAGAAGACGGGCAATTAAGTTTGGAGCAGTACAACCTGGAAGAAGTGGAAAAACTCCTGATCCGCAAAGTGCTCAAAAAATACAACGGCAACATTACACAGGCCGCTGCCGAACTTGGGCTTACCCGATCATCTCTATACAGAAGACTTGAAAAACATGGGCTCTAGGCATAAAAGTTTCAGGATCAACCTATAAAGTTGAGGATTGAAACTTTACTTTTACATACATCATAACCTGTGAATAACGTATTCAGCGACTTTCGTTCCCGCGTCATTCTGCGTGTAATCCTGATCGGATTGAGCATGGGCCTGTTTGTATACATGCTCGGAAACGAAAATATGATTTTCGCGGCTATACTCACTTTCGTGATTATCATTCTTCAACTGGTGGAGCTCTTTCGTTTTGTGAGTCAAACCAACCGAAAGCTTACCCGTTTTCTCGAATCGGTTAAATATTCCGATTTTATTTCTGGCTTTACAGCCGATCATAAACTCGGAAGAAGTTTTAAAGACCTTAACCTTGCCTTCAATGAAGTATTGGAAGCATTTCGCAGAGCACGCTCAGAAAAAGAAGAGCATTGGCAATACCTGAACACCATCGTTCAACAAGTACGCACCGGGCTACTTTCTTACGATGCGGAGGGAAACATTCAGCTAATCAATGCGAACGCACGAAAGTTCATGAATATACAAGCGATTAAAAAAATTCATGACCTGAAAGAAATAAATCCTAAGCTCTATCAATCCATCGTAGAAACAGAAGCCGGAAAAAGTACGTTGTTCAAAGGTGGCAATGAATTATACTTAACCATTCAAGCCACTGAACTTCGCATCCGCGGAAACGATGTAAGGCTGATTACCTTACAAAACATTCAACCGGAATTACAAAAGCAGGAACTTGAAGCCTGGCAAAATCTTACGCGCGTGTTGCGTCATGAAATCATGAATTCCATTACACCCATTTCCTCGCTCACTTCTACCCTTAAAGATGTATTGGAATACGATCTTCAAAAAAAAGATGGGCACTACGAATTAAAAACTGAAGGTGCAGAAGATTTAAAGGAAGGACTGAACACCATTGAGAACAGAAGTAAAGGCCTTATAAAATTTATCGATGCTTATCGCGAATATACTTCGTTGCCAAAGCCGAAATTAAAATCCATTCGACTGAAGGACATCATCGAAAAGGTGGCAACCTTAATGAAGCCCGATATCAAGAAGCACAACATTAATTTTTCATACACGTGCTCCTCCGAATACTTGACGATACAGGCCGATGAGGAAATGATTGAGCAGGTATTGATTAATTTATTGAAAAATGCGGTAGAAGCATTGGCTGAAACAAAAAATCCGACTCTTGAACTTCGCGGCCTTTACGATGAGAGCTCTGTGAAAATTGAAGTAATCGACAACGGAGCGGGCATCATTAAAGAAGCGATTGAAAAGATATTTGTGCCATTTTACTCCACCAAACGCACAGGCTCAGGTATTGGCCTGAGCCTGTCGCGGCAGATTATGCAAATGCACAACGGCTCCATTTCAGTTGAATCGGAGCCAGATGTAAAGACGGTGTTTACGCTGCGATTCTAAATCACCCTAAAAACTCATCCCACTCATTTCCATGATGGGTAGAGAGCTCGCGAAGGAAAAGCGAGTACGAAGGTTTGTGTGGCTTTTTGCGTAACGGCATACCGGCCTCCTCCGGGGTAAAGTCGCCTTTCTTCGCGTTACAACTTTTACAGGCAGTCACCAGGTTTACCCAGGTGTGCTGCCCGCCTTTTGAACTCGGAATGATGTGATCTAACGTAAGTTCTCTTTTTGTGCCACAATACTGGCACTCAAAATTATCGCGCTTGAAAATATTTTGCCGCGTAAGCGCCACACCCTTATAAGGGGCCCGAACATACCGGTTTAGGCGAATAACGGAAGGCATGGGAAAACTTTGGGTTACCGAATGCAGTTTATGCCCGTTGGCGGGTCGTATCATTTCGCTTTTGTTCAGGTATACCAGCACAAAAGCGCGTTGAACGGAGCAAACCATTAACGGGCTAAAATCCTGATTAAGTACCAAAACCCGGCTATTCATGCAGGTAATTTAGGTGCATTCTGTTTAGGATGCAAGACGGATGCAGCTCAGGATGGCTGAAAGCAGGTAGAATTATTCAGCTAAAACCCTACGGATTTCCCTAAGGCTGTGCGTATAAACTTTGGTATCGAGGTTTAAAATTCCCTCCTCATTGATGTGGTCAATTCTGACTTTGCCCGAGGCATGAATGATCCGTTCATTTTCCAGGTATATACCCACATGATTTGGCTCTCCCTTTCCGGAATTCAAAAAAATTAAATCTCCGGGCTGTGCATCTGCCAGGCTGGCCACTGATTTTCCATACCGGGCCTGCTCAGCAACAGTTCGTCCTAAACGATACCCGCTAATCTTAAAGATCATCTGCACCAATCCGGCATCATCAATACCAAACAATGATTTACCACCCCATTGATAGGGAGCGTTTAGGTATTTCATGGCGATCGTTTTCAGGTAATCAGCTTCGCGTTTTACACCCAGGCTTTTTGAATCACCATTAAACGCAAACTGTTCCTCCATCTTAAACAACTCTGAACCGGAGATGGGAATGATGCTTCCCATTAAAATCATCAACGGACTTTTGTTGTATAAAATGGTAGAGGATGGATCCGTGGTAATCTTAAAATCAGCACGGTTGATGTAATCATAGTATTCCCTGGATATCGGATGATGCTGACGAAAGTCAATCCATCCTTCACACTGATCGTAATACATGTGAATACGAAGCCAGCGTTTGTCTTTGCTTATTTCATGCACTTCATAATGATCCCCAAATAGCAATTGCGAAACCTGCTCAGCGCGATGAGAAGGTTCTGCCCGCATGGGCACTATGCTCAGCCTGCATACTCCGAATTCTGGTAGTCCGTTATTCACCATTAAAATTTAACCCTGCTTAGTTCCCGTTTTATATCGCGCTCTTTAATGCTGTCGCGCTTATCGTGTACCTTCTTACCTCTTGCAAGCGCAATCTCCAATTTAGCAAAGCCACGATCATTAATAAAAAGTCGGACCGGAACCAACGTCAATCCTTTTTCTGAAACCTTGGCTTCCAATTTACGAAGTTCCGTGCGCTTCAATAACAGTTTGCGTTCTCGCCCGGCTTCGTGATTATAATGTGTGCCTTGTGCGTAAGGGGTAATGTTAATTGCCTTTACAAACAGCTCGCCATTATTGAAGTAACAATAGCCATCCTGTAGGTTAACCTTTCCTTCTTTAATGGATTTTATTTCCGTTCCTTTTAATACCAGGCCGGCAATGTATTTATCCAGCAACTCAAACTCAAAGCCTGCGCGCTTGTTCCGTATGTTAATATCATTTGTAAACCGCTTTGCCATGTTACCTATTGCTGAAACAATCGTGCAATTTTTTCCCGTTTCAAAATTTTTTGCCCGGTTTTACCTGTAGCTACAACCCGTTCTCCAACCCGGGCAATATACGAGCAAATCAATTCATGTCCAGTAATGCGATCAACTGTTGCTTCAATGGTAAGCTTTTCATTAACGAATGCCGGAGATTTATGCTCCACACTCAAAAATGTTCCGATACCCTCTTCATCGTCTTCCCGCATGTCCAATACAAACAATCGGGTAGACCATTCAATGTCGCGGGCCAATGCAAACGTTGAGCAAACAGGATGCACAACCTCACCATGGAAAGCTGCCATGTCACCCTCCTGAACAACACGCTCATAGATTTTCTGATCACCCGGTTTAAAAATCTGTTTCATACTAAATGGGCATTCGGGCTAATGGTGAAACTTCCAAGGTACTGAATATTCCCTTTTGATATTGATAATGAGCAGCCATGGCAATCATGCCTGCATTATCTGTGCAATATTCAAACGCGGGTATAAACAAATCCCAATTATTATTCACGGCCAGTTCTTTTAATGCATTCCTTAGCCCAGAGTTAGCTGAAACACCACCCGCTATTGCAATTTGTTTAATGCCTGTTTCTTCGCTGGCCTGTACCAGCTTTTCCGTAAGCATGGTAACCAAGTGATGCTGAATGCTGGCACAAATGTCGTTCAGGTTTTCTTCAACAAAAGCTGGGTTCTTTTTGCGCTCATCACGAATGAAATACAGAAATGCTGTTTTAATACCGCTGAATGAAAAATCAAGGCCAGGCATACTTGTTTTAGAAAATGCATATGCTTTTGGATTTCCAGACTGTGCATATTTATCGATTAACGGCCCACCGGGATAAGGCAACCCCATAATTTTTGCTGCTTTGTCAAAGGCCTCCCCTACAGCATCATCTTGCGTTTCACCTATTACTTCCATATCCAGATAGTCCTTCACTACAATCAACTGTGTGTGCCCGCCACTTACCGTTAAACACAGGAACGGAAAGGCTGGTTTAGGTTCATCGATAAAGTGCGACAACACGTGAGCCCGCATGTGGTTTACTTCTATCAGGGGTTTATTCAGTGCAAGCGCAAAGCCCTTCACAAAAGAAACACCCACCAGTAAAGAACCCATTAACCCCGGCCCACGGGTAAATGCCAGGGCATCTATCTCAGCCAAAGATACACCAGCCGAAGTCAGCGCCTCCTCAACCACCATAACGATATTTCGTTGGTGTGCACGTGATGCGAGTTCAGGCACCACCCCCCCATATTTCTGATGCACTGCCTGTGTAGCGATAATATTATTGAGTACCTTGCCGTTTCTAATTAACGCGGCAGATGTTTCATCGCACGATGATTCAATGGCAAGTATGACGGGACCTACGGGTTGAAACATGAACCTGCAAGTTATCAAAAATCGGATATTGTATTGGCTGAAAAGCATAACGCTTTACGGATTGTACATTTTTTTAATTCTGATTATATCCTCCTTCTTTATTATTCAAATACCGGCTGTTCAAGGCAGCTTATCCAATCGCTTCCTTAAAAGACTCTCCCAGGTTACGGGATTCAAATCCAGCGTTGAGCGGATTGACATAAACTGGTTCGATCGCATATACATGGAAGGTGTGACCATTGTTGACCCTGAAGGGAATACCATGATTGGAGTCGAGGAACTTCGGCTGAATTACCGGTTCACTGATTTATTTCAGGATAAAAACATCAGCCTGGATGCAGTAATCATGAATGGTGTTCAGGTAAATTTTAAAACGATTGCCGAAACGGATACAAGCCGCAACCTGAACATCAATGTTTTTGTGAAGGGGGTAAATAAAATGTCCGGTTCCGGCAAAGGTGGTGGAGGCGGAGTGATTTCGATAGGAGAAGCAATTCTTACCAACACGCTTTTTACATATAACACGGATCGCGATACACTGGCGCGAAGGTTTGATCCGAATCACTTTGCAATTGATGCACCGGATATTGAGCTTCAAAACTTTCTTATTCAAGGTGACACGATCCAATTCAATGTCAGAAGCTTAACAGCCACAGAAACAAAACATGACTTCACCATTCATGAGCTGTCAACATTCTACCGGATATCCCAACAATCGATGGAATTCTTGGGCATTAAGGCACGAGCTGGTGAAAGTATAATATCCGATACGGTTCGGTTTGAATATTCCAGTCAACGCGACCTGGGTGACTTCCTAAACCAGGTAAATGTATTTGCATCGTTAACCAACACGGTTATACACCCAAAAGATCTTGCTGTTTTCGCTCCCCTCCCGCCTAACATGTCGCAACCGGTTTCAGTTAGTGGAATTTTTAAAGGCAAAATAAATCGCTTCCGTTTTAGCGATATGGATATCCGGGCGGGGAGCCAGACTCACCTGAAAGGCTCTCTTGAAATGGATGGTCTGCCCGATATCAATGAAACATTCATTTTACTCAACCTGAAACAATCACAGGTAAGCTTCACAGATCTTGGATTTCTGTTCGATGACAAAATAACAAAACGATTACAACCGCTTGGCCGACTAAATGTTTATGGCGAGTTTCTTGGCTTCCCTACAGACTTTGTAGCCAACGGAACTTTCTCCAGTGAAATCGGTACCATCATTTCAGATATCAACTTCAAAGTAGATGAGCAAGTAGTTGATCGGTCAAGTTATGCGGGTAAACTTAAACTCATCAACTTTAACCTCGGCAAGTATCTCGATGACACCCTGAACTTTCAGGCTGTTAGCATGAATGGAAGAATCAGCGGTAAAGGTTTAACCCAAAGTACTGCAGATTTTAAATTGGATGGCACCGTTGAATCATTGGGCATTCGCAATTACACGTATAGCAACATTAAAACCAATGCACGCTTTGCGGCTGAATTTTTTAGTGGCAAAATTGAAATCAATGATCCTAACCTTGAATTTCGTGCGACTGGGTCAATCGATCTCCGGAATAAAATCAATGAGATTAAACTTACCGGAAAACTGGACACGGCTTACTTGCATAAACTTTACTTAACGAAAAAAGAACTTCTCTTAAGCAGTACGCTGGATGTTGACATCCAGGGATTTTCGTTGGACAGCCTTGTTGGGAAAGCTGACTTGAATGATCTTTTTGTTCAATTCGAAGATCAACAGTTATCACTTGACGAGATTGGGCTTGAAAGTAAAAATTCGAATAATCAACGTCAGGTTAAAGTACGATCGAATCTCGTTGATGCCAACGTAACCGGTAACTTCTATTTATCGCGGTTGTTCAAGGATATTCCGCAACTAATAAAAGAATTTCAACTTAACATTAAAAACGATGATGAAGCCATAACACAATACTACAGTCAGAAAAGAAACATACCTGAACGCTATGCGGCCGATTTTACGGTTACGATAAAGGAAATTAAACCCATTATGACGTTACTGAACGTTGATCTGGATGTAAGTAAAAATACATTTATTGAAGGCAGATTTTTGAACGGGCCAGTCTCATCTGTACAAGCATTCACTGAAATTGACACGATCCGATATGGCAACAATTTTCTTTACCAAACCGAGTTCGACCTTCACGCCTCCAAAGACGCTGACAGCACCGAGGCCCTGGCCATGGTCTACCTATTTTCAAACAAACAGGAGATCGGGCGGCTTAAAACCCGTAACTTATACAGCGAGGTGGTGTGGGATAAAAGCCACATGGACGTAGACCTCAGCATTGCACAACAAGAAACAACAAACCGCATTGACCTTTCAGGCATCATCGATTTTCATGACAGTACACGAATTCAACTGCTCCCTTCCACCATCAGCATGCTTGAAAAAAAATGGGAGGTCATTCCGAATAACAGCATAAAAATTTCAGGCAAAGAGTGGCGTTTCAACAATTTTGGTTTTACACAACTTCAACAAGCGATTACATTAAATGGAAGAATTTCTGCCGACTCATCCAAACAGCTCACGCTTTCGGTTTCCAATTTCGATCTGACCACCATAAACCCATTAATCATCCGTCAGCTGGAGGGTGAGTTAAATTCAGTTGTTGTCCTTAATAATTTTTACAAGCAACAAAATATACAGAACACACTTTCGGTTAAACATCTGTTGGTAGATGATTTTCTTTTTGGAAACATTACCGGCAACAACGTGTGGGATCCGGTTAAACGCATTTTTAATCTCGAATTCTTTATTGACAGGCTGGAGAACCGCATTGTAAATTGCAGGGGCTTCTACAATCCGACCGACAAGAAAAGTCCCCTTTCCATTACCGCTACATTCAACAAAGCTAATCTTAGAATTTTTGAACCTTTCATTGACGATATCTTCAGTCAGTTTCAAGGCACGCTTACAGGAGATTACAAAGTTTCAGGCACGCTGGCAGAACCATTGCTCAATGGCGAGGGACAGTTGGAAAATGGTGCCATGATGATCAATTACCTTAAAACAGTATATCAATTTAAAGGTATATTGGGATTAACCCCCAGCTCGATCTATTTCAAAGAAATTGAGTTGACGGATGCCCTCCGCAATAAAGGAAAGTTGAGCGGGGCGATAACCCATGAGAACTTCAAAAATATGCGAATTGCCCTGAATGGTCAGTTTGATGATTTTCAGGTGCTTAATACAACAGCAAAAGATAATTCACTGTTCTACGGCCAGGCGTATGCCTCAGGCACCGTAAACTTCAGAGGTCCGATTGATAACCTGGTTATCAGCGCAACGGCATCCACACGAAAAAATACACGCATGTACATTCCCATCAGCGGAAGTTCATCCGTGGAACAAAAAGACTATATCAACTTTGTCAATTTTAAAGATTCAACCTACCAGGTTTCTCAAAACATTGACGAAGCCAGAAAAATAAAACTCACTGGCGTTACCATTGACTTTAATCTGGATGTTACACCTGATGCCTATTGTGAAATTATTTTCGACTTAAAAGCAGGTGATATCATCCGCGGACGGGGAAATGGAAAAATAAAACTTCAACTCGACACGAAAGGCGAATTCAATATGTTCGGGCCGATTGAATTTACGGAAGGCTGGTACAACTTTACTTTGTATGATATTATCAATAAAGAATTCCAGATTCAGCCCGGAAGTTCAATTGCCTGGTATGGCGATCCGTATCAAGGCACGATGCGTATTGATGCCACGTACAACCAACTGGCTTCCCTTGCCCCCATCTTAAATGATCCTACACTGGCGAACGTGCCGCAGGTGAAACGAAAATATCCTGTTCAGGTGCTACTGAAACTGGATGGCCCCATGCTTTCGCCTTTAATCAATTTTGATATCACTTCACGCGATCTTCCCAAATCAATTCCGGTGGAGAACCGAGGGTCTGTAGCCCTTGACCTTGAGTTTACCCGTTTCAAAAACAGCCTCGATGAGCAGGAATTGAAACGACAGGTATTCAGCTTGATCGTGCTAAGAAGATTCTCTCCACCCGAATCGTTTAACACCAGCGGATCATTGGTTAACAGTGTGAGTGAGCTCTTCTCCAACCAACTCAGCTATTGGTTAAGCCAGGTAGATGAGAACCTGGAAATTGATGTAGACCTGGGTAGTATGGATCAGGAAGCCTTTAACACGTTTCAGTTGCGTATGTCATATACGTTTATGAATGGGCGGCTACGCATCACACGCGATGGCACCATCGGTAATCAGGCACAGCCAACCGCGGGTGTGGACACACGCAATGATGTTGCCTCCGCCATTGGCGACTGGACAGTGGACTACCTGCTTTCCCCTGATGGAAAATTCAAAGTGAAGATGTACAGCCGTACAAATGTTAACCCACTGCTTAATACCTTTAACAACCAAAGTATAATTACTACCGGTGTAAGCTTAATGCACACGCAAAGTTTCAATGAATTTAAAGATTTGCTCAAATCTAGTCGCGAAAAAAACAGACGACCACTTCCTGATGAAGAGGATGAGGAATTAAATGACGAAGGAACTAAAGAGGAAGACGATGGCGAGTAGGGCATTCGTCACTTCTGTTGCGTTGCTGTTTGTATCATCATGCTTTTCACAGGCAGACAGCATCCCTGCTCAACCCAACACCAAAAGATTAAAATCTTTTATCATTATTGGCGGAAGTGGTTACACGGCTGCAATGGTCGGATTGAATCAATTGTGGTATAAGAACACGGACAAACAATCTTTTACCTTTTTCAACGACAGCAGACAATGGAAACAACTTGATAAAGCCGGGCATTTCTATTCGGCATTTCATTTAAGTCAGGCCACATCCAAAAGCCTGCAGTGGTGTGATGTGAATACAAAAAAAGCACACCTGTGGGGATCGGTTACCGGATTCTTGATATTGCTGCCAATTGAAATCTTTGATGGCTTTTCTGTCGATTATGGTGCCTCCACGACTGACGTGCTAGCCAATGCAGGCGGGGCAGCTTTCTATCATGGTCAAACTGTTTTGTGGAATGAGGTCAGGTTGCATCCAAAAATTTCTTTTCAACGTACACCCTACCCAGCCTTGCGAAATGATAATACCCTTGGCAATGGGCTGATCAGTGAACTTGTAAAAGATTATAATGGTCAAACCTATTGGCTGTCTATTGATACCGACAAATTCATCCGGTTTCCAAAATGGCTGAACCTGGCGGTCGGTTACGGAGCCGATGGTATGGTGTACGCCACCGACCAGCAAAATCAAATGGCCGGCTTCCGTGCGAATCGGCAATTCTATATCGGGCTTGATTTTGACCTGACGCATATCCGGTCACGCTCAAAACTACTAAACACCGCCATCTACATTCTAAACCTGGTTAAACTGCCCGCCCCAGCCATTGAATTATCGGGTGGAGATGTATCCTTCAATGTCCTTCAGTTTTAAAAAAAACATTTTCTCTCCTGCATTTTCCGGCTGGTTTTTATACCTTCAAGGTTATTAAAATCAGCAAGCCATGAACCTAACCTCTACTATTAAAAAATATGCCGAACAGATTGGTGGCACATTTACGGAGTATGATGATGTTAAATGCATCATTGTTGTTCCCTTGAAAGATAATCGGTTTCAAACTGTATTGGCATACACTGAGAAAAGTAAAGTGTCTGGTAAAACCCGTGCGGTACTCATTTCAAAAGTGAGCGATACCGTAAACGGGATTGATGCACAGGAATTACTTCGGGTACACGCCAATTTCGACTACAGTAAATTCATGATCGAAGATGGTCATTTGAAAGTTGAGGCTACTTGCCTGGCTGATGCTGCCTCTGAAGAGGAGATAAAATTTATGGTTCAGGAGGTTGCTCAGTTGGCCGATCAATACGAGTACAAGCTTACCGGAAAAGACATTCACTGAAATTTGCTTACCTTTGCGTTGCAAACTGCCTTATCGCTCTCCGATTTATCGGGGGGAGGAAAGTCCGGGCAACTTCAGGAATCGCACCTTGAGAAAATCAAGGGGTTCCGTCTCAACAACGGAAAACAGAAAGTGCCACAGAAAACAAGTAGCCCGCTCCTGTCCCGATAGCTATCGGGATTTTCAGGAAGGGGTGATAGTGAAAAGGTGGAGTAAGAGCCCACCGGTCCGTAAAGTAATTTCGGACGCACGGTAAACCTTGCGAGTTGAAAGATCAAATAGGCCCCGATATGAATACCTGATTCTGCTTCGACTTGATCGGAGCATCGGGGTGGGTAGATCGATTGATTCCTGACGGTACCGTCAGGAACAGATAAATGATAAGGATACTGACGGTAACCGTCAGTATACAAAACCCGGCTTACAGGTTTGCAATTTTTAACTGATTAAACCTTCTTCGCATAATGCGTTGAAGGTTTTTATTTTAAAATAGAATTTACGCTATGGGAAAAATACTTGTTGTTGATGATATGGCGGCCATCCGCACATCGCTTCGTGAAATACTCGAAGAAGAAAAGCATGAAGTAGAAGAAGCAAAAGACGGTGAAGAAGCACTCAAGAAACTTCAATCGGAATATTTTGATGTTGCCTTCTGCGACATTAAGATGCCCAAGATTGATGGCATTGAATTATTGGAACGCGTGAAGAAGGAAGGCATCGGAACACCTTTCATCATGATTTCCGCACATGGTACAAAAGAAACAGCACTGGAAAGCATTAAGCGTGGTGCTTACTTTTTCATTCAAAAGCCTTTTGAAAGCATTGAAACGATTCTTATTCATTTGCGCAACGTGCTGGAGAGAAACTCCTTGCGCGAAGAGAATCGCACATTAAAAAAGAAAATCAGCAAAGACGCTGAAATGGTGGGCGAATCATCAGCCATTAAGCAAGTGAAAGAGATGATTGAAAAAGTGGCGCCAACCGATGCCCGTGTATTGATAACCGGCCCGAACGGCAGTGGGAAGGAACTGGTCGCTCGCCAGCTTCATGAAAAAAGTAAGCGTTCAGAAAAAACACTGATTGAAGTAAACTGTGCTGCCATACCCTCCGAACTTATTGAGAGTGAATTATTCGGACATGAAAAAGGATCGTTTACTTCTGCCATCAAGCAACGCATTGGAAAATTTGAGCAAGCTGAAGGCGGTACGTTGTTCCTGGATGAAATCGGGGATATGAGCCTTTCCGCACAGGCTAAAGTGCTGCGCGCTCTGCAGGAAAATAAAATCACACGCGTAGGCGGAGAAAAGGAGATTTTGGTAAACGTGCGGGTTTTGGCCGCCACCAACAAAGACTTAAAGAAAGAAATTGCAGAAGGCAGGTTTCGGGAGGATTTATACCACCGGCTTAGTGTGATCGTAGTAAAAGTGCCCTCCCTCAATGAGCGCATTGAGGATATTCCGCTATTGGTTGAGAAGTTTCTGAATGATCTGGCAGAAGAACAAGGCTCTAAAAAGAAGAAAATCGACAATTCCGCAATTGCGGCATTACAGAAGCATCAATGGACTGGAAATATTCGTGAATTACGGAACGTGGTTGAACGGCTTATCATCATGTCAGCCGAAACCATCACGGAAGAAGACGTCAAAAAATACCTGTAAAATCAGATTTTCTGAGCAGGGGCTTCCTTAGCGGCAGGCGTCTCAACCTTGGTATAGGTTGGGCATGTGTACTGACTGCAGGCAGAAATGAAACCGGCTAAAAGAAGGAATAAAACTAACTTTTTCATTAGAAGTGGCTTTAACGTCATCTCAAAAATAGAATAGTTTCGCAACAAAACAAACCCGACCGTGGATTAGTGCCGCTTAACGGCAAAAAACGGCTATTCAACCATGAGGTTACACCCCCGGATGTCCGAATTATCCAAACGGCCGGATACTTCAAACCCACCATTTGCAAGAAGCAGGCCAGCATCTTCAGTTTCGATAAAACTAATGGTGCTGAAATTGGCCAGATCAATAACGTTTATTCCACCCGATTTATTTGCCCCCAATCGGCCAAATGGGTCTCCAATTTCACGAATAACAACCCGCATCCAAGGTGGGCAATGGAAAACTGATCCTCCAGCTGTATATGCCTGCGAAAAAAGCTCCGTCATGCCATATTCTGAGTAAATCTTATCAACCTTAAAACTGCTTTTAAGGGCGTCATGGAGTTCCAGCCTGGTCATTTCCTTACGCCTGCCCTTCATTCCACCGGTTTCAAAAACAAGGCAATCTGATAGATTTGGATTGTGGGCTTCAGCCAGATCCAATAATGCGTAGGTAACACCCCAAACAATAATTTTTCGGTCTCCCTCCTTTCTGGCCCCTGCAATATCCTGAAGCAATCGGTTTGTGTCTGTCCGGTAAAAATCCGAGAAGGAAGATTTGCTCTGTCGGATGAAATGATCCATCATAGCCACCAGGGATGAGTGGCCCTGTTCCAAATAAGATGGTAGTAGCGCAAAAAAGTGATAATCAGAAACTGAACCGAAAAAATATTCGAAGCACCGCAGCGCATGAGCCCGGTAAAAATCGACATTTTGAACATGATGAACGCTCGGTACCCCTCCCGTTGTGGTGCTGCTTTTAAATACCGTAACATCAGGCCAGTTACCCGATTTTAGGGGCAATGATTTAAAGAATGAGATGGGCAAAAAGGGGATTTCGTCCACTGCGCTCACCTCCCGCCATTTCACATTGAGGTTGTTGAGCCAGGCCTTGTAAATTGGGTTCTCCTGAGCCTGGAACCGAAAAATTTCCAAAGCAATATCCTCGAAACCAGATTCGTTAAGGGTATATAATTTGGAGCCAAAACTTTTAGTTATTTCCAAGCGTTACGTAACTTGACCGGGTTCAAAAATACAGTATGAAGGCATTTAAGGGGTTGGTTTTGTTTTGTTTTTTAGCATCAGGCATGAGTTCGTGTTTTGATCCACCTGAATTTGAGCTAGGACCTAAAATTGAGTTTAAGGATATTGAATTCAAAAAAGGTGCCCCTAATACAACTGATGCCGATACTTTGATAGTCTATCTTGACTTCAGGGATGGTGATGGTGATATAGGATTTGATAGCCAAAGTGATTTTTTTCTTAATGAACCTTACCACAGAATTAATTTTTACTTTGCTGATTTATCTCAAACAAAGGTTATCCCAGTAGGAACGATTGTGAATAAAGTTACATTCCCTCCCGCAAAAGCTGGAGATCCACCAATAACAATTAATGTCCCAACAATAACTGAGCCCTTTCCTGAAGGAAAGTTAGTTAGTAAAAGAACGCGGGAAAATAATCCAGAATTTAGCTTTTTACCGATATTTAGAAATACAGACCTAAACTGTAAAAATTTCACCTATACAACCGACTTATTACTTGTGTCAGAGCTTGCTAAGAATTGTATTGACACTTCATTTAACATTACTGACACAATTACTATTAATGGATTAAAACACTATTTATTGAAAGATACCCTGTATTTTTCTAGAAATCCGCACCACTATAATGCTAGAGTAAGATTTTATCAAAGTTCAGGATCTGGTTTTTCAGAATTTATTTGGGAGGACAATTATTGCGGAGGAACGCTTAATGGCCGTCTACCGATCTTGTCTGATCAAGAAGGTGCACGTGAAGGAACAATTAAATGGGCAATGAGATCTGCAGGAATAGAGACAACCTTTAGTATAAAAACTCTCAAATTGGATATAATTATAGAAGACCGCGCTCTCAATAAAGACTCAGTCCGAACTAGAGAGTTTACACTATCGGATATTCGGGTGAATTAAGTAGTCACTATATCTTAATAAACCTGTTTGGCTCCGCCTCACGCATCAAGTCGTAAATTTTTTCAAATACCTCTTCCGGATTCGGTTTAGAAAAATAATCCCCATCCGAGGCATAAGCCGGGCGGTGCTCCTTGGCCGTAATGGTTATCGGTCGTGAGTCAAGGTATTGGTAAGCTTGCTGTACTTCCAACACCTGTTGCATCATGTAAGCACTGGCTCCACCCGGCACATCTTCATCAGCAAATACAACCCGGTTAGTCTTCTTAACCGATTCAACAATGGTATGATTACGATCAAAAGGAAGTAATGATTGAACATCAATTACCTCACAGGAAATACCTGCACGTTCAAGCGTATCGGCTGCCTCCATTACAATCCGGCACATGGATCCATACGTGACAACCGTAACATCATCTCCAGCACGAAGAATTTCAGGAACGCCAAGCGGAATGGTGAACTCACCAACATTTTCGGGTAATTGCTCCTTCAGCCGGTATCCGTTCAGGCACTCAATTACCACTGCCGGATCGTCTGATCTTAGTAATGTATTGTAAAATCCTGCAGCCTGTGTCATGTTGCGGGGTACCAACAGGTAAATGCCACGCAAACTATTTAAAATCATTCCTATTGGTGAGCCTGCATGCCAAACACCTTCCAACCGATGGCCACGTGTACGAATGATTAAAGGTGCCTTCTGACCACCCTTGGTACGGTATTGCAAACAAGCCAAATCATCCGAAAGGGTTTGAAGCGCATAAATAAAGTAATCGAGGTATTGAATTTCAGCAATCGGGCGCAAGCCACGTAAGGCAGCGCCTATACCCTGCCCGATGATCGTACATTCGCGAATGCCGGTATCGGTCACCCGAAGCTCTCCAAATTTCTCTTGTAAGCCGGCAAAGCCCTGGTTTACATCGCCAATCCTACCAACATCTTCACCAAAGGCAAACACGCGTGCATCGCGCTGGAGTGCAGCGTGAAAGCAAGCTTGCAATACTTCACGCCCATCAACTACCGGAGAGTTTTCAGCATACACAGGTTCTACGATATCAACATTCAATGCCGACTCATCAGACTGGCTGTATAAATGTGAACTATACCGATCTTCTGCATCTTCGGTTACCCGCTTAATCCAATTCCGTAATTCGCTTTTGGCATCACTATCTTTTCCGCGCAGGGCAATCAACACTTTCTTTGCCGCTTTAACAGCATCCAATCGTGCCGGATTGATTGTCTTCTCCAATTCCGTTTTTATTTCAGAAATGCTTTCATCCTCGAACTTTTTTAAAATTAAAATCAGTTCGGATTGATCTTTCTGAATATCGGAGGTAAATGCTTTCCATGCTTTCTCGCGAGCTTTTCTGGCACTTTCTTTTGCCTCCTTTTCAATTATGTCGATTTCCTCAGGCAGTACCAGCACTTCTTCTTCAATCCACTTGCGCATTTGCTTAATGCAATCAAACTCAGCCTCCCAGGCCAATCGTTCCTTTGACTTGTACCGCTCATGCGATCCGGATGTAGAATGTCCCTGCGGTTGTGTTACCTCTGTTACATGCACCAACACGGGTACATGTTCTTCACGGCAAATCTTCTCAGCTTTTTCGTACGCAGCAATCAATGCTGGATAATCCCAACCTTTTACAGTTAGTATTTCAAATCCATTATCTGATTTATCGCGTGCGAAGCCTGCCAACGCTTTAGAAATACTTTTCTTGGTAGTGTGGTATTCCTGTGGAACAGAAATGCCGTAATCATCATCCCAGACTGACATCAACATTGGAACCTGCAAAACACCAGCTGCATTAATCGTTTCAAAAAACATACCTTCGGAAGTTGATGCATTTCCAATAGTACCAAAGGCAATTTCATTTCCGTTAATCGAAAGATTGGTGTATTGATTCAGTGCCGGATTATTCCGAAATAATTTTGATGCATACGCCAACCCGAGTAACCGTGGCATCTGACCGGCAGTTGGTGAAATATCAGCGCTGCTGTTTTTGAGCTCCGTCAGGTTTTTCAGTTTACCGTTTTCATCAAGCATGCGTGTGGCAAAATGGCCGTTCATTAATCTTCCTGCTGAAGCAGGCTCAGCCTCTACATCCGTATGCGCATACAGTTGAGCGAAATATTGTTGAATACTCAGCTCACCTATGGCGAACATAAATGTCTGGTCACGATAATATCCCGAACGAAAATCACCCTTGCGGAACACTTTGGCCATAGCCAATTGCGCAACCTCCTTGCCATCACCGAAAATGCCGAATTTTGCCTTGCCCATAAACACCTCTTTCCGGCCAATTAAACTAGCTTCCCGGCTTTCACAGGCCAGCCGGTAATCTGCCAAAATCTCCTTCACACGGGCTTGCGAATACTTCACCTTCGATTCCTTAACTGTACTCACGATTAATCAGTTTTGATGGATAAATGCTCGGATTTTCGTGCTCAAAAATAGCCAATCGGGTGGCAAATGCCAACCTGACTTGCGTCAGATCAGGTTGACTATTGATAATTGCCGATTATCTTTGCAGCCTGTTAAAACGATTGAAATTATGATTATTGGCGTTCCTAAAGAGATAAAAAACAATGAAAACCGTGTTGCGCTTACTCCCGCAGGCACACAAGAACTGGTAAAGCGTGGACATACCGTTTATGTTGAAAATTCGGCCGGAGTAGGCAGCGGATTTTCGGATGATGAGTATACCAAAGCGGGCGCCAAAATGTTAAAAACTGCTGAGGAAGTTTTCTCGATTGCCGAGATGATCATGAAAGTAAAAGAACCCATTGAGCAGGAATACAAACTGATTAAGAAAGACCAACTCGTTTTCACATACTTTCACTTCGCCTCCTACGAACCGCTTACAAAGGCCATGATTAGCAGTGGCGCGGTTTGTTTGGCGTACGAAACCGTTGAACGGATAGATGGCAGCTTACCGTTGCTGATTCCGATGTCGGAAGTTGCCGGTAGAATGTCCATTCAGGAAGGTGCGAAGTACCTGGAGAAACCCCTAAAAGGTCGTGGTATTTTATTGGGTGGGGTACCCGGTGTTAAACCGGCTAAGGTGTTAATTCTGGGTGGTGGTGTTGTTGGAACCAACGCAGCTAAAATTGCTGCCGGTATGGGTGCTGATGTTACCATTGCTGATGTTAACCTGAACCGCCTGCGTTACCTGGATGATGTGATGCCTAAAAATGTGCACACGGTTGTGTCAAACGAATACACCATTCGTGAAATGATCAAAGATCATGACCTGATTGTGGGTGCCGTACTGATTCCCGGAGCGAAAGCCCCGAAACTGATCACCCGCGATATGCTGAAATCCATGCGCCCCGGCACGGTGCTGGTTGATGTTGCTGTTGATCAGGGTGGTTGTATTGAAACCTGCACCCCTACCACACACGAAAATCCTACCTTCATTATTGATGATGTTGTGCATTATTGTGTAGCCAACATGCCGGGTGCTGTGCCGTATACATCAACACTTGCCTTGACCAATGCAACGCTTCCGTATGCGATTCGTCTGGCGAATCAGGGATGGCAAAAGGCTTGTCAGGAAAGTAATGAGCTTCGTAATGGCCTGAATGTGATGTTTGGCGAGGTAGTGTACAAAGGTGTAGCTGATGCGTTCAATCTGCCCTACACAGACGTGAAGAAATTCCTTTAAGAAAAAACTGGTAATTCAGCCAGAGACTTAATCTCTGGTTGAATTTCAAAACAATAGACCAGCATCCCATTTGTAATGACTACAAAAGGTGCCTGCAGCGATCTATTGTAGGTTGCTACCTGCATGGCTACCACTTGTGTCAACTTTAAATCGGGAGCCTTACACTCCACAATCATCCAGGGTTTGCCCTCCCGGTCAAATACAATTACATCGGCACGTTTTTCCAAGGTATTATAGCTAAGGGAAGCCTCTACTTTAATCAATGATTTTGGATAGTTCAGGCGATTCAACAGATACTGAACAACATGTTGCCTCACCCACTCTTCGGGGGTAAGCACTACATACTTTTTTCTTATGCCGTCAAAAATCCATACTTTTCCATCAGCTTTCTTGAGTTTGTAATCAAAAGCAGGAAGGTTGAGTTTAATCATGCCGTAAAGTAACTGAAGATATGAAGACGAAACAGGAAATTGTTGAAAACTGGCTGCCCCGCTACACCGGACAGCCATTGGATAAATTCGGAGAGTACATTTTGCTCACCAACTTTGATAACTACGTTAAGATGTTTGCCGAATTGCACAACGTGCCGGTTGTAGGCGTGGATAAGCCTATGCGGAATGCAACAGCTGAAGGGATCACCATTATCAATTTCGGGATGGGCAGCCCCAATGCGGCAACTGTTATGGACTGCCTGAGCGCCATAAAACCAAAAGCCGCCCTTTTTCTAGGTAAATGCGGTGGACTAAAAAAGAAGAATGATATCGGTGATTTGATTTTACCGATTGCGGCTATTCGTGGAGAAGGAACATCAACCGATTACTTCCCGCCCGAAGTTCCGGCTCTGCCAGCATTCGCCTTGCAAAAAGCTATCTCCACCACCATTCGTGATTATAATCAAGATTATTGGTCGGGAACCGTATACACAACCAACCGCAGGGTATGGGAATGGGATGAGGATTTTAAAGCATATCTAAGAAAGATCCGTGCACAGGCCATTGATATGGAAACGGCCACCATCTTCACCACGGCATTTTACAATAAAATACCTGCCGGAGCATTACTCCTGGTTTCAGATCAACCCATGGTGCCAGAAGGTGTAAAAACCGATGTCAGTGATCAATCAGTAACAAAAAATTTTGTTGACCTGCATCTGAAGATTGGTATCGCTTCCCTAAAGCAGCTAATCAACAATGGCATGACGGTGAAACACCTGCGCTACTAAGTGCCCAACCGTATACTTTTTATCTTCACCCGGCTTAACAAAAACATGCCGATGACAAAGAACGACATCAGCACAAGGGTACTGTTGCGCATGCTACCAGTTAGTTGTTCAATTAAACCATAGCTGAACGTTCCCATCACAATCGAAAGGTTGAAGGTAACATCAAAAAAGCTGAAGTAAGAGGCATGATCAACTGTATCAGAAGGGATGATTTTAGAATACGTAGCACGTGATAAAGACTGAATTCCACCCATCACCAATCCCACGGTAAAAGCCAGCGCATAAAACTGGTATTCGTTGTAAACAAAATAAGCTGCCAGACAAACGCCAATCCAGATAGCAATCATGGTCATCAAAGAAAGCTTGTTACCTCGTTTTTCTGAGAAACGAGCAAACCCATACGCACCAAAAGCAGCCACAACCTGAATGATCAATACCGTCATAATCAGTTTTTCATCGGCCAACTGTAGCTCTTTGGAGCCAAAGGTTGCCGCCAGATACATAACGGTTTGCACGCCCATGTTAAAAAAGAAATAGGCGGCCAGGTATAACCTGATATTGGTTTGAATCTTCAGCTCATTCCAAACCTTTAAAATTTCCCGATAGCCACCAATCAATGCACTTAGTTTAGGCTTTCTCCCAAATGGATTAGCAGGAAGAACAGCAAAAGGTATTTGCGAAAATCCAATCCACCACAGGCCTACAAGCAAAAACGAAAAACGAGTAGCTTGTCCAGCGGTTGCGAATCCAAACCACTCATAAAATGTGATTTGCACCAGATTGAAAATCAGAAGAATAATACTTCCATAATATCCCCATGAATATCCTTTGGCACTGGTTCGGTCATATCGATCGGGTGATGCGATCTCAGGTAAGTATGCATCATAAAAAACCAGGCTGCCAGCATACCCTATACTGGCCAGCATGCTGAATAAAATGGCCAGTTCAATGGTCTCGACTCCAGTAAAGAAATACAACCCCATACAGGCCAATCCACCCAAGTACACAAAAATCTTCATGAAAAACTTTTTGCGCCCCGTATAGTCGGCCATACCTGAAAGAAGTGGGAGAATAAGGGTAATGATCAGAAATGAAGCGGATAACGACCAGGAATACAACACGGAGTTAACAATAGGGTATCCGAGGAAGGAGATTGTATCGCTTCCGGTTTCCGTTACCGCTACCGCCTGATAATACACCGGAAAAATAGCTGAGGTAATTACCAGCGAGTACACCGAGTTAGCCCAATCATACATGTACCAGGCACGAAGCGTTTTTGGATTATTCAGTTCAAGGGCCATAAAGCAGGCAAATAAAAAACCCCATTCTTCGCTATGAATGGGGTTTTAACTTCTATGAAAAAACAAAATTAGTTTTCAACACGCTTTTGCAGGGTGGAATAAAGCAACAGGCGGGCGTTCGCCTTTCTCAGTTCCGTTTCAACGTCTGCGATGATGCCTCGCTTTGCATCAACGTCAACTTTCATGGAAACAGTCATCTGATCGCGCTCAAATTCCTGAAGTTTGGCTTTCTCCTGGTTAACCCACTGGATTACATCTTTGGGCTCAATGAATACATCGTTAACCTGGATTTTGGGTTCTTTACCAAACTCTTCAGTCTTTTTAGGCTCCCCAATGTACATGTAAGCCACCAACGATTTACGCGCCAGTTTCTTCAACATGGTTGCCTCAGGAAGCTGTTGCTTCACATTAATGCTGGTTTCCCGCATCTGTGTGGTTACCATGAAAAAGAAAAGCAACATGAACACCACATCTGGCATTGATGAAGTGGGAATGTCCTGCTTAACGTTCGCCTTTTTCTTAAACTTCGACATATTAATTTCCTCCTGCTTTAGTAGGTTCTGCAATTGATAAGTTCATTGGGTATTCAGGGGTTCCGTCAGGGCGTTTACCTCTTCCAATGTCATACAATCTCCTGTTTTCCGGATCCATAAGATCAGAAGATAACTCAAGCCAACGTTTCACTGAAACCCCTGCATTATCAGCGTAAATTTGATAATAGGCTTGTTGTGCCGCATCCAGAATTTCAATGAATTTTTTATGGCTAGTACCCCGGTCAGTCTTATAGGAAACAATTGCCTTCTCAGGGCTATCTGATGAATTCGGGTCAGCTCCATTATTTAAAACAAACTCCCGAATCATCTCTGATAAATCCTCAGGTGTACCTGTAAAAGGATTTCCTTCTACCAGCACATTATCAAATGAGTTTACCTGTATTTTGAACAGATTCCGCTCCTGAATTTTAATATCCATATCCGGAGGCAAAGCTTCGGGTGGTGGCGGAAGTTGGATTTGCAATCCACGGTCATTGGCAACTGTTGTGGTTACAAGAAAGAATACCAGCAACAGGAAGGCAATGTCTGCCATGGAAGCATTCGGAATATCGGGTGTAGCTCTTGGCATTATTTTAACGCTTTATTGATTTCAGAATAGATCAGTCCTACAACAGCAATCACGGCTGTCAGGTAGAACATGATCAAACCTGCTCCTACAAGTTTTGACGTATTCTCGGTAATACCTTTAGCTACCTGGTCGGCATTTAATTCCGAGCCAGCTAAACCATACGATATCCCAAACAATACAATCATACCCACAACAAAAATAAGCCCTTTCTTAAGTGCGCCTGGTGAGTTACCAGCATTCATAAGGGGCAATACTATGGCCGCAACAAGTGCAATGCCCAGTAATGCATACGATGTATACAATCCCGCATCAACCGAGAAAATGGCTAACACTGACAGTACAATCGCAGCAAGTACAACTATAAATCCTTTCATGATCAATTATTTTTGAGAAACTAACTTGTGCTTAACCAGAATATCCACCAATGAAATAGAAGCATCTTCCATTTCATTTACCAGTGAATCAATCTTAGACACCAGGTAGTTATAAAATACTTGTAGCACCATACCTACGATAAGACCACCAACGGTTGTTGTCAAGGCCACTTTCATACCTTGTGCAACGATGTTAGGAGAAATATCACCGGCAGCTTCAATATCAGCAAATGCCTGCACCATACCCACAACCGTTCCGAAGAAACCAAGCATGGGACCAAGCGCAATGAACAATGAAATCCAGATAAGACCTTTTTCAAGTTTACCCATTTCAACGCCACCATAAGAAACGATAGATTTTTCAACCATGTCTACGCCTTCAGAGTAGCGCAACAGACCTTGTGTGAAGATAGAGGCAACCGGGCCACGTGTATTACGGGTAACTTCGAGCGCTGCATTAACACCACCTTTTGCCAGTGAGTCTTCAATCTGACCGAGCAACTTACGGGTATTCGTAGTGGCCAGGTTTAGGGTAATAATTCTTTCGATAGAGAATGCAAGACCTAAGATCAAACAGATAAGTACCGGGGTCATGAATGTCACATCACCTTCGATAAACTTATTTTTAAGAACCTGGTGCATGGATTCGTCTTCAACAGCAGCTTCAGTTTCAACCGCAGCAGGCTGAACAGCTTCTGTTTGAGGCTCAGGGGTAGGTTCTGCAGCTGTAGTATCAGTTGCTCCCTGAGCGAAAAGAGTAGAGGTCGCCAGTACCCCTAAGAATGCAAGAATAGCGAGTTGTTTTTTCATAGTTTCAGGTTTAAAATACTATTTGGAAAGGCCAAAATTAAACGTTTTGTCGATTTATCGATATTTTTTAAAAAATTTTTATGCTGGCGGCAAAAACCTCTATCGATTTAGGTGAATAATGGTTTTTGCCAAATAAAGTCACGGCCCTGACCTGTTAATATTGTCAACCCTAACTAATTGAAAACCACCTAAAATGAAAAATCCCGTTCGACACGGGATCATTTGATGCGGAGAGAGAGGGATTCTCCCGAGGGTCCAAAGAACTCCTGTGGAGGATGCCTGCGGCAGAACCTCGATACCGTTTCCGGTAACGAGAGAAAATGATCGTTAAAAAAGATATGCGGAGAGAGGGATTCTCCCGAAAGGGATGCCTTCGGCAGAACCATCGATACCGTCTCCGGTAACGAGAGAAAATGATCGTTAAAAAAGATATGCGGAGAGAGAGGGATTCGAACCCTCGATACCGTTTCCGGTATACACACTTTCCAGGCGTGCTCCTTCAACCACTCGGACACCTCTCCGGCTGAAATGGGATGCAAATAAATTAAGAAAATATACCCTTTCCAAGCCGAAGAACTCCTCGGTGATGCACAAAGGGTTGCCAAAGGTAGATCAGTGATTCTCTTTACTAGTCTAACTCGCTAAATAATTCCTTGTTCTTTTAAATAACGATAACCATCTATTGATTTAAAAAATCGCTCACGTACAACCGCCTCACTTCGTGAATTAAACGCTTCAGTGTAATGAACTACCCATGGGCGTCTGCCCTTCGTGTACTTGACTTTACCGAGATTATGGTCTTTCAAACGTTTCGCAACATCACTCGTAGACCCATAGTAGTACGTACCGTGAGAAAGGCTTTTCAGGATATAAGCATAATAAACAGGCATCATGCTTTAGTTTTGAGAATATAGAGAATGAGAAGTACTCTCTATACTGATTCCGGTATACACACTTTCCAGGCATGCTCCTTCTCCAAAGGAGTCCTTCGGACAACCACTCGGACACCTCTCCAGCTGAAATGGAACGCAAATAAATCAAGAAAATACAGGCTTTCCAAGCTGTCATAAATCAGGACGAAAGTTCGCCCGCCAGGTTTTGCTCAACCAATCTTTTACAGGTCTCCATATCATAAGTCCCCAACAGCACCATGAGCTTAGACAGCGCTGCTTCGGTGGTCATATCTCCTCCACTTAAAACCCCAGCCTTCATCAGCTCCTTGCTGGTTTCATACTTGCCCTGTACCACCATGCCGCCTGGGCATTGTGAGACATTGACTACAATGACGCCTCGTTTAACCGCTTGCTCCAAAGAAGTAATTAACCAAGGGATGGTGGGCGCATTTCCCGAGCCATACGTTTCAAGAATAACAGCCTTTAAGGCAGTATTGCTGAACACCGATTGTACTACCTGCTCGGAAATACCCGGGAATAATTTCAGAATGGCGATTGATGAATCCAGTTTGGTATGAAGCACCAATTCATGTTTATCAATTTTCCTAATGGCACTGTAATTATAGTCAATTTTTACTCCCGCCTTTGCCAATGCCGGATAATTACCCGAATCAAACGCATCGAACTGCATGCTCTCCACTTTCTTTGAACGGTTGCCGCGCAGCAATTCATAATCGAAATAAATGCAAACTTCGGGAACAATTGCATTACCATCTTTCTTTGCCGCTGCAATCTCGAGCGCGGTTATCAAATTTTCGCGCGCATCCGATCGTGGATCGATGATCGGCAACTGTGCTCCGGTAAGAATAACGGGTTTATTCAGCCCCTCCAACATAAAACTCAATGCCGATGCTGTGTACGCCATGGTATCTGTACCGTGTAAGATTACAAAGCCATCATGTGCAGCATATTGCTCATGAATAACTTCTGCCAGTAACTTCCAGTGATCAGGACTAATGTTAGACGAGTCGATTGGTTTCTCAAATGAAAACACAGTAAAGGCCAATCCCAGGTTACGGATGGTGGGCAAATGCTCTACAATAGAAGAAAAATCAAAAGGAATTAAGGCACCTGATGCATCATGAGTCATGCCAAACGTGCCACCAGTATAAATAATGAGCACACGTGCGCGTGCCGTTTCGGGAGATTGGACTCCGCTTACCTGAATTTGCTTAACCTTCATCTGATTTAAAAAGTGCTGCTGCGTTTTGGGATGTGATCCGTTGAAGTTCTTCCAAAGATATATTTTTTAGTTGAGCCACTTTAGCAGCAATAAGCGGAATATAGGCAGGTTCATTTCGCTTGCCGCGATGCGGAACCGGAGCCAGGTACGGACTGTCTGTTTCCAGGACAATTTTTGTAATATCCATTTCCGGTATCACCTCATCCATTCCGCCCTTCTTGAATGTGGCCACCCCACCCAATCCCAAATAAAAACCAAGTTTCGCAATACGCTCTGCATGCTCAACCGTTCCTGTGAAACAATGAAATACTCCGGTTAATTTTCCATCCTGTAATTCTTCTACCAGCTTAATGGTTTGGTCTAAGCTTTCCCGACTGTGAATGACAATCGGAACATTATACTGCTTCGCCCAGTTGGCTTGAATGCGAAAGGCTTCTTGTTGCTGTTCCCAAAATGTTTTATCCCAGTACAGATCAGTTCCCATTTCACCGATTGCCACAAATGACCTTTTTGAAAGCCACGACTCAACTATATAGAGTTCCTTTTCAAAGTCCTTCTTTACCGAGCACGGATGAAGACCCATCATGGCAAAGCAAGTGTCCTTTGTCTTATCCTCAAGCTCAAGCATCCGGTCAATTGACGTGGAGTCGATATTGGGTAGATAAATTTTTTCAACACCTGACTGCTTTGCCCGCGCTAACATATCCGCACGATCGGCATCAAATTCCTCCAGATAAATATGCGCGTGTGTGTCCGTCCAGAAATTCATGATGGCAAATATGAAGCTAAAGCCTGCATCAACCGATCATCATCACTAAAATAGTTTTGGAATCCGGTATAATTTTCAGACTCCCTTAATGCATCGGTCAGTGAAAATGATTTTTGATCCATGAAATACGCTACCTGCATTTCCTTGAACCGTTGCGCCAGGTATTCCTGCTCGGTTTGTCCGGGAGTAGGTACGAAGATGGCTTTCTTTCCAAGCCTGGCTAAATCCATGATGGTGCTGTAACCGGAACGCGACAAAATCATTTTAGAAGCAGCCATTGCTTCACTTAACTTTTCACTATTCAAATGATCCACAACCTCTACACCATCGGCAATCATTTTACGCGCTGTGCCGATTACGCCTTGAACAACCAATGCCTTCTTTCCAGATTTTATTATTTCCCGAATGACCAATTGCTCAAACAGCGTACGTTGCGGTTCTGGGCCTGAGATAATGGCAAGCAAATCGAACGTATTGGTTTGAGGAAATTTATTTAAGCGGGAAAGTGGCCCAATAAATTTTAATTGTTGATTTTCTGTTCGGGATAGTTTCCCGCTCAATATTGATCCAGGAAAGTCAGGCACCCAGCATGCTGAAAATCGTTTGATAAAAATATGCGTCACATAATTGGCCAAAGCAGCGAGCCACCTCCACCCGGCAGGCGCAATGAGTTTGAGTTGATGCGTGATGAAAACAGAAGGTACATCGCGGGAATAGCACCCATATCGGTTATCAGAAATGACAAAATTGATTTGATGTTTCTCAACCAACTTTTCTGTCGCTGAATTTTCTTTCAGTACAGCGCGAAGAAACTTTGGTGCCTGCAAAGCCAACTTAATCATCATAGAACCGGATGCAGGATAGGTTGGCTTATAGCCGGGAAGCTCTTCGGTTTTCAGTTCCGGAAATTCGGTTTTCAATAAAGCGAGTGAAGCACCGGAGCCGGCAAGAATTACTTCGTACCCCGACTCAAGCAATACCTTGATAATGGGAATACACCGGGTAGCATGGCCAAGCCCCCAATCGAGTGGCGCCACCAGTACCCGTTTCATTGTGGAATCACATTAAACGAATATCCCTTTTCCAAAAAATGCTCGATGTAACGCGGCAATACAAATGAAAGATTGCGATCTGCTTTATAACTATCGTGAAAAACAGTTATGGAGCCGTTACGTGTTGCGCCTATCGATCCATTTAAGCATTTGTTTTGTGAAATACGCTGATCATAATCCTGCGTAAGCACATCCCACATAATAATTTTATAGTTCGCTTTCAATGCATTAATCTGCTTTGATGTGATTCGGCCATAAGGAGGACGGAAATAGTTGCAGGTTTCCGGTTGCGGGTTACCGGTAACTGGTAACTGGCATCCGGCAACCATCGCATCACATAAGTTTACATTTTCAATGTATTTATCGATCGGAGTATTCCATCCATTCAAATGATTATAAGTATGATTACCTACAACATGTCCTTCTGCTATAATTCGCTTAAATACATCCGGATGCTTTCGCACGTTATCCCCAATGCAAAAAAAAGTGCCCTTCAGGTTATAACGTTTTAGAACATCCAGCACAAAATCGGTTGGACCGGGTACGGGGCCATCATCAAAGGTGAGGTAAATGGATTTTTTATCCGTTGGAATTCTCCACGTAAGTTTTGGGTACAGCAGCGGAAGAAAAAATGGTGTTCGGTAAACCATAACACAGAACCGGTTAACCTACCCGACAAGAAACCATGGTAATATCATCGTGGTAGCCGTTACGGCCTTTGAAATTATCCAACTCAACGATGATGTCGTTGTGAATGGTGCGCATGTCTTTAACGCGGGTGCTGTCATCATGGAAATATTTCATCAAGCGCTCCATGCCAAACTCCTCCCCTGCTTCGTTGATGGTTTCGGTTAGGCCATCGGTATAACAAAAGAGCCGGAACTGCTCCAGGTCGGTAATGAAACCTTCATTTAAAAATGGAAGCGGGTGCATGGCACCTAGTACAGTTGATCCATCTTCCAGCAACCGGATTCCGTTTTTGCGATCGCATAAAATCGGAGGATTATGGCCGCAGTTTACGTACACCAAAGTTTTCAAGCTGATGTCATAGATGCAGGCGAAAAAGGTGATGAACTTTTCACCCTTTGCATTTTCCAGCACTTGAAAATTCAATGCCTCAATAATATCGCGTAAGTTCGGTGTTTGGCGTAACAACGTGCGTAACGATGCCTGAAAATTCGACATCATAAGTGCAGCCGGTATGCCCTTGCCGCTAACATCGGCTATACAAAGCAAAAATTGGTTTTTATTGATGGGGATGTAATCGTAATAATCACCGCCTATAACATCGTGTGGCAGGTAGCTGGCCTCCACATTTAATAAATCGGTGTTGGGTAATTTTTCAGGAAACAAAAACTGCTGCACATCACTGGCAATTTCAAGTTCCTTGCGGAAGGCCTCTTGCTCCAGTTGCTTTCTGGCCAGCTTTTTATTTTCGATGGCCACAATGATGATGTTGCTCAACGCTTGTAGAAATTTCAGGCCATCATGTGATGACTCGTGTGAATGATCGCCAATAAATACCAACGCCAAGGTATTCTCTTTATGCGCCACCGGCATCACCATGTCAAATTCGCTGAAGGGCGTCTCTTCAAAATCCTGAAGCTTACAAACAGTCTTAACGTCTTTAAAGCAATCCGGCAAACGGGTTTTGGTAAAGGATTGCTGCGTACCAAAGTTCACTTTACAATTCCACACTTCATCCAAAACAAAAAGCGCCAGTTTCCTGATTTTCAGGTTTGAGCGAAGGGTAAAGTTGTAGATTTTATACAGGTATTCCTCTGGCACATTATTGTTTATGGCCTGCGTTACTTCCAGTAACGAGTTGAGTTCCAACTCTTTGATTTCATACTGGCTTTTAAGCGATACCTCCGACATGGGGTTAAAGTTACAGCTAATTCAATTTCTTTCCGTCTTAAATTTTTCTTCCCTTCCATTCCGTCCGTAAAAAATTGGCCGCCAGGCCGAAACCTACAACGTAAAAAGGATAGATGAATTGCAGCAACAAAAAAATCAGGGGATAAAACCTTCCGGTACAAAATCGGAGTATCGGAAAGAGGAAGGCTGCCTCCAACAATAGCTTTCCTATCAACAATGATAATGCAACCGTCCACGACAAGAATTGCAGGCCAGCCAGAACAGGCAATAAAATGGTTAAAGCATGAAAAATGAAAATGAAAAATGCCAGGGCTGACGAGAATCCAATACCATGGGCTTTCCATTTGCCGGCCCACCGGATGCGTTGCTGAAAAAATTCCCTTAGCGAAGTCGCAGCCTTCGCTTCTACTACACCAGTTGGTAAAGGATTAAATTGAACACCCTTCGGGTAACACGCGGCTACTTTTCTAAGTAGAAATTCATCATCACCAGAAGCGATATGCTCGGCCCCCTGATAGCCATTTACCTCTTCGAACACCGACTTCCGAAAAGCAAGGTTGGCTCCGTTGCACATGGTTGGTATGCCCCAACCCAAAGTAGCAACGCCCGTTCCAACGAGCGAAGCAAATTCCACTACCTGAAGTTTACTAAATAAGGAATGATTATCGCGAAGACCAACGGCCCCAACCACGAGTTGAACATCCCGATCAAATGCATCAGTGATTGAAGTTAACCAACCCGATTGAACAATACAGTCGGCATCAGTAGTTACTACTATTTCACCTTTTGCGTGACCAATACCGCGTGTTAGAGCGGCCTTCTTTCCCCGATGTTCAGCAGCCTGATTTAAAAGTGTTAATGAAATCTCCGGATTTTCCTTCGTCCAGACATTCACTACCTCTTCGGTCTTATCTGAAGAGTGATCATTAATTACCACTACCTCAAAATTTTCAGCAGCATAATCCTGCTTCGAAAGGGTGTCTAGCAAACGTGTAATGGTGTCAGCTTCATTACGCGCTGGAATTATGACCGAGATAAAAAGTTTGTCAACCTGCTTATTATTATAGCGTCTGGGTTTTACAGACCTCCACCATCCGATGCACAAAAACATCAACAGCACATAATAGACACCAAAAACCATGACCATAAGCCACCACATACTGCAAGTTGTGATTTTTACGGTATAAACCTTTGCGTTGAAAACAAATTTGCATTGCTCTATATTGTGGCGTGATCAAGGCACCACGTGAAAAGATTATTTTAGGGCTGGATCCCGGAACCAATATTACCGGGTACGGAATCATTTGTGTAACCGGTAACCGAGTTGAACTGGTACAGTACGGCATCATCCGATTAGGAAAAACCGGTGAACAAGCACTCAAGCTGAAAAAGATTTTCGATAAGGTAATTGATCTATTAAAAGAATATCATCCGGATGAAGTGGCGTTGGAAGCTCCCTTCTTTGGCAAGAATGTTCAATCGATGTTAAAACTGGGGCGCGCCCAGGGCGTGGCCATGTCGGCAGCGCTTTCGCGCGAAATACCGATTGTTGAGTATGCGCCCAAAAAAGTAAAGCAATCCGTTACCGGAAACGGAAATGCCTCCAAGGAACAAGTAGCCAAAATGCTGATGCAGGTTTTTCAAATAAAAGAAATTCCTAAACTGCTGGATGCCACCGATGCATTAGCCGTGGCGTTGTGTCATCACTTTCAGCAAGGCAACCTGAAACCAAAATCAAAATCGTGGGAAGGATTTTTAAAGGCCAACCCCAATCGCATCAAACGCATTAGCCGGAGTTAACACCATGGGCATTGTAATCCGACAAAGTTTTTTTACCACCGTAATTTCTTATGCGGGCATTGTGTTGGGTTACATCAATGTGTTATACCTCTACCCACGTTTTCTCGATCTGGAACAGATCGGGTTGCTGCGCACCATTCTCGACTTCGCCATTCTGATGGCCTTCTTTGCGCAGGCGGGCCTTGCCACCTCTATTATCCGGTTCTATCCACGATTTGTTAAAGAACATACTGAGAGTCAAGGATTCATCAACCTGGTGCTCTTAATTACTACCGGCAGTTACCTCATCTTTCTGCTTGTTTACTTTTTATTTGAAGAATACTTCTTAGGTTTTTTTGGTGAGAATGCCGAATTGCTTTCGCAGTACATCCACCTGGCTTTATGGTTAACATTTGTGGTTGCCGTGTCTACCCTAATGGAGTCTTTTGCCAGAACCCAACTCAAGCTTGCGTTTCCGCGACTGGTTAATGAAATAGGTATTCGTTTTTTACAGGGTGTAGTGGTTACACTTTACTTCATCAACGTAATTTCCTTTCCTCAACTGCTGATTGCCTCTGTGCTCATTTACTTGCTTAGCCTCATTATCATTCTTGTTTACCTCGCACGAATCGGCTTGTTCCGATTTTCATTTGCAATTATGCGAATTCCAAAACCGACCCTCAGAGAGTTTGCATTCTTCAGCATCGTAAGCTTAGTGAGCTCCAGTGTGTTTATGATGATTGGGCGGCTGGACAGTTTAATGGTAAGCGCACTCATCGACTTTAAAGCAAATGCAGTTTACACCACGGCCTTTTACATGGCCGCAGCCATTGAAGTACCCCGAAGAGCCATCGCCCAAATAAACAGCACCTTGTTTGCGCGAGCGTTCGAAAAAAATGATTTAACAGAAGTGGAAGAACTTTACAGAAAGACATCCATTAACCAGCTTATTATTGGCGCCCTGCTACTCATCGGGTTGTGGGCCAACCTTCATAACATTTATGCGCTAATGCCAAATGGCGATGCTTATCGCATCGGGTTTAATGTGGTGGTGATTATCGGACTGGCCAAACTAATCGATATGACATTCGGACCCAATTCAGAAATTCTGGCCATGTCGAACTATTATTGGGTAAATAGTCTGGCGCTTATATTCCTTGCTCCCTTGATCATTGCGTTCAACTATTTTTTGATACCCGTTTACGGCATAGATGGCGCAGCATACGGTTCCTGTATTTCCATTTTGATCTTCAACATCATCAAATACACATACATCTACGCAAAGTTTAAGCAACAGCCATTTACCCAAAAAACGATCGTAGTGCTTCTGATCGCAGGGCTGTCCACAGCGTTGGCCTACTACCTGCCCATATTGGAGCATCCCATAGTTGACCTGATCTATCGCTCAACACTCATTACCCTGGTGTTTTCTTCACTGATTCTGCTCACCCGAAGCTCTGACGAGATCAATTCCATCGTTCAACAAGCCTTAATAAAGGTTGGCGTTATTAAGCGATAAAAGGCCTTTTTTTTACTTTTGCTCTTCAATAATTACCAGCTCATGAACTTCGCTACTGTCAAGCAAAAAGCTTTACCTCACCTGCTCGCTACCCTGATATTTATTTTGCTTACGGTGATTTTCTACTCCCCCATTTTCTTTGAGGGAAAAATCCTGAACCAAAATGATGTGAACCAAGGCATTGCCTCCGGTTCGGAGTTGGCGGCCTTTCGTGAAAAAACAGGTGAAGAAGGTCTTTGGACAAACAGCATGTTCAGTGGCATGCCGGCATACCTGATTAGCCTACGCTGGTCGGGATCAGAACCGCTGACCATAATCGAAAAAGTCATTTCATTAGGATTTCCCAACTCAGCAAAAGAAACATTCCTGTCGCTGGTTTGCTTTTACATTTTATTGATCGTGTTTGGTATTCGGCCATCCATTGCCATTGCAGGGGCCATAGCCTACGCCTTTAGTACATACTTTATTGTAAGTATCGAAGCGGGGCACCTTTGGAAGATGCGTGCCATCGCCTACGCCCCGTTGGTATTGGCGGGTGTCCATCTTGCCTATACAAAAAGATTGCTATGGGGATTTGCCGTTACGGCATTGGCACTGGCACTTGAAATAAACAGTAACCACATACAAATCACCTATTACCTCGGACTAATGCTCGTGATTTATGGCATTGTTCAATTAATTTTTGCCGTTCGGGAAAAGGAAATAAAATCTTTTTTTATTTCATCCACTTTACTTGTCGGTGCAGTTGTGCTGGCTATTGGCGCCAACCTGGGTAAATTGTGGTCGACTTACGAGTATGGCAAATATTCCATTCGTGGAAAGTCAGAATTAACCAGCAACACACAAAGCACCGGTGGCCTTGATCGTGACTATGCCTTTGAGTGGAGCAGCGGGGTAGCAGAAAGTTTTACCTTTCTCGTTCCAAATTTTTACGGAGGCGCTTCCGGAAATTACACAGGCCAAAACAGTGACCTGGAAATTGCCCTTCGACAAAACAATGTACCCGAAGCCCAGATTGCGCAATACACCCGCGGACTCCTTGGATACTGGGGCCCGCAGCCTTTTACGAGCGGACCTGTTTACGCAGGCGCGTTGGTGGTATTCTTTTTTGTGTTGGGCATTCTGTATGCCGATAAGCGAAACACTACATGGCTCATTGCAGCAACTGTTTTATCGATCGTACTCTCATGGGGAAAGCATTTTCCCTCGGTGAATTATTTCCTGTTCGATTACCTACCGATGTATAACAAATTTAGAGCAGTTTCCATGGCCGTAGTGATTGCGCTGATGGCCATGCCGTTGTTGGGCTGCCTGGGTCTTGAAAAATTGTTGCAAGAAAAATGGGATAAGAAAAGTCAGAAGAATTTATTTATTGCACTGGGCGTAACCGGAGGGCTCGCTTTGCTAATCGCCATTATCGCTTACATACCGGCACTCGACCTAGGCGATGTTCCGCAGTGGGTAAAGAATGCGGTGGATTCATCGCGCAAATCAATCATTCGCAAAGATGCATTCAGAACCATTTTCTTTGTTGTAGCTGCCGGAGCAGTAGTCTTTTTCTATTTGCGTAAGTCAATCGGTACAGTTGTATTTTCCGGATTACTCATCCTGTTAATGGTCATCGATATTATGGGCGTTGATTATCGCTATGTGCAGGAAGAAAACTACATTAAGAAACGCAGGAATAACTTCTTCACGGAAACACCTGCCGACCAGGTAATCAAACAAGATAAGAGCACTCCATTCCGTGTACTCAATTTTCAAAATCCATTTAATGAGGCACGAACGTCTGCCTTTCACCACTCCATTGGTGGCTATCACGGTGCCAAAATGCGCAGGTACCAGGATTTGATTACACACCACCTTCAGCATGAAATGAACGACATCATGCAGGCCGGCAACATCACGGCCAGCAATGCCAACGTGCTGAACATGCTGAACACCCGATACCTGCTGGCCGGACAAACCGCTGATGCGGTCATCCGCAATCCGCACCATAATGGCAATGCGTGGTTTGTGCAGGAGGTACTTGTAGCCAATAACCCCGATGAAGAAATTCAATTACTCGACTCCATCAACACCAAAACACAAGCTGTGATTGATGTATCAAAATTCAGCAAGCCAGAATTTACATACGATTCCAGTGCATCAATCAGGCTTACAGAATATGCTCCTAACAAACTGGTGTACGAGGCAACCACGGCAACCGATGGGTATGCGGTGTTTTCAGAGATTTATTATCCGGAAGGGTGGAAAGCTTTTATTGACGGCCAGGAAACTTCAATTGATCGTGTAAATTACGTTCTTAGAGCAATAAAAATTCCTGCCGGAAGCCATGCCATTGAATTCAGATTTCAACCTAAATCATACTCCATAGGAAATAAATTCATGCTTGTCGCGAATATTCTTATGTTAGTTGTTATTGCAACAGCAATGTGGAATACATTCCGAAAGGTAATTAAAGGATGAAGCGTGTACTAATCATTACCTATTACTGGCCACCGAGTGGAGGGATTGGTGTGTTGCGATGCCTGAAATTCGCCAAGTACCTGCAGCAATTCGGATGGGAGCCAATTATCTACACCGCTTCCAATCCGCAGTACCCATATATCGACCACTCCAATGACAAGGACATTCCGGAAGGAATTGAAATACTGAAGCACCCAATTTCTGAACCCTTCTCCCTGTTCAAAAAATTTACTGGAAAAAAAAAGGATGAGCCCATCAGCAATCCATTGGTTACAAAAGGAGAAAACAGAGGTGTGATTGAAAAATTGGCCATATGGGTCCGGGCTAACTTTTTTATCCCGGACGCCAGGGCGCTTTGGATTAAGCCATCCGTAAGATTTCTTAGTCAGTACCTGAAAGAAAATCATATTGACGCCATTCTATCGAATGGCCCACCGCATACAAATTCTGTAATTGCATGTCGACTGGCACAACAGTTTTCGATTCCCTGGCTGGCGGATTTTCAAGACCCATGGACACAAGTAGATTATTATTCTCTCTTTCCAATAGGAAAGCGGGCAGACCGTATCCACAAGCGAATGGAACAAGAAGTTTTTAAAACTGCCAACAAGATTACTATTGTAAGCCCTACATGGAAAAGAGATCTGGAGAAAATTGGAGCAAAAGATGTGGACGTGGTTTACTGGGGCTATGATGAGGACGATTTCAAAAATCTAAGCATTCATAGAGAAGATAAGTTTCAGATAGTTCATGCCGGCATTTTGGGTGAAGACAGACATGCAGAAAACTTTTTCATAGCGATAAAGGAACTATGCCATGAACTTCCGGATTTCGAAAAGAAATTACATATTCGATTCTTCGGAATGGTGGACCACTCCATACAAAAGAGTATTCTGCAAAATAACATAGCCCATCTGGCCCAGTTAGAAGGAACAAAACCAAGAAATGAAATATTGTCCATACTGGCATCGGCAGGTTTATTACTTCTACCCCTCAATAAATCTGAAAATATCAATGGCAGAATACCCGGAAAATTATTTGAGTATTTACGAACACAGGTTCCTATTTTATGCATTGGCCCACAAACCAGCGATGTGGCCTCAATTCTTTCACTTACAGGTGCAGGGGAAACGTTTGAATATGAAGATGAAACCGGAATTAAAGACTACATAAAAGTAAATTACGATAGGTATTTACAAGGACTAAAAAGCAGCACCGACATTGAAGCTATCCAACAATTCAATGTGGTCAACCAAACAAAATCAATAGCCAAATTATTGGACAACATATCCACGCGTTCAAATGTCAAAAGTTAAGGTAATAGCATTTTTAGAAAGTGATAAAGGAAGGGACGCAGAAATACTCATCCCAATGGTTTATTATGCGGAGCGGTTTCTGAATTGCGAAATCGCGTTTCATCAAAAGTGGGACATCCAAGCGATCTACAGAAAAAAACCCGATTTGATTCTATTGCCCAATGCCATTGGGTCCAAGTACTACTTTTGGATCTCACGATACGCATACGAGCAGAACATTAAAGTGTTTGCGTTGGTCTCAGAAGGGAATTTTTGGACAAATGGAACTTATAACTTTTTCGGAAACAATACAGATCATAAACTGTATCACGAATATGTTTGCTACTGGTCGCAACGAACCTACAACCATATTCTGGAGCGATTTCCACAATACAAAGACAACATCGTTCTTACTGGTGGAGTTGGCTTTGATCGGTTCCGAATTTATAAATTTCAAGAGAAAAAAGATTTTCTTCAACAGCGCAATCGAACACAATATTCTAAAATAATAGGATATGCGGGCTGGTCATTTGGAAAATTATTCAATCCAAAAACGATTACCGATCATAAATATGTTAGGCCAAACGATCCGAACCGAATCGAATGGATGAAGCAGTTTATGTATAAGGTTGAGGAAACGTTAAAAAAACTAATCGAAAACAACCCTGATACGCTATTTATTTTAAAAAAGCATCCAACAGAATCCATCCCCTCTGACTTAGGAAAAACCATCAACGAGATGGAGAATCTAAAAGCGTACCCTAATGTACTGTATCTGATATATGATGACATTGATGACCTGTTGAACGTTTGCGATATCTGGATGGGATTTGATACTACCACCGCACTTGAATCCTGGTTGATCAAGGAGTCGCCTACGATATTACTTCACCCCCATCAAGACTTCTTCCGCGATGAACTATACAAAGGTTCCATCATCACCCAATCATACGAAGAAACGCAATCCATTATTGATGAATATTACCAAACCGGCCAAGTTAAGGCTCTGACTCGCACTATACTTGATGAAAGAAAACGTATTATTAAAAACACCATTGGCTTTGACGATGGAATGAATCATATACGTACTGGATATTATTTAGAAAAAACGATTCAAAACTTAACAAAACCATCTGAACGAAAATATAAACTCAATTTGAGATATCTGATTATGTATGTATTGGTGATTCTCGGCCGGCCATTCTACAAGCGCACGGTGTTCAGCAAATTACCAAAGTTCAAAAAGACGATCTGGATTTTTGAAAAATGGACCCTTAGCGGAATTAAAGAATTAAAAAAGGAATACTACCCGTATCTTGACGCTTTCTATCAGAGAAACAACCTGCCCGAAAAGATTAAGTCTGGAACCATTTGGTCTGACCTTTTCGGGCGGAAATAATAAAACATCTCATTTATGAGTGGCAGCAGACGATGTGCCATTGTTTTGGCAAGGTATAGTTCTTCACGCTTCCCAGGAAAAGCCTTATACCCGATCCATGGAAAGGCGCTGCTGGAATGGTGCCTCTTTTTCCTAAAAAAATCCAAAGGCTTTGAACCAATTCTTGCCACATCAACCCATCCAACCGATGACCCACTACAACAACTGGCTGAAAACATGGGAATCAGGTGTTTCCGTGGTGATTTAGACGATGTGTACAAACGTGTAGTTGATTGCATCGAATTCTATAAAATTGATACATTTGCGCGAATTAACGGAGACAGCCCCTTTCCTCAAACCTCATTGATTGAAAGTGCTTTTGGGCAATTGGAAATGAGCGACTTGGATTTTGTAACAAATTTGTGCCCAAGGACTTTCCCGTACGGGATTTCAGTTGAAGTCTTTCGAGCAACTACTTTTAGCGCCTATTATCAGAGGCTGGATACACCCGACCAACATGAACACATTACGTCATATTTTTATACACATTCAAATCAATTCAGATTCAAAAACATTACATCCAACATATCAACAAAAGGCGATGTCCGGTTGGTTGTTGACACGAAAGAAGATCTGCCCTTGATTGAAAAAATACTAACTAACCCGGAAATAACTTCTTCACCTGATTTAAAAACTATAATTAGAATACTTAATGATTAATTTATACTGCATTCGTCCGAAAGGTTTTAACATTGGAAACGATGTTATCCATTTAGCATTGGTACATTTCATCAGGGAAGCATTCCAACAACACCTGAATATCATCGACTTACCGGCCACCAGCAAATATGAAAGTCAAAAGAAGGCAGGTTTAAGCTCACAAACTGTCTATGAAGTCAATCAGTTTGGTCATGGTTTGATAATTGGTGGTGGGAATTTGTATGAAAATAATGAATTAGAAATAAACCCAGTAGCACTGAAAGCCCTGAGTGTCCCTCTCATGTTATTCAGCTTATCACGAGGAAAAATATACAATAAGAATTTACAACTTGTTGACCGCACGGACGTCATTCCCGATGACAAATTGAGACTATTAAACGAACGTGCGGACTTTTCCCTCTCCAGAGATATTGCTACCACAAACTACATCTCCTCTTTAGGATGTTCAAATTTGCTTGGTGGATGTCCTACACTATTTCTCAATGAAACACCGCAACACCTGGTACCTATCTCTAAGCAAGATCAAACAGATGCATTGATATCCATCCGAACACCAACGTTAATGAGCATACCCGTTTCACAGCAATATGAAATGAAAGGCCAGATTGAGGGGATTATTGCATTGTTGAAAAGGAAGGGGTACAATCACATAAAAATTCTATGTCATGATCACCGTGATATTCCTTTTGCAGACTCATTCAAAGATGTTGAATTCTTGTTTACAAGTGATGTCTATACATATTTAAGTTATCTAAAAAACACACGGCTCAACATTACCTACAGGCTCCACTCCTTCCTTCCTGCATTAAGCTATGGAATCCCTTGCATCAAAATCAGCTATGACCAAAGAGCCATAAGTATGATGGAAACTGTAGGCCTCGATAAGTGGAATATCAACCTGATAACCGATGATGTGTTACTTGAAGTTGAAAACAGAATCAATTCGTTAGGAAAATTAGATGACCTGAAAGCCGAGTTGAAAGACACAACCTGGGCTAAATTAAGAGACACCATGAGTTCCAACCTTAAACTTTTTGCAAACAAAGTATTGGAAGGTACACATTCATGAATAACAAGGTACACATCATAGCCGAGGCGGGCACCAATCATAACGGAAATGTTGATACCGCCAAAACCTTAGTACGGGTAGCAAAAAATGCTGGGGCAGACTCAGTGAAATTTCAAATTATATACCCGGAAAACCTGTATTTACCTGGTAAGTACAATTATGGACATTACGATATTGAGAAAGTAGTGGCGATGCGAAAAGCATTTATGCTTGCAGATGAGGATTATTCTGGGCTAAGTAATCTTTCAAACGAATTGGGCATCAAATTCAGTGCTTCGGTATTCTGTGAACGCAGCACAGATCTATTGGCTAAACTAAGTCCACCTTACATTAAAATTGCTTCGACCGACCTCAACAACCTGCAACTGATTCGCTATGCAGCAAGCAAAGACATTCCACTAATTATCTCAACAGGCATGTCAACCCTTGCGCAAATTGAAAAGACCGTTTCTACCTTAGAGAATCTCAACGTTAAAAAATTCATTCTTTTACATTGTGTATCTGCTTATCCGGCAGCATTGAAAGACATGAATTTAACGTTCATTGAAACGTTAAGAACAGCCTTCCATTGTGAAGTCGGACTTTCCGATCATACGCAATCCAGTATTGCAGCTTGCATGGCTGTTTCCATGGGGGTATCGTATATAGAGAAACATTTTACACTAGATCCATCCCTGGAAGGTTTTGACCATGCCTACGCGGCTGATCCTGAAACGTTTAAAGCCTACGTAAACGATATTCGTGATGCTGAGCAGGCAATGACATACACCCCGGTCAAAATCAAAAGTGACGAAGCATACGTAAAGAAAAGGGCAAGACGATCGCTATACGCAAGTAAGGATTTGAAAAAAGGACATATTCTTACCGCTTCCGACATACTGATTGTACGCCCCGAAGGACCGCTCAATTCAGAAGATTTTGATCTCATCGTTGGGAAAGAGTTAAAAGAAAGCATTAAACAGTACCAGCCATTCACCTTGCAGGTCGTTAATCTTTAGCATGAAAGTAGCGGTTATTTGCAGCGGATCGTCAAAGACCGGCTTGGGGCATCTCTTCCGGGCACGCAGCTTTGTAAATTATGCCAGGAAAAAGAGTGAAGTAAAAGTTTTCGCTATGGTTGAAAAAGGTTTGGAGACCATTTTTCACGATCATGCTGAAATCACAAGCATTCTCTATCATGAAGAGTCACTGGCTAAAAAAGTACATGCATTTAAACCTGATGTGATTGTTTTTGATCTACTGTTTTTAACGAAATCGATCTTTAAAGAAATCAAAGAAATCGGCTGCTTATTGGTTTCTATTTCCCCGATTTTCGATCGCATGCAGGGAGTTGATATGCTTTTTATACGTTCTAAATATTTTACACCGATTGAGGGAGTGGAGATATATGGGGGATTGGAGTATACAATCGTCAATCAGTATAGTCAAAAAATATCCACGTCCACTTTCAAAAGAAATCTAAAGAAAAAACACCTGCCTGTTGCCATCTCCATGGGCGGAACAGATGCCCCAAACAAAACTTTAAAGGTGATTAAAAAACTATCCACCTTTCCTCAAAGTCTAACTTTATGGGTGGCATTAGGCGAAGGATACGCGCATTCATATACTGAAATTGTTGAATCCATTAAAAAAAGTTATCAACACGAAATCATTCTCGCTAAAGCCAGTAAATCGACTTGGGACATCATGGGTAATGCTGTACTTACCATTCTGGCAGGCGGTTTAACCACTATAGAATCTGTAATTGCGGGGATTCCCTCTATTAATATTTTCGAAAAAGAAGAGCACATTAAGCTTATGCCCAAAGAATTAATTGACCTGGATGTTACCATGAATACAAGTCTTCTTTCAAATGATTCGCTGGATTTCATTTTAGAGAAAGTAAATCACTACTATTTCAATCGGGAAGAATTGCTAACAAAAAGAATAAAGATGGAGGGTCTGATCGATAAGAAAGGACCTGAACGCGTGTTCAATGCTATCAAAACACGCTTGAAGACATAGTTTTTTATTACACCTATCGATTAGAATCATTGTTTAACCGACACTTACAAGTTGCCTGCTTACTGAAATTCAAACCCATTACGCAAAATGGTTGAATCAAAAACTCACCGACTTGACAAAAAAAATGGCCTGCCCATCAGGCAAGCCAACGATCATATCTCTCCAGGCATGAGGCGATCTTTCGGGGGACAGCATTTAAAGTAACAAAATTACCCCGTAATGCTTCTCTGGAAAAATCAATAAAAACCTTAATGATACGCTCAAAAAAATACTCCAAAAGGAGTAGGAGTTTATCCCACTCAGTTGACAATCAAAATCTTACAAGCACTCAAAAAGCAATTTTAAATGAATGTATTACTTTCGTTGGTCTAAATAATTGACATGCGTTACGCTAAGTTTTTGACTTTTCTTGCACTTATCTCACTAAGCTCAACCTGCAACTTATGGTGCCAATCCAAAACCTTCATACAACTAACTACCGATACCGGATTACCGAGTAACGAAATATATGAAGCCTTTCAGGACGATAAGGGCTTTATCTGGTTCGCTACGGACAATGGAATAGTGAAATACGATGGAATTGAAATGCAGGTATTTACTTCACGTGATGGACTTAGTGACCCGGTAGTTTTCAACTTTCAGGAAGATGATGCTGGAAAAATTTGGTTACGTACCTATTCTGGCCGATTAAGTTACATTGATAATGATAAGATCATTCAATACCCGTTTAATGACATAATCGCAGAAAACATACAAAACAGACTAATCAATTTTTATTACTCAGCTTCCAAAAAGGAACTTCATTTTATTGTTAATCATCTGCGAGGCGCGATTGATTCCACCGGAACCCTATCTACAACGCCCATCCCTGTCCGAGCTGGTTTTTACTATTACTCAATAGAAGGAAAGCAAATTTGGAAATTAAATAAATTCAATTCAGATGAAATGGATTTTTATCTGGATAACAAGAAATTTCAATCTACTTTCAGCCAGGCAAATTATTCGTTTAAGGAATATTATGGCGAATCGCGATTAATTACATGGCGCGACAGAATCTATTTTTCAATCCGTAATCACTTGTTCGAGTACCACAACAATGCAGTTAACCTGGTACACGTGGGCAAGGCCCCTATTATTAGCTTAAGCACAGATAATGTCAACACATTATGGGTAGGTTATTTAAACCTGGGGTTTGAACGCTTCAACTCATCTCAGTTCAATAATATTCTGCAGTTGCCTGAACTTGATGCACTTTCTATAACCAGCGTTTTACATGATCAAGATAATGGATTCTGGATAACTACATTGGAGAAGGGAGCTTTTTACTATCCCAATCTTGAAATCAACAATTTTCTAATTTCAGACAATACAAAAATCACTTCTGTTTATAATCGTAAGGACACGGTAGTCATTAGCACACAACAGGGAGATCTGTTTATTTATGATGGGCAAAAAAATAAGCTCCTGCATAGCAAAAAATTTAACTCTCCGGTTCATAACACTTTAATTGATCCCCATCAAACGCAATGGGTGTATGCCGCTTCGTGGATAACCCTGTTCGATAAAAATTTCAAACAAATACGCCAGCATAAGGCGCAAGCTTCCAGTTTCTCAATTGACACAGATGGAGTGTGGACACTTGGCGCTGGCTCACTCAAGAAGTTTAATTGGCAAGGTGATCTGGTTTACACGGATACATTGCCCTACGTGTATCGGGCTATGGCGTTACACGACACAATATTCTATTTAGCGGGCCGAACCGGATTAGAAATCAAAGACAAATCATTTGATTTGAGGGAAACGCTTCCGGAGTTTAATAATTTAAAAATCTCCTCTATCGCATGGATTAACGATTCCATTGGTGTTCTTGCAACAATCGGAAATGGGCTAATCCTTATTAACAAGCAAAATAGACCAATTGCAAATTACAATGCTGAAAACCAATTTATTGCAAACAACATATACGAACTTACTCTTGCCGACTCGGTTCTTTGGCTAGGCACTGAAAAAGGTGCTGTTATGATGACTAAAACATCGCTTATCAATGCAAAACCCAAGTTTTCACAATGGAATAAAAACACCGGGCTTATAGGAGACATCATTCGAAACATAATTGTAACGAGTGAATCCGTCTGGGCATTTTCAGAGAATGGATACTCCATAATTCCAAAGAATCAGTTATACCTAAAAGGAAACACCCCAATCCCTTACATCAAGTCCCTTGAAATTAATGATAGCCTGATTAGCTCCATCAACAAAATTACTCTTCCGCACAATCAGACTAAAATTAATCTTACGCTGGGTTTTCTTTCTTTTCGCAATAAGGATATTAATTTACGTTATCGGTTAAATCGAAACGATCCTTGGGTGCCCTCAAAGAACAAAGCACTTCAGTTTAACTCATTGGCTCCTGGAGCATATGAAATCGAGATTCAATTTACCGATGACAATGTAGTTTGGAATACAATCAATCCGGTAGTCAAGTTTTATGTCGAATCACCCTGGTGGTTAAGGTGGTACTCGATTGTACTAGAGGTGGGCATCATTTTCATAATAGTAATTTTATTTTTCAAACGAAGACTGAGCTTGCAAAAAAAGCAAAATGAACTACTCCAAATGATCAATAAACAACAAACAGAATTAGTTCACGCTGAAGTCGTCATTTCAGAAAAAGAACGTAAACGACTGGCCAAAGAATTGCACGATAGCATTGGCACGCAACTCACTGCCATAAAACTTAATGTTGTCAACATATTGAATAACAGAACCCAGCCTGATGACCTGAAGAAAATTGATGCACACCTGCAACACACAATAGATGAAGTAAGGTCAATGGCTTATTCACTTACACCGCCTGAAATAGAACGGTATGGGCTATTTACCGCGCTTAGTAATCATTTTGATAAGATCACGCAAACATCAGGCATCAGGGTCGACTTCTCCACTTATGGAGCAGATATTCAGGCGAATGAGTTGAGTATTTCAATCTTCCGTATTTTGCAAGAACTAAGCAGTAATACACTAAAACACACAAAAGCAAAAAATATTAAGGTTACAATAAATTCATTCGAGCAAACGGTCAATATTTTATATGAAGACGATGGTGGAGGATTTGATCCGGAAAAGGCAAAAAATGGACTTGGGCTATCCAATATCATCTCACGTGTTGGCGCCATTGGCGGAACCAGCAACTTTGAGTCCACTGCGTTTGGCGTCTCGTATGTGTTTGAATTTCCTAAAAACGAATTATGATCAAAACAATACTTGCTGATGATCATCAACTTTTTACCGATGGACTTGAGCGGTTATTATCGGATACAAAGCAATTCGTTATACTAAAAAAGTTCACCGATCCATACGCCCTGCTTGGTGAAATCTCAATGCTTCAACCACAGTTGATCATTATTGATATCGAGTTTGGATCAATCAGCGGGCTGGACTTGATACCCCGCATCCGATCAATAGACAAGGAAGTCAAAATCGTTATCTTAAGTATGCATCAGGAACATGTATTTTCACAAGAAGCCAGAACACTTGGGGCGAATGGTTATTTTGTCAAAAATGTTGACCATGATCTTCTGATCGAATCCCTTACCCATATATGTAGTGGTGATAATATATTCCCGACCAGCACCAAAAAAAGTCCAACGCGCGATTTACTCCTGTCAGAGCGTGAAATTCAAATTCTAAAATTATTGGCAAATGGCAGCACAAGTGAGGATATTGCCTCTCAACTTCAAATTTCAGGACTGACCGTCAAAACGCATCGTAAAAACATGATGCAAAAGCTAAACGCATCAAATGGCATGGAGTTAATTAAAAAAGCTTTTGAAAAGGGACTACTGTAAATAAAAGTATGACACTTTGTATTCGAAGAAATAAATCAACTCAATTGTACAGACCTTTGCAAACCTCACCAAAAAAGTATTTGTGATAAAGTACCGTACAAAGAGCAGCCGTTGCAAAAGGTAAGCTTAAATAATATATTTACACAGGTCTAAGAATTATGTAATCGAATGAAGTTCTCCTTGCGAACAATTCTAGTTTGCTTCACTGTGTGCATTTTTACACTTACAGCTTTAAAAGCTCAGAATTTCCAACTTATCGGTCTTATAGACAATAAGCTTGTATTAATTGATAGTCTTACCGGGGCATTGCAGGCACAAGCAACAATTGATAATATTTCTTTAGCCGACCATGTCAATCTCACTTACCATTATGAAAAGGACCTTTACTATACAATAATGAGTCCGAATGAAGCGCCTAAGCTGGTTAGCATTACTAAAGAAGGAGATTATCAAATTATTGGAACACTAATGTATAACGGTAATCCAGTTCCACTTTGTGATGCCCTGGCTTATAATCCTGTTCGAAAAAAATTATACGCAGGCGCCAGTTTAAATGGTGGTGTACTACAAAACGATTTCTACACTGAGTCAATCGTTGAAATTGATCCAGATACCGGAGTTTGCAGTCTGATAACAACCATTTCAACCAATTTGCCACTCCCCGACATTGATGTTATGGCCTTTGAGGGTGATGTAATGTATTTCTTCGATGGAGCCCCGCCTGGTGCAAATTTTCTTTACTTCTATAGGCTTGACTTTGCCAACCTAGGTGTAGTATCATTTCCACAGATCATTTACCAAAGTACATACATTGCCATAGAAGATTTTACGGTAACAAGTCAAAATATTTACTTCACAGAAGGAAGAAATCTTCGAAGATTTAATTTGAGCACAGGAACCCTGCACCTTGTAGGAACGACACATACCTTTACCCAATATAATGGGAAATTAATCAGAGGAATTGGGAAGTTATTAACCTGCCCTCCCCCCATTGTTGATCTGGGTAAGGATAGAATAGTGTGTGATACAGAAGAACTTATTCTCGTTGCACCATTTTATAATAATACAAACTATTTATGGAGTACGGGGGCTATCGAGCCAACCGTAACCATAAATCAAACGGGAACTTATTCCATTGAAATCTTCAACGATTGTGGAAGCGCCCAAGACACAGTAAATATTAAATTTTCTATAGGAGGTATACCCTTTATTCCAAATGTATTTACTCCAAATGGAGATTACAAGAACGAATCATTTGAGATAGATGCTGTACTAATGGGGTCTTCTCTCAAAGTATTTAACAGATGGGGAAAGCTCGTTTTTGAGTCTGCGAATTATTTGGGAGACTGGCAAGCTGAAGAAGTTGCTTCTGGTATCTATTATTACACATTACGAGATCATTGTTACAAGGAATACAGAGGATCTATTACTATTATTCATTAGATAGCTTTACTCATCAACTAATTATTCAAAATACAATTAGATAGCATTGCCAAGTACTCGCAAATAGGCAAAAATATCTTCAACTGTAGTCCTTGAGAACCACCTTATCTCTCCCTCCCGTTTAAACCAAGTCAGTTGCCGTTTGGCGTACCTGCGCGAGTTGCGTTTCAATAGCCGGATGGCTTCTTCCCTGTCGTACTTCCCCTCCATGAAATCAAATATTTCCCGATATCCAACTGTTTGCAATGCATTGTGTTCCCGGTAAGGGTATAATTTTTCAGCTTCTTCAAACAAGCCTGCTTCAATCATTGCATCCATGCGCTCATCGATACGTCTGTACAGTTCTTCACGCTCCAATTCCAATCCGATTTTTATAACCTTAAACGGAAGAACCCGCTTTTGCCTCTTTTGAAAGGAGGTGATGGAACTACCGGTTGCCAATACCACTTCCAGCGCACGACTCAAACGGGCTGGGTTTTGCTGATCAGCTACATTGTAATATTCCGGATCATGTTTTTGTACCTGTTGTTGCAACCAGGGCAATCCACCGGCTTTGTATTTTTCAGTAACCATTTCCCTGATTTCTTCAGGAACTTCCGGTATATCATCAAAACCCTCTAGCAATGCCTTAACGTAAAGGCCTGAGCCTCCACATACTATAACAGAATCATGCTTCTCAAATAATTCATATACCTTCATTAAGGCATCTTCCCCAAATTGGGCTGCATCATATTTCTGGAGGATGGAGTGCGAATCAATAAAGTGATGCCTGACCACTGCCAACTCATCACCCGTGGGTTTGGCCGTGCCGATGGTCATTTCGCTATAAAACTGGCGCGAATCAGCCGAAATGATTTCGGTACCCAACGCCTGTGCCAACTCAATGGCTAAAGCAGTTTTGCCTACAGCCGTGGGCCCCACAATCACAATCAGCCGTTTATTCTCCAGATTCACCTGGTAAAATTAATACAGACATCCATTATTCTTCGTTAGGGGTACCACATTCACAATTATAAATTATCTTCGCCCCATTGAAACAACCACTATGATTAAGTACACTGTTCCGTTTTTAACCAAGCTGGAAGATATGATTGCGGAGTCGGATTACACGCTTCGCTATGAGAAGGGAAATTTCAAATCAGGATACTGCCTGCTGCGCGATCAAAAAATCATTATCGTAAACAAGTTCTATACAACGGAAGGCAAAATCAACGCCTTGCTTGACATTCTGAAAACGGTTGAACTGGAGACCACCCGCTTCACAGAAAAAAGTCAGAAGCTGTACGAGGAAATTACTCAAACTGAAGTTAAGGCTTGAAAATCACCTTTCTGGGAACCGGCACTTCGCAGGGCGTTCCTGTTATCGGCTGTGGCTGTGCGGTATGCAGTTCGTTGGATTTTCGGGATAAACGCTTACGCACTTCGGTTCACCTGGCTGTTGATAACCTGAGTCTTTTAATTGATACCGGACCTGACTTTCGGCAGCAAATGTTGCGTGAGCATATCACTAAATTGGATGGCATTTTGTTTACGCATGCCCATCGCGACCATACGGCCGGTCTGGATGATGTACGGGCATTCAACTTCATGCAACACATGAGCATGCCGGTGTACGGAACCGCCACAACATTACAGCAATTAAAGAACGATTTTGCTTACATCTTCGGACCGAAAGATTATCCCGGTTTACCGCAAGTCGATTTGCATGAAATCGGTACAGAATCTTTTAATTTTCAATCCATAACCATAACTCCCCTACTCGTTTACCATTTTAAAATGCCGGTATTGGGTTTTCGGATTCATAACTTCAGCTACATCACCGACTGCAATCACATACCGGAAGAAACATTTGAAAAATTACAGGGCACCGAAACGCTCGTACTGAATGCACTGCAGCGTGAACAGCACATTTCACATTTTAACCTGGAAGAAGCCATTCGAATGGTTGATGTAATCAAACCGAAACAAGCCTACTTCACCCACATCAGCCACAAACTTGGTTCGCATGCCGAAGTACAAAAAGAACTTCCCTCCCACATCCATTTGGCTTACGATGGATTGCGCTTAAGTTTGTAACCGGTAATCGGTTTACACACGTAGCATGCACAACAATTATTACCTATTGCGAAAGCTATCCGCTGAGCTTGAGAAAAGTTTAGCTAGGGCCGTTGTGTCTGAATGTTTTAGTCAGTCAAAAGATGAACTCATCATAAGGTTTGAAACCCAAACCAAACCATTCTATATTAAAGCCAGTCTGCAATCTGCCTTTTCGTGCTTATCTTTTCCGGAAGAGTTTAACAGGGCAAGAAGAAACAGCGTAGATCTTTTTCAGGAGTTGATCGGGCTAAAAGTTACAGGGGTACGACAATTCACCAACGAGCGCTCTTTCTCCGTTCAGTTTGCTGATGATGTAGCGCTTCTGTTTAAAATGCATGGCAACCGGGCAAATCTGGTTTTATTTTCGCAAGCAAGGCCCATCAGTTTATTCCGTAATCATCTGATGGCGGATGCAGATATCAATCTTGCATTGCTGGATAAAGTAATCGATTGGAGCAGGGAGGCCTTCGAACAAAACATCCATCAACTTAGTAAACATTACTTCACGTTTGGCAATGTGATCTGGAATTATGTCAAGCTTCAGGAATTTGAACCTAAATCACCTGACGAAAAATGGGAAATGATTCAAGGCATTATTCGAAAACTTGAATACCCTACATTTTATATCACCGAACTCAATAAACAGGTAATTCTGAGTTTGGTTGAGATCGGTGAGCCACTACAATCTTTTACGTCAGCAAAAGAAGCCTTGCATGAATTTTACAACCTGCATGCCAGGCGTTCAGGCTTTCAAAATGAAAAAGATACTGTGCTTTCGAAACTTCGCACACAACTAAAAAACGGAGAGGCTTACTTAAAAAAAACTAACGCAAAGTTAGCAGAGATTGAAGCGGATGACCATTATAAACTTTGGGCCGATTTAATCATGGCCAATCTTCACCGGATTGAACCAGGTATGAAAAAAGTAGTATTGGAAGATTTCAACACAAGTAAACCCATAGAAATAAAACTCAAAGACGACCTGAACGCTCAAAAAAACGCTGCCCTTTACTATCGAAAATCTAAAAACCACCACATCGAAGTCAGCAAACTAAAAGAAGCACTGGAACGTAAGGAGCAGGAAATCAGCAAACTCAGTAACTGGATAAACGATGTTGAGCAAATTGAACAAGTAGGTGATTTAAAAACCTTTCTTCGTTCTTCAGGTTTAGTAACGGAGGCCTCAAAAAAAGAAGCTCCCTTGCCCTACCATGAATTTGAAATGCAGGGCTATAAAATTTGGGTTGGAAAAAGTGCCAAACACAATGACGAACTCACACAACGGTTTTCCTACAAAGAAGACTTGTGGCTTCATGCCAAAGATGTCAGCGGTTCGCATGTTATTGTAAAATACCAGGCTGGAAAAAATTTCCCCAAACCTGTAATTGAAAGAGCCGCTGAATTAGCCGCGTATCATTCAAAACGAAAAACAGAAACCCTTTGCCCGGTGGTTTACACCCCAAAAAAGTTTGTCCGTAAACGCAAAGGTGATCCACCCGGAACTGTGGTGGTTGAAAAAGAAGAAATCATCCTGGTGCAGCCTAAACTGTAACCGGATGTTGTTTTAAGCGATTGGTATAAATTTTTTACTGATAGTCCGTAAAGATACCCAAATGAGACACAAGCTGTCCAAGTCATTTTCGACCTTGTTTTCAAAAGGTAAGGGTTATGAATTTGATCGAGTTTATCAAACGGTTCCCCAACGAGCAGTCCTGTCGGGCACACTTTCGGGATTATCGAATGAGTAAAGGGGTTGTGTGTAAAAAGTGTGGCCATAAGGAGCATTATTGGCTTGCCGGAAAAGAGCAGTTTCAATGTAAACAGTGCCGGTTCAGAACCACCTTACGGAGCGGCACAGTGCTGGAGAGCGGTAAGTTGCCATTCTGGTATTGGTACCTGACTATGCACCTAATGAGTTCAACCAAGAAAGGATTTTCAGCGCATGAAATCAGGCGTCAGTTAGGGCATAAACGATATGAGCCTATATGGCTGATGATGAAGAAAATACGGACTTTCATGGGCAAGGCAGAGGAAGCAAAAACACTTAAGGGTATGGTGGAATTGGACGATGCCTACTTCAGTACCAGTACATCCAAACGAGCAAGAAGAAAGCTTAAGCGGGGCAAAGGCAGCCAGAAGAAATCCAAAGTTACGGTCATGGCAGAATCCTTTCCCTTGGAGGTTCATGGGCGTAAAGAACGTTATTGTGGCCAATTCAAAATGAAAGTCAACCCTTCTGAGGATCGCCATTCGGCCAACCGGGTAGTAAGCCAGAATATTGATCCCGATAGCGTGTTGTTCACCGATCAAGCCACCGGCTATGTGGACCTGAAAAGCCTGGTGGATGTGCATGTGAGTTTTAAATCCGATTACGAGGGTGTTAATGAACTGAAATGGGTTCACATTGCTATCGCTAATGCCAAGAGAACCTTACTGGGTATTTATCATGTCATCAAAGAAAAATACCTTCAGCATTACCTGGATGAGTTCTGTTTTAAACTCAACAGAAGGTATTCACTCAATCTGTTTGATAATCTTGTCTTTAGCTTAGTTTAGTGGTATGATTACGGACTATCAGAAATTTTTTTATACAATTCCATCACTACCAAGATGATTGAAGCAGTCGCCAACAACTTAAGCCATTCCGATAAGCTTACCGGTTCAATGTTCAATAAGCTTTGCATAAACGGAATATGCATGGAAAGAATGTGAATGCCTTGCGCAACAATAATGGCTATCCAAACAAAATAATTATTGGAGAATGGGATGGAAAACACAGAGGTACGCTCCGAACGACAATTCAATACATGAAAATTCTGCAATAAAACCATCAACAACAAAATGATATTGCGCGCCTCTGCTTCTGCATAATTAAGATTATTCAACAGATGGAACCAAAGTCCGAACGTGAGCAACATCATCACCGAACCAGAAATTAGGGTTTGTGTGATCATGAGTCTGTCGAAAATTCCTTGGGCAGGTTTACGGGGCGGTTCATTCAATACATGTCTTTCGCCTTTCTCAAATGCAAGGGCAACATCCTGCGCGCCATTGGTTACCAGGTTTAACCAAAGCAACTGAACGGGCAAAAAAGGAAGCGGCAAACCGGTAAGCAAAGCCATAAACACCATTATGATTTCGGCTGCCCCGGTAGAAATTAACATGTAAATAATTTTGCGAAGATTGCCGTATGTGTACCGACCTTCTTCAATGCCGGCCGCCAATGATGAAAAGTTATTATCGGTAATGATAATGCTGGCTGATTCTTTGGCCACATCACTTCCATAGCCCATGGCCACACCAATGTTGGCCGTTTTCAAAGCAGGCGCATCATTCACACCGTCTCCGGTTACGGCAGCAAAATTTCCCTGCACCCGAACCGCTTCTATAATTTGTTGCTTTTGCAAGGGACTCACCCGCGCAAAAACACTTTTTCCCGAGAGCCGCTGATGAAACGCAGTGTCATCCTTTCCTTTACTCAAGCCCAATTGATCGCCCGTGATTACATCATCCTTTGATGCAGCTATTCCTAATTCATTGGCAATAAACAATGCTGTAGCCGGATGATCTCCTGTAATCATGCTCACCTGTATACCCGCCTGGTGACAGAACTCAACTGCGCCCTTTGCTTCCGGTTTAAGTGGATCAATTAGGGCTACCAATCCCAGTAAGTTTAAATTCTTAAGCGCTAAAGAAGCTTCAACCTCCCCTGACGCTACTGCCAATACCCGAAAACCCTGTGCGGCCAGTTGATTGGTTTGTTGAAAAAGTATCTCGTGATGGTTACCAACGCACAGTGGCACAAGTGCTTCGACTGCACCCTTTATTGCAGCAAACGTTTTACCTGCCTTATTGTAAATAGTTGCCGCATATTTACGATCTGATTCAAATGGAATTTCCCTGACAACATGCACTGCGTTGCGGACATTCTCCAATTTATAGCCGCGTTTAATCCCCAATGCCAAAAAAGCCACATCAATGGCATCCCCCTGATGCTCCCAACCCGATCCATGCTTAATCAACTCAGCCTCGTTACACAACACGCCCGCTTCAACAAGGTCGTCTAGCATTTGTGCCGTATCACCTTCATGAATCAAATCACCAGATAATACTCCATCTCCATTATATCCTGCCCCACTCACATCAACTTGGGCGCCATTGGCAAGTAAAATTTTCTTCACGGTTTGTTGATCAACCGTTAAGGTTCCGGTTTTATCCGTGCCGATATAATTACAACTTCCCAATCCTTCAACAGCAGAAAGTTTTCTTATAATGACATTACGCTTTGCCATCCTACTTGTTCCGATTGAAAGCGCAACGGTCATGGCAATTGGCAGCCCTTCCGGTATGGCCGAAACAGCAACCGCAACAGCAACAAAGAAAATATCTATCAAAGGTATTCCCTGATAGAATCCGATCAGAAAAATCAGGATACAAGCCACCAATACAATCAAGCTTACCCGTTTGGCAAACCGGCTCATTCGCCTCATCAGTGGCGTTTCCTCTTGTCGGGTTTCGCTTACTGTTTTTGCGATTTTTCCAATCTCCGTTTGTAAACCGGTTGCCACCACCAGCCCACGGCCCCGGCCACTCATCACCGTAGTACCAGCAAAAAGCATATTTACCTGATCACCCAATGCAAGCTCACCGCTTCCCACTACCTGCGGATTCTTTTCAATCGGCAATGATTCACCGGTGAGTATGGCCTCTTCGGTTCGTAAGTTGTTGGAGGAGATTAATCGCAAATCAGCAGGCACCCGCATACCCGATTCCATTAGGACAACATCTCCCGGTACCAGCTGTTCCGCATCCAATAAAATCGAATTGCCATCGCGCAATACTTTGGCCTTTGTTTTCACAAGTTGTTGCAATGCGGCAGCATTGGTTTCTGCTTTCCACTCTTGATAAGTCCCCAGTATGGCATTGATCATGATGATCAGAAAAATGAACCCTGCATCTTCATGCTCACCAATTAATACTGATACAGCACCGGCTGCAATGAGTACATAAATCAGCGGACTTGTAAATTGATGCAGCACCACCTTTAGAAAAGTAACCTGCTTACCATGAGGTAATACATTCAATCCATAGCGTTTTAGCCGACTGTTTGCTTCTGATGAACTCAGGCCATCAAATGAAGTTGAGAACGTATCAAAAAGCTCGTTTATGGATTGGTGAAAAAACTGATTCATTGTGGCTTACTTTCCATGGGTACGATTTCTCAAATATACATGGGTTAGTCAAGCTGGCCATGTGATGATTATCAGGTAGTGTGCTGACCAGTATCATAAAAATTTAGCAGTAAAAACAGGTACTTGAACGTATAATCTTAGGACGCTCAGAAAACCAAAATTGTTATGAAACGCATACTCATTCCAACCGACTTTTCTGCCTGTGCAAAAAATGCATTAAAGGTTGGTTCCGAATTGGCCGCTGAACTAAAGGCTGAAATTTTATTGCTTCATGTAATTTATACAACAAATGGATTGGAGAAACTACCTGAAAATTTTATCAACTATCCAGAATTAAAGAATGTTGTAAACAAGGCCAGGCAACACCTCAAGAAAGATCAGGAACAATACGAGAAAATAACCATCACCACACAATTGGAAATCGGCACTCCCTTTCAGGTGATAATCACTACAGCTAAAAAGTGGAAAGCTGACTTGATCATTATGGGTTCACATGGCACAGCCGAAAAGAATCATCCGTTTGTTGGTTCCAACGCGCAGAAAGTTTTGCGAGGTGCCGATTGCCCGGTGCTGTCGGTACAGAAAAATCACACGCTTAAAAATCTGAAACGATTAACTTTTGCATCAAACTTTGAAGATGGTTGTGAAAAAGCTGCCGCAGGAATCATGGAATTTGCTCAAACGGTAAAAGCTCAGGTTCAACTACTCTATGTAAATACCCCCATTAATTTCAAAGACACACACTATATCCAGGAAAGATTCAAGTGGTTTGAAAAGAAAAATAACAAGTTAAAATTTACACAGGCCATTCATTGCGACTACGATGTACATCGTGGTATTGCACATTTCCTTGCGGATGAAAAGCAAGGAATTGCCGGCATTGTTACGCGAACACGTAAGGGACTACCCACTTATACGTTGGGCATTGCCGAAAGTGTAACCTATCACAGTCCGGTACCCGTACTCAGTGTAAATTACACCAAATAACAGTAACCTATTTTACGATATTAATCTTCAGGGTATTGGTACGCTGACGTTCCTGAATGGGCATACTGGCCATCGTGATGAAAATGTCACCGCTTTGTACATGCCCTTCTTTTTTCAGGATGGATTCTACATCAGCAATAGTCTCATCTGTTGAATTTACCTTGTTGTAGTGATAACCCCGGGCACCCCACACCAGGTTGATGGTATTGATCAGGTACTTGTTACTGGTAAAAACAAAAATATTGGTATTCGGTCGGTATGAAGATGATTTAAATGCTGTGTAACCCGAAGCTGTCATACCCACAATGGCTTTTGCGCCAACATCCTTTGCCAACTTACAGGCAGCCAACACGAGGCTGTCGTTGATGTATACCGGAGATTTTGGGTCTACTTCCCGGAAACGGTAATACAACTTTTCATTTTTCTCCACCGATGCAATTGTACGCACCATACTGCGCACCACTTCAATGGGGTATTTACCTGCTGCTGTTTCCGCAGAGAGCATCACGGCATCAGCCCCGTCCATTACGGCATTGGCAACGTCATTTGTCTCTGCACGTGTAGGACGCGGATTTTCAATCATGCTCTCCATCATCTGCGTGGCTACAATTACCGGCTTGGCCGCGGCATTGCATTTCTCTACCAGCATTTTTTGAACCATCGGCACTTCTTCCAACCAGATCTCCACACCTAAATCGCCACGCGCTACCATCACGGCATCGGTAGCCGCAATAATCTCATCAATGTTGCTCAGCGCTTCGGGCTTTTCAATCTTGGCCACAATGCGCGAAAGCGACTGATGCTCTTCCAGAATGCTTCTCAAAATTTTTATATCCTGCGCCTTACGCACAAACGAAAGTGCAATCCAGTCCAGGTTGTTCTTAATCCCGAATTCAAGATCTTTTAAATCTTTTTCCGTAAGTGATGGTGCCGATACTTTGGTAAAGGGCATGTTTATTCCCTTGCGTGATTTCAACGGGCCACCGTATACAACTTCGGTTACCACATCAATATCACGAACTTCCTTCACTTTCAATTCAATCTTACCGTCATCCACCAGTATCACATCACCCTTCTTCACATCTTTAGGTAGTTGCTGGTACGATGTACTGGCAATTTCACGGTTCCCTTTCAACTGCCTCGTGGTAATGATAAACTCCTGACCTCGCTCCAACACTACATCCGCCTCAACTTCCTGCACGCGAATTTTAGGGCCTTGCAAATCCAAAAGCAACGCAACCGTTGAGCCAAGTTCTTCATTCAACTCACGAACGGTATTGATCACTTTTTGGTGATCCTCATGAGAACCATGTGAGAAATTCAAACGAAACACATCAACGCCCTCTTTGATGAGCGCGCGAAGCATCTCGCGTGAGTTGGAGGCAGGACCTACAGTGGCAACAATTTTGGTTTTATTGTACGATATCATTTCCATGTTTACGAAATTCTAAAAAGGTTGTGGGTACGGGTGTTAAAAAACAAAGTTACTTCTCGACTTTAACGAATCAGCCGCTATGGGAGCTACCAGTTCAATGGAAGGAATTTCTTTTATCGCTTGCAGAACCATAGAAGTAAAATTAACATCTTCTGATGCTGTCAAAAGTATAAAATCAAAACGAGGAAATTCAGGCACCAGAAAATACTTTCCGGTCTCGTAATCGATAGGTTTGTTTTTAAACAGTTTCAATCGATTGAGACGCGTTTCATATGCATAAAAAGAAAAATATCGTTCCTCCTGATTTTTGAATCCAACCGCCAGATCGGGCTGCCGCACAAGCTTTACACCCAGTTTCTGATTAATCTCCCAGGCCAGTTTATAACCTTTCAAAGCCGAGATAATGCCGGCCAGTTCGAAGTCGAAATCATACTCAATAACCAGCTTGGTTTTCTTCATTTCCGGTGCAATTTCAGCGGGTTTTGGGCATATCGGCCCGGATTAAAAAAGTTTGACAATATTGCAGTAAATATCTTTCTTTGCAGGGATTTTTAAATCTTAAAACCTTAAAAACATGTCTGAAATCGCACAAAAAGTAAAACAGATTATCATCGACAAACTCGGTGTTGAAGAATCTGAAGTTACTCCTGAAGCAAGCTTTACCAACGACCTTGGCGCTGACTCCCTTGATACTGTTGAACTGATTATGGAGTTCGAAAAGGAATTCAACATTTCTATTCCTGACGATCAGGCCGAAAACATTTCTACCGTTGGCCAGGCGATCTCTTACCTGGAACAGAACGTTAAGAAGTAAGACGACCTTTTACCTCACGCACATTTTTTACGTATGACTTTAAAGCGAGTAGTTGTCACCGGACTTGGTGCACTTACCCCTATCGGGAACACCCTTAGGGAATACTGGGAAGGACTGAAAGCCGGTACCAGTGGTGCTGCCCCTATAACCCGTTTCGATGCTACTCTTTTTAAAACCAAATTTGCCTGCGAAGTAAAAAACTTCGACATCGGTAATTTTATGGATCGCAAGGAGGCCCGCAAGATGGACCCCTTCGCGCAATACGCAATGGTGGTTGCCGATGAGGCCATCAAAGACTCAAACCTTCCGCTGTCAGAACTGGATCCGCATCGCATTGGTGTAATCTGGGGATCAGGCATCGGAGGGTTACTTACCTTTCAGGAAGAAGTGAAGTCATTCGCCAAAGGCGATGGCACACCTCGCTTCAACCCGTTCTTTATTCCAAAAATGATTCCCGACCTGAGTGCAGGTCACATCTCCATCAAGTATGGCTTTCGCGGGCCAAACTTTGTAACCGTTTCGGCTTGTGCATCTTCCACCAACGCCATTTACGATGCCTTTACCTACATTCGTTTAGGTAAGGCGGATGTGATTGTTTCCGGTGGTTCAGAAGCTGCAGTTTGCGAAGCCGGTGTTGGTGGATTTAACGCCATGAAGGCATTATCCGAGCGCAATGATTCGCCTGAAACAGCATCTCGCCCTTACGACAAGGAGCGCGATGGTTTTGTATTGGGAGAAGGTGCCGGTGCATTGGTTCTTGAAGAGTACGAGCACGCCAAAAAACGCGGTGCAAAAATTTATGCCGAAGTGATTGGCGGAGGCATGTCGGCCGATGCATACCACATTACTGCCCCACACCCGGAAGGCGCAGGCATTACCAAAGTGATGGAAAATGCATTGGAAGATGCAGGCATCAAACCGCAAGAAGTGGATTACATCAATACACATGGAACCTCAACGCCTCTTGGCGATATTGGTGAGATCAAGGCCATTACCCAGGTATTTGGCGACCATGTGTTTAAGATGAACATCAGCTCAACCAAATCCATGACCGGGCATTTACTCGGTGCAGCCGGTGCCATTGAAGCGCTGGCTTGTTTGATGGCCATTAACGAAGGTGTTGTTCCGCCTACCATCAATAATTCCACGCCTGACGACCAGTTGGATTCGCGTTTGAACCTGACGCTTAACAAAGCGCAAAAACGCGATGTAAAAGTTGCCTTAAGTAACACGTTTGGCTTTGGTGGCCATAATGCCTCCATCATTTTCCGCAAAGCCTGATCCCCATGTTTATCGGTCAATTAAATCCCTTTGCTTACCTTAGGGGATTAAATATTTGTGCCTGATCACGTGTGGCGAATTCTTAAAATCACCGGTAAAAAATCCTCATCCGACAAACAGCTGATCACAGCTATTCATAACATAGCGGGCTTCACTCCGGTTAATCTGGAACTGTATCGGCTGGCCACGCGCCATAGTTCAATTGTAAAAGAGAACGGCAATGGGTTTAAGGAAAACAACGAACGTCTGGAGTATTTGGGTGATGCCATTCTCGGTGCCGCAGTCGCTGATTTTTTATTCAAGAAATTCCCTTATAAAACAGAAGGCTTTCTGACAGAAATGCGTTCACGAATTGTAAATCGTGAGTCGTTGAACCTGTTGGCTCGCAAAATCGGAATTGGCAACATCGTTCAATACGACCAAAAAAATCAGCAATTACAACAAGTAATTCTTGGAAATACCCTGGAAGCCATTGTGGGCGCAATCTACCTCGACAAAGGATATCTTCGCACCAAACGTTTTGTTATCAACAAACTCATCGTACCCAATTATGATTTGGATGAACTGGTCAGTACACAAACCAACTTTAAAAGCAAAGTGATTGAATGGTGCCAGCGCGAAAACAAGGAGGTGCGCTTTGAAATTGTTGACATTAAAAAAGGCAGAATACACAAGGAGTTTACCGCTCAGGTAATCATTGACAATACTGTAGCGGGAACTGGCTTTGGCAATAGCAAGAAAAAAGCAGAGCAAGATGCGGCTTATAAAACCTGCGAACAATTAAAAATACTGGAGGCATTATCGTGAAACGATTAAAACTGGCAGGCGCAACCTTAAACCAGACTCCTTTCGATTGGAAAGGAAATACAGAAAATATTATTGAGGCCATTCATCACGCTAAGCAAGAAGGTGCCCGCATACTTTGTCTGCCCGAGCTATGCACTACCGGCTATGGATGCGAAGATGTATTTCTCAGCGACTGGCTCAGTGAAAGCGCCTTTGAGCAATTACTGAAACTGAAAGAGCATTGTGCCGATATCACGGTCAACATCGGGTTACCCCTTCGCATTGACGGGCGCACATACAACGGTTCATGCGTTGTTCATAACAAGGAGATTCTTGGAATTACCTTGAAACAAAATTTGCCCAATGATGGTGTTCACTATGAGCCAAGGTGGTTTACTCCGTGGCAGGCCGGAAAAGTGATCACGTTAACCCGCCAGGGAGTAACCTTCCAGGCTGGTGATCTCATATATGAATCGAACGGCATTCGCTTTGGAATTGAAATTTGTGAAGATGGATGGAGTAAAGAAAAAAGGCCCGGCTATAATTTTCAAAAACGTGGCGTTGATCTAATCCTCAATCCTAGTGCCAGCCATTTTGCTATGGGCAAGAGCAGCAACCGCGAATCAGAAGTGGCGCTTGATGGATCAAGACTATTTAACTGTGTTTACATTTTCTGCAACCTGTTGGGCAATGAAGCAGGCCGTATGATCTATGACGGAGATATTCTTTTTGCACAAAAGGGCGAATTAATCGCACAAAACAACCGCTTGTCATTTAAGCGGTTTAATGTATTAACCTGCGAAATTGATTTTGAGCATCCTCAGAAAAGTGAACAAAAACTTTTGGCTGATTCAAAAGACCGGAATGAAGAATTAACCAAAGCTGCCACCTTGGCCTTGTACGACTACCTTCGAAAAAGCAAGGCCAAAGGCTTTGCGCTCTCCCTTAGCGGTGGTGCTGATTCTTCCATGTGTGCCGTATTGGTGGCCGAAATGGTAAAACGTGCAAGCGACACATTGGGCTGGGATGTGTTTTGCAACAGCATTGGTTTAACAGCTGTTAAAAATCAACAAGATGCGGTAAAGCAATTGTTGGTCTGTGCATATCAAGGCTCCAAAAATTCATCTAAAAAAACACTTGAGGCCGCCCAATCATTGGCCACATCATTAGGCGCAACATTTTACCATTGGAGTATTCAAGATGAAGTGGATACATACACCAAAAAAATTGAAAAAAGTTTAGGCCGAACATTAACATGGGATCAGGATGATATTGCCTTGCAAAACATACAGGCACGTGCCCGGTCTCCCATCATCTGGATGTTAGCCAACATCCGGCAAAGCATCCTGCTGACCACCTCAAACCGAAGTGAAGGCGATGTGGGTTACGCCACCATGGATGGCGATACCAGTGGCAGTCTGGCGCCTATTGCCGGCATTGGCAAGCCTACCATTTTGGCATGGCTGAAATGGGCTGAACAAGAGTTGGGGTATACTGGATTGAAGCATGTGAATAACTTACAACCCACAGCTGAACTTCGTCCGTCCGAAAAAAATCAAACCGATGAAGACGACCTGATGCCATATGGTGTGCTGATGGCCATTGAGCGACAAGCTATATTGAAAAGAAAATCACCACTTGAAGTATTTGAGATTTTAAAGTCAGATTTTGCTGACAAAACCGCCCTGAAAAACCATATCAGGAAATTCTTCCGCATGTGGGCCGCCAATCAATGGAAACGTGAACGACTGGCACCATCTTTCCATCTGGATGATTTCAATGTTGACCCACGATCGTGGTGCAGATTTCCTATATTATCATCGGGATTTACCGAAGAACTTGCTTTATTAGAAGCTCACTAATCCCTATTTTACAATCTTCAATTAATCCATAATCCGTATATATTTGCGACCATGAGTTTACTGAGTTATATAATCTGGAACACAAGCCCCGACATCTTTTCCATTGGGCCGGTAACCCTTCGTTGGTATGGACTATTGTTTGCCTTGGGCTTCTTGTTAAGCCAGCAGATATTATACTATATCTTTAAACAAGAGGGCAAACCCGAAAAGGACGTAGATACACTAACCATTTACATGGTTATTGCCACCATTATTGGTGCACGTTTAGGTCACGTTTTGTTTTATGAGCCTGAGCGCTACCTCTCAAACCCGATTGATATTCTTAAAATATGGGAAGGCGGCTTGGCCAGTCACGGTGCTGCGTTCGGTATTTTGTTTGCCTTGTGGTTATATGCCCGCAAGAAAAGACCGGGTCAGTCATACCTACAGATTCTTGATCGTATTGTGATTTTGGTTGCCCTGACTGGTGCCCTAATCCGCTTGGGTAATTTTTTCAATTCCGAAATCATTGGCAAGCCAACCGAATCAAACAGCGGTGTGGTGTTTGCCCGCAATGTATCAGAAGTATTAAAAAGTGATCCGGGCATAGAAGAAGTACATTTCTCAAGCGGTTCAGGTAATCTGAATCAAGAAGGCTACCCACCCATAAAATTACTCATCGAGTTCAAGGCGAGTGAAGATTCGTTGCGAGCGGCTGCCTTCATGAACAACAAGCTGTATGACCGGTTGGTATACTCCAGTTATGTACGCGAACATCTGTACGTTGACGAAACACTAAACTTCAAACTGGGCAAAGAAGATAATGGCCAATACGCAGCAGTTGTAAATACGCATGCTATACCACGCCATCCCGCGCAATTGTATGAATCTATTTCATGCGTGATCTTGTTTGCGTTTTTATTTTGGCTCTGGTACCGCGACAAAGCAAAGCTGCCTGCAGGCCGGATTTTTGGCATCTTCATGATTGTACTGTGGTCCTTGCGCTTTGCTTACGAATACTTGAAAGAAGTGCAGGTAAGCAGTGAACTTGACTTTATTGATAAATACGGAATTAATTATGGTCAATTGTACAGTATTCCGTTAGTGCTAGTTGGTATCGTGGTGTTGATTTTATCGTTCAGGAAAAGCAAGCAGGAAGTAAACGAATAACCTTTTTGATCCGGTGCATATATCAAAACATCAGGGCGCTGGTTATGTTGGGAGGAATACTCCTTCTGCTGCCAGTTTCAGGAAAAGAAAATCCTGATCTTGCCCTTCATGCACCCGATTCTGTCAGAAAAAAGAATCGCTCAAAAACTGAAACCTATACTGATAGTGTTGGCTATTATGTAGAAATCAACCGGATTTTTGTCTTAGGAAATAAGTTGACACGCGAGAGCATCATCTTGCGTGAACTTTCGCTTAAACCAGGGGACAGCATTTTTAACCTGGAACTACCCAAAGTTTTAGAGAAGGATCAGAATAAACTTTTTAACCTGCACCTGTTCAATGCCGTTGAAATACGGCCCCTCGAACTTCAACCCGGAAAGGCCGACTTGTTAGTGGAGGTGAATGAACGTTGGTATACCTTTCCGGTGCCGATTTTTGAACTGGCCGACCGAAACTTCAACGAATGGTGGGAGAACTACAACCACGATTTTAAACGCGTTAATTATGGATTAAAACTTTTTCAATACAATGTACGCGGACGAAATGAAACACTCGTGCTTACTGCACAATTCGGTTATGTACGAAGGTTTGAACTGATGTATCGCATCCCCTACCTGGACAAACGCCAAAAGCAAGGACTCATTTTCAAAACCGATTTTATTGATGCCAAGAACGTGGCCTATCGCACAGACGATCATAAGCTAACATTTCTGGAAACCGATCGGGTGTTGCGCAATATGCGGGGAATGGAACTTACCTATACGTATCGGAATTCCTTTTACAATCACCACCGGCTAGGTTATGCCTTCCGAAGAACAAGTATTTCTGACTCCCTGTATGCGATCAACCCGCATTATTTAGGTACAGAACGGCAGCTTCAAAAATTTGATATACTCAGCTACGAATTTATTTCCGATCACCGCGATGTGATCGCTTATCCATTGCGCGGGTATCATTTTGTTTTTCACCTGCAAAAAGTAGGCTTCGCTATAAGTGAAGATCTGGAGAAACTGGATACCTGGGTGAGCTATGCCCGCTACATGGATCTGAAAAAAAATTACTTTCTATCCAACCTTACGTTTGGATACTGGAGCAACAAGAATAACATTCCGTATCATAATTTTGGGGTACTTGGTTATAATCGCTTGTTTGTTCGCGGTTATGAAGTGAATGTGGTGGAGGGGCCTTTGTTCTTTCTGAATAAGACCACTCTGAAGAAACGCATATTTCATCGCATTTACAGCATGGAAGGCTCACGGTTTAAACAGTTCAAATACGTACCACTTTCCATTTACTTAAAAACCTATGCCGATTTCGGATATGTAAAAAACTATCCCTTCTATAATGAAAATGAGCTGAACACCCGGCTATCCAACACGTTAATGGCTGGTACCGGTATGGGTATTGACATTGTCAGTTCGTACGATGTGGTGTTGCGCTTTGAATATACCTTAAACAGCGAAGGTCGCGCAGGATTTTTCTTTCACATCAAGAAGGAGTTTTAATATGTTCCTCCTATATTCAATGAATTCTTGACATGGTCTCAAAGAAATATAATCTCTTTATACTCCTAATAGGTCTATTAGTTACTCCTTACGTGGAAGCAGATGGATATCCCTGCAAAAAGTACAAATTTGACTTCAACCAAGAAGTAGTTCCAGGAAACATCATCATAAGTTGGTCAATTAATACTGGACTCAATCGTTGTGGCGAATTTCAAAAAGAAGATATTACTAAACATTCGTACGTAATAGTGGTTTCGAATTTACAAGGTGATGTATTACTGTCAGATACCATAGCTCAAAATTGGTTTGCATTCAATGTACTCGAAAATGAAGCGTTAGCCCACGTGAGAGTAGCTGAACTTAACGGAGATGAATACATCGACACGCTACTAAAAAGAAAACACATTACATTGTTTGAATTAGATACCAAAATAGATTCAATTATTTTTTACCTCACAAATGGCTTAATTCTTAATGCACTATACCAACTTCATTCATTAAATCTTCAATACCTGCGGGACTCTCTTATTCAAGAATTTACACTACTCTTCCCCGAACACTATCCCCATAACCAAGACTTCTTTAATTGTTACCTTGATCCAGAATCACTTTTGCTAAAAAAGATGCTATATACCAGGAACCTTACTGGCTTTTCAAAATCACTTAACAAAGGCACCAAAACACTTACCAAAAAACCTGAAGATATATACATCAACATCATTAGCCGAAACGATCATTCTACTACAAGAGTAGAAGTCTTTCCAAAAGAATTAACTTCACTTGTATTAAGCTCACTTACCCTGCTTGAATTTGACCATACAGAAAACCAGGAAGGATTAACCACTTTGCTAATTACGCGTAAAAAAAATGGTAGATTTTATTATGTAAAAAATTCGCGTGCACTAACAAACCCAAACAGTCCGGGGTTTCAAAAAAAATTTCCTTACACCGGGCCTATCCATTAGTACTTCCACTTTCTTTTGTTCCCCTTCTTATCATACTGAAACCACTCCCCTACCCGCTCACCGTGTTCATACCATCCGGAAAAGGTTAATCTACCCTGATCATCAAAAAATTTCCATTCACCGTGTTCTTTACCGTCCAGGTAAAACCCTTGCTGAATCAATACGCCTTCCCGATTGTATTGCATTACAGCGCCATTAGGCATACCACTTTTATAAGTTAACTCCCTGTCTGGATTTCCATTATCGTAAAAGTATTTCCACAAGCCATCATACATGCCCTGTTTATAAACTCCGTACCGATAGCGCTTACCATTTTCATGAAAGTAAAAAGCGGAGTCGTTTAATATACCGTCTTTCCATACTTCCCTTCCCTCCACCTGCCCGTTCCGGTAATGATATACCACTTCGCCTTGCAATTTTCCATTTTCAAAATGCTCAATTACATTGAGTTCTCCTGTAGGATAATAATACAGCCATTTACCAGCTTTGCGGCCATCCTGCATCAACCCTGCAGACCGAATTTGCCCGGAAGGGTATTGATCCTGAACGGGTTGTCCGAAAGCACCGGATGTTAAAAGCAGAAAAATAATCAAGCCACCAGCAGTAAGATTTGTCATATTTTCGGGCATGTGCTAAATTATCACAAAGTCGTGCCGCTGACAAGCAACTGTCCCCAACATGAAGCATGTTTTACTGGCATTATTGATTCTATTTGCTATCCATGCAGGTGCACAAAGTGTGTCTACCTTAATGGGTGCGCGTGCAAACGGCATGGGTTACGCTTCGGCTGCGCTATTTGATTCGTGGGGGATTTTCAACAACATGGCGGGCATTGCAAAACTTGAAGAACCTTCAGCCATTTTTGCGTATGATCTGAGACCTGCCTTGCCGGGAGGGAATCGTGCGGCCGCAGGATTGGCATGGCCTACAAAAGTTGGCGTTATCAGTGGCGGTGTATTTCGGTTTGGCGATGATGTATACAATGAGAGTCTGCTTACTGCGGGGTTCAGCAACCAGTTTGGACTGGCGGCTTTGGGTATTAGAATCAATTACATTCAATACGCTGCCGAAGGATTCGGACGAAGGGGTGTGTTTAGTGTTGGATTTGGTGGCATTGCTGAATTGACGGAACAGCTATCGGTTGGTGCCTACATCACAAACATAAACCAACCAAAAATTTCAGAAGATGGTGATCGTATTCCAACCATACTCACTGCCGGAATTTGCTTCAAGCCTACAAGCAAAGTAATCATAGCCACTGAACTTGAAAAAGACCTGGAAGCAAATGCCAATTGGAAAACCGGCATTGAATATTCATTCCACAAAAAATTCTGTGCACGTACCGGTTTTAACCTCGAACCAAATACCGCCTTCTTCGGACTAGGGTTTAAAACTACACGGCTGGCCATCGACTATGCCATTCAACATACGGTTCAGCTCAACCTCAGTCACCAAACGTCAGTAAACTATTTCTTTAATCGATGAAGCAGTGTGTCTTCATATCGATTGTAATGATTTTGCTTACAACTGCACATGCGCAGGAATATCCACGTAAGGAAATCGACCTGGAACGATTAGCCGATGAATTATTTGCCTTTCAGGATCTGGATCTGAACTATGAAGACTTGTACGAGAATCTTGCCTTGTTGCTGGCGAATCCATTGAATCTCAACAAAGCAACGGCCGAAGAACTTCGTTTTTTAAATCTACTTACTGAAGAACAAGTTCAAAGCTTAATACGCTACCGAACTGAAAATGGCAACTTGCTTTCCGTATATGAACTGCAGGCTGTACCGGGCTTTGATCTGCAAACCATAAACCGGATTGTTCATTTCTTTACCGTTGATGACCTCTCCCAAAGATTAAGCAGTTCAATTTTCCGAAGAGTAATAGAAGATGGTAGCCATTACCTGCTGCTCCGGTATGAGCATACACTCGAAACAAAACGCGGATTTACCGATGAGGTTTCTCCAGAGCAAAAATTTAATGGCGATGAACACAAATTGTACATGCGATTTCGATCAAGCCGACCGGACGATTACAGCTTTGGATTTACAGCCGAAAAAGATGCCGGTGAAACACTTCAATGGAATCCATCAAAGAAATACTATGGCGCTGATTTCACTTCCATACACGCCCAGGTACTGAACAAAGGAAAAATTAAAAACCTGATACTGGGTGATTACCAGGCCCAATTTGGACAAGGCCTGATATTGGGCGGTAACTTTGGATTTGGAAAAGGTGCCGAAACCATTACTACCATTCGAAGAAGCAACCTTGGTTTTACTCCATACACTTCTGTAAATGAAATTGGTTACTTACGCGGTGCAGCATTGACCTACCAAATCATACCCCATGTTAACCTCTCAGGATTTTATTCCCGTACATACCGCGATGCCTCCTTGGCTACAGACTCAACTGATTTGTCATTTGTTTCAGCTTTTCAAACCACCGGGTTTCACAGAAATACTTCCGAACTCAGTCGCAGAAAATCACTTGGTGAAAGTCAGCAGGGCGTAGTGATCAACTACAAAAAGAATTTTGTGGATGTTGGGCTTATCTACCACCGGCTTGCCTACGATGTACCCGTTAATCGATCCCCTCAACCTTACAACCAGTTTACGTTTTCCGGAGACAAGCTGAATAACGCGGGTGCGTATATCAATTACTCCCGATACAACTTTACATTCTTTGCGGAAGCCGCTAAAACGATTCATGGGGGGCTTGGCGTCACCAGTGGATTGTTGGGGAGTCTTACCCCGCAACTGGATGTAGCGTTTCATTACCGAAACTACCAACGAAACTTTCAAAGTTTGTATTCCAATGCATTTGCCGAAAGTACTGTTCCGCGAAATGAACGCGGCATGTATTGGGGCTGGCGATATCGGTGGAACAGAAAATACAGTTTAATGGGCTACATGGATTTCTTTCGATTCCCTTGGTTACAATATCGGAACTACCGACCGGCAGAAGGACATGAGTTTCTGTTGCGATTCAACTATCAGCCATCGCGAAACATCCTGCTTTTCGTTCAGGCAAGAGAAGAATCAAAATCCAGAAATATTTCAGGTAATGAATCCAACCTATATCTATCAGAAAATGGAATAAAAAGAAACTATTGGATTGCCTGCGATTACACCGCCAACCAAATGTTGCGTTTGAAAACCCGGGCACAATTCAGCACGTATTCCATCAACAATGAGTTTACTCGAGGAATGGTATTGTTTCAGGATGTAAACCTGAATTTCGGAAAACTTTCGCTTACAGGTCGTTATGCGTTGTTCGACACTGATAATTTCGATAACCGGCAATACGTTTTTGAGGGAGATGTATGGCTGGCGTTTTCCATGCCGGCCCTATCGGGAACAGGCATCCGGAATTACGTGCTCGTTCAGTACGATCTAAGTAAAAAACTTACTTGCTGGATTCGCTATACCTACCTGCGTTATACCGATCGGGAAGAAATTGGCAGTGGCGTGGATACCCTTGATTCAAATACGCGAAATGATATTAAATTGCAGGTACGTTACCGCTTTTAACCGCAACCCATGCATGCCGTAAAACAAATAACCCCGGAAGTGCTGCTGATGATGTGCATCGGGGGTATAATTTTTATCCTCGTTTTTAAGGCGATTTTCCGCAAAAAACGCTGATATCCTTACGAATAGATCGCTGAACAACTTCGGCAAAACCAAATAAACGGTTAATTTCAACACATGGAAATCAAGAAAAATCAACCCGTAAACATGAAACAATTTATTGCCACATTTCTTATTGCATGCGTAAGCCTTACGGCTGTAGCCCAGGTAACCAAAAAACCATTGGAGTTACCCGAATTCAAAGCCATTTATAACAATTCAAACTACACGGTTTACTTAAAGCAGACCAACAAACAGGAAGTAAGCGTTGAAGCCCTTACTGAAATTTATGAACTCACCAACATCTATGTTGAAGATGGGATACTCATGATCAACATTGATCGCAAACCGGAAAGTCCGAATAAAAGCATTTGGGCAAAGATTGATGACATTAAGGTGAACCCCACTATGAAACTTTATGTGAGCGTAAGAAATGTGAATGAGCTGCAAGTAAATGGTGCCGGAAAAATCATTTCTGAAAATTCATTGGCAGCGCCAACGCTTAACCTGTCGATTGGCGGATCAGGCAGCATGGATTTGGATATTAAAGGAGATCAGGTAAAAGCTGAAGTGAGCGGTTCAGGCAAAATGGGCATTAAAGGATATGCCTCCAACCTGGAAGGCGTAGTAAGTGGCAGTGGCGCCATCAACGCATTTAATTGCCCGATCGATAAAGCCACCATTAAAGTTAGCGGTACAGGCCTTGCCGAACTTAATGTAACCGATACGATTGTCGCTACGGTTGTGGGCAGCGGTGCAGTAAAGCACAAAGGCAATACCAAAAACGCCACCAAAAAGATTTACGGCTCCGGGTCTGTTGACCGTGCATATTAAGTCGTGCCATGATCAAAATAATCATCTTGTTTCTTTTGCCGGTTACGCTCCTTGCGCAGCGTAACCGTGCAGAAGAAAGTGCCATTCGTCAGGTAATGCACAACCAGCAAGAAGCCTGGAACCGTGCAGATATTGAAGCGTTTATGGAAGGCTACTGGAAATCCGACAGCCTGAAATTCATCGGACGAAATGGCATTACATATGGATGGCAAACCACGTTGGATAATTACAAAAAAAGTTACCCCACGCCCGAAGCCATGGGTAAACTTACCTTTTCCATTCTTACGCTAGATATCCTTTCTGAAACTTCTGCCTTTATGATCGGGCGTTGGCACCTTAAGCGCACCAACGATGAGCCGGGCGGACATTTCACCCTGCTTTGGCATAAAATCAATGGAAAATGGGTGATTATAGCCGACCACACCAGTTAAGTTTTTAGCCCCCACATGGAACTTTGAACTATTTTTCTACCTTTACAAGGTTAATTGATCACTCTTTCTTTGAAGCCCTCCATGTTTAACCGCATTTGAGTTTCAGGCGGAATCATCAGTTACAATTTTAATTATTCACTTTATCAGTAAAACAAATGAACATTTATGTTGCCAACATCCCTTTTAAAGCAACGGAAGCAGAATTGAAGGGGTTATTCGAAGAGTATGGTGAAGTTAGCTCCGCTAAAATCATCCTCGACAAGTTTACACAACGTAGCCGTGGATTCGGTTTCGTTGAAATGAGCGATGACTCAGCCGGTCAGCAAGCCATCTCGTCACTTAACGGTGCCGACTTCATGGGCAAAAACCTGGTGGTTAATGAAGCTCGTCCGCGTACAGACGCACCCCGTGGCAACCGCGGTGGTGGCGGTGGTGGTTTCAGAAAAAATTTTAATCGCAACGATTACTAATATTTTCAGATACACAAGTACCAAGCCCTGATGAAAGTTGGGGCTTTTTTATTACCCTACTTTTTCCAGGCGCCATTATACAAGCGCCAGATGTTTAGCGGATTATTTTCTTTTAACTCCTCAGGCAATAAAACTTCCGGGCAATTTTGAAAAGCCACCGGTCGTGCGAAGCGTTTAATCGCATCTGTTCCCACCGCAGTAAACCGCGAATCCGTTGTTGCCGGAAAAGGACCGCCATGTTGCATGGCCGGGCAAACCTCAACGCCTGTTGGCACACCATTTATAATTACCCGCCCAGCTTTTTCAACCAATGTGCGAAAGCAATTTTGGTATTCCTTCAATTCTGACTCCTCACCAATCAAGCTAGCCGTTAATTGTCCATGAAGTTTGGAAATTACTGCGTGAAGTTCATGTCGATCGGCACAACGGATCAACAACGAAAACGGACCGAATACTTCTTCAGCCAAAAGTGGATTATTCATAAATGTTGATCCTGTTGCTGATGCAACAATCGCTTTGCCCTGGCGCTTACCTGCATTGCCTTGTGCCTCTGCTTCCACTGTAACGCCCTTTTGTGTAAGCGCCTGCTTTAGTTTTTGTGAATAATTTTCAGCAATACCTTCATGTAGCATCGTTTCAGGTTGTTGCTCAGTAATTTTCACGGCCAACGCTTTCACAAAATCAGTTAATCCTTCATGCTCAATCGCAATAACCAATCCGGGGTTGGTACAAAACTGACCAACACCCGTAGTCATAGATGTTGCCAGCTTTGCAGCAGCATCCGCGTAATTTCTCCTTAAACTTTCCGGCAAGAGAATTACCGGGTTAATGCTACTCATCTCGGCAAAAACAGGTATAGGTTCCTGACGTTGGTTGGCTAAATCAAATAATGCCTTACCTCCTGCATACGAACCAGTAAACCCTACTGCCTTGGTTAAGGGATGTTTTACCAATGTCTGCCCAACTTCAAAGCTTGCGCCATGTACATGTTGAAATACACCTTTGGGGATCCCATTTGCTTTTGCCGCCCTTTCTATTGCATCAGCAACCAGTTGCGAAGTTTTTGCATGAGCCGGATGTGCTTTTACAATTACGGTACAACCGGCAGCCAATGCGGATGCGGTATCCCCTCCTGCTGTAGAATACGCCAATGGAAAATTGGCCGCCCCAAAAACTACAACCGGACCAAGCGGCACAAGCATCTTGCGCAGATCAGGCTTAGGCACCGGTGCACGATCAGGTTTAGCCGTATCAATACGGGCTTCCACCCATGAACCTTCTTCAATGTAATCCGCAAACATGTTCAGATGGCCGGTGGTGCGTCCTCGTTCTGCCACGATGCGCGCCTCGGGCAAAGCCGTTTCTTCCATTGCGGTTTTTACCAGTTCTTGCCCGAGGCTTTCAATTTCCTTTGCTATAGCACTAAGAAAAGTTGCACGTTTTGTTGCAGAGAGATTTCTATAGGATTGAAATGCGAAATGCGATTCGCGTAATGCGGTATCAATTTCATCCACAGAAGCGTCTTTGAACATGCTGTTAGGGTTTAATTTCGTTTGCACAAGTTAATAAACATTATCGTTGAGTATTTAATAAATGAAAAGCGGATTGACCTTCTCCCAAAAATTTTGTAAACTTTGTATTCACCAACACAAAGTCGTATGAGTGTCGTTACCGATGTCGAAAAATGGGGTAATGCGCATCGACCGGGATTTCTGGACATCTTCCGGATTATCCTTGGCCTCTTCATTACCTACAAAGGTTTGCAATTCATTACCAGCATGGATGAACTGGAAACCACAGCTGCTAGTTTTAATGTATGGTTTGCAGGTGCAACACTGGCACACTATGTCGTGTTTGCGCACATTTTAGGCGGACCGTTGCTTGCCTTTGGGTTGTTTACCCGTATTGTTTGCGTGATTAATTTACCCGTACTGATTGGCGCAGTGATTTTTGTGAATTACCCGAAGGGATTCCTGAGTGTAGGTAATCACATGGAATTGGAAATGTCGCTGATTGTATTGGCAGGATTAATTGTCTTCATCATCTTTGGCGCAGGTAAGTACTCCATTGATGCAAAAAGAAGAAGAGAGGCCGAAGCGGCTATGAGTAGCAGTTAGATCTGTACAAGGAATTATTTACGCTCGCTTCAATTCAATAATGGTCAGCTCTGGTGGAATGCCCACCCTGCCCGGATAACCGATGTAACCAAAGCCACGGTTTACATAGAGGTATTGATTATCTTCCTGGTAGAGACCTGCCCATTGCTTGTATACATACTGCGAAGGGCTCCATTTAAAACCACCGATCTCCACACCAAATTGAAAACCGTGAGTATGACCAGCAAACATCACATCAATGTCATCGTAATTTGAACGGACCTGCGCATCCCAGTGGCTAGGATCATGTGACAGCAGAAGTTTCACTGCGGCCTCATCAGTTTTTGCATGAGCCTGATCTAATTTTCCGTATTTTGCAAACCTGCCAGCGCCCCAGTTTTCAATGCCCAGAATGGCAAGCTTGTCACCATTTTGTTCAAGCAAACGATTCTCGTTCATCAGCAAATCAAATCCCATTTCCTTATGGGCATCCATCAAATCGCGGAAGTTTTTCTGCTTGGCTCCAGGCGATGACCACGACACGTAATCGCCATAATCATGATTCCCGGTAACAGAATAGATGCCCAGCGGTGCCTTGAGTTTGCTAAACACTGGAACATAATCCTTTACCTCACTGGTTTGATTGTTCACCAGATCACCAGTAAAGAAAATTAAATCTGGTTTTTCCTTCAAGAACATTTCCACCCCACCCTGCACGGCTGTTTTGCTGAAGAAACTTCCCGAATGAATATCCGAAAGCTGACCGATACGAATGCCGTCAAACGATTTTGGGAGATTGGGCAGGTATATGGTTCTTCTGCGGATGCGGTAATCGTGCGCACCGGAAATAATGCCATACGTCATGGCGGCAAACGGTATGGTGGCTGTAATAACTGCAGCTTTTGCCAGAAATTCTGATCGGGGAATGGTTTCGCCTGTTGAATTTGTTTCGGCACCTCGCTGAAAGAAAGCCGTTGCCCAACGGATACCGCGTTGTATATCATCCATCAGCAAAAACAATACTCCAAATAACTTGGAGAAGTACACCATAAAAATTCCGGTAAGCACCATGTTCCGAAGTTGCGAACCATACTTGTAAGGATCGCCATAGGCATACCACAAAATAGCTATGAACGTGATTGCTGTGAAAACCCAAAACCCATACCGTGCGAATGCTTTCCAACCGGAAGTCCAGTCTTTGCTAACGGTAAGAACTGCCTGGTAGACATAGAAGTCTACCAAGGCCAGTACTCCCAATAAAATAAACAACGTCATAAGCTTATACATCATAGAAAAAAAGTCGTCTTACAGTAAAGACGACTTTTCTGAAAGTCTAGTGCATCTTAATGTAACTCTATTGCCTCCTCATCGGTAGTTATGGGTTTGGAGCGAAAGCTCGAAATCCACGACTTTAACCTGTTTACAAGCAGGTATAATACCGGAACAAGCACTAAAGTAAGAATGGTTCCAAAAATCAACCCGAAGATCATCGTCCAGGATAACGGTCCCCAGAATGCTACGTTATCGCCACCGAAGAAAATGTGTGGGTTTAGTTCGGTAAACAGCTTTACAAAATCAATATTGAACCCAACGGCTAATGGAATAAGACCGGCCGTTGCCGCCATAGCCGTTAACAATACAGGTGTCATACGTGTACGGGCTGCTTCCACAATGGCGGCTTTCAATTCAACACCTTGTTCAATCAACAGGTCGGTAAATTCTACCAACAGGATACCGTTTCGAACAATGATACCCGAGAGCGCCAACATACCCACACCTGACATTACCACAGAAATCTCCATCTTAAACAATGAAAAGCCGATAAGAATACCAATTACGCTAAACAGAATTTCGGTCAACACTATAAACGGTTTGCTGGTGGAGTTAAACTGCAGTACCAGAATCATAAACATCAACATGGCGGCAATCGCAAATGCTTTACCCATAAAGGCCATGGTTTCGCCCATTTCTTCCTGCTCGCCCGTCATTTTATAAGTAACGTCATCGGTAAACGGATAATCCCTCAGGTATTCTACAATTTCCTGTACCACTTCGTTGGCGTTGTAATTGTTTAGTACGTTCGATGAAAGCGTAATCACACGTTTCTGGTCAATTCTTCGGATACCTGCATAGCTGTTCGTATAATCAACTGTTGCCACAGCAGAAAGCGGAACCTGGCGTACAATGCCGCCTGCACTCATATCGCGGTAAGTGATCGGCAAATTCAATAAGGCATTAATATCGTTGCGCTGATGTTCGGTCACCCGCAATTGTATGGGATAATCATCATTATCGTCTCGGAATTTCGATATTTCTACACCATAGATGGCAGTACGCAGTGCCGCACCGATCTGTCCGGTAGATATGCCTTCGCGGTTAGCTTTTTCACGATCGATGTTGATGACAATCTCGGGCTTATCGCTTTGGAAATCTGACTTCAACTCTTCTACTCCACCAATCTGTAACGAATCGAGGTAACGCTTCACATTTTCAGAAGTCGCCACTAAGCTGCTAAAGTTATCGGACGACAATTCGATGTTAATGGGCTTACCGGTTGGCGGGCCGTTTTGTTCCTGCGCTACCGTAATTTCTGCACCAATAATACCTTTCACAACCGAGCGAATACTGTCCATATACACGGCTGTGCTCTGGCCATTACGTTTTGCGAATTCCACAAAGGCCACACTTACCTTACCCAGGTGTGGGAATGATTGTGTGCCTCCGCCCTCAAACGGATCTTCGCTGGCACCAATGGCTACGTTGCTAATAATGGATTTCACTAACGGGTTCTTTTCGCCCATCACGTTGGTAATGCGGTTCTCAACAATGTGTGTTACCGAGTCGGTTACACGTTGATCGGTGCCTATCGGCATTCGCACATAAGCGAAGATGAAGTTTGGATCGCTTTGCGGGAAGAAACCCACAGGCGGGTTACGCACCGAAAAAAACCATACCGAAAGAATAAACAAAAAGAACATGGAGACCAATACCCCGATGGGTCGTTTACCTTCCAGCAACCAGGCAATACGCTTGCTATACCAATCTTGTACCTTTGGCCAAAAATCTGTTTGAAAATGACTGATTACCCGTGACAGCACAAAGTGGTACAGCGCATATACCAAGAATAAGAACACGGCAAAGTTGCCAAGCCCAAACTGCCCGGTGATATACGATACTAGAGCAATAGAGCCCATAACTACCGCGGTAATCTTAAAGCCTCTTGTAAACTTGCTTCCGGAGTGATCGTGTTCGTGTTTGCTCATAAAATCAACTGCAAACACAGGGTTCATAATATAGGCTACAATCAGTGAAGCCACTAACGCAACAATCAGCGTAACTGGAAGGTAGATCATAAAGCTGCCCATAATGCCTGGCCAGAAAAGCAGCGGTGTAAAGGGTGCCAGTACAACCAAAGTACCCGATAATACCGGGAGGAAAACTTCACCAGCGGCTATCTTGGCTGCACGTTTAATCGGCACTTTACCGTTATTGTAAATGCGGTGTGTGTTTTCGATTACCACAATGGCATCGTCAACCACAATACCTAACGCCAGCAAAAACGAGAATAACGTCATCATGTTTAGTGTGTAGCCGAAAAACTGATCGATGACAATGAAGGCTATAAAGCTGGAGATCGGTACAGAAAGCCCCACAAAGATTGCATTGGTTGCGCCCATGAAGAACATGAGAATAATGGTTACCAGTACAAAGCCGATAATGATGGTGTTGATCAGATCGTGCAGTGTCATTCGTGTGTTTTCCGACTGATCTGCCGTAATGGTAATATCCACGCCTTCCGGTAAAATATTCGCTTCAAAATCGGCTACGATTTCGTTAATCTTATCGGCTGCATCAATCAGGTTACGACCGCTGCGCTTCACCACGTTGAGGGTAATTACGTTTTTGCCGTCCAAACGCGCGAAGCTTTCCTGTTCTTTGTGGCTATCGATTACTTCAGCTACATCGCGCAACCGAATTTTGCCGCCTTTTACAGATGTGATAACCAGATCACCCAACTGCTCGGCTGAGGCAAATTCACCATTTACGCCTAATGAGCGTTTCATACCATCAACCGAAATTTGCCCACTGGGGATGATCACGTTCTCATATCCCACCGCGCTTTGAATGTCATCGAGGCTTACACCGGCCATCGCCAGCTTATACATATCCACATTGATTTGAATCTCACGATCAAGCGCCCCCACAATATCTACCCGTCTGATTTCTAATAGCGATTCAATGCGATCCTGCATGTCTTCGCCATACTGTTTGAGTGTTTCAAGATTAAAATCACCGGCAATGTTGATGTTCATGATCGGCATCTCAGAAATGTCAATGTCAATCACCTGCGGATCGTTTTCCAGATCGGTTGGCAACTCCTGCTTGGCACGGTCAACCGCATCTTTAATATCCTGTTTCGCCTTATCAATCTCTACATCGGTTTGAAACTCAACGATAATGGTCGAGAAATCCTGTACCGAACTGCTTTTCAGTTTTTTAATACCCGATACACCTTTGATTTCCTTTTCAATCTCCTTGGTGATCAGGTTCTCGATATCTTCGGGTGGGCCCGGATAAAATGTTGCCACAAATATTTGAGGGAACACCACTTCCGGAAACTGCTCTTTGGGCATTGCCAGGTAGCTCATAATACCCGCCAGCGAAACGATAACGGTAGCCACATAAATGCTCACCTTGTTATCAATCGCCCAACTGGTGGGTTTAAATTCTTTATTTAAGTCTTGCATAGAATACGTATTAATGAATTAAAAACCGGAGTGTCTACTGTACCGTCACAAACTGGCCTTCGTTCAATCCCTGAAAACCCGCTGAGACAACTTTGTCGCCAGCATTTAGGCCTTCTACCTGCGCTAATCCGTCAAACACACCAGCTACTGCTACCACATTCTTCTTCACCACAGTTTGATTACCATTAGTTTCTATTGTAAAAACTACTTTCTCATCTTTTATATGTTGTACAGTATTTACCGGAACAACAAGCACAGCCGGATGCGACTCGTACACCACTTTAATCAGGGCTGTCATGTTTGGACGCAAATCCGGAGTAGAGGGCAACTCGGCTTCAATTTGAAACGTACGCGACAGCCGGTCGATGTTACGGCCTACGAAAGTTACAGTTGCTTTCATTTCCTTCTTGATGTCAGGAAACACCACGGTTACCCTATTTCCTTTTTTTACATCGGCCACGTAAGCTTCCGATATACTTGCTGTGATTTTTAAGTTGCTATTATTCGTTACCAACGCTGCAGGCATACCGGGGGCTATGTTCTCGCCTACCTTTACATTTACGCGATCAACTATGCCGTTAATAGGACTTTTAATCCGTGTTTGCTCGTTCTGTTCCTGCAATGCGGCTAGTTGCTTCTCTAAACCCTCTTTCGAAGTTTTAGCCTGTAAGAATTGTACTTCAGTACCAATTTTCTGATCCCACAGGTTTTTCTGACGTTCATAAACCGAAGTAGCAAGTTCAAGCTGCGACTTCATCGCTTCGATGTTGCGCACCAGCACCGAGTTATCGATTTGCGCCAACGTCTGGCCTTTGGTTACCGATTGACCCTCTTTTACGAATACCTGGGTGATAACGCCCATACCTTTGGCACTTACCAGAATATTGTCTTCCGATTCGACCAAACCTTGTGTTTGCACATAGTGATCGAATGCACGGGGCTGCAACTCTATCACAGCCACTTCTTTGGTGCGTACGGCCAGGCTGTCAACACCGGTCGAATTTATTTGCTTTTCCATATCTGCGATCTGCTTTGCCAATTTGCTTTGCTTCGCCTTTAATCTGTCAAGTTTTACTTCCTTAGCCTCTTCGCCACATGCAACCAGCATGACTGCCAAAGCAAAAACTAATGCGTATTGTGTATATTTTGTTCGTTTCATGGGTATATAATTCGGTTTGATTGATTAATTGGTTTCAGGTGATGCCACAAGTTTTCCGTATGCCTTATCAAGGTCAATCTTCGCCACCATAGCATCATACATAGCACTGTAATAGTTGGTTTGTGCCTGGCGCAATGCATCTTCGGCATCAATCACCTCCAGGTTAGAGCCAACGCCTTGTTCGTATTTTATTTTTGTAACACGAGCAACTTTTTCAGCTAATGCAATATTGCGCTGCTGCGCGTTCAATGATTTAATGGCATTATCATAATTCAACGTTGCTTGTTGAATCTCAAGATCAATGCTTGACTTAAGATTACGAAAACCATTATTAATTTTTTGCATGACAATCTTTTCTTGCTGAACCTTATACCGATTCTGCAACCCTGTGAAAATCGGGATATTCAAACTCAGTCCATAGTTAGAATAATCGTACCACTTATCAGGTCCTGCGCCCGGCACTTCAGAAAAACCAGAGTTTGTTTTAAACAACCCGCCAATATTTGGCGATTGTGTTGAGTACCCATAGTTAAAAAATCCGGAAAGTGTTGGTAAAGACGCTGCAAATTTATTTTTAATGTTTAATTCTTGAAGTCTTTTATTTACTTCCATCACCTGGTAGTCGGGGCGTTCTTTGTAGTTCCAGTCTTGCTGATAACTGTCTAAATCCACATCCACCTGCACATCTTGAATATTTCCCACAATATCTATTGGCTCATTCATCGGGTAGCTCATCTGAAATTTCAATAAAGCCACACCCAGCTCGTTCATATTTAAGAATTTATCGCGTTCAACAATCAGGTTGTTCAACGTTACCTGAATCCGATCTGCATCAATACTTTCCGCAAAACCGTTTTCATATAGAGCTGTGGTATTTTTAAGCAAGGAATCAACACGGGCAATATTGCTCGCAAACAGATCGGCACGCTCTTTATTAATCAAAACAGTATAATAGGCTTTCGTTACCTGTTGAATAATTTGTTCTTTTGATTGTGCTGTGGCTTTGTAGGATAATTCCTTATACGTTTTTGATGCCTGTAAGCCCACCAGGTACGAACCGTTAAAGATCAATTGGTTGACAGTAAGCCCCACATCTGCACTGCTTTTTAATTGAAAGAAATTTTCCGCTGCCACCACATCACCTACTTCTATGCCGGGAATCGAACCAAAATCAATAAATCCCCCCGGCCCTGAATAGCGGTTGAAGAAACGTGGCAGTTTTTCGTTATGCATTAATGTGCCCGTTCCAGAAACCTGCGGTAGCCCAACTCCTATTGTTTCGTTAACCTTTGCCTGTGCTATTTGCTCATCAAGTTTTGCATTGTTCAATGCTATGGAATTCTCTAATGCATACTCAATACATGCTTGTAGGGTAAAAGTTTTGGGTGCTGGTTGCGTTTGTGCAACGGCCCCCATAACCGACCCCATTAGTGCGGATATTATTAAACTAAATCGCTTCATAGTATAGTGGATGGTTGTTTGTTTAGTTCTTTGTATTTCAGGTATAGTTTTCTTCCTTTTTCTGTTACAATGCCGTGAACGAAGTGTTCAAACAATTGCTCCTGCACGCGTTGAAACTTGAAGTTGGCCGGTGAAAAAATTTCCGGGTTAAAACCCATTTGCACGCATTCAATTCGCATCACGGCCAGAATTTCCGGATCCAGGCCTTCGCGTACATATCCATCCGCAACACCTTGGGTAATGATGCGCACAACGGAATCGTGCAAGTGCTTGTTCTTAAAATCGATCCACTCAGTCCATGCTTTCGGATGAAATTTTTGTAAATCAAACAACAAGGAGGGATTGATTGTCTCCATGTTCACTTTAATACAAGCCGAAAGCCGCACCAACTCCTCGATCAGATTTTTCGAACTGGCTTTAATGTTTTCAAATTCCACCCGGTTACGATCCAGGTGATTTCGCGACACCATCATCACCAACTCATCCTTATCGGCAAAGTGCTGGTATAAGGTCTTCTTCGAAACTGACAGGTGCCGGGCAATATCATCCATTGAAATGCTGCGGATGCCATAACGCATGAACAGCTCCTCCGCGCCTTTTAAAATCTTGTCTTTAATGTCCTGTTCTTCCATAGGGCCGCAAAACTATGGAAACTTTTTACATTACAAAAGTTTCCTTCGTTTCCTTAAACGCCCTAATCCCGTTCAGGTTGGGCTTTTTCAATTAATTTTTTGGATTTTTTTCGCGTCAGTCAGCGCAACCGATTGAAATGGTCATTTTGATTCCGATGGCCCGGGTACAACTGGCCTGCACCACTTATCTTTCATCTTCTGTTTAAATCGTTCGCGTTCAGCCTCATCCATGTTTGCCCAGCGCTCTTTCCAGTGCTGCTTCCACTGCATGCCTTTATGGTGATGCGACCGGTGCCTGCACCCAAATGTCCATAAGAAAATTTTCGACAAGGCTAATAAGCCCAGGGTTTGCCAGAAGTTAAGTACAGGCCCGTTAAATAACTCCGGTATCAGCATGTTCCACAAATACATGGTGCCCATCACAACACCAAACACAATAGCAACCACTACAATGGCCATTATTATGATTTTCCCGATCCAAACTCCTTTATTCATGTTGTTAATATTTTCAATATCAGTTGTTAATCAAATCATCGTACAGCGATTGAAGCCGTTTTCGTAATGCCAGTATGGCGTAGCGCTTTCGCGAAAGCAACGTATTGATTGATACACCTGTTTCTTCGGCAATCTCCCGAAAGCCACGCTCTTCAATTTCGTTCTGGATAAATATCTCCCGCTGTTCGGCCGGAAGTTCTTCCAGCGCTTCCATGATGGCATCCCACAAGGCATCACGCAGCAACAAATCCTCAGGCGAATTGCCCAGATCAGGAAGAATCTCCTGCAACGTAAGCGGAACATCTTCATCTCCATCCAATCGTGTAGCAAAATCTGCTTGCTTGGGTCGGGTAGATTCCTTTCGGTAGCGATCGATAATTTTATTTCTTGCAACCGAAAACAACCAGGAGGTTACGCGATCCACTGATTGGATGGTCTCGTATCCGGCAATAAACTGGTAGAATACATCCTGCAGAATATCCTCGGCCTCTTCGAGGGTAGCCACGCGGTTGCGAATGAACCCCAACAGGCGCCCTCTTTCCCGCAGAAATGTTTCTTCTTTTATTTGCATGGCCAGGTCCATCGCATCATACTATACACGAGGATAGTCGGGCGTGGTTTTCTTTTATTGTAAAGGTTCAATAGTTTTTCGGAAACATGGAGTCATCAGACCATTTCTTTCAGTACCAACAGGCTCACCTTCATTATACCAAAATCGGTGATGGTCAGCCGGTTGTGTTGCTTTTTCATGGTTTCGGGCAAGACAAAAATATTTTCGATCGACTGGCCACTACGCATTTTAAATCCTATACACTTTATGCATTTGACCTGTTCTTTCATGGTAAGAGTACGTGGGGCTATGGTGAGAATCCGCTTGAAAAGGATTTTTGGATAAGTTGTATCAAGGCCTTTCTTACCGAAAACCAGATCGAAAAATTCTCGGTGGTAGGTTTCAGCCTGGGTGGTCGGTTTGCCTTATCGCTGGTGGAAGGACTTCCAAAACAAATCGATCATCTCTACCTGCTTGCACCCGATGGCATTAAAACAAGTTTTTGGTATAGCCTGGCCACGTATCCCCTGCTGTTTCGGAAACTGTTCAAGAGCATGATTGACCATCCAAACCGATTTTTCAACATAGCCAACATGCTTACCCGATTAAGCGTAATGGACAAGGGGCTTATCCGCTTTGCTGAAAGCCAGATGAATACTGAAGAAAAACGTAACCGGGTTTATTACTCATGGGTTGTGTTCAGGCATTTATCATTTAACCTGACTAGAATTATTGGCTTGCTCAACCAGAACCAATTACACGTAACGCTGGTATTAGGCGAGTTCGACAAGGTTATAAGCCAAAAAAACTTAAATCAATTTATTAATCGTGTGCCCCACCTCAACCTCATTGTGCTGAAATGCGGACACAACGATTTAATTCAGGTTTTTAGTAAACCTAATTTTATAGCTTAATAAAAGGGTAAAAAATTTCAGGAAGAACCCCGCTTCCTGCTATTTTTGCATGTCCTTGTTTCAGCCTCAACTTAAATGATTTTATTCTTCCGTTCATCCACCAACATCGTATTTGCTGTTGGAGCGGCACAGCCTTTACAAAGCACTGATATTCAAAAACTTGAATGGCTTTTTGGAGGTGCGAAACCGCTGCCCGAAAAATCCATATCAGGCTTTTTTATTGGCCCGCGAAAAGAGATGGTAACCCCGTGGAGTACCAATGCCGTGGAGATCACCCAAACCATGGGCATTTCAGGCATCACCCGAATTGAGGAGTTCTTTACCGTTACCGGAAAAGATGCGGCTTACGATAAGATGCTTCAGGTTTTGTACACGGTGCTAAACCAGGATTTATTTACAATTCATCATCAACCAGAGGCAATTGTTGAAGTCGATGATATAGCTGCCTATAACGAAAAGGAAGGGTTGGCCTTAAGTGCTGAAGAGATTCAATACCTTGAACAGGTAAGCCGGGAACTCGGCCGTAAACTTACCGATAGCGAAGTATTTGGATTCTCACAGGTTAACTCTGAACACTGTCGCCATAAAATTTTTAACGGCACTTTTATTATTGATGGCGAAGAGAAGACAAGCACCCTGTTTCAACTGATCAAAAAAACATCAAAAGAAAATCCGAACTACATCGTATCGGCATACAAAGATAATGTGGCGTTCATCAAAGGGCCGCGCATTGAACAGTTTGCACCCGCACGACAAGATCAACCCGATTACTTTGAAGTGAAGGATATTGATTCGGTTATTTCATTAAAAGCTGAAACCCATAACTTCCCTACCACGGTTGAACCTTTCAATGGAGCGGCCACAGGTTCGGGTGGTGAAATACGAGACCGACTGGCTGGCGGAAAAGGATCGCTTCCTCTTGCCGGAACAGCAGTTTACATTACCTCCTATCCACGACTGGAAGGTGGAAGATCGTGGGAGAAAAAATTTCCAGCGCGTAAGTGGTTGTATCAATCACCGGAAGAAATTCTAATCAAAGCTTCTGATGGCGCTTCTGACTTTGGAAACAAGTTTGGCCAACCGTTAATCAGCGGAAGCTTGCTCACCTTCGAACATTTTGAAGGAGATAAAAAATTTGGTTTCGATAAAGTGATCATGCTGGCCGGAGGAATTGGTTTCGGTAAAGAGAAAGACAGCCAGAAAGAACACCTGAAACCCGGTGACAAGATTGTGTTGTTAGGCGGTGATAACTATCGCATCGGTATGGGTGGCGGTGCGGTTTCATCTGTGGCTACTGGTGAGTACGGAAATGCCATTGAACTCAACGCCATTCAACGTTCAAACCCTGAAATGCAGAAGCGGGCCATGAATGCCATTCGCGCATTGGCCGAGTTGGATCATAACCCGATTGTTTCCATTCACGATCATGGTGCTGGAGGACATTTCAATTGCTTATCCGAACTGCTGGAAGAAACCGGTGGTGTTATTCACATCGATAAAATTCCGGTGGGCGATCCAACACTTTCCGATAAAGAAATCCTGAGCAACGAGTCGCAGGAACGTATGGGACTTGCGCTGCATGAAAAAGATATTGATTTACTAAAACGCATTGCGGATAGGGAACGATCACCGATGTATGTTATCGGTGAAGCCACTGGTGATAACCGATTGGTTTTTGAAAAAGCTAATCAGGATAAGAAGCCTGTCAATTTTGAAGTAAGGCATCTGTTAGGGTCATCTCCTAAAACCATTCTTACCGACACTACTTCAAAGTCAGTTTTTCAAGAAGTTCAGTATGATGAAAAAAAACTACCGACTTACCTAGAAGCAGTTTTACAACTGGAGGCCGTAGCGTGTAAGGATTGGCTTACCAACAAGGTCGATCGTTCCGTTACCGGCAAAGTAGCCACCCAGCAAACCTGTGGAGAATTGCAGTTGCCGTTGAACAATGTCGGTGTAATGGCGCTTGATTTCCTAAGCAACAAGGGCATCGCCACGGCCATTGGTCATGCACCGGGTGCGGCATTGGTTAACCCTGCAGCAGGCAGTCGGATGGCTATTGCAGAAGCATTGACTAATATTCTATTTGCTCCGCTTACGCATGGATTGAAGGGTGTTTCGCTTAGTGCAAACTGGATGTGGCCGGCCAAACAAACCGGTGAAAATGCCAAGCTTTACCAGGCTGTTGAAGCGGTAAGTGAATTTGCCATTCAGTTAGGCATTAATATTCCTACGGGAAAAGATTCGCTCTCCATGGCGCAAAAATATCCGAATGGAGAGGTTGTGCTTTCACCGGGCACCGTAATCATATCTGCTGTTGGCGAAGTGGAGGACATTCGTAAAACCATAAGTCCGGCATTGCAACCGGTTTGGGATTCGCAACTGATTTACGTAGACCTTTCAAAAGATGAATGGAAACTTGGTGGAAGCAGCTTTGCGCAAGTGACTAACGTATTGGGCACAGATGCTCCGACAATTTCAGATGCAGCTTATTTCAGCAAAGTATTTGAAGTTGTTCAACAACTGATAAAAAATAATCAGGTATTATCCGGCCACGATATTTCTTCTGGCGGATTGATCACCACCCTGCTGGAAATGTGTTTTCCGAATGCATCAACAGGCTTGCAACTGAATCTTACCGATCATGGTGATGATTTGATTAAAGTTCTCTTTGCTGAAAATCCGGGAATAGTACTTCAGGTTAATGATGATCAGGTAACGAGCATCCTGGCAAAAAACAACATCACCTTTTCAAAACTCGGTTCGGTTGTAAAATCATCAACGCTTAACATCCGTTATAAGCATCAAGACCATACATTTGATGTTGCTGCCTTACGGGATACGTGGTTCAAAACTTCGTACCTGTTGGATAAAAAACAACGTAAAGCAGAACACGCAACCTTACGTTACCACAACTACAAACAGCAACCACTTTCATACACGTTTCAATCCGCATTTACCGGAACATTTTCAAACTACGGCATTGATCCAAAGCGCAGAAAACCAACCGGCATCAAGGCCGCCATCATTCGCGAAAAAGGTGTAAATGGCGATCGCGAAATGGCCTACTCACTTTACCTCGCAGGTTTTGATGTGAAAGATGTACACATGACTGATTTGGTTACTGGCCGGGAAGATCTCACCGATGTAAACATGATTGTCTTCGTTGGTGGATTTTCCAATTCCGATGTGCTTGGTTCAGCCAAAGGTTGGGCGGGTGCTTTCCTGTACAACGAGCGCGCAAAAAAGGCATTGGACAATTTTTATAAACGCAACGATACCCTAAGTCTTGGTGTATGCAACGGTTGCCAATTAATGATGGAGCTTGGTTTGCTTTATCCAGCATTGGGTGAACAACATCCGCGCATGCATCATAACGGTTCGGGTAAATTTGAATCGGCATTTATCAACCTGACCATCCCTGAGAATAATTCGATCATGTTTAAGTCGTTATCAGGTGCCCGCTTGGGCGCATGGGTAGCGCATGGTGAGGGTCAATTCAGTTTAGGCGCAGCAGCGAAGTTTGGTAAAGTGGCGGCTATCTACAGTTATGAGGCTTACCCCGGCAATCCCAACGATTCAGAAAATGCCATAGCCGCCTTATGTTCCGAGGATAGCCGGCACCTGGCCATCATGCCGCACATTGAACGATCGCTATTCCCGTGGAACTGGCCATATTACCCGCAAGATCGTCAGACAGATGAAATCGGACCATGGATAGAAGCCTTCATAAACGCTAAAAACTGGATTTCTAAAAATTAATAAAAACAGAACAGGCTTCCCGTTGTTCTTACAGGATTAGTGTGTTACCTTCATTTCACTAAATCTAAACGGGTATGAAAAAAGGGCAGTGTATTCTCCTGCTTCTGGCGGGGTTGCTAACAGGTTGCTTGGGCTACAAAGAACTTCCGGTTGAGTACGATTACAGCTATAAGGGTCAATTCAAAAAATACCGCAGTTTCGAAATAATGAAGCCGGTTGGTTTGAATGACGAAACCATGATCAATGAGCAAATTGAATCGGCCATTGTTTCCCGAATGAAATTCTTAGGGTACAGGCAGACATCAAATAAGCCACACCTTTTAGTCAATTTTAAGCTCTTTGAAGACAGTCTTGGTTTTACCGGGTATGCACAACCCGAAATTGAAGAATGGATTAAAACGCAAGATGAGAACCTCAATTACGATCGCAAAAAATTTGATTTGCAAACGGGCACGCTTCTGATTCAATTTTTTGACAGACGTCAGAACCGTTCCGTTTGGCAAGGCTATGCCACTACACTCTATGGTAAAATAGACTATTCCAACCAGCGCCACCTGCGCAATGCAGTTATCTCCATCCTGGATAAATACCGGTTTTGGGCCGAAGGTTTTATGGAAGGAACTGCCAGTACTGAAACCGATTTATAGGCTACTTTTTAGCCAGAAATTTCCGTCCGAGGGATTAGTTTTCTGAAAATTAATTCTACCTTTGCAATCCCAAAAAACAGGGTTTTCTTGCTTAAAACAAGGAAATTGTCCGATGGTGTAACGGTAGCACAGAAGATTTTGGTTCTTTTAGTCAGGGTTCGAATCCTTGTCGGACAACAAAAGCCCTCCCAACCGTTTCGGGAGGGTTTTTAGTTTAACGCAAAACGATGGCTGTAAAAATTTTCAGCGGAAGGGCTACCACATATCTGGCCGAAAAGATTGCCGATGCTTACGGTGAAAACCTGGGGGTTGTAAACTACCAGCAATTCAGCGATGGCGAAATGTCGCCCTTTATTGCCGAATCTGTGCGCGGCCATGAGGTCTTCATCATCCAATCAACCATCCCTCCTTCTGATAACCTGATGGAGCTTTTATTGATGGTAGATGCAGCCAAGCGTGCCAGTGCTTCCAGCGTTAACGTGGTTATCCCCTATTTTGGCTATGCGCGTCAGGATCGTAAAGATCGCCCGCGTGTTTCCATTGCTGCCAAACTAATCGCCAACCTGATTTCAGCGGCCGGAGCCGACCGGATTATGGCTTGTGATTTACATGCCGACCAGATTCAAGGCTTTTTTGATATCCCGGTAGATCACCTGGATGGAGCGTATATATTTGTTCCATACCTGAAATCACTTCAGTTAGAGAACATCATGTTTGCCTCACCGGATGTGGGCGGTATAAAACGTGCCAGAAGCTTTGCCAAGTTTTTTGATGCCGAGCTTGCCGTTTGTGATAAATACAGAAAAGAAGCCAACAAAGTTGAATCCATGCGCCTGATTGGTGAAGTGGAAGGCAAGGATGTAGTACTGATTGATGACCTGGTGGACACTGCTGGAACCATTTGTAAGGCTGCTGCCCTCTTGAAAGAAAAAGGAGCCCGCACCGTACGTGCAGCTTGTACGCACCCTGTGCTGTCTGGTAAGGCTTACGAAAACATTGAAAATTCAGTATTGGAAGAATTGGTTGTTGCCGATACGATTCCCCTGAAGAAAGAGATAGCAAAAATTAAAGTGCTCACGGTATCCGAATTATTCGCGAAAGCCATTCGGAAAATCCATGATCATGAATCGATTAGTTCGTTGTTCATTAAATTGTAATTATTAATTAAACCATAAATTTTAAAACCATGAAAACTGTTGAGATTGTAGGGTATAAAAGAGCGAATCTCGGCAAGTCTGATTCTCAGCGATTGAGAAATGAAGGATTTGTTCCCTGTGTTGTGTATGGCGGAAATGAGCAAGTGCATTTCTATGCGCCCATGATTCTATTCCGCGAATTGGTGTACACCAACGAAGCCCACTTTGTACACCTGAACATCGAAGGACAAGAGTCTGAAGCGATTCTTCAGGAAGTTCAGTTCCATCCGGTGAGCGAGGTTATCCTCCATGCCGATTTCCTGAAAGTTGAAGAGGGAAGAAAAATCAGAATGAGCATTCCTATCCGATTGGTTGGTAAAGCCAAAGGTGTTGATAAAGGTGGTACCTTGGTGCGCAAGCGTGCAGCCCTGAAGGTTGAGGGTTTTCCCAAAGACATGCCTGACCACATTGATGTGGACGTTACTGAGCTTGACTTCCACCATGCCATTAAAGTGGCCGATATGAAAATGGAAGGCTTAACATTCCTGGATCCTAAAGCTGCTGCGATTGCCGCAGTGGAAGTTCCGCGCGCTGCCAAGCTTGCTGCTGAAGCTGCTGCAACGCCCGCTGAAGGTGCTGCTGCTCCGGCTGCTGGTGCCGCTCCGGCTGCTGATGCCAAAAAGGCTGAAGCTCCTAAGAAGGAAGAAGGAAAGAAATAATACTTTAAGTTATCCTGTAAAAAACCTTCCTGTCACGCAGGAAGGTTTTTTTATGCTTTACCCATTATCTTGAACACTGAAATTTCCTTTTGATGAAGTATTTAATAGCTGGCTTGGGAAATATTGGTGCCGAGTATGAACTCACGCGACACAATATTGGCTTCCTGGTACTCGACCGTCTGGCTGACGTGAAAGGAATCACCTTTGAACTATCCCGTCATGCGGAAAAAGCAGAACTTAAGTTCAAAGGAAGACAAATTCACTTGATCAAACCAACCACCTACATGAACCTGAGCGGCAAGGCAATAGCCTACTGGTTGCAGGAACTTAAAATACCGAAGGAAAACTTGTTGGTTATTGTAGATGATATCGCTTTGCCGTTTGGTACCCTGCGCATGCGCAAACAAGGTAGTGCAGCCGGTCATAACGGACTAACCAATATCGAGCAGGTGCTTGGAGGTGCTGACTATACTCGTTTACGCTTTGGTATCGGTAACAATTTTAATAAAGGTCAGCAGGTGGATTATGTACTCGGAAACTTCACCCAGGAAGAATTCCAGGCATTGCCTCCACTGATGGATAAGGCCAGTGAAATGATTCTGTCATTCTGCACAATCGGACCTGATCGTACCATGAGCCTATACAACTCCTGATTTAGCTCACGGTTGAACCTGGAGTAACAATTTCGTTCGGTTGAAGCAAGCGTAGTTTTCCATCCACATCTTCGGCCATTAAAATCATGCCCTGCGATTCAATACCCATCATTTTACGAGGGGCAAGATTGGCAATCAAGGTTACTTGCTTTCCTACCATTTCTTCAGGTGAATAATGCTGCGCGATTCCACTTAATACGGTTCGTTGATCAACGCCTGTATCGACCGTTAGCTTTAATAACTTGTTAGATTTCTCCATTTTTTCGGCTGCCAACACCTTACCCACCCGAATGTCAAGCTTACCAAAATCATCAATGGTTATTTCAGGCTTCAAAGCTTTAACTGAGGCCACCGGCTTTTCATTTTCCATTTTTGTCTTTCGTAGTTTTTGCACCTGTTGTTCAATCTCCTCGTCCTCCACATTTTTATACAGCAATTCGGGTTGACCCAGTTGGTGATGTTGTGGGACCGAATTGACCAATTCTTCTTTTAACCAAAATTGTTTCCAGTTTACCTCAAATGAGGCACTGTTTAGTTGCTTACGCAGACTGGCTGCTGCATCGGGTAAAAAGGGATCGCAGGCTATGGCAATGTTGCCCACAATGGTTATGGCATAATTTAAAATACAGCCTACGGCTTCCATATCTTCCTTGGCCAATTTCCACGGCTCGGTATCCGCTAAGAACTTATTCCCGATACGCGCCATGTTCATTAATTGAAACTGAGCTTCACGGAAACGAAAATCATTCAGTGCACCAATCATTTCTTTAACCGAAACATTCAACTCATCGTGTGCCTTGTTATAATGCTCAAGGATTTTCTTTCTGCGATCGGTTGTTCCTGGTAACTCGTGCTCGGAAGGAACCCTACCCTCAAAATACTTCCAGGTGAGCACCATTACCCTATTCACAAAATTTCCGAAAATGGCCACCAACTCACTGTTTACTTTCTGTTGGTAATCCTTCCAGGTAAAATCCGAGTCTTTAGTTTCAGGCGAAATGGATGTAAGCACATACCGCAATTCATCGCGTCTGCCCGGAAAATCCTTCAGGTATTCATGTAACCAAACGGCATGATTACGCGAGGTAGAAATTTTATCACCCTCCAGATTTAAAAATTCATTTGCCGGAACGTTATCCGGAAGAATATAATCCCCAGCGGCTTTCAGTATGGCCGGAAAAATGATACAATGAAAAACGATGTTGTCCTTACCAATAAAGTGAATCAATCGCGTTTCCGGATCCTTCCAATACTTCTCCCAGCCCTCTGGTTTTAATTCTTTTGTAGCCGAAATGTAGCCGATTGGCGCATCGAACCACACGTACAACACTTTACCTTTTGCATCCGCCAGTGGAACAGGCACACCCCAATCCAGGTCGCGGGTAATGGAACGGGGTTGTAAGCCCTGATCTATCCACGATTTACATTGACCATACACATTTATCTTCCAGTCATCCTTATGGCCGACAATAACCCACTCACGTAGCCACGATTCATATTTATCCAGTGGGAAATACCAATGACGCGTGGGCTTAAGAACCGGAGTTTTCCCTGAAACCGTAGAACGTGGGTTGATCAACTGTCGTGGACTCAGGCTCGTGCCGCACTTCTCACATTGATCGCCATACGCATTGGCATGTCCGCAATTCGGGCAGGTACCAATGATGTACCGGTCTGCCAGAAAAATATGCTCCTGCTCATCATAATATTGATCAGAGGTCTCCTCCAGAAATATCTTCTGCTCATAAATTTTCTTAAAAAATTCCTGGGCAGTCTCGTAGTGAACCTCGGATGATGTTCGGGAATAGATATCAAATGAAATCCCAAAATCCGTAAAGGCTTGCTTCATCAACCCATGATACTTATCTACGAACTGACGGGGTGAAACTCCCTCCTTCTTTGCACCTAACGTTATGGCCACTCCATGCTCATCAGAGCCACAAATAAAAATCACATCATCGCCACGCAACCTTAAATAGCGCACATAGGTATCAGCAGGCAGGTAAGCACCTGCAATGTGTCCAACATGTAATGGCCCATTCGCATAGGGCAAAGCTGCGGTTACAGTGGTTCGCTTAAATTTCTTCATAACAATAAAACACCAATCACAAATTTGTGAATTGCAAAGATGTGCATTGATCGGGAGGTAAAAAAATCAGGCGCTGGCTTTGGTCTCTTCGTTCTCCTGTTCCTGGGACGCCTCTGTTAATTCCTTTGGAATTTCGAGCGGCAAGGTGGCATAGAATTCAGTAAATCCTTCTGAAGTTAATTGCAGACCGACATCCCCGCCCAGGCGGCTAACAGCTTGCTTGATCAGGTACAGACCAAGTCCGCCTGTACCCGACTTTTCAGAGGCCCGTGTAAACATCTGAAAAATTTTGTCGGGGTTCTCCAGGGCAATACCCACACCATTGTCGATTACATGAACGTGTAGGTTCGGCCCTTCGATAAAGATCTTAATATGCACAAAAGGAACCACACGCTCGGAATCATTATGAAACTTGATGGCATTGTCGATCAGGTTTTCGAGGATGATACGGATTAATGCATCATCGGAGCGGAAGATCATGTTCCGTTGAATATCCCTTTTGAACTGAAAACCTTTTGGCAATCCCTTCTTCGATTCAAGCAAGATAATATCGTCCACTACTTTATCCATATCCAACGGCTCAGGATGTATAGCTGCACTGTTGATTTGGTTGATGATGAGCAACCGGGTTAATATGCGGTTCAGTTTGGTAGCGGTTTCATCAAGTTTTTGCAAATAGCCCAACGCCAACTGGTCTTTTACATCCATCAACGCTACATTGCACATGCCTTTAAGGCTAGCCAAAGGGCCACGTATATCGTGAGAGGTTTTGTAAATAAAATTATCCAGTTCTTTGTTCACCTTTTCCAGGGAAGTATTGGCCACCAATAAATCGGCTGTAGCCTTTTTTACTTCGGCTTCAAGTTTGTCATTGTATGACTGCAATTGCTTGTTTTGGGCTTCAATGGTGGCATTGGCTTCGGCCAGTTTTGTATTCGTTACAGATAACCTCGCATTTACTCTCCTTCTTACTTTGTTATTATGATATAATACAAACACCAATAAGGCCGCCAGAAAGGCAATGGTACCGATTGCCAGGTTGAGCATACGCTGGCGGGCGAGGGCTTCATCCTTAAGCTCAATGGTTCTCAGGTTCTCACGTTCTTCGAACTGGGTTTGGGTTTTGGCGATGTTTTTGATAAGTTCTTCGCCAATAAGGCTATCTTTTAAATTAATATATCTCTTTTGATAAATCGAGGCTTTCTCAAATTCTCTCTGCAGGCTATAAAGATTTGAGAATTCCTTATAAAAATCCAAAACCAGTTGATTATAACCCAGTGATGTAACGATATCCTCACCTCTGAGAAGGTGCGCCTCAGCTTGCTTTAGGTTTTCTCTTCTTAACTCTATTCTAGCGAGATATACAAGATTCTCTGCTTGAAACCTCTTGTTATCATTATCGGTTGCAAAATTTAAGGACTGAGTGAAGTGTCTATGTGATTCATCAAAATCATCCAAATAGTAATATGCAACTCCTAATCCTGACTCACCTTCAATCAAAATATCACTTCCGCAATTCTCTCCACATACCTTCAATCCTTCTTTAATGGAATTTAAAGCCCGAGCAAAATCTTTTAGATGTATATTACAAACACCAAGATTAATCAAAAGTCTGTCCAGGCCGTAAACATCATTAATTTCTCTTTTAATGTTTAAAGCCCTTTCAAAATACTCCAATGCCTTTTGATAATTTTTCAATTTGAAGTAGATGAAGCCGATATTATTTAAAGTAACACTGACTTCACTCTGAGTTCCTATTTCTTCTCGTATTATCAATGATTCAAAATGATAAGCTAAAGCCACATCATACTCCGCTTTCAATGAATGGGTAATCGCTACAGAGTTTAATAAAATCTTGACTTCATCCCTAAAGCCATTACGCACCGCGATATCTAGACCAAACTTTGCTGTCGAAATCGCACTATCCAAAATTTCAAGTCTTCTATAAGCTGAACTTTGTAAACGGCAAGCCCTTACTATTCTTAGACTATCACCGATACGAGCTGAGTATAGTCGACTCTCAGTTGAAAACTCAACTGCTTGAATATTATCAACATCAATAAATTCATATGCCAATTCATACAAAACATCAGCTTTCTCCCCACCTGAAGCAGAAGCATTTAATTTAATTAAAGAATCAATACGAGCATTTTGACTGTAAGCAGTAACAGAAACTAGGATCAATAGAATTTGGGAAGGATGGAGTATCCGAGCATTAAATGAAAACTTGTTGAAAAATTGGTACACTGGTAATTTTGCAAAATTTTTAACTGAAATGGAGTCCATTACATCCTGCATATTTGGGTTACAATTTAAACATTAAGAACAACTCTAAAACTAAACCCCATAAGATTATGAAAAAGTTACTCTACTCTTTAGCCTTGGCATTATTCGTTTCAGTTGGTTTATCTGCTTGCAGTGATGAAGAGATTAAGCCTACAACGGAACTTGATAACGGAGCAGCTGGTGTGCAAGGTGATCAAGGCAAAAATTGATTCTTTCAGCTATTTAAATCAGCATCAACATGAAAACTAAAGCATCAATACTTTTGGCAATAGTTGCAATAGCAACAGCTTCTTTTACTGTAACGAGCATAAGCAAATCCACTGGGGATGAGATTAAAGAAACCACAAATACTCAACCACAGAGGGCATATGATGAGCCCGCAGGAGGATTTGTTACAGAAGATAAATTCTAACATTGAGTTATTGAAAGTCAAGGGGTTACAGTACTTGCAACTACGGTTGTGGGTACTGTTTTCCTTTTATGACCGACCTACTCGAATCCTTAGTTAAGGATCAATCACTCTCAAGCTGTAATCACCCTTTCAAATAACAATTGCATGCCAGAAAATTCTCAACGAAACAACGCCCTAAAAAACCAACTTGGTTTCTCCTATCATTCACGTTAATGCAAGTAAATCCCTGGTAACCAGTATAATTTTCAGGGTTACGGTAAAACAATACAGGTGTCAAACCTGATTGAAAAGCTATAGTGAAAGCCTCTTAAAACCTCAAAACCTTATAAAATCAGCAGATAAACAGACCTATTAATGAGGTGAACAACCTAAAGTCATGACTTATCATCAATCTGGTCATGTAGAAAAAGGTACTTAAAGTGTTACTTTAAGTACCTTTTTTGACAAAATCAGGTAAAACCTTACATCAAAATTTGAGCGTTTTTAGCATCTGTAACACTTTATTTTTCAACCTAATAAGTGTTCGCTATTGAATGGATAACTGAAACGAAAACTGATTTACAACGGGTTTTATACAATAGGTCAAAAATTCCTTAAACTAGGTAAGAAGCTGGTCGAACGAATCTTCAGAGTGTTGTCTGATTCTAAAAAGCAATTTTTCATAATGCTTCTTTTTGGTTGTGGCTGAACTAATTTCCTGCAACAAAAACATTTCTCTACTGCGAAACCCCCTTTCTAATTTCAGCTTTAATCGAATTTTCCAATTGCGAAGGCGATATATCGAAAATAAAATAAAAATGACTACAAGTAGTACTATGGTAATAACAACAATAATATAGAATTGAAGTTCTTTTAAATCTTCAAGGAAAACTAATTCTTCCTTTTGATATTTAATCTGCTCCGCATTATTCCGCTCATAAAATTCAGCCTCCTGCTTGGCTAGATGCTCACGGAGCATAGTATTGTATTTTGATTCCTTTAGATCAATATAATTACCTTGAATCGTTGCCTTCTCCCTGATTGATAAGCTCTTTAGAATTAAAAGTTCTTCGTAAGCAGTTAATAAAATTTCAGAGTACATCAAGGGATCCGCTATAGCCAACGATTTGTATAAAAATCTTTTGGCACTTAACTCATTACCTTCCGACTTAGAAGCCTTCGCCAAACCAATATAACTATCGCATACAAGTCGAAAATTATTGGCTTGTAAACCATAAATAATTGAAGTCTCGAAATTTACTGTTGCGCTCTCATATTCGCCTTGCCTTAAATTATTTAAGCCAAGAGCATAAAAGGCATTTGAAAGGTCATCATCGGTACAATTACGATGGCTATAAACAATTGATTTGATAATTCTACTGCTCTCCTCGCATCTATCTAAGTACACTAAGCTAAGACTTTTATTTATTGCTATTAAAGCATAGTCAGCACTATCAATTTTCACACTTTGAAACCAATCCTGAAGGGCCATGTTAAAATAGAGTAGCGCTTTTTCATAATTTTTTATTTTGTAAAAAATAAAACCAATGTTATTCAATGATTGGTAAGATGGGATATTGTTCATCTTATATGAAGCTTCTAGTCTTTCAAAATTAAGTCTCAATGCACTATCATACTGACCCAAATTTACATATGCATCTGACAAAGGGTTAATTATTGCTAATACTTCATTTACAAATTGATTCCTACGAGCAACTTGCAAAATCTCATTTCCCATCCATGTAGCAGAATCATTATTGTTCAATCTGCGGTGGGCTGATAAAACCATTCTGCCTGCGCTAACCATTTTTAAACTATCACCCAATAACTTGGCATCCCGATAGGATACTTTTGAGCATTCAAGAGCTTTCTGGAGATCGGTTGCTGTGTATTCGTATGCCAAATCACATTGTAAATCAATGATCTGATGAGGGTCAGTATAATGATTCAATGCTGCCTTCAAAGAGTCAATTATAACCAATTCTAAGTACCGATTGTCTTTAGATGTGGTCTGTGCTAAACCATTACCGAATGATAAGCAAGCAATAAATAGTATAAATTCTTTGCTGAATGTCCTTATCATAGGTTTTAAGAATTAACTCATCTTCTCAAGGTCATTAATTCGAGCTTTCGATTCTACTAATGAACTTTCCAAATCTTTGATTAACCTCTTTAGCCAAAATTCATTATTTCCATTACCTACTTTTGTAACATACTCAATGCCTTTTAAAGTAGCCAACTTTGCGGCAAGTTGTTTAGCTTCCAGTTCAAAGAAAATCTTTTGCTGCTGACATCGATGCAACTCATCATCAAGTAATTGCTCAAGATTCCTTACTCGGTTCTTTATTCGAATTGCAAGTATTTTACTCAGTCGCTTCTCAATCTTCGATTTTCTTCTTATCAGAATAACTGCAAAAACGGCTAAAATAATCAACCCTACAATTGCAATAATTACTAAGTTTTGTGATCTCAAAACTTGTTTGCTTAAATTAACCATTTGTTCCTGTCTCGCTAATGTCTCCTCATTCTCCATCCGTTTCAATCTTACTTCTGTTGTGGCCATCTGCTCAGTTAAACGGGTATTGTATACCTCATTTTTTAACAAAATATATTTATCCTGATAATACACGAGTCGACCTAAATCACCCAATATCTCATAATTCAATATCAATTCTTCAATTACGGAAATCAACATTTGACGATACTTGAATTGCTCGGCAACCTGCTCAACTTTTAACAGGTTACTAAAACCTGCGTCAGTGTTGCCTTGAAGAAAGTTTATTTTTCCTATGAACAATAAATTATCAGCCTGCGTCCGAAAATCATTGATAACTTGACCAATCTGAAAAGATTTCCAAAACTCATTCTTAGCGATATTGTACCTACCTAAATTGTACGCTATAATACCACGACCATAGCAAACCATGGCTTCTGAAAATGGGCTCATTTGGCTCCCGGCAATGGCTTTTTCAAATAATTGATTTGCTTCACTATAGTTGCCCAGATGCACATGACAAAGTGCTGCGTTAGTGAGGGCGATATCGTAATCAAAATAATCCTGATGCTGTTCTTTCAGGCTGATACTCTCGTTTATAAAATCCAAAGCTTTTTGATATGCTTTCATCTTATAATAAACCAATCCCAAATTGTTTAATGAAAGACTAATGTAACTGGGATCACCATCTGCTCTCCGTAATTCCAATGCCTTCGATAAATCTACGAGAGCACTTTCATATTCGCCTTGAAAAGCATGAACTGTTCCTCGTGCGGAGGTAAGATAATTTATGTGTCTGTTTGATTTAAGTCTTTTTGCTAACGGCAATAAATATGCATTTAGTATTTGGCATGAATCATATAGCTCGTTATAAAAGAGAGCAATAACCAACTTACAGCCAGATTGCAAAAACCTAAGTGAATCGCCCTTTTCACTTGTAAGGCTATGGTATTGACGAGCATAACGAATTGCCTTTTTGCGATCAACCAATACATATTCCGTTATTAATTGATCAAATACTTGATGCGGAATACTATCCTTCAAAGAACTTTTGTTCAAAACCAATTCAAGCGAATCAAGATTTGATTTTTGCGCCACTAATGAAGTAAAAAAGATGGAAAGAAATATAGTATAACAATATCTCCTTTTCATATGTAAATGGGACAGTAGTACAAAGTACAATTTAATACATTTGTATACCAGAAAGCAAGCTCAGTATGAATTTCAATTTTCTTGGATTCAGTATTATCCCACAAAAAGACCTTTCCCACCAAATTTCTGCCCAGGCAGCTGAAATATTTGAAAATATTGTCAATGAAATGGGCGCTGAAATACACGATGACCTGATTCAAAAAATATACCTTTTACAACTTAACCTAAAGCATTTGGAGCAAGCTGTTGATCATCCAATTGAACTACAGAATGGCTTGATAAAGATGGAAGCGGATTTGAAAATGGCTATTGAATCGATCAGGCGCATCTCCAAAAGACTAAATGCGGCTGAAAATGCTGAAGCACCATTTGCACAGCAAATATCTATTCTCTGTCAGAACATGGAAATACGAGGAGGTAATCACATTCACTTTGAGCAGGTTGGTGTAGAATTCATATTACCGGAAGTAGTAAAAAAATACCTATACCGCATGACTCAGGAACTTATTCATAACGCGTTTAAGCACTCTACGGCCTGGCACATATGGGTGCGCCTAATTTGGGACAAAAACAAATTAGTAGTTGAAGTTGAGGACGATGGAACAGGTGAGGTGACTTTAGACGAAACTATAAAAAAGCTAAATGAGAAGTACAACAGCCTGCGAATGCGGGCAGAAGCTATTCAGGCAAAAATCAAATATGGTTCTGGAAAAAAAGGCCTACTTGCGACCATTACTTGGAAGAATAGAACTTTGAATTTATAGAATACCATTTGTAATAGCTAAGACTTGATCTGACAGTCAGGTAGGCATTCCTTCCTCAAAGGCAAAGGTAGCCACCGCTCCAAAGAAGTCAAGGGCTGCGCGAGTGGCCGCGCAAAATCCTACACACAGCCAAAGCCACCCTTGACTTCTTTTCCGCTTGCGGCTGTTTGCGGCCTATGAGGAAGCAATGCGGACGAGTGATCATGCTGATTCATAATTTTGATCAACCATCTTCTGGATAGCAAGCTCTTTGGAAGCCAGGAACGTTTCCCAGGGAGTTCTTCCAAAGCAATACTTTCCTGAGTGCGTTCTTTGCTCGTTGTATTCTTTGATCCACACATCAAGATCTGCCTGAAGTTCTTCCAGTGACTGATACAACTTTTTCCGGAAGGCCACCGCATAGAATTCATCCTGGATGGTCCGATGGAAGCGTTCGCAGATTCCGTTGCTCTGAGGACTTTTTACCTTCGTTTTTGAGTGTTCGATGTTTTCGATTCGTAGATAGAGCTCATATTCATGATACTCTGCTTTTCCGCAATATTCGGTGCCACGATCGGTAAGGACACGCAGCAATGGAATTTCCTGCTCCTCGAAGAATGGAACGACTTTGTCGTTTACCATATCTGCTGCGGTGATAGCGTTCTTACGATCATACAGCTTGGCAAAAGCAACTTTCGAATACGTATCAATGAAGGTCTGCTGATAGATTCTGCCTACCCCTTTGATATTGCCAACGTAGTAAGTATCCTGTGCGCCAAGATAGCCCGGATGTTCAGTCTCAATCTCTCCGAGGGCTTCGCGTTTTTCTCGCTTACGCTCCATGGCGATCATTTGTGCTTCGGTGAGAATGATTCCTTCCTGAGCAACCTTTGCTTCAAGCGCAGCTAGCCGTTTAGCGAAAGTCTCCATGTCGTGGCGCTGCCAAACGCAGCGCACGCCAGCAGGAGACACAAATACACCGCGCTTGCGAAGTTCATTGGCCACGCGCACCTGCCCTAGAGCGGGTTGATCGATAGCCATCCGGACAACGGCTTGCTCAACTTCTGGCTCGACACGATTCTTTGGAATAGCTTTCCTGCGACTGACCTCTTTCAAAGCCAGTTCACCACCTGTATCATAAAGCTCTTTGATTCTGTAGAAGCTGTCGCGGGAGTAACCCATCATCCGACATGCCTGGCTGACATTACCCAAATGTTCAGCTAAATTGATAAGACCTAATTTCGTTTTGATTAACTTCGTTTCTGTTCTCATTTTCTGACAGTTTAAAGGGTTTAACTTGATTGTTTGCACTTCTAAGTTAACCCAACTGTCAGATTAAGTCGAAACTACTTCATACCATTCGAATACGCATACGCCAGCAAGGCGGCCGTATTATGTACCCCTAACTTTTTCTGCAACCTTAATCTGTAAGTTTCTGCCGTGCTCTCAGCCATTTTTAAGTTCACAGCAATTTCCTTTGTTGTAAGGCCTTGCGAAAGCGCCCTCAAAAATTCCTTTTCCCGGTCAGTAAGGGTTACCGGTGGCACACTCTCCCACCGGCTGGCATTATTCCGGATTACCTGTACAACATGGTCTGGAAAATATGTCTCACCCTTCATAACCACCTTTACTGCTCTTACAACTTCTGCGTATCCATCCAATTTCGAAACGATGGCATCTACTCCAGCTTTCAATAGGTTAATCACTAACTCAATGCCCTCTAACCCCGTAACAACAATAACCTTTGGCTGTACAGGCATCTTTCGAAGTTTCAAAAGTAATTCAACCCCACTCACCCCCCCTAAATGAATATCCAGCAGGATTATGTCAATGGCATGGCTATTTAGTTGAGCCTCAAATTCAACCGCATTGGCAGCCTCATAAACATTACGAACAAAGTATTCCCGCTTTAGCAAATTAACAAACCCTTGCCGGAGCAAGGTGTCGTTTTCGACCATAAGAAAGTTGGCTTTGTCCATACAGACAAAGATAGATGGAACCCGTCCAAACTCTACCTATTCCTGATCTTCTTAAGGCCTAATTCACTTAACTGAAATCCAATTCGAACGTTCCAGCGACCCGGGTAAACGGGATCATTTATGTTTTTTAGCACGTTGTAGGCTATCAAAATGGTCATATCCAGCTTAGGATGCACTTCAAATCTACGACCTGCACCAATCAACCAGGCATCTTTCCAAATGCGCTGGGCACCTGTTTCTGATCGATTTACACCTGGTGAATTGCGTGCATACTCCGTATACGCAAAGAGCTTATTCAGAGGCTCATAGCTCATAAATCCCTTGTATCCAAACACATCGGGAGCAAATGAAACCTGATTTTGGCTAAAGGTTTGACGATATAGCCCGCCAAATCCTAAAATAAACTTGCTAGTAAACTTATATCCCACCATAGGAGAAATATCCACTGAAACAGGTTCAATACTTATAACCTGAGAATTAAGGGAAAGAAACAGGCGTTCTCGGATACCTTTACCCTTGAGGGAACTTCGTTTAATGGCTGAACCAAGGTCATTTGAATTGGGGACAACAGAGAATTTTTTCATCAACCGATCCATATTCTTTTGAATCGGATCAAGCAATTCTGAATGCTCCGATAAATATTCCAATGCCAGCTCCTCTGCCTCTTTACGCGCCAAATTTTTTATGAATGCAGTGTCTTGTAGTTGATTTATTGAAACATGGTCATTCCTCCAAGGATCCAGACTTTCCTTCTGAGCTTGAATATCTTTAAGGTCTTGTATTTGTTCAATGGAGCTAACCTTCTCTAAGGCTTTTTCATTGAACATGCTGATAACTCCACTTTTTAATGAATCCTCATCGAAATCGCGCAACTGATCCTTATACCCGCTTACTTTTTCAACACCATCCCCAATACCAGATGATCGAATAACCGCCTCAGCTCTATTTCTGATTTCGGCTGTATCCAATAACATCTCCTCCATATTTTGCTTGATCAAAGAGTCAATACGAGCTGAATCAAGAGCCAAACGCTCAAGGCCATTTGAAGCCAATAGGCTATCATAGTGTTTCTGCAATTGCGTTTCGTACGCCTTGGCTTGTTGCAGGCTATCCTCCTTAAAAAACTTACGGTATAAGCGTAATTTATTCTTACCCGATTTAGCCTGCTCAATCTTCGCAAGATGCTTTTGGCTCAGCTTAACATCAAAAGGAACTTGCGCCACTGCATGTAGTACCCAGAGAAAAAATAATACTATGGGAAAAATCCTGCTCATACCCGCTTTTTAAAAGCATATCCAACACATATTCCAATCCCTTGTCTAAAATTTTTTCCATAATCTGTATTAAAATGCCGTTCATTAAATTCATGCAAAGGAATATTAGGTGTATATAATAGTTTAAAAATCAAACCCCCGGAAGGCTTTTGGAAACGATATCCAAATGCTGGCGTAAGTAAAATCGTGCTATTTTGGATGTTCTTAAAGCTAATTTCCGTTCCATTCACGTACCCAACAGAAAATCCAAATTCTACATGGTGATCGGAGCCAACAAAATTGTACGCACTTAACCCAACAGGTATGGCTAAAAAATTTAAGTAACGTTCCTCACCATTAATTTTCCAGTTGTGACTGATAAATTTACCAAAACCAATCCCTCCACGAACATGAACATTAAATCTTCCAACTTTCCACAGCAAGTACTCGGCATTAACGGTATAAAATTGTACACCGGCACCTCCCAATTCACCATAAGCTGTCCAAGTGCCGATCTGTGCTTCTTCTATTTGCTGGGCCTCAGCAAATACAAAGCAACCAAGCCCTATTAGTAAAAGAACTGTTTTCATACACTATTCCTCTCGCAAGGTTCTGAAATTAAGGTTACCGTTTTCCACATAAACTTTTTGCCCAGGCAACTTGCCCGATATTTTCAAACCCACTTCTATGACTTTATCAGGATAAGGAAAAGCTGAGGTAATTACCGCACCAAATAAATCTTCTATTCCTTCGGTATATTGAACTCCCTTTGAGTTGGTGAAAGTCACACCGTCAGTTACATTATACAATTCAATGTTTACAAGGTTATCCTCCCCCTCCCAAAAACCCCGTATTTCATAAGTGATGTAATAGTACTTAGGAAAATCGCTCAGGTTAATGTTGGGCACGTTTCCTGCTAAACTTATTGTCTCTGTTCCAGAGACGGAAAGAACATCCGGTAATTTAAACGATTGGTTCAGGTTAACGAGCGCTGACTTTTTTGTATAAATTTCAGTGTTATATACTACTTCATTGACTTTGTCTGGATAAATATCATAGTACAAGGCATCTTTCTTGAGAAGGTGGCCATCACCATCCAGGTCATGCCCGATGGATAGCCTGAGACCTTTTTCCTTATCTGACCGTTCATAATTCCGGTAAGGTTCATACTCAATTTTGCTTTGTACACCATTACTTGGCGCCTTGTGGCAATGGTATTGAAAATCCGTTATTTCAGCCTCATCCAACACACCATTATGGTTCTCGTCTAAACCGGTTGCAACCCTTACGCCACCATAAACACAAGCATCGCTAATTGATTCGTTAAACATTTCCAACAAAACCTTTGGTTCATCTTCACTAAAAAGTGAGCAGGAAGTGATAATGAATCCTAATATAGATTTATAAATGAACCTCATTAATTATTGAGAACTACTTTGTACATAAAAAAACATTTAAACTATCTGGTTTTGGTGAAAATTCTCTAAATCTGTAAACATGATTTACACTTTTTTTTTCAGTGCCATCTAATCGACTAGACTCAATGATAATAAATGTTGTGTCATTTAAGATCTTACCTGACTCTCTATAAACTAACAAAGGCCCATTTCCAGGATACCACATCTCAATAGTTATATCTTTCTCATCAACATCAAAGACACCCCAAAAAAATTTAATTTTCCTAACCTTTTCAATGAATATACTATCGTAGAATAATTTTTCTCTTTCTTTAATTTCAGTAATTGGAAATGCGCCAAAAGAATGAATCACGCCATTTTGATATAAAAAAAAAGCCGCGGTGTTTTCACTGGATTTGTCTTTTGAAACATAATAATAACCATCAAGCCTAAGTGAGTAATTATTAAATGACTTACATTCTAAAGTTAGTTCCTCATCTGGTCCCAGCACATGCTTACAACCGCTTAAGGCTAGGAATAAAATTAAAAGAATACTTACCCTTACCATCCTGTTCCTGTTGAAGAAGAATATTCCAAAAATAACTGAGTGTTACCAGGCATTACCCTAAACCAGGGACTCCCAATTAAACTATGAAATGAGTTCTGAATGGGTGCCCTTATATACTGCTCACTATTAATTCCGAATTTAAAGTTACCAAATCCAATATAACCTAACCCTAGTCTAAACTGATCTGGATCAAATGGTGCATTTTTTATATATGTTCCTTTATTACCTCCAATAAGGAGATCAACACCAGACGGATTTTTATCTGGCATACCAGTTGCTAAATTAAAACCAAAATTGAATGCTCCAAATCGTGCATTAAAAGCCTCAGTCCTAAATCCATCTCTTGAATCCCCGATATGCTGGGGATGAATATTAAAAGGATCTAATCCTTTAGTAATCCAGTTTGGATACCAATCATTCTCATTCCTGATATTTAGCAATGGCCCACCCAAGGTTATTGTTCCAGTTCCTTGAGAAGTTAAGCCGCTACTATAATCCTTACTTTCTATAGACAAGACACCGAAGTAACTCGTTTCTCTACCAGTTCGTGTCTCCACAATTGGTTTTTGTTGAAGCGCATCGTACCCCCAAAGCGTTGCACCAAAGCTCTGCCTATAACTGAATGGAAAAACCTTAGGTACGCCAATTGAAATATCAAAACCAATCCCTGTTCTATGAGTTCCATGTGCATAGTTAATATTAAATGCAATTGGAGAAATATATTTCATAAAATCATATCTTATAGATTCAAGGCCTTCTAATTCGATTGCATCAATTAACCTATTCTCACTAAATGCATAAGTAGAATTATAGTAGAACTTTTCAGATAATGGATCCACTGATCCAAACCTGCCAATGGCCGGGTCGTGTATGCGGTATTTATACTGGTACCAGCCCAGATCAAACCCATCCTGCACTTCCTGCTCCTGGAAGGTGTATTTGTTTTTGGTTCGGGCCAGGTCAAGGGTTTGTTTCTGATAACTCAACGGCCGTATGGGTAGCCCAAACGGGTAATAATCGCTGGTTTGCACTACCTGTAACGCCCGTTGGTTTTTTTCGTGTACAATTTCAACATCATCGAAATACACCGTGGTACCGGTTGTTTCATTGGCCACATAGGCGTACATATATCCCGTAGTACTGCCGGCAGGCAGGGCAATGGTCAGGTCAATTTGCAAGGCTTCAAATGCCACCGCTGATGTGGTGCTGATGGCATGGTACCCAAACTGCGACCAGGTGTAGGTAGAGTTGAAAATGAAGTAGCAGAGGTAGGCTTTTGGCGCCCCAGCATTCGGGTTAGCAGTAGCGCCAATAACCGCATTATTCAAGGCACTATAAGCGGTTGATGTTTCGCCCGTTGGCATTACCTGGAAGGCTGAGGTTACCGCTGCGGCCAATACGGATGGGATTATTTTTGTACCACTAACTGAGCCTGTATAGCGTGAATGCGCCATCAGCCTTACCTTGTCGCCCGGTTGTACGGTTAACATTTTGGCTGGGCCAACAGCCCCGTTCAACCCGGCCGCATATTGAGGGTTAGGTACTTCGTAGCTTTTGGCAGTGCGGTTATACCCGGTAATGCGGGTTATGTTTTTAAATCCGTCAACATTCTTCTCTTGCTGATCCCGCTCGGGCTCCAGGGTTGCCTTGTACGCATCGGTAACTTTCAAAGATCCAAACACCACACGTACATTTCGCTGATGGTCTTTAAGGAAGTACTCATATTCGTAAGTTCCGTTGCGTTTAACCGCCCGTCCTTCATCGGTGAGTACAAAGGCCAGTTGTCCATCCTGGTAGTGAATGCCGCCAACGTAATCAGTTGTAGAATGTGCTGTTGCATTTCCGGTACGCACCACGGTGCGTAGTTTATTGCCGAGGGCATCGTAGGTATAATCAATAATACGATTGCCACCGAATTTGATTTGTGTGGGCAGGTTTAAGTGGTTGTATTTTATCTCTTCAATTCCCTTGTTCAGGTCGTATGTCATGTTGCCATTGGCATCATACCCATACTCGGTAATGCCCAGCGTGTGGCTTACTTCTGTAAAACCAAAGTCAGGGTTATTGGCCGAGGCAGCCCAATAGGCTGCTGTTTGATCATGAACATTTTGTAACCGGTTACCTGTATAGGTATAACCAAGTTGGTCTATGGTGGCCGTGCTGGTTCCTATTTGCCCGGTTCGAACCAGGTTTTGAATATTACCATTATTATCGTACCCGGCCGTTTCATTAAACCGGCCTGCGTTTCCGTTCCATACATTACTGTTTTTTTGTGCATAGTATGCCAATTCCATACGGCTCCATGCGTCATACTTGTACCGGTATATTCTTTCTTGTGGTGCATCTTTCAGGTTGTTAGTCTTCCAACGGATAGCGGAAATATTACCATTATACAGTTTATCTGCATTGGTTCCACCAACATTAACCGTTTCCTGGTTGTAAATGATATCCATGCCGAACAGGTCATTGGTATCATCATTCGTGGCTCCGTTATCATTTGTCAACGTGCCGTTATTGATATTCGTCAGCCAGCCCCGGATATTATAACGGTAATCAACCGATTGTAAAAAGGTAGTGCCATTATTTTCTGAATGTAAGTTCTTCTCAATCAACTGACCCAATTCATTGTAGACATGAGAAGCCACCAGTATACGGGGTCCACTATCAAAAGTCTGAAAGACATTTTTCAACCTACCGGCATGGTCGTACGTGAATTCGCTAAGCCGCGTTAGCCCGCCCATGCTACTGGTATGCACATGCAAGGTTTTTACGGTTCGGCCTGCAAAGTCTATATCATGGGTAATGCGGTCGCGACCGCCAATATTATTTTCAGCAATTACTTGAACAGCATTGTACTGCTTGTCGTAATACGTAACTGTATTTAACCAACGGTCATCACCTGGTACATAAGTTTTGGTACCTGTTGTATAACCCTTTGCTATTGTAAGGGTTTGAGCAACAGGCAAAAACCCGGTTTCAGAAACGTAGTTGTAGTTTGTTCCTGCTACCTCATCCCAGCCTGAATAATTTTTAAAAGAATAGTCATCATAATAAGTAATGGTGAGCGGTGCGTTATGAACAGGAAAGGCAGTGTTGGTATAACCGATTGAATTATTTTGTCTTACTTCAAAAAACCGGCTATTTATTGCATCAATGGTATTTTGAAAGAAAGTTCTTGAGCCCTTTATAGAGCCAGTAAGAATCGGTCGGTTAAGTTCATCATACTTTGTGTACGACCACATATCTCCAATCCGTTGCTTAGCATCTTGTGTAAGAATTAATCTGTCCCATTTGTCATAGATGTTGTACACCCAGCCCGAACCAGGTACTTTTTTTTCAATAAGTCTACCTGACTGATCATACTTATATTGAAAGCACCAGGTGTCGAGAAATTGCTGCCTGCTGGCCCAAAAATTATTGTACTCAACTAACCTGGAAGAAGCTTCTGGAGGGAAAACAAAAGTAATATTACCGGCATAATCGTAGATGTAATAAGTGTCGTGCCATAGTGTACCGTCACCGGTTCGCTCCAGCAAAACCTGATTCTTAAAATTTTTGAATATCCTTTTGATTAAACCCTGCTCATCAACCATTTCACTAATTGCGAGTACATTAGCCGGATAAGTTCCTATCCCAATCATAGGGAAACCTGTGCCTGAGTAGGTATACTTAAAAACTTCGCCTTCAGTATTAAATCTTAAGCTCTCAGTTACAGGTTTATTTTCCTGTGACTCGTGCCAGCTCCATCCTGTACCCCATGTTTTTCGAATCTGATTTAATGGCGAATTGTCATATCGCAAAACGCTGTAAGAGTTTTGATCATGCGCAACTGCTTGTGTGTTTGAATAGAAGTTTGCTTGTTCATTAACGTAGTTAGATCTGTAGGTACCATATCCACTCGCATTATTGAATGTGTATGGAAGATACTTTTGAAGTTCGCGGCCGAAAGCATCATAGTGTTGAAACTGAATAACATCTTGTTTAGATGGGCTACCTTGTACCGTGATGCTTTGCACAGGTCTACCCATATCATCAACATAGGAATAGATCGTTGTTTTTTGTTCGACAGGCAAATTCGATACATTGTTTTCGCTCGTTACTCCTTTTACAAGCATCTTCTCTGTTCGAACAAAATTTCGGTTCAGATCAGCAGGAGCATTAACCGGGGGTTGTGTCTGTGACCATACCATTGGGACGCCAGCCAACCAAATCAAAATGGAAATAAAACTTTGTTTCATAGCACTAGTTTTGATGCATTATTGGTCCGCCAAAACAATTAGGGTCGCTTCTGTATGTTGTGAGCCAAATTGACTGGGAAGTAACTTGATTGTTGCATGCACCACTGTAAGCTGTGCATCGAACCTCCCAATAACCCTCCTGATAAACAAAGCCTGGTGGAGCCTGAACAGGGGATCCAGAAGCGTATGTGATCCATGAACCTCCATTGTAACGGTACTCCCAGGTAAAGGAATAAGGGGGACAGCCTAAGCGTACGGTTGCAGTGAAGGATGTTGGCTCAAAATTGTAATTACATAAGTCAATACTTGTTGGACCGGTGACACCAATAAGTATGGAGGGTGGACTATTTACAGTCATGGGATGCGTGATGGTGACTGTTCCGTATTCCGGATTAGTTTTCTTCAACGTTACCGTGTAATTGCCGGGAATCTGATAAATGTGGCTTACAGATGTGGAAGTCCGAATATTACCATCACCCATATTCCATTCGTAGGAGATTTGACCATACTCGAGGTCATCTGATGATGATAAATGCACAGACTGCCCCACAATGCCATAATTAGTTCCGGAAATTGATGTATTAAAACCTTTACTGGTTTTATAGTGATACCGATAACGTGCAGTAATATTTCCATCGTTGTCCTTTTCCAGCTTAAGTCGGTTTAACCGATCGTAATCGTAATAATACTTAATGGCATTTTGATCGGTTACATAGTTTAACCCTACCAACGGTTTGTGATTGTAAGAGAACGTTTGTGAAATCGATGAACCGGGGTTTACCGAAAATTGTGTTACAAGGGAATTATTGTGTCCCCAGGTATATTGCGTTTTAATACCATCCATCGATGTTTGCTGAAGCAGGTTACCGGTATTCTGTTGATAGCTATCAAAGGAATGAAGTAATCTCAAACGCGTATCAGCAGTAAACATACCATTACTCTCAACCTTTGACGTTTGATAAGCCGAAGGATTCATAATTTCCTTAGTACCCCAAATTGTTTTTGGTTTAACAAAAATCGTAGGGCTTCCTTCACGGGTATATTTATAAACTACCGATGAAATCAATTTTTCATCACTTTGCTCCCGAACAAAATTTTGAATTTCCACTGGCGATGTTATCTGATGATTATTGACCAGAGCTACCAATGCACCTGTTTCAGGTGATGCATTAGCTGCAATGTTCAGTTCACAATTGTAAAACTGGTCATAACAACTTTGCCAACAGTAATTTTGAACCTGTGGGTCAGGCTCTGTGTCACAACTCGCCATACAATTATCATAGGTCTGCTGGCAATTAGCCATAGCAGTAGGTGTGTAATTATAATCAGGGTGTGTTACATACTTTGTTTTGGTAACAATTTTCGAACTAGGATCAGCCAGGTTATACTTGATACTTTCAATCTGTTGCAAATTCTGAGGATCATAAATAAACTCAGAAACAGTTATAAAAGAACCGATTGGTGTATTTTGAGAATCAAATATAGTTTCAGTGGTTCTTTCAAGAACAATCCAATCGGCTGAGATTTTATATCGTCCATAGCGCTTTCGATTTTGCGGGGTTGGCTCAGTACCAGCAGAAAATCCATACATCACGGGGCTCAAGTAATTATGGAGGTTTATCCCATATTTGTTCAAAACCTTTTTAACCTGTTTACCATCATTATTATATACAATATGTTCCAATAGCATCCCCCTAAGGTGGTCTCTCATTTCCTTTCGTGGAAAAGGGAAAATGTCCATTGCAGTGTATGGGGCACTGTAGCTTGGGTTAGAAAACAAAGGGGTACGTTGATCTCGTGCATCTGGCTCATCAGCTGTAGGTGAATTGGAGCCAGTAAAAACAAAGTCTTCGTAACCATTATGATTATTTTTTAACCCATTGTAAACCCGAACTTTTGGATAATAGGTTAAAGGACCTCTAAAAGATGATTCATTTTGCGGTCGGGAGGAAATAATCATATTTTTCATCCAACCTAAGGATGTTGTCCCGTCTAACATAGCTTCTTCAGCATGCAACTCATAGTTTGCATAGGATACAAATTGGCCTTCTGTTTGATTTATTGAGTTCAGGTATTGAATTTCCTTCTGACTAATGAGATTTGCTTGCTCATTAAAATCAAGAATCCGTTGAAGTTGTGGCCCTAAAACGCTTCCAAATTGGAATTCCGTATACCCCTTAGTGGGATAAGTGATTCTTTTTAAAATACCTCGCGTTGGTACTCGCACACCACTTGCGTCAGCAGGATCATAACCACGATAAATCTTAGTCCTTTTTCCTGAATGAAGATCAAAGTCCAGCTCATTATTTGCATTTACTTTGGCAAACCGTAATCCATCGCTAAGTGGTGTTGTACGCCTTTGTAGCAAATTACGGCCATCATACAAAAATGAATAAAGAGGTACGTTGAGCCCACCGGTTTCATCTACAATGCCTTCCAGATAAAGTCTTTTAAAGTTATAGGCTTTAAGTCCCTCAAAAACAAACTTACGAAGGGTCTCATTACTTACTGTAGTTTCAGTATAGGCCTTTGCGTAATGTGGATAAAAGTAAGTGGAGCTTTGGCTATAGGAACTAATTTTTCTGATGGTAATTGCCTCTGAAATCCAAAAGAGATCGTTCTGTGCTTGTGAATCTGAAGTTTCTATAGTTGCATAGTTTAGTTTAATTGATTTTACATACACATTATCCATATTCTGAAGATATACTCTTTCGTATTTAACGGCACCGGGTAAATCTTCGCGCGTTGAAGTTTGAAAAGTAATTTTGTTCCCATTTGCAGCCACAATGGAATTTAAACGAATATTGCTTTCTGTGATTACAGAATGATTCATAAAAACACCTCCCGGATGAGCCGCATGAGATTCTGGCTTAAAGTAGTGATTTGTTTCTGCCTGTGGAACTCGGTTATTAACGGTGTTGAAATTTGGTAATGGTTCACCACTTCCATGCACCGGTTCTGTAAATTTCCTTAAAGCCAGCAAATAGTTTGGGTCCGTAATCATGGTTGCTGGATGAATTGTCCAACCTTCTGGTGATGGATGCACCCATGTAAACGTGATGGGGTCTTCGCATATTAACCCAAAAAAAGTACACTTTCGAGTTTTTAACTTTCTGGTGTACTCATCGAGTCTAACCATTACCGGGGAAAATCGAATTGAACTAGGCGCGGTTACATATTTTACATCACTTCCTTTAAGGTAATTAAGTACAATATTGTCACCAGATGGAGCTATAATTTGCTTTAAGAACCACTTTGAATTATAAAAGTCAATTGTATTAGTTTCGTTTTCATTTGCATTATCAAAATATTCGTCACCAGTATAGTACACGCTAGCCCTTTCATTAATTGAATATGAATACCATTCAACTGTTGCTGTCCATTTAAACCTTGCCTTCATGGTTAGTGTCTCAATTTTTCTTTCCTCCACAGAAGTAACATCGCCACCAAAAATATACTTTATACCATCTTCAGTAGTTACTTCAAACCTGTTGATTTTGTTGTTACTCAATGTATATGAGATCTTAACATTCTGTCGTGGTATCGGAACAGGTCGTTTGTATTTATCAAATACAAACCGTATTGAGCGGCCATTGATGTTTATCACAAATTCATCCGGATGAGTATCACGTTCATTCTTTTCACTATATGAAACCCAGTCTGAAGCGTTTGAGAGATTATTCCAATAATCTGTTGCTAAAGCATATTTCCAATACCCCACCGATGGATGCTCATCTGGCAATCCGTTCATATCTCTTGCAATGTATCCACCCGCATTGAGTGTCCACTTTAAACCAACCTGACCCGCAAGTTCGTCAACCCTAACGCCAGAGGCATCGTAGTTTAAGGAAACGGGCAATGACAGTTCTCTACTGGTAAGCGTGATAAGGGGAAGGCTTATCTCTGGCAAACCTGTAAAATAATTAACAGGTATATTTCCAAACGAACCTAAAGACGCTGACTCAGACGGTTTGGGTATGTAGTTGGCATGGTAGTCGCTTTTTGCATATTCCCCGGTGGCAGGGGTTTGTGAAAATAGATTCACCACTGTAACCAAGGAACAAATCAGGAGGGGTATAATTACTCTGCTCATTCTTAAAATAATTTATCCAAGCATATTCCATCGTGATATTATATTGAGAATATCAGACTTAATAATTGCTTAAATTTTATTCAGGAAATCCTGCATAAAGTATGTCAGGTTTTCCTGACATGAACTGCAATTTATAATTGCACTAAAACACAAAAGACCCGAGAGGGCCTTTTATGCTAGAAATAAAATTTATTTGAAACACTAATGGATTGTCACCTCAAACGGCATGCGGGCCTGAACACCATATAATTCCTTCAATTTCAGCCCCTGTTGATAGAGGTAGTACTGATCACCAAGTTCTTCTTTCAACGCTTTGGTTTTAGCGTTCTCGGTGAGCTGCTCCATAAATTGTTCAAAGAACGGCTTCTGAACAGGGTACTGCTTTACGGTATAGTCATCTAAGCCTGCAGCCTGTACAGCAATGTTGATTGCATCACTATAACCACCCAGAATATCAACCAAGCCACGATCTTTTGCCTGTGAACCTGACCACACTCTTCCGGAAGCCACTTTCTTTAACGCGTCCTGTGACATAGCTCTTCCCTCCGCGGCTTTACCCGTAAAAGTTTCGTAGATCTCTTCGGTGCGATTTTGCCAGACATCCTTCTCAGCTTGCGTTAACGGTCGACTGATCGTTACCAACTCTCCATACTTGCCCGTATTAACCTCATCGAACGTAATGCCAAGCTTGTTTCCCAAAAATCCACTCGCATCAAACAATACACTGAATATGCCAATTGAACCGGTAATGGTGTGCGGCTGTGCCACTATGGTATCTGCTGCCATGGCTAAGTAATAACCACCCGAAGCAGCATAATCAGACATAGAAGCAATTACCGGTTTCACTGCTGTAGCAAGCTTCACTTCGCGCCACATCATATCGGATGCCTGAAATGCGCCACCCGGTGAGTTCACCCGGATTACAATGGCCTTCACCTTTTTATTCAGTCTTGCCTTGCGGATTTCCTCTGCAATAGTTTCTCCACCAATAATGCCTTCACTTGATTTACCGGGCATGATGGTTCCATCCGCTACGATTACAGCAACTTCATTTGCACCACCTTGTTTAGCCTGAATGCTTTTACTGTATTTCTTTCTGGTTACAAATTTAATACGGGCATCTTCTTCCAATTCCAGGCGTCCGCGAAGTTCATTCAACACTTCATCATAATATAACAGACCATCTACCAAACCATGCTCAACTGCAAGCTTGGAATTACGCACCGTCATGTTATCTGACAATTCTCTCAAGTTATCAAGGGGAATGTTTCGTCCTTCAGATATACCAACCAGCATGTGATCATAAATGGAGTTGAGCAACTCAGACAATTGCAACCTGTTTTCGTCACTCATTTTTTCAAGCATAAACGGTTCCACTGCACTTTTGAAATCCCCTACCCTGAAAATCTCAGGTTTGATCTCAAGCTTATCGAATAGCTTTTTAAAGAATGTTACCTCCACGGTTAATCCGTTAAACTCAACCTCTCCTTCAGGATTCAAATAAACTTTATCAGCTGCTGTTGCAAGGTAGTAGGCTGGCTCCGACATCACATCGGCATACGCTACCACCCACTTACCGCTTTCGCGGAAATCGATCAGCGATTGCCGAATTTCCTCAAGGGTTGAAAACCCTGCCATCGGGTAACTTACGTTCAGAAAAATGCCTTTAATCTTGGGGTCAGATTTCGCATGCCTGATAGTTTCCTTTAAGTTCAGCAAGCCAATTTTCTGTATGCCGCTTCCAAAAAAAGGCATTCCTGAAAAGGGGTCATCTATTTCCTGTTCTGTAATCTGGGCATCCAGTTTTAACTGAAGCACCGAGTTGCTGGTAATCACCACTTTCTCCTCTGAGCCTAAAGCAAAGAGTAGGGCTATCATCAATACAAAACTAATTGCTGAAAAAACCAGCAGGGCCAAAAATGAGGCAAGGAACGTTTTAAAGAAATTCATAAACCGGAAATTAAGTCTCGAAATTAAGCAACTCAGTCTGCCTTTTAAAAGTTAAGTTTGCTGAATGGCAAATGTCTTCCTTTTACTAGGCAGCAACCTGGGCGATAAAATCGGCCAGTTAACCGAGGCACGCCAGCAAATCAGTCGGCTTATTGGGCCAATTGTTACAGCTTCTTCCATTTATAAAACAGCTGCATGGGGCGAAGAAAATCAAGATGATTTTCTCAATCAGGTTGTTTGGGTAGATACAGAATCGCAGCCCTATGAAGTTTTGAATATTACTCAACACATAGAAAAACAGGCGGGGCGCATACGTAAAGAAAGATGGGGTGCCAGAACGCTTGACATTGACATCCTGCTTTGGGATGATAAAGTGGTTGCAAACCCTGATCTGAAAATTCCACACCCCGGAATTCCGGATCGAAAATTTACCCTCGTTCCATTAGCTGAAATTGCTCCACTCTTGGTTCATCCCATTCTTCAGAAAACCATTGAAAAGCTACTGGAAGATTGTACGGATAATTTACCCGTTGAAAGGCTACAACACCAAGATTCCTAAATACTCATGGCCTCGACCTGAGGAGCTATTTTTTTCACCAGACCTTGCAACACTTTACCCGGACCACATTCGATGAATGTTGTGGCACCATCTCCCACCATTTTTTGTACGGATTGAGTCCAGCGAACCGGAGCCGTAAGTTGATCGATCAGATTTTTTTTAATTGCCTGCACATCTGAAGAAGGAGAAGCATTTACATTTTGATATACCGGGCAAATGGGAGTATGAAACGGTGTGGCGTCAATGGCTGAAGCCAGCTCTTCACGTGCGGGCTCCATTAAGGGCGAATGAAAAGCACCACCTACTTGAAGGGGTAAGGCTCGTTTCGCCCCGGCCGCCTTTAGTTTTTCGCACGCGATTTCAATTCCTTTTAACGATCCGGAAATAACCAGTTGACCCGGACAATTATAGTTTGCGGCTACAACAATCTCTTCCTTAATGGATGCACACACCCCTTCAACTACGTGATCATCCAATCCAAGAATAGCAGCCATGGTTGATGGATTTATTTCACAGGCACGCTGCATGGCCATCGCACGTTTATACACCAGCTTTAATCCGTCTGAAAAGGATAATGCTTTATTGGCTACCAGCGCGGAAAATTCACCCAACGAGTGACCGGCCACCATATCAGGCTTAAACGAATCATTAGACAGTGCTACCGCAACCGAGTGAATAAATACAGCCGGCTGTGTAACCTTCGTTTGTCTCAGCTCATCGGCTGTACCTGAAAACATAATGGAGGTTATATCAAATCCGAGTATGGCATTTGCTTCATCAAACAACTGTTTTGCCTTCGGATTTGATTCATAAATATCTTTACCCATTCCGGTAAACTGTGCACCCTGACCGGGAAATACATAAGCCTTCATACTATTCAGTTTTATTCATTAACACGCGAAAATACAAAAGACAGGCTTTCGCCAAAGCATGGTGCGCCTAAGTCCTTAATCAATAAACCTACCCTTAAGCTCAGGCGTGGGCAGCCAGCAAGCATCTTTTTTACCAAACCAGCTATACCGGTTACGTGAAATCCAATTGTAGATTGGGTCCCGAAGAAATCTTGGAACAATTTTAAAAACATAAAACAATGGCCATAAGCCCGTAAGCTGGCGGGCTATTTCCAAGGCGGCATCGCTTCGCTCCAAAAACGAGTTTCTTCGAACCAAAATAATGCTGTAGAGGGCATCCGTAGGAAGTTGAAATTTTTCCAGCAATTGCTGTCCCGTTGGAGATTGTAATGAAGCGAACCGAAACCTGGCTTTCGGATCACGCTTGATGATAAACTGAACGGAACTGCTGCACAGGTTGCAGACACCATCGAATAAAACAATATTATTAAACTGATCCGAGACAGAACTCATCGAACGAGGTGAACCCATCCTTTAATGGTCTGAACGCGTTTCTTCGGATCTACCACATCGAAGGTCACATCGGCCTTGTAGAAGTAAATACCTGAGGCCAATGGCTTGCCTCCATTATCACGGCCATCCCAATCCACAAAAATGGTATTCTCACCACCTGAAGTATAGTTGTAAACCTCACCACCCCACCGATTAATAATAGTCAGCTCTACACGTTGTACGAAGCGGGCACATCGGCCTTGCAAATGTGCAGGTACTTGGCAACCTTCTTCGCCATTACCGCAATTCTGGTATTCACGAACATTAAACGCGCTGAACAAGTCATTGAAGCCATCGCCATTTGGTGTAAAGATGTTAGGCAGCTCGTAATATGGGCAGTTATCATTGCATACCGGGTCGCTCAATTCACTTTCATTACCGGAGCGATCAACCGCAGAAATGCGGTAACAACGAGCAAATGTATTCAGGTTGTTATGGACATAAAACGTATCCGTAACGTTTGTAGCCAATAGTGAGAAGGGCGCACCAACCGAATTCGCCACATACACATTATAGGTTCGGATATCGGCCCGACATGTCTCGTCTTCCGGGCGATTCCAGAATATGGTATTGCTGAACGTATTGAAATTACAAACCTCCTGTTGAACAAAATCTTCGCAGTTGGTTAACTCGGCCTGTAGCACTGGCTTACAAGGTGCCTCATCATCAACAGGCTGCGCACAAATAATCTGGGAGTAATTTTCTTGGGGTACCGCAATAGCCGGGTTACCATACCCGCCTCGGGTCATTACCCGGTAACAATACACTGTGTTATTATCCAAGGGTTCATTGTTGTGCTGACCAACATCCGTGTATCGGAATAAACTATCGAACACATTCACACTGGCAATCAAAGTAAGATCACCCTCTGTCGCATTTTCCGGCCCACGATAAATATCATGTAACGGGAAGCTTTGAATTTGATTCGACCAGGGTACAAAGGCATTCCAGTTAAGTTCAATTCTGCCTGAAGAAGGTTTGAGTTCAAGTCGAACCGTTGAGGCAGAAGCCGATTGATCAAAAGGTGTTGTTTGATTTTGAGCAAACACCTTTACCCTGTAATTATAAATCTTACTGTCTGTATCCAAATTTGTATCCAGAATGGTTGTATCACCCGGCAACGTTCCCGTGTGAATGGCCACATAGTTGGTACCTGCAAAACCATCTGCACGCTCAACCACGTAATCATATCCATACGGCTCTTTCGGAAATTGGCCCTCATCTGCATCAAATGGAGCGCGCCAACTAACCCGAATTTCTCCATCTGTTAACGAGGTTTTTTCTATGGTAACATGCGTAATTACAGGAGCATCAGCTAAAATGGGAGGTATACAAATTTCTTGGGACACATAACTTTCTCCACCACCAGGTTGAGGATACACGGCCACTAACCGGTAACAATAGCGTGCACCTACATCCAAACCTGTATCATTAAACTGAGTTGCCGTTGCTGCCACCTGTCCAACCTGTGTGTATCCTAAAAATGGAGGCATACCGGTTTGACAACTATCGGGTTCAAATGTAATACTGTCAACTCTTCTCCAAACTTGAATAAAGGCAGCTTCCTGGCTGCAGGTGTAATCTTGCCAAGTGAGCAATGCACTTCGGTTCGTAAAATCGGGTGTTGCCGATGACCATACTGGTGGTGGTGCTACCACACGAATGCGCCATGTTTTAAATGTAACCAGCTTTGGTCCTCTCCCAGGATTTCCGTTTGCATCTGGTGGATTATCTGTTATCTTGAAAACGACTTGGTAAGGAAGCTCCTTTACATGAAAACATTGGGTTTCCCACTCAAATTCAAGTTCTGCAGGAGGATTGGAAGGTTGATAATCATTCAACCCGGGAACAGGCGAATATGTAGCTGGGGATTCAAAATTAAAAATCTCAGAAAATGCTTCGATTTTAACATCATGGCTTTCCGGGTCTATACCGAATATTGTTGCGTTAATTGTTGTGCCCGCCTCTACACATATATCTTCCGGAACAATTAAATCAGGACGTTCATTGTCACAGTCATCTACAATAATCTGCATGTCCCTGCGAACAAATCCTAATCTGAACCATTGCCCATTTATTTTCCGCCATTCAACTACAATAAAAGCAATGTTATACTGACCGCTCAAACCAGGAGCATCCCAAATAATTGTTCCGTCAACAGGATTTATTGTAAACGTTGGGGGTCCATTTCCAGCTTCATTTCCATTCGGGAAATTGGCGTAGAAACTTTGATCATTTGGATCTCTATATTGCGCTACGGTCTCGTTCCTGTTTCGGAAAGGAATTACAAACTCATAAGACAAGCTATCGCCATCCGGATCAAAAGCACCGGGGTTATGAAAGAACGCCACACCTGTGCAAGCCCGATCGATTGGAGGGATTAAAAGTTGAGGTGTGTTATTGCAACCAAAAAAAGGATCAATATTAATTTGAGTCTCAATATAAAAGGTGGTAGAAATAGAGTTTGCCATATTCAAAACCCCTCCATTTCTATTTGGCTCAACGTAACTGATAACATACCGGCCCGGACCGGAGTACGTGTGTTCAATAGTGAAGGAGGCCGAAGCAACATCTGGCCCAAGAGACAGGTCGGGGTTATTTGGCGTTTCGGGAACAAGAATTGGAGCCGAACCATCTCCAAAATCCAGGTAATCCATTTCACCTCCAAAAAGCACGGTGGACCCAGTATTGGTATAAACGGTAACGGTAATGCGAAACGTTAAACCTGTACAACTTACCCGTGTGGCTACGATTTGACCTGCCCGTAAATGGGTTGCATTGGCTTGCGGAATAAACAAAACCTGCAAAATGGCGATGAAGAATAAAACTATTCCCGCCTTGCCCGCCTCAAACTTCAATATTCCGCCCATGTGATACCAATCAGGTTACAATATAAAACCCTTATGCCGATCGAAAAAATTCAAATTATTCAACGATATAGCGTCAATTTTAGTCTTTTAACCCCCGAAAAGGTTAAGTTGTTGTTATAAACGCTGTAAAAATTCACTTTTCATGCGAATCATTGGAGAAATACCGCATCCCTCCTGCAAAATAACACTCTTTAGCTGGAACAACCGGTACTTAATTAAACTGGAGCAAGGACTCCTCGAACAAACGTATAAGATAGATCAGTTTGAATTAAGCGGTGAGCAGGAGCTACACCAGATTTTAAGTGAGGAGTTCCTTACCAAAGCCACCAATCTTTTTTCCGAAATGGAGGCCGCGCTTCGAAAAGCACAGCAGGCCTTATAAAAAATACGCATACTACAGATGCGTGAAAATGTAGTATTTTGTGCCCGTGGAAGTACTGGAGAAAAAGAATAAGAATAAAAAGTATGAGCCCATTCTGGAAGGCATTCCGGATTGGCCGGTGTATAGGCTTAGCCGTAACCGGAAAGAATTTATAGAAGAAGTAGCAGCCCGATCAGCTGAACGCATTACCCAGTTACGTCCATCAACCAAACAATTGCTGGATGAGCTGGAGGCAACTGTTTACCGGGAACAACAGCGCATGAAACGGAACCGTTGGCGCGTTGATCCGCCGGATGAAAGTAAATTCTGGTCGGGTATCAAACAAGAGTTGATTGATCTGGGGGCTGTACCAGAAGAAGAGAAGCAAAAAAAATCGCAGGAACTTCTTACAAAGATTGTTCACCGTTATGCCAATGAAATTGCCGGCAATTTTAAGCCGAGCTCATACCGCTTTGCGCGGGAAATGATTAAGTTCTGGTTTGCCCGTTTGCTTAATGCTTCGCGGGTAAAAAAGTTTGGTGGCTTTTTTCGCAATCAATATACCCTGCGCGATAAAATTCAGATTGTAGGCAAGGTGAAGCAATTGCGCAGCCTTGCCCGCAAAGGAACCATTGTAATGGTGCCTACGCATTTCAGCAACCTCGATTCCATTTTGATCGGGTGGATTATTCATGCACTTGGCTTGCCCGCCTTTATTTATGGTGCCGGGCTGAACCTATTTAACATGAAGATATTTGCCTACTTCATGAACAGCCTCGGGGCTTACAAGGTCGACCGGAGAAAGAAAAACCTGCCTTACCTTGAAACATTAAAGATGTACTCCAGCATAGCCATTCAACGGGGTGCACACAGTTTATTCTTTCCGGGCGGAACACGATCACGCTCAGGCATGATTGAAAAAACGCTAAAGCTTGGCTTGCTCTCCACCACCATTGAAGCGCAACGCAACATCTACCTGAATACAGCTGAGGGGCAACCTCCACAAAAAATATTTGTGGTTCCGGTAACCTTGAATTACCATTTCGTACTGGAAGCGCCTGAGTTGATTGATGATTACCTGTCTATTAAAGGACAAGACCGGTACTTACCCGAAGAAGACCCGCATGGAAGCTGGGGATTGCTAAAATTCTTATTCAAATTTTTCACCAAGGGCTCCAATATTTCTGTTTCTATTGGACGAGCCCTGGATGTGATGGGTAATTATGTTGATGAAGAAGGTAACAGTCTGGATTCGCATGATCGCATAATTGAAACGCGCGACTATTTTCTTGCTAATGGTAAGATAACGGTCGACCCACAACGCGAGAACGAATACACACGCATGCTCAGCCAGCGCATTGTTTCGGAATACCATCGTATCAATCGCATTTTTGCCAGCCACCTGGTTGCTTTTGTTGCGTTCGAACTATGGCAAAAGAAACATCCTAAACTTGATTTGTTTGGGTTGTTGCGTTTGCCCGAAGAAGAACTGGAGTTGGATTATGCAGAGTTCAGAAAAACCTGTAAGCGTATCCGAAAAAAAATATATCACCTCAAAAAAGAAGGAAAAGCCAACCACGCCACGCACCTGAAAGGAAAAATTGACCTGGTAATAAAACACGGACTGGATAACGTTGGCATATTTCACCTCAAGCGCCCGTTGGTCATGAACAAAAAGGGCAACATTGTTACGCAGGATCTTAACCTGTTATACTATTACCACAATCGCCTGGCGGGCTATGACCTCGAAAAGTTCATCTGATAACAAGCCCATTGGTGTAATTGGCGCTGGTAACTTTGGCAGTGTTGTGGCCAACCTGCTGTCGCGCCAGCATAAAGTTTTGTTATATGCACGCGATGAAAAAGTAGTGCAGCGAATTTTGGATACACGAGAAAACCGTGGTTACAAAATGAACAGTCGGGTTACACCCACCAACGACCTGAAATATTTAGCGGAAAGTTGTGAAGTGATTTTCCCCATCGTTCCTTCTGCACATTTCCGCTCGATGATGCAGAAACTTTCACCGCACCTGCATCCTTATCACATTCTGATACACGGCACAAAGGGATTGGACATTACCCTGCCGAAGGGTCAAACCATTGATACCGTAAGCAAGCTCAGTCGCGAACAGGTGAAAACCATGAGTGAAGTGATTCGTGAAGAGAGCGTAGTGGTTCGCGTAGGTTGCCTGGCCGGCCCAAACCTGTCAAAAGAATTAGCCGAACGCCATCCTGCCGCAACTGTAATCGCCAGTCCGTTTAATGAAGTGATTAGTCTGGGACAAAAATTGCTGCGCAGCGATCAGTTTCAGGTTTATGGAAACAACGAGTTGGTTGGCGTTGAATTGGCTGGTGTACTGAAAAATATTATCGCCATTGCATCGGGAGCTTTAAGCGGGATGGGATATGGAGAAAATGCACGCGGCCTGTTAATAAGTCGTGGAGTCGTTGAGATGATTCACGTGGGCAAGGCATTGGGTGGAAACGTAAAAGCATTTCTGGGCGTAGCAGGTATTGGGGATCTGGTAACCACCAGCAACAGTACCCTAAGCCGAAATTTTCAGGTAGGCTATAAACTGGCGAAAGGTAAAACCCTTCAGGAAATTGTGAGTAGCATGGATGAGGTCGCTGAGGGGGTTAGTACCGTACAGATTGTAAAAAAGTGTGCCGACTATTATAAACTTCGCGCCCCGATTACCAGCATGCTCTACAAAGTGTTGTTTGAAGACCTGACCGTTGAACAGGCACTCACCTACCTGATGCGCTATCCACTCAATGTGGATATTGATTTTCTCGATTAAGCAGAAAAGGCTTTTTTGATTTTTTCGGCAACCTGCGAAAGCTCTTCTTTTGTGGGCTGAAGTTTCGGCTTCGAAAAATTTATATCACTCATGGTGTTCATAGGCACCAGGTGCACATGAACATGCGGAACTTCCAACCCGATTACAGCAACTCCAATCCGTTCGCATGGAACTACCGCCCTGATAGCAGCTGCAACACGCTTTGAGAAAACATGAAGGCCTGCAAGCGTTTCATCATCTAAATCAAAAATGTAATCAACTTCAGTTTTAGGAACCACCAACGTGTGCCCCATTACCAATGGCATAATATCCAGAAAAGCAATAAACCGATCATCCTCAGCCACAATATGCCCGGGTATTTCACGATTGATAATGCGCGTGAAAATGGATGCCATAGTTAAACAGCTATGTTTGTGATCTCAAACTCAACTTCACCAGCTGGCGTTTTGATTAATGCCATCTCCCCTTTCTTCTTTCCCAATAATCCTTTTCCGATCGGTGACATGGTTGAAATTTTTCCTGCTTTTAAATCAGCTTCTTCTTCTGACACAAGTGTATACGTAAAAGAAGCACCGTTCTTTTTGTTCTTGATCGTTACCTTCGACAAGATGGAAACTTTGGAAGTATCTACATTGGCTTCATCCAATAAACGTGCATTGGCCAGTAAATCTTCCAACTGGGCAATCTTGGCTTCCAAATGGCCTTGGGCATCCTTGGCCGCATCGTATTCAGCATTTTCACTTAAGTCACCCTTATCGCGTGCTTCAGCAATCTGGCGTGCAATTTCCTGACGTCCCTTGGACTTCAATTCAGTAAGTTCGTTCCTGAGTTTATCAAGACCTTCACGGGTGTAGTAAGAAATTTTTTTACTCATAACACTAATATCAAAATACGACAAGCAATAAAAAAGAAACAACGGCCTCCGGAAGGAGACCGTTGTCAGATATCGCTACAAAGGTAATGCTTTAAATCATTTGAACAAAAATCAGGAACCAACCAGCTCGGGAAGCGCGGTTTGGATTTCAGAAAACAAATCATCGTCAAAGCGCGCCAGGTACAACGTTTTTGCTTTTGCAAGTTGTTCTATCGTAAGGCCTTTTGCTCCACGTAAATCAGCTTTATATAAACTTGCATTCTCCAGATCGGCCCCCATCAGGTAGCTGTTTTGCAGGTTTGCCTCCATCAGGTAGGCGTTATTAAAATTTGCCTTGATCAAAAAAGCATTCTCGAATTGAGCTTTAATTAAAAAGGCATCTTTAAAATTGGCACCACTGGCATAAGCACCTCCCAGGTTTGCCTGGTTAAGGTTTGAATTCTCAAAATTCGTTTGATTTAAACGCGTATTCTCCAGGTTTGCTTCAATTAATGAGGATTGAGAAATATTGGCCGAATTAAGATTAGAACCCGACAGGTTAACGTAGTTTAGGTTTGTGCGAGCCAGAAAACAGTTTACCAGGTTGATTTCATAAATTTGATGGCGGTTAAGTCGCTTGATGTTACCCACCGTACGAAAAGCCGCTTCTTCAGATTCCCACAAACGAAAGTCATCAATTTCATCACGGTAGAATCGAATGCGTTGACGAATCTGACCGTTTTGATTCAACCAAAATATAAGAATACCGATTACAGCAATGTCGAAAATCATACCGTGGGCTTCGGCCAGAATTTGCGCCCAGAAATTATCAAAATCATTAATGTAGTAGCGCAAGCTAAGCCCAATCACCAGCGTGGCTATCGCAACCAATACGATGGTAGACGTAAGCAATGGTTTTTCAATAACACTATTGAATGTCTCACTTAATCGCTTTAACCGGTTCTTTAAAAAACTCATTCGAATAACACTACTGAATGTGCAAGATGTAAAAAATTAAGAAGCATCAAAATTACACGTTTTTTTAATGCCTTTGATACCAGATGATTTAACGTAAATGTAAATTATTACATCTGTAGGCTGATAGCAAACCAAAAGCCAAAGCCTCTTGATTACCCCATACATTACACGCATTGAGCGCTTTCAGCGCTACGTATTTGCTTTCAAAGTCAATAAGTTTTGTTGATGACCAAGAACTGCCTGAAAAACTTACATCCTAAAAAGGGACTTTATACCGATTAAAGCATCAAATGAACGGTAAAAAAATAAACGGTTAACCCCAACAGATCGTTTGTTGTAGTAATAAAGGGGCCTGATGCCAGCGCAGGGTTGAACCCGAAACGATTCAATATCAAGGGTGTGATCGTTCCGACAAATGAAGCAAACACAACTACGCTCAGCAACGCCACCGAAACGATAATAGACAATTTTTGCTCACTAAAGATTAACACATTGGCTCCGTAAACAAGTAATGCCAATGATATTCCGCTGAGTAATGCAACTAAAAATACTTTCGCGAGGCGTGTCCAAAGTCCGTCATACACAAAGCCCGGGTTAGCCAGACTTTGAACAATCAATGATGATGATTGAATGCCCACATTACCTCCCGTTGCTTGAATAAGTGGAATAAAGAATGCAATGGCAGTAATGCGGCTCAACTCGGCTTCGAAGAGTCCCATAAATTTGGCATTCATCAAACCGCCAACAATTCCAATTAGCAGCCACGGCAAACGTGCACGGGTATTGCGCCATACGCTGTCATCTTCCTCCACATCTTCACTGATACCCGACATCAATTGGCGATCCTCTTCAGCCTGCTCGGTAATTACGTCAACCACGTCATCGATCGTAATTCTTCCTACCAATTGCCCTTGTACATTTACTACCGGAACAGATTCAAGGTCATATTTCCGCATAATGTCGGCTACTTCCAAATCAGACAAATACGTTTCAACCGAAGTGATATCGCGCTCACAAATATCGGATACAACTTTTCGCGCATCAGAAAGTACAAGGTCTTTAAGTGACACACGACCAACCAATACATCGCGATCATTCACCACATAAACCGCGTAGAACTTATCTACATTCTCAGCTTGCTTCCTGATCTCATCAATACATTGAACCACCGTCCAGTGATCCCGTACTTTGATGAGTTCTTTTGCCATCAAACCACCGGCAACATTTTCTTCATACCGAAGCAGTTCGGTTACCTGGGTTCGAAGTTCATGGTTAAGTCCGGATAGAACTTCTTCCCGTTCTTTAACAGGCAACTCATTTAAAATATCTGCAACATCATCCGAATGCAATGCATCAACAATCGGAATAATTTCATTTACCTGATAAACCTTGAGGTATTTTACGCGTGTATCGGTATCCAGGTCATTGATGATCTCTGCCTGCACTTCCAACGGCAATTGATCAAGCACATACTTAGATTCTTCAGAATTGAATTCATATAGAAGCGCAGAAATATCAGCTGCTTTTACACCTTGCAGGCTTTCCAGTATAAACGCCTGGTCGCGTTCATCAAGGGCTTGCTGAAAACGATCAACAAACTCTTTGGTTAGCTCAAATTGTATCTGCTGCTCCACTGCTCTTCTCTATTAATTGAGTCAAGTGTATAAACTCATCAACCGACAATTGCTCGGCACGTTTGTCCAGAATGGCGAGCTTCAAAAAATCCTGCACGGTATCCGGATGAACATGCGCAAAGGCGGGCAAAATTAGATTTTTTAAGGCGTTACGCAAGGTTTTCCGTCTGTTATTGAAGCCTTGTTTTACCACTTTAAAGAACAACGCTTCATTGCAGGGTAAAGTCTTTCGTGCATTACGCTCAAGCCTGATAACTGCCGACATTACTTTGGGTGGAGGATTAAACACTCCGGGAGGAACTTTGAAGAGATAATGAATCGTATAAAATGCCTGCAGCAGCACACTTAAAATCCCATACGTCTTATTTCCATGCGGTGCGGCAATCCGATCAGCCACTTCCTTTTGCACCATGCCCACCACCTGCCACACATGGTCTTTTTTTTCAAGTACTTTAAAAAAAATCTGTGAAGAGATGTTGTAAGGGAAATTTCCGATGATGGAGTATTTACCTGAAAACTGCTTGCTCAAGTCTAGCTCCAGAAAGTCGCCCGAAATAATGGGCAAACCTGGATAATGCTTTTCAAGGTAAGCCACCGAATCGCGATCAATCTCCACAACCGTTAAGGCAACATCTTTACGTTGAACCAAAAACTGTGTAAGCACGCCCATGCCGGGGCCAATTTCCAACACCTGTTCTGCACCATCCGGAGCGATTAAACCCTGAACAATTTTTTCTGCGATATGCTTATCGTGAAGAAAATGTTGCCCTAATGATTTCTTCGGCCTTACACGATCGGTTTGTTTCATGCGCATCCTGTAAAAGTACAAAGTCGTGTTGAGGTTTTAACCGACAACCACCAACATTGTAACCCACCATATTTTTAAGTAAATAGCCAATTAATTTTTACGTATGAGTCAGCAGCAGAAACCACGTATAGGCATTACACTTGGCGACCTGAATGGCGTTGGGCCTGAAGTTGTGATGAAGGCACTACAGGACAACCGCTTATTAAACCTGATTACCCCGGTGATTTACGGCTCAACCCGTGCATTATCGTTTTATAAAAAACAATTGAACCTGGAAGAATTCAACTACGGTCATGCGAAAACACGTGGGCAGTACATCCCTAAAACCATCAATGTAGTAAACTGCTGGGAAGATGTGATTGAAATAAACCCTGGCAAACCTTCAAAGGAAACGGGCAAGGCTGCGTGGCTCGCATTGAAACAAGCTACTCAAGATTTAAAAGAAGATATGTTGGATGCGCTGGTCACTGCTCCGATAGATAAAAACACGATTGCCAGTGAAGAGTTTCCATATCGCGGACATACCGAATATCTCGCCAACGCATTTAACACAAAAGATTTTGTAATGATGATGGTGAGCGAAAAGCTACGCGTTGGACTTGTTACTGAACACATTGCGGTAAAAGATATTGCCGGTACAATTACCACTGAGTTGCTGAATAAGAAACTAAACGTGTTAGAGCAAAGTCTTCGAAAAGACTTTGGAATTACCAAACCCAAAATTGCTGTACTTGGTTTAAATCCGCATGCTGGTGATGGTGGTGTAATCGGAACAGAAGACGATCAACTCATTAAACCCGTAATACAGGATTGGAAAAACAAAGGAAAACTAGTTTCAGGGCCATTCCCTGCCGATGGATTTTTTGCTTCCGGAAATTATGCCAAGTATGATGCCATCCTGGCCATGTATCACGATCAGGGATTGGTACCGTTCAAGCTTTTAGCCTTCGAAACCGGAGTGAATTTTACAGCAGGTCTATCAATTGTGCGCACTTCTCCCGATCATGGAACAGGATATTCAATTGCCGGAAAAAATTTAGCGCAAGAAGGTTCATTACGTCAATCGCTTTACACTGCAGTTGATATTGTAGAAGCCCGAAGAGAACTGATCAAAGAATAAAACACAACGTGTAATGATTTTTTAAGCGAAGCGACTGATTCATAACCTTAAAAGATCATTAATTTTCTATCTTTGGCTGTCTCTCGAAAGACCTATGGATATTGTAACCAAAAAGCTCATCAATATTTTAATACAGCTTGCTGAAGCAGATAAGCATTTTGCACGTGCCGAGCGTGACATGATATTCAGAATTGCCAAGGACAAAAACTTTCCCGAAGAATCCGTTACTGCCCTGATCAGAAACCCGGAGCCCATTGAATCGCTAGGCGCACTTTCTCACGATCAGAAGTTCGATTACCTGTATGCCATCATTGAGCTTGTATTTGCCGATCACAATATTTTCGACAGTGAAATTCTGTTCTGTAAAAACGTGGCCATTAAGTTAGGCTTCCGTAAAAACGTTATAGACTACTTTGTTGAGCATTACGGCAAGAAAAGCCGGGAGGAGTTTAAGGCTTTGGCTATAAGCCAGCTGCTATAGCTAAAATCGCCCAAAAATGGCCTTTCTTTTATATTCTGATTAATTCTCCTAAATTTGCCGACCAATTTTAAAACCCGCAAGGGCTTGTTCTTTGGAGGCGTATCGTGTTAATATTCAAGGGTTAAGCAACAACATTCACCATTTTGAGTATGAATTCGGTGATGAGTTTTTTGGCCAGTACGGAGCTGACCTGGTGTCGGCCGGTGCTTTTAAGGCGAAAATTACCCTGGATAAGCGCGAAACCTTCATTGAAGCACATTTTGACCTGAACGGAACGGTAAAATTGGTTTGTGACCGAAGCCTGGAAGTATTCGATTATCCCGTTTCAATTGATAAGCGAATAATCTTCAAGTTTGGTCATGAGGTTGCTGAGGTTACCGATGAGATTGTCATCATCGACTTCAACACGGTAAGCCTTGAACTCGGGCAGTATATGTACGAGTTTATTAGCCTGGCGATTCCGATGAAGAAGCTTCATCCGCGCTTTGCGAGTGAGGAGGACGAAGAAGAAGGTGATGAAGAGGGCAGAATTATCTACACCTCTGAAACGGAAGAACCCAGCAATGAAGAAACAGACCCCCGGTGGGAAAAATTAAAGAACTTGAATAAAAACAAATAGTTATGCCGAATCCGAAACGAAAAACCTCGAAAACGCGAAGAGATAAAAGAAGAACGCATTACAAGGCAACAGCGAAAGAACTGGTAGTATGCCCTACAACAGGTGAACACCATTTGCCGCACCGTGCATTTTGGCACGAAGGCAAACTTTACTACAACGGTAAAGTGGTAATGGAAAACGAAGTGCTGGCTTAATGCGTCTCCATCACGGCCAATCGGAACAACCGTTTTACGGTTTATCGAAGCGCCTGATGCTTAACACGTTACAAAACGCTCGATGCAAGTCGGGCTTTTTCTTTTTACAGGTTTTGTATTTTATACCCTATCTGAAACGCTCATGACAAAAATCCGGGCAGCCATTACTGGCGTAGGCGGTTATGTTCCCGACTACATTCTCACCAATCACGAGTTGGAAACCATGGTGGACACCAACGATGAATGGATCACCTCACGAACAGGAATTAAAGAACGAAGAATCCTTAAAGGTGAAGGACTCGGCACATCGTACATGGGCACAAAGGCCGTGGAAGAGTTGCTGCGCAAAACCAAAACCGATCCGAAAGAAATTGACCTGATCATTTTTGCTACGGTTACTCCCGATATGCCCTTTCCTGCAACGGCAAACCTGGTGGCTGATCAAATCGGAGCAACTAACGCCTTCAGCTACGATATCAGTGCGGCCTGTTCAGGTTTTATTTATGCCCTCACCACAGGTGCCAAATTTGTTGAATCGGGCGTCTATAAAAAAGTGGTAGTAATTGGTGGCGACAAAATGTCGTCTATCATCAACTACCAGGATCGTACCACATGCATCATTTTTGGCGATGGCGCGGGGGCTGTATTGCTTGAGCCAACAACCGAAGAAGTGGGCGTAATGGATTCCATCCACAAGAGTGACGGATCAGGAGCCAATTACCTGCATATGAAAGCCGGTGGAAGCCGCATTCCCGCTTCGCATGAATCGGTAGATGCCCGACAGCATTTTGTATTCCAGGAAGGTTCGGCTGTGTTTAAGTTTGCCGTAACCAACATGGCGGATGTATCGGCACAGATCATGGTAAAAAATAATCTGAAAAGTGAAGATGTAGCCTGGCTGGTACCACACCAGGCAAACAAGCGAATTATCGATGCCACGGCTAACCGGATGGGTGTTACCGAAGATAAAGTAATGATGAATATTGAAAAGTACGGAAACACCACGGCTGGTACCATTCCCTTGTTGTTGTGGGATTATGAGAAGAAACTCAAAAAAGGCGACAACCTGATATTGGCGGCCTTTGGAGGTGGCTTTACATGGGGTGCCGTTTATGTAAAATGGGCATACAACGCTTAATAATAATCAGCAGAATTAAACAGGATTTATAACTTTAGAACTACTTTAAGCTATGGCAACTATTTCAGATTTAAGCCGCGGAAACTATGTGCGCTACAACGGTGAAATTCTTCAGGTTGAAGAACTTCAGCACCGCACACCCGGAAACCTGCGCGCTTTTTATCAGGTAAAAATGAGAAACATCCGAAACGGAAAAATTGCTGAGAACCGTTTCCGTCCGAGTGATGAAGTTGACTTGCTTCGCGTTGAAACAAAAGAATATCAATACCTGTATGCCGAAGGTGAAAGCCTGGTGTGTATGGACAATCAAACTTTTGATCAGATCTATCTGGACAAAGCGTTATTAGGCGATTCAGTAAACTACATTAAAGAGGGTGTAACCATACTCATTGTTTTCGAAAACGGAACTTCCCCTATTTCTGCCGAAGCTCCGCCTAACGTAGTGATGGAAATTCAGTATACAGAGCCGGGGTTGCAAGGCGATACAGCCACCCGAACACTAAAAGCGGCTACACTTGAAAATGGTGTTGAAATACGAGTACCTTTATTCATCAACACCGGTGATAATGTTAAAATTGATACCAAAACAGGTGCTTATATTGAACGGGTAAAATAATATTGTGAATCATGGCCAAAACCAAAACATCTAAATCACCCAAAACCGGAACCAGACCTGCCCCGACAGCAAGTTCCGCCAACCCTACGAATATGAAAACTTCAGAAATCAGAGACCTTATCGACTTCATTTCCAAAACCGGATTAAACGAAGTAAACATTGAAACCGGTGAGCTGAAGCTTCACATCAAACGTGAACCAGATCAAAAAGTATTAAAATCTGCAGCACCCGTAATGGCTGCACCGGTTCAGGCAGTTGCACAAACCGCCCAACCACAACCTGCAGCGCAAACTGCAGCGCCTCAGCAAAAAGCTGCACCGGCAGCAGAGGCAACATCAGGAAAGAAAACGGTTGACATTAAATCACCTATGATCGGAACCTTCTATCGCTCCGGAAACCCCGATCAACCTCCGTTTGTTTCAGTTGGCGATAAAGTGACCAAAGGTCAAACCCTTTGCATCATTGAAGCAATGAAACTCTTCAACGAAATTGAATCGGAAGTATCGGGTACCCTTGTAAAAGTAAATGTGGAGAACGCTTCACCGGTAGAATACGATCAGGTGTTGTTCGTAGTTGAACCCGATTAAGGCACATTTAAGATTTTAGATTTGGGATATTTGATTTACCTGAAGCCATTCGGGTAAAATCAAAATCTTAAATCGTAAATCAAAAATCTAAAATCAGAACTATGTTCAAAAAAATATTAATCGCTAACCGAGGAGAAATTGCCCTGCGTGTAATTCGTACCTGCAAAGAGATGGGCATTAAAACCGTTGCTGTCTATTCAACTGCGGATCGTGAAAGCCTGCATGTTCGTTTTGCTGATGAGGCCGTGTGCATTGGTTCAGCACCGAGTAAAGATTCATACCTGAATATTCCACGCATTATTTCGGCTGCCGAAATTACCGGTGCCGATGCGATTCATCCGGGCTACGGATTTTTGTCGGAGCGTTCGGAGTTCTCCTCCATCTGCCATGAATATGGAATAAAATTTATTGGCCCAACACCGGCTATGATTGAAGCCATGGGTGATAAGTCTACGGCTAAGGACACCATGAAGAAAGCCGGAGTACCCACCATTCCAGGTTCAGATGGCTTGTTGAGTTCTTTGGAAGAAGGTAAAAAACTCGCGAAAGAAATTGGGTATCCGGTAATTGTAAAAGCAACTGCCGGAGGTGGTGGTAAAGGCATGCGCATCATCAACGATGAAAGTGAGTTTCAAAAAGCCTGGGATGATGCCAAACGCGAAGCCGGTGCAGCCTTTGGTAACGATGGTCTGTATCTTGAAAAGTTTGTAGAAGAACCACGCCACATTGAAATACAAATTGTAGGTGACCAATACGGAAAGGTATGTCACCTCTCTGAACGCGATTGCTCCATTCAGCGCAGGCATCAGAAATTGGTAGAAGAAACGCCCTCTCCAATTGTGAGTCAGGAATTGCGTGAACAAATGGGTGAAGCGGCCATTAAGGGTGCACAGGCCATCAACTACGAAGGTGCGGGTACCATTGAATTTTTGGTGGATAAGCACGGCAAGTTCTACTTCATGGAAATGAACACGCGTATTCAGGTTGAACACCCGATTACTGAAGAAGTAACCGATTACGACTTAATAAAAGAACAAATAAAGGTTGCTGCCGGTGTTCCGATCTCCGGTAAAAACTACTTCCCGAATTTATTTTCGATGGAATGCCGCATTAATGCGGAAGATCCGGCAAACGGTTTCCGTCCTTCGCCTGGTAAAATTACCAACCTGCACATGCCCGGTGGCCATGGCGTTCGTATTGATAGCCACGTGTATGCGGGTTACACCATTCCGCCTAACTACGATTCGATGATTGCCAAGCTGATTGTAAGTGGTCAATCGCGTGAAGAAGTGATTACCCGTATGAAGCGTGCGTTACAGGAGTTTGTGATTGAAGGAATTAAAACAACCATTCCTTTCCATATTAAGTTGATGGACAACCCAACTTTCCGTTCAGGTAAGTTCACTACTAAATTCCTGGAAACGAATTTCGATTTTTCAGATTTAAAGTAAGCATTCGGGGTGTTGGGACTTGGGTGTCGGTGTAGATACCTAAATCCTAACCCTCAATAACTTTCACCAACTCATCATACCACGGTTGTCCATATTTACGGACCAGCGCTTCTTTCAAAAACTTATAAAGTGGCACCTGCAATTCCTTGCCCAAGGCACAAGCTGGTGAACAGATGCTCCACTTGTGGTAGTTCACTGCTTCAAAGCCTTTCTTTTTGGTGATTCGTATCGGGTATAAATGACAGGAAATCGGTTTCTTCCATTTTATTTTCCCATCGTAATAGGCTTGTTCAATGCCGCACTTCAATACTCCCTTATCATCATAAATGGCGTAGGCACATTCCTTTCCGCCAATGGTGGGTGTTGAAAAATCGCCATCATCATCCAGCACGTGGGTACCCTGCTCTTCAATGGCTTTGATGCCTTCCTTTGTCAGGTATGGCTTTACTTTCGGATAAATTTTCTTCAGGATGTCAAGTTCGTCATCTTCCAATGGCGCGCCATAATCGCCCTCCACACAGCATGCGCCCTTGCATTTTTCAAGATTGCAGACAAACTCCTTTTCTTTTATATCATCGGAAACCAAAACTTCACCAACCTGAATCATATAAACCTGAATTAATTATGTTACAATAGTATCATACTTTTACGTTGAGTCTGTCGAAACGTAAACATAAAGCATTCTTTCCTAATCCCACTTTATCAACTTTATAAAAAATTGGATCTACCAGATCAATCATTTTCACGCAAAGAAATCGCAAAGAATTACGCAAAGTACGCAAAAAAGATGCTGAGTTTCACTTTGCGGACTTTGCGCGGCATTTGACTTTGCGGGTTTTGCGTGAAACTAGCGGTACTAAATCACACCTTATCAAACAAGGTAAATTGATTGTGCAGGGTTTCTTCTACTTCGCGCTGAATAACACGGGCAGGAAGTGTTTTAGAGAACACACCCATATAATAAATCGGCAATTCCATCAATCCGGAATCCAATCGTTGTACGGATAAGGAGCTGTTGAACCCCAGCATCAACAAATTGTTGCGCAGGGTGCGCACCACCCGCTTGTAAAACTCCAGGTTGCTTTTCACGTCATCCAACCGGGTTAAGTCGGTAAACTCTCCTAAAAAGCGCTTCAGCTTTTCGCGATGCTCATGCAGGTAAAACTGATAATTATGACGCTCGTTCAAACTAAACGTGAAGGGAATAATAAAACTCAAACCAAGCGATTGCAATTTATCCAGCAAAGAAAAAGGAATATCAATCGAAAATGGATCGAGGATACAAAGCACGCTCACCCGAAAACCACGCTTTGAAACCGGAATGTAGTACTGTAGCTTTTCGGGTAACCGATCGATAGCATCATCGAAAATCAGCACATGCTTCCCCTTGAAATACCGGTTTACACGAATCTTCAGCGCCTTGACAGACTCGGGATCACGTTCGCAAAAAATCCATTTTGAAATCGGCAGTTCATCACTCAATGAACCCAGGCAAGAGCCGGCAAACAATTCGCGTTGATAACCTAAGGAGTACAAACCGCTACCGGCAAACAAATCCACCACAATAATCTCATCTGATTTATCTGCACAGTGCGTAACAAATGATCGTAAATATTGCTGGATGAGTTGAACCTTTACTTTAAACCATGGCTCCGCTGCCGTTATGGTGAAACCGTCATTGATTAAAGGAGTTGAAGAGGTTTGCAGTAACAAGTTCGAAGGGTTTAACAAAGGTAGACCGCCTCACAGAAAAAATTCAATAAAACTTCACAAAAATTCAAAATGGGCACCTTAAAGCTGCAACGCAAATCTTAATTTGCGCACGGATATGAATTACCTGGATCAACTGAATGAAGCGCAACGTGAGGCGGTAATCAACACAGAAGGCCCCACCATGATTATAGCGGGTGCCGGCTCCGGAAAAACCCGGGTACTTACCTACCGGATTGCACACCTGATTAAAGACAAAGGTGTTGACTCGTTCAGCATCATGGCGCTTACCTTCACCAACAAGGCCGCAAAAGAAATGCGCGACCGCATTGAAACCGTTGTTGGACCTGATGCCCGCAACCTGTGGATGGGAACCTTCCACTCGGTTTTCGCCCGCATCCTTCGCGCAGAAGCGCACTTACTGGGCTATCCGAACAGCTTTACTATTTACGATACGGATGACTCCAAAACGCTCCTTAAAAATATCGTAAAGGAGATGGGGCTTGACGAGGCCACCTATAAACCCAATGTAGTATACAACCGCATTTCAGCTGCCAAAAACCGATTGATCAGCTGGCAGGAATACCTGGCGAATCCCGAATTGCGCAGCGATGATGCTTCAAACATGCGCCCGGAGATGGGCAACATCTATAAAGCCTATGCCTTGCGTTGCTTCAAGGCGGGCGCCATGGATTTTGATGACCTGCTGTTCAACACCGATAAGCTTTTCAAGGAGCACCTGGAGGTATTGAACAAATACCAGCATCGTATACAATACGTATTGGTTGATGAGTTTCAGGACACCAACCTGTGCCAGTATTTCATCATCCGTAAACTTTGTTCGGTACGCGAAAACATTTGTGTGGTGGGCGATGATGCGCAAAGCATTTACGCCTTTCGTGGTGCCGACATCACCAACATCCTGAACTTCGAGCGCGATTATACCGATCTTAAAATTTTCAAACTCGAACAAAACTACCGCTCCACGCAAACCATTGTAGAGGCAGCGAACTCTGTTATTCGAAAAAATAGCGCGCAACTTCCAAAAAATGTTTGGACAAGCAACGAAGAAGGAAGGCTGATTGAATTAATCAAGGCAGTATCGGATAATGAAGAAGGCCGACTGGTGGCCTCTTCGATCTTCGAAGAAAAGATGCAGCACCAGCTTAAGTTCAGCGACTTTGTTATTCTGTACCGAACCAACAGTCAGTCGCGGGCAATAGAAGAAGCCTTGCGCAGAATGAACATCAAATACAAAGTAGTGGGTGGCCTTTCATTCTACCAACGAAAAGAAATCAAAGACCTGCTCGCTTACCTGCGTTTCGCCATCAATCAAAATGATGAGGCTTCTTTCAGAAGAATAATAAATCTACCCAAGCGCGGCATTGGCGATACTACGGTTGATAAATTGATTGTCGCAGCCAACGATCATGGCATTACTATCTGGGAAGCCCTTCAAAATGCCGGCAGCTTTGTGGGTGGAAGAGCTTCAGGTGCCATTGATGATTTTGTTACGCTGATCAAGCGATTCAGCCTGGAGATTGAACGCAAAGATGCTTACGATGCGGCCTTTGAAATTGCAAAAGGTTCCGGATTGTTGCGCGAACTCTATGAAGATAAAACCGTTGAGGGCCTAAGTCGTTACGAAAACGTTCAGGAATTGCTCAACGCGATTAAAGAGTATGTGGATGATCCTGAAAAAGTCGATAAGTCATTAAGTGCATTTCTTCAGGAAGTATCGCTCGTTACCGGGCAGGATGAAGACAAAGACAAAGATCCGGATAAAGTTACCCTGATGACCATTCATATGGCCAAGGGGCTTGAGTTTAAATACGTGTACATCGTTGGACTGGAGGAGGATTTGTTCCCATCACAGATGATGTTGAGCAGTCGTGCCGACCTGGAAGAAGAGCGAAGACTTTTTTATGTGGCCATAACCCGCGCACAGGATAGGCTCTTTCTCTCTTACGCCCTTACCCGCTATCGCTTTGGCCGATTGAAGAATTGTGAGCCCAGTCGTTTTATTGATGACCTGGATCAGCGCTTTATAAAAGTAAGCACGAAATTCGGAGGACTTGAATCTTCACCGCGTCCGTCAGGCAATTATGCCAAATCGCTGGTAAATGGAATAAAGAGAACCCAGACAACCTCCACACCCAAGCCGGCCGCAACCAATTACAAAGTGCCAGCCGATTTTACCCCAAGTGACACCTCAATTTTAGAGGAAGGAATGAAGGTAGAACACCCCAAATTTGGCTTTGGAACAGTAGTTAAAATGGATAATACCGGGGCCGACCGGAAGGCGAAAATACAGTTTGATGATTTTGGTGAAAAGACCTTATTACTTAGCTTTGCCAAACTCAGAATACATAATTAAGCCAGGTTTTACATAACCTGCATAAAATCCAAGTACATGATAGCAGAATACAACACCCAACGGCCTCAAATTATTTTGAAGGAATACGGCCGCAATGTTCAAAATTTGGTAGAATACATCCGTAGTGTACCCGATAAAAATAAACGCACAGAATTAGCCACAACACTGATTGAATTGATCAAGCAGCTTACCCCAAGCCTGAAAGATCAGCCTGAAAATCCGCAACGTTTGTGGGACGACCTATACATTATTGCCGATTTCGTATTGGACATAAACAATCCTTACCCAGTACCGGAGCGCGAAATTCTCTTCAAGAAACCCATGAAGGTTAACTATCCGCAAAGCAAAGTTCGCTTTAAGCATTACGGAAAGAACATTGAAAAGCTGGTGAAGGAAGCCTTGAAAAAAGAAGATCCGCAGGAAAAAGAAGATGCCATCATCTACCTGGGAAAACTCATGAAGACCTTCTACGGAAACTGGAACAAAGAAACCTTGGATGATTCGGTGATTCTAAACGATATTAAAATAATGTCGGAAGGGAAACTGACCTTAAACATTGAGAAGGTTAGAGAAGACAACCTGTTTGAAAAACTCTATAAAGAGAAAAAGCAGCTTCAGCCGGTTCAGCGCGAACAACGCGAACGAAACGGAGGCGGAGGTAAGCACCGCCACCAGAAGCCATTCAACAAAAACAAGAACCGCAGACGCAGAGACTAAAGTCAATTAACAGGTAACAATTTGCAATTGACAATTGCGAATGATGAAACTGCCAATAGATTTTTTTAATATTGATAATTGTTACTTGTCAACTGCCAATTGATTACATGAGTATATTCCGAATAAAGGGCGGCAAAAAACTAAAGGGTGAAATAACACCACAAGGCGCCAAGAACGAAGCCCTTCAAATTATCAGCGCAGTATTACTCACCGATCAGCCGGTAACCATCCACAACATTCCTGACATACGTGATGTAAACAAACTCATTGAGTTGGTTGGCGATTTAGGCTGCAAGGTTGAGAAACTCAATGAAGGCGCTTATCGCTTTACGGCCGCAAAGATCAACACCCATTTTCTTGAAACCAATGAATACCGTAGCAAGGCAGCTGCATTGCGCGGCTCGGTAATGTTATTAGGTCCGATTTTGGCACGCTTTGGAAAAGCCAGCATACCCAAACCCGGTGGCGACAAAATTGGGAGAAGAAGACTAGATACTCACTTCATTGGATTTCAGAAACTAGGTGCCCGGTTCAACTTCAATGCTGACGACCACTTGTTCCACATTGATGCCTCCGAATTGAAAGGTACCTACATGTTGTTGGATGAAGCCTCGGTTACCGGAACAGCAAACATCATCATGGCTGCTGTTTTGGCGAAAGGCAAAACAACCATCTACAACGCAGCCTGCGAACCTTACTTGCAACAGCTTTGCCTGATGTTGAACCGCATGGGCGCAAACATCAGCGGCATTGGCTCAAACCTGATTATAATTGAAGGTGTGCAGAAACTTAAAGGCACCGAACACACCTTACTGCCCGACATGATTGAGATCGGAAGTTTTATTGGCTTGGCTGCGATGACCCAATCTGAAATTACCATCAAGAATTGCCGGATTGATATGCTGGGCATTATTCCCGAAATCTTCAGACGATTAGGCATTAAGATGGAATTTCGCGGAGACGATATTTACATTCCCGCTCAGGATCATTATGAAATCGAAACTTTCATAGATGGCTCTATCTTAACTATTTCTGATGCGCCTTGGCCTGGATTTACGCCAGACTTGATCAGCATTGTGTTGGTGGTGGCTACACAAGCCAAAGGCACCGTATTGATTCACCAGAAGATGTTTGAAAGCCGTTTGTTCTTCGTGGATAAGCTAATCGACATGGGCGCGCAGATTATTTTATGTGATCCGCATCGCGCCAACGTAATCGGCCTTGACCGGAGGCAACAACTGAAGGGTATTAAGATGGCTTCACCCGATATTCGTGCAGGGGTTGCCTTATTAATTGCAGCGTTATCCGCAAACGGTGTGAGTGAAATTTCAAGTATTGACCAGATTGACAGGGGATATCAGAATATAGATGGCAGATTAAAAAAGCTGGGGGCAGAAATTGAACGTATATGATTTTCAATTCGCTTTATACAAAATCATCTTTACTTGTACTATTTCTCATTATTGCTTTCCAAATTTATGGTCAGGAACGTAGGCATGGTTACATAGTTCTGACAAGCAATGACACTCTTCGCGGATCAATTGCATATAACCGAAACTCAGCGCAGGCATCCTATATGTCAAATTCAGGTGAGCGTATATTCACACCCGAACAAATTCAAGTTATTACCTTGGGTGAATTTGGTGAATTTGTATCAAGGGATTTTGAAAGTAAACGAACCATCTTTCAAATTCATGTTTCAGGTACTTTAACCTTGCTAAGTCAGGATCAAAATTTCTTTTTAGAAAAAGAAAATAAAATCTATAAACTGGAGTCAAAAGGTGATATCGTAGCTGTTGGTGGGCAACCAGTTCAACACGTGAGTAAAAAGTATATTGGAGTAATAACCTACCTGACCCAGGACTGTCAGGAACTACAAAATGAACTAACCAAACTGAAACCTCGCGAAAAATCGTTGACAGATTTTGTAATAGCTTACAACAAGTGTGTAAATGCTGAAAGTTACATTTCTGAATACACCAAGCGGAAATTAAAGCCCTCTATTAACCTTTCAATTGGATACAGTAACAGTACTTATAAATTTAGACTTTCACAATCTTCACAATTCACCAATGAAGTATTAATTGATCATACCGGAAGTATCGGAATAGGGCTTGAATATCGACTCAATAAATTTAATACTAAAACTACTTTTATTCCTGAACTTCGGTTCAGTCACTTCTCTTACAGCCAAACTCGACCTGACGAATCCGGTGGCTTACTTTACGACACAGACAGTTTTTCATTAAGCTGGTCGGAGCTCAAAGCATTGAATATCTTAAAGCAAAAAATCAATAGAAAAAATTCACTGTTTCTTACAGCTGGGTGGAGCGTGTCAGCAATTTTCAATTCAAATGTGCAGCGTATTCAAGTAAACGAAACAAACGGAACAACCAAGACCTCAAAACCCTTTGATTTCAAAAATGTACAATTTGGTATGATGGTGGGTGCTGGATACGACTTTCCATTGAAAACCAATAAATCGATCACTATTGAGGCCCGTTACAATTATGAAAACGGAGTTGGACGCGAATCAAAGTTTCAATCAGCAACACACCACCTCATTCAAATTCTAATTGGAGTCAGATTCAATAGTGATCATTAGAAATCATGACAAAGAAAATAGGATTGATATTTGCGTTGATACACCTGATCATTACAATTGTATCCGTAGCCTACTTTCTTTCTGTAACTTTCAATTTTCCTTTACCCTGTTTAAAATTTGTTAATAAAGACGAAAGCAGATTACTGCTTGATTTCGGGTTTTTTCTCACTTTGACTGCAGCAACCACATGGTCTGCCTATCGGGCTGATCAGCGAGTTCAGAAGCTCTTTATTTTACTTTCAACAGCTGTTTTGATTCTATACATTCTGAACTAAAGATCTACAGTTAACCCAATCGGGCAGTGATCTGATCCGAAATACTCATTATAGATGGCAGTGCTTTTCACGTTTTCAAGCAAAGATGTACTGGTAAGAAAATAGTCGATACGCCAGCCTACATTGCGGGCACGCGCATTAAACATGTAATTCCAATATGTGTACTTTACTTCTTCTGGATTAAAATGACGGAAGGTATCGACAAAGCCGGCATCCAATAGCTTTTGAAATCCATCAATCTCTATCTGTGTATAACCTGCCGACTTGTTGTAATTCTCTTTTGCCCGTGCAATATCAATTTCCTGATGAGCCACATTCAAGTCACCACAAATGATTACAGGCTTTCTTCGGTTCAAACCGGTAACAAAATTCCGGAATACTTCATCCCACTTGGCGCGGTACTCCAATCGCTTTAATCCTTCGCCTGCATTGGGCGTATACACAGTAACGAGAAAGAAATTGTCAAACTCTGCTGTTACTACGCGTCCCTCCTGATCGTGCTCTTCAATGGCCATGTCGTAGGTTACGGAAATGGGTTCAGTCTTGGTTAAAATGGCTGTACCTGAATAGCCCTGACGCGCCTTTGAAGCATTCACATAGCTCTTATATTCAGGCATCAACTCCATCACATTCTTCACATCTTCAACCGTTGCCTTTGTTTCCTGCAGGCACAGCATATCGGGTGCCATGGCCTTTACATCTTTCAGAAAATCCTTTTTGATAATCGATCGGATGCCATTCACATTCCAGCAAACAAGATTCAGAACCGCCATGCTTTGAGTAGTAAATTTTTAAGGCCTGCAAGAAATAAAAAACCCACTCCGATCGCAACCGAAGTGGGTTTGAATTTTACTTTTTCTTCTCCGGAGGCGTTGGATCCGGATCAGCAGGGGGAGTGACTTTTGCTGGCTGCTCGGTTTGCTGACCTAAATAAGTTGGCAAGTCGAGTCCGGCCATTTTAAACACCTCATGCAATGGCGGCACCGATTGATACAACCCCGATATAAAGTTTGCCGTAGAAGTTTTACCATCTTTCGATTGACCGCCTTCCCATACAGTAACTTTATCAATCTGAATATTTTTGATAGCCTCTGTTTGCAAGCGTACCAATTCCGGAAGTTTATCCGCGATGATGAGCATGGCCGCATCTTTTGAATTGTTTCCGGCTGCACTTACAATCTGTTTCAAACCATCGGCTTGCTTGGTTAGTATTTCAAAAATACCCTTGGCCTCTGCCTGTTGCTTCAAAAAGATAGCATCAGCCTCACCTTTTGCACGCTCACGAATTTTTTCAGCTTCTGCCTGCGCTTCAATAATGGCCTTTTGCTTCTGAATTTCGGCAGCCACCACAATGTTTGCATTTTGTGAAGCGCGTTCTCGTTCTGCACGTGCCTTTTCCGCCAGTTGTTCCGCTACGTAAGCTTCTTCGAGGGCTTTCGCAGATTGAACTTTTTCAGCTGCAATAGCCTTACGTAACGCTTCTGCTTCACGCTCCCTCCTTTCGGAATCGGAATTGGCAATGGCAATCTTCGACTGGTTTTCACCTTGTACAGCAACCGCATTTGCTTCGGCTGACTTAACACGGGTATCCCGTTCTGCTTCTACCTTACCGATCGATTCATCGCGTTTCGCACCGGCAATCAATACCTCCTTATCCTTAACCGTTACCGCTACTTGCGTATCGCGGTCGCGAATCATTTCAGCTACTTTGATGTCGCGCTCTTTCTCAGCTTCGGTTTTACCAATATCACCAAGTCGTTCCTGATCAGCCACGCGAATTTTTGCTTCATTAATCGCCTTTGCAGCGGCTTCTTTACCCAACGCTTCGATATACCCGCTCTCATCACGGATATCAGTGAAGTTTACGTTGATCAGTTTTAAACCGATCTTTTTCAATTCCGCCTCCACGTTGTGCGATACGTTGCTTAGAAACTGTTCGCGGTTGGTATTGATTTCTTCAATATCCATCATGGCCACCACCAAACGCATCTGACCAACAATGATATCATGCGCAAGTGCATGGATATCCTGACGTTGCAAACCGAGCAAACGCTCAGCGGCATTCTCCATGATTCCCGTCTCAGTAGAAATACCCACGGTAAAACGTGAAGGCACATCCACCCGGATGTTCTGCTTACTCAGGGCATTGGTTAGGTTAACTTCAATGGAAATTGGTGTAAGGTCCATGAAAGCGTAATCCTGAAAAACCGGCCAGATGAAGGAAGCACCTCCGTGAATACACCGGGCAGAACCACCACCAACCTTACCATACACAACTAAAATCCGATCGGAAGGACAACGTTTGTAACGTCTGAAAAACGTGACAAGCACCACGAAGACAAACAATACGGCCAGCGTAGCAATGGGCAGAATAAAAACATTCATTTATATGGAAATTTATTTAGCAGTTACAACCAATATAGAATCATTAAGAACTTGCTTGACCGTAATGATTTTTCCGGTAGGAATATCCTGGTCATCATCTGTCATGGCATCAAGTGTACGCAAGGAGTTCTGAATTTTAATCTGAACCTTGCCAATGCCTCCTCTTTTGCTTTTGATAGTCATGTAAACTTCACCCACTCCACCCAACGCGTTTTTCATTTTCAATGTACCGTCTGCATTGGCTTTGCCTAGAAAATAAAATATAGATGCCATCACCGTCATCATAATCAGGCCAGCAACCAGGGCAATAATCAAGGAAGTAGTTTCCGATAAACCCGAATCGATACACGCGATGCCTGTCCAACCAAAGATGGAAAAGAAAGCGACCAGGTTTTTTAACGTAAAGAACTGGAAGGCAATTCCGGTGTCAGCCTCTACCTCAGCATCCGGAGTATCATCCGGTACATCGCCTCCCATAAACGAGAGTACAAGCTGTAACAAGAAAAATAAGGTAAAAGGGATGGCCAGCGCCCAGTAAATTTTTAACGAGAGGTTAAGCCCCTCCCACCAGGTGGTGAAATCGTTCATAGTGGTTAATCTGCTTTTAAAGTAATTTGAAATTTTATCAAATACAACTCAGAATGGTAACCCGCCAAAACAAAAAACCCTCGCCAACGGCAAGGGTTTATAATGTCTTTCACCAGAAAAGAAAGATTAAGCCTTCTTAGCCTTAAATTCTTCCTTGATTTTTTCGATATCCACGTTCTTGATAACCGGCTTGGCATTCTGGTTTTTCAGCGATTGACGCCTTACCGCTGCCTTCGATTTATCTTTACGGTTCTTTCTTTTTAAACGGGTAACTGCCATGACTTTTAGTGTTAAAAGGAGCGCAAAAATAAGGGTTTCCGGCAGATGGGCAAAAGCCCACCTGAAATATTATGATTTTGGGTGCAAAATTACCCCTGTTTTCCCTAGCTATCGGCAATCGTATTAGCTTTGCCCTCGTATGGAAAAACCTTCATTACCAAAAGGAACGCGCGATTTTGGCCCCCAAACCATGGCCAGGCGTAACTTCATTCTTCAATCCATCCGTTCCGTTTTTCAAAAGTTCGGATTCCAGCCCCTGGAAACCCCAGCCATGGAAAACCTGTCAACTTTAACGGGGAAGTATGGGGATGAGGGGGATCAGCTATTATTTCGAGTTCTTGATAGCGGAGAATTCTTCGCTGACTCCTCTGTGGTTGTAGCTAAGGCTAGCCATTATCTAATTCAATCTCTGAAACATCTAGTTTACGAGTTCTTCGCTATCCCAAATGAAGAAAGATACAAGTTTGTTGAATACCCTCAAAAAGAAGAACTGACTAACCCTGAAATTCTTCGCAAGTGGTTACAGAAATACTACCATACCAATATTCTTAAGGGTAGGATGGTGGAAAGTCTCTATTATAATTTTGATTTTTTAATTAATTCACATCTAGCCTATGAAAATTTTCTTCGTCAAATAGCAGAATTCATATCGAAATTTTTAAAAGATCATTCTAGTAACTTAGAAAATCGATCAAAAGAGGAAATTGATCATATTTTAAATTACTACTTAATCGAAAACTACAACTTACTATATTCAATTATTGGGGCTACTGTTAATGCTAAATTAATAAGAAACCAAGTATCCGAGAAAGGCCTTCGCTATGACCTCACCGTTCCTTTCGCGCGCTATGTGGTGATGAACCGGCATGAGATAACATTGCCCTTTAAACGCTACCAGATACAACCGGTATGGCGTGCCGACCGGCCACAAAAAGGAAGGTACCGTGAATTTTACCAATGCGATGCTGATGTGGTGGGCACTGATTCGCTTATCTGTGAGGCGGAAATTATTCTGATGATCACGGAGGTGATGGCGCTGCTGCGGATTGAAGATTATATCATCAAAATAAATCACCGGGGTGTACTCAATGGCATTGCCGAAACCATGAACGCCACCGGAAAAGAAACCGATTTGTTTGTTGCCATTGATAAGCTTGAAAAAATCGGAGAGGAAAATGTCAGGAAGGAATTATCGGAAAAAGGATTTACGACACAACAACAGGATAAACTTTTCGAACTACTGAAAACTTCCGGAAGTCCGGAGCAGAAACTGAATACACTTTTAAACGCTTTTGACAATTCAGCCTCCGGCCAAAAAGGTATTGATGATCTAAAAACAGTTTTTGATCTGTTAGGTCATTATCAATCGTCATCCGATCATGTAGATTTTGATGTAGCCCTTGCGCGCGGCCTCAGTTATTATACTGGTTGCATCTTCGAAGTAAAAATCAATAACGTGGCCATTGGCAGCGTAAGCGGGGGCGGAAGGTATGATAACCTTACTCAAGCATTCGGTTCAAAAGAAAGGCTATCGGGTGTGGGTATTTCGTTTGGCATTGATCGCATTTACGATGCGATGGATGAACTCAGCCTGTTTCCGGAAGAAGCCACGGCCTCATCAAAAGTGTTGATCTGTCATTTTGATGACGCCACATTACAACGTGGACTTGCACTGCTTACTGCCCTGCGTCAAAAAGGCATTTCCAGTGAGATCTATCCGGAAGTTTCTAAATTGAAAAAGCAACTGGATTATGCCAATAAGAAAAGCATACCGTTTACCATTGTTATTGGCGAAGAAGAATTGAAAACAGGAGCATTTGCTGTCAAGAACATGACTACAGGTGAGCAGCAAAAATGGAGTACGGAACAAATCATTCAACACTTATCCTAACCAGCGTGAAACTCAAGCACTCCATTTCTACCGCTAAACTTACGTTGTCCGATCTTGATAAGATTGCCTTTCAACCATTAACGCTTGAGCTATCGGATGAGGCACAGCAAAAAATTATTCGTTGCCGCGAATACCTGGACGAAAAAATCAAGAGTACATCACAACCCATATACGGCATCAACACGGGTTTTGGTTCGTTGTATAACACCTACATCGCTCCCGATCAGCTTGAAAAGCTGCAGGAAAATTTAGTGAAGTCGCATGCATGTGGTGCTGGTCCTGAAGTGCCTGAAGAGATCGTGCGCCTGATGTTGTTCCTCAAAGTGCAGTCTCTTTCTTATGGTCATTCTGGTGTTCAGTTGCAAACCGTTCAACGCCTGACTGATTATTTCAATCATAACATTTTTCCGGTAATCTATGAGATGGGCTCACTTGGTGCTTCGGGTGATTTGGCTCCACTCGCCCATTTGGCGCTTACCTTGATTGACGATGGTGAAGTAACGGTAAACGGTGAACGGAAATCCGGAAAGCAAATTAACCGGCAGATGAATTGGCAACCGATTCATTTCAAGGCAAAAGAAGGATTGGCGTTACTGAACGGCACACAGTTTATGAGTGCGTACGGAGTGTGGTGCCTGCTTCATGCCAAACGATTACTCAAACTTAGCAACCTGATCAGCGCTCTGTCGCTGGATGCTTTTGACGGACGCATCGAACCGTTTTTTCCACAGGTTCACAACATCCGGCCCCAACAGGGTCAGGGTGAAGTGGCGAAAGAGATTTATAACCTGTTGCAGGGAAGTGAACTGATCGTGCAACCAAAAAAACACGTTCAGGATCCATACTCCTTCCGGTGTATTCCGCAGGTACATGGCGCCAGTCTGGATGCGCTAAACCATGTTGCAGAAATCATCCTGACTGAAGTAAACAGCGTAACCGATAATCCGCTGATTTTCCCGGAAGAAGATTTGATCATTTCCGGGGGCAATTTTCATGGTCAGCCATTAGCACTTTCGCTTGATCATCTGGCCATTGCCGTTGCTGAATTGGGCAGTATTTCCGAACGCAGAACCTATCAACTCATTTCAGGATCACGTAACCTGCCCAATTACCTGGTGGCCAATCCCGGTATTAACTCGGGCATGATGATTCCACAATATACCGCAGCCTCATTGGTTAGTCAGAACAAACAGCTTTGCACTCCTGCCTCAGTTGATTCCATCGTTTCTTCCAACGGACAGGAAGACCATGTGAGTATGGGCGCAAATGCGGCAACCAAAGCGTACCGGGTAGTAAATAACGTATATGCCATTCTGGCTATTGAATTACTAACCGCAACACAAGCCATTCATTTCCGGAGGCCATTGAAAACTTCACCCGTACTGGAAGAATTTATACATACTTTCCGTGATCATATTCCGTTTGTAGAAGAAGATCGTGTGCTGCATCACGATATGGTTAATGCTGAGAAGTTTATTCGCGATTATCCGATAGCATGATGGTAAGGTTGCTGCTTGGCGCATTTCTTATTTTTCCGTTGTTCCTTCAGGCGCAGTATGTGAGCCAACTTGGAAGGTTTCAGGTGGACGAGCGAAAAGGTTGCGCACCATTAACTGTTACCATTCTCGACACCAACCTCGCAACCACCAATGAATGTACGCCTGGCCAGCCTTGTGATATGAATTGGGGCGATGGGACGGCACAACAGAATTCTTTTGTGCACACCTATACGCAACCGGGCACATATACCTTAAGCATTCTATACCAAAGTATTGGTGCGGATCAAATTCAAATTGTAGTTACAGACAACAAACCACCTGCTTTTGAAATCGTTTCATGCAGCGGAAATGAAGTGGAGGTTCGCGTAACCGATACCAATTACGATGGCTATATTATTAACTTCAATGATGGTAGTCCGGAAACACTGGTACCCAAAGGCGTATCCGCCATTGCAAATCACACGTATGCAACTTCCGGCAACAAAACCATATCGGTGCGCGGCAAGGATGTAAATGCCGATGATAACTGCGGTTCCAACACTCAACCGTTTACCGCACTGGCTGCATTACCGGCTCCTTTCATTGATGAATTACGCGTTACCAGTACCGACCGCATTGATCTGAACTTTACAAGCGCACCAAACATTCAATACCGGCTTGAAATTGCCACTAACAGCAACGCCACATTTCAACTGGCGCAAACCGTAATCAACACATCATCGGTTTCTGTCCCCAACTTACGTCCCGATGATAACTACTATTGCTTCCGGTTAGGCGCATACGATCCGTGTAACAACACAACCAATTATTCCAACATTATTTGCAGCGCTAATTTTGATGCGACCGCACAAAACAATCAGAACCAATTAAACTGGATCACCAACACCACCGGAATTACCAACTATACCGTTGAACGGGATGGCTCTCTGCTTACAACCACAGGGTCAACATCGCATATTGATAATCTTGTTGTTTGCAAAACAGCTTATTGTTATCAGCTCATATCAAACTATGCGAATGGCAGCCAAAGCATTTCGTTGGAAAAATGCGTAACAGCGTTTTCTTCCGACATTCCCTCACCCATCACCAATGCAACAGCCGTTGTAACACAAAGTGGTGTGGATATAACCTGGCAACAAGATCCAGCCTTTCAAACAAATAATTATCGAATTTTACGGAAGCCGGATGGAGAAAATTTTGGATTGATTGGACAAACCGCAACTACCCAATTCATCGATAACGAGTACGCCACCGAGAATGGTTTTTGCTACCAAATAAACTACACCGATGTGTGTGACAATACAGCACCTGCGGGAGCTGAGATTTGTCCGATTCGATTGACCGGAAACCTCACAGCTGAAAATTTCTCTTCACTCACATGGAGCGCGTACACTGGCTGGGCAACTGGCGTTGATGAATATCGAATTGAAAAGTATGACGGACAAGGCGCGTTAATTCAAAGCTTTACGGTTAATGCCAGCGAAACCAGTTTTATTGATACAGACATAGATCCTTTCAATCAGGAAAACCGGTACATCATAAAAGCAGCTGCGAATGAAGCCGGACTGGGTGAAGCGGTCTCCAATGAAATCATCCTGATCAAGGAACCAAAATTATTTTACCCGACAGCCTTCACCCCGGATGGACAGGGACCTGTCGCCAACGAAACCTTTGTAGTTTTTGGGCAATACATCGCATCGTTTGAGATGCGCATCTTTAACCGTTGGGGCGAGTTGTTGTTTGTTACTACCGATCGCGACAATGGATGGGACGGAACGTTTAGAGGTAAAGAACAACCCGAAGGCACGTACGTATTCACCGCTGACCTCATTGATCTTGCTGGCCGATCATTTAATCGCACCGGATCTGTAGTGCTGCTTCGTAAGAAGTAGTATTAGTCGTAGATTGCACCCTGCTAAAACACCAAAACTGTTGCGCTATGTTTGACATGATGAAGATGATGGGCAAAATGAAAGAAGTTCAGGCCCGCATGAAAGAAGCCCAGGATAACCTGGAAAAACTAACCGCCCACGGAGAATCAGGAGGTGGCATGGTTAAAGTAACGGTTAACGGAAAACGCAAATTGCTCGCGGTGGATATTGATCCTACCTTACTCAAAGCCGAAGATAAAATCATAGTTCAAGACCTGATTGTTGCTGCTGTGAATAAAGCTGCTGAAGAAGCAGAAGTAATGGCAAAAGAAGAATTGCGCAAAAGTACCGAAGGGTTGTTGCCCAATATTCCGGGCATGGACTTGAGTGGCATGATGGGCTAATTTTTTTTCACTTGGTTAACCATCAAACTTGAGCAAGACGGCTGTTGTTATATTGAACTATAATGGTGAAAAACTACTGCAACAGTTTTTGCCAGGCGTAATCACCCACACGAAACAGGCACGGATTATTGTTGCCGATAACGGCTCAACGGACAAATCAATCGAGCTGATTAAAAATCAGTTTCCATCCGTTGAAATCATTCAGTTGGATGCCAACTATGGTTTTTGCGGAGGATACAACAAAGCGCTCAAACTGGTAAACAGCGAGTACTATGTGCTGCTGAATTCTGATGTTGATGTAACAGACAACTGGCTTGCGCCCATGATGCAGTTGCTGGATGAAAACCCATCGATAGTAGCTGTACAACCCAAAATATTAACCTATCACCAGAAAGATCAGTTTGAATATGCCGGGGCCGGTGGCGGCTTTATCGATTCATGGGGATATCCCTTTTGCCGGGGCCGCATGTTCAACTATACCGAAAAAGACACCGGCCAATACAACGATACACGCGAAGTGTTCTGGGCTAGCGGAGCATGCTTGTTCATTCGCTCAGAAGTATATCACCACCTTGGCGGGCTAGATGAGACATTTTTTGCGCACATGGAAGAAATCGATTTGTGTTGGAAGATTCACCGCATGGGCAAGCAAGTATATTATTGCGGATCAAGCACGGTATTTCATGTTGGTGCAGGCACGCTACCTCGAAACAATCCACGAAAAACCTATTATAATTTTCGCAACGGGCTAAGCCTCATATACAAACATCTTCCTGGTAATCAGCTTTGGTATAAATTACCCATCCGAATACTACTCGATTTTATAGCCGCACTAAAGTTTATACTGGAAGGGCATCATCAAGATGGAAAGGCTGTATACAGGGCAATTCGGGACTTTCTCAACAACAAAAAGGATTTACGAATAGAAAGACAATCTCTCCTCAAGCAATTTTCTCCGTCACTAAGCCAGGTTTATCAGGGCATGGTAATTTTCGACTACTACCTGTTAGGCCGTAAGCATATTTCAGCTAAAAAGCTACCACCTAATAATCCCAAATAGGACTTCTCTTGCGCAAAGACTTGCGCAAATTCATGATAAAGGCCAACCCCAGGTAAATGATAACCGGGGAACCAAACGTGATAAACGAGGCATAAATGAAGAACAACCGGATATGAGATGTGGCAATTCCAAGCTTTTCACCAAGCCTGGTACACACTCCAAAGGTGTATTCTTCAAGATTAAACTGAATTTTCTCCATCAGATTACCCATAAATAATGGCTTTCATCCCTATTAAAGGTCGTTTAACGACTCATTAAACACTTTTACAAATATACGGTTCCCTGAAACCTTTACTAAAGGCCAAAATCTTTATTTTTTGAGTATAATTGCAAAAAAAATCATATAAACGTAGTTTTGCGACTCGCTTAAAAACAACCAAAAATCAAAATCCAATGAGAAAATTACTTTACGCATTCTTGATCGTAGGAGTACTTAGCCTGGCTGGGTGTACCCTCCCCCAGATGGTAAAAATGTCGAAAGAACAGCAACTGACTGTGACCCCCAACCCGCTTGAGGTTCACAAGGACACTGTGGCTTACGACATGGCTGCTAACCTCCCTGTTAAAATGTTGAAAAAGGGTACCACTTATTCGGTAAACTCTTTCTACAAATACGGAGATCAGGAAACTGCCCTCCCTGCTATTGAATTCAAATCTGAGGACTATCCGAATGCCGCAACCGAACAGCCTCGCGTAACACAAAGCTTTGCGTTCCCTTACTCTCCGGCCATGAAGTCGGGCGTATTGCAGGTTGAAGGCGTTGCTTCAAAAGGCACAAAATCAAAGGCCTCTCCACGTATGGATGTAGCTGTTGGTGTAATCACCACTTCCAAACTGGTTAAGCCTGTATCATATGCTTCATATGCTGACCACGGTTACAACAACCAGGAAGAAATTATCCCGGTGGTAATCCCTGATTTCATTTTTGAACAAGGCCGTTCTGTATTGCGTACATCTGAAATAAAAAGTGATAAAGGAAAGCAATTAGATGCTTTCATCGCTTCCAAAAACGTAACTAAGACGGTAACCATTACCGGTACGCACTCACCTGAAGGTGCTGAGCGTATCAACAGCAAATTATCTCCGGATCGTGCTGCTGCGATTGAGAAATTCTATCGCCAGCAAATGAAGAAGTACGACTACCAAGGTAAAGCTGATTCCATTCAGTTTATCCTGAAGCCAGTAGTACGTGAGTGGACTGAATTCCAGACTGCCCTTGCTGCTTACGATGGCATCACTTCTGAAGAAAAAGCTGAGTACCTGAACATCATCAACGGTGGCGGTACTTTTGAAAGCCAGGAGAAACAAATGCAAAAACTGAAGACCTATAAGAAGGTTTTCAAAGATGTTTATCCTAAACTGAGAACGGCAAAAACTGAAATCCTTACCATCAAAGACAAAAAGACTGATGCTGAGATTGCTGTATTATCCAAGCAAATTGCAACTGGTCAGGCTAGTGCTGATGCACTTTCTTTTGAAGAACTGATGTATTCTGCTACCCTTACTCCTTCATTGGAAGAGAAAGCTGCTATCTACGAGGCTGCTACCAAAAAAGGCACCAACTGGAATGCACACAACAACCTGGCTGCAGTTTACATCGCTCAGGCAATCGAAAATCCGTCAAATGCATCTGCTCTTGCCGACAAGGCAAAAGCTCAGCTTGACATTGCTGCTCGTATTAACGCAAATGCACCTGAAGTACATGCCAACCTGGCTTCTGTATCCATGATGCAGGGTAACGCCTATGCAGCGTACAACAGTGCCAACAAGGCATTAAGCAGCGGCTTACGTGGCGATAACGCTGCCGGTGTAAATGGCGTAAAAGGTTCTGCTGCTATTGTAATCGCTCGTTATAGCGAAGCCGTTAGCGCTGAGTCATCTGCTGCCAATACAGCCGACAACCTGTTTAACAAAGGTCTTGCACAGGTTTTGAACAAAGATTATCAAAATGCCCTTACTTCATTTGGTGAGGCTTCACGCCTGAACAGCAACCACGCACTGGCATTCTACGGAGCTGCCGTAGCATCTGCTCGCTTAGGAAATGCTGATGGTGTGATCAGCAATCTGACCAATGCCGTTAAGGTTGATCCTTCACTGAAAGAAGCCGCTTTGACTGACCTTGAGTTCAGCAAGTGGGCTACTAATGAAGCTTTCAGAAACGCCCTTAAATAAGGCTAAAACATATCATTGGATTAAAAACCATCCCGAGGTCTCGGGATGGTTTTTTATTTTGTCAATCACCCCACAGGTACTATTTTTACGCCTGCCTTTGAAGCCCGCCCAATCAGTGGCCGTGTTTGTAAATGGCAATAACCAGTAACGTACTATGCGAGAAATTCAATTCAGAGAAGCCCTGCGTGAGGCCATGAGCGAAGAAATGCGGAGAGACCCAAGCGTTTTATTAATGGGTGAAGAAGTAGCCGAATATAATGGCGCCTACAAGGTTAGCCAGGGCATGCTGGATGAATTTGGACCTGAGCGGGTTATTGACACCCCTATCTCAGAACTCGGATTCACTGGTGTTGGTATCGGTGCAGCCATGAACGGCCTGAGGCCGATTGTTGAATTCATGACCTTCAACTTTTCGCTGGTTGCGATTGACCAAATCATCAACTCTGCCGCCAAAATGTATTCCATGTCGGGCGGACAGTACAACGTACCCATTGTTTTCCGTGGTGCAACCGGTAATGCCGGCCAGTTGGGTGCACAACACTCGCAAAACTTTGAAAACTGGTATGCCAACTGTCCGGGGTTAAAAGTGGTTGTTCCTTCCAACCCATATGATGCAAAAGGATTATTGAAATCTTCCATCCGCGATAACGATCCGGTAATCTTCATGGAATCAGAATTGATGTATGGTGATAAGGGAGAAGTTCCTGCAGAGGAATACCTAATCCCGATTGGTCAGGCTGATATAAAGCGTTCCGGTACAGATGTTACCATCGCCACCTTTGGTAAAATAACCAAGGTTGCTATGGCGGCTGCCGAAGAGTTGGCCAAAGATAACATCTCCGTTGAAGTCGTGGATTTACGAAGCGTCAGGCCGATCGACTACGCAACCATTGTTGAATCCGTAAAGAAAACAAATCGATTGGTTATTGTTGAAGAGGCGTGGCCGTTGGCATCCATCTCAACAGAAATCACCTACCACGTGCAGAAACACGCTTTCGATTATTTAGATGCACCTGTTCACCGCATCACCAATGCGGATGCACCGCTCCCGTATGCACCAACGTTGATTCAGGCCATATTGCCAAACGTGGAGCGTACCGTGAAGGCTGTGAAAGCCGTAATGTACCGCGACTAAAATCTGATTGTTACTTCTGCGAAAGCAGTAAGTTCCAGGCTTCAGCAACTTTACCCGCTTTGAGATATGCTTGTGCATGTTTGTGTACAACCTCATCACCAAGTTGCAAGGCACCCCTATCCTGATCGGTGAGCATGTGATCAGCTACCCCCGGAATTTTTTCTACACCGGCCAATAAAGCCAGTTCATTACCAGTAAGTATTTTACTATTGCGAATAGCTTCCGGAAGGTGATCCATGCCAATTCCAAGTTTGTTTCCCGGCTGTGGCAATTTAAACAGGTTATCGCCAGCTGCACGGCAATACCAGTCACCACCCATACGCGAAACAGCATCCAGCTTAAACGGGTCAATTTTTCCATCATCACCCAGTATCTCATCCTTAATGTGCATGAGTATCACTTCACATACCACAAGGTTTCCAGCCGCTCCCTCTTCACCGGTTTTAATTACCTGCAGCACCTTACATTCAAACGATGCGGGCGACTCACCTACCCGCGGTGGTTTTACCAACGTTGATTTCACTTCTGTAAAACCGGCTTTCACAAATTCGTTAACACCTTTCGGATATTCTGCACTAGCCAGCGACATCTGCTGCACCATATTATAACTTACCATACTAATCACCGTCTCAGGAACCTCCAGCACATTTTCATATGTATTTTTCACCGTGTTATCGCGTCCCCTTCGGGCAGGCGAAAAAACCAGTATGGGCGGATTCGCCCCGAAACAATTGAAAAAACTGAATGGGCTCAGGTTTACATTTCCATCTTTATCAATAGTACTTGCAAATGCAATTGGACGGGGTACTACAGCACTCAGCAGGTAACCGTGTACTTTACTAAAATGAACTTCTTTAGGATCGATTACCATAGCTCACGCTTTAAAGTGCAGGTAAAATTTTTCCTGAACACAATCCAAAACCGATGCGAACGCCATTATTCTCTGCATGTCCACGAAGAATGATAGTATCCCCATCTTCAATAAAAGAACGTTGCGTCTGATCGCTTAGTTGAAGTGGTCTGGAGCCATTCCAGGTTAACTCAAGCAACGATCCGTATGATCCGGGTGAAGGGCCACTGATGGTGCCGGAAGCATACATATCGCCTACCTGAATGTTGCAACCATTCACGGTGTGATGCGCTAACTGCTGATTCACATTCCAATACATGTATTTAAAATTCGAGCGACTGATGGTAACCGGATCATCACCTTCAGGCTGCAATAAAACCTCCAACGCAATATCAAAATTTTTCGCTCCAGAATATTTCAAATACGACAGTACTTCAGGGGATTGTTCGGGGCCCGCAACACGAAAAGGCTCCAGTGCATCCAGCGTAACAATCCACGGAGAAATTGTAGATCCGAAATTTTTTCCAAGAAACGGCCCCAGTGGAACATATTCCCATTGTTGAATGTCGCGTGCTGACCAATCGTTAAACAACACGAAACCAAAAATATGGTTCTCCGCTTCAGCTGTTGATATTGATTGGCCAAGCTTAGTCTCACCACAGGTGATGAAGGCCACCTCCAATTCAAAATCCATTTTGCGTGATGCCGAAAAAACCGGTTGCTCTGAATCCGGAAGCTTGATCTGCCCTTTTGGGCGATGGATGGGCGTACCCGAAACCACGATGGATGACGCGCGGCCATGATAACCGACCGGTAAATGTTTCCAGTTTGGCAGTAGCGCATTCTTCGGGTCACGAAACATGGAACCCACATTGGTAGCGTGCTCTTCACTGCTATAAAAATCCGTGTAGTTTGGTACACGCACGGGCATCAGCATTTGTACTTCTCCAATAGGAACCAAGGCTATTTCCCGTGCGGCTACGTTATCTCGTAATTCATCATTATCGTGTCTTAGTAATTCCGAAATGCGCTCACGAACTTCGCGGCATTTCTTACGACCCAGCGCCATAAAATCATTCAGGTACTTCTGATTGAAAATTCCCGGAGGAAGACCTAGTCCATCGAGGTAGCCATGTTCATGCAAATACACCAGGTCAAGCACATGATTACCGATAGCTACACCGGCCACCGGTGAAAGGTATTTCGTTTTGAAAATTCCGAACGGAAGGTTTTGTATCGGAAAGTCAGATTGAGGCGGCACTTCCACCCAGGACTTTAATTTCGGATCATTCGCTTTAATCATGTCAGATGAGTTTCTGATAACAATAGATATTCAACTGTAAAGAAAGCTTAATTTAGCATCATGACTGAATCGGACATTAAAATACCAGAAGATTTTTTTATCCGGATGAAAGGCTCCTTGCAACGTGCTTTCCCCGACTTTCTGAAAAGTCTGAAAGAGACGTCTCCGATCAGCATTCGTCTTAATCAACATAAAAATTTTTCCAATGAAGGTGAACCGGTTCCGTGGTGCGAAACAGGTCGGTATTTAAAAACACGCCCGACATTTACCCTTGATCCCGCTTTTCATGCCGGAGCCTATTATGTTCAGGAGGCCAGCTCGATGTTTTTGGAACAGGCTATCAAACAACTTGATCTTGATAAAAAGCCGATTCGTATACTCGATTTGTGTGCAGCTCCGGGAGGGAAATCAACGCACCTGGCAGGTTTGCTGCATGAAGACTCTTTACTGGTATCCAATGAAGTTATTCGTACCCGGGCATCCATACTGGATGAAAACCTGACTAAATGGGGAGTTGGAAATATTGTCGTCACCAACAACGATCCGCGCGACTTCGAAAATCTTCCCGGATTCTTTGATGTGATTGTTGTGGATGCACCCTGTTCAGGGGAAGGATTGTTCCGTAAAGATCATGGAGCCATGACGGAGTGGTCGGTGAACAATGTGCAACTCTGCGCTAAACGACAACAACGCATTGTGAGTGATGTATGGCCAGCTCTTAAATCGGATGGTATACTGATCTACTCAACCTGCACCTACAACGCATTGGAGAATGAAGAGAACATGCAATGGCTTGCTGACCAGCATTCACTTGAATCAGTTGCACTAAAACTTGATTCACGTTGGGGAATTGAAGATGTAAAGCATAAAAATATTATTGGCTATCGGTTTTATCCGCATCATGTAATGGGCGAAGGATTTTTTCTCTCGGTTGTACAGAAACGGGAGTCGACCGAACCTTTTTTCATTAATAGAAAAGTAGCACCAACTTCCCCATCAAAAAAAATTCAGGAACAACTATCCCATTGGATTCTTGATCCAGATCAGTTTGCCTTCCATCAACACCAAGATTTGATTTCACTATTCAGCAAAAGTCTGGTGACTGATCATCTTTTTCTCTATCAAAAACTGCGTATCATCAATAGCGGAACCGCAGTAGCTTCTGTAAAAGGTGATAAGTTAATACCCGAACATGCACTGGCATTATCAACACGCATAAACCGGGAATATTTTCAAACAGCTAAACTGAATCAAGCAGATGCACTTAACTTTTTAAGAAAGGTAAATATTCACCTTACGGGTTATAACCGCGGCCATTTATTGGTTACACATCAGAACCTTCCCTTGGGTTGGTTAAACGTACTCGATAACCGATCGAACAACCTGTACCCCAAAGCATGGCGGATTCGAATGGGCAACTCCCCGGTTTAGCGGCCTAAACTTGGAAGCTGCACCCCATACCCTTATTTTTGCACCTGCCTGCCGGCAGGCAGGGTTCAAAATTTTTATAAGCATGTCTTTATCAACCAAATACAATCCTGCTGAGGTAGAGGAAAAGTGGTACACGTACTGGATGGAGAACGGATTCTTTCATTCTGAGCCCGATTCTGAAAAAGAGCCTTTCACCATTGTCATTCCTCCGCCAAACGTAACGGGTGTATTGCACATGGGGCACATGCTCAACAACACCATACAGGATGTATTGATCCGTAAAGCCCGCATGGAAGGCAAGGAAGCCTGCTGGGTACCCGGAACCGATCACGCTTCCATTGCCACGGAAGCGAAGGTGGTGGCTATGCTACGCGAAAAAGGCATAAAGAAATCTGACCTCACCCGCGAAGAATTTTTGAAATATGCGTGGGAATGGAAAGAGAAATATGGCGGCATCATCCTGGAACAATTAAAAAAACTGGGGGCGTCATGCGATTGGGATCGCACCACCTTTACCATGGATCCTACGTATTATGAAGCGGTTATTGATGTGTTTGTTGATTTATACAACAAGGGCTACATCTACCGCGGGTTGCGCATGGTGAATTGGGACCCATTGGGTAAAACAGCCTTGTCGGATGATGAAGTAAACTATAAAGACGTTCAATCGAAGCTATACTACATCAAGTATGCCATCGAAGGTGCATCCAATGTGTTTGTGACCATCGCAACGGTTAGGCCTGAAACCATTATGGCAGATACAGCCATCTGTATCAACCCGAATGACGAACGCTACAAACACTTAAAAGGAAAACGGGCGATTATTCCGTTGATCAATCGTTCCATTCCAATCATTGAAGATGACTATGTGACCATGGATTTTGGTACAGGCTGTTTAAAAGTTACGCCTGCACACGACTTGAATGACTATGAACTTGGAAAGAAGCACAACCTTGAGGTTATAGACATCCTGAATGAGGATGGTTCCCTTAACGAAAAAGCACAAATCCTGATCGGTGAAGACCGGTTTGTAGCCCGTAAAAAAATTGCAAAACTTTTAGAGGAGGGGAATCACCTGGCCAAAGTTGAAGACTATAAAAGCAATGTTGGATTTTCTGAGCGTACCGATGCCGTAATTGAACCGCGCTTATCCTTACAATGGTTCCTGAAGATGGACACCATCACCAAGCCTGCGCTGGAGCATGTAATGAATGATGACATTAAACTCATTCCACCTAAATTCAAGAACACCTATCATCATTGGATGGCTAACGTGCGCGATTGGTGTATATCGCGACAATTGTGGTGGGGGCACCGCATACCTGCCTGGTATAATGAACAAGGGGAATTTGTGGTAGCTAAAACCGAAGAAGAAGCAAAAGAAAAATTTAAAAGTCAGAACAAACCATTCGCATCAATAAAGCAAGATGAAGATGTAATGGACACCTGGTTTTCCAGTTGGATTTGGCCCATTGCCGTATTCGACACTTCTGTATTTAAGGATTCTTCCAGCAAAGGAAACAAAGACCTTAATTATTATTACCCTACGAATGATCTGGTTACTGCACCTGAAATTTTGTTTTTCTGGGTAGCACGCATGATCATTGCGGGTTACGAATACCGCCAGGAGATGCCGTTTAAAAATGTGTACCTGACCGGCATTGTACGCGACAAACAAGGACGTAAAATGTCGAAGTCGTTGGGCAACAGCCCTGACCCGCTCGACTTGATTGCCAACTTTGGAGCGGATGCCGTGCGCACTGGTATGTTGTTTAGTTCACCGGCCGGTAACGATTTGCTTTACGATGAGAAGCTTGTGGAGCAAGGCAGAAACTTTGCCAACAAAATCTGGAATGCATTTCGTTTGGTTAAGGGCTGGACTGTTTCAGATGAGCCGACTCCTGCTGAAAATAAAATTGCCATTGAATGGTTTGAAGCAAGGGTAAACCAAGGACTTACTGAACTCAACGATCATTTTGAAAAGTTCCGGATGTCGGATGCGTTGATGACCATCTACAAATTAATCTGGGATGATTTCTGTTCGTGGTATCTGGAAATGGTTAAGCCGGAATTTGGAAAACCGATTGATGAAGTAACCTATACCAATACGGTTGCATTTTTTGAAACCTTACTAAAAGGACTGCATCCTTTTATGCCTTTTATTACCGAAGAGTTATGGCATGAATTGAAAGATCGTGATGCAAAAGATTGTATTCTTGTTGCCTCATGGCCTAAGGTAAAATCATTCAATGCCAGCATCATTGAGAAGTCGGGCATAGCACAGGAAATCATAACGCAAATTCGTAATGCACGGAGTTCAAAAGGGCTTTCACCAAAAGAACCACTGAAGCTGAACATGGATCCTGCAGTTGATGCCAGCTTAAAAAACTTTCAACCTATTATTGAGAAACTGGGCAACCTGGCTGAAGTACGGATCACAAAAGACAAAGAAGGAAGCGGAACATCTTTTCTGGTAGGGTCATTGGAATTTTTTATTCCATTCGATACAGCCATTGATCATGAAAAAGAAAAAGCAAGCCTGCTGAAGGATTTGGAATATCAACGTGGCTTTTTGAATTCCGTAAGTAAGAAACTGGAGAATGAGCGGTTTGTGAACTCAGCCCCTGCTCACGTGCTGGAAATGGAACGTAAGAAGAAAGCCGATGCAGAAGCTAAGATAAAGGCTCTGGAAGACAGTCTGAACAGACTGGTTTAGTTATAGACTATTGAAGTAGTCAAAAATGTGGACCAAATGAGAAGACTTACCAAATGACAAACCTTTTTCTTTTGCAAAGCTCTCAACCATCTTAAATCTTTCCCCAAAAGCAGATTCTAGAGACCGCTTACCTGACACTTTAATGAGTTCATTGTTTCTACCGTAGTAAAGCATTTCCTTTTTAATTACTTTATCATCTTTACTACCAACATCCAACGCAATATTGTAGTCTGCCCGTTTAATGCTTACAACAATATGCTCTAACAATGGAGTATCACCATCAGACAAAACCTCCAGCAAACCAACAAGCTCTGTTCCTTCGACCTTATAACCTTTTGCACTAATAAAGTATCTTGGATTTGATGTAACTGCATCAAGCCAAACAATACTCTTTATTTTCTCAAGATCTAAAGCCTTAATCGTTCGATTATCGACCTTTACTTCGAGAATGTTACTCTTAAGATCAAAACGAGCTTGGCAGTTCTCAATCAACTTATCGTTGTGCAACAATACAGTCGTTACATTCCACTTTTCATCAATATAGAAATCTCCTATAAGATTAGGCTCCCGTATAGGGATACCATATAGAACTGTATTCGAACCAATAGGACCTCTGGACATGTCATCCAAAGTTGTTTGCGCTCTGATAATCGGAGGAATTGTTCCAGATTTTTGTGCAAAAAGTAAACCTGATAATGGACACAGTAAAATGCAGAGCAGTATTTTCATAATTACACTATTTACAACCTTGCCGCCAGCAACAATTCAATATTCTTAAATTTCATCCCAAACTTACGAGCAACTGCTTCGTTGGTCAGACTTCCTTTAATGGTGTATACACCCTTCATAAACCAGGCATGAGAATAGATCATGGCCTCTACGCCTCCTTCTTCAGCAGCCCGTAGAATAGTGGGCGTAAAAATATTACTCAGTGCTGTTGTTGCGGTATGTGCTACACGAGATGCTACGTTAGGTACACAATAATGAATCACATCATATTTTCTAAAAACGGGTTTCTTCAGGCTTGTAATTTCGGAAGTCTCAATGCATCCGCCCTGATCAATACTCAAATCAATAATAAGTGAATCGGGGCGCATCTTGCTCACCATCTCTTCAGTGATCACTACCCGTGCCCGGCCTTTCTCTGCACGCAATGCTCCAATAACTACATCGGTAGTTTTGAGTGATTCACTCAAGGTCAACGTATCAATGGTTGAGGTATAAACCTGCGAACCAAGTAAATGCTTTATTCTGCGCAGCTTGTACAAGTGGTTATCGAAAATCTGAACCTCTGCACCCATTCCAATAGCCGCACGAGCCGAATATTCAGCCACGGTTCCCGCACCAATAATAACTACTTTGGTTGGCGGCACACCGGTAATACCACCCAAAATAACACCTTTGCCATTATTGGCGGTACTCAGGTATTCCGCTGCAATCAGCATTACGCTACTGCCGGCTATCTCGCTCATAGCACGGATGATCGGCATCCCTCCTACTTTATCTTCAATAAATTCGTATGCCAGGGCTGTAATTTTCTTTTTGAGCATAGCCTGAATCGACTCCACCGGAAGGTGCCCAAGTTGTAACGCAGAGATCAACGTTTGTCCCGGTCGCATATACTCAATCTCTTCAAGCGTGGGCGGCTCAATCTTCAGAATCACATCGGCTTTATAGACTTCTTGTGGTGAATAAACAATTTTGGCTCCTGCTTCACTGTATTGCTGATCGCTGAACTTTGATCCAACCCCAGCTTTGGTCTCTACCCAAATCTCGTGACCATTATTAACAAGCAAAGCAACGGCATCAGGTGTGAGGGTAATGCGATTTTCCTGAAGGGAAATCTCTCTTGGCAATCCCAGAAAAAAAGAATACTTCCCCTTTTTCACGGCCATCAATTGCTCCTGCGGTGCCAGACTGGCACGGGCTAGTGTCTCAAACCCGCTCTTCTTCTTTTCTGCCATGCAATAAAAATTCTATCGTTCGGTGATGTTCATCTTCAACTGAAATTCGTACTTCAGCATATTCCTCAGGTAGTAAGGTCAAAATCTTTTCTGGCCATTCCACAAAACAATACTGGCCGGAATACAAATACTCCTCAGCACCTATATCAAAAACCTCATTTGCCGACTTTAACCGGTATAAATCAAAATGATAAACCCGCTCCCCCGAAGCCGTGATATACTCATTGACCAACGAAAAAGTCGGACTGGCCATCGTATCCACTACTTCCAAAGCCTTTCCAAATGCCTTCACCAATGTGGTCTTTCCGGAGCCCATTTCACCCTGCAACACACACACCCTGCGGGCGCCCATCTGGCTTAACAACACTTTAGCTACTTCATCAAGGCCTGTAGTTGACACCCGGTCAAATACAAGATTTGGTGTAGCCCCATCAGGTTGCATTCTTCGAATTTAAGAAAATTAATGGGATAATCATCTCCTCCAAACTCACTCCACCATGCTGAAATGTATCCTTATAGAAGTTAACATAGTAATTGTAGTTATTCGGATAAGCGAAAAACTGATCCTCGGTGGCAAACACATAGCTGGTAGATACATTCATTTTCGGTAAAAATAATCGCTCGGGTTTGGTAACTTCCATTACTTTGCCCCCTTCATAGCCAAGATTCTTTCCTTGCTTGTAGCGAAGATTTGTGTTCACACTTCTATCACCCACAATTTTGAAGGGGCGCTTTACGCGGATGGTTCCGTGATCGGTGGTGATGATGACTTGAGCCTTGCGCTCCGAAATAGTTTTTAAAATATCCAATAAAGGTGAGTGCAGAAACCACGAACGTGTGATGGAACGATACGCAGACTCATCCGGAGCCAATTCGCGAATCATAGCCATATCGGTTCGGGCATGCGAAAGCATATCCACAAAATTGTACACGATAACATTGAAGTTATTTTGAAAGAGATTGTTCACCGTGTCCGCCAGCGATCGTCCTTCCTCCAAATTTTTGATTTTGTGATAAGAAAACTTTGTGTTAATGTTGTTCCGCTTCAATTGCTTTCCAAGAAACTCATCTTCGAAATTATTCTTTCCTTCGTCTTCATCCTCACCTACCCATAAATCGGGTTGACTTTTAGCCATCTCACTGGGCATCATGCCCGAAAAAATAGCATTGCGTGCATAAGCGGTTGTAGTGGGAAGAATAGAGTAATAGGTTTCTTCATTGGTTACGGTGAAGTAGTCATCAATGATCGGCTCAATCATCTTCCACTGATCAAACCGTAAATTATCAATCACAAACAGAAACACCGGAACTTCTTTGCCCAGTAACGGAAACACTTTCTTCTTCAACAACTGATGCGACAACAACGGCTTATCGGCATTCGCATCGTTGAGCCACTTTTCATAATTCTTGATAACAAACTTGGCAAAGTTGGCGTTGGCTTCAATCTTTTGAGTATCGAACACTTCACTCATATCTTCATTGTCCGACTGATCAAGCTGAAGTTCCCAGTGGACAAGCTTCTTATAAATATCAGCCCATTGTTCATGGTTCATATCGTCCATGAATGCCATGCTGATTTTCCGAAATTCTTGTTGATAGGAAAGATTCGTTTTCTCAATAATAAGTCGCCTGTTGTCAAGTATCTTTTTTACGGAAAGTAAAATCTGGTTGGGATTTAACGGCTTAATCAAATAATCAGCTATCTGCGAACCAATCGCTTCTTCCATGATGTGCTCCTCCTCATTTTTGGTAATCATAACTACCGGAAGATTGGGTTTACTGGCCTTAATCTGATCAAGCGCCTCAAGTCCCGATAGTCCCGGCATGTTTTCATCTAGAAATACCACATCAAAGTGCTTTTCGTTGGCTAGTTCAACAGCATCTGAACCATTATTGATTGGCGTGATATCATATCCCCGCTGTTCCAGAAACAAAATATGGGGTTTCAATAAATCAATCTCATCATCGGCCCACAAAATGCTATATCTTTGCATATCTAAATTTTTACGAAGGTAATTAATCTCAACCGCTCTCTTGAATAAAAAGAAAATAATCAACGATCCTGTTTACGGATTTATCAAGATTCCGGGTGAGTTGATCTTCGATATCATTGAACATCCCTGGTTTCAGCGATTGCGGCACGTGAAGCAACTGGGGCTTACCGACTTCGTTTACCCCTCAGCTCAACATACGCGCTTTCAACACGCCTTAGGAGCCCTCCACCTGATGGGACGCGTACTCGACAGCCTGCGAAGCAAAGGTATTTCCATCAACGACAAGGAGTATGAAGCATCCTTGATTGCCGTGCTCTTGCATGATATTGGTCACGGTCCATTTTCTCATGCGCTTGAAGATTCGTTGCTTACCGGTATCCGACACGAAAGCCTCTCCTACCTGTTCATGCAACAACTGAACAAGCAGTTAAATGGTTCGCTCGACCTGGCATTAAAGATTTTCAGAAACGGATATGAACGAAAGTTCTTTCACCAGTTAATTGCCAGCCAGTTGGATATTGACCGACTGGATTATTTGATGCGTGATTGCTTTTTCAGTGGAGTACCAGAAGGAACCATTGGTGTTGACCGAATTATTGCCATGCTCACGGTACATGATGATCAACTGGTTGTGGAGGAGAAAGGCATCTACAGCATTGAAAATTTTTTGAATGCACGGAGACTGATGTATTGGCAGGTGTACTTACACAAGACAACCGTAAGTGCCGAGCGCATGGTGGTAAACTTGATTAAGCGAGCCCAACACCTGGTTAAGGCTGGTGAGCATGTGCCTGCCAGTGAAGCTTTGCTTTATTTTTTAAAACACAATGCAACGCTGCAGGATTTCAAGGACAAACCCGAAGTACTCAATTATTTCGGCAAACTTGATGATCAGGATATATGGGGTGCTGTTAAATTTTGGTTGAATCACAATGACCAGATTCTTTCAACCTTGGCAACCATGCTCTATCAGCGTAACCTCTTCAGGATTATGCTAAGTAGCCAACCCATACAAAAAACATATGTGGATAAGGTGCGTGAGGAGATTACCAAAACCTACAATACACTTCGATCAGAAACACCTTACTTGTTTTCGCATGGCACCGTGTCGAACGAAGCCTATACAGAAGGACAGAAGATTAACATATTGATGAAAAGTGGCGAAGTACTGGATATTGCCCATGCCTCGGATTTACCCAGTATTAAGGCCATCAGTAAAATCGTTAAAAAAAACTACCTCTGCTGGCCTAAAAATGTATCTTTGTAAACAGTCAAACCCAACTTTCCTGCAACTAAACACCTATGGAGTTTACCGTTAGTCAGATCGCTGCCATGCTTGGCGGAGAAGTTCAGGGAGATGGGAATGCCAAAATTCGCATGCTGGCCAAAATTCAGGATGCGAAGAATGGCCAGATTGCTTTTCTCTCCAATCCGAAATACGAAAATTTCATTTACACCACACAAGCTACGGCCGTAATCGTTAGTAAAGAGTTCAAGCCACGCAAAGCGATTCAGTCTGCATTGATTTTGGTTGATAATCCATACAGCAGCTTCACCGTTTTATTGGAAGAGTATCACCGGTTGGTCAGCTTTCAAAAAGCCGGTATTGAAGAGCCCTCCTTCTTAGGCAGTAACAGCAGTACAGGCAAAAACATTTATCGCGGAGCATTCTCCTACATTGGCAACAACGTAAAGATTGGCGACAACGTAAAAATTTATCCGCACGTGTATGTTGGTGACAATTCCGTGATTGGCAACAATGTCATTCTCCATCCGAATGTAAAATTGTATGCAGATACAAAAATCGGCAACAACTGTGTGTTGCATGCAGGTGCAGTTATCGGAAGCGATGGCTTTGGCTTTGCCCCGCAAGCTGATGGCACATACAAGTCGATACCCCAAATGGGTAACGTCATCATTGAAGACGATGTGGTGATAGGTGCTAATACAGTAATTGACTGCGCCACTCTTTATGGTGATGCCACCATCATCCGGCAGGGTGTAAAGCTCGACAACCTGATTCAAATCGCGCACAACGTTGAAGTAGGCAAGAATACGGTGATGGCAGCCCAGTCGGGCATTTCAGGCTCAACCAAAGTTGGAGAACAATGCGTTATTGCCGGCCAGGTGGGTATTGCCGGCCACTTGGTTATTGCAAACAAAACGGGCATTGGCGCACAGGCGGGTATCTCCAAGTCAATTAAGGATGAGGGAGTGAAAATTATTGGCTATCCGGCATTTGATGTTAAAGAATACTTCAGGTCGTATGCCGTTTTTAAGCGCCTCCCCGACCTTAACGACCGCCTCAGGGAACTGGAAAGGAAAGTTCAAGGAAGTACGGTAGAGTCTCAATCCGAGTAGAAATCAACTCCCTATAACGTTGTAATCAGGCCAAAAAGGCCCTTTTCATCAGGGTTTGGATTATCCCCCTATTCGGGGTTAAATTTGCCATCTTTTTACGGGTAAACATGCTGAATATCAAACAACAGACGATTCAAAAATCGGTATCCCTATCGGGTGTGGGGCTGCATACGGGTGCCAAAACAAATATGACCTTTGTGCCGGCCAAGCCGAACCATGGAATAAAATTTCAACGGGTAGATCTTCCCGGATCACCGATTATCGATGCGGATTGCGACAACGTAGTAGATGTATCGCGCGGAACAACCATTGAACAAAGCGGTGCTCGCGTAAGTACGATCGAACATACCCTTGCAGCCTTAGTCGGACTGGAAATTGACAATGTGCTGATCCAGCTTGACGGACCTGAGTGCCCGATCATGGATGGAAGTTCCATCGAGTTTGTGGAGACGTTAAAATCGGTTGGCACCGAAGAACAAAATGCTCTACGCGATTTCTTTGAAGTGCAGGAACCGATATTCTACCGCGAAATTCCACGCAACGTAGAGATTGCCGCGCTGCCCTTAGATGATTATCGCGTAACGGTAATGATCGACTATAACTCTCCTGTATTGGGAAGTCAGCATGCCTCGATTACCGACATTCGCCAGTTTGAAAAAGAAATTGCCTCCTGCCGTACCTTTTGCTTTTTGCACGAGCTGGAGATGTTATACAAGAACAATCTGATTCGTGGTGGCGACTTAAATAACGCTATCGTTATTGTTGATCGAGTGGTGCGTGAAGATGAGTTGGACAACATTGCCAAGATGCTCGGTAAACCAAAAGTTGCCGTTAAGCATGAAGGCATTTTGAATAATATTGAACTTCGCTATAAAAACGAACCCGCCCGGCATAAGCTGCTTGACATCGTTGGTGACCTGGCGCTTGCCGGCAGACCGTTAAAAGCACAGGTGCTGGCTGCGCGTCCCGGGCACGCAGCCAACGTGGCCTTCGCCAAGAAGTTGAAGAAAGCCATGGCCGAAGCCGACAAGAAAGGAAGACCAAAGTATAACCCAAGTCTTCCTCCGGTAATGGACATCAATAAAATCAAACAAACCTTACCGCATCGTTACCCTTTCCTGCTCATCGATAAAATCATTTACCTCGATACCGAAAGCGTAGCAGGTGTAAAGAATGTTACTGCCAACGAACCCTTTTTCCAGGGACACTTTCCCGGAAATCCGGTGATGCCCGGTGTGTTGCAAGTGGAAGCCATGGCACAGATTGGTGGCATATTGGTTATGAATACAGTGCCTGATCCGGAAAATTACTGGACGTACTTTTTAGGTATAGAAAATTTCAGATTCAGAAAGATGGTGTTGCCGGGCGATACGCTGGTGATTCAGTGCGACCTGTTGGCACCGATTAAACGTGGTATTGCTAAAATGTACGGCCGTGCATTTGTGGGCAATACATTAGTTTGTGAAGGAACCATGACGGCCAGTATCGTACGCAAAGACTCATGAGTTACCATCCCCTAGCCAACGTACATCCCGATGCCAAAATAGGCAAGGATGTGACCATTGAACCTTTTGCCACCATTGCCGCTGATGTGGTTATTGATGATGGCAGTTGGATTGGTCCAAACGCAGTAATCTTTGATGGCGCCCGTATTGGAAAAAATGTAAAGGTTTATCCGGGTGCTTCCATTTCGGCCATCCCACAAGACTTGAAGTTTGCGGGGGAAAAAACCGAAACCTTCATTGGTGATAACACGGTGATCCGCGAATGCGTAACCATCAGCCGTGGCACGCATGATAAATTCAAAACCGTTATTGGTAAGAATTGCCTGTTGATGGCGTATGTGCATGTAGCCCATGATTGCATCATTGGCAACAATTGCATATTGGTTAATACGGTTCAGGTGGCCGGGCATGTTACCATTGACGATTGGGCGATTATTGGTGGCGCAAGTGCCTTGCACCAGTTTGTTAAAGTGGGTGCGCATGTAATGATTTCAGGTGGATCATTGGTACGCAAAGATGTACCACCATACACTAAAGCTGCACGTGAACCTTTGGCGTATGCAGGAATAAATTCTGTTGGTTTAAGACGCAGGGGATTCTCGTCTGAAAAGATTGGTGAGATACAGGAGATTTACCGATACATTTTCATGAAGGGCATCAACAACACCAAAGCACTTGACATGATTGCTGAATCAGTTCCACAAAGTGAAGAACGGGATTACATCATCAACTTCATCCGATCTTCCGAGCGTGGCATCATGAAAGGTTATGGATTGGGGGACTGAAAGGCAGTAAGCGGTAGGCAAATTGCCTATTGATGATTGCCCACTATCTACTCTAATAAAATCACATGAGTAAACTTTCCATCTCCCCTAACAATCTAAGCAAACGCTACAACCGCGAGTGGATATTCCGTAACCTGAGCTATACATTCGAGCAAGGCAAAACCTACGCCATCACCGGACCGAATGGTTCGGGAAAATCAACGTTGCTTCAGGTACTGTGGGGGCAACTGCCCATGAGTGAAGGTACGCTCACCTACTCGCTTGATGGGCAACCGATAGAATCAGATGCCATCTTTAAATTGGTAAGCATAGCCACACCATACATGGAGTTGATTGATGAGTTTACGTTGAACGAACAGGTGGCCTTTCACTTTAAATCAAGACCCGTATTAAACAACTATTCTCATTCCGAAATTATTAGCCGCATGTACCTGGAACAGGCTGGAGATAAATACATCTCCAACTTCTCCTCAGGGATGAAACAACGTCTGAAACTTGGCCTTGCCTTTTTTACCGATACCCCTGCCTTGTTTCTGGATGAACCGGGTACCAATCTCGACCGGCAGGCATTTACATGGTACCTCGAAAATCTGGAGCAGGCGTGTGCAAACCGCCTGGTTTTTATAGCCTCCAACCAACCAGAAGAGTACCCGAAAGGGGCTGAAATAATCAATTTGAGTGACTATAAAGTCAATACGACCGAAAAGGCGGTTACAACCCCACAATAAAACCGATAAAACCCTGTTTATCCCTTATGCTTTTTAAAGCATAATTGGGGTTAAATTTGCAAATCCGGCCTTTTGGTTTGATTTTGTGGGTCAGAAAAATGAAATTCGTAATTCTAAACTATAAGCAATGATAAAAGTAGTGTCCCGATTAGCGTCTTTAATGATTGTGGCTGGCGCATTGGTGTTCCTTAGTAATTGTGGTGGGGATGATCCAAAGGATCCGGCACAAAAAGTTCAGCTGGAGAAGCTCTCAACAACGTGGAATATCGTAAGCGCCACCCTTGATGGTACAACCCGAACCGCTGACTTTACAGGATTTACACTTACTATTAGTGGAACATTCAATTCAAATGACCCGGATGGACCTTACAATTATTCAGTGAGTGGAACCCGTCCAACTCCGAGCCCTTGGCCAGCTAGTGGACAGTGGGAATTTGCAGTTCTTGGAACAGGTGATACAGGAACACTTTTGAGAAGCGATGGTGTTGATGTCACTTATTCGATCTCATCAAATAATCAACTAACCCTTTCTTTTGCGTGTGTAGAATGTGATTATGCAGGAAGTCGAGTGGAAGAAGTAATTGGTGACTGGGTTTTTGTGTTAGATTAAAAAATGCTCAACATAAAAAGAATAATAAGGCTCCACTCGGAGCCTTATTCATTTTAGCACCACCACCGTAATCCCATCCCCGCCCCGTTCCACATGCTCATCGGCAAAGGATGCCACCTGTTTGTATTGCTTCAGGTAATCGCGTATCACTTTGCGCAACACGCCTTCACCTTTTCCATGCAGGATTTTTACTTCGCCTTGCGCCAGTAAAACAGAGGTGTCCAAAAAAGCTTCCAACAAAGGAAGTACTTCATCAACCCGCTTACCGCGCACATCCAATTCAGACGAGTAGCCGGCTCGCTTTTCATGCAGACTAAGACCAATGGAACGCAACTTTTTTTCTACAGCCTTATCCGAACTGTTTTGATCCGCTCGTTCAAGTTTTGTTAACGCTACATTGGTTTTCAATTCGCCTAATTGAACCATAGCCGACTTTCCCTTCACCGAAAGTACCACACCACTTCCCTCTTGCCCGATTATGCGTACCCGATCACCGATTTTAAGCTCAACAGGTACTGTTGGTTTCTTCGGAACAACAGGGCCTGTAACTTTTTGCGAAATCTCCTTTAACTTCTCCCGCACTTTTTTGGTCTCGGTTTTTTGCGCCTGGTTCTCCCGGATGTGCCGGATGGTCTTTTCTATTTCACGGTTGGTTTGTGCCAGCAACTGTTGCGCCTCTTCTTTGGCTTTCGCCAGAATTACCTTCTTCTTCTCTTCCAGCTCACCGGATAACGTTTCATACTTTTTCAGCAACACGTTCAGTTCTTTATTCTTTTGCTCCAGTGACGCTGATTTTTTCATCAGCGCATTGCGCTCCTTTTCCAGGTCGCGCACCAAGGTTTCAAAGCCCACCAAATCACTACCAGCCAGTTCACGTGCGCTATTCAATACCTCGTTTGGCAAACCTGTTTTCTGTGCAATCTCCAGGGCAAAAGAACTTCCGGGTTTACCAATGTCGAGCAAATACATGGGCACCAGGTTCTTTTCATCGAAGCGCATGGCTGCGTTGCGGATGCCCGGGGTTTGTCCGGCAAATAATTTCAAATTATAGTAATGCGTAGTAGCCACACCCCACACATTCTTTTGCAGCAACTGCTGTAAAATAGATTGTGCAATGGCACCACCAAAGTTCGGATCGGTGCCGGATCCCAATTCATCCAGCAACACCAGTGAACGCGCATTGCCCGAACGAATAAACTGCGCCATATTTTTCAGGTGGCTGCTGTAGGTACTTAAATCGTTTTCAATTGATTGCTGATCGCCAATGTCTACAAAGATCTGCTCAAAAATTCCAGCTGTTGAATCAGGCGACATCGGAACAAGAAGGCCACACTGCAACATGTATTGCAACAAGCCCACGGTTTTCAGGCAAACTGATTTACCTCCCGCATTTGGTCCCGATACCAACAGAAACCGGTCGGCTTCGCTCAGGTTGATTTCCAACGGAATCAATTCGCGCTTACCTTTCAAACTCAGCTGTAACAACGGATGCCGGGCTCTCATCCACTTCAATGCCGGAACAGGTTGAACGATTGGCATATTGGCTTGTAACTCCTGAGCCATTCGCGCCTTGGCACGAATAAAATCAACCTGCCCTAAAAAGTTATAGGCCTGTACCAGTTGATCTAATTCTGCCCGCAAAACGGTTGTTAATTCTTTCAGCAAACGAATCACTTCACGCTTCTCGGCATGTTCCAGGTCGCGCATTTCATTATTCGCCTCAAGCGCTTCCGCGGGTTCCATAAAAACGGTTTGCCCGGTTGCTGACTCATCGTGAATAAATCCTTTTACCCTTCGCTTGTGTTCTGCCAAAATCGGAATCACCAAGCGTCCACCACGAATGGTGGGTAGCGCCCCTTCCGGTATCCATTGCTCCTGTATCGCATGCCGGTAAACCTGATCGATGATTTTGCGCAGCCTGCTTTGTTCTTCACGAATTTTTCTGCGTATGCGGCCTAACTCAGTACTGGCCGAATCGCGAACCTGTGCATGGTCATCAATTATGCTCAGTATCTGTTTAACAAGTTGCGCGGAAATACCTACAGGCTCCGAAAGTCTGAAAAGTGTTGGGCACAACGCCTGGTTCTTTACAAAATAATCCCGGCAGGAAATAATGGTTTGCAACGACCAGGCTATCTTTAAAAAATCAGACTCATCAATGTAATTTCCTTCCAATGCAATGCGGCTGAGTAAATCCGTAGGATCAAAAAAATGGTTGGATGGAAACGTATCACCCCGCTCGAAAATCTGTTTGAACTCGGTGGTCTGTTGAAGCCATTCCAAAACCCGTGTGGGTTCATTTAAAAAGATCATTCTATCCACCTCGGCAGTACCGAGTGTAGAAAGGCAATGCGTTTTTAACCGGGTACGGATTTGATCGAAACCGATCTTTACTTCAACATCACTCTGACTGAACATTTTTAGGAATCTCGTGTGGCCTTCCCTGCTCTTCCAGGCCGAGGGAATCTACCAATGCGGTGTAAATATATTCCAATTGTTTGGGGTGAGCCATGTAGTACTGCATGGAAACCCTGAAAAGGGAATCTGACACTCCAGCCTGTTCATAAACCTTGCTTTTTACATAAGGCAGCAACTTTCCCATGGAATCGTAGGGTATTGCCACCTGGTTTAGCCGCTCTTCTGACAGGTACATATGACGCAACACCTCCACCATTTGTGGTTCAGTTAGAATACCGTCTGGCCGCTTGTCGTCCTTACAGCTTAAAAGCATGGGTACAACCAAAAGCCACATCGGGATGTGTGTCCATTTAAAGCAAAATTTGGCCTGACGTATGAGCATGACGGGCAAAGTAGTCACATTTAGCTATTTTTGAAACTCAAAAATCGCACCAGCGTAACCCTTAAACGTGAAGACGCTTCTAAAAAAGTTACGGAAATACGAAATACAGATACGCAAGGCTATTAATAGCCAGATGCAGGGCGATTTCCGGTCGGTGTTCAAGGGCACTGGGCTGGAGTTTGATGACGTACGCCCCTATCAATATGGGGATGACATCCGCACCATCGACTGGAATGTATCGGCCAAAGGGCACGGAACGTTTGTCAAAACCTTTCGGGAAGAAAAGGAACAAACGGTATTCTTTATTCTGGATGTGAGTGCCTCGCAGGAAATCGGCTCGGAAGGAAAAACCAAAGTTGACATCGGCAAAGAGATTACCGGGGTACTGGCGCTTTCAGCCGTTAAAGAATCCAGCCATGTGGGATTGATCTGTTACTCTGATCAACGTGAACTTTACATCAAACCAACCAAAGGCATTTCACAGGCTTACCAGATCATTAGTGGAATTGTTTCGTTGAAGCCAGCTTCCCTCAAAACCAACCTAAACCGAGCCCTTGCTTTTGCCTTAAACACCATCAAGCGCAGAAGTGTAGTCATCCTCATTTCCGATTTCATAGACGAAGATTATGAAAAGAACCTGAAGGCGTTGGCCCGGAGGCACGACCTGGTGATTATTCACATCAGCGACAAGCGCGAAACCCGCTTGCCCAAACTGGGGATTATACCTGTACAAGATAAGGAGAGCGGAAAAACCTTGTGGATAAATACTTCGTTCGGAGATTTCCGGGAAAAGATCAGCCACCGGCTGGATGACCGGAAAGCAACCCTATCTTCCTTTTGCAAAAAACACCAAATCAATTTTATTTCGCTGGATACGGACGAAGACTTTGTACCCAAACTTCTACGTCTGTTTAAAGTGAGAAACCGAAACGTAAAAACAACCTGAGGAAATGATGCGTGCGTGTGTGTTGAAAGGTTGCCTTACTGTTCTCATGTTCATCAGCCTGAGTGTTTCCTACGCGCAAGTAAAAGTATCAGGTGGGTTTATTCAAGACAGCACTAAAATTGGTATACCCTTCAACTATTATTTAACCGCACGCTACCCCAGCAACCTGCAAGTTCTGTTTCCGGATTCGACCTGGAAGTTTGAAGAATTTGAATTCAGTCAAAAAAAATATTTTCCTACCGTTACCCAGCAAGGTGAAAGTTATGACAGCGCGGTGTATACCTTGCTAACGTTTGAAGTTGATGAGATGCAATACCTGGCTTTACCGGTATTTCAATTACAGAAGGCGGATTGCACGTATCACATTCCTCCCCGCGACAGCATTGTGTTGAGCTTATTGGTAACCGAACCTATACCCGATTCGTTAAGCGCTCAGGATTTACCACTGAAAACCAACACAGAGTATCAACGGGTATTCTTCCTGTTTAACTATCCCATTCTGTTGATTGTACTTGTATCGTTGCTTGTTGTCGCTATCGCTGTCTGGTTAATTTTTGGAAAACGTATTCGAAAACATTTCAAACTCAAGCGACTGAACGGCAATCATCAGAAATTTTTACAAACATTCTCAGCATACATACAGCAACTTCAAGCGCAGTTCAGCCCGGAGCAAACCGAACGCGCGCTTTTTCTGTGGAAAAAGTATATTGAAAACTTAGACGGAAAGCCGTACACAAAACTGACTACCCGAGAAACACTTATGCTGGAGACGGATACACGGTTGCGTGAATCCCTTCCTTTATTGGACAAAGCTATTTATGGGCACAACAGCCTGGTGCTTGAACCACTCAATCAATTGAAAACATTGGCCGAAGAAAAATTTGGAAAGAAAGTAGAAGAAATCAGCCATGGATAGCGCGGAACAAATATCGGAAGTGTGGTATTCGCTGGAGTGGTTTAGCTGGTCAACCCTGCAATCGTTTAGTTGGGAAAGACCACAGTTTCTGTATGCCATAGCCGCATTACCACTCTTGTTGCTCATACGCTGGCTGTGGCGCTACAAGTTCAATCAAAAATTGCCGGTTGCCTTAACGCAAAAAGATCTGAAATCGTCCACATTGAATTTAGTTCGGCTTATACCCGATATACTTTTTCTGCTCATGCTTGCTCTATTGCTGGTGGCGCTGGCCCGGCCACAACGCACGAATGAAAAAGTGGATCAATGGACAGAAGGGATTGATATCATGTTAGCAGTAGATATTTCGCAATCCATGCAAATATCCGACTTCACACCCAACCGACTTGAAGCCGCCAAAGAGGTAGCCATAGACTTTATTGATGGTCGCATCCAGGACCGGATTGGATTGGTGGTGTTCTCCGGAGATGCCTTTTCACTCGCCCCATTAACAACCGATTATAATTTATTGAAGTCGTACATCAGAGAAATTGACTTTTCCATGATTGAAAACCGGGGTACTGCCATTGGCAGCGCCATAGGTGTAGTGACCAACCGGATGCGTGAATCGACTGCCCAATCGAAGGTGTGTATTTTATTAAGTGATGGTGACAATACAGCCGGTAACATTGATCCGATTACGGCCGCTGAACTGGCTGCAGCGTATGGAATAAAAATGTACACCATTGTTGTCGGGAAGGAAGGCATGGTTCCGTACGGAAAAGATTTCTTCGGTCGGCCGAACATGATTGAAAATACGGTGGACGAGACCACCATGCGAAAAATTGCTGAAATTGGAGAGGGCGAATTTTTCCGCGTAAGCGACAACCAGGCGCTACAGCAAGTGTTCGATAAAATTGATCAGTACGAAAAAGCGGAAATCAAAGAAACGCGCTTTAAAGACACTGCGGATTATTACTACCACTACCTCACCTGGGGAATTGTATTGCTGTTGCTCTGGCTCTTCACAAAATCCACCTTCATCAGCAATGTATTGCAGGATTAATGAAAGTTGAAGTTATCGGCATAAAGCAATAATCGCCCTGCAAAAATCAACATCACCACACCCAATATAAGATTCATCACGCGTACCAAACGGGGTGTCATTACCGTGCGAAGCTTATCGGCCAGTTTGGCTTTGATGATATCGGTTAGCAAAACGGTAGCTACAATGGCACTAAAAAAAGTGACTACCTGGGTTGTTGTGGTGTAACCAAATTCACCAGTTGCCACACTCACCGTCCCCAACCAAAAAATCAACACCATCGGGCTTAGCCCATTAATGATAAACCCTTTGGAAATGAGGCGCCATGGACTTGTGGACTTGATATTAACCGATTTGAAATCCAGAATTCTCCGACTTTTTATAAACAAATAATAAACTCCAAAGGCAAAAAGTATGATACCACCGAAATACGCCATGTATCGCTGATTATCGCCATTGCTGAATACTTGTGATAGTCCCATGTAGGCAAGGAAAATATAAAGTGCATCACTCAGGGAAACACCAACGGCAACCAGTACACCGCTCAGAAATCCGCGTTCAATGCTGGTTTGAATGATGGAGAAAAAAACGGGACCAATGAGCAGGGCCAGTACCAGTCCGGAAACAATACCTTTAAGGACGATTTCCATTTACATGATTTTCGATAAAGGCTTGCCAGTCTTCCAACTGACTGCGTTTCATTACCCTTGGAAATTTATTCTGTCCTCCAACCTTTCCTTTTGATTTCATCCACTCGTAGAATGTGTTCACTGGAAGTACATCCACATAAACATCCTTCAATGCGGCACTGCGCTCCACGGCATAATCATCATTTAATACCTTAAGGTGTGCATCAATTCTTTCACGCAAAATCTGATTGTCTACGTTGTCATCTGTACCTACAAACCAGTGGTGCGCGAATAAGGAGCCATGAGGAATACCAGCAACGGTAAACTCAGGCACATCAATATTCAATTCATTTGAAGCAAGCTCAATGGCCTTGTTCATGTTATCCACTGAAAGGTGTTCACCACACAGGCTGAGAAAATGCTTGGTACGACCGGTAATCACGATCTCGGATTCTTCCAATGAAACAAATTTTATCACATCACCGATCAGGTAGCGCCACGCACCCGAACAGGTTGATAACAAAATAGCATACTCCTTACCCTCCTCCACTTCGTCAATCATCAGCGGTTTTACATTGGGTTTTACTTCGCCATTCTCATCAAAATTGCTATCGGTAAAAGGAATGAATTCGTAAAAAATACCATTGTTCAATACCAGTCGCATGGAGCGTCTGTTTGGGTAAGCTTGAAAGGCGATAAAGCCTTCAGAAGCCAGATAGGTTTCAATGTAGTGAATGGGCTTACCCAATAATTTTTCGAATCCCTTTCGATATGGATCGAAGGAGACACCGCCATGCACATACACTTTCAGGTTAGGCCAAATTTCATGTATGTGCTTTACCTTGTAATGATCAATAATTTTTTCCATCAGGATTTGTAACCACGCTGGCACGCCCACAATAATCCCGATGTCCCACTCATGCGCCTTATGCGTTATCTCATCCAGCTTCGCCTCCCAGTTGCGCGTTTTGGCAATGCGCTTACCGGGTTTGTAAAAGTGTTGAAACCAAAAAGGAAGTTTTGCGGCTTGAATACCACTCAGATCACCTTCAAAATAATTTCCGATTTTATTCAAGTGTGTACTACCTCCGAGCATGAGAATACCAGACGTAAAAAAATCATCGGGCAAATCATATTTCGATAAGGTAAGTATCTGACGAATGCTGGTCTTCTGAATGGCCTTCGTCATGTCTTTGGTTACCGGTATGTGCTTGGATGACGCTTCAGAAGTACCTGAACTCAGCGCAAAATATTTTACACGACCTGGCCAGCAAATATTTTTACCGCCTTGCAGTGCCAACTTCCACCACTCGTTATAAATTTTATTATAGCTATGAACCGGAACACGTTCGGAGAAGGCGTGGTAGAAGCTCTTGTTTCCTTTTCGGAATTCCTTGAGGATGTCAGCAAAATTGTAATGTTTACCAAACTCGGTTTGATCCGCCTCAATGAGCAGCTCCTTCAACTCCTTCTTCTGCAAATCGAAAGGCGAAGAGTATTCCTGCTCCATCATCTCGCGGATGCGGATTCCTTTTTTGAGCAATGTGCCGATTATCGCCATCGTGAAGTGTTTATGTTTTACCTTTGCCGGTAAAGGCACCAAAAATAACGAATGACGATCAAAAATAACATAGTCCGGTATACGCAAAACCTGCCTCCCGGTTGTACACTCATCGCAGTGAGTAAAACGCAACCCCCTGAAAAAATACAGGAGGCTTATGATGCCGGACAGCGAGCCTTCGGGGAAAATAAAGCACAGGAAATGGCCCGCAAACACGAGCAACTTCCGCGTGACATTCAGTGGCACATGATCGGCCACCTGCAAACCAATAAGGTAAAGTACATTGCGCCATTTGTACACCTGATCCATTCGGTAGATTCGCTGAAGCTTTTAACCGAAATTGACAAGCAAGCCAAAAAAAATAACCGGGTAATTGCGTGCCTGTTACAGGTTCATATTGCTGAGGAAGAATCGAAATTTGGTTTCTCGGCAGAAGAGATTCACGAACTTCTAAAAAGTGAAGAACTGAAAAGTCTGAATCACATCCGCATTACCGGACTGATGGGCATGGCCACCTTTACCGAAAACATGGAGCAGGTACGGAAAGAATTCCATTCGCTCAATCATTTGTTTACGACACTTAAAAATAAACCTTTACCCAAACAAGTGGTGATGCAGGAATTGTCGATGGGCATGAGTGGCGATTACCAAATTGCCATTGAAGAAGGCAGTACGATGATACGCATCGGTACCGCTATTTTTGGAGAACGTAATTATGCTTCGGCATCCTCTACCCAGCAATAAAAAATATGAATACAAAAAACACATTGATTACAGGTGCACTTATGGGATTGTTGGGCGTTGCGCTCGGAGCTTTTGGAGCACATGCGTTAAAACCCATGCTTATTGAAACGGGACGGTTAGATACTTTTGAACTGGCTGTTCGTTACCAATTTTATCATGCTGGTGCACTTCTGGTTGCTGGCATACTGCAACATCTCTTTTCTTCCACACTGTATCAGTGGGCTGCTACTTTGTTTTTGTCAGGAATCTTGCTGTTCAGCGGAAGTTTATATGTATTATGCTTCACCGGAATTTCTGCGGTTGCGATGGTTACGCCTTTCGGTGGGGTTTTGCTCATGGGCGGATGGCTGGTAATGGTGATCGCGATCGCCAAGAGTATAAAATAAAAAAGCCATCCGGTTTACAGATGGCCTTTTATAATCGTTAAATCTATTTCTTATTGTGGTGTCTTCGTCAAAATGTTGGTCACGAATGAAATTGTATTTTCATCGTTTGCAGCATTGGATAAGACCGTAACGGTTTTGTTTTGCCGTCCCATCTTTCCGGCACTGTTAAACCCGATTTTAATTTCGCCTTTTCCTCCGGGAGGGATTGGCTGACGCGGCCACTCGGGTGCGGTACATCCGCAGGTAACCTGAATATTGGTAATAATCAAAGGCTCGTTACCGGTATTGGTGAACTTGAAAACCTGTGCCACCTGGTCACCTTGGTAAATGTCACCGAAATCATGGGTATTTTTTTCAAATGTGAGAATAGGTCCGTTAAGCTTTGCTGCCGGCTTAGCCTCCTGGGCAAATCCGCAAAATGCAAAAGCCATCAAAACCATCATCAATACTGTCTTCTTCATAGCGCTTATTTTTGGTCAAATTTAACAATCAACGAACAACAATTCTGCCAGGAAAGTGCAATATTTCAAGGCAAATTGTGACTTAGCCGTCCATCTTGAATTATACCCCCTGGTAACCGGCATGGATCAACACATTGAAGAGATTTTCGGTAAACGGATAAGAATACGGGTGTGTGGTTTATGCCTGCAGGGCGATAGCCTCTTGCTCATTAACCACAACCTCTATCCCGGTCAGGACTTTTGGGCCCCTCCGGGTGGGGGCATTGCGTATGGGCAATCGGCTACCGAGGCACTTATTCGGGAATTCATGGAGGAAACAAACCTGGAAATACGTGTGAAGGATTTCCGCTGTGTGGCTGAATTCGTAAATCCGCCCCTCCATGCCCTTGAATTGTTCTTTGAGGTGGAACAAACCGGTGGATCGCCTACGGTTGGGCACGACCCTGAATTACCCGCAGACAAACAACTGATCCGGGACGTCAGGTTTATGCCTTGGTGCGAAATAATGGCACTTCCCGACAAGGAAAAACATGGGTTACTCAGGCTTTGCAAAAGCCCAAACGAGCTGAAATTATTGACCGGTTTTTATAGAATATAATTCGCCCAAACACGGATTTTACCTTGTTTTATACCCCCTAAAATATTTATACTTGTGGCCTTAAACCTTTAAAAATGAACCTGACCAAGATACTCGCCTACGTTCTCTTTGTTGTTAGCTTAGCATTGGCCTATTACCTCTACAATAGCATCAACTCAACGATAAAATTCCGCGAGAATATCTCCTCTACCGAAAGCCAGATCATTGAAAAACTGAATGTTATCCGGGAAGCCCAGAAAGTGTACCTGGAACAACATGGCCGATACACCAGCAGCTGGGATACCCTTATTAATTTCATCGAAACCGGGGTTGTACCGATTACCGTAAAATCAGAAACCATTATTCCACTTAGCTACGGGGTAGACAGTATCATCGTGAATATTGATACCATTGCTGAGGTCTCCGCCAAAGAAAAGATCTTCAGAAAGACCTATTCGGTAAACGCTGCTGACAACGGTGTATTTCTAGGTTTTGCAAAAAATGTTGGCGATTATGTGGCCAAAGGAACCAAGTCGTACAAAATGCAGAAAGACAATTTTGATCGGGTTGATGAATATGCTTTCCTGGATAAAGGAACCATCAGCAGCCAGGCTGATGTAAAAGTTGGCGATCGTGTAACCAAGGGACAAAACCTGATCACCTTTTGGGATTACCAACTCAATCCAAATGTTGATATCAAGTCGTTGAGCATCGTTCCAGGATCGGGTAAAACATTTGATTTGTATACTGCCGCTATTGATCGGAACGGCATTAAGGTTTGGGTTATTGAAGTGAAAGATCCAGCGCCTATCAATCCTGCTCGCAGAGAAGAAAACGAAGCTAAAAACCGCAGACCATTACGGTTCGGATCAAAGACTGACGTTACCACTGCCGGAAACTGGGAATAATTTGCAAAACGTTGCCACGTTCAAGCTAATCAAGAAAATCAAGGATGATCGCTTCGAAGAAGACAACATCCACGAATACTCCCTGCTTTTAAACGTTGGTCCCCGCGATGTTCAGGTTGGCGTAGTTGACGGTAATCAAAACCGATTACTTTACCTGGAAGATTACGTACTTCCATCTGTCTCCTCTAGCGATGATCTGATTTACACGCTCGAACAATTGTTCGATTACCATGCCTTTATTCGTGCCGGTTTTTGGAAACGAATAAAAATTGCCCTGAAAAATCAGAAACTTGTTCAAGTGCCCCAGGCTTTGTTCGATGAATCAGCTGTTCAGGAATATTTAAAACTGAACGCACAGCCTTCTGCACAGGAAGAAACTGCTTTTATTCCTATGGAAAAAAGTGAAGCAGTTACCGTGTTTGCCATTCAGAAGGAACTTAAGACGTGGGTAGAACAAAAATATCCGCAAAAGCAGTTTACACTCTTACATCAATCGGCTGCCTTGATTGAAGGTGTTATGCGCATAGCCGAAAAACGTACCGACAATCCTTTGTATCTGTATGTCGATCGGTTTAAACTCCACATCATCTCGGTTAATCAGGGGAAGTTGGTCTATTACAACCAGTTTACCATCCTCAGCTTTCAGGATTATATCCGGTACATTATGCTGGTGATGAAGACCCTGAATATGGATCAGCAAACCAGCAACGTGGTAATGTGGGGATACATTGGTAAAAACTCACCGCACTACCACGAGTTTTATAAATACATTCAAAATGTAACCTTTGGTGAACGACCCGATAACCTGAAATTCGGTTACATGTTTGATGAGGTTCAGGACCACCACTTCATTGACCTGTACAGCGTGGATCTGTTTCAATAGCGTTGCTATTCCAACCTTATTTACCGACCTTTAATCATCAACAAATGCATGCCTATGAAGCGAATCGCCTTATTTCCCGGATCATTTGATCCCTTCACGAAAGGGCATGAAGATATTGTTCTTCGTGGACTTAAGTTGTTTGATGAAATTATTGTGGCGATTGGTTTTAACAGCAGCAAAAGTGTCCGGTATTTCGAAATCGACTTTATGGTTGAACGCATCAACACCACGTTTAAAGATTACCCGAACATAAAGGTTGTTACCTTTTCGGAACTGACAGCTGAATTTGCTAAAAAAAATGGCGCCCGCTACTTGCTTCGAGGTTTGCGCAACACCACCGACTTTGAATACGAAAACAGCATAGCCCAGGTGAACCGCTACCTGAATGAAGACCTTGAATCTGTTTTTTTGATTACCTCGCCCCAGTTTGCTTCTATAAGCTCATCTATCATTCGCGAAGTTCATCGCTATCAGGGTGATGTGAGTAGCTTCTTACCGTATAAACTCTAGGATTTTACGTCTACCAATTCGTAGTAGCGTTCAAACACGTATTGGATGGATTTGTATGAATGTTCAAGTGCGTGGTAAACCTCTTTTGTTTTCATCCAGCGTACATCTTCAATATCTTCCTCTGTGCTGGGTTTCATTTTTGAATCATCCACCAGGTCCATCGCATACCACTTTGTTTTCTTCAGCATTGCCCTGCGGTTCATGGTGTAGGTATGCCAGGTGGTGCAAATTTTTCCAACCAGTTTAACGGAAACGTTACACTCCTCTTCAACCTCCCGCACGGCAGTCTGTGGATATTTTTCTTTGCGTTCCTTCTTACCTTTTGGCAGATCCCACTTTTTTAACCGGTATATCATCAGAAACTTATCCTTCTTTCGAACAAGGCCACCGGCCGCCTTCACCACTTTAAATTTGCTTGTGAGGTAAACTTTCAGGGCGATGTAATCATGGGCACTGATATGAAGCGATGATATCCCGATAGGAACTTTTGAATTCAGGTAACCGAGTAAGGTTTCAAACTCCTCCTCTTTTACATTTTGCACCCAAACGTGTTGGATGAGTTTTGCCCGCGTGATAGGCTCTGTGGCTGCATCAATTACATGATTATAATGTCCATCAGCAGGACGGTCATCAGCCTTGTACAGGCTCACGGGGATATCATTTATAAAAATGATCATCCTGAAAATGTAATGCGCTTCGCCATGATCGCAAAAGAATAAATATTCCGCTTGCAGGCAAGAGGCTCCAAAAGAATTTTGGCCGTTTTAGGGCAGGAACTTGATTAAACCATCCGATTGCCGGATTTTAGGGTCAGAAAAATTCATTATGCCTATCATTAAAATTCAAGCCTCCACAGCCACAGCTGTGGCCAATATGTTACTCGAAATTGAAGCTATTAAACTGAGCACACAAAAACCGTTTACATGGGCCTCTGGGTGGAAATCACCCATTTATTGCGACAACCGGCTATCCCTCTCGCACCCAACCATACGCAAGGCCATTACCAATGGGCTGGTTCAGGCTATTCGGGAAAATTTTTCTGCTGCAGAAGCCATTGCCGGTGTGGCAACAGCTGGCATCGCACAAGGAGCGCTGGTTGCTGATGCGCTAAACCTGCCCTTTGCCTACGTACGACCAAAGCCGAAAGATCATGGTATGGAAAACCTGATTGAGGGGCAGATAACAAAAGGACAAAAAGTTGTGGTTGTAGAAGACCTCATCTCTACCGGAGGTAGTTCGTTGAAAGCCGTCCGTGCCATTCGCGATGGTGGTGCTGAAGTATTGGGTATGGTTTCCATCTTCACCTATGGCTTTGATATTGCTCAAAGTAACTTCTATTCAGATGACGTCTCGTTGGTGAGCCTGAGCGATTACGATCATTTAGTCGCCTGCGCACTGGATAAAAAGTATGTGGGTGAAAAAGAGCTTACCTCGCTAAAAGCCTGGCGATACGATCCTGCTCATTGGAAACCATAACCCATGTCGCTGAATACCTTTGCACCTCAAACCGGAAAGGCTACTGGTAAAACAATCGAGCAACTTCCTAAAGGAAGTTCAGTTGCGGTTATTGGGGCAGGCTCATTTGGCGGGTGGACAGCCCTCCACCTGCTACGTAAGGGCTACAAAGTTACATTGATCGATACCTGGGGTCCGGGGAATTCACGATCAAGCTCGGGCGATGAAACGCGCGTGATCCGTTCCACCTATGGCGCCAATGAATTTTATTTCAACCTGAATGTGCGGGCACTTACACTATGGAAAGAACATGAGGAACGGTGGAAGACAAAACTCTTTCAAAACAAAGGTGTGCTGTGGATGTGTTACGAGCCACACACACCCGTTGTTGATGATTCAATACCCTTCGCTGAAAAGTACAACATGCCTTACGAGCGATTAACGGTTGAAGAAATTTCAAAACGATACTCCATTGTTAACACCAGTGATTTGAGTCATGCCTGGCTCGATCCTTATGGTGGCTGCCTACGCGCACGAGAGGCCTGTCAGGCCGTATACAAAGGTTTTATTGCAGAGGGCGGTACCATACTCCAGGTGCAGGCCATGCCCGGAAAGGTTGAAGAAAAGAGGTTAAAATATATACAACTATCGAACGGACAATCGCTCACAGCAGATCGATTCATTTTTGCCTGTGGATCGTGGCTGGGCAAATTGTTCCCCGAAGTATTGGGCAACACCATTACCTGCACCAAACAGGAAGTGTATTACTTTGGTGTGCCTACGCAACACACATCCGCGTATGAACAATTTCCGGTGTGGGTAGATGTGGATGGTAAAGATTTTTATTACGGCATTCCCGGAAACAACTACCGTGGATTTAAAGTAGGTGTGGATGAACGGGGTGAACTATTTGACCCAACCCATGGCGACCGGATTTCAAATGAGCAGGTATTAAAAAAAGCCAGAAAATTTTTAGCCCATCGTTTTCCCGGATTAAAAGATGCGCCCTTAGTTGAAAGTCGCGTATGCCCCTATGAGAATTCACCCGATGGAAATTTTTTATTCGATCATCATCCGGAAGCCAGTAATTTATTCTTCTTAGGCGGAGGATCAGGTCATGGGTTTAAGCATGGCCCTGCATTAGGTGAGTTGGTTTCAGAAATCGTAGCTGGTAACAAAGTTATACCTCAACAATTTCTGCTAACCAGATAGATACAAAGAGGTAAGCATTGATCATCATCAGGCGTGCATATCGTGTCGCAATGAATAATCCATTTCCTTGAACAGACGCAGTCGACACAGTTAATAAACATCTTATGCAACCATAATGCCGCTCCTCTGGAGCTTACCTAAAGCCCCGGCGGGGCGGCATATTGTTAGCCCTGACCGTAAGGTCGGGGCTAACAAGTAAAATGATTGCCGCGCCAAAGATGAAATACATTTGAAAAGCAAATTGATCATGGCGCGGAATAAATGAATCCTGATCACAGGGTGTGCATGTGTGTCGCAATTAATTGTGTATTTCATAGAACAATCGCAGGCGACACGGCTACAACCAAAATTCCTTGCATAACCATAATGTCGCTCCTATGGAGCTCTAAGCCCCGAAGGGGCGGCATATTGGTAGCCCCGACCGGCAGGTCGGGGCTACCAAGTAAATCCACAACCGCGCCAAAGGTGAAATGCATTTGAAAAGCAAATTGATCATGGCGCGGAAGAGATGAATCCTGATCTTAGGATGTGCATGCGTGTCGCAATGAATTGTGTATTTCATAGCACATGCGCAGACGACACAGCTATATTTTGTTACCCAATGGTCGCTTCTACGGAGCTTACTAAAGGATTAACATGCAGTTGCACCGATATCATTTAAAAATATTAAACTCCTTCACCATCTGCTTATACTCGGGCATTATCTTCTCATAGGAAGCTTCATCCACTTTCTTCAACATGTTCATAAGCGAACCTATACCAGAATCTTTCAGGCTTACGCGCTGCTTTTTAATTTCTTCCATTTTGTTGCGGATGGTGGCTTCGAGTTTTCGCAGGTCGCGTTCGGTCATGGGTGTAAATTGATAATGAAAAATAATCAACTCAGGGCTTAAAAAACAAAACCCCTCCCGGTTTTATCAGGAAGGGTTTGTTTCGAGGTCTCGAGCGGATTCGAACCGCTGTAGGAGCTTTTGCAGAGCTCAGCCTAGCCACTCGGCCACGAGACCAAAATCAGGCGTTGATCACTTGATGCGGGTAAAAATAACACCCCGCCACCAAACGCCCAACGCCTGCTATGAATTACTCTTTCGAGTCGTCAGCCTTAGGCGCGTTCATTTTGTCTTTCAACGCACTTAATGCTTCCAGGTCGCCCAAGGTAGATTTCTCCACTTCCTGGTTGATCTTATCGATGGTCTTGCCTTTACCGGCAGCAGGAGCTTTCTTCTTGGCAGCTGGCTTATCCTCTTCAGCAGAGAACATGGCCTTGTGCGACAGGGAAATTCTGCGGTCATCCTTAGAAAACTCAAGCACTTTGAAGTCGAGTGATTCACCCACTTCAATCTTGCCGCCATCTTCCTTCACCAGGTTCTTGTTGGCGCAGAAGCCTTCAATTCCGTACGGCAATTCCAGTACAGCGCCTTTATCGTTCTTGCTGATAACGGTACACTTGTGTACAGAACCATCTGTGAACACGGTCTCGAATGTATCCCAAGGATTTTCTTCCAGATGCTTGTGGCTGAGGGCCAGTCTGCGGTTAGCCGCATCCAGCTCCAACACCACTACCTGCATCTTATCGCCAACCTTCACAAATTCTGAAGGATGTTTGATCTTCTTCGTCCAGCTTAAATCTGATACGTGCACCAAACCGTCAATACCTTCTTCCAGTTCAATGAACAAACCGAAGTTGGTCAGGTTACGCACAATACCTTCATGCTTGGTACCGATGGCGTATTTGGTCATTACATCCTGGCGTGTCCAAGGATCTTCCGTGAGTTGCTTGATGCCGAGTGACATCTTACGCTCTTCGCGATCGATGGTCAATACAACGGCTTCAATCTCATCACCCACTTTCATGAAATCCTGCGGATTGCGCAGGTGCTGCGACCAGCTCATTTCACTTACGTGGATCAAGCCTTCAACGCCCGGTTGCAGTTCGAGAAACGCTCCGTAATCGGCTACGTTCACAATCTTACCCTTAACCTTAGAGCCCACGTTGATATCAGCAGGCAATGAATCCCAAGGATGAGGCGTGAGTTGCTTCATGCCCAGGCTGATGCGCTTCTTGTCTTCGTCAAACTCAAGTACCACAACCTTAACCACCTGATCAAGCTTAAGCACTTCTTCAGGATGGTTGATGCGGCCCCATGAAATATCCGTAATGTGAAGTAATCCATCAACACCACCCAAATCGATAAACACACCGAAGTTGGTCATGTTCTTGATGGTACCTTCCAGTACCTGGCCTTTCTCCAGGTTGCTGAGGATCGCCACCTTCTGCTCTTCGAGGTCTTTCTCGATAAGCACTTTGTGCGATACCACTACGTTGTCGTTGGTGTAGTTGATTTTCACAACTTTCACTTCCATCGACTTGTTCACATAAATATCGAAATCGCGAATTGGCTTAACATCAATTTGTGAACCCGGCAAGAAGGCTTCAATACCGTATACATCTACGATCAATCCACCTTTTGTTCTGCGTTTCACAAAACCTTCAATCACCAGGTCTTCATCCAATGCTTTTTGGATGCGCTCCCAGCCTTTCACCAGTTTCGCTTTTCTGCGGCTCAGCACAAGCTGACCCATTTTGTCTTCGCGTTCTTCAATGAAGATTTCAACTTTATCGCCAATCTTCAGGTCGGTCATGTCTTTGAATTCAGCCAATGGCACAAGTCCGTCCGACTTAAATCCAATGTTCAGGATTACATCGCGGTCGTTAATACCAACCACAACACCATCCACTACTTCACCGCTGTCAACCGTAGTTACCGTGCCGGCATACAGTTGTTCCATTTTTTCACGGTCGCTGGCGGAGTAGCCTTCGCCAAAGCCTTTGGTTTCAAAGGCATCCCAGTCGAATTCACCGGGAACGGCCATGGCCTTTACAGCCTTGCGCAATTCGGTAGCCGGAATAGCCTCCGAAACGATTTCTTCCTTTTCGAGGGCTTTCACTTCCTTCATCGGATCCTCTTCATCGATCTCGATTTTGGAGTCAACTACCTTCTTTTTTACCGCTTTTCCTTCTTCATCCTGAGCGGTGGGTTTTGCTTTTTCTTTTGCCATAAAATAAAATGTGCCCGAATGTACATGCGATAGCCGGGCCAGCGTACCGCAAATTTTGGTTAAACACTGCTTTTTGGCCGATTTTCAGCAAAAAGCCCCCAATACTTATTGGGGGCTGCAAAGGTACGCTTTTCGCTAAAAAAAGCGAACGTTAATACCGGATAATCAGATAATTATGAGTGAAATGAGGTGATTTTAGGGTATATCCTCAAATTTTAGGGTTCCTGTTGCATAGTTTAGTAACAAACGCTGAAACATTAGCGTGTATTTCGCACTTTCAAAATCAGCTTGCGCTTGTGTATAGTTTTGCAATGACAAAGTCAAAGCAACAATGTCAGAAACACCTAATGTATACCTTTCATTCTCCAAATTATAGGAGATTTCAGATGCTCTCAACTGCGATTCAGCTGATTCATAACTCAATATGGCATCCTGGTAATTTTGCATAGCCCGCAAAACATCATTCTTAATAGTCATTTCAATATTTTCGCTTTCCAACTGTGCATTCTGATACAGCATTTTATTTTGCACCACTTGAGCTCGATTGGTAAAGCCACCATAAATGGGTATACTAAATGTAACCCCATATCTCAATCGAGTATTATCCTGCGTGAATTGTTGTTCGAATGTCCTGTTGGGCCTATCATGAATATAATTGTAAAATGACCCATAATTTGCAAACAATGATACATTGGGAAAATAACTACCCTTAGATGATGTGTAGTTCAATTCTGATGCCCTTTCATTGGCTTTAGTTCGGATGTAATCAGCCCTTTGACTTTTGGCTGTCTCATAGAGTAATTCAACATTCAATTGCTCCGAACTCAAAATATTAATATCCCAACTAGGATCAACTAAAGTAAATTCGGAATATGGGTCAATCATTAAAGTTTGGGCTAAAGTAGTCTTATCATTCCTTAATGTGGTCTTTGCACGCAGAAGCAAAAGTTCGGCATTCTTAACTTGAAATTCTTGATTCAGAAGGTCTGCCTCTGCACGACTTCCAGCAGAAACTTGCTCTTTAATTTGTTCAAACTGTTTTTTCTGATACTCGAGACTTCTTTCTCTAATTGAAACCAAGCGTTGATCAAGAAGGCATGTCAAAAACTGGTTTGCCACATTGCGAATGACATCCTGCTTTGTTCTCTTAACAAACTGCACTTGCGCATCATTTTGACTTACGGATTGTCGGTAATTGTTAAGTGTAGATAATCCCCTAAAAAGAGGCATTGAAGCAGAAATTTGTGCACCGACCGCATCAGCCACCCCATTTACCACCGTTCCTTCTTGTTGATTAAATGAATTTCCATCAGTTCGCGCTGCTTCTCCATTAATACTAACAGTTGGCCCCAACGCCAATAAACTTGATTGTTTTGCAATATTCGAACTAATAAGAAGATTTTCTTGCTGCTTTAATGTCACATTGTTTTTCAATCCAATGCTTACAGCTTCTTTAAATGTTAAACTCTCCTGTGCATAAATCTGAAAAACCAACATGCACAATCCTGCAACTAAGTAATTTTTACGTGTCATAAATTCAATTCACTTTTTCGTCTGATACAATCGCCCCATCTGCAACACGCACCACACGCTTGCCACGTTGTGCATTTTCTTCCGAGTGCGTTACCTGAATGATGGTCATGCCTTCTTCATTCAGTTTCTGGAAAATGTCCATAATGTGTTTGCCCTGATCGGAATGCAAATTTCCGGTAGGCTCATCGGCCAAAAGCATTTTCGGTTGCCCCACAATGGCGCGCGCAATACCCACCAACTGCTGCTGCCCGCCTGAAAGCTGCTCGGGAAACAAGTCTTTCTTGGCCACCATGTTAAATCTATCCAGCATTTCGGCTACCATGCTTTTACGCTGACTGCCACTAACACCTTTGTACAACAAGGGAGTTTCAATGTTTTCGTAAACCGTAAGTTCATCAATCAGGTGATACGCCTGAAAGATGAAGCCGATGTGGTTCTTATGCATCTCCGACTTCTGCTTCTCTTTGAGTTTATGCACCGGCTGGTCGTAGAAGTAATATTCCCCGGCTGAGGGTTCATCCAGCATGCCGATGATGTTCATCAAGGTGGATTTGCCGGCCCCGCTGGGGCCCATAATGGTCAGGAATTCACCCTGCTCAACGTCAAGGTTTACCCCTTTTAAAATGAAGGTGCGCTGAAAGCGTGAGTCAATAAATTTGTCGATGTCGCGTAGCTTGATCATGTTAACATGTGGTTAGGTGCCCATTAGCCAATTATGGTGCCAAGGGGCTATTTCGGGTATTAGACGCAGAAAAGTGGCCTAAGTTGCACCAAAGTACGTCCGCTTATGCAAAAAGGTGTCTGAAATCGGACAGCTAGAAAATGATGGGATACAGGATAACGTCCACCCTGCGGTTCATGCTCATGCCCCTGCGGGAGTCGTTGCGGTAAACCGGATTTTCTAGGCCCCAGTCTTTGGTAGAGATTTTATGCTCGGGAATATTGCGCTGCAACAGCAACTCGAACACGGCCTGGCTGCGCATTTTGGAAAGCCACTCGTTGTATTGCCGACCACCAATGGGATCGGTGTGGCTGATCAGGTGAATGTCGTATTTGTCTAACAGGTTGGGGATGGAATCCAGCCAATGAAACAATTCATCGGCCTGGTATTCATCGATGTAAAAACTACCACCACCAAAGTAGATGGATTTGCGCAGTTCATCTTCACCCTGTCCGAAGCCGGTTGTTAGTATGAGTGCCAGCAGAAATGCAAATGAACTTCGCATAGCTTAAAGTTACGAAGCAAAACGCTAAATCAGTAGTCGGGAAATTTGGGCTTGTTTTGAAGAATTTCTTCGATTTTGTTCATTACCTCATCGGTGAGCAATTGTTGCGCTTCCAACGCATTGAAGTTTTCCTGCAACTGCGCCTTTTTGGATGCTCCTAAGATTACAGTACTCACCTGTTGATTTTTCAAACACCACGCAATGGCCAGCACGGGCAAGCTTACGCCAAGCTCTTTTGCAAATGCCGTAAGCTTTCGCGACTTCTCAAGTTTCTCCTCCTGAAGGGCAGATTCTTTCAACCAATCCATACCCAGTATACTCAAGCGTGTTTCTTCTACAAAACCAGCATTGTATTTTCCGCTTAATACACCACTGGCCAATGGCGACCAGATCGTGGTACCCAAAGCAACGGTTTTATAAAGTTGAGCATACTCAACCTCTACACGCGCACGTTCCAGCATGTTGTATTGTGGCTGCTCCATTACCGGACCAATTAAATGATGCTGTCGCGCCACCATGTGTGCTTCCATTATTTCCTGTGCACTCCATTCGCTGGTTCCCCAGTATAAAATTTTTCCCTGTTGAATCAGGTTGTGCATCGTCCACACCGTTTCTTCAATGGGGGTTTCCTTATCCGGCCGGTGACAGAAATATAAATCGAGGTAATCGAGTTGAAGGCGCTTTAATGCTTGCTCGCATGCCTCTACCACATGTTTACGACTCAACCCTTTTTGGGTTGGTTTTGCATCCTTGCCTAAGTAACCAAAGAATACTTTGCTGGAAACAATATAACTGTCGCGCTGCCAGTTGTATTTCTTTAGAATCTCCCCCATCACAATCTCCGATCGACCGCGGGCATAGATTTCGGCATTGTCGAAAAAGTTTACGCCTTGATCGTACGCCAGCACCATCAACTCTTCAGCTACTGAATTATCAATTTGTTTACCGAAGGTTAACCATGAGCCGAGTGAGAGGGCACTAACTTGTAATCCTGATTTTCCGAGACGTCTGTATTCCATATTATAAGATAGTAGGCAAAGTGCGGTAGGCAGTAGGCAATAAATATGATTGTTTTTCTAACCAATGCTTAACTTTTAAACAGAAATTAGTTCAACTTGTTTTTGATAACTAATAATTCAACCAAACCAGTTTGGCCAGTTTTCCTCTTTCTGTTACGGTGATCAGCAACACATTGTCATAATCACCATCTTCCCATGGACGATATTTTTCGTAACCCAATAACTTATTGGCAAACCAGGGAATGGTGTTCGAGTGACCAGACACTACTATTGTACCTCCAGCATGACTCGTAATCATCCGGTCAATTTCTTCTTCCTTGTTAACCTGATAATCATTAATGGAAAGTCCTTTGGCCTTGGCCAGTACTTCAACCGTCTGTCGGGTGCGTTTGTAGGGCGTGCTGTAAATCGCGTTTACTTCGCCTTCGTTTAACAATGCCGCTAATCGTTCCGCGCGCTTTTTTCCTTCTGCGGATAAATCCGGATCGTTGGTGCTTTGTGTCATATCTTTTTCCGCATGGCGGATGAGAATAAAGGTGGTAAGTTTTTCTTGGGCAGAAAGTTCAGCAGAAAAAAGAAACAGGACCGGAAGAAGTAATTTCAGATACAGTGATTTCATTTGGTGAAAGTTTGAGTTGAATTGAATTTCTTTTGCTCCTGGGCCGCATGGCCCCGCGTACTCATCCAGCACTGCGCCCAATCCCCACTTGCCCTTTCCAGTCCGATCCCGATTGCTATCGGGAGACCGAGGCGCTGTCTGAGCACACTGAAAACTGGACGTGTTCATTTGATTTTTAGACTTATTTATACTTTGCGCTAACAGCATCAGGAATTTTGCAATCAGCAGGTCTGCGTGTATCGGCAAGATGGAAAATTTTCCAACCTTTTTCAGTTCGAAACAGTTGAAACGCATCCACACCACAATGGCTGAACTTCTTCCCCACATAAAAGGCATAGTCGCACCACGCTTGTGCCAGATCGCCATCTACTTTTATTTCCAGGTTCCAGATTTCTTCATTCAAGGCATCGGCTCGGGGTGTGCCTACTGATTTTACAAAATCTTCAATGGATGACTCCCTTCGCAACACGGATTTTTGTTCGCGATTTTTGAAAGCGGTGGCCATGGTTACGGTCTCGTGGAACACGCTGCGCACCAAAGCGCTGTCACTTTTCTTCATTCCGATAAAAAGATTTTCAATAACTTGTTGAACCTGTTGTTCATCGGTCGACTGCGCTTGCAGGTGCATCGAACAAAATGAAAGCAAAGCGAAAAGGAGTATGGTTGGTTTCTTCATATGGGTAAAATTTGTCAAATTTGAACATCCCCACGTTGAAGGTAAAGATATTTTATCCGGACGGAAATGGCCGGAGAGAATTTACCGGAATTACCGCATTTTAGATTAACTTTAACGCCTTAAAACATTTGCTATGAGGTTTAAATTGCCCCTTTTAGTCCTCTTTTTCGCATATTCTACCTTCGCACAAGACCTGGTAACCGATAGCCTGATGACGGCCCTGGATACCGCCAAAAATGAAGGCCGGGTGAAAACCCTGAACGAACTCTTTCGTGCGAACATCCAATCGGATCCTGTGAAGGCGCTTGGCTACACCCGTGAAGCATTAAGCCTGGCAACCGAAATTGACGACAGAAAAGGCATGGCGGCTTGCTATAACAACCTGGGGGTTGTTTATCGTAACCAAGGTGCGCTCGACAAAGCCTTGGAATACTACATCCGCTCACTCAGCATTTACGATACACTTCAAAACAAAGAAGGTATTGCTACTACCAAGAATAACATCGCTACCATTTACTCCATCAAAAAGGATTATGGTCAGGCCATGAAATTCCTGGAAGAATCGAATGCGTTGTTTAAAGAGTTAGGCGATCCGCAAAAGCTTGTGGGTTCCATGAACAACCTAGGTAACCTGAATAACGATTTGCAGTTATACGAAAAAGCCATGCGGTATTTTTCTGAAGCGTATCAACTCAGTGAAAAGATTGGTAAGCCTACGGCAGATCCATTGAACAACATGGGCAATGTGTTTTTCAAACAAGGCAATTATCAGCGCGCCATTGAACATTACCAAAAGGCGCTTGACCTGGAACGGCAAACCAACAACAGACTGGGCATGCTGAACAGCCTCACCAACATTGGTATTTCGTATACCAAAGCTAATCAACCTGGTCCTGCACAGCAATACCTCAATGAAGCGCTTGCGCTTTCCAATGAACTTCAGGTGTATGCCGAGGTGCCTGAAATTTTGAAGAACATTTCATACAGTTACTACCGGCAAAACAAATTAAAAGATGCGTACGAGAGTCTGCTTAAATACGATTCAGCGCGAGAACGAATTCACAGTGAAGAAAGTACACGCAGAATTGCTCAAATGGAGATGGCCCTTGAGTTAAGCGAGAAGGAACGTCAATATGAAATATTGAAAAAGGAAGATGAAGTTAAAACCCTTCAATTGAAAAGTAGTCGCCTGTTTATTGTGTTGATTATACTCGCCATACTGCTCGTAATCGCTGCCTTCAACTTCATCTTCATGAACAAACGAAAAGAGTTGTTCAAGTAATGACGCGCGAAGAAGCCCGCACCCTGTTAGCTGAAATGACCAAAAGCCAAAGCTTGCTGCGGCACATGCGCAGCATTGAATTGGTTATGGAAGCCTATGCCAAACAGTATGGCGAAAATGCTGACGAATGGGCAATAGCCGGGTTGTTGCACGATGCAGATTACGAGGCCTATCCTGAGAAACATCCGGGCATTATTGTTGAAAAGTTAAAAAGCCTGGGCGAAGAAAAAATCGCTCACGCCATTTCGGCTCACTATGCCAAATGGAATGTGCCATATACCAACCAACTCGACAAAGCTTTACTGGCTTGCGATGAACTCACCGGCTTTATTGTGGCTTGCTGCCAGGTGCGGCCAGATGGCATTGCCAGTCTGGAACCCAAATCGGTTATTAAAAAACTGAAAGACAAAAGTTTTGCTGCCAAAGTGGAACGCGATGAGGTGTACAAAGGAGCCGAACTGTTGGGTGTGGCCCTGCCCGATCACATTGCTTTTATTATTGGTGTTTTACGCGAAAACCGTGAAGAATTGGGCATTTAATGCCGAATTAATAACAAATTAATTTTACCGATTAGCCTCAATCGGCTACATTTGCTTCATTAAAAACCGATATCATTATGTTTGAACAATATGTAGGAAGTGGCGCCAACCTGTTTATCACCATTGTAGCCGTGATTATTGGCTTTGCTGCAGCTATCGGCTACGTAGATTTCCAAAAAACCAAGAAACAAGAAAATAAGGATTAAGCCGGTAACACCCGCTTAACACATCACAACCATTAGCAGGTTTACCCGTTGATGGTTTTTTTATGCCCGGATTTTTGAGATTTACCTACCGGAAGAAGTACCGGTTGTGTAGGGCGACTTATACTTGAGTTGCCAATCGGTCCAGGATATTTTTTTAAAGTGATCCTCTCCAATAAACTGAATGATCTTATGAAACTCTTCCGGTTTCTGATACCCGGGTAAAGGCTGAATGATCCGAAAGTCTTCATCCAGAAAAACAACCGTGGGATAGCTTAACTTATTATTTAGTAAAGAAGCAGCCAGTTGATGATATCCGTTTCTACCCGACTCCACAAACTTGAAGGTATGCCCTGCATACACGATATCTTCGCGTTGCTCGGCATCTAATTTAACCGGGTAAAAATTCTCATTCAGGATTTTCGCTATCCGGGGTTCACTGAATGTGTTCTTATCCATCACCTTGCACCAACCACACCAATCGGTGTACACATCAATAAAGATTTTCCGTTTTTCAACCTTGGCCTTTTCAACGGCCTGCTCAAAGGTTAACCACTTTACCGGACTCTCTTCCTTTGGTAAACGGAAGGAAGTGGTGACTAGCAGCACTAAAAAAAGAAGGATATTGAAGAATATTCGCATGGCCCTGTAATCCTGAGGTTAGTTCAGCAACAAATTTAATACGGAATGTGGTTCAAACAGGATTTAATCTTTTTGGCGCTTTCCGGGTAACCTTGGCAAAAACCACCGGTATACTGTACGAGTAAATCAATTGTATGTCCAGAATCGCACACATAAATTCCAGCAAAGCCGCAAAACAAGCGTCTTTAAGCGATTTTAAGACTGGCACAGCTTTCGTAAAAAACCGGCTTGTGAAAACGCGGCTAACCTATAAAGAACTTTCTCTCCTGCTCGGCATTGTGGTGGCCGCCATCATTTTAATGGTCATCTGGTTAAATCCCGTTTCTGCTGAATCATCGGATATTGGAACGGCACAACCCGCAGTAACCCTTCAGGCTTTTAAACTGATACTGCAGAAGGCACAGGTTGTTGTTCAGTTGTTTCTGTAGGCATACCAGCCCAACACCGTTTCAATAGCTTTTCGGATAGCCACGTTAATCGGATAAAAATCTTTGGTGAGTTCGTAGTCGATGGCGTGTAATTGCATGTAGTATTGATGCATCACGGGTATTGATTCGTGTTCCTGCGCAACTTTCTCTTGCGCTTTTGTATACTGATCAACTTGTTCCGTTTTAATGATTTCACACGTGACCAATTCCTTCTTCCCGTGTTTGTTTGTGCGCGCTGAAAATCCGAAGAGGCGGCAAATCAACCCCCGATGTTTGTATTCTGTACACAAGCCAGCGCCCGATTGAGTTGGGCTTAAGATCAAGCAAATGGATGAGTCTGATTGCTCTAGTTTTTCCAACCATACGAATGCCTGATCAGCATGATACAAGGCATGTGCAAATGGAAGAAACTCAAGAATAGTGGCTTCAATGTCGGGTTTGAAACAGCATTTGCCACACCCCCACTTACAATGCAGGCCTGACCAACCCTGAAACTGTGAAATTTGCTGATCGAGTTTCTCAAAAACCAATTCAACGGCCTGTACCTTTTCCTCCATTGTCATGAGGCAAAGATAACGGAAACACCATCAGCCTTTGTAGCGAAGTTTCAGTGAAAGATAGCCTTGCTGATTGTCGACTTCGATGAACTCAAAATGCTCACGCTGTTTGATATCCTGAAACAATGGCTTTCCTGCACCCAGCACTACCGGTACGAGTCCAAGCCACAATTCATCCACCAGGCCAGCGTTCATAAATGTGGTTGTCAGGCTTGCCCCACCCCATAACCAAATGTTCTTTCCTTCCTCCGCTTTGATTTTCTTCACCGCACTTACCACATCGCCACTAAGCAGGTGCGTATTCTTACCTTTTACAGCTTTCAACGTATTGGAAAATACATAGCAGGTTTTGCTGGCATACTCGGCTGTACCAAACAATTCGTAGCTCTTTCGCCCGAAAAACACCACATCAATTCCATCTAAGAAATTACTCATTTCATTACCTGATGGGGGTGGACACCAGTCGTATTCCCCATTCGGGCCTTCGATGAAGCCATCGAGGCTTACGGCTACTCCCAAAATTACTTTTCGCATATCGTTAGATTTATTCAAGTTCCTTACACTCAATACCCCAGCTACGCAAAAGTTGAACGGCATCGACAGGCTTAACCTTATCCGATACAATACGAAGCACCCGGTCTACGTCATCCAACGCAAAATTCCAGTTACCCTGACCCGCCAAATCGTTCAATACCGGGGCCAACGACTTTACCTGAAGCGGAGATTGAACGGAGGTTGAAAGCACAATTACATCCATAATTTAGATTGACTTAGGTTAACAAGGGATCCGAAAGCAAAATCACCAGGATCAACACTCCGATAAGTACTCCGGCTATTAGCCATAAAACCTTAATAAACGGTGTTGAAGATTTTGCATGAATCATGTACCAAAAAAACGATTGACTAGTGACAGCCCTATGGCAACAGGAAAAAATAGTTTGTAATATTTTTAATGGCACTGACAGCCATATGTCAGGATCAACTTATTAATTGCAATCCGTTGCAAAATACACATTGGGACTGAGACTAGTATTAACTGAAACGCCATCGGGTGGGAATGGTGTTTGCCATACGCACACCTGCTGAAGAGTAGGCAAACTAGTGAGTTGGATGCTTATTAATGCGGTATTACTTGAAATATCGAGGTTTACTAATTGATTGTTTGTTGGTCTATTCGGATTATTATGACAAAATAATTGAAACAAAGATCCACAATTGGAAACATTTAGGTTTTCGAGCAAATTATTATGACACCTTAACACCTGGAGCGCACTGTTATTAGAACAATCCAGGCTACTCAATAAATTGTGTTGGCAGTATAACATCTTTAAAGCTGAGTTATTTTGAACATCTATTTCCTGAAGTTCGTTTTCTTGACAGAATAATAGCTCCAATGCCGAATTAGTGGAAACATCAAGGGCTGAAAGCTCGTTTCCTTCACAATACAACCGTCTCAGAGAAACAAGCCCTGACACATCCAGTGTCTTAATCTGATTCCTTGAGCAACTCAAATATACCAATCCGGTGATTGCCGGTACGTCAAGTCTGGATAATGAATTAAACCCACATAAGAGTGTATCTAAATTAACAAATGCTTCAATTCCCCTCAAATCAGTAATACCATAATCACTTACATCTAAGGAAGTTATGACCTGTGCTTCATAATGACTGATGATACCATCGCCATTTTTGTCAACGTTCTGGTCAATCAGCGCCATTAAAAACTTGTCATCAGGAAACTCTACTGCAACGACCATTTCTTCATTACACTGGCTCATGAAAAGCAGTGTAGTTAAAAGAGTAAATACATTGAATCCGGCTCTAATCATTGGTAAGGAAGAAATAGATTAGATATTTATTAAAGTTAAAAAAAACTACAGAATAAATCAACACATGAACAATATCTATCACACTGGAAATTGCTTGTCTCGAGAAAATAGCTGACTATTCTGTACAATTAACATTAGCATTCTGTATCCTATGTTTTTATTATTGTCTATAAAAAAAACATATGGAATACAGAAACCTCGGCCACGCTGATCTGAAATTACCGGTTATCACCTTTGGTGCATGGGCTGCTGGCGGATGGATGTGGGGCGGAACAGAACGTAACGAAGCCATCAAGGCCATCCAGGCATCGTACGATGCAGGCGTAACGGCCATTGATACCGCACCGGTTTACGGGCAAGGCGAAAGCGAAGAAATTACCGGTAAGGCCATAAAAGGATTGCCGCGCGATAAAGTGCAGATTCTGACAAAATTTGGTTTGCGCTGGAACCTGGCAAAGGGTGAATTTTATTTCAAGAGCAAAGATAATTTAGGCAAGGACATTGACATCTATAAATACGCTGCCAAGGAGAGTATCATACAGGAATGCGAAGACAGCCTGCGTAGGTTAGGCACCGATTATATTGATCTATATCAAATCCATTGGCCTGATAGCACCACACCCATCCATGAAACCATGGAAGCCGTTGATCGATTAATTAAAGCCGGCAAGGTTCGTTATGCCGGAGTGTGCAATTACAATGCAGCCCAGATGGAAGAGGCTGAGCAATCCTTAAAGCTGGTCTCCAACCAGGTGCCCTACAGCATGGTGAAGCGCGACATTGAAACCGATTTGGTGCCCTATTGCCAGAAACACAACAAAGGGATTTTGGCATACAGTCCGTTGCAACGCGGTCTGCTTACCGGAAAAATGAAGCCCGGCTATCAGTTCAATGAAGGTGACCACCGCAGCACCACCTACTTTTTTACGGATGAAAACATTAAGCGCACAACTGCTTTCCTTGAAAAGATAAAACCGCTTGCTGAAGAAAAGAAAGCCACGCTTGGCCAATTGGTATTACGCTGGACCGTTGAACAACCGGGTATAACCATTGCCCTTGCCGGTGCCCGCAATGCACAGCAGGCTATTGAAAATGCTAAAGCAGTAGATATTCAATTAAGCAAAGAGGAAATTAAAATGATCAATGCACAATTGAAATCGCTAGAGCTTGTTAAAGCTTGAGGCTAGTCAATGACTATTCTGCTCCTAAAAATCGAAATGCGTACCTATGGTTCAATAGAAAACATAGGAAATTTGGGCTAAAATATTGTTAATCATTACCGCAAAGACCTGCTGTTGGAGGGTTGAGATATTAGATATATATTCAATGAATATATTCTGAAGTTGCCAACCATAGGGTCGCGACAAAAAAAGTAACCCAAAAAACGGTGGACAATTTTTCCAACAGCGATTCAGCATGGGACAATTACACGACTAACAAATCGATGAACGTTAACCATCAACGCTAAGACTTGATTGATAATAAAGGCCGACCCTGCGCTTTTTTAAGAAGAAATCCCTCCGAGTTGCCCGCACATTTGGCACATGCCATAGCCGCACAAACCCACCGCGACACCAAAGCTATGGCAAGAGCCAAATCCCTACCGCTCCCACCGAATTAAAGACAATAACGTTATATTTGAAAGACAGTCTAAAAATGGACTCTGAATGGCTGAAAAAGAGGTGTAATAACAAAACAATGAAAAATATACTATTTGACTTTATATCAAAATACGTTTCTCTGACAGAAGATGAGAAAAATGTACTGCTTTCGTTAGACTTGTTTCGCTCGGTAAAGAAAGGGACGGTCTTACTCAAAGTGGGACAGAAATCACAAGAGAGCTATTTTGTTTTAAAAGGCTGCATTCGGGTTTATTACATCATAGATGGCGAAGAAAAAACAACAGCATTCTACACAGAAATGGAAGCGTTAACCCCTCCCTGTGTAATAAACAAAACTCCGTCTGAATATTATATAGGTTGTATAGAAGATAGTATACTTTTAGTTTCCAATTCTGATATGGAGGAAGAAGTAAATACTAAATTTCCAAAGTTCGAAATCATGTGTAGAAAATTTTCGGAAGAATTGTTAGCCAAGCAACGAATAGACTTTGACGAGTTTAAGACCTCCTCACCCGAACAGCGGTACCTGAACCTATTACAAAAAAGACCGGACCTTACTCAACGTGTTCCACAACACCAATTAGCGAGCTATTTAGGCATCAAACCTCAATCATTAAGCAGGTTAAGGGCAAGGATTTCAGAGAAAAATATAGGTTAAGAGTCATTTCTTCACTTAAGTGAACGAGTTATTGTAGCTCGCCAGTCCACTTTTGCAGTATCGTTTAACAGTAAAAAAGATATGCAAAAGAATTTTTTCTCAATGGGACTTGCCTTTGTACTGGCAAGCAGTTTACAGGTGAATGCGCAAAATACCAACCAAGACGGTACTTATAAAAAGTGGTTTGTGGGGAGTTCACTCCTGATGTTGGGAAATTTTATTCCTGACGACCCAAATCCACCTGAGTACATACAATTAAATGTTGGATATAGAGTAACACCTAAAGATGTTGTTTCCTTTAGATTCAAAAGATCCATTTATGCATGGCCACTCGGTATTCCTTTTGGGCCTGACTTTGATGCACCTGGATTAAACTATCCCGGCCATGTGCGAATACTTGGACCTACATTAGGATACCAACGATTTTTGTGGAAAGGAGTTTATACATCTGTATATGCAATGAATGCTTTTGAAAAATATATGGATGAAAATGATAAGAAGATCGGAAATGGATACACCTTATATCTAGACTTCTATTTGGGTTACCAGTTTAATTTTTTCAAAGGCCGTTTCTTTTTTGAACCTGCTATTGGAATTAGTACTTGGCCAGTAAGAACTAATATTCCGGAATCTTTTAAAGCAGAAGACCAAAAATGGAATAACTACTTTATTCAGCCTGGACTTGATTTTGGATTTAGGTTTTAGCATCTATATCTGGAAATTATCCGAAGACCATTCGTCATAGTATAAACTCCCTACAGCAGCATCCCCTGATCAAGCGCATTTTTTTATAGAACCTTCCTGCATAGCCACTTTTCCGTGCGCACCAATATGTCGGAAAAGTTTTAATGAACTAGCTGAAGGTACTTTGTGCCTGCATCTCGGATTTTAGATTTAATACATGTTTAACAACAAAGAATTACGAAAATGAAAAAGATCATCATTTATTCAGTGTTATTATTGCTCATGGCATTTCTTAGTTCATGTGGCATCGGCACCGCCCTTATTGCCAACCACAATCAAAACGCCACTGAGGTGCACTTAAGTGCCAACAACTTCAAGGTAATTGATCAGGTAAGTGGAAGTTCAGAGGTATCTTATGTAATGGCAATTGGAGGTATGGATAAAAGGCAATTGTACGAAAATGCTTATTCAGAAATGCTGAAAAAAGCCAACTTACTGAATGGTTCCAAAGCAATTATCAATGTGATGAGTGAGGAACATGTCAATGGCTTTTTCCCCTTCTTCGTCAGAAGAACTATAACTGTGAGTGCCCAGGTAATTGAATTTACGAGATGAGTTCAAAGAAATGAGCTGTTTGACATAAACTAAAAAAATGCAAAATAAAATTTTAAGTATTGGACTGGCCTTCATGGTGGTAAGCAGTGTACAGGTGAATGCTCAATATGCAAAAAAGGACGATACTTTCAGAAAACACTTTATTGGCAGTACACTATTTATGTTGGGTAATTTGGCTCCCACAAATCCCCCCAGCTTCGTTCAACTTAATTTAGGTTATCGGATTACAGGAAAGGATGTTGTTTCAATTGAACTAATAACTTGGAAATATGCCTGGCCACTTGGTATGAATCCCTTTTATAACGATTCATATGGAGATCCTGAATATGAATTTCCAGGGTATATAAGGGAATATGGTATTGCTCTTGCCTATCAGAGGTATTTCTGGAAAGGGCTTTACGCAGCACAACACGTAATGCCTACATATCAAATATTTAAGGATGAAAACGGGAACAAGGTGGATAGTGGTTTTCAGTTATTCTGCACTACTCGCGTTGGCTATCACATTAAACTCTTTAATGATAGATTCTTTATAGAACCATCACTTGGTATCGCTTTCCGTCCTTATTACACTGAAATGCCTGATGGTTTTAAACAACAAGATGACAAGTGGCCAAAATATACACCAGAACCAGGCCTGCATTTCGGATTTAATTTTTAATTGATCATTTATGAATACAGAAAAAATACCACAAAATGCATTGGGAGACTTCTACAACCTTTTACAGCGGTCTATTCTCAAAACAATGTGGGTTTTACTCTATTGAAGAAAGAAGTGTTAAAAATTGAGGATCAAGAGTATGCTTTACTGAGAGGTGAACCAATGGTTCCAGAAGATAGAAGTAAACCTGGTTCAAGAGTATTAAAAATCCCTGTGCAAATTATTAAGGCTGCTCATGCAAACGTATCATAACCAATCTTTTGGCTGGACGGTGGACCGGGATGGCTTCGTATCAAGTGACATGATTGACGATGCACATGGAATTTAAATCCATTCACTTTAAAGACATTTGCCTTTCACCCCAGGCGCGCATTTGCTTAATAAACGGAATCAACTCCTTCCCGGTAGAAGTAAGTGCGTACTCCACTCTTGGTGGAACCTCCAGATAGACTTTTCTTGTAATAAGTTCGTCACCTTCCAGCTCTTTTAGAGTCTGGGTAAGCATTTTTGGCGTTATCCCCACCACTGCTCTTTTCAACTCTCCATAACGTAAAAGACCATCTTTCAAGACCCACAAAATTCTTCCTTTATACTTTCCTCCAATTCGTTGAAAGGCGTAATCCACTGCGCAATATGCTTTACTCGATTTCTTTTTCACTTTCTTGAAATTTTTAAAGTGTTGACAATCAACAATAGTATAGTTCTGGTATGTAAGGTACATTTTTGTATGTACTTGTTATAAAGGTATTATGTATTTCTATTTACACAAACTTTAAATACTGGAGATACCGGGTAACGCGTTCACCAAATTCCAAATCAAAGCGACAACAAATCGAAAAAATTATGAATGCCACAATCAAAAGAGTACTGTACTTTCCAATTACTAAAATTATCGTGGGCATTGTCGTTTGCTTCTCACTATTCGTAGTAATTCAAAACTTTGTATTAAAGCCAATTTTTTACAGCATTATTCAAGATAAAAATATTGCCAACCCCATCATTCATTGTATTTCCATTATAGTTTTATTAGCCGCTTATTACTATTTATTCCGATTATATGATAAAAGAGAAATAACAGAGCTATCCATAAAATACTTTTTTAAAGAAATGTTTGGAGGGTTTTTCTTTGGTTTTTTAACCATTTCATTATCTATTTTCATTTTATACTTATTAGGGAATTATCAGGTTATTAGTATTTCAACAGCTCACTATTCAATAAAGTTTTTCACGCTATTAATGTTTGCGGCCATAGTTGAAGATTTATTTCATAGAGGATTAATAATCAGGGTGTGTGAAAATTGGTTAGGCACTAATCTAACTCTCGTTATTGGAATGCTAGTAGAAATGCAGCACATTTTTAATCCCGATTCCAACCTATTTAGTCTTTTCTTTTATATGATTTGGGGGTTTACTATGGCAATGATGTTCATCTATACTAAAAGAATATGGCTACCCTTTTTCTTCCATTTAGGGTGGAATTTTGCTCAGCCTTTTTATGGCTCAAATCTCACAGGGCTAAATGATGCGGGCAGTATCATTCAATCAAAATTTAATGGTCATCAACTATTAACTGGCGGTGCAGTTGGAATTGAAGGTTCAATTTTTACAGCAACATTTTTATTGCTTATTGGAATAACACTTTATTATCGTGCAAAAAGCGAGGGTAAAATTGTAAAAAGCAAACTGTTTAAAAGATGAATTTGAAAGATGCTTTTTTAAGTCTTGACAACTATTTCTCACCAAGGATTATAGGTGAAGTAAATGACCAGTATATTAAAGTCGTAAAAATAAAAGGACAAGAAGTCCCTTGGCATAATCATGAGAATGAAGATGAGTTATTCTATATCATTGACGGGCAACTGCTGATGGAAATGGAGAATCAACAGGAATTTATGATGAAAAAGGGCGACTTGTTAGTTGTGAAGAAAGGAACATACCACCGTGTTTCCTCAACAGCGGAATGCCTGGTTATGCTAATTGAATCAAAGACTACCGAACATACCGGCAAGGTGAAATCAGCTATTAGTAAATCAATTGAAGAACAAATCTATTAAACTACCAGCATGGCAACCGTAGATATTTCAAAAATCGAGCCCAAAGAAATCATTAAAGGTTTTAAAGGGAGATTCATACACACCGAAAATACAACACTGGCTTTTTGGGAAGTCGAAAAAGGTGCATCCATACCACTACATTCTCACATTCATGAGCAAACTACACAGGTTGTAGAGGGCAAGTTTCAATTGACAGTAGATGGTGAAACCAAAATATATGAGAACGGATTAATTGCTATAATTCCTTCAAATGTTGTTCATGGTGGAGTAGCCCTATCTAACTGTAAGATTTTTGATGTCTTTAGTCCCGTTAGAGAGGATTATAAGAACCTATGAGAATCTTCCTTGTGGAATTCAACCTAATCAGAGACATTTTTGTGAACGAAGGACAAAATTCCAATCATTGAGTTATGTCATTTCTTATAAAAATATCAATAAGTATTGTAAGACCTTGTGAAATGACCCCAACTAAATCCCACACACATTGCCAGGCCACACATCCACTCACATCCAAAGCCAGTCAAAGAGTGTGCTCAGTCCAATGTAAGCGGACAAAGTGGTCAATGAAAAATGCCCCACCGCGCGACTGACTAATGAAGATTGGTGTAACTTTAACGAGAGCGAAAGACAAGGCTACGAGTAAAGTGTGGTAAAGGGCCCTACTACTGCCAACACCGTGATTTCTATGCCGGCTGCGGGTGACTGGTGGAAATTTGGGCCGGCTTGTAGACTGAGAAGTGTAAGCTGACAAATTCGGTCGACAAAATTCAAAAACTTCGCTGACAGTTTACAACACATGGCAGAGTTACAACTCAGGCAGACGGTGAAGAATAAAATTAAAATGAAGGACAGTAAGGGAAGTTGGTGTACTCGGCCAGCTTTTAGAGGTGGACAAAATGTTTATTGATTTTATTTCTATACATTTTTGATTAACTGACAAATTTAAAATAGCTATAACACATGATAAGGAAAATTCTGAAGGTAATTTTATACATAGTCTTAGCATTTTTGACACTAGCTTTAGGCTTAGTGACTATATGGTGGATTAATAGCCCCGGGGAAGCTGACCCTATTACAGATAAAAGTGGTATGACAATTTCAGACAGCATTTCAATCATCGATACACTTCAAATTGGAGGCCTGAAACAATATATAATAATTCGTGGTGCCGATTCAACCAAGCCAGTAATGTTGTTTGTTCATGGAGGCCCGGGCGGACCAGAGATTGGTATGATGAAAGAAACAAACCAGTTAATAGAAAATGATTTCGTAATGGTGTACTGGGAACAAAGGGGAGCAGGAAAATCCTATAATCCTGATATTCCACCTAAGTCAATGAATTTGGAGCAATTTATTTTAGATGCGGGTGAACTCAGCCAATACCTTACCAAGCGATTCAAAAAAGACAAAATTTACATTATGGGACATTCTTGGGGATCCCTACTAGGGATTTTAACAGCCAATAGATATCCTGAACTTTTTCATGCCTATTTTGGTGTGGGTCAAATAGGACATCAATACATGGGGGAACTTGTTTCATTTGAATGGGTTAAAAACCAGGCTCAATTACAAAATGACATAGCGGGCATCAATGATTTGGCTAATTTAAATTTCCCTAATCATTCTGAAAGTTATGCTAATTTAGATGAATTCAATTCGGCTTGGGATGCTTTCATCGGTATTGAGAGAAATTATGTTATGAAGTATGGTGGTGGCGCAATGCGAGAAATGAGGGGAATATTGCCCTTAGTTAAGATGATTTTTCTTACTCATGAATACACAATTGAAGAAAAGTTCAACTACTTAAAAGGCAGTGACTTTTCAGCCAAGTACTTATGGAAAGAGGTGATCGATACTAATCTTTTCAATGAAATTGATAGCATGCAAGTTCCTGTTTATATTCTTCAGGGTTTATATGATTACCAGACACCTTATCCGGTTGCCAAGGATTTCTTTAACCAACTAAAAGCTCCAATAAAAGAGTTCTACATATTTGAAAACTCCGCGCATAGTCCAAATATGGAAGAAGTTGAAAAGTTTAATCAAATTGTTCGTGAACATGCTACGGATAATTGACTATTAAATCAATCGACTTTAAACTGAGGACTCGAATACGAACATAGAGGAAGCCCAACTACCGCCAACAAAATGTTTCTGCAATGGTGCCATGGCATGCGGATATAACACAGTTTCAAACAGCAGACGGAAATATTTCCTATATCTATCTGGTCATGGATAATTTTGCGCGTTACATTACCTCATGGCGTGTGTCGGACAAGATTTATGCTAAAGTGAGAATTGAAACATTTGAAGAGACTATCATTAACGCTGGAATAAAACCGAATCAAGAAGAAATAACCGAATTGATTGTTGATGGTGGTTCGGAGAACAAAAATAAAAAAGTAGAAACATTATTGGAAAAATACCCCGTTGACAAATTGGTGGCCAGGAAAGACATCTTGAAATCAAACTCAGCGGTGGAATCATTAAACAAGATTATTAAATATTACTACCTCTACCCGAGAAATATCCACAACGAAGAAGAGCTTATTAAAGTCATGGAAAAAGTTGTTGTACCCGACTACAACGACAAAAGACCACACGGTTCATTATTCGGACTGACTCCGGGAGAGGCTTACGGGAGAAAGACTGTGAACTTTAGAAAAATCCGAGAACAAACGATACAAGCATACCACAAACGAGTTGCGTACAACCAGACTCATGCGTGTATGGGTTGCCTATTCGGGTGCAAAGCCAACTGACAGGGACATTGGACTCTTAAAATTTATCGAGACGACTTTCAAACTGTGCACAAATTAGCTATCATTGAGTTATGGCTGACGTGTTTCTTATAAGAAAAATATTGTGTTGTAAGACCTTGTGAAATGACAACAACTAAATCGCACACACATTGCTTGGCCGCACATACAACCCACATCCAAAGCCAGTCAAAGAGTGTGCTCAGTGCAGTGTAAGTTGATAAAGTGGCAATGAAAAAAGCCCCACCGCACTTCTACTAATAAAGTTTGGTGTAAATTATCGGGTGACTGGAATGCAGGCTACGAATGAAGTGAGGAGAATGACCCTACGTCTGGCAACAAAATGTTTGCGCAATGGTGGGGTTCGGTGTAGCTATAAGTTTATATCTTCGTTCAACGTTTGGTCACGTGGGACAGTGAAGTGTTCCAAAGTCCCACCACTGCGCAAACACAAAACGTTTTCAAATTTAGTCTCAACTCCGGCTTACCTCGCCAACATGCCCACTATAATACCCAGCCAACTCCTCCACCAGTTCAGCCATGATAGTTTTAAGCTCATCGGGTGATTCAATTTCAACTGCACTCCCGTACGTCAGCAACCAATGCGCCAGGTGACGCAGGTTATCCATCATAAACTCTACACGAAGTCTGTAACCCAGATCGGTTTGGGAAATGCTTCCGAAAATCGGGCGGCCGCCCAACGCTGCTTTATCAAACAATACGGATACGCGGATCAGGGAGCTGTTATTCTGAAATATGGTATTGAAATACTCCTGCAACGACATCAGGTTTCGGCTTTCAAATGTTTGGCTTGAACTTTCCAGGTGTTTGATCCTATCCGAACGGAAATCGCGGTAATCATTTCGCAGCCGGCACCAGCCGATCAAATGCCAGGTCATGCTGTAGTAAAAAATACCAATCGGCTCAACCTCACGCTTCGTTACCTCCTCCTTGCTATTGCTGTAATCAATGATCAACACCTGCTTTTTAGCTAGTGCCCGCTGAATCTCGGTAAGAAAATGATCGGGGAAACCATCGCGTTCGCGATGCTCATACCGCGACCGCAAATAAATTTCAATATGTGGCTCCAAATTTTGCAGGTGATCTTTTTCGGTTTCATTCAGCACAGCCTTTACCTTCTGCAAGGCCGTATCAAATGCCTGCCGCACCGATTTATCACCCATCTTCTCTACCAGTTTACCGGCCAGCAACATGGCGCTGGCTTCATCTTGGGTAAACATAACCGGAGGCAGGTGGTAGCCATCTACAATAAAGTAACCCTTACCCGCCTCTGAGCCAATGGGCACACCGGCTTCCATCAAGGCCTGCACATCGCGGTAAACCGTGCGCAGGCTTATTTCAAACCGATCGGCAATTTCCTGTGCCTTCACTACTTTTTTGGTTTGAAGCTGAATTAAAATAGCAGTAAGGCGATCGATTCGGTTCATCAATTGGGATTAATACAAAATAATGAGCGGGAAACGGGGCTCGAACCCGCGACCTTCGGCTTGGGAAGCCAACGCTCTACCAGCTGAGCTACTCCCGCGAATAGTTATGAAAATTATGGATATTTATCCTCCCGTTAAACAACTCGTCAATGAAATTTTTCCCTATTTCTTCCCTTGAGCTTTTTATACTGCTAAGTTTCGTTTCCTGCATAAATCAAAGAACTGCTTTAGTGTGGTCAGATGAATTTGATTACACTGGAATACCTGATACCACCAAATGGAATTACGACCTGGGGGATGGCTGCCCGAATGTTTGCGATTGGGGAAATAATGAACTTCAGTACTACACCAATGATTCAAAAAATGTGCGGGTTGAGAACGGAGTACTGATTATTGAAGCACACAACGATTCACTGGGGGGCAAAACGTATACTTCCACGCGGATTGTTTCGAAAAACAAAGGCGATTGGTTGTACGGACGCATTGAAGTAAAAGCAAAACTACCACGTGGTAAAGGCACCTGGCCCGCCATCTGGATGCTCTCCACCGATTGGTCGTACGGAGGTTGGCCAGCTTCAGGCGAAATTGATATTATGGAGCACGTTGGATTTGATCCGGGTATGATTCACGGAACCATACATACGGAAAAATATAACCATCACAAACGCACGCAAAAAGAAGGCATAATTTCCATTGCCGATTGCCAGGATGCATTTCATGTATACGCCATCGATTGGCGCGAAAACAAAATTGACTTTTTTGTGGATGACACCTTATACCACAGCGTGACGCGCGATGAAAACGAGGACTATATTGGCTGGCCGTTCGACAAGCGTTTTCACCTGATTATGAATATTGCTGTGGGTGGCAACTGGGGCGGCATGCAAGGCGTAGATGATTCCATCTGGCCACAGCGCATGGAAGTCGATTACGTTCGTGTTTACCGGTAAGGTTAGGCGCTTCTTAATTCGGTAATGCGATTGCGGTAATCCTGTAATTCGCGATAGAGCTTCACTTCCTTTTCTACCGTATTGCGTTTGTAGGTTTCAAACTCCCCACTCACCTCGTTGTACAAATCACGTGACTCGCGTGCGGCCCGCAGCGCTAATCGAAGAGAAAAAAACAACATACCCATTACTACCAGTAAACCCGCTGTAATGGCTACCACGATCCAAATGAAACTGCCTTTTGGAACATCCCATCCCAAAAATGCAATATGCGAACCCGCAAAGGCCATCTCTTCTACCGAAGAATCCTTTTCCTTAATTGTATTTTTTAGTGATGCCACCTCACCCTCTACGGAAGAGATTTTTTGCTGCGCCACGGCCAACGCTTCATCTTTCGACTTCAGTGTATCCTGAACTGCCTTCCAGAAATTTTCAACCTGGTACGCCCGCACCATGCGGAATGGATCAATAAACTCTGCATTGTCGCGTATTCCTTGAAACTGTTGCTGTAACGTAGGCTGCTGTTCTTCTGGATTCGTGGCCCATGTAGCTGTAGTAGTCATACCCAAAAGAATCAAAAAGGCAATTACTCTGTTCATATCGACCGGCTTTATCAGGTGAACGCTAAAAGTAAATCCTGTGACTCTACCAGTAAATAGTACTTATTTGAATCCCCGATTTTTCCGCTAAAGGCAATGTTAGCCACGATAAGTTGTTGATCACAGCTCAAACACGCACACTACTTAGTTCCGCGAAAGACTTTTCTTTAGTGTCAGGTAATCGATGAAATAGGTAAGCCTGAGGGAGATGCTGTTCACCTGTGGCGACCGTGACACATCACGCACATTGGTAAAATAATCGGGATCGGTATCGTTGGTGAAGGTGTGGATCGCATCTTTCCATACAAAATTCAAAAACGAACCTGGAGCGATCTGAAAGAAATAAACCAGGTCTACATTCATAGCATTGAAGTTGGCATCGTGCGCTGGGCGTCCATCCTCATCAATGCCCATGTAATCCGTATCATTTAATTCACCGGTTGAACCTAAACTGAAAAATTCTTCATACTTCACTTTCGACCAATAATGACGAACGCGAAGTGTTAACCCCATCTTATTATTAAAGGTGTAATTCAATCCCACAATGTTACTGGCAATCACCATATCGCGCGTACCGAAAATAATATCCGAAAGATTATCCGATTCATCATATAATTTTGTGGCGAAGCCTCTACCGTTGCCACGCTCATAATTAATTTCCGTATTGAACGAAAGCTTGTTGCTAGCGCGGTACCGGAAGTAAACACCCCACCACCGAAACGTTTGATCCCAATCGGGTCTGTACCACTGACCGGTATAACCATTTACCTGTAATGGCTTCCGACTATCACTCTCTACCCAAAAATTAAAATTGAAATTTGCCGGAAGGATCACATACCTACCCTGAACACGCGGCTCAAAATAATCGTGCGATGTTATCGGTCGACCTCCGATGTTAAAGCCGGCCCACCAAAAGTTTTTAAACTGTGCATTGATGTTTACATGCGATTGAAATGACGTGAAGGTGTTTGGCTCATACAGATGCTCATGAAATAGATTTAAGGTGGTGCGCATGGTGTTGATAATGCCTTTCGGCTTGAGAATACTGTACCGCAACCAGCCATAGTGTGATATTTCGTTTGGTGCCTGCAAATAACCCAGGTCGTTGATATTATAATTGTCGCTCTCTACATTTCGACCCAAACCGTATTGCCATACACCGCTGATTTTGGCGAGCTCAACAAAATACTTGTACCCAACATCCGTACTTTCACCCGGTTGCATAATCGCGTTTACAGCCGCATATGTACTCGCCTGATACGTGTTTGTTTTATTGCGAAGGCTTACGCGCAACGCAGTTACGTTGGCATCACGTCCGCCATCTCCACGTATTACACTGGTATTTGTAAAATTGATGTTGGAATTGTTCTTCAGGTTCTGATCAACCACCAGTACATTAAAATTAGTTAACGGATCAACTTGTTGTTCGCGTACTTCACCCGATTCCAGATTCCGGATTGTAGCATGTGTGCGGTTGGTGATCGCGTTGAAGAAGCCAAGGCCAAGTCCCTTTTTATTCCTTCCGGATATTTTTGTCGCGTTGATGAGGTTGGCAGCCGTTGGTGCGCTTACTACTTCCTCAGCTTCGGCATCATACTCAACCGAACCAAAGGTTTGGCCAATGCGCCTTGAGTAAAAGAGATTGGATTTACTGAACAACTCCGTGCCTTCTGTAAAAAACTGGCGATTTTCATTATACATCACTTCAAATGCAGAAATGTTGTACACAATGTTATCCGACTGCACCTGGCTGAAATCAGGAATCAGGCTCATGTCGAGCGTATAACTTTCATTCAAGCCGTATTTTAAATCCATCCCTCCGGCAAATGAAAACTTACCGGCACCGGCATGACCATCGTGTGTATAGATTGATGTAACGTAGGGTGAAAACGAAAGACGAAGGGGTGGTTCGATATTTTCCAGGCCCGAGAGTACTCCAAATTGATTCACCGTTCCCTGGATTCCGTTATCTACGAGATTCCAATACGACTCTTCCTGTTTACGTTGAACCCTTCTGTAAAAATTGACACTCCAATGCTGAACTTCTTGCTTGGGAAAACGGATGGCGAAGTACGGTATTTCAAATTCCACGATCCAGCCTTCATCATCCATCTTCATGGCACTTTTCCAAACCGCATCCCAACTGGCATCAAATTCACTTCCGGTCACCAAAAAGTCGGCCTGAACGCCCGCGGCTGTTACAAAAAAGGAAAAGGCATTGATGCCGCTGTTGTACGGATCAATCAAAAAACCAAAGGCATCCGCATTTCGGTCACCATCATCTCGCAAGCCGAACTCGCGTAATATCTTTTCCGGTTCAGGATCATACATTCGGGCGGCCACATAGATGGCCCGATCGGTATATGCCAGCAGTACCGTGGTTTTGAAATCGGATAGTTTACCATTGTCGGGTGAGAACTGAAAGAACTGAGCCTGTTCACCACCCTCCTGCCAGGCCACGTCATCTAAAATTCCATCAATGCGTGGGGCATCCTCCACCCGCTTCGCTTTGAATTCCTTTTTATCGGTAGCCGATACAAGGAATGAAGAGCCTATCAGGCATAACACGGCAAGCAAGGCGGTCAGGTGCTTCATGGGGTTTGGAAGATGTGTATAGATACTCCTTCCTGTACGCCATGGTTACGTCCGAATTGTTAAAAAATTCCCAATCTTTATGACTGGTAAGATTATCGTTACAAAAGGCAATTTTTAACAGGTTGAGATGAAAGTAGGACTGCTGTCGGATACACATGGGTTTCTGGATCAATCCATATTCGAACACTTCAAGCATTGTGATGAAGTGTGGCATGCTGGTGATATTGGCGATGAGGATTTACTTCATGAACTAGAAGCGTTCAAACCCGTACGTGCCGTGTTCGGCAACATTGATAACCGGACACTACAGAATAACTTACCGGAAGACTTATGGTTTACCGTTGAAGGGCTTACCATCTGGATGACGCATATTGGCGGAGCTCCACCCAACTACAATCCACGTGTGAAGAAGATTCTGACAGAACGCATTCCGGACATTTTCATCTGCGGGCACTCCCATATTCTCAGGATAAAGCGCGATCCGAAATTCAATAACATGCTCTACCTGAATCCAGGTGCCTCGGGTAACCATGGCTTTCATCACATCAAAACACTAGTTCGTTTTGAGTTGAAAGAAAAGGAAATTAGAAATATGGAAGTGATTGAACTGGGTAAGCGGGGAGCACTTTAGTTTTTACCTGCAATTTCTTCTATGCTTATCGATTGAAATCCGGATTTTGTTTCCAGCAAAAGTCGACTGCTATTCATACCAATTACTTTACCCTGCAGATTAAAATAAGATTTTACCGAGCGATGCAAGGAGAAGTTCCATTCTTCACCAATTGAAACACCTACTTTGCGCTGCTGCTCCTCCAGATTCTGCGTTTTGAAAATATCTCTGTACCGCTTATTGCCTACCCGAATTAAGCCATTTGCATTTACATAGAAAACCGTGGCTTTTCGCTTACCAATACTGACCACTCTTCCACCATAGGCCTTTCCATTTTCCAACAAGAAAACGGGTTCGTAATTTGAAATATTTTCTTTCGATTTTACAGCAGATCGGGCCAGTGCATCCAAATACCCTTCACTCATGCTCATCTGGTGAGCCGAGTCAAGTTCAATGACATCAGCCACCAGAATAATTTCTGTTTTAGCAAATGGAAACACATAGGTTGACTTCCGATCCAGTGTAATGTTATCAAATACCTGATTAGGCTTTAACGGATACGATAAATACATATGACGTTTGGCATCGTTGAGCATAGCATCCTTCTTCATGCCTCCGAGACCAAGAAAATAATTTGCCTTGCTATACCCTACTGCCACATCTTTATAGTCGTAGGTAAGCCGTGGATTACTTAACCGGGAATTTGTGATCATACCCGAGTGAAAAGCGCAGGAAGAAGCCAATACTATAAGGCTCAAAAAAATGAATACTCTGGGGACAGTGAACATTTCTTATCATTTTAAAATTGAACTTCAATATAACAAAAAGGGTCAGCTCATTCATGAACTGACCCTTTATCTATTCAAAAATATTTTTTATACGTATTGATTTAACATGACCGGCATCACCAGCATCAGTATATCTTCGCTCTTATCCTGATCGGAAGGGAAAATTACTCCGGCTTTGTTCGGGGCTGACATGTTTAGTTTTATCTGGTCGGCATCCAAATTCGTCAACATCTCAATCAAAAACTTGGCGTTAAAACCAATTTCAATATCCTCACCTTCATGTTCGCACGACAGGCGTTCGTTTGCTTCGTTGGAGAAGTCAAGATCTTCAGCAGAAATTTGTAATTCACTGCCGGTAATCTTCAACCGAACCTGGTGCGTAGTTTTGTTGGCGTAAATGGAAATACGCTTCAATGCACTCAAAATTTCTGAACGACCAATCGTCATCTTGATTGGATTCTGCGTTGGAATCACGTTCTCGTAATCCGGGAAACGCTCATCAATCAGGCGACAGATCATGCGAATGTTTCCAAACTTGAAAAATGCATTGGACAGGTTAAAGTCGATGTTTACCGGAGTGTTTTCACCTGGCAAGGTTGCTTTCAACAAGTTCAACGCTTTACGCGGAATGATGATGGCATTGCCATTATCGGATTTAATATCGGCTCTGCGGTAACGTACCAACCGATGACCATCCGTTGAAACGAACGTTGCGTTTTTCTCGCCCAGGTTCACATACACACCTGTCATGGCCGGGCGCAGTTCATCGTTGCTGGTAGCGAAAATGGTATTGTTGATGGCGCGGGCCAGCACCTCCGAAGAAATTTCGGCTGAGAAATCATTGCTTACGGAAGGCACCTTCGGGAAGTCGGTGGCATTTTCACCGGAAAGTTTATACCGGCCGTTATCAGAAATAATTTCTACGCTGTAAGTCGACTCATCTATCGAAAATGTAACCGGCTGTTCGGGCAGGTTCTTCAGCGTCTCCAGCAGGATACGAGCCGGAACAGCAATGTTACCCCGCTCTTTCGACTCTACCTGCAATTCGGTGATCATCGAGGTTTGCAAATCGGAAGCGGTAACCGTAAGGCTTCCCTTATCCAACTCAAACAGGAAGTTCTCCAGGATGGGCACAACCGGGTTGGTGGTGATCACTCCGTTAATATTCGATAGCTGCTTGAGCAGGTAAGCAGAGTTGACGATGAATTTCATTTCGTGGTTGTTGATTTAGTATTAAAACGCGGTAAAGTTATAAAGAAAAGGCAATTTTGGAAACGCGTCAAAATTCACTTTTTACGCCAGTAAGCCCTACTTTTTAGGAGCAAAGTGATCACGTGTTCTGAGGATTCCCTCCAGAAGTCTGCGGTCGAACCAGGCCAGCTGGGTGCTGTCAGTTATGCCCAGGATTTTGGATGGCTCACGCGGATCGGGGTACAAGCTGAGCACGAATGACCGGTTGGCTACATCGCGCAACGAAATGGTCATCGTAGGCGAAGCAGAGCCAAGACTGTCGAGTATAGCTTTATTTGAAATGTATGAATCAACCATTAAAAATGACACAGCATCCAGGTAGTCGTTTAAGCGTGTGGTATCCGTTTCCGGTAATTCGTCCACGCGAAAAAAGCCGTCTTTAAAACGCACATTAAAATTATCCGCAGGTGACCGTGGGAAGCTTGCACTCAGGCTTTGAAAATTACGCCAGTTGATCTGGAAAGCGTGCTTGTCCTTCCAGCCATTTTTATCCAGTTCAAAAATCCCTGAAACATAAACCCGATAGCCCGGAATGGTCACCAGGTAAACGTCCTCATCGGGCTGAAAAAAATATGCCTGTGTTTTGCGCGCATTTCCTCCGGCCACAAAAGTCTTCAATACTTCTTCACCCGCCAGCACTCGCACCTGAACAGCTTCCGCTTGCAGGTGTTGTTTAACCGAGTCCTGCAGTGCCTGAGCAAGTGGTCGTACCGGCTGCACCTGCTGAAGCGTTGCAAACAACACATCAATTAGGTTGCGATCAGCAATCTCATCATTCACCAGCCAACGCGTACCGTCAAACTTCAACACAACCTCATCGGATCCCCTCGTCAGCACCACCTGATCCACTTCATCCAATCGATCAATCTGGAACAACGCCTTATTCACTCCGGAGCGATCACGCTGCGAATACCAGTAATAACCAAGCGTGGCTACGCTAAGCACTAAAAGCGAGATCAATAAATTCCGGTTTCTATTTTCTGCTCCGCTCATGCCTTACTGTATTTTCTTCTTCTCAGGTATGCCGCAAGTATTCCGTACAAAATCAAACACACTACCGGCAAAACCAGATTAATTACCTGCCACTTCGTTTTCTCCACCCGAATTTTCTCTTTATCAAGCGGTCGGATTTTTACTTCTTTTGAACGGGTCTTTATTAAGCCATTCTCATCAGCCAAATAGGCTACCGCATTCATTAAAAATTCTTCGTTGGCAAATGTGTAATTGGTAAACGGATCCAATCCAAGTTGCTGCGGATTGCCGGTGCGGGGATTTACATCGTTTCGGGCAATGTCTCCATCCGAAACCACAATTAGTTTTGTTTCCTCCCCATCTGCCCTGAAGCTTTCCTGGCTAATCCCTTCAGGCAAAAACCGATTTTTGTACAAGGATGTAAACTTTCCCTCCAGCAAATAAGCAACCGGAATATTTCCAGACGAAAAAGATTCCGGTTTTACATTCCTTCTGATTTCATTGATGCTTGCCGGCACCGGTGCGTTTACACACCTCGAATACTCCGATGTAAAAGCCAATGGTGTTTTAGCAATACCAATTGCTTTAACGGTATCCAGGCTGCTGGCAAATTTCATCATCACGGCATCGAGGTTGCGGGTGATGGAATGATCAGCATACCGGTTAATCAACGGAAAAAATGGCCAGTCCATCAGTTGCATTTGCGCCCTTGATCCTTGCTGGCCGGTAACAACCGGATATAATCCTGCGTTGCGATCCTGAACCAAATCGGCATTAATGCGGATACCATATTTAAAGAGTAGATCATCCAGGCGCAATTCGTAAGGAAACGCAAAATAATCCTCACGTGAAGCGCTGTCCATGGAAGCCTCAAGTCTGTCAAGCAAAAACAACGCACGGCCACCATTCATTATGTACTGGTCGAGTTTGTACTTGTCATGCTCTGAAAAAGGTTGGGTGGGTTTTGCGATGATTAAGGCATCATAATCAGTTAGCGCTTGCTTGCGTTGCAGGTTCACCTTGTACACATCATAAACATCCAGCAATGCATTGTTAAAACTTGCGATAAACAAACTATCCAATTCGCCATGACCATGAATGAAGCCAATTCGCTTACGATCAACATTGGTGAGTTTGTAAATGGCATTAGCAAATTCATATTCAAGCCCTTCAATGGATTGATTGATTTCTTCTGCCGGTGTTCGTGCTTTGTTCCCCTTCAGCAAGGTTACGCCAACCTCTGCTCCACCATAAGCAATTACAGCTCCCGGAAAAATGAGTTTCTCAGAAGTTTGTCCGTCTTTCTGTTCTACCACACGCGTAGGCTGAACACCTTTTGACGCCAGATCCTGTATAAATTCATTGCGTGCCTGCTGACTCATGGCTGTGGTTGGATCTACAAAGGATATCTTCACCCGATTACCAGAGTATATTCTGAACTCATCCAGCACTTCACGAATGGCATTACGCAGTCTTCTGAATTCAGCATTTAACTCACCTTCCAGGTAAACCTCCACATAAATGTCATCGGTAAGATCACGTAACAATTCCTGTGTTTGGGGTTTTATGGAATAGCGCTTCTCTTCGGTAAGATCAATCCGAAAAAAATTATCGGCAGCAATAAGATTAAGTAAAATCACCAACACCAAGCCATTGGCCAGTAAAAGAAAATCGCCTGTCTTTTTGCTTTTCATTACCATGACCGCGAACCGATTACCGTTTTGGTGAGCAACAAAAACATGAAAGCCACGCTGAAGAAATAAATCAAATCACGGCTATCGATCAGGCCTTTGCCAAGGGATTCGTAATGATATAAAATACCGAACTGCTTGATCACCAACACCCAGGAAGACCAGGTATTTAGTGCCGAGAGGGAATCAAACCCGGAAAACAGCAGGAAGCTTAAAAACGCAGCCACGATAAAGGCAACGATTTGATTGGGTGTAATGGAGGAAGCAAAAATTCCCACCGAGCAAAATACTCCACCGAGCAAAATCAACCCAATGTATGAACCGATCACACCGGAAGTATCTACATTGCCCACCGGATCGCCCAGTGCGCGAATAGAAAAATAATACACCAGCGTTGGCAGGATGGAGAATACAACCAATAAGAAAGAAGCAAAATATTTTCCCAGAATAATATCCCAATCAGAAAGCGGCCGCGTGAGCAGTAATTCCATCGTTCCACCACGCTTTTCTTCTGCAAAACTTTTCATGGTGATGGCCGGAATCAAAAAAATGTACACGTATGGTGCAAGCGAAAACAACGTATCCATATCGGCATAGCCATACTCCAGCACGGAAGTTTCCGGAAATACCCACATCAACAACCCGATGGCTGTGAGGAACACACCAATTACCATGTAGGCAATCAGTGAATTCAGAAATCCGTTAAACTCGCGCGATAATATACTGATCATGTTTCCGTGTCAGGTAAAGTTAACAGTCTGAAAACATGCTCAAGGGAATTTTCTTCCTGCTTGAGTCCGATTAACGAAACCGATTTCTCGGAAGCATATTTAAAAATTTCTGGACGCACATCTTTGGCTTGCTCAGCTATAATCCGAAAGGTGGTATCACTAATCACATCAACACTTGCCACACCTGTTAAGGCACGCAAGTCATCAACCGGCACAGTCCGATCGAATTCAACCTGAATTATTATGGAATCTGCGCCACCGCGCACCAGGTTCTGTAATAAATCATCAGCCACTACCCTACCCTTATTGATCACGATCACCCGATCGCACAGGGCTTGCACTTCCTGCATGATGTGCGTGGAGAAAACAACCGTTTTGTTTTTGCTCACTTCTTTGATGAGTCTTCTGATCTCCACCAACTGATTCGGATCAAGTCCGGTTGTGGGTTCATCCAGAATCAACACCTGTGGATCATGAATGAGCGCTTGTGCCAGACCAACACGTTGACGATAGCCTTTCGAGAGCATGTCAATTTTTTTGTGTTGCTCCTGCGTGAGGCCGCATTGCTCCACCATGGTATTCACACGTTGCTTCAACGTCTGCCCCCGCAATCCATATAAACTGCCAATAAAGCGCAGGTACTCGTGCACATACATGTCGCGGTATAATGGGTTGTGCTCAGGCAAATACCCGATGATGCGTTTCACCTGCATAGGATTTTGCTGAACATCCCACTCACCTACACATACCGTACCTTCCGAGGGAGGCAAGTATGTAGTGGCAATTTTCATGGTCGTGGATTTACCTGCACCATTAGGTCCGAGAAAACCTACAATCTCCCCCTCCTTGATGGAGAACGATACGTTATCCACAGCGCGCTGCTGTCCGTAAAATCGGGTAAGGTGTTGAACGGTTAACGACATAGTTGACGGGGCACAAAACTATAAAAATAAACGGTGCAATGAATGCATGGAAACACATAACAGGGGTTACGGGAACCATGCATAGCGAATGAAGGTTATCGGCATACAAATTGCCTCAAAGCCGAAATAGTAATAATATTGAATGCTGAAACAGATGGTTATGCGCATACAGATTAGTACACTCCTTATAATACTATGTACATCGATTATTGGTCTGGCCCAGCAAAAGCCGGGTTATGAACTGAACTTCAAGATTAACGGACTGAAAGATACAACGGTATACCTGGGGTATTATTACGCAGAAAGTACCTATGTGCGCGATACAGCCCGGGTTAATGCTGCCGGACAATTCAAATTTAAAAAGGCCCAGGCGCTACCTCAGGGGATTTATTTTGTGGTGTTGGATAAAACACGCCTTTTTGATCTGGTGGTAGGAAACAACCAGCACTTTACACTTGAAACATCAACTGAGGACTATGTGAAAAATATGGTGGTGAAAAATGATGACGACAACCGCCTGTTTTTTGAAAACCTGCGTTTCAACATGGAACGTGGCAAAGAAGCCGATCCGTTTATCAAGATTCTTCAGGACAGCACAATAAAAGATGAGAACCAGAAAAAAGCTGCGCGCGAATCATTCGGTAAAGTAAACGACAAGGTGATGGCCTATCAAAACGAACTGATCAAGGCACACCCAAAAACCATGACCGCCCGCTTATTGAAGAGTACCAAACGCATTGATATACCCGAGCCGCCAAAACGCGCAGACGGATCAATCGATTCAACCTTTCAACTCCGGTATTATCGCGAACATTTTTTTGATTACTTCGACCTGGGTGATGATGCGTTGATTCGTTTGCCGCAGCCCATCTACAGTCAAAAAGTAAACGAATATCTCGACAAGCTTTTTCCGCCACAGGCTGACTCGGTGAAAAAAGCCATTGAACCCATGATTGCCAAGGCGAAGCAAAATCAGGAAACCTACAAATACCTGGTGTGGACCTTAATGTTGAAATACCAAACACCTGAGTATATGGGGTTGGATGAAATCTTCGTGCACCTGAACGACAAATATTTCGCATCGGGTGAGATGAATTTTTGGGCTAATGACAAGTTGAAGAAAAACCTGAAAGACCATGCCGATAACCTGCGGAAAAGTCTGATTGGCAAAACTGCACCGAACCTGATCATGCAGGATGCTTCGCTTCAACCCAAAGAGTTGTACAAAATCAAAAACAAATTCACCATTGTTTATTTCTTTGATCCGGATTGTGGACACTGTAAAACAGAAACCCCAAAATTGGTTGACTTCTATACCAAAAACAAAACGCGCTTTGATGTAGAGGTGTATGCCGTAAGTGCAGATACTTCCATGCAAAAAATGAAGGAGTACATCAAAACCATGAACATGAAATGGATTACGGTGAACGGTCCGCGCTCGTATGTTGGTTCATACCACGATTTGTACGATGCCATGACTACGCCCACATTGTTCATATTGGATGAAAAGAAGAAAATCATCGCCAAGAAGATTCCTGCTGACCGGCTGGAGAACTTTTTCACCAATTATGAACGCTTCCAGAAGCAGCAGCAAGCGGGCAAATCATCACCGTAAAGCGCCATTTGTAACTTTTTGAGATTTTTTGCGTCCTATATGCAACTATTCCGGGGTATCGGAGTATCTATAGTACAAACAGGACGAAAAAATCATGACATTCTTCAACAAACTGCTGGGAAAATCGCCCAAAAAAGAGCTGAAAGCCAAATGCCCGATTACGCGTGAGCCGATTGAAAATGGCTTTGGCTACCTGTTAACAACCTCACAGGTAATTGCTTCGAAGAAGTACTGGGACATGGTGATGACCGAACCTGAAACCATGTCGTACACGGTTTCGCATTTCAACAACCAGCCCAACGGCACACAAATGCGCAACCTGATTTTTGAAAAATACAGCAGCATTGAAAAGCCCTGGATCATTTCTGATTCGTGCATTAATCTTTTTGAAGTAGATAAAAGTGAAGCTAAAGAGCTCGCCAAACAGTGGTGGAGCAACGAAGGAAACTTCGTACCAGATGGAACCGGATCGGCAATTGAAACGCTCGACCCAGACAGCTATCGCGAATGGAAAGATTACGCGGTATTGGAAGCGGGCAGAAACCGCGTTCCAGCTTTGTAAGACCTCTTATAGGTTTAGGTTATAGATCCGAGGGACCCTGCTACGGCAGGGTTCTTCATTTATATCATGTGAAGGAATTTTAACAGGATTGCACGACAAGCATCAACTGTCAGGATTATTTGCTTCGTTCAATTGTAAATTGTACCAACTGAATCAATGATTTCTTATAGTCGGATTCCGGAAAGATGTTAAGAAGTTGCAATGCTTCCTGGTGATACTTCTCCATAACTGCATTGGCATATTCAATGCCACCGGATTTTTTCACAAACGCAATCACTTCATTTACTTTCTTTGGCTTTTCACTTTCATTCCGAACAATGCTAATGATTCTTCGTTTTTCCAGCCACCCTGCTTTTGATAACGCATAAATCAGCGGAAGCGTCATCTTCTTTTCTTTTATATCAATACCCAACGGTTTTCCGATTTCAGCTTCACCATAATCGAATAAATCGTCCTTAATCTGAAAAGCCATACCAATCTTTTCACCAAACAGGCGCATCGTTTGCACGGCATCTTCAGTGGCACCAACCGAACTGGCACCTACTGAGCAGCATGAAGCAATCAATGATGCCGTTTTTTGCCGGATGATCTGATAATACACATCTTCTGTAATATCCAATCGCCTGGCTTTTTCCATTTGCATCAACTCGCCTTCGCTCATTTCACGAACCGCATTCGATACAATATTCAGGAGGTGATAATCTTTGTTTTCCACTGAAAGCAGCAACCCTTTTGAGAGCAGGAAATCGCCCACCAATACAGCAACCTTGTTTTTCCATAAAGCATTAATGGAAAAAAAACCGCGTCTGTAATTGGCATCATCCACCACATCATCGTGAACCAGTGTGGCGGTGTGCAGCAATTCAATCAAGGCGGCACCGCGGTAAGTGGAGTCATTAATCAATCCGCACGTTCCGGCACTAAGAAAAACAAACATGGGGCGCATCTGCTTTCCCTTCCGCTTCACAATGTAATTCATGATGCGGTCAAGCAGCATGACCCGGGTTTTCATCGAATCCCGGAACTTCTGCTCGAATTCGTCCATTTCACGGACGATCGGTGCCTTGATATCCTCCAGCTTTAGCGCCATTGGGCACAATAATACAATGCCCAAAAGGGCTTTCAAAATAGGATTTACGGCCTTTTAAGGTAAAAAATCCCGTTTCGGATACTATATTGGATGAGCTTAAATCAACACACGCATCATGTCGCACACACCGGGAGAAGTTCGTAGCACATCGTCATCCGTAATCCTGGAGCTAATCAGCTATAGTCATGATTACTACGAAAAAACCGATGGACTTACCCTGGATGAGCTACTCAAAAAAATCAATGTTGAGCGGGTTAACTGGGTTAATGTTGATGGGCTGTTTGATACAACCGTTACCGATAAACTGCAAGCACACTTTAACCTGCATGCGTTACTGATTGATGACGTATTGAACGATCAACGACCCAAAGCAGAGGAATACGATGATTGCCTTTACTTCACCTTAAAAATGCTGTATAGTATCAACGGTGAAAATATTGAATATGAGCAAATCAGTTTCGTACTGGGTAATCATTACCTGATTTCGTTCCAGGAAAAGGAAGGTGATTTGTTCGATTTTTTCAGGGAACGTATCCGACTTGACCAGGGACGTGTACGAAAAAAGAAAGCCGACTACCTGTTGTACCGGCTTATTGATATCATTGTTGACAATTACTACAACATACTCGATGCCATCGGAAATCAAATCGAAGAAATCGAAGATAACCTGAGTGAAAACGAATCGGAACACACGTTTCAGCGTATTCAAAAACTAAAGAAAGAGCTAATTTTTTTACGGAAAGCTGTTTACCCATTGCGCGATGCACTCTCAAAACTGATTAAAGATAAAAGTGACTTTATTGAAGAGGAGAATCTCCGGTATTTCGCTGATGTTTACGATCATATTGTACACTTACTGGATTCACTTGATACCTATAAGGATCTCACCTCAAGCCTGATGGACATTCACATCAATACGCAGAACAACCAACTGAACAAGGTTATTAAAGTGCTCACCATCATTTCCACCATTTTCATTCCGCTCACCTTCATTGTTGGGGTATATGGCATGAATTTCAAGCACTTTCCGGAACTGGAATGGACCTACGGTTATCCGTTCATATGGGGGGTCATGCTCGTGCTGGCCATTGGCATGTTGGTCTATTTCCGGTTTAAGAAATGGTTTTAACTTTGAGATTCGGTAAATTCATTGATTCATGTTCCTGAACATTCTTCTGCTCATTATAGGTTTTGCTGTTCTCATCAAAGGTGCTGACTTTATGGTGGCAGGAGCATCATCACTGGCCAGGCGGTTTAATGTCTCTACGTTGGTTATTGGATTAACGGTTGTTGCATTCGGCACTTCTGCCCCTGAAATGACGGTGAACATCATCAACTCAGCAGCCGGAAGAAACGAAGCCATTTTCGGGAACATCATTGGCAGTAATCTATTTAACCTGTTATTCATCTTGGGCGTAACCGGATTGATTTATCCATTGGTTGTTCAAAAATCATCTGTGAAATATGAAGTACCTTTTTCACTATCGGGTATTCTCATTGTGTGGTTGTTGGTGAACGACCAGGTGGTTCGGGGTGAATCCAATAATTTTTTGAGTCGCATGGATGCCCTTATTCTCTTCACAGGTTTCCTGATTTTTCTGGTGTACATCTACCGCTCGCTAAAAACCAAAACAGACGATACCGAGGGAGAATCCATAAAACAATACAAAACCGGTATTTCAGTGATTATGGTAATTGGGGGCATTGCGATGCTGATCGGTGGCGGATACCTGGTTACTGAAAATGCGGTAGGTATTGCCCAGCGTTTTGGTTTGAGTGAAAAATTAATTGGCCTTACCATTTTGGCTGTAGGCACATCGCTACCGGAATTAGCAACAACCGTTGTGGCCGCATTAAAACGTCAAACCGACATTGCTATTGGTAATGTGGTGGGATCGAACATTTTTAACGTTTTCCTGATTTTAGCCATCAACGGCATTATCAGCCCCATTGAATACCCGGCCCATCAGCATGAAACACACCTGGAACATGCCGTACTGAACACTGACTTGTATGTGCTGGGCATTGGCACATTGGCCCTGTTACTGGCCATGTTTACCCTTAACCGCAATAAGGTAGACCGCTGGGAAGCCTTTATTTTTCTACTGATGTACATCGGATATACCTATTACCTGATCATCCGAAATTAATTCTGACAGAGCCTTTTACAATTGGCTTGATATTCCATTATATTTAAAAGTTTTACCAAGCAAAATCTATGGGTCTGGCTATACTTCTGCTCCTTACAGGTTTCGTTATTTTAATAAAGGGCGCAGATTTTCTTGTGGATGGCGCCTCCTCCATTGCCAAAAAATTTAATGTATCCAACCTGGCCATTGGCCTTACGGTTGTGGCTTTTGGCACTTCCATGCCGGAAATGGTCGTGAATGTTATTTCAGGAATGAGCGGAAAAAGTGATGCCGCTTTTGGTAATGTAATCGGTAGTAACAACTTCAATTTATTATTGATTCTTGGTCTCTCCGGAATGATCTACCCCCTGGTTGTTCAGCGGAAAACCGTTTCATACGAAGTGCCCATGTCCCTCTTTGCTGCGCTTGTGCTCTACATGTTGGTAAACGATTTCCGGTTGTGGGGCAGCGAACCAAATGTACTTAGCCGACTGGATGCCTTTATTTTGATTGGCTTCTTCTGCCTCTTTCTATTCTACATCTATCGCACCATGAAGCAGGCCAGTGATTATGAGGAGACTACGGAAATTAAAATTTATAGCAATTGGAAATCGACCGGCCTTTTTGTATTGGGATTGGTGATGTTAGTCGGTGGCGGAAAACTTGTAGTAGACAATGCCGTATTGATGGCCCAACATTTCGGATTGAGTGAGAAGTTAATCGGGCTTACCATTTTGGCTGCAGGCACATCACTGCCTGAACTGGCCACCTCGGCAGTTGCAGCTTATCGTAAAAACACCGACATCGCCATTGGCAATGTGGTGGGATCAAACATTTTCAACATCTTCTTGATATTGGGTGTTACCGGATTGATCAATCCAATCAATTTTAATACTGCACTAAACTTTGATATTTACGTGCTCTCTGCTGCCACCGTTGTGCTGATGATTTTTATGTTCACGCTGAATACGCGCAAGCTTGACCGGTGGGAGGCCGTGATCTTGTTTATTGGGTATATTGTTTATACGGTTTACCTGATTGGATTGGAAGGTTGAAGTTTTAACAGATTCCATTAAAATCGTGAACAAAAAAAATGTCACACTGAAATTCAGTGTGACATTTTTGTTAGCATCGATATCGATCAGAGTTTCTTCTCTATCTCATTAATCTTTGCCTGCGCTTCCTGCTTGCCTAATGAAAGCGACTTCCTATACAGTTCGAGCGCTTCCTGCAAGGTTTCCTTTTTCTTACGTGGCGCAAGCTTGGTACGGTTTGCCGCTTCTTCAACAGCCATTGCTCGTGCGTAGTAAGCATCAGCCTCACTTACTTTCGATTGAATCATCAACTCCTGAATGCGTGCTTCAATCAATGCCAGCTCTTGCTCTTTTGTAGATATCTGAATTTCCTTATCGGCAATTTCAGCGCTTTGCAACTCTGCCAGGTTAATCAGGTTCTGATTTTCGTTGCGATACTTTTCTACTTGTTCTTGCAAGGCAACAATTTCGTTGGTTTTGGACTCCAAATCGCTTTTTAACTTTTTGAGTTGGCGTGCATACGATGATGCGCTTCCCTGCGATTTCTTCAACGCATTTTCCAGATCAGCAATTTTTTTCTCGGTATCCTTCACATACTTGTTCAGATCCTTCATGCGTGATGTGTAGTCATCGTAAGTGGTTCCCTCCACCATGTTAATGCGCAACAATTGACGGTTCGCATCAATGGAGTCCATCAACACCCCAACTTCCATGAGCGTGTTCGTCATGCGTTGTGAGGTCTCCAACTCTACGCGTAAGGAATCAACTTGTGCCTGAAGATCTGCTTTTTCGTTTGCACCGCATGATGCTAGCAGCGCGACTGCGGGAATAGCCCAAAGAAAGTTTTTCATAGAAGGGTATGCGTTAAAGGTATTAGGTATATACAAAAATACACGTCTGCACGATTCAATCGGTTGCGAATGCATATTATTTTTTAAGCATAAAGTCAGCACGTTAAACAAAACCGTCAGGGATAAATAACTTTATTCGATTGTGTTTTTACCCTACCATAAACCGCTTAAATTTGACCCCGTTTACGGACCGCCACACTGATTTCATGTCCAACCCAACTACCGCGCGTACGCGTATTGCCGACCTCGGAAAACCCCGGATAATCATTATCGGAGGAGGATTCGGTGGCCTCGAAGTAGCCAAAGGGCTACGAAATGCCAAAGCACAGGTTGTATTGTTCGACCGGTATAACCACCATACGTTTCAACCTTTATTATACCAGGTAGCCAGCTCAGGACTGGAAACCAGTTCCATCGTTTTTCCTTTCCGGAAACGCTTTGCCAAACAACACGACTTCTTCTTCCGCATGGGTGAGGTGATCTCCATCAAACCGGAAGAAAACTACATTGAAACCTCGATCGGTGGCATCAAATACGATTACCTGGTAATCGCCAATGGAGCTGCTACCAACTATTACGGATTGAAAGATGTAGAGGAACACGCCATCCCCATGAAGAGCATCATAGATGCCATTCAACTGCGGAATAAAATCATCCGTAACATGGAAATGGCACTACTTACGGATGATGTAGAGTTGATGAACAGCCTGATGGACTATGTGATTGTTGGCGGTGGACCAACCGGTGTGGAGTTGGCAGGCGCTTTGGCTGAATTGAAAAAGCACGTTTTCCCGAAAGACTATAAAGAACTGGAGTTCACCCACATGGATGTGCATTTGGTGGAAGCCGGCCCGCGGCTACTCAATGGCATGTCGAAAGATGCGTCAGAAAAAGCACTGGAATATTTGCAAAACATGGGCGTTAAAGTTCACCTGAATTGTGCCGTGAAATCGTACAACGGTTACGAAGTGATGCTCAACACCGGTGAAAAATTGATTTCGAGAACCATGGTGTGGGCTGCCGGTGTGAAAGGAAAACCCATTGAAGGATTGAACGATGGGGCAGTCAATCGATCCGGAAGAATTCGGGTTGATGCCTATAATAAAGTAACCGGCTACGATAATATTTTTGCCATTGGTGACGCTGCAGTGATGGAGGGCGATGAGCGATACCCGGCAGGTCATCCCATGATGGCACCGCCTGCCATTCAGCAAGGCAGACTGTTGGCAAAGAATCTGAAACGGTTGATGACCAAAAAAGAAATGAAGCCCTTCTCCTATTTTGATAAGGGAACCATGGCAACCATCGGAAGAAACCGTGCAGTAGTGGATATCAAGGGATTGAAATTTCAAGGCATCTTCGCGTGGTTTGTGTGGATGTTTGTGCATTTGATGTACATCATCGGCTTCCGCAATAAATTCTTTGTCATGTTCACCTGGTTTGTCAGTTACTTTTCATACGACAAAAGTAACCGATTGATCATCAGTAGAAACAAGGAAGGAATAACCTGATGCAAATATTTTTAGTACATTCGTTCTACAGGTAATGGCTTTAGAATCTTACCATAAACACAAAACTCCTCTCTCCGCTGCCGGTGTACTCATATCGCTCGGTATTATTTACGGGGATATCGGAACATCACCACTCTATGTGTTCCGCGCCATCGCAGGCCAGCATGAACTTTCAGAAGCGTTAATACTTGGGGGCCTCTCCTGTGTGTTCTGGACGCTCACACTGGTAACTACCATCAAGTACATCTACATGGCCTTGAATGCTGACAACAAGGGTGAAGGTGGAATTTTTGCTTTGTATGCGTTGGTGCGCAGGTACAAAGCGGGTTGGGTAGTTTATCCAGCCATTATCGGTTGTGCCACGTTGATTGCCGATGGATTTATCACACCCGCCATCAGTGTGTCATCCGCAGTTGAAGGTTTAAAAATCTTCAATCCTGATTTGCCCATCATTCAAATAGTTATTGTTATTCTCATCGGGCTTTTTGTATTCCAACAATTCGGAACAGGGGTTGTTGGTAAGACATTTGGACCGATCATGACCATCTGGTTTTTAACCATCGGTACATTGGGCACCATTCAACTGGTTCAAAATCCAATGGTGCTCAAAGCCATCAATCCGGTTTATGCATTTGAATTACTTGCACAATACCCCGGAGGCTTCTGGATTTTAGGTGCGGTGTTTTTGTGTACTACGGGTGCTGAGGCGTTGTATTCTGATTTGGGTCACTGTGGTAAAGGAAATATTCGTGTTGGATGGGCTTTTGTAAAAACAGCGTTGCTCCTGAACTACTTCGGACAAGCAGCGTGGTTACTGCAGCACGAAGGTGACGTGCTGGGTAACCAAATTCCATTTTATGCCATTATGCCGGAGTGGTTTTTACCTTTCGGCATTACCATCGCCACCATGGCCGCTATCATCGCCAGCCAGGCGTTGATTTCAGGAACATTTACGTTGGTGAACGAAGCCATGAAACTCAAACTCTGGCCGATGACCCGTGTGCGTTACCCGAGCCAGATTAAAGGACAGATTTATATTCCCTCTATCAATTGGATTTTAATGCTGGGCTGTATTCTGGTAGTGCTGTACTTCAAGGAGTCGGCAGCGATGGAAGGTGCTTATGGACTAGCCATTACCATTGACATGTTGATGACCACTTCGCTGTTGGTATATTATTTTTCACTCTCACGAAAATCAACTGTGCGTGCCATCGGGTTGGCCTTGCTTTTCTTTTCGTTGGAGTTTATGTTCCTCATCTCCAACCTAAGTAAATTCAGTCATGGTGGTTGGTTTGCGTTCATCATTGCTGGTGCTCTCTTCCTGGTATTGTTCGTTCAATTGCGCGCCCGCAGGTTGCGCACACGGCATACTGAGTTTGTCGACTTGAAACATTACGTGGAGATGATCAAAGATCTTCAGTCTGATGAAACCATACCCAAGGAATCTACCAACCTGGTATTTCTGGCGGTAGCTGATAGTAAGCGGTATATCGACTCGAACATTATTTATTCGATGTTCCGCAAACGACCCAAACGTGCCGATGTGTATTGGTTCCTGCATATCGATACGGTTGATAGTCCGTTTACCAGCAAGTACTCGGTAGACACCATCATTCCGAAGAAGTGTTTCTTTGTGCGTATCAAACTCGGATTTAAAGCCGATCACCGCATCAACTTATTGTTCAATAAGATTGTACACGAAATGGCCGATAACGGTGAGATCGATTTGATCAGCCCGTACCCTTCGTTACATAAATACAGCCAGACGGCAGATTTCAAATTTGTGATCATTCAATCGTGGGCCTCACCCGATAGCGAGATATCGAACTTCGATCGGTTGATTATTCAGGGGTACCGGTTGTTGAAAAAATTCAGCTTGTCAACCGAAGCCCACTACGGTATTGAGGCCGCCAACCTGGAGTTGGAAAAGGCCCCCATACAGGTTGGGCCGCCCGCTATCGTCAAGATCAAGCGCGATCGGGAAGACGAGCGATAATTGCCCGATACCGGACAATCATGTTCAGTACTGACCGTTCAAACTTCCAGAAAAGGCCAAATTCAACCCGCTTTCATAGTTTTTAGGATGGCAAGAATTTAGTAAGGGGCAGGTGTAAATCCCTAAGCACCATGTTCAGAAATTACTTAGCCATTGCCATTCGTAACCTACTCAAGCACAAAGCATTCTCTTTCATCAATATTGGGGGGCTTGCAGTGGGCATGGCGTGTTGCGTGTTGCTGGTACTCTATATACATGACGAGTTTAGTTACGAGCAGCATTTTACTGATCATGAACGCATTTACCGCATTTACAGCGTTTTCTCCCGCGATGGAAATTCAGAATCCTTCCCCCGCACATCCCCTCCGGTGGCCATGGCATTGGCGCAGGAATTTCCTGAAGTAGAAACGGCCACCCGCCTCGTCCCCATTCCGGAAGTGGAGCAACACCTCATCCGCTATGAAGAAAACCTGTTTTATGAAAAGATGGGTTACCTGGCCGATTCCACTTTCTTCGATGTGTTCTCGTTTGAATTTCAGGAAGGTGACCCCCTCACGGCACTTGATCGCCCCAACACCGTTGTGGTTACGGCTGAACTGGCCGAAAAGATTTTTGGAAAAACAGAAGCGTTGGACAAACCCATTATCATCAGCAGTGGTCAGTTTACTGATACGTTATTTATCAGTGGTGTACTTAAACCAAATCCCAAACCTTCGCATGTTAATGCATCCTTTTACATGAGCATGAATGGTCACCCCATGGGTGATTACATCAACTCGGTAACTACATGGGCTTGGCAAAATTTCATTAACAGTTATGTGAAGCTAAAACCGAATACATCACCCAATACGGTAGACGAAAAAATTCCTGCGCTGATTGAAAAACACTCAGGCGCAGATTTGAAAAATGCAGGCTTACACAAAGAGATGCACCTGCAGCCGTTGGATAAAATTCATCTCCACTCCGATTTTCAAAATTCATTCGGCATGGCTGAAGCCGATAATATCGAATACATCTACATCCTCGGATCAATCGGTGTATTTATTCTACTACTAGCCTGCATCAACTTCATGAACCTGACAACCGCCAAGGCCTCGCAGCGTGCTGGTGAAGTGGGCGTGCGTAAATCATTAGGTGCCACACGTCAAAATCTTATCCGACAGTTTCTAGGCGAATCCATGACCATTGTTTTATTGGCCTTGCTTTTAGCATTGATTATTGTGCAAATAGCCTTGCCCTTCTTCAATGATCTCACCCAGAAGGCACTAAGCCTTCAATCCATTAACCTATCCTTTGTGCTGGGTATCATGGTGCTTATCGGTATCGTTACTGCGTTGGTTGCAGGAAGTTATCCGGCATTTTTCTTGTCGTCATTTCAGCCCGCTATTGTTTTAAAAGATAAACGCCTGAGTGGCGGAAGCTCAAACTTCTTACGGAAGGGTTTGGTGGTATTTCAATTTGTTATTTCCATCACGTTAATCTCTTCCATTGTCATCATTCAGCGGCAATTGAACTTTATTCAAAGCAAGCCATTGGGGTTTGATCCGGAATACAAAATCATGATTCCCCTGCGTACCGATGAGGCCAAGCAACAGTATCTTCAATTAAAAAATTCGTTTGCTCAGATTGGTGGTGTTGAGAAGATTTCTGCAGCACGCAGTTTACCTTCCACACCCATGCTAAGTGATTTTGCTGTTTACCCGAAAGGTTCATCGCAAGATCGTGGCATCATGCACCGCAACACGGTAGTTGACGAAAACTATTTCGATCTGCTCGACATCAAATTACTGGCCGGAAGAACTCCGGTATATGAGACCGATAGTTTTTCCTGGGAGAACCCCAACCGTAAAATCATGGTTAACAAAGCCAGTCTGCAAACCCTGAATATTCCATTGGAAGAAGCACTGGGAACCCAATTGCTTTCCGAATGGCAAGGACAAACCTTTACCCATGAAATTATTGGGGTGGTTGACGACTTCCACCAATTTTCACTCCATGAATCGATTGCTCCGCTAATCTTCTGGATTCCGGCTAGTCGGGAGAATTATAATTTCATCATTGCTTCCGTAAGTCCGCAAAGTTACCAGCACATCATCCAGCAAATGGAAGTAAAATGGAAGGAGCTGGTTCAGCGTACTCCATTTGAAGCTGACTTTTTAAGCGATAGCGTAAAGCGTCAATATCAAAACGACCAGCGTGTTTCAAAAATCATCTTTGTGTTTACCACGTTAGCGATCATCATTTCCTGCCTGGGCTTGTATGGGTTATCGGTTTACGTAGCCGAACGCAAGGTGAAAGAAATCGGTATTCGAAAAGTACTAGGCGGTTCTGTGAGCAGCATCGTGGGTATGTTATCAAAAGAGTTTGTCATTTTGATCATCATCGCACTCGTAATCGCAGCACCTGTTGGGTATTATGCCATGAACAAATGGCTGCAGTCATTCGCGTATAAAATTGAATTGAATGTCGTGGTGTTCATCATCACCGGAATCATTTCTCTGGCCATTGCCTGGTTGACTGTTGGGTTTGAATCCATTAAAGCAGCCATGGCCAACCCGGTAAAATCCTTGCGTAACGAATAACCTAACTTCATACACCATCTCTATATGTTAAAAAGTTATTTTCTTATTGCCATCCGAAACCTGCTGAAGCAGAAAGGATATTCTATCATTAAAATTGCCGGTCTGGCATTCGGACTCGCAGCCTCATTGGTCATTTACCTGTTTGTTCAGGAAGATCTGTCGTACGACACCTTCCATAAAAATTACAAGAACATTGTACGCGTGCTCACCATCGACAGTGCGGAAGGCGTGAGTAGTAAACTGGTTGGGGTAACGCAACCTGCATTGGGACCTGCTGTGGAAGAAGAACTTCCTGAGGTGATCAACAGTGCGCGCATCAGCGGTGGCGGCAGACTCGACCTGAGTTATGAAGATAACCTGTTGCGTTGCGATGCCGGTTTCCGCACGGAATCTTCGTTCTTTGAGATTTTCGATTTTAAAATTATTGATGGAAAAAAAGAAGGTGTACTGGACGAACCCAACACGATTGCCATCACCCAAACATTAGCAACACGGCTTTTCGGAAAGGAAAACCCGATTGGCAAAGTGGTACGCCTCAATCAAAACCTGGATTTACACGTGGTGGCGTTGGTAGCCGATCCACCTAAAAATTCACACATTCAATTCGACTTATTGCGTTCCATGACACCTTCGCAAGATGAAGAAGGCTACCGTCAGTTTTTGCAATCGTGGCAGGGCATTAACCAGTTCACCTATTTACTACTGGATCGCCCGGCAAACCCGGATGAGCTGAATCCTAAACTCCAGGCCATTGCGAAAAAGAACAACGCGTTTGAATTCTTTACACCGGTTGTTCAACCGATGCCGGAGGTTCACCTGCACTCAAAAGAAATTCTCTTCGAAAGTAACGCCAACAAATCGGATGTATTGAATGTGTATGTGCTCTCCATTATTGCTGGGCTTATCCTCATGCTGGCTGCCGTTAATTTCACCAACCTGGTTACCGCCAAATCAACCGGGCGTGCCAAGGAAGTGGGCATGCGCAAAGTAATCGGTGCTGTGCGCGCACAACTTATCGGACAACACCTTACTGAATCCATAGTGGTTACTGCATTGGCCGGTATTCTTGCTTTGGTGCTTGTCTTCATGATTACGCCTACACTAAACAACATTTACCAACGCTTTGCTGATGCGAGTGTCATCCTCCAACCCGAAAATATTTCCGTGTTTATCGGGTTGATCATTGTGGTGGGGTTGGTGGCCGGCCTATACCCCGCATTTGTATTATCCGGCTTTAAGCCGGTGGTGGTATTAAAAGGTGCATTTAAAAATTCCGCCAGTGGAACGCGTTTGCGCAAAGCGCTCGTGGTGTTGCAATTCACCATTTCCATTGCCTTAATGGTGGGTACAGGCATTGTGTATCAACAAATGAATTTCATTTACACAGCCGATTTGGGTTATAAGCGTGATCAAATCATTACCCTGGCGCAAAACGGACAAAACCTAGCTAACGCAACTGCACTCAAAACAGAACTTCAACGCAATACCGATGTGCTATCGGTCGGCTCCTCCTCTACCCGAATTGGTCAACAACTGGGCCGCACAGGCATTCAGCCCGAGGGCTTCAGCAACGAAACCAATTTTATCGTAAGCATAATGGCTATCGATGAGAATTTTATTCCTACCCTGGGCATGGACATGGCCAGCGGAAGAAACTTTTCATTGGATTATAATGATTCCCTCTCCATCATCATCAACGAAGAAATGACACGTCTGCTGGAATGGCATGATGCTGTAGGTAAAAAAATCGGGTTGCAATCGGGACCGAACCCGGCAACAGACGTAACGTACTACACCGTAGTAGGTGTGGTGAAAGATTTTCACTTTGCCACCATTCGGCACAAGGTTGAGCCCTTGTTCATGGTGTACAATACCAACAACCCTTCCATGGCGATTAAGGTAAATGCTGAAAATATTAGTAGTACCATTGCCTTTATCGAAACTACCTGGAAGAACATAAACTCCGGAACAACGTTCGAATATGCATTTCTGGATGAGCAATTCGCCAACCTATACCGAAACGAGCAAGCCTTCGCCAACATGTTTACACACTTTACGGTGCTGGCCATGATCATTGCGGGCCTGGGCTTATTTGCGCTTTCTGCCTTTACGGCCGAGCAACGCCAGAAGGAGATCAGCATTCGCAAAGTATTGGGTGCCAGCAATGGAAATATCTTGTACAAGCTGTCAGCCGAGTTTATTGTACTCATTATTATATCCTTTGTGCTGGCCAGCATCGCATCCTATTTTGTGATGCAAAAATGGTTGCAGGATTTTCAGTACAGCATTAAAATCGGCCCGCAGATTTTCATTGCTGCCGGTGCAGCTTCCATACTCATTGCATTACTCACCATTAGCTTCCAGGCACTTAAAGCCGCGCTGGCCAATCCGGTAAACGCATTACGAAACGAATAATCAGTAAAACCATGCTCCTGAACTACCTTAAAATCGCTCTGCGTAATCTCCAACGGAACTTTACGTATTCATTCATCAACATCTTCGGCCTATCTATTGGCATTGCCTGCAGCATTTTAATCATGCTGTGGATTGCAGATGAGTACCAGTTTGATCGCTTTCACGAGAAGCGTGAAAACCTGTACAAGGTCATGTTGAACCAAACGTTTTCAGGGCAAAGAGGATCACAAATCGCGCTTCCTTATCCGCTAAAAGAAGCGCTTCCTGCACATTCACCCAAAATCAAGCACACGGTAATCACCAATTGGGGTGAAGGATTTTTACTGACGGTTGATGAAAATAAAATCACCAAAGTAGGACTTGCCGTCAGTGAAGATTTTTTAAAGATGTTCACCTTTCCGTTGATACAGGGTGATGTCAACACGGCATTAGATGATCAGAATTCAATTGTGCTGACCGAAAGTGTGGCCAAGGCCCTTTTTGGTGATGAGGAACCGTTGAACAAGATGGTAAAACTCGACAATGACCGCGAGTTGAAAGTAACCGGAGTTTTGAAGGACTTTCCCGATCAAACTACCTTTTCGAATTACGATTATCTTATTCCCTTCGCTTACTATGAGTCCATCATGCCTTGGGTTCGCAATTCACGCGAAAACTGGCAAAACAATTCCTTCCAGATGTATGTGGAACTTGAACAAGGCAGCACACAAGAAGAAGTTACCGCTTCCATTCGGGATATTGTATTGAAAAATACACCGGATACCTTGCCTAACCCGGAAGTTTTCTTGCACCCCATTACGGATTTGAGGTTGTACTCGAAATTCGAGAATGGAAAAGTGGCAGGTGGCATGATCGAATACGTAAAGCTATTTGGTGCTATTGCCATTTTTGTGCTCATCATTGCCTGCATCAATTTCATGAACCTGGCCACGGCACGCTCAGAAAAACGTGCACGTGAAGTGGGCATTCGCAAAAGCATCGGTTCGCGAAAAAAGGAACTTGTCTTTCAATTTCTGGGTGAATCACTTCTGATTACCACATTTGCTTTTCTGGTAGCTGTAGTATTGGTGGAACTCTCTTTGCCAATGTACAATACGCTGGTGAGCAAAAAACTTTTCATCGACTACAGCAATCCATACCTATGGACTGGAGCGGCCCTGTTGATTTTGATTACCGGTACGTTGGCTGGAAGCTATCCGGCATTTTATTTATCATCGTTTCAACCGGTTAAGGTACTTAAGGGAAAAATTCAAACCGGAAAATATGCCAGTCTGCCCCGAAAAATTCTGGTAACCCTGCAGTTTGGTTTCTCCATCTTCCTGATAATTGGAACCATTGTCATTTATCAACAGATCATGCACGTAAAAGATCGCGAGATTGGCTATGATCGGGAAAACCTGATGATGGTGTGGACAAACGGTGAGCTAGAAACGAATTACCAAACCATCAAAAATGAGCTATTAAGTACTGGTGCAGTAAAAAGTGTTACCAAATCCAACAGCCCCATAACCTCCATCTTCTCAAACAACATTGTAGAGTGGCCCGGTATGGCGCCCGGAACACGCGTTGTATTCACTACCATTGCTACCGAGTATGATTATGTGAAAACCATGGGCATGAAATTAATTGAAGGTCGCGACTTCTCCCCCGAGTTTGCCAGCAATTCTTCAGGGGTTATTATCAATCAGGCAGCAGTTGACATGATGCAATTGGAGGAACCCATTGGCGCAACCCTAAGCATGAACGGCAGTGAACTGACCATCATCGGAGTTATTGAAAATGTGATTATGAGTTCTCCCTATGAACCGGTTTCGCCTATGATGGCTGCTTTTATTCCCGATTGGACCAGCACCATCACCATTCGCCTGGAAAAAACGGCAGACTTACCCGGAGCCATCAGTAAAGTGGAAGATGTATTTAAACGTTTAAACCCCACCTACCCATTTGCCTACCGCTTTGCTGATGTGGAGTTTGAAAAGAAATTTGCATCCATTAACCTGACCAGCAACCTGGCAAAAGTGTTTGCCGCACTGGCGCTTACCATCACCGCATTGGGTTTATTTGGTTTGGCTGCCTTCACAGCGGAACAACGTTCAAAAGAAGTGAGCATCAGAAAAGTATTGGGCGCCACCGTAACCGGGTTGGTGTTGCTTATCTCCAAAGATTTCTCCCGACTTGTGATTATTGCCTTTGTACTATTTGCACCATTGGCCTGGTGGTTCCTCTCCGGATTTTTGGAAGAATACCCTTACCGCATTACCATTGCATGGTGGATATTTCCGCTAGCCGGACTTTCAGCATTGATTGTTGCGCTCATTATTGTGAGTACACAGGCCCTACGTGCAGCCACCAGTAACCCGGTAAACAGTTTACGAAACGAATAATTCTATTTATTATATACCATGTTCCGCAATTACATCATCACCACCCTTCGCATTCTCAGTCGGCAGAAAGTTTACTCGGCCATAAACCTGTTCGGTCTTACCCTGGGCATTACCAGCACCCTGCTGCTAATCCTCTACATTGTTGATGAAGCAAGCTACGATCGCTTTCACACCGATGCCGACCGAATGTACCGAAGCGTGATGTCAGCCCGGCTAAATGGGCAGGACTTTCAAACCGCCTATACCGGCATTCCTATGATGGAAGCCATGTTAAAAGATGTGCCGGCTGTTGAATCTGCCGTGCGTATTTCAAAATGGAGCACCATTCCGGTTCGGTATGAGGATAAAAACTTTACCGAAAACCGATTTTTATTGGCCGATTCAAACTTCTTTGACTTTTTCAATTTTCAATTGTTGGTCGGCAATCCAAAAACTGTATTGAATGGTCCGAACAAAGTGGTAATCTCTGAATCTACTGCAAAGAAGTATTTTGGGTACACCGGACCCGGTGATCTCTCGCCCATCGGAAAAATGTTTTTCATCGGCAGCCAGGGTGAAAACAAGGCCGAAGTGACGGGCATTGTGGCGGACACTCCGCACAACTCGCATTTGAAATTCGATTTTCTGCTTTCCATCACCACGTGGCAACAACTCAATTACCCGATTTGGTTGAACAGTACGGTAATCACTTACTTTAAAATCAGGCCGAACACATCCATTGCCGATGTTGATAACATGTATACCCATTTTACCAACACTTACATCTCCAGGGAAGTGGAACAGTTCATGCAAATGAATATGGCACAGCTGGAGCAAAGTGGAAACTTTATTCGCTATAGTTCACAACCGATAATTGATATACACCTGCATTCTCAATTTACGGATGAACTTGAACCTAACGGAAACATCCGGTATTTATATTTATTTGGTTTGATCGCCATTTTCCTCATTGTGCTGGCGTGCATCAACTTCATGAACCTGAGCACCGCACGGGCCGCCAACCGAGCCAAGGAAGTGGGCATACGCAAAACCATTGGCGCCCTGCGACACAAACTCGTAGGTCAGTTTATGATGGAATCATACCTGTATACCATACTGGCCGTTGTGTTCGCGTTGATGCTGGTATCGTTATCCTTGAATTTCTTTAATTCCATCACTGCTAAAGATATTGCGTTCTCCTCATTGCTCAGTCCGATGTTCCTGGGTGGACTATTTGTTTTCACCCTGATCATCGGTGCGTTGGCCGGAAGTTACCCAGCCTTCTACCTCACGGCCTTTAAACCGGCAGAAGTGCTGAAAGGAAAAGTACGCGCTGGCTTCAAAAGCTCCGGCATTCGCAACGCACTGGTGGTGTTCCAGTTTTTTGCTTCCATTGGGTTGATTATTTCTACACTGATGGTGTTTCAACAGCTCAAATTTGTGCAACAGCAAAACCTGGGTTTTGATAAGCGGAACATCATGACATTGTTGCACACCATGAACCTTGAAAAAAATGGTGAAGCGTTTAAAAACGAACTCAAGCAATATTCGGAAATAGAGCACGTCACGTTTGTTAACCGCATGCCTCCCAATATCGATTGGAGTTCAGTTTTTCGAATTACTGAAACCGGCCAAGATCAATTGCTCACCGTATACGTAGCCGACTACGATGCATTGGAAACCATGGGGTATCAACTGGCAGCCGGCCGTTACTTCTCACGCGACTTCAAAACAGATACCGCAGCATGTTTGATTAACGAAGCGGCTATGCGCCAGTTAGGTTGGGATTCGCATGAAGGCAAAAAGATTTTGTCGCGATTCAATACCATGGAAGGAAATGAACTGGACGTAATCGGGGTGATCAAAAATTTCAATTACGAATCGTTGAAAAACAACATTCGGCCCATGATTGTGATCTTAGGCAGTGAGCCCAACTTTGAGGCCGGTATTCGTTTTTCATCTGACGACATCAGGCGCAACATTGACTTGGTAGAATCCATCTGGAAAAAATATGCCCCACAGGCACCATTCGAATACAGCTTCCTCGACTCAAACTTTGCGGCAAAATATAAAGCCGAAGAACGCATGGGACAGGTATTCATCATCTTCACCGGACTGGCCATAATCATTGCATGCTTGGGCTTACTTGGTCTGGCCACCTATTCAGCCGAACAACGTGCCAAGGAAATAAGCGTGCGCAAAGTAATGGGTGCTTCGGTAAGTCAGTTGGTGTTGTTGCTCAGCAAAGATTTTGCACGGCTGGTAATCATTGCTTTTGTTTTGGCTATACCCCTTACATTGTACCTGCTACAGGAGTATTGGCTCTCGGGCTTTGCGTACCGCATTGATTTCAATCCGTGGATTATTGGAGGTGCTGGCCTGCTGGCATTGGTGGTGGCATTGTTTACCATCAGCTTCCAGGCATTGTGTGCCGCTATGGGCAACCCGGTGGATTCGCTGCGGAGCGAGTAGATTTTTCTCAGTCATCGTCATTGCCTCAAGGCTCAAAAGGATTCCTGTGAAGATGCCTTTTAAAACGAACGGGGGCATAGGTTATGATTGAGTGAGGAATGTCTGTCGAACAAGCAGGCAATACTCCCGAAATAACGATGAAAAGCTTCTACCAGGTCGTCTGACTAATATTCTTAGCTGCTTTCAAAATATCCCTGCGGCTTACCTGGCCAATCAACACACCATTCTCTAAAATGGGCAATCGCCTTACCGGACTGTTTAAAAATTCATTGGCAGCTTCCACCACATCGCTGTTGGAAGAAAGTGTTTTTACTTTCACCGTCATGTAATCCGATACCTTGCGATCGGAAGTTGGTAAATTATGATATGCCTGATCGACAATGATGCGCAGGCAATCTTTTTCAGAAATGATGCCCACCAATTTTCTATCCTTATCCAACACAGGCGCACCGGATATTCCTTTATTAATGATGATATCAATTACTTCCTGAATAGTCTGGTCGGGGTTAAAGGTGATCAGGTTGCCCGCACCCACCATGTATTTCGTTACCGACTCGTATTTTGATTGACCAGCTTCCATTTCTTCTTTGGTTTTCATTACAGGCTTAAAATTCATAGACTCAACAGTTTTGGTTTAGGTTCATTTTACTTGGAATACGGCCCGAAAATGAACTTTTTAGGTCCGGGCAGATTCCTTGCGTTGATGAATGTACAAAAAAATCAAACAACTGACCAACCGTGGGGTTGACCAACCTCAATCCACACAACTGACAATCGTCAGCTAACCGTTGGGTTAATCGTGTTAGTTTAGGGCTACAAACAAATTACTGCCATGAAAAAAAATATCACCGCCATTCTGTTAGCCGGTTTCCTGGTGCTGATCGCCAGTATGGGTATGCTGTACATCGCCATTTTCTTTTTCCCTAACCTGATGGAAGAATACTACAACGCGGTGTTTCGTGCCTCCTCGTTTGAAACCGATTGGCTGTTTTATGTACACCCGTTTGTACTGAGCGCTGCGTTGAAATGGTTTTGGGAACGCTACAAAGATTTGTTCACCGGCAGTGCATGGCTTCGCGCACTTGAAGTAGCCCTTGTATATGGCGTGGTGGCTATGTTGCCCGTGCTGTGGCTCACCTTCAGCGCCATCGACATTTCCTTGTTTATGATTACTACCTGGTTGGTGTACGGCATTATTCAGGCATTCATTGCCGGAACGGTCTTTGCCAAACTCTCAACCTGATAGCCAACCTCAGGAATTTCAAATTTTACCGTAGTGCCGTGGCCCTCTTCCGATTCGATGGCCATGGAACCCTGAAGTTTTTCCAGTGTTTCTTTAACAATATAAAGTCCGAGTCCGCTGCCGGCACCTTCATCGGTAGCCCGATAGAACATTTTACCTAAATGCGAAAGGTGTTTTTTCTCAATGCCTTTGCCATTATCCTGAACACTCAACTTTACGTGATCACGATCAATGCGTGCATTTACTTTCACCACCGGATCTTTTCCATTTTTATAGCGAATGGCATTTGAGATCACATTATTCAGGATGACTTTTAGCCGCCACTTGTCGCAATAGAAAGGTTCTTCCTGATCCACGTTGATCACTTTCTCAACCCGTTTTCCATTGAGATTAGAATAGTCTACCTGTTCAAATGCTTCTTCAATCAAGGTTTTGAATTGAACAGGTTCACGCTTCACTTCCAGGCGTGCGTTGCGTGATTGATCTAAAATTTCCCGGATAAAATAATCCTGCTGGCGTGCGCTCTTCTCCATCATGTCGAGGTAAATGGTTTTCAGGTTCGCACTGCGATCTGTCTTGGCCAGATTGATTAACCCCAGGATGGACGCAATGGGTGCACGTAAATCGTGCGAAACGCTATACACGAAATTATCCAGTTCAGTATTTCGCTTCACCAATTCCTCGTTTGTAACCTGTAACTTCTTTTGCGCTTCCGTCCGTTGTTGAATTTCTTCTTCCAGTTCCTTGGTGCGATGCTGCACCATCGCTTCCAGGTTTTCACTTAACTTTTTTAGCGCTTCCTGTGCTTGCTTTCGTTCGTGCACCGCGGCCGACAAGACCAAAGCCGAAACCGAAATCACCACCACATAAACCTGCAATAGAATAATCGAATCACCGGCAAGGTCAGCTAGGTAAAACGGTCCGGATTGTTGACTGGTAGCATAAATAGCCACCAGCGAAGCAATCATGTACCCGCTAATGGCCACCAACCCTTTAAACCGAAACGACAACCACAACAAAAACGGAATCGCTACAAAAGCCATGGCAAAAGGAGCTACATGTTGCAAGGCTTTCAGCTGAAACAAAAAGAATACACCCGTACAACACAGTACAAACAAAGCAATCTCCCCCGTCTTGATTAACGTGGGTTTAAATTGAATGCCCGGTAAGGCCAGCAACACCGGACTGAACAATAGTATGCCCACTACGTTGCGCATCCACAAGGCAAATAAGGCATTCACCCAATCTGAGGCAGCTAATACTTCGGATAATCCAAGCGCCAAAACTGTTCCGCCCGTGCTGATCCACGAAATCAACAAAGCAATTAATAAAAACTGAAAAGCATGGATGGCTTTTGCAAATGGATAAACACTTTTCACAAAACGCTTAAACAAAAACGCTCCGGCCAACGCTTCGAGCACAGCCGTTGTGGCTATCAATGCCGATACGGCCATCAATACCTGAACGGAGTTTATGGCACCGAACCAATAGCTCTTCACAACAATAACCAGGGAACCAATGGCAATACCGGGCCACACTTTTCTGCCCAACAGAATGACCATAGCCAACGCGATACCCGCGGGTGGCCAAAAGGGCAACGCCTGAATGCTCTCAAATGAAAGCAAAAAGCCGATTTCGGCAGATAAATAATACAGCAGGGCGACCAATAAAATATTGAAGTCGACCGAACGGGTTAGGTATATTTTCATAAGGGCCGTTTTTCCAGGTTACATACTTACCCAAAAACACGGATAAACCGCCCAAAATACCAGCCAATACACCCTAATGGCGATGAAGTGTTAATAGGTTCGTTAACAGGTATATAGCATTTACCATTTATTGCGTTGGATGAAATAAAATAAACACAATTAGCCAGCTGAAACCGCTTTTTGATTGACCGGCATCCCTTTGTACTTTTAACCCATGAGAACACTTACTGCATTTTTAATCCTTGTTGCCGCCTTCGTACAGGCACAGCCAACCACGTTTGGAAATTTTAAAGTGGAGGACCAGGAAATCATTTACCAGAAAGTATTTACCGAAGAAGGCATTACCGCCTTAAAGCTTTCTGAATATTATCAGAAGCAAGATTACATCTCCAACATAAAGCCTACGGAAACGGGAATTTCATTTGACATGAATGATGTGGTGGTAGACTATAAAAAATTTCAGTTCAGCCAGGTGGGCACACCGCCCATCATTCAAACCGGAAAATACAGCGGCAAGGTTACCGTTGATGTTCGGGATGGTCGTTACAGGGTAACGGTGCGCGACCTGCAAATGACCGGAAACATCGGTTATAAAATCATCACAGAAAAAGAAAGCGTTACCAGCTATTCAACCAAAAACAGTGGCACACTGCTTCACCCCGATTGGTGCAAACCCAACATGCTTGGATTGCTCGATCAGGCGTTTACCGACAAGCTTCAGTTTGTTGGAAAAGATAACGGAGACTGGTAGGCTAAAGTTTTTTCCGCCACTGCTTTTTCTCCGCGTGTTGTTTCTTTGACTCCAGTCGTTTCTTCACTGCTGTTTTCGAGGGCTTGGTGGCTTTCCGTGCTTTTTTTCGAACGAAAGCTTTCTTTAGCAACTGATCAAGTTTGTGTAACACCGCTTCCTTGTTTGCCAGTTGCGAGCGCTTGTCTTGCGCCATTAAAATCAACGCCCCTTCTTTTGTAAAATACGATTTCAGTTTTTCGCGAATGAGCGCGCGTTGTTCATCGGTAATGGCGGTTGAATTTTGTACATCCCACTTCAGGGTTACTTTCGTATTTACCTTGTTTACGTTTTGTCCGCCCGGGCCGCTGCTGCGGGAAGTGGTGAATACCAGTTCGTGCGCGTACAGGTGTTGTTCAGGAGCCTTCATCTCACTAAAAAATTCCAATCAGCATGTACACTAAAAACAAGATGATCAGGAAAATCACAACCCAACGCGAAGCGGTATTGGTTTTGGGAAATTCATAACTGCAAACCGGACATACGTTACTATTTGCATCTATTTCCATTGCACACGATGAACATTCTTTCTTTTTCATATCACTTGCGAAGGGCGAGGTATGTCCAAATCGCTCCTGCTGCATCAACTGCACCAAACAAAATCAGCGAAGGCTGCGCCCACTCCAATACAACAAAAACAATAAACCAAACCAAAACGGCCAGTCGGGTGTACACGGTTAAGGTACAAAAAAGTGCACTGTTCGCGGGTGCCATAAAGATGTAATACAACCCAATGTTAAATACAATAACGCCCACCACCCGAATCCATACTTCAGCGGTTTCAGGTTGACCGAATGTGCTCAGCAACAGATTTGGGTACGTGATCAATGCAATACCCAGCACCAACAGATAAAACCCGAAATAGTAAACTGATTTAGCGGCAGCATTCATAGCATGTAGGATTTGGTTTATTGAAGATAACACTTTGCCCACCGGAAACAAAAAAGGAGCCTGCTGCCAGACTCCTTCTTGTTCTTAAGAATCAAAAAAATTATCCGATTGACACGCGCTTAAATTCCGCTACAGTCAATCCTTTCGATACGCTATCCAGGTATTGCGCTACGGTTTTGCTGTTGTCTTTCACAAATGCCTGTGGCAACAGGGTGTTGTCCTTGAAGAACTTGTTCAACTTACCTTGCGCAATTTTCTCTACCATGTTTTCAGGTTTGCCCTCAGCTAAGATTTGCGCTTTGGCGATTTCAAGCTCCTTTTCAATCACAGTTTTATCCACTGAAGTTTCATCAACGGCAACCGGATTCATGGCAGCAATCTGCATACCTACATCTTTGCCTGCATCGGTTACGTCTTTACCGTTAACGCCTTTCAACGATACCAACACCCCAAGTTTGGCACCTGCGTGAATGTATGGCACAACGGCTTCACCTTTCATGTGCACAAACTCGCTCACTTCAATCTTCTCTCCGATCTTACCTACGAGTTCTACAATTTTATCGTTCAACGTAAGGTCACCGGCTTTCTGCGACAACAACGCATCTTTGTCGGCTGGCTTGTTGGCGAACGCAACATCCGCAATCATTTTACCCAACGACTGGAACTCTTCGTTTTTCGCTACGAAGTCTGTTTCGCAATTCAGGGCGATCAACACCGCTTCTTTCTTGTCGTCACTCACCTTTACAAATACAGAACCTTCCTTCGCTTCTCTGTCGGAACGGGAAGCAGAAACTTTCTGACCTTTCTTTCTTAATATTTCAATGGCCTTTTCAAAATCACCGTTGGCTTCGGTAAGGGCTTTCTTACAATCCATCATACCGGCTCCGGTCATTTGCCTGAGTTTGTTTACATCTTGTGCTGAAATTGACATCGCTTTATGAATTTTAAATGTTACAGTTTACTAGTGCTGGGTTTAAAAAAATAAACACCGACTGGAAGGCCGATGTTTATTCTGTATATCGCTGGGCGATTGAACCAATATTGATCAGTCGCTGCTCTTACTTGGCTTCTTCAACGGCCGTGTCTACTTTACGCTTTTCGTCCTCTTCCTTCTTCAAGGAAGCTTCTTCCTTCTCCTTTTTGCGCTCCTGCAGTGCCTCCTCAATTACGCTGCCGATGTATCCTGTAATCAATGAAATCGATTTGAATGCATCGTCATTGGCAGGAATCGGGAAATCTACCGTAGTAGGATCCGAATTGGTATCTACCATGGCAAATACCGGGATGTTCAGCTTTTGTGCTTCTGCAACGGCAATGTGCTCGCGCTTTACATCGATCACAAAAAGGGCTGCAGGCAATCTGTTCAGATCAACAATACCACCCAACTGCTTTTCCAGTTTCGCCTTCTCACGGGTTAATGTTAAGCGCTCCTTCTTTTGCAGGTTCAGGTAAGCCTCATCCTTCATCAGCTTGTCGATCTGCGAAAGCTTCTTTAACGACTTGCGTATGGTAGCAAAGTTGGTAAGCATACCACCCAACCAACGTTCCGTTACGTACGGCATGTTCAGGCGCTTTGCTTCTTCGGTTACGATATCTTTTGCCTGCTTCTTGGTGGCAACGAACATGATCTTACGACCAGAACGTACAATGTTCTTCATGGCAAATGCTGCCTCTTCCAGGCTTGCCAATGATTTGTGCAGGTCGATGATGTGGATGCCGTTGTTTTCCATGAAGATGTACTCAGCCATCTTCGGGTTCCATTTACGGGTTAAGTGTCCGAAATGAACACCGGCTTCCAATAAATCCTGATAAGTTAATTTCTTTCCCATGTGTTGATGTTTACGATTAACGTTTGCTGAACTGGAATCTCCTTCTGGCCTTTCTTCTTCCCGGCTTCTTACGTTCTACCATACGCGAGTCGCGGGTGATAAACCCTTCCTTACGCAATACGATTTTGTTTTCAGCATTTGCGGCCACAAGAGCTCGTGAAATGCCCAATCGAACGGCTTCAGCCTGGCCTTTAATGCCACCGCCTTCAACGTTAATGGTTACATCATACTGATTCTCGGCTTTAAGCGCTGCTAACGGCTGCTTAACCAGTGTCTGGTGAATCTCAGATAGGAAGTATTCCTTGAGATCACGGGCGTTTACTTGTATGTCACCTTTGCCAGGCTTTACATAAACCCTGGCTACAGAAGTCTTCCTTCTACCCGTTGCGTTGAAAATCTCCATTTATTATAGTTTTATTTCTTTTGGTTGCTGTGCTGTGTGCGGATGTTCCGTACCGGCATATACATGCAGGCTGCGGAAAAGCTCGCGTCCCAAACGATTTTTAGGCAACATACCGCGTACGGCATGCTCTACCAGGCGCTCAGGATGTTTGTTGCGGATATTGGCAGGCGTATGCTCACGCTGTCCGCCCGGATAACCGGAGTGTGTGAAAATCACACGGTCGGTCCATTTCTTACCCGTCATTTTTACCTTTTCGGCATTGATAACCACTACATGGTCGCCACAATCAACATGTGGTGTGTAGCTGGTTTTGTGCTTACCCTTGATGATGTGTGCAATCTGGCTGGCTACACGGCCTAACACCTTATCTTTTGCATCCACCAAAACCCACGTTTTCTCAACGGTTGCCTTGTTGGCGTGAGTGGTTTTATAGCTCTGATGATCCACGTTTTTCTATTTAAAAATCAACAAAATACACCCTTCCTTTAAAAAGGGACACAAAGGTAAGCTGATGGTATTGGAAAAGCAAATAGACCTGATTTTTTAGCCAAAGCCTGTTTACTTATTGGCTTCCAGCTGGCGGATAAGGGCCTGAAAATCCTTGGGGTACGGGGCTTCCAAGGTCAGTTTTTCGTCCTTCATCGATTTGAAAATCAGCGACTTTGCATGGAGGGCCATTCGTTTCATCAAGGGTTCTTCTTCGGTGTTTTTCTTCAGGTTAAAGCCTCTTTTTATAGCGGATAAATAAAGTGGCTTTCCGCCATATTGCTCATCCCCGGTAATGGAGGCATTTAAAAGCGACAGATGAATGCGGATTTGGTGCATCCGCCCCGTTATGGGCCGACACTCTATTAAGGAGTGCTGCCGATAAGCGACCAATGTAGTAAAATAGGTTTGGGCTGGCTTCCCATCGCGTTTGCTGATTTTTACAATACCATCTGGTGCTGCCAAAATGGGGGCATCTACCAGGTGTTGTTTGAAATCATGAACACCGTCAACCACGGCATGGTATATTTTTTCCACCTTCCGGTGTTCAAACTGCATGCTCATGTGGCGGTACGCTTCAGGATTCTTTGCAAAAACAATGATACCCGAAGTATCCTTATCCAACCGGTGGCAGGCCTGGGCAGTCTCGCAATAATCACGCACCAAGGCCAACAGGTTAACCGGATCGCTCCGGTCTTCCAGCGTGGAAAGAAAGGGAGGTTTATTGACTGCAATAAAATCGTTGTCTTCCCACAGGATTAAATCTCTAACCGAATACTTTTTCACTCTGCAATTTTTAAGCGTGCCCTTCCTGCGGTTTTACACGCGGAAGTTTGAAGCTGAAATCTGAACCTTTACCCGGTGTGCTTTGTACCTCTGCCTTCGTGTGGTGGTTTTCGAGAATATGCTTGACGATCGCCAGCCCTAATCCTGTACCCCCTTTTTCGCGGCTTCGGCTTTTATCCACGCGGTAAAAGCGCTCAAATATACGGTTGATATGTTCAGGAGGAATGCCCTCCCCAAAATCGCGCACATGGGTAGTCACATATTTCTTTGTCACGTCAAAGCTGACTACCACTTCACTGCCTTCGAATGAGTGCTTCACTGCGTTGGATACCAGGTTGGTCATCACCTGGAAAATCCGCTGCCAGTCGGCATACACCATTACCTTACCGGGATTGCCCTCCAGGCGAAACGTGATGTCGCGTTTATCGGCTTTGCTTTCAAATTGTTCAAATACTTCCTGTGTAAGTTTATGCATATCGATGGTTTCGAAATGCATTTTGATCTGGCCGGTTTCAATGTGCGATAACGTGAGCAAATCCTGCACGAGGGCATCAAGGCCATCCAGGCTTTTGGCAGCTTTCTTTAAAAATCGTGTGCGCACGGCCTTGTCGTCCATGGCGCCATCAAGCAACGTATGCACAAAACCCTGTGCGGCAAATATGGGTGTCTTTAATTCGTGTGAAACATCGGCAATGAATTCTTTTCGAAAAGCTTCGAGTTTTTTCAACTCGTCAATTTCTTTTTGCTTGAGTTCAGCGAAGGAGAAAATTTCTTCGTTAATTTTTTCGAGAGGGTTTAGGGTTCCGGATCGTTGCTTATCCAATTTGTTCAACTCCTTCTTACGCAACTTCTCCATCAGCCGGTAAATTTTGTTGATCTCACGAAAGATGAGAAAATCAAGAACAACAAAGACAAGCAGGTATGAAACCGAAAAGCTGATACCAAACGCTACCAGCAACAACGTGGTTGAAGCTTCCTTGAACAACGTAAGAAAGAGGGTGGTAATTAAGGCAATGCAAATTGCCAGTAACAAGGCCAATACCCTCGAGTTATAAACCATGCGGGAAATTCAAGATTAAAAAATCAAAATTCAAGATAACAGAAGGAATCCTGATTGGGTACAGGCAGGTATTCGCGTCTTTCTCAAAATTGCTCAGCCGATAACATGCTGAAACTTCAATTGAGGCTGAACTTGTAGCCAACGCCTTTTACGGTAGTGATGTAATCTTCCCCGATTTTCTCGCGCACTTTGCGAATGTGTACGTCTACCGTGCGTGCCAGCACATATACATCCGATCCCCAGATGTTTTGCAACAGGTCTTCGCGACTGAATACTTTGTTGGGATTTTTAGCCAGGAAATACAACAGTTCAAATTCCTTTTTAGGGAGGTTTATTTCACGACCATCCACTTTGATGGTGTAACTGGTTCTGTCTATGGTAAGATCGCCAGCTGAAATGGAGCTTGACGGATCGGCCTTTTTCACTTCTCTTCTGAACAACGCACTGATGCGGCTTAGCAACGCGCGGGGTTTAATTGGTTTCGTGATGTAGTCATCGGCACCTACATCAAAAGCTGCCACTTCAGAATATTCCTCTGCACGGGCAGTAAGAAACACGATAAAGGTTTTTTGCAGTTCGGGAATTTCGCGCAGTAACCGGCAGGTTTCCACGCCATCCATTTTGGGCATCATGATGTCGAGCAATACCAGATCAGGATGGAATTTCTTGGCGATCTCCACCGCCTTGGCACCATCGCCAGCGGTTTTAACATCGTATCCATCTTTTTCGAGGTTGTATCTCAGAAGCTCCTGAATCGGCTCTTCATCATCCACAACAAGCACTTTATGCACGGGCTTGTTTCCCATAGATTAATGTAATTTAACACAAAAGTAGACAGAAAGGCAGGGGTTTAAAAACCGTCTGCCCATTCTTAACAATTCCTTAATCCCTGAAGTTCAGCCTACAAGAAGGGATGACGATCGGCCAAAACCCGTATATATGCCTTCAAATCTCTCTGGAAATCGTGCTTCCATTCATGCCAAAAAACATCTTGTTTTGACTGGTACCTTCTGAACGACATGAAGAACGCATTGTTGGGTATAACCTTGTGCTTATCTGTGGGGCGAACCAGCGCCTCGAACGACAAGGTGTCAACGGCATCCATGATTTTACGAATAGCGGCCTCCTTTAAGGTGCGCTTTTCATCAAGGGTTTTATCGGTCATAGCGACATAAACGCTGTCGAGGTAATCACATCCACGCAGGATATGATCAACATAGTGAGCAAACTCCTTGTCTTCCTGAACAAACTGAAGATAAGGCTCGCTGTTTTTCCCATACTTTGAAATCAAAAACCACTCTGCTCCCCGATCGCCAATGAACGAAGCCAGGTTTTCGTTGAAGTCAACGCTGTCCTTTACAAAGATGGTTGCATGCGCCATCTCATGAATAATCAAACTCACCAGGTCACCCTCCGATCGCGAAAGCATATTGCTCAAGATGGGATCGGTAAACCAACCTAAGGTTGACCAGCCACCCGGATTACGAACGTTAACATCCCAGCCTTCAGCCTCCAGTTTTTGTTTTTCGGCAAGTGCACGCTCCATCTCAAAAAAACCCTTGTACGGAACTGCACCCAGGACGGGAAACTCCCATTCTTTAGGCTTAAGCTGAAAAGCTTCACTGGCCGTAACCACCCACATGATTTCCTTACCCTGTTGGTCGTACAGGGTGGTATAGTTTTTTGTGTCGTTCAATCCGAGTGAATCAATGGCAAACTGACGCGCTTCAGCGATTAACAACAGCTTTTGCTTGAGGGAATCGGGAAAGGTTGTATCCGCGAGGTACTCCGCTACCGGTCGTGCATTCCAGACAATATTAAGTTGACCTTTTGCTTGGCGTAAGCCATACCCCACCAGGTCGCGATAGACCACGCACAACACGGCCACCACCACCAATAGGGTGAGCACAAACCACTTCACCATTCTTAAAAACCACCTCAGCATAGCTTAATTTCACGCAGTATACTCACTTTTGGTGAACTGCAGGAACAGCAATCTGATGAATGAATGGGCGCAAGGAACACTGACAACTACTGTCGCGAAAAGTGCCGCGCGTTTGTTTTTGGAAGGGTTAGTCGTAATTTCAACCCGGATTAACAACCGCTACAAACTTTAAACATTGAACTCATGAGTGACGCAAAAGAAAAATTAAAAGCGCTTCAGCTTACCCTCGATAAACTTGAAAAGACATACGGTAAAGGAACCGTAATGAAACTAAGCGATGAACGGGTTATTGATATACCCGCCATATCAACCGGCTCGCTGGGGCTGGACATTGCCCTTGGCATTGGCGGCATTCCGCGTGGCCGTGTAACAGAAATTTACGGACCGGAATCATCGGGTAAGACAACCCTGACCATGCACATGATTGCCGAAGCACAAAAGAAAGGTGGGCTGGCTGCTTTCATTGATGCGGAACACGCGTTCGATAAAAGTTATGCGGAAAAATTGGGTATTGATACGGAGAACCTGTTGATCTCTCAACCGGATAATGGCGAACAAGCACTTGAAATTGCTGATCACTTAATTCGTTCGGGTGCTATTGATATTATTGTAATTGACTCTGTTGCTGCACTTGTACCGAAAGGCGAACTCGAAGGTGAAATGGGTGACAGCAAAATGGGCTTGCAAGCCCGATTGATGTCGCAGGCGTTGCGTAAACTTACCGGTACCATCAGCAAAACCGGTTGTGCCTGTATCTTCATCAACCAGCTTCGCGAAAAAATCGGAATCATGTTCGGTAACCCGGAAACCACTACCGGTGGTAACGCCCTGAAATTTTATGCTTCTGTGCGATTGGATATTCGCAGAATCGGCCAGATCAAAGAAGCTGCTGATGACATTACCGGTAATCGTGTAAAAGTAAAAGTGGTGAAGAACAAAGTTGCCCCTCCGTTTAAAGTAGTTGAATTCGACATCATGTATGGAAGAGGAATTTCCAAATCCGGTGAAATTGTTGACCTGGGTGTTGAATTGAATGTGGTGCAAAAAGCAGGCTCCTGGTTCTCGTACGAAGGCAACAAACTCGGTCAGGGTCGTGATGCCGTGAAACAACTCATTGAAGACAACCCGGAATTGATGGAAGAACTGGAGAGAAAGATCAAAGAGAAAATCTCCGGTGTGGAAGGCAAGAAAGTGTTGGAGGAGAAAGAAAAGTAATAAGACAATCAGTCCACAGTCAATAGTCAATAGTCCATAGTCAGAAAGACTATCGACTATTGACCATTGACTAAAGACTAAGATGCCCGAATAGCAATCACCGGATCCAACCTTGCCGCCATGGCAGCCGGTACGATTCCGGATACCAAGCCGATTACAGTTGAAACACCGATTCCTAACACAATATTCTTGAATGAAAGGGTAACGACTAAACTACCCATCGGAATAAGGGTGATGAGGTACACCAAAAACAACCCGGCAAACCCTCCGATCAAACAGAGGAAAATCGCTTCAAACAAAAACTGAAAGAGTATAAAATAATTTTTTGCACCTACGGATTTCTGTAGCCCGATAATACTCGTGCGTTCTTTTACTGACACAAACATGATGTTGGCAATTCCAAAACCTCCCACCAACATGGAGAATCCTCCAATGATCCAACCGGCAACACCCACCACATCAAACAAACCGCTGATTACATTCATGATGGCTTCCGGTCTGTTCAACGCAAAGTTATCTTTCTCAACAGGCCGCACTCCTCTACGCGTACGTAAGAACCCGCGCACTTCATTCTCAAGCTCGACTAATCCAATGTCCTGCTCCGTTCCCTTCACTCCAATGGTTGATCCAATCTCATTCCAGCGTCCTGTACCGGTTTGGTAAAGCTTCCGGAAAGAATTGTATGGTATGATTACCGTAAAGTCGTTGGTAGTATTTCCCATAAAGCTTTGCCCCTCCTGCTTCACAACACCAACTACACTATACATCAGGTTCCTGACTTTTATGGTTTTGCCAAGCGCATCTTCATCATTGGGAAACAAAGCTTTTGCCACCTCATATCCGATAACCGCTACATTACGCCCGCCCATTACTTCATCGGTAGTAAAGTATCTGCCTTTTTCAATCGGCACTTCAAACAATTGTTCATACCCTTCACTGCCACCCAACAACCGCACTTGTCCGATACTGTTGCTGTTTCTTTTAATCAATGCATTTCCTCTTCCCGCCAGGATGGCGATGTGGCTTGCATTTTTGAGATTTTGTTTCAGAAATTTAAACTCGGCATAAGAGGCATTCGGCCTGCGGAAGTATTCCCACCACTTGTAGTCTCCACCTTCTTCCGGAAGCCACGGCATCTTTTCAATGTAGATCACCCCGGTTCCGATAAAGTTCAAACTGTCTTTGATGTTCTTTTCCAGGGAGTCAACCAACGTAAGCACGGCAATAATGGCAAAGATACCCACTGTAACGCCCAACAGGGACAAAATGGTACGCAACAGGTTCGACCGGAGGGCCTTCCAGGCGAACCGAAAACTTTCCATGATCTGACGCAGTACCTTCATGCTTTGGCCTTGGGGTTTATGGCTAAAATTACTCGGGTTAGTCGGCTTTTGGCCATTTGAATTACGCCCATTAGACTAAAAACAGGGCAATTTGTTACGGTATTTAAAAACAGGCTCATTCTTCGTAAATCTCAAGTATTGCCTTATTTTTGCAACCTTAAAAAAATTAACTGTTCATTGGGCATACTTTGCGTTTAAAATATGAAGCTTTCCGAATTCAAATTTGATCTCCCCAACAACCTAATCGCCTTACGACCAGCCGAAAACCGGGATGAAGCCCGTTTAATGGTGGTTCACAAAGATTCCGGAAAAATTGAACACAAGGTTTTTAAAGATGTGGTCAATTATTTCGATGCAGGCGATGTGATGGTAGCCAACGATACCATGGTGTTTCCTGCCCGTTTGTACGGCCGCAAGGAAAAAACGGGAGCCAAAATTGAAGTTTTTCTGCTTCGTGAACTGAATGCCGAAATGCACCTGTGGGATGTGCTGGTTGACCCGGCTCGTAAAATCCGTGTGGGCAATAAGCTGTACTTTGGTAACGGTGATTTGGTCGCTGAAGTAATCGACAATACTACCTCACGCGGAAGAACCATTCGCTTTCTGTTTGATGGCGATGCCGAAGCCTTTGATAAAGTAATTGAAACCCTGGGCGAGACGCCCCTTCCCAAATACATTAAACGCAAAGTGGAAGCCGAAGACAAGGATCGCTTCCAAACTATTTTTGCGAAGAATAAAGGTGCTGTTTCTGCACCAACTGCAGGTATGCACTTCACCAAGCAATTGGTAAAGCGTCTTCAACTGAAAGGTGTGGATATGAGCTTCATCACCCTGCACATCGGGTTGGGTACCTTCCGCCAGGTAGATGTGGAAGACCTTACCAAGCACAAGATGGATTCCGAGAATTTTATTGTTGGCCCTGAAGTAGTTGATAAAGTGAACAAGGCGCTCGACAATAAAAACCGGGTGTGTGCCATCGGTACCACCTCCATGCGTGCACTGGAGTCGGCTGTTTCGGCAACCAACCGGTTAAAGGTAAAAGAAGGTTGGACAGACAAGTTCATCTTCCCACCTTACGATTTCAAAATCTGTAATGCCATGATCACCAACTTCCACATGCCGGAATCAACCTTGTTGATGATGGCCGCAGCATTTGGTGGCTTTGAACTGGTCATGGAAGCCTACAAAGTGGCGAAGAAGGAAAAATACAAGTTCCTGACGTACGGTGATGCGATGTTGATTATCTGATGACATGGGTGCATGTTATTGCACCTCACGAATCAGATACAGAAACAACGAGATCGCTACGGGATAAATCATAAAATAGGTGAAGGAGGCATTCATGATGCCAAAAAACATGCTGAACGGGGCCAGCAATAGCAGGATGCCCGCAATCAGTATGAGTGATTTCTTCCCCGAGGGAATCGGCTCCTTTGCCACCTGGAACATGCGGTACACCAGGTAAGTCACCACCACCACATTAAACACAATCAGCAACAAGCGTAGTATCACCATAAGTATTTTGGTATTTTCACGGTGAATATATGAACAATAATAAAGAATACGCGCTTATTGTTGCCGGGGGAAAAGGCACGCGAATCAAAAGCAAAGTGCCTAAACAGTTTCTCGACCTGGATGGTGTGCCCATACTCATGCGCACCATCAATACCTTCTACGCCTACTCACCTGCTATTACGGTGATTGTTGTTTTACCTGAAGATGATTTTCCCATCTGGGAAGAGCTATGCCTGCTTCACAAATACCACAAACCTTTACTGCTTACCAAAGGTGGTGACACCCGTTTTCAATCCGTTAAAAATGGGCTGGATAAAATTGAAGGCGAGGGTTTGGTCGCTATCCATGATGGTGTGCGCCCGCTGGTGAGTGAAGATATTATTGGTGCATCGTTTCGCCTGGCAGCTGTGCATGGTTCAGCGGTAGCAGCTGTGCGCCTCAAAGAATCCATTCGCATGACCGATCAGGACAACACCAAAGCAATGGATCGTTCACGCTTCCGCTTAGTACAAACACCACAAACGTTTCAGGTTTCATTAATCAAGCAGGCGTATCAAACAAAAGAAGATGCAAGCCTTACCGATGATGCCAGTGTGGCTGAACGCGCGGGGCATTTGATTTCTTTATTTGAAGGAAGTTATGAAAACATCAAGATCACCACACCCGAAGATTTGATAGTAGCTGAAGCACTTATCCGAGCCAAAAAATAAAGCCGGCATACACCGGCTTCACTCTCCTGTTAAACTATAGAAAATAATTTCTAACCTAATCAGTACTCATCTTCATTGAAGAAGAAGTCTTCCTTGGTCGGGTAATCCGGCCATATCTCTTCAATGCTTTCATACGGCTGACCGTCATCCTCCAATTCCTGAAGATTTTCCACCACTTCCAACGGTGCGCCCGAACGGATGGAGTAGTCAATCAATTCATCCTTCGTAGCCGGCCAGGGTGCATCTTCCAGGTATGAGGCAAGTTCAAGTGTCCAATACATAACAGAGGTCCTCCTTTTAAATTTTCGCAAAAATAGAATTAATTACTCCATAGTCAATAGCCCGTTTTGGCCAAAAAACCACTTGCCACTCCATGGTAAATTTGGCCGGAAAGTAACCGCTGAACCATTCCGCTACAATCATGGACTATCGGGTAAAAAAAGCCATATTTGCGCCTTGTCTGAGGCAGGCACTAATTGCCTGAACGGCAAAATCCAACAAATGATTTATGGCTGACGAAAAAATAATTTTCTCGATGACGGGCGTGAGTAAAATCTATCCGCCCAATAAACAAGTACTGAAAAACATCTACCTCTCCTTCTTTTATGGAGCCAAAATTGGTGTGCTGGGATTAAACGGTTCTGGAAAATCTTCCCTTCTGCGCATCATTGCCGGTATTGATAAGGAGTTTCAAGGCGAAGTCGTTTCTGACCTGGGGTACTCCGTTGGCCTGCTGGAGCAGGAACCTCAATTGGATAAAACCAAAACGGTAAAGGAGGTTGTGGAAGAAGGCGTGCATGAAACGGTTGCCTTATTAAAGGAGTTTGAAGCGATCAATGAAAAGTTTGCCGATCCGGCCATTATGGAAGATCCGGATGCCATGGATAAACTCATTACCCGTCAGGGTGAAGTACAGGAGAAACTGGATGCCGTTGGCGCCTGGGAACTGGATCACAAACTGGAACGCGCCATGGATGCGCTGCGTTGCCCCCCGCCTGAAGCAAAAATCGAACACCTGTCGGGTGGAGAAAAAAGACGCGTAGCACTTTGCCGCCTGTTGTTGAAAGAACCCGATGTATTGTTATTGGATGAACCCACCAACCACCTGGATGCCGAATCGGTGTTGTGGCTGGAAGAACATTTGCGTCAATATAAAGGCACCATCATTGCCGTAACACACGATCGCTACTTTTTAGATAACGTGGCCGGATGGATTTTGGAACTGGATCGCGGAGAAGGTATTCCGTGGAAAGGAAATTATTCTTCCTGGTTGGATCAGAAGCAAAAGCGTTTGGCACAGGAAGAAAAATCTGAATCCAAGCGTCAGAAAACATTGGAGCGTGAATTGGAATGGGTGCGCATGAATCCGAAAGGAAGACAAGCGAAAGCCAAAGCGCGTTTAAGTGCCTACGAAAAACTGCTCACACAAGAAACAAAAGAACGTGAAGAAAAGCTGGAGCTTTACATTCCGCCCGGACCACGTTTAGGAAATAAGGTTATTGAAGCCAATGGCGTGGCCAAAGCGTATGGCGATAAGTTGTTGTATGAAAATTTAACGTTCTCATTACCGCCTGCTGGTATTGTTGGTATTATCGGACCAAACGGTGCCGGTAAAACCACGCTGTTCAAAATGATTGTCGGCAAAGAAAAACCCGATGCCGGAACATTTGAAGTAGGCGAAACCGTACAGATTGCCTATGTGGATCAGGAGCACGATGACCTGAAACCGGAAGATACGGTATGGCAGGCAATCACCGGTGGCAACGACCTGATTATGTTGGGTGGTAAAGAAATGAACTCGCGCGCGTATGTGGGTAAGTTCAATTTCAACGGAACCGATCAGCAGAAAAAAATCAAAGAACTCTCCGGTGGTATGCGTAACCGCGTGCACCTGGCCATTGCCTTGAAACAAGGTGGCAACTTGTTGTTGCTTGATGAACCGACCAACGATCTGGATGTGAACACGCTTCGCGCACTGGAAGAAGCGTTGGAAAATTTTGCGGGTTGTGCTGTAATCATTTCCCACGACCGCTGGTTCCTCGATCGGGTGTGTACACACATTCTGGCGTTTGAAGGTGATTCACAAGTGTACTGGTTTGAAGGAAGCTTCAGCGAATACGAAGAGAACAAGAAGAAGCGTTTGGGTGATGATCAGCCGCATCGGATACGGTATAAGAAACTGGTAAAATAGACTTGAGTAGTTAGACGTAAGACATAAGATGTAAGACATAAGATATCAGAATTGAATCATTCCTATATCTTGTGTCCTTGGTCGTAAGTCTTAAGGCCATTTTTTCCAAATCATGAAAGCTTTCTATACAATCATTCTTCTCGTCATGTCGAATGCATTCATGACATTTGCGTGGTATGGGCATTTGAAATTCAAAGACATGAAGTGGAGCGCAAGTCTTCCACTTATTTCCATCATTCTCATCAGCTGGGGCGTTGCGTTATTTGAATACATGCTTCAGGTACCCGCCAACCGTATTGGCTTTAAAGGATATGGCGGTCCGTTCTCACTCGTTCAGTTAAAAGTAATTCAGGAAGTAATTACGCTGGTGGTATTCGTGGCTTTCTCGCTCGTGTTTTTCAAAAACGAAACGTTTCGCACCAACCACCTCATCGCGTTTGTGTTTTTGGTATTGGCGGTGTATTTCGTTTTTAAGAAATAACTACAACCCTATAAATGATTCCAAAAAAAGAGATCGCAGACAATCATCTGCGATCTCATACAATTTTTGATATTGAACTTATTTCTTAAAATCCAACTTGGTATTCAACTTGTTATTGCCACCAATCTCAATGGATGATGATCCGTATACCCGAATGGTGGACTTAATAAAATCCTCTTCATTGGCTTTATAGATGTTATCCACATATTTCTGCGGATTTCGATCAATGTACGGAAACCACGTGCTGTGAATCTGAATCATAATACGATGGCCTTTTTTAAATGTGTGCAGAATATCCTGAAGTGGAAATTCCACATCGGTAATTTCGTTTGGCTTAAAGGGCTCCGGTTTAGCAAAACTGTTTCTGAACCTTCCCCTGAACACTTCCGACCGAACCAATTGTTGGTAACCTCCCATTACAATATTCTTGGCATTGTGCTCGTAATTCGGATGATCCTGCGGATATACATCAATCAGTTTTACCACAAAATCAGCATCCGTGCCGGTCATGGAGACTTTCAGTTTCGCTAAAATTTCTCCCGACAACACGATGTCCTCTGTTAAAGGATCTGTTTCAAAGGTCAGTACATCCGATCTGCGGGAAGCATGGCGCTGATCATCACTCATGAAGCTTCGGGGCGTAAAGGTAAGCCCTTCGGTTTGTGAGGTGTATGGTACCGGTTTGGCCGGGTCGCTCACATATTCAAAAACAGCTTCCTGCGGCACGGGTTGATTCACATACAACTTTCCGTTTTCAGCAAAACGCAGGCTCAACGGAGCAGCATCGCGGGGAGGCCATGTATCAAATTTTCTCCATTGCTTGCTACCGGTATCAAACATATAGGCTTCAGGCAAATTGGGCTGCCCCTCACCTTTTAAATGGTAAGCAAAAAACGTACGTTCAATTTCACGTTGATAAAACGTAGAAATGCTGTCGCCAAAATAAATATGGTTGTGTGTTGACTTACCTTTTTCATTGGCCCAGTCGCCATGACCCCATGGGCCCATCACAATGGTATTGTAGGCCTGCGGGCTAGATGCCTCCACTGACTTATAAATATTCAATGGTCCGTACAGATCTTCCGCATCAAACCATCCACCTACCGTCATCACCGCATGCTTAACATCCTTTAAATGTGGAAGAATGCTACGTTTCTGCCAGAACTCATCGTAGTTAGGGTGATCAACAATCTGCTGCCAAAAGAAATTATCGTGATGATATTGTTCTGTAATGTTTTTTAATGGACCAAGCTTCAAGTGGAAATCGTACCCATCCTTTACTTGTTTACCATAAAACCGCATGATCTCATCCATAAACCAATCATCCTTGGTTTGTCCTTCTTTTTGATAACCGAATACGGCAAAAGCTGCGGTGTAGCTTTGCAAATACGCACCCATGTGGTGGAAATCGTCAAAGAAGAAATCTGAAATGGGTGCTTGGGGTGAAGAGGCTTTCAATGCAGGGTGCGCATCAGGTAAGGCTGCAGCTGTGTAAAAGCCCGGGTATGAAATACCGAACATGCCCACACGACCATTATTGTTTTTGATATTCTTAATCATCCAGTCGATAGAGTCCCAGGTGTCGGAACTTTCATCAATCGCTGTTTTATTCTTCCGATCGTTTCCGGGAATGTTGGGCCGCATGTTATCAAAGGTTCCTTCGCTCATGTACCGACCCCGCACATCCTGAAACGCCAGAATGTACTTATCCTTTACCAGGTAATTCGATGGATGACCATACGTTTTGAAATCGCCATAGGTTGAGGCGTTATAGCAGGTACGGTTTAACAAAATCGGATACTTTTTGGATTGGTCCTTCGGTACATACACAATCGTAAAAAGTTTTACACCATCCCGCATCGGAATCTGATATTCAAATTTTTCATAATGCGTACGCATGTAAACAGAATCTTCCTTGAAATTCTGCGCATACGTGAGGGTGACACATGTAACTAAAAGAAGTGTAATCAGTTTTGTTTTCATAAGAAAAGGTAAAATAATGTGGAATGTAGTGGTTTGAGGGTTCATTTTCAATGTCAATTAATAGATTGATGCTTCCGTTAATCTGAATGGACAACCGTTAATCCGGATTTTCTAAAATTCAGGTTCATTTTACCCAAACCTGTACGTTATACAGGTGCAACCAAAAAACTTTCTTATGATGAAGAACCTGAAATTTTTTGTATTAACCGTTGGTATGGCAGCGCTTGTCATGAGTTGCGATACCAAAGAAAAGCAACAGCTGCTTTCCAAAGTTGACTCCCTTCAAGTGGAATTGCAAACCAGTCAGCAGATGGCCACCACCCTACAGGAGGTAGGCACCCTGCTGGATTCCATTGACGCTACCCGGCAGGTATTGCGCACCAATGTAGTAGAGGGCACATCCTATGCCGACTACGAAAACCGGTTGAGCGAACTCAATGCCTACATTCGCGAAAGTCAGGAAAAGCTGGCTGAGCTTGAAAAGTCGATGAAGAAAAGTGCTGTGAATTATTCAGCTACCATCAGGCGACTGAAAAAAGACCTGGCCCTTCGCAATGAACAACTGGCTGCGCTGGAAGCAGAGGTAACCAAATTCAAAAATGAAAATCAGTTGCTTACCTCCTCTTTAAATGAAAAAACGTTGGCCATGGCTGAACAGCAGCAACTCATTCAATTAAAGGAAGAGAACATTGCCGAACTGGAAGCCAAAGTTGCTGAAGTCAACATCGCTTCGAAGACCAGCAAAGCCGAATTGTACTACGCACAAGCGGCTGCCTTAGAAACGGCCGCTGACAGAACCAAGTTTGCGCCAAAGAAAAAGAAAGAAACACAACGCGAAGCCTTGGAACTTTATAAGATGTCCCTTTCGTTAGGACATGTACAGGCCCAGGAAAAAATAGCACAACTGGAAAAAGAGCTTGGGTAGCAGACCGTTTTGATGAGGGTTAGGTGTTTGTTATCCGAAGGCGTCCCGTTTCGCGGGGCGCCTTTTCTTTTAATACCATTTACTTTGTTTTATTAGTGTACGGACAATGCCTGCACCCGCTCTGGCAACAATATCCCCGCTTCAGGTGATAAGATGCCGTAAAAACTACCTTACCATTTTCAAGGTAATAGTCGGGTTCGGTTGCTGGCAAAGCGGATGGACTTTTAGCTTTGTTTTTCCTGATATTATCCATACTTAAAATGTGCCACGCACACCCAATGATAAATTGAAAGGTTGCGTCTTGTAGCCATACACTTCGTAGTAATCCTGATTCAACAGGTTGCGGAAGTCCCCAAACAACTTTATGCGATTGTCGAGTAACGCATACTCGACATAAACATCCAGCAACTGGTAAGCCTCCAACACTACCGGGCTTGAGGTAAAAGTGTTTAGATCAAAGAATACATCGTTACGCTCGCCAAAGGTTTTGAAATTCAGGCTTGCGAATAATTCATCCGATACACGATACCCGATATTTAAACCCACGGAATGTTTTGGTCTGCGAAGCAAGTCGTTGGGCTTTGTTTCGGATCCTGCCCCGCTTTGGGTAGTTATCTCTCCATCGACATATGCATAGAAACCGGTCAGTGTAAGTTTATTTGTGGTGTATGATGCTTCTACTTCAACACCGTGATCATTCAGTTTATCCTGGTTGAGGTAACCGGTTGTATAAACAATTACGTTTTCAATTTCTCTGTTAAACCAGGTAGCGCGTACATTCCAGTTCTTATCCGAAGAAACAAACTGAATACCTGCTTCTGTGCTCGTGCTTTCCTCGGGTTCCAAATCTTCGTTAGCACCAAACGGACCATACAATTGCGTCAGTGTGGGCACTTTAAATCCGGTACCGTAGTTGGCAAAAAGCTTTACCTGATTATGGATCAGGTACGAAGGATTGATGCTGAACGTGAAATTATTTCCATACACCGAATGGCTTACAAACCGTCCGCCAGCTTCCATCGAAAATCCATTCAGGTTGTTTATAAACAGTGAAGCATAAGGACTGGTCATGTCAGCCGTAGGATTCTCAACGGTTGCATTGGTAGCCACCATTTTAACATGCTGGTAGTTTAATCCTCCTAACAATTGCACATGATCCGTGAAATTCCAGTTCATGAATATTTCACCGTGATTGAACCGGCCATCATATTCATCAGGCCCACCAAACATGCTCTCAAAAGAACGCTCCGTTTTGTTATGCGCATACATGACAGTAACTGCGCCCTTCTCAAATTGATAGTCAGCGTTGGCACCGTAGTGAAAGGTGTTGGCCTTATAAAACGCCTCCGGATCATCTGCGAAAGCACCCACATCATAGGCGCCATCAAAATCATTGAAGCGCACAAACGGACGGATGGAAATTTTTTCGGTTGGCTTATAGCCAAGATTCAACTGAATGGCATTTTGTTCAAAACCATCTTTATCAAAATCGACATTATCATCGGGCTCTTTAGCCTCACTGATGCCATCCGTTTGAAGGCGCGTGTAGCCCAGACTATAGTCAAACTTATCTGTACTTCCTGAAATACCAACATTGCCACGCAAAGTATGGTAGCTGCCATAGCTTACGGTACCTGTTCCGCTTAAGGGTTTGTTGCCTTTCTTTTTGGTGATGATGTTAATGACACCCGCCATGGCATCGGTACCATACAAGGTTGATTGACTTCCTTTCAGAATTTCAATGCGCTCGATTTGATCGATGGATAGCAAGCGTAAATCAAACGCACCATCAATACCACTGGGATCATTTACCGGAACACCGTCAACGAGAATAAGCGTGTACTTGCCGGCAGCGCCTCGCAAAAACACCGACTTATCCTTGGCGGGATTGCTGTTGGCACCATTGATGACCAAGCCAACTTGTTCATTAAGAAGTTGCGATAAATCCTTTCCCGAACTGCGCGACAATTGTTCTTCATCGATGATGGTGAGCACCTTGCCCGTCTCGGAAACATTTTTCGGAAACTTGGTAGCGGTAACCACTACCTCACGAAGGGTGGTGGATGACAGGGAATCTTGTTGGGCCATTATTTGGGTTGGCGCCCATAACCAACAGGCAATTACAGTCATTGCCCAGACTTTAATCTCTTTTTTCATTTGAAAAAGGGTTTAAGGTTGAAAAAAGAGTAAAGGCTGAAAATGAGTCGTGCGGAGTGAGGGTGTGATTCTATCATACCCATCACATGAATCACAAGAATCAAGTAGCTTTTACCCGAAGCACTGAAATAAACGTTGCTGTGGCAGGTCTCCTGGCTTACATCACTTGCCTTCACCTTCCCATCCCGTCCCGATAACTATCGGAATCAAAACAGTGGCTTGAAGAATTAAGACAAGTCTTAATGATGCTTACAGTTGCGGGAACAGCCCCCGATTTTCACGGGGTTCCCTTTTCATCCTTTTCAATCGTGTATTGATCAGGAACCAAAGCGGTGCAAGTATACAGATTCAGGATTTAAGATTCAAAATTCACCTTAAAACCACATAGACACATAGCGCACATAGTTTCTATAAATTTTCTATGTGGCCTATGTTCCTATGTGGTTCAAAATTACCCGAGGATGTATTTAGGGCATTTATACTGTTGCTAACATTTGAATTCTATCTCCACGTATACCGCACACCCAAAAATCCTTTCAACCCCTGAACAGGCGCGTAGTTGTAGGCCGTATCGAATGTGTAGTTGTTTGGGTTATTCACATCGGTGTTTCGATCAAACGGATCGAATGGTCGCATCAACGGATGCTCGGGAATGAAGTTCAACAGATTTTTTACACCACCGTAAATTTCCCATTGGTGTTTTTCGCTTTTGCTGACTATCGTCCGTGTTACCTGAATATTCATTAACGGAACCACAGGCGATTTATCCGGGCGGAAATCATTGGGCTGCACGGGCAAGTGCATCGGGCCATTAAACCTTCCGGTGAGGTCTATCATCCACGCTTTGTTTGGCGTGGTGTAGGACGTGGCCAATGTTCCGGAAAAGCGAGGCGCAAAAAGCTGCGGAATTTTTTCTCCCCCCTCCCTGTTGTACACATCCATTATGGTAATACCGGCCAGCACCGAAAACCCGGAAGTGAACTGTAAATCGGAGTTCAGCGTGATGCCTTTCGATATGGCGTGCCCATCCAGGTTGTCGTAAATGATTTTATCGGGGTCAGCTAAAAAATCACCAACAATCTTGTTTGAGAAGTACGTATAGAACAACGATCCGTCAACATTCAAAAAGCCTGATGCGAATGGAATTGTATGCGTATAGTTCAGGTTCACATTCCACGATTGTTCCGGCTTCAGTTCATCTTCAATTACCACTTCGCGCGAGCCGGTAAGGGCAGCATGATCTTCCGTAAACAAATTCACTACGCGATAGCCACTGCCGGTAGTAAATCGAAAGACGCTGTTTGCAGCAGGCGCATACCGAAAACTTAAACGTGGTGTGAAAATATTTCCGTGAATGTTGTGGTGATCATAACGCAAACCTGCGAGCGTAGAAAATGATTTACTGAGTTCCACTTCGTGCTGCACAAAAACTCCCGGTAAGAAAGTAACCGAGGGTGTGTTGTCGCCAGAAAGTTCAGCCGTGCCCGGAGTGTTATCATCATAATAAATAAACCGTACGGGCAAACCCGCCAGCAACGTGTGTGCACCCATCTTCCGGTTCCAACGCATCTGCGCAAACGCAACATGCTGATCGGCCTTGTACTTGACGGTACCGTAATACGAATCCTGCAGGTGGTAGTTATAGGAATAATCGATAGCCGCATTGGTGTTGAGTGCTTGTGTGCCGATCACTTCCCACCGATTGGTATAAATGGATTCTCCATAATATACATCCGACCCGCGGTACTTTCGGTTCCATTGCAGTTCTCCGCCCCACCGGTCTTCATAAAAGTACCGCAACGCCAATGACCCTTTTTGTTTTGGAAATTCCCATTTGTTGAAAACGGAAATGCGTTGCTGCACCGGGATGTCGGTAAAATTATCGTTGTTGATATCGCGTTTGTTTCGGTATTGAAAATGATTGATCCCCAGCAGGGTTGAAGTCTTGCCCACTTTTCCGGCCACCGAAATATCCAGGTTCATTTCACCCACACTGGTTCCAAAAACATCTGCTTGTAACACGGGCATGTTGTGTGGTTCTTTGGTGATGATGTTGATCAACCCGCCAACAGCTTCCGAACCATACAATGTGGAAGCCGGACCTTTCACCACTTCAATGCGCTTCACCATAGCGTTGGGTATGCCGGCCAATCCGTATACGGTTGATAAGCTGCTCACAATGGGCATGCCATCAATTAAGATCATCGTGTATGGTCCTTCCAATCCGTTAATGTGTATATCACCCGTGTTGCATACGTTGCAGTTCACTTGCGGCTGCACACCATTCACCATGTTCAGCGATTCAAAAATATTGGGCACCGGATTTTTCTTAAACAACACCGGAGCGTAAACCTCCACCGGAATCGGTGACCTGAGTTTTGTTACCTCCTGCATGGTTCCCGTTACCACTACCTCATCAAGCTGGCTCACTTCTTCTTCCATGGTAATGGTTATCGGTTGGGTTGACGGACTGACATTAACCTGTTGCGTATTTTTTTTGAACCCTACGGCCGAAACTTCCAACACGTAGGAGCCCGCATTTATTCCCTTAAACTCAAACGATCCATCGGCATTGGTGATTGTGCCCTTGTTTGTGCCGCGCAAGGCCACCGTGGCAAAAGACACAGGCGCTTCCTTGGCCCGTACCCACCCCTGTACTGCGGCTTCCTGTGCCACCGACTGAAAGGCCCATACAACCCCTGCCACCATCAAAATTTTAGCCTTACTAAGCATATTTTTAGACTAATCTAAATTTTTGTTTATACAACACTAAGTAAAACGAAGGAGTAAGGCAATAGGTTTAGGATAATTTATTTGAGATGAGCAAAAACCGACTGAATTGGGATGGTTCATAACTGATTTCTTTTAGCCAATTAAAAACGAAATGGGTAACTTGAGTTCCCTACAGCATTACCATCATCCCTATACCGATGAAACCCATACAATTTTTGACATTTAGTTTGTTGATTATCTCAGTGCTTTCCTGCAGTCAGAAAAAGGAAGCGGATGAGGCCCGTGATACAAAACCCGTGCGCGAGGTGTGGTCGCGCGAGCAAGCCCATGACTGGTATAAACAATGGGGTTGGTTACGCGGTTGTGATTTTATTCCCAGCACGGCCATCAATCAGTTGGAAATGTGGCAAGCCGAAACATTCGACACAGCCACGATAAACAAGGAGTTGGGATGGGCGCAAGCCATCGGACTTAATTCCATGCGGGTGTATTTGCATCATGCCGCCTGGCAAACCGACCAGGAAGGATTCAAGGATCGGGTGAGTCAATACCTGGCCATCGCGGATAAGCATGGCATCTCTACCTTGTTTGTTTTCTTCGATGATTGCTGGAACCCCACGTTTGAAACCGGCACACAGCCGGAACCCAAACCCGGTGTTCACAACTCCGGCTGGCTGCGCGATCCGGGCGATATCCTTCACCAGGATTCAACGCTTATACATACGCTTGAAGCCTATGTAAAAGATGTGCTTACGGAATTTTCAAATGACCCCCGCATTGTTTTATGGGACTTGTACAACGAACCGGGTAACTCGAATTATAAAAACAAGTCGATGCCGTTGTTGCAAAACGTTTTTCAGTGGGGCCGGGAGGTTAACCCGTCACAACCGCTGTCGGTTGGTGTTTGGAATAAAGAGCTGCTTGAACTCAATACGTTTCAGCTCGCCAACTCCGATGTGATCACCTACCACAATTATGGTGATGCGGAAGATCACCAACAGTGGATTGACAGCCTGCAAACGTACGGCAAGCCGTTAATCTGCACCGAATACATGGCACGAACCCGCAACAGCCGCTTTGATAACATTATGCCGCTACTGAAAAAGGAAAACATTGGTGCCTACAACTGGGGGCTTGTTGCCGGAAAAACCAATACCATTTACGCCTGGGATACGCCCATGCCTGATGGCAAAGAACCTGAAGTTTGGTTTCACGACATCTTCCGGAAGGATGGAACACCGTACAAGCCGGAAGAGGTTGAGCTTATTAAAAAGCTTACGGGGAAGAATTAGTTTAATCGTGGTAACCCATTACTGAATCCAGGATTAACATGAGTACCTACAAGGCATTATACCTGAGCCCAATGATTCCTTCGTATAATCTGGAAGCAACCGGCAAGTTCTTTAAAGACATCCTGAGCTTCACTCCGCATATGGAAACGGAAACGTACGCCATTTATCACAAAGACAACCTGACGGTACACCTGCTGCGGGCAGGAAAAGATATCGGGCAAATGGAATTTTACCTGGAGGTAGATGACCTGGATAGCGTGTGGAGCGCAATCAAAGACAAATTAAATTACAAGGCCTAAAGGTCAGAGAGCCCTTTAACCAGGCGTATGGGATGCGTGAAGTACACATTGGTATTCCTCAAACCAACACGCTATTGTTTATCGGGCAGGAGATTGAAAAGAATTAATAACGAAACTGATGTGCCTGGTTATTTCTTCACCAGCACGGCCTCTTCCAAAATAAAATTCACATGCTCAATGTCGGAAGCATTGAGTTTGAGTTTGCCTTTTACGGTGATCAGGTCATCCACCTGGAATTTTCCGGGGTCAACTTTGAACGTTACCTCGGCTATGGATTCAGGGCCACCACCTCCGCAAAAGAAACACTGGCTCATGGGGTATTTGGAGAGAATAATATAGTTGCCTTCTTCCGGTGCAAAGGGCACGTAAAAACCTTCTACGGTAATTTCCTTTCCCTCCAGCGACTTTAATGATTCCGGAAAACTGGGATAGAACAAATATTCGCCAAGCTTTTCGTAGTATTTGGGCTCAAATTTGGTTTTGGCAAATTCATTCCAGGCGTCAAACTTCGGGGTTTGGGCAAATGCCTGGCTGGTCAATAAAACAACACATACAACTAATATTATTTTCTTCATTCTGATTAATGGTTCAAGGTTTCATTATTTTTTGAACCACATAGACACATAGCACACATAGTTTTTTCTATGTGATCTATGTTCCTATGTGGTTAGTTACTTTACAACAGTTACTCACTACAACAAATTCAACATCAATTCCCTGCCAGCACTTTTGATATATCGGTTCGGTACGCCTGCCAGGCAGGTATCAGCGCACACAACACACCTAACAACAAACTTCCCGCCAAAATTATCCATTCTTCGGTGTAGAAAACAATACCGCTTATCCCGGCTTTTTGGGTTTCGGCCACAAAAGCTGTCATGAGCATAACCACACCATGCCCCAGCAACAACCCGATTATACTGCCCAACAAGGTAAGCAACACGCCTTCCGATAAAATAGTTACCACCAGTTTTAATCGTGTGGCGCCCATGGAGCGCATAATGGCCAAGTCGTAGCGCCTTTCTTTTAATGAATTATAGAGGGCAATAAAAATGCTTAACGCAGATATGAAAATAAGCACGTAGGCGAACGCCATTAAAATATCAACACCAACACCCAAAATGGAAAACAAGCGTGCCGTTTCGAACGCTGGCGATGCTGCCTGCATGCTGCTTTGCTGATTGACAAAACGGGGCAACTGTATGGCGCCCATTGGTGAGCGATATTGAAGCAACATGGCCGTTATTTCTTTGGTGGAATCACCGGCTGCAACGGTCGGCACCAACGGAGAGGCGATAAAGGTGCTGTCGTGTTCATGATCGTGATGCTGATGATCTTCTTCGGTGTGCAAATCATGCACATGCCATACACTTTCAACGGAAGTAAGAATGAGGTTGTCCAACACGGTGTTGGAGCGTTTCATGATTCCCTTCACCACAAACTTGTGCTCCTCATGCGCATGCCCACCGGTGGTGAGGCCGTGTGCGCTGGCAAATTCATCATTTAATTTGAATTTAGTCATGGCGGCCACATTGGCACCAATCACCACTTCCAGTTCTTCACTAAACCATGCGCCTTGTTCCACTTCTACTTTATAGAGTTCGGCATATCGCTTATCGGTTCCGATAATCCGGTACGCTTCATAGCTATCGCCTAACGCAAGCGGAATAGCATTTTTCACCAACCGGTTTTTGGCAATGCGTTCCGCTTCTTTCAAATTGATGTTGCCTGTAGGAAAATCGATGTGAAAAATATTGCAGAGTATAAGTTGCAACGGGCTACCCTTCGCCCCTACTACCAAATCAATGCCGCGTGCATTCTCCGAAATTTTTTCTTCCAGTTGCTTATTAAACAACAGCAATACTATGATCACAGCAATGCCCAAGGAAAGCAACACAATATTTAAAGCTGTGTTGAGTGGCTTTGCTTTTAAATAATTCCAGACAAGTAGTATGATGTTCATCCGTGTAGACTAATCTGTTTTCCAATTTTATCTTTCAACCGCTGATCGTGCGTGGCCACCAGCAACGTAGCCTGGTGTGCATTGGCTTGCTGAATCAACAAGTCGATAACCTGCGCACAACTTTTATCATCCAAAGCCGAAGTAGGTTCATCCGCTAAAATTACAGGAGGGTTATTTAAAACCGCACGGGCAATGGCAACGCGTTGCGCCTGTCCCTGACTCAGTTCAGTCACTTTGCTGTGCTTCTTTTCCGCAATGCCCAAACTTCCCAACACCTCTTCCACCTGGGTATGGTTGATAGGCAGTTCCGCGAGGTAAGGTGCCATGATTAAATTCTTTTCAACCGTGAGCGCACTGATCAGGTGGTTGCGCTGAAACACAAACCCCATGTGCTTGCCTCGAAAATGATCTAACGCTGTTTCCGACAAAGATGAAAGTTCTGTACCCGCCACTTCAACCGATCCGGAGTAGCCGCGAAGTAACCCGCCCAACACGTGAAGCAAGGTGGTTTTACCGCTTCCGGATTCACCCAATAACAAACAGTGTTCACCTTTTTCGATGCTGAAATCCGGAAAGCGTATGCCTTTCTGGTTTCCGTAGGCGAATGACAAATTTTTAATCGTTACCATAATGCGGCTTAAAAATAAAAGTCTGGTGGGTTTATTCCGCCAGACTTTTGTTTATTTATTACTAAAGATTATCAATTTACGTCATTGCGAACCGAAGCGGAGGCAGAGCGTTGGAGTGAAGCAATCCCAAAACTTCTAAGCAAGGGATTGCTTCACCCCGGCACGCCTACCAGCCCTTCCGTTCGCAATGACGGGAACTGATTTAATTTTTAATTGGTTCGTAATCCTTAAACGGTGACAGCGTTACTTTTTCCATCATCTCGCGGTATTCTTTCCACGTACTTTCGTAAAAGGCGTTAACCCGCTTCACTACTTCCGCGATTTTATCTTCCGCATGTTTCACCACCCTTCTATCCGTATCGCTGATCGGATCGCGGGAGCGGCCCACATAACCCATAGCGGTATTGATATATGAAACGGGTGTCGGATCAGGTGAACGCACAATGCCTTGGCGGTCATCTTCCTTACCTAATATATAGTCGAATAACGCATTGATGGAATCCTTTACTGCCTTGGTTTTAGCAGCCGCATCTTTCAGGTCATCGCGCTTTGCGTCTTTGATCTTCTTTTCGTATTCCTCTACAATCTCTTTTGACTCACGAAGTCTGTCGGTAGCCGTTGTAGCCAGGCTACGCAGCTTTTGCAAATCCTTAATCTGTGCGTAGCGTTGCTCATACACAGAAGTTGGAACATCCATACGCGGATCAGCTTTTACAATAATGGAAGTTGAATCTTTCTGATCACCAAAGGTAACGCGAAGCTTATAGGTGCCCGGCAGAACGGTTGTTCCGCCAAAGCCACCAAAACCACCGCCACCCATACCTCCGCGTGGCGCCTGGCGGGAAGGTTGACGATCACCTTTTTCATTCAGCATCCAACCCATCCGGTATACGCCATTTTCTTCGGGTGCCTTCTGGCGAATGGTGTTCACCAACTCACCCTTTGCATTGAAGATTTCCAGCTTTACGGAATCATACTTCACTCCTTTTTTCGGCTCAGGTGTAACCGGCTTGGGTTCTTCTTTGCCTTTCTTTCCCTTAGCCTCAACAGCAGCAGGCTTAGGTTGATCGGATGGCTTGTTTACCGAATACGTAATCATGGCACCGGGCTGACGGTTTTGTCCGTTGAACACGGCATTCGCATCGAAGCGCGGACCAGCCGGTTGTTGCATGGACACCAGGTATGCATCCGGAGGTGTAAACACATGAAGTGTTTTAGACGCTACTGAAGCTGACTTCGCCATCTCGCGCAGCGGACGGATATCATCCAACACATAGATGGCGCGACCAAATGTACCGATAACCAAATCGTGTTCGCGTGGGTGAATCACCATATCAATAGTTGGTGTTCCGGCCGGATAACCATTTGTCCATTTTGTCCAGTTCTTGCCTGCATCAATGGTAACGAACAATCCATTCTCGGTTCCCAAAAACAAGAGTTTGGGTTCTACCGGATCTTGTACCACCGAAAGCGTATAACTGTTTTCACCAACTTGAGCAGGTGTAACCATACTCTCCCAGGTGGCACCGAAATCTTTTGTGCGAAACAGATAAGGCTTGTAATCAAACAATCTATAATTATTCACTACCACAAAAGCTTCACCGGCATTGTAGGTTGAAGCCTGAATTTGTGCTACCCACGCATTCTTCGGCATGCCGGCAATTTTGGCCGTAGTGTTCGTCCAGGTTTTGCCACCATCCTGTGTTACCTGCACTTGTCCATCATCCGTACCTACCCAAATCACACCTTGCTTTACCGGGCTTGGCGCGATAGCCAAAATGGTACAGTGATTTTCTGCACCAGTTGCATCCATCGTCAATCCACCACTTTCGTGTTGCTTTTGTTTGGATGGATCGTTGGTGGTTAAATCAGGTGAAATGATTTCCCAGGTGTCGCCTTTGTTGGTCGACTTATGTAAGAACTGGCTTCCATAATATATGGTTGAATTGCTCAATGGATCCTGCGCCAACGCAGCGTTCCAGTTGTAACGCAATTTCATGTTTGCATCCGGATGTGTGGGGCGAAGATTTTTTGTAAACCCGGTTTGCAAATCGAAACGCGCCAGGTTACCCCCTTGCGACATGGCGTAACCGTAACGGTTATCATCCGGATCGGGTGATGCATCAAAGCCATCACCAAATAAAACTTCCTGCCAGTAGCTGTTGCGGATACCCGCGTTGCGCCACACATAAGCCGGGCCAACCCACGAACCATTATCCTGCATACCGCCATATACATTGTACGGATGCGCCATGTCTACATTAATGTGGTAGAACTGACCAACCGGAATGTTATCAGCAAACACCCAGGTCTTGCCCATATCGCGGGAGATGTTTAAACCACCATCGTTACCATCGATTATCATACTTGGATTTTCAGGGTGTATCCACCACGCATGGTGATCGGGGTGAACACCGTAGTAAGGCAGCAATTGTTGAAATGACTTTCCGCCATCTTCACTTACGTTTACGCGAGAGAAAATGGTATAGAGTCTGTTTTCGTTTTTCGGATCAACATAAATCTCGAAATAATAAAACGGGCGATCGCCAATTTCACCTTTATTATTGACCATGGTCCACTTCTCACCACCATCTTCCGAACGGTACAACGCATTCTTCTTGGATTCAACCAAGGCGTACACAATGTTTGGTTTGCTTCGCGCGATGGCGAGACCCATGCGACCAAGGTCACCGGCTGGCAATCCTTCCTTATCGGATAATTTTTTCCAGTTTTTACCGCCATCATGCGTTACATAAAGACCAGAACCCGGGCCACCTGAATTAAATGTCCACGGCATTCTGCGGTGCTCCCACATGTTGGCGAAAAGTTTATTGGGGTTGGATGGATCCATCACCAACTCAGCACAACCCGTTTTGTTATCCACAAACAGAATGCGCTCCCAGGTAGCGCCACCATCGGTTGTTTTGTATACACCGCGTTCAGGATGTTCGCCCCAAGGTGAACCAATGGCAGCAACATAAACCGTATTCGGATTTTTCGGATCGATGATGATACGATGAATGTGACGGGTTTTTTCGAGGCCCATCAATTGCCATGTTTTTCCACCGTCCAAAGTCTTATAAATACCGTAACCACCATTTAAACTGTTACGAGGGTTACCTTCACCGGTACCCACCCAAACCACGGCCGGGTTATCCTGCTGAATGGCGATGGCACCAATAGACAAAGTAGCTTCCTTGTCAAAAATCGGTTCCCACGAAACGCCCCCGCTGGTTGAAAGCCACACACCGCCCGAAGCGGCACCGGCATAAATGATATCAGGATTGCTCACCACTGCATCGATGGCAGTGATACGGCCGCTCATGCCAGCAGGACCAATCGCTCGTGGGGTCAAACCCTTCAGCTTATCCATATCCAGTTTTTGCGACCAGGCCGGAACGATCAACATCAGGCCCAGAATGATCAGTAAAAATCTCATAGGTTGTAATTTTTTAGATGGGCTAAGATACCATTCTGCATCGCGTTTTACAGAAGCACTTTACTAAACCGGATTTTTTTAGGATAGATCGCCCGCAGGTTATATAAGCGGCTGCGGAAAATTTTCGGATCAAGTAAGGGTCACATAGGGGTAAAGCGACTTTGGGTTGTCATACTATCAAAAACCGCCTAAAACCTTAACTTGCGCAGAAACTGAAAGGCCAGGTGCAATCATCAACCGAAAGTTTTAGTGCAATCCGTTTGGGCGACCTAAGCGCTTTTGAGATGATGTTTAAAACCTACTATAAACCCTTGTGCCGATATGCCTCTACGTTTGTGGGCGATCCCGAAGACGCTGAGGAAGTTGTGCAAGCTGCCTTTATCGGGATATGGGAAAAACGCCAACACATCGACATTACCACTTCCGTAAAAGCGTACCTGTACCGGGCCATTCGAAATGCCTGCCTGAATGAAATCAAACATCAGAAGGTAAAGCAACTCTATGCCGACCACGAACTGAAGTCAGGAGAAAAATATGCCGAAGCTACCGACCAGGGTACCCTTCGTGGCGAACTGGAAGAAAAAATTAAAACTGCGCTGTTGGCCTTGCCCGAGCAGTGTCGCATTATTTTTCAGTTGAGCCGGTTTGAAGAATTGAAATATCAGGAAATAGCCGATCAGTTAAATCTCTCTGTGAAAACGGTAGAGAACCAGATGGGCAAAGCCTTGAAAATTATGCGTGAACAATTACGCGACTACCTGCCACTGATTGCCATACTCATGAACGGATTGTTGGAGCCATGAACGGAGAAGGATACGATATGGATGAGTTGGTTGGTAAGTACATTACCGGGGAAGCTACTGAACAGGAAAAGCAGTTGGTTCGGGAGTGGTGTGCCCTATCGGATGAGAATCAAAAATATTTCGATCACGCTAAACTGATTTATGAAAAAGCACAGGTTGATGACGGACATGAATATAATGCAGAAGCAGCCTGGGAAAAGGTGAAAGAAAAAATCAATGTTGGTAAAGTCCGAAAATTACCCATGGTAAACCTGTGGCGTGTGGCGGCCAGCCTGTTGCTGATCAGTGTGCTCTCCTATTTTCTGCATTGGCAGTTTTTCAGTACCGAGCAACTTCAGTTAGCCAGCGAAGTTGAAGTAGTTACGCAAACGCTTGCCGACAACACAGAAATAGCGTTGAATAAAAACAGCGCAGCTGAAGTGGTGTACAACGAGCGAAAAAAGACAGGTGTTATAAAACTAAAAGGTGAAGCTACCATTACCATAAAGCCTGATAAAAAAGTTGAGTGGCTGGTGCAAACCGATGAACTGTTTATTCGGGATATCGGCACCACCTTTAATGTAAATGCATACACAGATAATCCAATCGTTGAAGTTTCAGTGATTGAAGGCGAAGTCCAGTTTTACTCCAACCAGGACGAAGGCATTTCCATAAAAGCCGGTGAAAAAGGATTGTTCGATAAATCCACCAAACAATTTTCGAAGGCCGAAGCCAACCCGAATGTGATTGCCTATAAAACACTGGAATTCACATTCGATGATATCGCCCTGACAGAGGCTGTGAATCAACTTAGTCAGGTTTACAACCGAAAAATTGTAGTTACTGAAAACATCAAAACATGTCGCCTCACAGTAAGCTTTACGAATGAAAGCCTGGAAACCATTCTGGGAATAATTTCCGAAACCCTTAACCTTACCGTAACCGACACAGGAACAGAAATAATTCTTGATGGAGTGGGTTGCCCATAAGAAACCTTATCGCCAATCTCCCGTTAGTGACTGCGTCTCTTGTCTATTTATGAGATCCTTTCTCTGTGTATTCATTCTAATCGGCTCTTTACCCGTATTGGCCCAACAGGTGCCCGTGCTTGAACGGCAGGTATCCATTCAGGCTCAGGATGAACGCCTTGATATTTTCTTAAAAAGACTTTCGCAGGAATCCGGATGTGTGTTTTCCTATAGTGCCTCCTCGCTTGATGTGTCGCGATCTGTTTCCTATGAATTTGAACAGCAAACCACCCGTGAAATATTAGAGACTGTTTTTGATGGCAACATCAAAATGAAACAAAAAGGAGTGTACGTCATTCTTACACCGGCTCCCAATGTCTCAAAAGAAGTAGTTATTCGCGGGTATATTGTAGATGAGACCTCCGGTTCACGAATCGGTAACGCTACGGTTTACAACCCGGTTACGCTTCGTTCGGTTACAACCGATCAATACGGATACTTTGAGTACGTGGTGAAGAAACCAACTACTTATGATTACAAACTCATTGTTAAAAAAGTTGATTACACCGATACGGTTCTGTTGGCTCCGCAAAAGCGTTCATCGTTCCAAAAGATTTCCATTCGCATTGATAAAGAGAAACTGAATAACGTGGGCGAAAGCCTCGCGAAACCCGCAGTGAAATTTTGGTCGTGGACGAAACGTTCCGTGGCCAGTATTCACCTAACCAACATGCGCGATACCATTCACCGCACGTGGCAGGTTTCGTTTGTTCCATTTGTAGGCACCAACCGCAAGTTAAGCGGCAGTGTTACCAACGATTGGTCGTTCAACATGATTGGTGGTTATTCGGCAGGAACCAACAAAGCTGAATTCGGAGGCGTGTTCAACATCAACACCAGCAATGTAAAAGCCTTCCAGGCTGCTGGTGTGTTTAACCTGAATGGCGGTGAAACCAAAGGTGTTCAATTGGGCGGAACATTCAACTTAAATCTTCAGTCAGCAAGCGGAGTACAGGCTGCAGGATTTGCAAACCTTAACATGCAAAATATGCAAGGCGTACAACTTGCCGGTTTCTTAAACCTGACCGGTAAACACACCACAGGGGCACAGGTGTCAGGCTTTGCCAACATCAGTAAATCCATCAGCGGTTCGCAGGTATCAGGCTTTGTGAATATCGCGAAGCAAATTTCCGGATCGCAAATCGGCTTTCTTAACATAGCCGATAGCATTCGGGGTGTCCCTATTGGTTTTTTAAGCTTTGTGGCCAAGGGATACCACACGCTAGAACTGGGTGTCGATGAAGTGATGCCGGTCAGTATTTCTTTTCGAACAGGTGTTCGTGTTTTCTATAATATTATCAGCGTTGGTGTTCGACCGGAAAAAGCGGATACTGTTGTGTGGTCGTTTGGTTATGGTGTGGGCACCTCGCCACGCATTTTGAAAAAACTGTACCTGAACATTGAGGTAACGGCCAATCAAATCAATAAAGGCAATATAGAAGCATTGAATGTTATAAACCGCATGTATGCAGGATTGGATTTTCAGGTCGCCAAAAATTTTGCCCTCTATGCCGGGCCAACGGTTTCCATTCGCATATACGATACTACCTTCAATCGACATCCGGAATTGTTTACCTACTACACACCGACAATTCAATCCGAACGAACCTACACGCAACATGACCTTGCTTCACAAATCTGGTGGGGCTTCAGAGCGGGCATTCGATTGTTTTAAAGTCAACTTAAAGTTCAAACCACAAAGGTCACCGAGGCAGCACAAAGGGCACAAAGAGTTGCGCGTTAAACATTTTACTTGGAGGACTTTGCGCCTTCTTTGTGTCACTTTGTGGTTAACCTGAGATACTTTTTAAAAAAATTTAAAGCTGCATAGGGGTAACACCACATTCAGTTGTCGTAGAGATAAACTGAATCACAAACCCCATGAAAATTCTAAAAAAGAGCTTTGTCCTTGTTTTCATTTTCACAGCCCACTGGCTGCATGCCCAATCATTAACCCAAACCCTTCGGGGAAAGATTGTCGATCAGGTAACCCAAATGCCTTTGCCCGGTGCAACGGTTATGGTGTTGAATACTGATCCGTTAGTTGGCGCAACCACAGATGTGGATGGCGAATTTAAAATCCAGAAACTGCCAGTTGGTACATACACTGTGCGGGTTAGTTTTATCGGCTATAAAGATTTCATTCTGCCTAACGTAATTGTCAACTCCGGAAAGGAAGTGGTCTTGAACATTCCCATCGAAGAAGATATTGTGCAAATGGATGAGATTGTGGTGACGGCTACTGAAAAAGACCGCACCATCAACGACATGGTATTGATCAGCGGCCGTACCTTTTCTGTTGAAGAAACCCGGAAGTTTGCTGCTGCCGTGAATGATCCCGCCCGTATGGCCGCATCGTTCTCGGGGGTGGTGAGTACCGATGATGGGAATAATAATATTTCCATTCGCGGTAACAGTCCGAACGGATTGCTGTGGCGCATGGAAGGCATAGACATTCCAAACCCCAATCACTTTGTAAATCCGGGCACTTCCGGAGGCGGCATTTCCATTCTCAGTTCACAACTGCTCACCAACTCCGACTTTCTAACGGGTGCCTTTACCGCGGAATACGGCAACGCGCTATCCGGTGTGTTTGATTTAAGTCTGAGAAAGGGTAACAACGAAAAAAGAGAATTTACGCTACAAGCTGGCTTTTTGGGTACTGACTTTGCGGCCGAAGGACCCATTGCCAAAAACTATAAGGGTTCTTACCTGATCAATTACCGGTACTCAACCCTCTCGCTATTGGCACAACTGGGTGTTCCACTTGGCGACTTTGCGACCAACTTTCAAGATTTATCAGTGAACATTCATCTACCCATCAACAGCAAGAACAGTATTTCTGTTTTTGGATTTGGTGGCTTGAGCGATCAGCACAAAGATGCTGTACAGGATTCACTGAAATGGGAAAGTGAATACGATCGCTATAGTGACAGATATTTTTCCAATACCGGAGCAATAGGCATCAAACATGCCTACATGATCAACACGAATAACTTTTTACAAACCACGGTGCTGGCATCAGGCAACGCCATGGGCGATAAAATGTACAAACTGGACGATGAATACCAAGATCGGTTTTGGTATTATGAAAAGTTCAGTAACACAAAAATCACTGTTAGCTCGGTTTTAAACACCAAGTTATCGGCACGGTATAGTGTGCGAAGCGGAGTTTACCTGAATCAATTGTACTACAATCTTGAGCAAAGCGAATTTAATGAAGACGCGGAGCAACTTGATACGTTTATCAACACCAAAGGAAATACACAAAGCATTCAGTTGTTTTCGCAGCTTAACATAAAGGCAAGTGAACGCTTTACCATAAATGCCGGACTTCATTATCTTCAACTGTTGTTGAATAATTCCAAGTCATTGGAGCCACGGGTCAGTGCATCGTATGCGCTCAACGAAAGAAACAGCATCAGTTTTGGATATGGATTACACAGTCAGGTTCAACCGCTCGGATCTTATTTTGCTGAATACGTAGATGACGGTCAGATTATATTGCCTAACAAAAATCTAGGCTTAAGTAAGGCACATCATGTTGTAGTTGGTTATGACCGGTCATTAAATCCATACCTGCGTATGAAAGTGGAGACCTACTATCAACACTTGTTTAATATACCGGTTAAGCCCGGGGAGAACGAATCTTACTCGATTATTAATCAACAGTGGTCATTTCAAACTGATCCATTAATAAATGAAGGCCTCGGTAAAAATTATGGTGCAGAATTTACACTGGAGCAATTCACTCACAACAACCTGTACTTTCTGCTGACTGCTTCCATATACAATTCATTATACAAAACACAGGAGAACGCGTGGCGCAACACACGCTACAACGGTAACGCCAACATGACCTTTACTGCTGGTAAAGAATTCACCCTAAAAAAAGATCGCGTACTCGGATTGAATGTTCGAAGCCTGTACAGCGGTGGCTTGCGTACCACTCCGGTAGACCTGGAGGAATCACTTTTAAAAGGGGAAACCGTTTATCAGGAAGATAAAGCATTTGAAGAACAGAATCCTGCTTACTTCAGAACGGACATCCGCATCAGTTTAAAGCGCAACAAACCCAAGTCAACCCATACACTTGCATTGGATATTCAAAATGTAACTAACCGAAAAAATATTTACGGAAGTTATTTCGAACCGCTTACCGGAAAAATCACGACTGCATACCAAACGCCTTTGATACCGGTATTGAGTTATAAGATTGAGTTTTGATTTCAAAAACCTTTAACCACAGAGGGCGCAAAGGTCACGCAAAGGCACGGAGATTCGTTTTGTGTTCTCTGTGCCTCCTTTGAGCGCTCTGTGGTTTGCATATTACTTGCAGCTTTCCTTATAACCACTTAACTCATAAATTTTCTTGTACTTACTTCTATCCAGCAACCACTCCAATGCTTTTTGCTTGTCGGACTGTTTGTTATAGTACAATTCAGCAATGGCGTACCCAACATAATAACCGAGATCAGCCACTCTCCCTCCCGAGTTATTTCCATTGTACAACCAGGGCTTTAAATCCGCGCTTTTATTTTGGATTGCCTCATTGAACTCATCTCGTATGACACAAGCATTTTCCTTTCCATAAGTATGAATAAGCGTATTGATGTTCATTCCCGAAATTTTTTCTGTTACAAAGTCTGCTATTCCTTCATTTAAAACAGGTACCAGTAAGCCCGCATTTCTGAGATTACCACGCTGCCGTGTATGCACCGCTTCATGTGCCACCATCGATACGATATCGCCTGTATTGCCGATTATGCTTTTCAACCAGGGAGACAATTCATCTTTTACAACTTCCTTATTTGCAGCAGCAATTTCCGATCCTATCAAGATTAATTGATCACCTATGGTACCACCCGTACGCAAACATCCAATCGCGAAACAAACATCCGGAATCTCAAATCCCGGCAATTCATTTTTAAACTTTTGTAAAACTGTTTCAATCTCCGCTTTTCGATAGGCGATATTTTCTGTCAGTGGTCTGACTGATTTCCAGAACTTCGGATATTTACTAAGCAACGTTACATACTCCTCAGCGGTAAATTTGCGGATGCGGATAAACGTTTTGAAATGCTCGGTTGCACGGTCAATGTAGCGCTGTTGAATAATGGAAATACTGTCTTCTTTTGATTTGGCGGAAGTCAACGCGTCATAGGCTTCCCAAAAATGGGTAATGTCTTCTGTGGTGATGGTATGCTGTTGTGCGCATGCAACACTTTGCAAGAGCATGGCAACTAAAACTCCGGTTATCGTCTTCATTGGTTGTATCCGTAACTGATTTCCTTAAAAGCAAATTGTTTGAATTTGCCATCAATCAAAACTTCCAGTTTCCCTTCTTCTGAAACGGCTTCTATTATCCCTGAAACGGGTTGCTCATTCACAACAAAATCATGAACCTCATCGCGCCAATACAAATGTTGCTCATAATCATATTTCATCCGATCAAATTCTCCCACTTTTAGTTGTAAATAGCGCGCTTCAATTTTTTGCAGTAAATGTGAAAACAATTCATTCAAATCAAATTCATGCCCGGCTTCAGCAGCCAGCGAGGTTGCCGTTGGAATGGAGAACGAAACCTGATTTACATTCACGCCAATCCCCACCACCGCTCGATCCAGCAGCTGGCCCATCAACTGATTTTCGATCAGGATGCCGCAGGTTTTTTTGCCGTTCAGCATCATATCGTTTGGCCACTTGATTTTTACTTCGGCCTTAGGCAACAAACTTGTCAAACCATCCAGCAAACCCAACGAAATCGCCATGCTGAGGAAGAACTGCTTTTTAGGATCAAGAAAGTGTGGCTTTAATCCAATGGAAAAGGTGAGATTCTTGCCCGGCTCCGTAATCCACGTGTTGCCGCGCTGACCCCGCCCAGCCGTTTGATTGGCTGTTATCACCACCAAACCATCCGCTGAACCCTTTTGTTGAAGCAGGCGTTGTGCTTCATCGTTGGTAGAATGACATTCTGGCACGAAAACCAGTTTGTGCCCCATGAAAAGGGTATTGGCAGGGATTTTATACAAGTAAATATTGTTAGTTTTGTACGAAAACCGAAGATAGTTTAATGGCGAAGAAAAGAAAGGGTGTCAGTTCTGAAAAACTTTGTGACGCCATAGTAAAAGGAATGCAGGAGAAAAAAGCCCTCGACATCCTGGTTCTGGATCTGAGAAAAGTAAAAAATGCCATTGCCGATTTTTTTGTGATCTGTTCAGGTGGTTCAGACAAGCAACTGGATGCCATTGCCGAATCCGTTGACGCTGAAGTATACAAGGCTTTGAACGAAAATCCCTGGCATGTGGAAGGCAAAAACAATAAAGAATGGGTGTTACTCGACTACTTTGATGTGGTTGCCCACATCTTCCGCAAAGACAAGCGCGAATTTTTCGCCCTTGAAAAACTGTGGGGAGATGCGGAAGTAACAGAAATTGAAGATGCTGCCATAACCAAATAAAAAAGGCAGCGTTATTGGAAGAGAAAATTGACTTTTTGAAATACAGAAAACATGTCGGATAAGCGCGATAATAAAATGATCCCTCCAAAGGTGCCCAAGGGTGGCAACTATCAATTATGGGTAATCCTGGTCACCATTGCGGTGATTATGGGGGTGATGTGGTTTACATCAAACAACAACCTGAAAGAAAAAGATGAGAATGAGCTGAAAGCGATGATTGAAAGTCGCGATGTACGGAGCATTATACTCATAAAAGATAAAGAATACGTTGAAGTAACCTTGAATTCAAATGCCTTGCAGAATGCGAAATACAAGGAAGATATTCAGGGGCCAATGGGTCAAAACAACGCTGGCCCACACTATAAAGTAAAAGTTATCTCCGTTGATAATTTCGACAGGAAATACAACGAGTGGATCAGTAAAATTCCTGAAGCCGATCGCCCCGAGTACAGATCGGAAACACGAATCGATTACATCGGCCATTTCTTTAGCTGGGGCTTTTTGTTCCTGTTGTTGTTTGGCTTCTGGATGTTGATGCGCAGAATGACGGGTGGCGGTGGCCCCGGTGGTCAGATTTTCAACATCGGAAAATCAAAGGCAGCGTTGTTCGATGCCGAAAACAAAGTAAAAATTACGTTTGAAGATGTTGCCGGTTTGGAAGAAGCCAAAGAAGAAATTCGTGAGATCGTTGAGTTCTTGAAGAACCCATCCAAGTTCACCAAGCTGGGTGGTAAAATTCCGAAAGGTGCATTGCTCGTAGGCCCTCCGGGTACCGGTAAAACCTTGTTGGCAAAAGCCGTTGCCGGTGAAGCTGCAGTGCCGTTCTTCTCCTTGTCAGGTTCAGATTTCGTGGAAATGTTTGTGGGTGTAGGTGCTGCGCGTGTACGCGACCTGTTCAAGCAAGCCAAAGAAAAGGCTCCGTGTATTGTGTTTATCGATGAGATCGATGCCATCGGTCGTTCGCGTGGTCGCGGCCAGATGCCGGGTGCCAACGATGAACGTGAAAATACCTTGAACTCATTATTGGTAGAGATGGATGGTTTTGCAACCGATTCAGGTGTAATTATTCTGGCAGCTACCAACCGACCGGATGTACTCGACTCTGCCTTATTGCGTCCCGGTCGTTTCGACAGGCAGATCAGCATTGATAAGCCGGATATTGTTGGTCGGGAAGCTATCTTTAAGGTGCACCTGAAGCCTATCAAACTGGATTCATCGGTTGACATTAAAAAACTTTCGGCACAAACGCCTGGCTTTGCCGGTGCTGAAATTGCCAACGTATGTAACGAAGCTGCCTTGATCGCTGCACGCAGAGATAAGAAAGCCGTTGACATGCAGGATTTTCAGGATGCGATTGACCGCGTGATTGGTGGATTGGAAAAGAAAACCAAAATCATTTCACCGGAAGAAAAGAAAATTGTGGCTTACCACGAAGCGGGTCATGCCGTAGCCGGTTGGTTCCTGGAGCATGCCGATCCGTTGGTGAAGGTTAGCATTGTACCGCGTGGTGTTGCCGCGTTGGGTTATGCTCAATATTTACCGAAAGAACAGTTCCTCTATCAAACCGAGCAATTGTTGGATGAGATGTGCATGACCTTCGGTGGTCGCGCAGCTGAAGATCTTATTTTTGGAAAGATTTCTACAGGAGCTTTGAGCGATCTGGAACGCATAACCAAAATGGCCTACAGTATGGTAACGGTTTACGGCATGAACCCTGAAATCGGAAACATGTCGTTCTACGATTCAAAAGCTAACGATTACGCGTTTCAAAAACCGTATTCAGATGCCACGGCTCAACGTATCGACCAGGAAGTGAAGAAGATCATCGATTCCTGCTACAAGCGCACGAAAGATTTGTTGAGCAAACACCGTGAACACCTGGAAGTGATTGCCAAAGAGTTGTTGGAAAAGGAAATCCTGTTCCAGTCGGATCTGGAAAGATTGATTGGCAAACGACCATTCGATAAGCTTACTACCTACCAGCAGTTCACGAATGGTAGTGGCGAAAAGAAAGAAGAAAAGGTTGAGGTTCCGCCTGCACCGGAAGTGATTCCGGTTTCGGAAGAACCCAAGACCGATAACCCATAATTTAAAAACACACTAAATAAAAACTCAGGCTTACAATCAGGTCTGAGTTTTTTATTTTTAGGCCAATGAATACCCCTGTGGAAATTAAACTTGAAGCCGGTAAGAAGATTTTCTTTGCCTCCGATTTCCATTTGGGTGTACCCAATTATGAGGATAGTCTGGCTCGTGAAAAGCGAATTGTGCGGTGGCTCGACTCCATAAAAAGCGAAGCTCAGGCGATTTACCTGTTAGGCGATATTTTTGATTTCTGGTTTGAATACCGGCAAGCCATTCCGAAAGGATTTATCCGGTTACAGGGAAAACTTGCGGAACTGCGCGATGCGGGGATTCCCATTATTTTCTTCACCGGCAATCACGACATGTGGATGTTTGATTACTTCCCACGCGAACTGGATATCCCGATTTACCGTAACCCGGTGGTACTAACGTGCAACAATCAAAAATTAATGATCGGCCATGGCGATGGACTTGGCCCGGGTGACACCTCCTATAAAATCCTGAAAAAGTTTTTCAACAGTAAAATTTGCCAGTGGCTGTTTGCCCGTATACATCCCAACCTTGGCATAGGCATTGCTAAAATATGGTCGAGAAAAAGCCGGATCAGTAACACGAAACGTGAAGAAAAATTTGAAGGAGAAGAAAATGAATTTTTGCTTACCTATTGTAAAGAACTGGAAAAGCATCACCACCATGATTACTACATTTTCGGTCACCGGCATTTACCGCTCGATCTGGAAGTGGGTGCAAACAGCCGGTACATCAATCTTGGTGAGTGGGTTCACTTTAATACCTATGCCGTGTACGATGGAAAAACCGTTGAGCTTAAAACTTTTTCCGCATAGCATGAGAATAATTTATTTGCTGGTCGTACTGCCTTTTCTTTCGTACGGTCAGCAATTTCCAATAACTGTTCCGTTGAATCAACCCGTAACGGCAGCCTATGTAGACCGGCCCGGTGATTTGTACGTGCAATTTGAGACCGGTACGATTCAGAAATTCGACATCAACGGAAAACTGGTTGAAGAAATAAAACCTGAGTTACCACTCGCTCTTTTTGAACCCCGTGACGGATCGCGCGCATTCAGTTTTGATCGTAAAGGAAATTGGTACAGCTACGGATTATTCGGCACGTTGAACAAACAACCCGTTCCGGAGGAGTTTGCCATTGAGCCGTGGTTGGTGTGTTCATCGGGCGATCAAAACCTTTGGATACTGGATGGCGCTGACCTGAGTATCAAAAAGTTGAATACTGCTAAACAAAGCATTGACGTGGAAATTTACCTATCGCCACATGTAGCCAAAGAGAAAACAGATTTTATTGGCATGCGCGAATACCAAAACTTTTTATTCATCCATAATAAAAATGCAGGCATTGAGATTCACAATGCCATTGGCAAACGGATTCGGCTTATTCCAGGAAAAGAGATTCGGTACTTTAATTTTCTGGGAGAAGAGTTATACTATGCCCTGAATGACAAGTTGATTTTTTTTGATTTATTCGATGGTAAAACGCGCGAACTCCAAATTGAAAAAGGAGTGCAATTTATGCTGCTTACCGATGAACGCGTGTTTAAGGTTTTTGGGGATCGTTTGGTTGTTGAATTAAAAAACCCTTAACTACAGTCCGTATTCGCACAAAAAATGTGTTCAATTATGAACATATTTGTGCAGGAAAGAACACTGCTTTCCCCATTTTTGCTCCAAAACAAACAATTCTGTAACTGGCACAACTTTTACTAACTAAAAGCACTACTTAAATCTATACCATGAATCCTGAAGGTGGCAAAATATTGATGATCGATGATGATGAGGACGTTCTACTGGCAGCCAAGATGTTGCTCAAGAAGCAAAACCACCATGTAATCATAGAAAAGAACCCGAATAAAATTCCTTTTTTACTCAATAACGACACGTACGATGTGATCCTGCTGGACATGAATTTCAGCAAGGACATTACCAGCGGTAAGGAAGGCTTTTACTGGCTGGAAAAAATTCTGGAGAAAGATCCGAGCGCGGTGGTCATCCTGATCACGGCTTTTGGCGATGTGGAAATGGCCGTGAAAGCCCTGAAGCAAGGCGCCACCGATTTCATCCTTAAACCCTGGCAAAATGAAAAATTAATTGCCACCATTTCTACGGCCATTCGTTTGAAGCAGTCGTACAACGAAGTAGACAAGTTGCGCAAAGCCAAAGAAATGCTGGAAGAGCAAATCAGTAAACCGTTTGGCGAAATCATTGGCGAAAGCATAGCCATTAAAGAAGTGTTCGGGCTGATTGATAAAGTAGCCAAGACGGATGCCAACGTGTTGATACTCGGAGAAAACGGAACTGGAAAAGAACTCATCGCCCGCGCCATTCACCAACGCTCGCTGCGGAAAGACAACAGCTTCGTTTCGGTGGATATGGGTGCCATTACAGAAACGTTGTTTGAAAGCGAATTATTCGGCCATAAGAAGGGCGCCTTTACCGATGCGCGCGAAGATCGGCCCGGAAGATTTGAACTGGCCAATGGCGGCACACTCTTTTTAGACGAAATCGGAAACCTAAGCATGGCATTGCAAAGTAAATTGCTGAGCGCACTGCAATCGCGGCAGGTAACGCGGGTAGGTTCCAACCAGTCGATAGCGGTTGATATTCGTTTAATCTGTGCCACCAACATGCCGCTGCATCAAATGGTGGAGCAGGGAACATTCCGTCAGGATTTATTGTACCGCATCAACACGGTTGAAATCAAAGTTCCGCCTTTGGCCGATCGCGTTGAAGATATTTCATTACTCGCACGCCATTACCTCGATTACTACGCCCGTAAGTACCACAAGCAGGTAACAACCATCGCACCGAACGCGATGGACAAACTAAAACGATATGCCTGGCCTGGCAATATCCGTGAGTTGCAACACGCCATTGAACGTGCCGTGATCATGACCGACTCGGCTTCGTTACAGGAAAGCGATTTCCTGTTTAGCCGACCGGTATCCTCTTCATCGGCAGAAACGTTAAACCTGGATGAAGTGGAAAAAGCGGCTATCGTGAAAGCCTTGAATCTGCACAGCGGAAATATTTCGAAAGCTGCTGACGAGCTGGGATTAACCCGCGCTTCGCTGTATCGCAGAATGGAAAAGTATGGATTATAAGTTTAACTGGAAATCACCGGTTGTACCCAGAATACTGTTTTTAGCGGCCAGCATTTTTGCGCTCTGTTTTTTTCTGTTCGAAAATCACTATTGGCTAGCCATTGCGTTTCTGGGGCTCACCGCTTTTCAGATTAAACAACTGATTGACCTGGTTGATCAATCGAATAAAGACATTGCCTCCTTTCTCGACTCGGTAAGCTTTGATGATTTTTCAGCTTCCTTTAAAACCGAAAGCCATGATCCATACGTGCAACGCTTTCATCAGGAACTAAACGAAGCCCTTACGCGACTGCGAAACTCGCGCCAGGAAAAAGATTCGGAATACCTGTTTTATAAAAACATTGTGATGCACGTGGGTATCGGCTTGGTGATTTTTAACGATACCACCGGAAAAATTGAAATCTTTAACAGCGCTGCACGAAAGCTTTTAAAAATAAATAATGCGAATGCGTTAGGCGATTTAAAAGAAGTTGATCCTAACCTCGTTCATACGTTTTTACGTTTAAAAACTGGTGGCCGTGAGTTGATGCGCCTAAAAGTCGGGGAAGACATTATTCAACTTTCCATCTATGCGATTGAATTGACCCTGCGCGGTGAAAACATGAAACTGATTTCATTGCAAAACATTCAGAGTGAACTGGAAGAAAAGGAAATGGAAGCCTGGCAAAACCTGGTGCGCGTGCTCACACACGAAATCATGAATTCGGTTACTCCGATTTCATCGTTGGCCGGAACCATGGAGGCCGAGATCAGCGACCACGTGAAGGGAACAGAAGAAAAGCCGTTGCAAAAAGATCAGTTGGAAGATATCCACCTGTCGCTGCAAACCATCAGCAAGCGAAGTGAAAACCTGATTCAGTTTGTAAAAGAATTTCGTAGTCTCACTCACATACCCAAGCCGCGTTTACAAACTTTTCTCGTATGCACCTTGCTGGATGAAATCTGCATGTTGCACAAAAATGAGCTAGCCGAAAAGAACATTAAGCTTGTGGTCAACATCGATCCGCCTGATTTAACCTTGTTGGCCGATCGGGGGTTAACCGAGCAAGTGCTGATTAACCTTGTAAAAAATGCCATTCAGGCGTTTGATGAAGAACAGGAAGAAAAAGTGATTACGGTAAAGGCATCTGTTACCGAGAAAAACCGACCGGTGATTTCAGTCCGTGATAATGGCTCCGGTATTGATCCCGAGGCCCTTGAGAAAATCTTTATCCCCTTCTTTACCACCAAGAAATCGGGTTCAGGAATTGGGCTGAGTTTATCGCGTCAGGTGATGCGTCAGCATCAGGGAACACTCACCGTAAAATCCACCGTTGGAGAAGGTACCGAATTCTTTATGCGATTCTAAAAAAGCTTCCATTTTGATGAATTTAATGAGGATTTAATACCTTTGCGAAATTCATTTTTTATGGCTGACGTTTCGCAAAAAGTTGCCCGCATATTAATCGATAAACTTGGTGTAGCTGAGTCTGAAATCAACCCCGATACAAACCTGGTGAAAGACCTGGGAATTGACTCGCTTGACTACGCTGAAATTGTGATGGATTTCGAGCAAACATTTGATATCCGCATTCCCGATGAAGATGCTGAAAAACTTACCACCATTGGGGCAGCCGTAGCCTACATTGAAAAAAAGCTACAGGATAAAAAGTAGCCTTCAGCTTTCCGTATTTTCATCCGACTCAAAAAAATTACATAACCGCTTCATGCGCTGTGCATCTTCCTTGTGGAGCGGTTGGAACGAATCCTTACCCGGATAGTTCACGATATACCAACCGTTAAAACTATCGTGCCAGCGCACCAAAAATTTTCGGTCCTGCTTAAGCAGGATATCCATCTCATAAATCTCTTCATCGTGCTTATCTACCAGGCCGGTATATTGCAATAAAATATGATCGCGCTTAAACAACTCTCCCTTTACACAATCGATGCTACCCAGCTTCATCAGCAATCGCGCCTCTCGATTCCAGGCTTTAAATTTAAACGTACGGGGTTGGAATTCTTTCATATTGTAAAATTAAGCATGTAGTACTTCGTACCGTTCGGTTTCGTACAGAAATTCTATCGATACAGCTGGAATCCCGAATACAAATTGGCCCAGCGATCCGCGTAACCTCTGGTTTTGCCGGTTATTTAAAAGTGGACTAAAAGCCAACCGCATTTACCAGAATGCTCGTTAAATTCATGTTAACCAAATTCTGAATGCGTATGAAAAAAAATCTACTCGTAACGTGGGCATTCATTTGCCTCGGATCAGTTGCCTTCGCACAAGGCATATCTCTGCCGCCAAGCGGAGATAACCAGAAATCAAGCGTAACCCAATCCATTGGATTGGTGCAGGTTACCATCAACTACAGCAGCCCCGATGTTCACGGACCAAATGGTGAGGATCGTAAAGGAAAAATCTGGGGTGATGTAGTGCATTATGGGTATGTCGATCAGGGTTTTGGTACATCTAAAGCAGCACCCTGGCGGGCAGGATCTAATGAAAATACCACCATTAGCTTTTCGCATGATGTACAGGTTGGTGGAAAGAAAGTGGCGGCCGGCACATATGGGCTTTTCCTTGCTGTTGAAAAAGAAGGCCCCTGGACCTGGATACTCAACAAAGATGCCAGCAGTTGGGGAAGTTACTTCTACAACCCTGAACTGGATGTGGTGCGTGTGCAGGCAACCCCACAAGATTGCGAGTACACCGAATGGCTTACCTACAGCTTTGATGATCGCAGAAGAAATTCGGCTGTTGCTTTCTTGCAATGGGAGAACAAACGCATCGGATTCAAAATTGAAGTGCCGAATGCAAATGAATTATACGTGCAAACCATTCGCGATGAAATGCGCGGGTCAACTGCCGGATTCCAGCATCAATCCTACATAGCCGCAGCAACCTTCTGTGCACAAAACAAAGTCGAACTTGAGCAAGGACTTCAATGGGCTGACCTGGCCATCAGTGATCCGTTCTTCGGACAGGAAAATTTCAATTCACTTTCAACCAAAGCACAGGTATTGATGGCTATGAATCGAAACGATGAGGCAGAAGCTGTTATGGATAAAGCGATTGCGCATCCCACTGCATCCGTAGGTGCTGTACATCAATATGGCAGGCTTTTGCTAAACACCGGAAAAAATCAAAAAGCCATGGAAGTATTCAAGTTGAATGCAAAAAATCACCCTGAAGATAAATTTACACCTAATGTTGGTTTAGCCAGAGGTTACACCGCATTAGGCGATAAAAAGAATGCCATCAAATATTGGGAGTTAGCGATCAAAAATCTTCCCGAGAATCAGAAGCCTAACCTGGCTTTTTATGAAGGTGAAGTGAAGAAACTGAAAGAATAAAAATACTTGATAGTGGTTGCTTAATTAAGCGACCACTATTTTTTTAATGACACCGGTCCATCTGTTGCACTACCTGTATCCACCACATAGCGCCAGGTTCCATCACTTTTTCGCTTCCACACCGACACGTAATTTCCATAGAGCACCGTATCACGCAATCCGTCCGGTGTTTTGGTGTGTAATTCATATCCACCAAAGGTATAGCCCAAGTTACCACTAGCTTCTGCACGAAGCGGCTCCCAAACTAACTTTTCATCGCCCGGTGGATTTTTCTCATACCAATCCATCAAGGCAAATTTCCCAACCACGGGTTGTTTGCCTGACGTTGGCTTAATCACCTTCTCATCTGCATAATAAATGAAGGCCTCCGCAATACCTTTTTCGCTAGCCATTTGGCTAAACTTCTTATCGGCCTCCATAACCTCAGCTCTTCTTTCAGCATCCGTATCGGGTGATTGACAGGATAAGGCGAGCGGTGCGATGATCAAAAATAATTTAACAAATTTCATAGTGTAAGAGTCGTAGTAAGGAAGCCCTCATTCACAAATTGCCCGAAAGCGGACAACGATTAAAGTAGAAATATACTGAATTTTGCTTAGTCCAATGTAACCATATACCTCGAATCCACACCCCATGAGTGCAAAGAAAATACTGACCCCTACGCTTATTCTTTTATGGATGCTGCAAAGTACCCTTGGTATTTCACAGGATTTATCGCTTCAGGAACGTTACAACCTCGCGAAAGAAGCATATCGGCTGAAAGACTATTCCGTCTTTTACGATCACATTTCCAAGGCACTTGAAATGCATCCCTACCATCAGGGAATCATGTATCAAAAAGCGTTGGCCGCGGTGCATATGCAAAAGCCTGAAGAAGCTGTAGCGCTTCTGCGCAATGCCATTCTGATCAATACGTCATTTGATTTAAGTCTCGATGATTTCAATAGCCTTCATGAACGGGAAGATTTTAAACGCATACAGGAACTTAAAACCGAATTAAATAAACCGATTCAGACCAGTACACGAGCGTTCACCATTTCCGACTCACAACTTCATGCCGAAAGCATTACACCGGGTTTAAAAACCGGAACGTTTTTCGTAACCAGTATTCACAAGCGAAAAGTAATGTTCATTGACGAAGCGGGTACCGATTCTGACTTCATTGCCTCAAAACAAGATGGATTAGGTGCGGCCATGAGTGTGAAGGTTGACCCGATAACCAATAGCCTTTGGGTAGCCTCCACCATCACACCTGAAATGATGGACTACGATTCAACACTCGCATCGGCCATTTATCAATTTGATCTTCGTACGCGTAAGCTGATTGCCCGATATGAACCACAACATGAAGCAAAAGAATTTTTCTTTGGGGATTTGATTCTGAATAAGGCAGGAGATGTATTTGTATCCGACAGTCGTAACAATGTAATTTTCAAAGTAAATCGCCAAACCAAAAAACTTGACCCGTATTTCTCTTCATCTGAATTCTGGAACATTCAAGGTATTGGTTTTTCAAAAGATGAAACATACCTGTACATAGCTGACTATATAAAAGGAATTTTCAGGCTAACTCTGAAAACCCAGGAGCTTATATTACTACCCATTGAGGCTATAGCTTCAATAAAAGGTGTTGATGGGTTATATGTCTATGAAAATAAATTAATAACCATACAAAATGGTGTGCAGCCTATGCGTGTAATGGAGCTTACCCTCAACAACACCCATGACGCTATTGTTGCTGCGCGTACCATTGATAGAGCGCATGCAGATTTTAATGAGCCAACCAATGGCTGCCTTGTTAACAACACACTTTACTATGTAGCAAACAGTCAGTGGAATGGTTACGATGAGCAAAAGAAAATCAAACCGGCCGCAGAACTACAACCCATCATAATCTTAAAATCGCCACTCAAACCGTGATTAATGCCATTGGATTCAGTTGAAGATCAAAATTCCAGTGAAAGGTGCAACCTCTTGCTAAACGCATGAGTCTAATACCAAAACCCCACTGTCATGTTCAAAAACTACCTCCTGATCAGTTTTCGTAATCTTCGCAAGCAATTTTCCTATTCGTTGATCAATATTACCGGACTTGGCTTAGGCCTTGCTACTGCCCTGCTTCTTATTCTATGGGTTACGCATGAGTTAAGTTTTGATACATTTCACAGTAAAGCGGATCGTATTTACAGAAGCTCCATGGAATACAGCTTTGGTGGGCAGGTGTCCAAAACGTCTGTCTCTCCCACCGCGCTGCTACCGGCACTAAAAAGTTTTGCTGAAGTAGAAGAAGGCGTTCGCGTTTACAATCCTTCCGGATGGAGTCCGTTTATTGTAAAAAAAGACGAGAACATTTTTCAGGAAACAAAATTCTTCTTTGCCGATAGCGGGTTCTTCAACGTATTCGATTTTGAACTGATTAAAGGAAATCCGCAGAAAGTATTAACAGAACCCTACTCGGTCATCCTTACCGAAAACACAGCACTAAAATATTTTGGTGATGAAGATCCGATAGGAAAAACCCTTACCATTAACAATGCGCGCGATTATACCGTGACCGGTGTAGTAAAAAATACGCCTGATAATTCAATTTTACGTTTCGATTTCTTAGGCTCCTTTACTTCGCTGGCAGTAACCCGCGCAAAACCATTCTGGTGGAGTGCCAACTACCAAACCTTTGTGGTGGTGCATAAAAATGCTTCGGTTACACAACTCGATCAAAAGCTAAACGACCTCGTTAAGCAAGAACTGGCTGCCGATCTGACCAACGCAGGCGATTATGTGCGCTACAATTTCATGAAGTTAACCGACATCCATCTTCGCTCTGATTTCAGCACGGAAGAAGCAGCGCTGGGCGATATCAAGTATGTTTATATTTTTTCAATAATAGCCATTCTGGTATTGGTTATTGCCAGCATTAATTACATAAACCTGGCTACTGCCCGTGCTGCCGACCGCGCAAAAGAAGTGGGTCTACGAAAAGTGGTAGGTGCAGTAAGGAAACAACTTTTTGCACAATTCATGGGTGAATCTATTGTCATCACCATACTTTCCTTCCTGTTGGCATTTTTTCTTGCACAGGTTATGCTTCCCTTTTTCAATCACATTACCGGGAAAGAATTTGCCTTCGCCTCGTTGTTATCTCCAACTTTTTTGTTGGTGAGCCTCGCAACCTTAATACTCATTGCTGCTTTGTCAGGGGCCTACCCCGCACTGGTTATTACTGGTTTTCAACCCGCTACTGTATTGAAAGGTAACTTCCGCTCAAGCGGCCGTGGAATATGGTTGAGAAAAGCATTGGTGGTTACACAGTTCAGTATTTCTGTCATTCTGATTGTTGGAACATTAATTATTCAAAAGCAACTCACGTTTATTCAGTCGAGAAAATTAGGCTACGATAAGGAGAACACCATCGTTCTGCCTTATGAACGCAGAATGCCTGAAGCATTCTCATCGTTCAAAAATGAATTGATGCGCTCAGGTGTAGTAACCGCTGTGGGTCGTGGCAATGAATCACCTGTTCAGATTCGTGGTGGGTATTCCATTAAAACTGCAGAAACAACAGGCCCCGGTGTTATCATTACCGGTTTACCTGTTGATGAAGACTATGTGCCAGCCTTGGGCATGGAACTATTGGATGGAAGAAACTTTACAAAAGCGGACGTAGAACGGGTTTCCAGGGATACCATTTACTCCTTCATTGTAAATGAATCTGCCCTTGCCGCGCTCTTTCTGGAAAAGGAGAACGCCATTGGAACTGTTGTTGAAGTGAGACCAAGAAAAGGAGAAATTGTTGGAGTTGTTAAGGATTTTCACTTCGCCTCATTACATAATTCAATCGGGCCATTGGTAATTTTTCCGGAAGAAGCTCAACTGAACCACGTGTTTGTTAAGCTTGCCGATGGCGATGTTCAGCAATTGCTGGAAAAAATAAAATCGATTTCAAACGCTATTTATCCGCATCGTCCGTTTGAGTTTCAGTTTGTCGATCAGCAATATGCAGCACTTTACCAAGCCGAAGAACGCATGGGCACCATCTTCACCGTGTTTGCTACCTTGGCTATTATCATTGCATGTCTTGGATTGTTTGGACTTGTTTCTTTTTCTGCCGTTCAGAAAACCAAAGAGATCAGCATTCGCAAAGTGTTGGGCGCATCAGCTCAAAACATTGTGATGCTTATTACCCGCGATTATACACCACTCATTTTAACAGCTATACTTATTGGTCTTCCGGTTTCGTGGTTCATGATGACCAAATGGTTAAGTGCATTCGCCTATAAAACCGAAATCGGTGCATCCTCATTGGTGTGGGCCTCGCTCCTTTGCGTGATAATTGCCTTTGGCACAGCAAGCTATCAGGCCATCAAGGCCGCTTTCATTAATCCGGCCGATAGCCTGCGCAACGAATAATTGCGCTGTAATCCGCTTGTGCTTGTGACTTTCATAAAAGCTTCGGATTATTAAGCAAAGAAATGCGCCTTGCTATCGGATGACGAAATACGCCAGGAGTACCAAATCCTCGAGAAGTCGAAAAAGGATTCGCGTGCATTTGGCGTGTTATATGAAAAATATTTCGATAGGATTTTCAATTTCATTTACCGGCAAACCGATGATGAAGACCTAACTGCTGATCTTTGCTCACAGGCCTTTCTCAATGCACTAAACCATGTAAACCGATTTGAATTTCGGGGCGTACCGGTTTCTGCCTGGCTGTACCGCATTGCGGCCAACGAGGTAAACAAACACTACCGAAAACAAAAAGCTACGCGCGTATTCAGCATTGAAGAAGTGCGTGTAAAAGAACTGGTAGAAATGGGCGCTGATGGCTGGGATGAAGAATTGGTGCAACGATTAATCGGCTATCTAAAAGAATTGCCTACCGATATGCTGGAAGTATTGGAACTTCGGTTTTTTGAAGACAAGGACTTTAAAGAAATTGCATACATTCTGAACATAACCGAAAGCGGAGCAAAAATGCGCACCTATCGGGCACTGGACAGGCTGCGGAAAAATTTTAATCTTAGTATCAAGTACGATGGGAAGAAATGAGATACGGTTGAGGCGAAACATGATGAGCACAGGACGAATTGCGCGACACCGCAATTATTCTGAACTCATGCGCCAACACGATCGCGATTCGCGCATGAAACGCATCGTGCGCGTGTTCACGTATTTTCTGGTTGTGCTGTTTCTGCTTCTCATTTTATTGATTGTGTTGCGCTGGGAATCCAAGCAAACTGAATCGAAAAAAAATTCATCCATTGAAATTTTTGAACCGACTCGTGACTTTGTTGCTAAGAAGTGATTAGGAAGGTGTAACAAAACACCTGACCTATGGAACCCAAGAAAAATCCAAACAAAGATGTACACCGGTACACCAAGCAATTTTTTCTGATCGGCTTTGCCATTAGTGTTGCCGTAGTCATTGTAGCATTCGAATGGCAAAGTCGCATAGCACAAAAACCAGTTGACGGTTTACCACCTCAACAGGAGGTCACATTCTATCCGTACGAAGTAATTCAGGTTAAACACCAGGAGCCTTCGGTACAAAAGCCTAAAAAGATCAAGATGGTTGATCCTACCCGGATTGAAGTGGCAAAAGTAACAGAACCTGAGCCAACAGATATCGAAATAGCCATTGAACCCATTGAAGTTAAACCAGGTCCAATTGAAATTGAAATACCCGTTGAAACATCACCCGATACATTCATCGTGGTTCAACAAATGCCACAACCGGTGGGTGGCTATGAAGCTTTTTACAAGAAAGTAAGCACCTCAATCAAATACCCTAGCCGTGCCAAACAGCGCAATGCCCACGGAAAAGTTTTTGTAGAGTTTGTTGTCAGCCCATCGGGTGAACCGGTAAACTTTAAAATCGTAAAAGGAATCGGCAATGGCTGCGATGAAGAGGCCGTGCGCGTGCTGAAGCAAATTCGTTGGGAGCCAGGCAAACAACGGGGTAATCCGGTATTCGTTAAAATGACCATGCCGGTCCATTTCCGGCTTAATTAACCCCTCAAATGGCCATACAACCCTGTATCGTGATACTTTTTAAGGATTGACCAAAGGCCCAAAACTTAGGTTTTGGGCCTTAAAATGCCTATATTTGCACGGGTTTTAGCGACTAATCCGCGTTTTTAGCAAGACTGGGCACACATCGAAAGTCCGCTTTCTGGAAATCCAAAGATTAATGCACCGCAAAACACACCGGTTGAGTGATAACGCTCAACGGAACTAATTCTAATTTTTCACGTTTCCTCAACATGCGACAGTTAAAAATCAGTAAACAAATCACGAATCGGGAGAGTCAGTCCCTTGACAAATATTTACAGGAAATTGGTAAAGTAGACCTGATCACAGCCGAACAGGAGGTAGAATTAGCCAAGCGTATTAAAGCAGGCGATCAGATTGCCCTTGAAAAACTAACCAAGGCGAACCTTCGCTTTGTTGTATCCGTAGCGAAACAATACCAAAACAATGGCCTTACCCTGGGCGACTTAATTAATGAAGGAAATGTGGGTTTGATAAAAGCGGCAACGCGTTTTGATGAAACCCGTGGTTTTAAATTTATATCCTATGCGGTGTGGTGGATTCGCCAGTCCATTATGCAGGCTTTGGCCGAGCAATCCCGTATTGTGCGCCTTCCGCTGAACCGGGTAGGCTCATTGAACAAAATTTCCCGCACTTTCTCTGAATTGGAGCAGAAATTTCAGCGTGAACCTTCTCCGGAAGAAATTGCTGAAATTCTTGACATTACTGCAGATGAGGTTCGCGAGAACCTGAGTGTAGGCGGTCGTCAGGTTTCCGTAGATGCACCCTTTGCCAATGGCGAAGAAAGCAGCTTGCTGGATGTATTGGAAAGCACCAGTGAAGTTACACCCGATTCTTCCCTGCTGGAAGATTCACTAAGAAAGGAAGTGCAACGCGCATTGGCAACGTTAACCCAACGCGAAGCGGAAGTAATCTCGTATTATTTCGGTTTGAACGGAGAACAGGCGTTGACACTGGAAGAGATTGGTGAGAAGTTTAACCTGACGCGCGAGCGTGTTCGCCAGATCAAGGAAAAAGCAACCCGCAGGTTACGTCATAGCTCACGTAGCAAGAGCCTGAAGGCTTATCTCGGATAATTTTCTAAACAATTGATATAAAAAAAGTCGCCTCTACTGGGCGACTTTTTTATTGATAACTATTCACGCGATCTACTTTTTTCTCACAAAGATATCTCCGTTATAGGTTTTCAACATAAACTCGGGGCCTCCCCCATTTACATCTCCTTTTACCCAATCATCGATCACCACTTTATACACGCCCGATTTTTCATCCTTCTTTTGAATCGGGCCTGACTTAACCAAGGCCACATCAAAATCTGTGAAGATATCGCCTTGATTTGTTTTCATCTTCAGCGAAGACTTCAAGGTTGAAGGAAATGTAAGATCAACATCACCATTGTATGTTGAAAACGACATGGGTGTTCCTTCCGTAACTTTATCGAAGGTAACCTTTATTTCACCATTATAAGAGGTAGCCACTACCGATCCGGAAATGTTATAGGCATAGATTTCACCATTGTAGTTACTCAGTTCAAGTTCACCTTGAATATTTTGAATGGTAAGAACACCATCATTGTACGTATGCACTTGTAGATCAATATTTGAAGGCACTTCAATTTCCAGGCTTAGCGCATTGTTCCATGATCCTGAAGAAATCTTAACAAAGTTGCTGCTCTCTGAAACTTCGAGATCCATCGTGCCACCTGATATTCGCTTCATTCCATCCTTACCTTGCTCAATTTTCTTTCCATCTTTATCAGAGGCCGAATATTTAACCAGAACATCCTTCCTTGGCGTACCCTTTATGGTAATAGAGCCTGAGTTTAAATGTGCCTTTACTTTTCCACGTTTTGCCGGATCACTAAAGGGCACTGTAAAGTCGCCTGCGTTTTGGGCCATAGACCCCATTGATAAGATTGTGCTCAGTATTATAAAAACCAGTTGCTTTTTCATTTTTGTAATTTTTAATTCTCCAATTCCTTTACATAAACATTTCCGTTGAACGTTTCGAAGTCGAGGTGAATACCCCCTGCTCCGATTTTAAACCGGTTACCGGTTAGCTTGTAACGGGTGCGATCGCTTTTTGTATCTTTTTGAACATGAACCGGTAAAGATTCCAGTTTGGCCACATTGGTGTACAAATCGCCATTAAAGCTTTCAAAACTCAGGTTGGCCGACAATCCTTTTTTAAAGTTTGCATTGATGTCGCCATTGAGGGAGTAGTAACGGCAATCCTGATCTGGGTTTTTCGTGTACGAAATATCTACATCACCGTTAATGGTATTGGCATGTGTGGCTCCGGCTATGTTTTTCAATCGTATGCTGCCATTGATATTATCAGCAACGACCACACGTTGAATATTTTCTACATCAATATCGCCATCATTAACAGTGGAAACATGCACGTTAACACCTTGTGGAACTTTTACTGTAAAGTTTACTTTGAAATCGTATCCTTCATTATCACGCCAGTTTTCGTCATCATCACAATCATTCCAATCGTAGCCCCAACCGGCATTTCGCTTTCTGTTCCAGTTATTTTTCTTTCCTTGCCCGAACGTGTTGCTTAAACCATTCAGGTAAAGGATAATCGTATCTGCCCGATCGATCACTCCTATCGTTAATTCACGCTTTCCTTTCTCCAATCGCTGTTCTGTCTTTGCCTTAATCGTTTTTTCGATCTCCACCACTATTTTACTGCCCGTATATCCGGTTACTGATACCGAACCATTGATGTTGGCAATAATCATGGTATTGCTTTGACTGACCTGTTCAAATGAAAATTCGCGCGTCAGCTTTTCGGTATGTGATTGCCCGAAGGTTATCCCGCATATCAGTATCCATAAAAGTGTTATTTGTGTTCTCATAACTCAACTCATTACTTTAATACTTTCCTCAATTCGTTTTTTTACATCACCCGGAGTGCTGTCACTTTTCAGAATTTGCTCCAGTGCCTTTACCGATGATTTTTCTTGTAGCGCAGCCATCAACTCGGCCAACGCCACCTGTACCAATGGCGAATCTTGCCTGCCGATAGATTGCACCAATTGTTCACGAACCTGATCATTGCGCACGTATAGCTTTAATGCTTCCAGTGCGGAAAGTCGTACGTTCACATTCGGATCATTGTTAAGGGTTTGAATCAATGCGTTGGTGACTTTGCTACTCACCTGGTCCATTTCCTGAGTCAAGCTAACGGCTTTCAATCTTTCGGTAGCCGATTCCTTTTCAAGCAGGGAAAGCATCATCATTTCCCTTAGTTCAAATACCTGCTCATTGAGTAAGGCAACCTGCTCATCATCCGAATCGGGTTGAAGGAAATACCCCAGGAAAAAACCAACCAGCAGAGTAACTGAGGCAAATGCCAACTTGGGTGCCAGTTGCGGCCAACTGAAAAAACTACTCCATGAAAATCCACCAGACTCCTGCTTGATTTTAGACAACATCGTGTAGAACTGATGATCCATTTCCGTTGAAGGGACTGGCATTTCCAGTTCCTCCAATTGTCTTTGTACATGCCTGAGGGAATCAAGATCATCCAACTCAATTACTCCCAGCTCAAGCAAGTGCTCAATCTGTTTTAGCTCCGATGGGTCAGCCTGACCTTCATGATACTTGACCAATAATTCATTAATCTTCTCCTTATCCATACTATACTTGCTTTTCAAGTTGTTTGTACACAGCCTTCAATTCTTGCAAGGCCCTGAAAACTTTAACTTTTACGGTACCCTCCGAACAGCCCAGTACCTCACCAATCTCCTTGTACTTCATTTCCTGGAATTTGCTGAGCAACAAAATTTCCCTTCTATCCTGTGGCAACCTTTCCATGGCCATGGCAAGCAACTGCAATTCTTCGCGTTGTTGGAGATCCGTGGTGTGGGAATCGGGTGAACCCAGCCGATCCTGCCAGTTTTCAACAGATTCAACCTTTCCAAATTTGTTCTTCCTATAGTGGTCGTTGTTCACATTACGCGCAATGTGAAACATCCACGTTCTGAAATCGCCATCCCCGCGGAATACATGGCGATACTTCAAAATGCGGAAGAACACATTCTGAACAAGGTCTTCACTTAATTCAGTGTTTTTGCTCAAGCCATAGAAGAACCCGAACAGCGGCCTTTTATAGCGCTCGAACAAAAGGCCTAGCCTGTCGAGATCACCCTCTTTAACCTTGAGCATCAAGGCATTGTCGCTGAGTGTTTCCAATCCGGATAAAGTTTTCAAGCAGGGAAACTCACGATTTCCCCGATGGTTACAGAAAGTTACAGAAAGTTTTAAGGGCAGGTTGGTGTTGGCCCGTGGGTAAAAAGTAAATACGCAACATTCACAAGAAAGACCGACTGCTACCCGTACCTTACCAACTTATAGAAAATGCATGGATGTATATTTCCTTTTAACGCTGGGCTCGTAGGCGGTATAATACTTTTCACTTATATCCTACCAATCAGCCTGTGGATTACGGCTATTTTTTCAGGAGTACGGATTGGACTCGTAGATATGGTGTTCATGCGCTTTCGAAAGGTGCCACCTGCTTTGATTGTACAATCGCTTATTCTGGCTACCAAGGCGGGCATTAAAGGAATCACCTCTAATCAGCTGGAAACCCACTATTTAGCCAAAGGCCATCTGCAGCAGGTAATCAAAGCCTTGATTGTGGCAGACAAAGCCAACCTGAACATGAATTTCAAAGAAGCTACTGCCATTGACCTGGCCGGCCGCGATGTATTACGGGCTGTGCAACTATCGGTAACTCCGTATGTAATTGCAGTACCTGCCATTATGGGTGTATCCATTGAGGGCATTCAACTGGTAGCCGTTGCGCGTGTAACGGTTCGGGCCAACATCCGGCAGTTGGTGGGTGGATCGGGTGAAGAAACCATTATTGCGCGCGTTGGACAGGGTATTATTTCGGCAATAGGTAAAGCGCCTAGTTATAAAGAAGTACTCAGCAATCCGGATAGTATCTCCAAAGAGGTGCTCGCCAATGGGCTTGATTCAGGAACCGCCTATGAAATTTTGTCGATTGACATTGCCGATATCGACATCGGTAAAAACATTGGTGCGCTGTTGCAAATTGATCAGGCCAATGCCGACCTGAATATCGCCAAAGCCAAAGCAGAAGAACGTAGGGCGATGGCCGTGGCACTGGAACAGGAAATGGTTGCCCGGGCACAGGAAGCACGCGCTAAAGTGATTATGGAAGAAGTGAAAATTCCGGCAGCCATATCAGGCGCCTTCCGTTCGCAAAAGTTTCTTAATTGATTTTACGGCATTCGATCAGCCAATCCCAGGGATAGGGATCCTTCATCCAACTGGCAGGTTTATCAAATTCTGTATTCCAATCGTACTCAATTTTTTCGATGGCGGTAACGGTGAGGCCAACCTCACGCATGAGTACATGCAACTCGGTATGCGTATAATGCTTGGTGGGCACATCGTTAATGTGTATAATCCCTTGCACCAGGTGAGGTTTATTCGCTTTGAAATAATCGAACTCATGAGCCGGAATATTTTTCAAATCAATACCTTCTTTTTTGTACATGCGTATCAACTGCCACGAGGCATGCAATACCGACTCAAGTGATGGCACAACCATAAGGGCATGACCCCCACGCTTCAACGATTTCTGAATGTTCCGAAACATGATCACATTCTTTTCCACTTCGGGTAACATGATTACGTTACAGCAAAAAGCAAAATCAGCAGGCGCGATTCTTAACCGGGGGTTTGAAAGGTCAGCATGCTTGAATATGATGTTTTTATACGGGCGTTGCTTTGCCGTTGAAAGGCACTCTTCAGAAATATCAAGTGCAAGAACTTCTTTGAACGCAGGCGCTAAATAAGGAAAGGCCTTGCCTACTCCGCAACCAAAATCGATGGCGCGGTGTTTTTTGTTGGCATGTTTTTTAAAATATCGGGGAAGTATTTTTCGCTTATCGCTTTTGAAGACATCAAATATTTCGTCTTCGTATGTAGGGGCAATGGTATTCCAATGCTTTTGTTGATCCATGTGAACTGGTTAGTGTGTACCGAACAAAGTTAAAACAATTAACGTAGCATCACGCTTTTCCCATGGGCTTCTTCATACCTTGCTGAATAAGTGATTTCAAAACGTTCAGGTCTACATCTCCAAGTCGCTTGATATACAGGCACGATTTTCCGGTTTTGTGCTTTCCCAGTTTTGCCAACAACTCCGGCTGTTGCTCCAGACCGCTCATGATGTAAAGGGTAAGCGCTTGCTTGCGCGGAGAAAAACCACATAAAAACCAATCGCCCTCACGACCGCTGGCGTATTTATAATGGTATTCGCCAAACCCAACAATACTGGTGCCCCACATTTTGGGTTCGGTCTTAGTAATCGTCTTCATCAACGCAGCAACTTTCTCACAATCTTCACGCATTTGCGTATCCTTCACCGATTGGAGAAAAGCCTTTACGCTTGAGGTGTTCTTTTTGGTTTTGAGTTCGGCCATATTGGAAAGTGTGTTATCCAAAAATAGAAAAACGACCGCTCTTCTTAAAGAAGTTACCAAACCAGATCGTGAACGTAAAACGGTTCTTACTACACCGGCACACGGGCCGTCTGATACCAAAACCGATCGATTGAACTGACCAAATCAATAAAATCATCCAATTGAATGGGCTTGGGAATGTAGGCATTGGCAAAATTCTGGTACGACTTCCGTATATCTTCCGGATTGGTTGATGTGGTCAACATGAGCACTGGTATGTGTCGCGTGGCATCATTATTTTTTGTGCGGATAAGAATTTCATGACCATTTACACCCGGCAGGTTTACGTCCAGCAAGATTAAATCGGGCGGTCTTGCATCTGTATAACGACCTTGCTTGAAAATGAAATCCAGGGCTTGCAGACCATCCGTGGCCACCGTTAATGAGTGGGGCAGATTCAACTCTTCGAATGCTTCACGCATAAGTAACACATCACCCGCATTATCTTCAACAAGTAAAATGTGTTTTCGGCCCTCACTGGCCGTTGCATTTTTCATTTGGCTTTAACTAAACGTTATACACTATTCATCTTAGAGGGCTTTGAACTACAGACCAATTCTCAATTAATCCGGTAATGTCCGCATCGTACGGCATAACAAAGCAAACCGATGTTTGTACGCGCCTGGGTTTTGGCCAGGATGTTGGCGCGGTGATTAAAAAATGTTTTTTCGCTGATTTGTAATCGTTTGCTGATTTGGGCAGGTGATAGTTCATTACAAATAAGAAGCAAAACCTGCAACTCCCGTGAGGTAAGATTGGCATCTATGTCAAGCCCTACCGTTGTGAAATTTTTTCTCATAGCGATAATAGATTTTATGATCGCAAAATGCCTGTGTTATAGCATTCGGATACGGGGGCATGGGAGTAATTCCCATAGAATTTTCAGAAAATCAGCTTAATTCAATGTAACCCCGTTGTACGGCAAAGCGCAACAGACCTACATTGGTTCTGCTGCGGGTTTTCACTAATATGTTGGTGCGGTGATTAAAAAACGTTTTCTCGCTGATTTGCAGGCGGTTACTGATTTCAGTAGGGGTTAATTCCTGGCAAATCAATAGTAAAATCTCAAGTTCACGGCTGCTAAGCCTGGAGGTGGTTTCTACACCGGAACCCGAAATATTTTTCCGCATAGCCTCCTCGACAATCTCGTTCTTGTAAAAATCCTTATCCACTATGGAATACAAAGCTCGTTCAACCTCTGCAGGTTCAACGCTTTTGCTCAAAAATCCGTGGATACCGATATCCATCAGCTTATGGATAAACACCGCCTCGGTGTGCATGGTAAGGATAAGCATTTTTACATCCGGATGATGCAAGGAAATATGGCGGGCCGCATCCATACCACTCATAACCGGCATCTCCAAATCCAGAATAACTGCATCAGGAGGTTCAGCTTCAATCAGGGCTAGCAACTCCTTTCCATTAGCGGCCTCTTTCACTTCTTTAACCCGTTGAAATGTTTTTAGCAAGCGAAGCATGCCCTTCCGCACAACCGTATGATCGTCCGCCAGGTATACCGTTAGGCTTTCACGCATCATAGTGTAAAGGTATTTCCATGGTAATATCTAATCCTGATCCGACAGTAGGGTTTCTCATTTGGAAAACAGCTTTAAGATGCTTAACGCGTTGTTCAATATTCCACATGCCAACGCCCTTTCGTGTTTCCTTCTCAGGCAAACCCTTTCCATTGTCGGTATACCGAATGTTGAGTTTGTCAAAATGCCAGTCCAACACAATCATCAATTGGGATGCTCCCGAATGTTTAAACGTGTTGGTAATTAATTCCTGAATAATCCGGAATACCAACAGGGCACGATCATCATTCCACGATTGCGTATTATGTTCCAACAATTTAATTTGAATGGGCTTTCCATCCATTTGATGACAAAGTTTTTTTAATGAACCCGAAAGACCGGTATAATGAAACGCTTCTGGAGTTAACTCCCAAGCTATTTTCCGTACAGCTTCGATGCTTTCATTAAGAATTTTTACCAACTCCTGGTGCGACTCCAGTGCCTCTGAGCCCAGCGCTGCAGATTGTTGTACCAACTGGGCATTTACCTTAGCCCCCCACAGCAACGAACCCAATGAATCATGCAAGTCTGCACCGATGCGCTTTCGCTCCTGTTCCTGACTTTCCAACTGGAGTTGGATCATTTGTCGTTCGTATCTCAACTCTTGTGCAACACGCTGCTCCTGTTCTTTTATAACTCGCTTTTGATAAAGCAAAACGAATACACCCATGAAACTCACCAGCATCAACATGACTAGTGTGCCCCAAATGATTATTTCCAAAGCATGCTCCGCTTGTAATACTTCCATAAAGCAACAGCAAAGAACAGATTTTTGATGATATTAAGTATATTATGTAAAACCCAGCCTAGTTGATGATTTTCGGGTTGATTAACAATCAAATAATTATTAAGCAAAAATAAAAACAACGTACCCGCAAAGTAAAATAATACAGCAAAAGCTACCCATAACATGGGCATATCTAAAATATTATTAATTGGCATTTCCTTAAATAGGTGATACAAATACGACAATGCCATAGCAATAATAAATAGAGCTCCGATATTCGAGGTTCTGGAATTAAAAACTTCTGGTGTTTGTAGAAAAACAAAATTTATAACAGCAAACGTAAGAAAAGTGCTAATAAATATTTTTGTCAGTGTACTTTTCTTGTCGCTTCTGAAAATTCTATACAACAATATGATTTGTACAATCAAATAAATATTTACAATAGGCCAGTTATTAATACCGGAGTCTAGAAAAAACCATAACAATCCATCTGACAATAAAGACAAACAAAGTAAACTAACCAGAAACCACTGTTCTACTTTAAGATTTGTTGGTCTTATAAATGCCACAATTAACGGTATTAAGGGAGATAAAACAGAAACATATGCTATAATTAATAAGGATTTCATTTAGGTAGTCTTAACTACCTGTGATTATAGTGAAGTTTCTGAACCTGAACAATATGTTGGGCAAGGTAACGAAGCATCTACAACAACCCCCTCCTCAGCTGTGCGACCATTTTCACCCGGAATGATATTATTTCCTTTTTCATCAACGCCTACTAAAATGATCTGTCGACCACCCTCATCATCCAGTGCATAGTACATGCGAATACCGACACAACCTTCCAGCGACAAAATTTCCTTGATAATTTCATAACCAAAAAAATGCGCCTTATTACCAGTGGTATTTTTCTCCTGGTAGTTATTCACCCATTTGCGGGCAACGGCATAATCAATGGCATCGCCTTCCAATCCCGAAAAACGGTAGTCTGTAATCAATCTTTCGCTCTCATGATTATTACGTTCTTGCGAAAGTTGCACCGGCTGCTCATCACTCATTTGTTCTTCACAGGAAACAAAAAATACAACCATTACCATGATTACCTGGAGAAATTTGCTGCGTGTTTTCATACATCTAAAATTTAAGGTTCGTCAAAGGGACCTTCCCTTTTTCTGCAGCAAAGGTTGTCAGGCAGGCAAAAGCTCTTCACCGGCATATAGGAGTAACTCCTATACATTGATTTTTTAAAAAATCATGCAAAGCACGTTTGCACGTTGAGCTGATTGTACCATCAAATAAAATATGTCAGGGATTTTGAGCGGTAGATTGACCTAAACTATATGCGAAGGCATAAAAAAGGACAGCTTGAATCGCTCAAGCTGTCCCATCAAGTGCACTCGCAGGGATTCAAACCCCGAACCTTCTGATCCGTAGTCAGATGCTCTATTCAGTTGAGCTACGAGTGCAGGCCCAAAATTGGACTGCAAATGTAAAGAATTAATTTATCCGGCAAAAAACAGTTTTTGCCACCATCAACAAAAAACCTATTTTTGAGCCTTTATTTAACCCCAGAATCCGTGATGATGAGGAAATTCGTGCTCTTTGTTTTTTTTGGTGCCTTAACACTTTTAACCTATGGGCAGGAAGCAGGCACCACCAAGGAAAAACGTAGCGGAAGACCTGATATACCGGGTACATTTTCCATTGATTTTGGCCTGAATTTTCCAATGGGTGACAGCGCGGCTTTCGAAACCGCGGCTTTTGGCTCACGAACCTTGAATGTCTACTATCAACTTGACAAGCGCATAGGCCAGACCAAATTCAGCGTGCACCCAGGCCTGGGTTTTGGATTTGAGCGCTATAAATTCAACAATAACAGAACACTGGGTTATGTGGCAGGCCCGAACGGTCCATTTGATGAGCTGCAGATGATCGAGATCACTTCGGCTTATCCGAATATTTCGGGTATCAAAAAATCACAACTGATTACCAACTACCTGGATGCGATCGTGGAATTCCGGTTTAGCACCAACCCTAACGATCCGGCCCGTAGCTTCAAAGTGTCGGCAGGTTTCAAAGCCGGTATACTGATCGACTCCTTTACGAAGTTGAAACTCAATGAAGATGGCGAAACCAAGAAGTTCAAGAACAAGCAGGACTTCAATTTGAATCCGTTTCGATATGGAGCCACCTTACGCATTGGTGCAGGTAACTTCGGAGTATTTGGTTACTACAGCCTGTCTCCCATCTTCCGCGATAAGGAAGGACCGAACCAGGCGGAGTTAACAAACTTTACGGTCGGACTTACCTTGGCTGGCTTTTAAACTTTATTTACCCGTAAAATTTGGTTTGCGCTTTTCCAGAAAGGCCGTAACACCTTCTTTGTAATCGTGCGAGCTGCCAGCAATTTCCTGGCAATAAGCTTCATACTCCAACATCTCGTCAAGTGAAGCGGAAGTTGACTTATTCAACATCTTTTTGATGATGCCGATGGATTTGGTAGGGGCTGCTGCATAGTAGTCGGTATACACCTTTACGGCTTCATCCAACTGATCAGCCGGTACCGCTTTGTTGATCAACCCGATGGCTTGCGCTTCCGTTGCCTTTACACGAGAACCCATCGAACACATTTCAAATGCTTTTACACTGCCAACGGTACGAGGCAAGAAGTAGGATGATCCGGAATCAGGCACCAGACCTATATTAATGAATACTTCAATAAACGTTGCTTCTTCTGCCGCCACAATAACATCGCAGGCTAAGGCAAGTGAACATCCGGCACCAGCCGCTACGCCATTCACACGACCTATGATCGGCTTAGGCAATTCGCGCATGGCACGAATAATCGGATTGTAGCGCTTGTGTAACGATTGAAGAAACGATCGCTTCTGATCGCCCGAGGCAGCCTTCAAATCCTGGCCGGAACAAAAAGCCTTACCTTCACCAGTAAGCACCCCTACGCGAACCTGTTCATCGCGGGATACGGTCTTCAACGCATCCTGAAGTTCAAATGTAATTTCATCGTTTAAGGCATTGTAAACCTCCGGACGGTTCAAAGTAATGGTGGCAACACCATTGGCAACAGTATACTTCAAAAACTGAAATGAGGCACTCATAAATTTTATCGTTTTAATCAGAACAACAGTAACATACCAAAAAAGCCAATGGAAAAGCCTGCCACGGCACCAACCAATACTTCGCGCGGTGTGTGTGCATTAAGCTGCAGCCTTGCCGACATCACCAAACCAGCCAGCACCAAAGCAACCAACGTAACCACGAATATGGCGTAATCATCTATTACTTTATTAAGAGGCAATAGAATTCCGATAACACCCCAAATGCCCACACTGTGAATGCTGGCTTTGTAGAAGAAAGTTATGAGCAAAGAGAATATTACCAGACTATCTATAATAACTAATAAATTAAATAAGTTATCTCCTAATCGAAATCCATTTCGTTGGAACAAAAGCCACGTAAAAAAAAGATATAATACAGTTATGAAAATGAAAGGCTTTATCCGTTCTTCCCTATCCTCCATTGTCATAGACTTAATAACTCCAAAAGCACGAAAAAAGCCAATATTAACAACTGGCAACAAGAAGGTGATCAAAAACAAAAGCGCAAGAAACCATATCCTGGAGGAAGGCGTAATCGGGTACATGGAAGCTGGAAATAGAAAAGCCAGCAACGTAAACAAATAGGTAGCCATCAACAACGGATGCAAAAGAACGGAAATGACCTTGGCCGCTGAATTCACCTTTCTACAACTCTTTACGTAAACGGGCCACTGGTATATTCAATTGCTCGCGGTACTTGGCTACCGTTCTGCGGGCAATGTTATAACCTTTTTCATTTAATATTTTTTCCAGCTTGTCATCCGACAAAGGTTTGCCTTTGTCTTCCGCGTCAATAATATCCTGAATGATTTTCTTTACTTCACGGCTACTCACTTCTTCACCCGTATCCGTGCTAATGCCTTCAGAGAAAAAGTACTTCAACGGATAAATTCCGAAATCCGTTTGTACATACTTACTGCTGGCCACACGCGATACCGTTGAAATATCCATGTTGATCATCTGCGCAATGTCTTTCAAAATCATGGGCTTGAGTTTAGTCTCATCACCTTCCAGAAAGAAATCATATTGAAAATCAACAATGGCCTTCATGGTTTTCAACAAGGTTTGCTGACGCTGTTTAATAGCATCAATAAACCATTTGGCGGCATCCAGCTTTTGCTTGACAAACGTTACCGCCTCTTTCAGTTTCTTATCTTTCTTATCGCCTTTGTCGTACGCCTTAAACATCTCCGTGTATGAACGACTGATGCGCAGTTCAGGCGCGTTACGTGAGTTCAGGGCCAACTCAATCTTTCCGTTATTGTTGCTGAGGATATAATCCGGAATAACCACCTGGTTTTTTATCATACCGGATGAACTGCCGCTACCCGGTTTGGGGTTGAGGCGCACGATCAACTCTACGGCATCGCGCACAAACTCCTCATCTTCGGTTCCTAACTTCTTCTGGATTTTCTGATAATGCTTCTTGGTAAATTCATCAAAGCACTCGGTGAGAATCTGTTTGGCAACCGCCACGTCAATATCATGCCCGTTATCCATCCGCTCCAGTTGCAGCAACAAACACTCTTGCAGGTTACGTGCTGCAATTCCCGGTGGGTCAAACGACTGAATTCTTTTCAGAATCTTCTCAACTTCTTCGAGCGTAGTTTCAATGCCTTGGGAAAATGCCAGGTCGTTCACAATGGCTTCCAATTCCCTCCGGATGTATCCGTCCGCCTCAATACTTCCGATCAATTGTTTTCCGATGGCCTCTTCATGATCGCTCAGACCCAGGTACCCTAACTGGGTCATCAGTTGTTCATGCAACGAAGTACCCATCGGGATGGGCATTTCACGGTCGTCATCATCATCGCCCCCGCCATCGCCTTGCGTCTTGTAACTGCTGTACTCGTCATCGCGCAGATAGTCGGTAATGTCTACCTCCTCTTCGCTGCCCGATGTTTCCTGGTAATCATCGTCATTTTCCGTGCGCTCCTCCTGCTGGTTGTCGTCCCCCCCCTCTTCCAAAGCCGGGTTTATTTCCAGTTCTTCCTCAATCCGGCTTTCCAGCTCGGCTGTGGGCACCTGAAGCAGCTTGATGAACTGAATCTGCTGTGGCGACAGCTTTTGTTGTAACGATTGGTTTAACCCTAGTTTCTGCATGCACGTTTTCGATTTCCCGATGTCAATTCATCTGTCACAAATTTATCAATTCGGCCTGTACCTTAAAATTTAATATGCGCCCCCATCCCCGTACAGAACAATCCGGAACCCTTTTGATAAAACTTACAAATTGTCGTTTTTTGCGCCTCATTCCATTTGAGTTATGAAGCGCACCAAGATAAAAGAACTGCTTACTGTGGAGCCTAAGGGCCAATCCGTTACTGTAAAGGGCTGGGTACGTACCTTCCGTAACAATCAGTTCATTTCCCTGAACGATGGATCAACCATCCAAAACCTTCAGGCAGTGGTTGCGCTAAACTCCCAGGCTGAGGGCACACTAAAGCGCATCACTACAGGAGCATGCCTTTCTGTTACCGGAGAACTCGTTCCCTCTCCTGCAAAAGGTCAGCCGGTGGAACTAAAGGTACAGGCACTTGAAATTTTGGGTGACAGCGACCCGGAGAAATATCCGCTTCAGCCCAAGAAACACTCGCTTGAGTTTTTACGTGAGATTGCGCATTTGCGAGCACGTACCAACACCTTTGGAGCCGTGATGCGTGTGCGTCATGCCATGGCTTTTGCTGTTCACAAATTCTTTAACGATCGCGGATTCTTTTATATCCATACGCCCATTATTACGGGCTCAGATGCGGAAGGTGCAGGTGCCATGTTCCGTGTTACTACGCTCGACATGAACAAACCGCCACGCGATGAACAAGGACATATTGATGTGAAAGAAGATTTTTTCGGACGGGAGACGAACCTGACCGTATCGGGCCAACTGGAAGTTGAAACCTATGCGCTTGCCTTATCGGAGACCTATACGTTCGGCCCGACTTTTCGTGCGGAAAATTCAAACACCACTCGTCACCTGGCCGAGTTCTGGATGATTGAACCAGAGATGGCTTTCTACGACATCCACGATAACATGGAACTGGCAGAAGCCTTTTTGAAATACCTGTGCCAGTACGCGCTGGATAATTGCGCAGAAGATCTGGAATTTCTGGATAAGCGCGCGAAAGAAGAAGAACAATCGAAACCACAAGATCAACGCAGCGAACTCGGGTTGATTGACCGCCTGAAATTTGTGGTGAATAATGAATTTCAAAAACTTTCGTACACAGAAGCATTTGATATTCTAAGAAACTCCAATCCAAACAAAAAGAAAAAATTCCAATACCTGATTGAAAACTGGGGTGTTGACTTACAATCGGAACACGAACGTTACCTGGTTGAAAAGCATTTTAAAAAACCGGTTATCCTGTACAACTATCCCGCGGCTATCAAGGCATTTTACATGCGCCAGAATGAAGACGGAAAAACGGTGGCGGCTATGGATGTGCTCTTCCCAGGCATTGGCGAAATTATTGGCGGCTCACAACGTGAGGAACGTTATGATAACTTATTGAAGCGTGTACAAGAACTCGGCTTGCCTGAAAAAGAGTTGTGGTGGTACCTGGAGCTCCGCAAATTTGGTTCTGCACCACACAGTGGATTTGGCCTTGGTTTCGAGCGCTTGATTTTATTCGTTACGGGAATGACTAACATCCGCGATGTGATCCCTTTCCCGCGTTTCCCGGGCAATGCTGAATTTTAATCGTTCATCCCTTGCTTTTAAAAGCAAGTAAAGGCGCGCTGTTCAGAAAACTCAGTTGTTTTGTTACACTGGGCTTAAACAGCTTTTCGAAGAAACTGTGTTTGTGTGGGAACATCGTGAGTACATCTACTTTCAACTTCTTTACATAGTTACTGATGACGACCGGAGTATCTTCATTAACCAACACACGAACCAACACATTCTTGTACCCAGACTTTATCACAACTTTATCAATCTTGCTCTCCGCAACTGTTGCTGCTTTTTTATCGGGTGCTACATGAATGATATGAATCAAGGGCTTTACTTTGCTCACAATCGAAAGCAAGGCTTTAAACTCGCCTGACGTATTTAATAAATCTGTAGCATACACAACCGATCTGAACTTTTTGAATACGCTGCCTGAAGGAATCGCAAGCACCGGTACATTACTGGCCTCCAGCAAAGAAGCTGTGTTACTTCCCATCACCACCTTCTTCAAACCTGATGCCCCGTGGGTTCCCATGATGACTAAATTAGCTTTATGCTTTTTGGCAAATCTTGCTACGGCATCAACAAAAGAAGATCCTAACTCAATGGCGTGTTTTATCGGCTTGCCGCCTTTATTCAACTTATTAGCCTCAGCTAAAACAGATTCAAAGTCCTCTTCTGCCATTTTCACCAGTTCATCAATCAGCGAGCTAAGCCGCAGGCGCATGCTAGAGGCATGTTGCGCAGTATCAATAACATGAAGCAGCGTTACTTTTCCGTTCATTTTTTTGGCCATATCTATGGCGTAGCGCATGGCTACTTTAGATAAATCAGAAAAATCGGTGGGAACAAGAATGTTCAACATAACTGAAATTTTTTAGTACTGAAATTTGCAGAAAAACAGCGAATTCACCTAACTAAATATGGCGAACAAAGCCTGATTTATGTCAGTGGTGCAAGTGCGGTAATTAACTTAGGCTTAACATTAACGGGACAAGCAAAAAAAATCCTCCCTGGTGTTCAGGGAGGACTGGAGTTCTATTAAGAGGATCGCGTTAACGGTTGCCCATTTTTTCCATTTCCTTGTCGAAGGTCTCCTTAAACTTTTCATAGTCGTAGTCGATCTTCAGGCGCTCGTCCTTCGAAAGGTTTTCATTGTACTTTTGTACAATATCGCTGGCAGAAAGCTCAATGGCAACATAGGTTCTGTAACCACCCTGGCTGGTTTGCACCTGCTTTTCGCAGATCATTTTAACACCTGATAAGGTTTGGTTTACAATCGTTCTGTTCAACTGCTCAAAGCGTTCTTCCAAATCTTCTTTGTTGTTAAACTCTCGTGAGTTCACGTAGTTGTCGGTTACGGTTTTAACAGTTGACTCGATGGATGCAGCCAATTCTGCACGGGCATTATCCATTGCCTTTTTCTTGGATACCACCAGGTCAGAACTTTCGCCCAACGAATTGGCACGGAAGTAATTCTTGTTGGTGAAATAATCCGGGCCCGAGCAAGGAATGCTTACTTCAGTTTCACCCTTCGGTAATTTTTCTTTCCCCTTACAGCCAACCATCAACGCACCAGCGAGGGCAAACAATATAAGGGTTGAGTACGATAACTTTTTCATATTAATCAATTTTTGGTTTCAGGTATAGTGCTTACAATTTTAAGACCAATTTAAGTAAAGCCCCTTAATTTATTGTAAAACGGTGTTTAATAGTTCCGTCATGCGCTCTTTTTCAAGGGTTTCAATGGCCTTGTTATAGGCGTCCTGGCTCGACCGGTCGTAATCCAGGCCATATCCCTTTATGCGATCAAGTGTGGTGGCATAGATAACCCGCCCCTCTTTTGCTTCCGTAACCCGAATAACTCCAGTAAGGAACGTGATGTAAATGCTTCCGGAGATAGAACCTTTTTCAGAATCGGATGTAACCTCCATCAGCAGGTCGGCCGATTGACTGCTGGTTGAAAACTCAAAGCCGGCATTGGTCAACAGGTTTTTAAGTCGATTTGAAATCTGACTGCTGTTCTTTAAAATACCCAACGACTTTTCATACGAAGTAAGGTACACCACCGGACGCTGAACTTTCAGAATTGTTTTTGCTGTGGGTGCATTTAAGGTTGAAGCTATCAAATTATAAACCGGAGATCCAGATGTTCCGCTGATGGCATCCAGGTTTAGTTTTACCCCCACGGTTTGCTCCAGATCACGTGAAGCAATTTTGCTGATTAAAATTTTTGACTGGCCATTTTCATCCGTGATGTAGTCTGGAAAAACCTCACCTTCGCCCTTTTCGAACGCTGCAACCAGTGGAAAATTCACCGCTGGTTGATTAGTATCCGTGTACACGGCCTGAACCATTACAGGCTGCGCATTCAGGTTTAGCCTCCTGTTAATAACCATCTCGGCAGGCTCAACCTGAAGTTTAATTTTATCTAACAAGGCCTTTATGGAAGCGTATATTTCGTTTGTAAGCAAAACTTCACGGTCATCAATTTTAGCCGGAATGGCCTCACCCAGGTATTTCTCAACACTTCGGAATGCCTGAAAATAAAATCCGATTGCCTGCAGGCGTGACCCTTCCTTTTCCGCTTTACGCGCCTTGTTAACAAAATCCGTTGCCAGAATTACGGCATTGCGCTTTTGTTCTTCTTTTATTTGCCTGTAACGCTCCTTTGACAAGCGATAATAAACCCAGTAGTTTCGCTCGTCTTCGTATGCTCCGGCCTGTTCAAACTCTTCAATCTCATCCGCTACTTCGGTTTGAATGATTTGTTCATATTGCTCACGAAACTCTTTACGATCCTGTTCAAAAACACTCAAAATTGATGTGCTTGAAACCGTCACTTTTATTTGCGAAACCAGATCATCCAACGCGCTTTTCTTAGCTGCCTGCACATAGTTGTTGGTACCATCTTTTGCGCTGTGCCCTACCCCGGTATAGTAGCGTGGTTCATTCAATTGGCCGGTAAGCCAATCCGGGCGTGGGTCGACCGGCTGAACTTTAGGGCTACAGGCAGACAGTATTAAAACCAGGTATAGAAATATGCGCTTCACGAAATTTTTGGTCAGTTAAATGCGTTACAGTAATGCTACTTCTGTGCCAATTTTGCATGGATTGAACAAATCTAATCCAAATTCATTATAGTATTGGCCACAGATATTTTAAATTGGGGGTAAAATTATTGATCAAAATGAGAAAGTTAGCAGCGTTGGTATTGGGATTGGCCATCTTCGGATGCCAGGAAAGTGAGCAGCCGGTAGGCGAATTTACGGGCAATGAAGTTACGTATGCCCTGCAAGCCGGATCGGTCTACGTTGTTAGCGGGGTGGCCACGATTAAAGAAAAGAAGGACGGTAGCGCACAAGTTGTGATTAATCTTACGGGAACAGAGGGAACCGCTCAATTGCCCGTGCACGTGCATCTTGGTAATATCAGCGAAGCGGATGCAGATGTTGCAGCATTGTTGAATCCAATTAATGCTGCCAATGGTAAGAGTGAAACCATTGTTAAACAATTAGCCGATGAGACGCCCGTCACCTATGCCGAGCTGGTGGATATAAATGCCTGCATCAAAATTCATTTAGCAGAAACCGGCCCGGAAAGGGATATAATTCTTGCAGCTGGAAATATTGGCAAAGCTGCGTTGGATGCTGCCAGCGGCAGAGCCAGCATTGGTGTGTGCAAGAGCAATTGAGTTTGAAGATGCCGCCCCTACAGGGCTCGAAAGCTTTAATTTATTCCGTTCTTATAAGATGTCGTCCCTCCGGGGCTTTTAGTTCTCAAAAACAAAGGTCAGCCCTTTGATAAATCCTGGAATCGCTGCGTCAATATGTCCAAAGTTTGTAAACTCAGCGGCCTTTAATTTAAGTCCATGGTAATTCTTCCCTTGAATTTGCTTTTCAAATGATTCAAGAATCCCCTTTGATTCTTCGTCAGCCATGTCTTCTGTACCCATGCTTATGTATAGTTTCAATTCAGCCGATCTGTTCATGAGCTTCTCTTCCATATCAAATATGAACCTGTGGTTATAATGTAAACTAGGGCTGGCTGAAACTATATTCCTTATGGTAAACGAATTATCTTCTATCGATTTTAGTCCATAGAATAACGTAAAATACCCGGCAAGTGAGTGCCCGCATATAACTGACTTGTCAATATCAATCTTATTCTCTCTTGTAAGTTTAGGGATTAGTTCCTCATCAATAAATCTTTTGAAATTTTCGGCTCCGCCACTTAAATCCATTTCATATTCCGGAATTGCTGTTGGATACGTATAATTTCTTGACCTTAGCGAATCCATCGTTTGAAAGTCTTTATATCCGATTCCAACAATTATTGATTTTGGTATTAGTCCGATAAATGTATTGAACTTCATTTCCGAAACCACTGACTCAAAGAATGCATTACCGTCAAGAATTATTACTAGAGGATACTTTTTACCTGATTCGTTTGAATATCCCTTTGGCAAGGACTTAAAAATCTTGAAAGTATCGCCAACATGGTTTGAGTAGAGATTCTCTGCCGTTGCGCGGGAATAATAGTCTGAAAATTCAGTAAGAGGCTTTTCAGCGTATCCAGTTGTTCCTTTCTCATTTTGCCCGCATGACCAAAATAAGATGAGTGCTGTTCCCAGTACGATTAGTTTTTTTATCATAAACGTATGATGCTTTGAAAGCGCTAATAGTTGAAATCAAAATCCGTCCAAAACAAAAAACCCCGAATAAATCGGGGCTTTGCTATGTATCATTCGTTCAATCTTATTCTCCTCCTCCTACTTGCCATTCATACGAACTCGCCATCGATGAATAATATTCGCGGTTCATTCGGGCAATGTTTGTTACGCTGATGCCTTTCGGACACTCGGCTTCGCAGGCTTTGGTATTGGTGCATGACCCGAAACCTTCAGCATCCATTTGGGCTACCATGCGCTCCACGCGTTCCTTTCGTTCAGGCTTACCTTGTGGTAACAACGCAAATTGCGAAACCTTAGCGCTCACAAACAACATAGCCGATGCATTTTTACAAGCGGCCACGCAGGCACCGCAACCAATACACGTTGCCGCATCGAATGCCTCATCCGCAATCTTTTTTGGGATGGGAATTTCATTTGCATCCGGAACACCACCGGTATTCACGGAAACATAACCACCTGCTTGTTGTATACGATCAAACGCTGAACGATCAACCACCAGATCCTTAATTACCGGAAATGATTTTGCACGCCACGGTTCAATGGTAATGGTTTCCCCATCTTTAAAACTGCGCATGTGCAGCTGACAGGTCGTGGTTTGCAACGGACCATGCGGCCTGCCGTTGATGTAGAGCGAGCACATGCCGCAAATGCCTTCCCGGCAATCATGATCAAAATGAACAGGCTCCTCACCTTTCTTAATCAGGTCAGTATTCAGTACATCCAACATCTCCAAAAACGACATGTCCGGAGAGGCGTGATCAAGTTGATAAGTCTTGAATCCTCCTTTGTCAGATGTATTTTTCTGACGCCATATCTTCAGCGTTACTTTCATGTTACTTATAGCTACGTTGAGTAAGTTTTACATTTTCAAAAACAAGCGATTCCTTGTGCAATACTTCAGGTTGATTATCACCCTTATATTCCCAAGCCGACACATACGCATACTGATCATCGTTGCGCTTTGCTTCACCATCTTCAGTGGCTGACTCTTCACGGAAATGGCCTCCACAAGATTCGGCACGGCTCAACGCATCGTCAACCATCAATTCGCCCAGCTCAATAAAGTCGGCTACACGATTAGCTTTCTCTAGCTCCATATTCAATTCATTGGCGCCTCCCAGAATTTTTACATTCTTCCAAAACTCTTCTTTAATGCCTTGAATTTTTTGTTTCGCTGTTTTCAGTCCCGATTCGTTGCGCGACATGCCGCAGTATTCCCACATGGTTAAACCAAGCTCGCGGTGAAACTCATCTACGGTTTTGGTTCCTTTAACATTCACCAATGTATGGAGCCTGCTGGTTGCTTGGTCCATGGCTTCTTTGAACTCAGCACGGTCGGTGCTCACTTTTTCGTAAGGCATACCGGCCAGATAATCACCTATGGTATATGGAATAACAAAATAACCATCGGCCAAACCTTGCATCAATGCACTCGCACCCAGGCGGTTCGCTCCGTGATCGGAGAAATTGGCTTCGCCCAACGCATACAAGCCCGGCACGGTTGTCATTAAATTATAATCAACCCAAAGTCCGCCCATGGTATAATGAACGGCCGGGAAGATCATCATCGGCACTTCGTATGGGTTATCGCCTGTTATCTGTTGATACATATCAAACAGGTTACCATATTTTGCTTCGATTGTTTTCTTGCCGTCACGTTTTATCGCATCGGAAAAATCCAGGAAAACAGCAAGACCTGTTGAACCCACACCACGACCTTCATCGCACACATATTTTGCATTGCGTGAAGCCACATCGCGGGGAACAAGATTACCGAAAGAAGGATATCTCCTTTCCAGGAAATAATCGCGTTCTGATTCAGGAATGCTTACTGCATCTTTCGCCTTCAATCCAGGGCGTGCAGTTTTTGGCACCCACACCCGACCATCGTTACGTAACGATTCAGACATCAGCGTAAGCTTCGATTGGTGATCACCTGATACCGGTATACACGTTGGGTGAATTTGGGTATAGCACGGATTACCAAACAGCGCTCCTTTTTTATGGGCGCGCCAGGCAGCCGTTACGTTTGATCCTTTTGCGTTGGTAGACAAATAGAACACGTTTCCGTATCCACCGGTACATAACAATACTGCATGTGCACTGTGTGCTTCAATTTTTCCGGTTACCAGGTCACGCGTGATGATACCGCGCGCTTTACCATCCACCACAACCACATCCAGCATTTCAGTGCGGTTGTACATTTTCACTTTGCCATTGGCGATCTGGCGGTTCATGGCTGAGTATGCACCTAGCAACAATTGCTGGCCGGTTTGACCGCGTGCATAGAACGTACGCGATACCTGTGCGCCACCGAATGAACGGTTTGCCAGCAATCCACCATACTCACGGGCAAAAGGAACTCCTTGTGCCACACATTGGTCGATGATGTTCACACTGACCTCGGCCAGGCGATACACGTTACCTTCGCGGGCACGGTAGTCGCCACCTTTTATGGTATCATAAAACAGACGATAAATGCTATCGCCATCATTTTGATAATTTTTTGCTGCGTTTATTCCACCCTGGGCGGCAATACTGTGTGCCCTGCGCGGACTATCCTGAAAGCAAAATGCTTTTACGTTGTATCCAAGTTCAGCGAGTGATGCGGCTGCAGAAGCTCCGGCTAAACCGGTACCCACCACAATCACATCATATTTTCTTTTGTTGGCCGGGTTAACCAGCTTAAGGTTAAACTTGTGCTTCGTCCATTTTTCAGCAAGCGGTCCTTCCGGAATTTTTGAATCTAACTTCATATAGCAGGATCAGATTTTTCTTGTTTAAAAAGAAATGTCAAAAAACATAAATAACGGTATGGACGCGAACAAAGCAGGAACGATGATTGCGAATGCCCGTCCAACGAAGTTTATAACACCGTTGTATTTGAGATGGTTTAAGCCAAGCGTTTGAAATGCGCTGGAGAAACCATGCCATAAATGGAAACCAATTGCGGCCATACAAATCACGTACAAGGCAACATACCAGCCTTTAGCAAACCAGATGTTTACAATATTGGCCAGGTCGCGTACTTCAGCGCCATCATAATTCACGGTTGGTATGGAGCCAAAATGCATTTGTGCCCAAAAGTCTTTCAAGTGAATGATAATGAAAGCAAGAATTACTGTTCCTAAAATCCCCATGTTTCTGGATGCCCAGATGGACGATTTGCCAGACGTTTGTGCATAGCCTACCGGTCCACGTGCCTTGCGGTTTTGTACCGACAAGATCAGTGCATAGACCGCATGGATGATGATGAAAGCGAAGTTTCCTTTTGAAATTGTTTGAATGAGCGGATTCGTACTCATGAATTCCGCGTACACGTTAAACGATTTGCCTCCGTCATCTTTCAGCAACTGCAGGTTGCCGGCCAGGTGAACTGCTAAAAACAAAATGAGGAAAAGACCCGTCAGGGCCATGAGAAGTTTTTTGCCAAGTGAACTCGACAAAAATTTAGTAAACCACGTCATAGGTATTTGTTATGCTTAGCGAATTATTGCAAACGCATAAAAATACTTCCGGATCAAATACCAAACAATCGATGGATGTAGTTTAAAGGATTTCTAAACACCGATGGTGTGCGCAATATCTAGTGGTCATTAAAGTAATTCAAACAAGGCTACAATGATGGCGATCACCACCAGCATTACAATCAGGAACCACTCCCGCCTGAACCAACCTGACACTTTATTCATAAACGATTTCATAGATATTGTCTTTTGAAATCTGTTAGATGCCAAAATTGAGCCTGAACTTAAAAACATCAGATTATCAATATGTTACAAAAATATGTGCTAGTCAATATCAGGAATTTTATCCCATTAATGGAAAATAATACAATTATGGGAATGGAATTAGTCTGTTAAAGGGCGTACTTTTACACTTTTCAACCACTACGAAAGCGATTAGATGTACCTGATTTTTGACACGGAAACCACCGGGGTTCCGCACAATAAAACCGCGCCCTTAACGGATCTGGACAACTGGCCCCGGTTGGTACAATTAGCCTGGCAATTGCACGACCGGCATGGAAAACTGCTGACCCAGCAGAATTTCATTATCAAACCGGATGGTTTCAACATCCCCTATAAAGCTGAACAGATTCACGGCATTTCGACTCAGCGTGCCCTGGAAGACGGCCATGATTTGAAAACTGTTTTGGATGCATTTTTAGCCGACCTTGAACGCACAGAACTGCTGGTTGGTCATAACATCGAATTTGACATCAACATCATAGGAGCGGAACTCATCCGCAAGCAAATTGCTCCGGAAAAATTTCTTGGCACTCGAAAAGTCGATACGGGTTTAGCCTCCATTGAATTTTGTCAGCTGAGCGGAGGCATTGGCGGAAAGCTGAAGATGCCCCGCCTGATTGAATTGCATGAAAAACTTTTCGGGAAAGATTTTGGCGATGCGCACGATGCTGCATACGATGTGGCCGCCACTGCGCGCTGTTACTTCGGATTGCTTCAGAAAAAAGTAGTCAAGCCGATAGACGATATTTCTCTGACTGACATCCAGTATGAAGAACCCAAACTGGATGAAGCCAATTTTGCCAAACGCAAGCGCAAGAAAGATGCAGGCTATTCATTAGATGACGATCAATCGGCAACCATTGAGGCACCCTTCTGCCACCTGCATGTTCACTCGCAATATTCTGTACTTCAGGCTACTCCTGAAATCAAAGCGCTGATCACCAAAGCCAAAGCGTTAAACATGCCAGCTGTTGCACTTACCGACCTCGGCAACATGTATGGTGCTTTTAAGTTTGTGCGCGAAGCATTGGCCCACGAAATAAAACCAATTGTTGGATGCGAGTTTTATTTAGCTGATGAACGCAAGAAGCTGAAGTTTACCAAAGACAATCCTGACAAGCGTTATAACCAGGTATTGATTGCCAAAAACAAAAACGGATATCAGCATCTGGCCATGCTCAGCTCACTGGGCTTTACGGAGGGGCTCTACGGAATTTATCCCCGCATTGATAAAGAACTGGTATCGCAATACAAGCAAGACCTCATTGCAACAACCGGAACGTTGTCGAGTGAAATTCCACATTTAATATTGCATGTAGGTGAGCGCCAGGCTGAAGATGCATTTGTCTGGTGGCACAAACAATTTGGTGATGATTTTTACATTGAGCTTAACCGGCACGGGTTGCCCGAAGAAGATCATGTAAACGAAGTGTTGCTTGGCTTCGCCAAAAAATACAACGTCAAGTATTTCGCGGCCAACGAAGTTTACTACATCGACAAAGAAGAATCAAATGCACACGATGTACTGTTGTGTATTAAAGAAGGAGAATTTAAAGCCACGCCTATTGGAGAAGGAAGAGGATTTCGGTACGGCTTACCCAACAATGAATTTTATTTCAAATCGCAGGATGAAATGAAATCCATTTTCCGCGATCTGCCTGAAGCCATTGAAACCATCAGCGAAATCGTAGATAAAGTTGAAGCTTACAGTCTTGAGCGCCAGGTGGCGCTTCCCAAGTTTGATATTCCAAAAGAATTTAAAACAGAAGATGAATACCTGAAGCACCTCACGTTTGAAGGGGCGAAAAAGAAATACGGTGAACTTTCCACAGAAATAAAAGAGCGTCTTGAATTTGAGTTGGAAACCATTCGCAAAACAGGTTACCCCGGGTATTTCTTGATTGTTCAGGACTTCACATCCAAGGCACGCGAAATGGGTGTTTCTGTGGGGCCTGGTCGTGGTTCAGCGGCAGGTTCGGCCGTAGCGTATTGCATTGGCATTACCAATGTCGATCCCATCAAATACGATTTGCTGTTTGAGCGTTTTCTGAATCCCGATCGTGTGTCACTACCCGATATTGATATCGACTTTGATGATGAAGGTCGCGATAAGGTGTTGAAGTATGTAATCGACAAGTATGGTAAAGCCCAGGTTGCACAAATCATTACGTATGGCACCATGGCGGCCAAGTCTTCCATTCGCGATTGCGCACGCGTGATGCAACTGCCCCTACCGGATGCAAACTTTTTAGCCAAGATGGTTCCGGAACGCCCGGGTACTACACTTGATGCTGCGTTCAAAGAGGTAAAGGAACTCTCCGATATTAAAGGCGGAACCGATCTGAAAGCCGATGTACTCAAGCAAGCCATTATATTGGAAGGCTCCGTTCGCAACACGGGTACGCATGCATGCGGGGTAATCATTACTCCGGATGAACTGACCAAATTTGTTCCGGTGGCCACGGCCAAAGACTCGGACATGTTGGTTACGCAGTTCGACAACAGTGTGGTGGAAGGTGCCGGTTTGTTGAAGATGGATTTTCTTGGCCTGACTACACTCTCCATTATTAATACGGCTCTTAAAAACATCAAAAAAAGTAAGGGCGTTGAAATTGATATTGATGCCGTTCCGCTGGATGATGAAAAGACCTATCAGCTTTTTCAACGCGGTGAAACCACCGGCACGTTTCAGTTTGAAAGTCCGGGTATGCAGAAATACCTGCGCCAACTCAAACCCGATAAATTTGAAGACCTGATTGCGATGAACGCCCTGTACCGTCCGGGGCCGATGGAATATATTCCAACATTTATCAATCGTAAACATGGCCGTGAGCCAATCAAATACGATTTGCCGGAGATGGAAGAATTTCTGGCAGAAACCTATGGCATTACCGTTTACCAGGAGCAGGTAATGTTGCTTTCGCAGAAGCTGGCCAACTTCAGCAAAGGCGATGCGGATGTGTTGCGTAAAGCGATGGGTAAAAAGCAGAAGAGTGTGCTGGACAAGATGAAAGACAAATTCATCGAAGGCTGTAAGACAAACGGCCATGCACAAGAAATCTGTGAGAAAATCTGGGTTGATTGGGAAGCTTTTGCACAATACGCATTCAACAAATCGCACTCCACCTGTTATTCGTTGGTTGCCTATCATACCGCATACCTCAAAGCAAACTATCCGGCTGAATACATGTCGGCTGTGTTGACTCATTCGCAGAGCAACCTCGATAAGGTTACCTTCTTCATTGAAGAGTGTAGAAACCTGGGCATACAGGTATTGGGTCCGCATATAAATGAATCAGGGGTTTACTTTGAAGTGAACAAGCAAGGTGAAATCCGTTTTGGATTGGGTGCTATTAAAGGTGCGGGTGATGCAGCTGTAGAAGCCATCATTCACGAGCGCGATGCGCATGGAGCGTTTCAGGATATTTTTGATTTTGCCAAACGGGTTAATCAACGCTCGGTAAACAAAAAAACATTTGAGTGCCTGGCCTTATCCGGTGCGTTCGATTGTTTTGATGGCGTACACCGCAGACAATACGTGTATGCAAAAGATGGCGATGCCAGCCTGATTGAAAAGGCAGTGAAGTATGCTGCCAAAACGCAACTCGATGAACAAAGTTCGCAAGTAAGTTTATTCGGTGGTTCAACCGGTACCGTCATGCCGAAACCAAAAATTGAAGCAGTTGAACCATTCAGTGAAATTGAAAAACTGAATCTGGAAAAAGAAGTGGTGGGCATTTACATCTCCGGCCACCCGCTTGATAATTTCCGGTTTGAGATGGATGCATTCTGTAACACGCTTTGCAACCAATTGCTCGACATCGAAAATATGATTGGTCGCGAAACAAAAATTTGCGGCATTGTTACGGCTGTGGAACATCGCACCACCAAAACCGGAAGACCGTTTGGCAAGTTTACCATTGAAGATTACAGCGGCAACTTCACTTTCACCCTGTTTGGTGAAGATTACATGAAGTATAAAAACTACATGTCGCAAGGGTGGTTTTTGTTTATTGAAGGAAACATTCAACGCAACAACTGGGGGCGTATGGATGTGGAGTTCCGCATCCGTGGGATTGAGTTACTGAACGAACTTGTACAAAAACGACTTCAAGGTCTTGCGTTGCGGTTGCCGATACACGGCATCACCAAAGAAGCCGTTGATGCCATTGAAAATCAGTGTAAGAAAAACCCGGGGCAAGCTGCGTTTCAACTCTTTATTAAGGATGATCAGCAAGCCCTACAGGTAGAACTGCTGGCACGCCATTACCGGTTAACGGTAACCAATGCCCTTGTACAGGATTTTAAAAAGTATGGCGAAATCGGGGTAATTACCGACAAGGTTCAGGTGCGTTGGCTCAGCGATCAGCCACTTGAAGATAAGCTCATCGATTTGGAGGAGGATGGAACAAATTCCCCTACCTTTGTGTTGGATTCAGCAGAACTAATAAACCAATAACTATATCTCAAACATTATGGGTAAAACTATAGAATTGACCGATTCAACTTTTGATCAAACCATTAAATCCGATAAACCCGTTTTAGTGGACTTTTGGGCCGAGTGGTGTGGCCCTTGTAAAATGATTGGCCCAGTTGTAGAAGAGCTTGCCGGTGAATACGAAGGCAAAGCGGTGGTAGCCAAACTTAACGTTGATGAAAATCCTGAAACTGCTGCCAAATTTGGCATCCGCTCCATCCCTACCTTATTGGTATTTAAAGGTGGCCAGGTTGTAGATAAACAAGTAGGTGCAGTGCCGAAATCCGTTTTAGCGCAAAAACTTGCTGCCCAGGTAGCTTAATGATAATTGATTATTAAAGAGGCTGTTTCCTGTATTGGATTTCCAATCAAGAAACAGCCTCTTGCTTTTTTTCAGGCCTTGATCAGCCTGGTTCTCTCCCGCTCTTCGCGTTCCAATGAAATCAGATCTTGTAGCAGGGCAAGCGTAACCGCTCCGGGTTTGCCGTCACCAATACGGGTATCATCTACCTGAACAATGGGGATAATCCTTTTGGTTGTGCTCGTCAGGAAAGCTTCACGCGCCTGATGCACATCATTCACAGTAACTACTTCTTCCTTTACTGTAAATTTCTTTTTGGCCAACTCCAATACATGCTTGCGCGTAACCCCATGAAGGATATTTTGTGAAGGTGTAGCCACCGTGCCGTCTTGTTTCACCAAGAAAAAATTACAGCGCGGAAATTCTGATACTTCACCGCGCATATGGTACAATACATCGGCTGCACCCTGTTCCATCATCTTCTTTTGGGTCCAGATGCCGGTGATGTAGTTAATGGTTTTTACGTTCGGTATTTCACGTACATATTCATGCGTGATCACTTTGATGCCCTCGGGTTGAACCGTGTCGGGCGGAAACTTCAACGCAGTTTGTTGAATGATCAGGTTAGGTTTGCTGATCTGGTATCCATCGGGTGAATACCCTCCGGTAAGAATAACCTTTATGCCCGACATGGGCAGGTTATTTCTTTTGATCAATTCGAACAAAGTCGACTTGAATGCTTCCCGATCAAGTGCCACATCCAACCGCATGGTTGCTGCCGATGCATAAAACCGATCGAGGTAATCTTCGAGGAACAATGGTACATTATCCATCACCCTGAAAAAATCAAAAATGCCATAGCCACGCTGAATGGCCAGATCACTCACATGCACCACAGCCTTATCGGCTTCAACAAAATCCGTATTCAGGTAGATATACATTACTTCTTAATCACATTATACTTCTTCAAAATCTTAATCACTTCTTCTCTCGGCAATGCCTTAATCTTTCGTCCGTCTTTACCGGTCATTGTTTCGGCTGCAAAAAGTGAGTTGATAATAGCCTCTTCGGTCGCCTCAATAACCGCCAAAAATAAAGGAGACACCACATCATTACGAAGAAAAGAGGCAGAATCTGTTCGTTCATTTTTATCATGCATGACACGTATGCCGGCATTCGTTGAAAAGGCTATGACGTAATCCCCGCTTCCATTGGAAGCAATACCCCCCGTTTTGGCCAGGCCCATCATGGCGCGTTGTGCCAAACGTTCCAAATTGCGGGCATCCAGTGGGGCATCGGTAGCCACTATCATCATGCAAGAACCATCTGCATTTTCGAGTTGGCCGCGCAAGAAATACTGTTTCAACTCCTCGCCTATGGGTGCGCCATCAATTTGCAATACGCCACCAAAATTGGTTTGCACCAACACACCAACCGTATATCCGCCCGTAGCTTTTGGCAGTACCCGCGAAGCTGTTCCAATGCCACCTTTCCAACCGAAGCAAACAGTACCTGTTCCAGCGCCAACATTTCCTTCCTTCACCGATCCCGAAGATGCTTTTTGAATAGCCTCCAGCACATGCTCCTTCTTTACATGGCGACCGCGGATGTCATTCAGGTAGCCATCATTTGTTTCACCCACCACGGCATTCACCGATTGCACGTTTTCATTTCCAAGTAAGTTCAGGGTATATTCTATCACAGCATCCATACCGGTAGATACACCTAAAGTATTGGTAAGTATAATTGGCGTTTCGAGGTTGCCCAATTCCATCACCTGCGTGCTGCCGGCCAGTTTACCAAAACCATTGCCGACAAAAATGGCAGCCGGTACTTTTTCCTGAAACATATTTCCATCATGCGGAAGAATGGCGGTTACACCGGTGCGTATGGAAGAACCTTCCATTATAGTTGTGTGTCCAACCTTCACCCCCGGAACATCCGTAATGCTGTTGAACGCGCCAACCGGCAACACACCAATTTTAATTCCCAGATCGCGGGAACGATGTTGGCTCCACAATGAGAAGGTACATAGCGTAACAAAAAAGAACAAAAACCCAGCACGCATAGAATCTTATTTAAAGAGTTATAAATCTAAAAATCAAAAATCGTTAATCTGCAATCTTTCAATCATTTAAGAACAAGGATTTACGATTTAAAATTTTTGAAGAATAAATCGTCAATCACTAAATCTTAACCTGTTTCAACCGCTCCACCATCTCCAGCACAGCCGGGCAAACCAATGTGTTCTTATAGGTCAGTTCCATGATCTGCACCATCTTCTTGCGATCGGTATGCGGGTATTCGCGGCAGGCTTTCGGACGACTGTCATAAACCTTGCAATAATTATCCTCATCTAAAAACGGACAGGGCGAAGATTTCAACACATAATCGTTGTCTTCATCGAGTTGTAAATACTGCTCCACAAAATCACCGAGCTTCATGCGCAACGCTTTGGCCACACGTTCAATATCGGTTTGATAAAAAATCGGGCTGGTGGTTTTGCAGCAATTTGCGCAGGTCAGGCAATCGACTTCTTCAAAAACTTCTTCATGAAGCTGATGAAAGACTTCATCCACTTTTCGTGGATCTTTTTTCTTTAATCCTGTAAGGAATTTTTTATTTTCCTTTGCCAGGCGTTGAGCTTTATCGTTAAAGGCGGTTAAATCCATATTGAAAGATCAAATATCGTAATTCTGATTATCCTATCTTAGCCCCATGGATACGCGTGGCATTATTTCCCATATTTCGCGATACGTAAAACTCTCACCGGAGGAAGAACAGTTTTTTGCCTCCATTTTGATACCCGTAAAACTAAAGCAAGGCGAATTTGCGGAAACTGCAGGCGAAGTAACTACCACCTTCATCCATGTTAATTCCGGATGCCTGATGACGTATTACACCGATCCGTCCGGAAACGATCACGTTATCCAGTTTTCCACTTCGGGATGGTGGACAGCCGATTTGCATAGCCTGACCCACAATCAACCCTCTATTTATTCTACCCGCGCCCTGGCCGACAGTGAGATTTTTTTGCTTCCCAAAATACGTCTGGAAGAACTTGTTGAACGTTACCCTGTTTTTGAACGGTTCTTTCGCATCATGTTTCAAAATTCACTTGTTACGCACCAGCACCGCATTGTTCAGGCATTTTCGTTTACAGCCGAGCAGCGCTATGAACACTTTCAACAAAAGTATCCGCAATTGGAGCAGTTCGTTCCGCTCAAATATATCGCCTCCTACCTCGGCATTACACCTGAGTTTCTCAGCAAAATCCGCAGAAAACGGATGGAGAAGTGATTTCTTAACCTAGTTCAAGTCCCCTCACCTTCCTTCTTAACCTGGTTCAACCTCATGGGCGAATCAGCTAGCCTACCTTTGTGTTAACAAAACAAACGAAGTATTAACCTTTAAAACATAACAACTATGTCAACAGCAACAGCAGTAGCAACGAAGTGGAACTTAGATACCACACACACCGAAGTTCAATTTAAAGTGAAGCATTTGGTAATCGCCACCGTAACCGGTTTCTTCAAAAAATTCAGCGGAAGCGTAGAAAGCGAAACCGAAGATTTTGATGGCGCAAAAGTAGAATTCAGCTTAGATGTAAACAGCATTGATACCAACCAGGCCGACCGTGATGGTCACCTGAAGTCAGCTGATTTCTTCGCAGCGGAGCAGTATCCTTCTGTCGACTTTACCGGAACATTGAAAAAAGAGTCGGGTAACGATTACAAATTAGATGGCGCGCTTACCATCCGTGGAACTACCAAAGCCGTAGTATTGGATGTAGAGTTTGGTGGAACCATGGTTGACCCTTGGGGCAACACCAAAGCCGGTTTCGAAATCAACGGCAAAATCAACCGCAAGGATTTCGGCTTAAACTGGAATGCGTTAACTGAAGCCGGTGGCATGGTGGTAAGTGAAGATGTGAAAATCCACATCAACGCAGAATTGGCAAAAGCACAATAAGATAAGGGTTAGGTTTAGGATGAAGGCCCTGTTCCATTCGTGGGACGGGGCTTTTTCATTTTGCAGACCGTTCAAAAAAAACTGCATCGCATTTTTTGGTTTAACGGCTACTTTCGAACTTCAAGCACTAAACCAACACCTATGAAAAACCTGTTTACGCTATTCTTTGTAATTCTTGTTGCCGCTTCAACCTTTGCCCAACGTGTGCTGGAAGCTGAATCGGCTGTTACTTCTTCTGCCACGGTTACCGTAAAAGGAAAAGTAATTCCCTACACCGCAACAGCCGGAACGCAACCGGTTTGGAATGCCGAAGGAAAACCAATCGCCTCGTTGTTTTATACCTACTACGAACGCAGTGATATTAAAGACAAAGCTTCCCGTCCGCTTGTTTTTTCCTACAACGGTGGCCCCGGATCGGCTTCTGTTTGGATGCATGTGGCCTATACCGGTCCGCGTGTGTTGGAAATCGACAAGGAAGGGTACCCGGTACAACCCTATGGCGTAAAGGAAAATCCACACAGCATATTGGATGTGGCCGATATTGTGTACATCGATCCGGTTAATACCGGCTATTCCCGCATTCTGGATAAGGATGCCAAGCGTGAAGAATTTTTTGGCGTGAATGCCGACATCAAATACTTAGCGGAATGGATGACCACGTTTGTGTCCAGAAAAAATCGGTGGCTGTCACCCAAGTATTTAATTGGAGAAAGTTATGGGACCACACGCGTTTCCGGTCTTGCGCTTGAATTGCAAAATGCACAGTGGATGTATCTGAATGGCGTGATCCTTGTATCGCCAACGGAGTTAGGCATTAACCGTGGCGATCAGATTGAAGCTGCCAACCGCTTGCCCTACTTCACCGCAGCTGCGTGGTATCACAAGGCGCTTCCTCCGGATTTACAAAAACGCGACCTCACCGATCTGTTGCCAGAGGTAGAAGAGTACACCATTAATGAAGTGATTCCGGCTATTGCGCGTGGCGGTTGGCTCGACAATGCCAAACGAAAACTCATTGCCTCCAAAATGGCTTCCTATTCGGGTTTGGATGCCGAAGTTTTTCTACAACATAACCTGGATGTTCCTACTGCTTATTTCTGGAAAGAATTGTTGCGCGACAAAGGCTATACTGTGGGCAGACTTGACTCACGTTATTTAGGTATCGATCGCAAAGATGCCGGTGAACGCCCGGATTACAACTCAGAGTTAACTTCATGGTTGCACTCCTTCGCGCCTGCTATCAATTATTATCTGCGCGAAGTATTGAAATACAAAACCGATGTGAAGTACAACATGTTTGGTCCGGTGCACCCGTGGGACAGAAACAACGACAACACCGGTGTTAACCTTCGTCAGGCCATGGCAGCCAACCCGTATTTGAATGTAATGTTTCAATGTGGCTATTTCGATGGCGCCACCACCTACTTTGAAGCGAAATACACCATGTGGCAACTTGACCCGAGCGGAAAATTAAAAGATCGTTTTCGGTTTGAAGGCTACCGCAGCGGACACATGATGTACCTACGCGAAGAAGACCTGGCCACCTCCAATGAACACATCCGCGATTTCATTTTGAAGTCGACACCGAAGAAGGGAGAGCCAGCGAAATACTGATTATGGATTTAGGATCTGGGATTGGGGAAGTGGGATTTGAGATTTTCGAATTCATTTTGATTCATATTTTTTACTATGAATAAATCTGAGTTAAAAAGCAGAACAAAAAAGTTTGCGCTAAGAATAATCAAGCTTGTTGATGAATTGCCAAATACCAAGGCAGGCCATACAATTGGCAACCAAATTATTCGTTCGGGCACATCCATTGCGGCAAATTACCGCGCGGCCTGCAGAGCAAGAAGTTCAGCAGAATTCATCTCTAAACTTGCCATTGTTGAGGAGGAGTCTGACGAAACCCTTTTTTGGTTGGAACTAATTGTTGAATCGAATTTGGTAAAAGAGGAGCATCTGAAAGAATTGATCAAGGAGGCTGACGAATTAACTGCCATTTTCACAGCAGCCGGAAAAACAGCAAAAGCAAACAAAAATCTGAAATCCTCAATCAAAAGTCCCAAATCCTAATTCCCACTTCCCAAATCCAACTTCCAACATGCATTCTGTGATCAAAATCACCAACCCCTTTCCGGAACTTCCTTAACCTTGCATCAGTTAACAGAAGTATGAAAACAACAATTATCAAGTGGAGCATTGGCATTGCCTTAGGGGCCGTGGGCGGATTTTTATATTGGTATTACATTGGGTGTAACAGCGGTTCATGCGCCATTACCTCCTCCCCGATCAACAGCACACTTTATGGTGGTATGATGGGCGGTTTGTTATTAAATTCGTTTGACTCAAAAAAGCGCAAGGATGAAACTCCAAAAACAACTGATCAGTAAAGATCATCCCGATTACGAAGCCATCGGGGAATACATTCAAAGCAAGGAAAGTGTGGTGGGCATTGATGCGCGCCATACGCATATCATCATCATTAAAAAGCTGTTGGAGCTGGAGAAGAAAATCGTTAACCTGGAAAAAAAGCTCTCGAAAAGCAAAACCCGCAAAAAGAAATAAGCATGCGCCTGCTTACACTGATCGGTTTACTTGGTTTACTGGGTGCCTGTTCTGCTTCCAAAGAAGAGCAACAGGAAACCACGCAAGTACCCGATTCGGTTTACCTGCAGCGTGGCGACAAGTTGGTAGCACAAACTTTCGATACCCTGCGCAACTCACTGCTTTCAGCCATTGCCGATAAAGGCTTTCCGCATGCCATCGACTTTTGTAACGAACAAGCTTACCCATTAACGACTATTTACCAAACTGACAGCATCACCATCAGGCGTGCTTCAGCACGGTTTCGTAACCCGAAAAACCAACCCGACAGTTTGGAACAGGCAGCGCTGGCCGATTTTATTGTCAACGGTCCTTCCACAAAAATTATCCGCACCCACGAACAGGTGCATTACATCAAACCCATTATGATGCAGGCCATGTGCCTGAATTGCCATGGCGTACCCGAGCAAAACATTAAAGCGGAAACCTTACAGGCCATCCGCGAACGCTACCCGACCGACCAGGCCATTAACTATGCCGAAGGCGACCTGCGCGGCATTTGGCACATTGCGTTCAGGTTGAAGCAATAACTGACAGAAAACTCCTTCTGAATTTTTTATCATCCGTGACTATTGTCACTTACTGCTCTTCCGCTTTACCCGACCTTTGTGGTGTTAATTCGTAATCACAAAATCAGCAATACACTATGTTAGGATTATTTGGATTCGGCCCGAAGAATTATGAAAACCTGAACGGCCGTGCATTTAAAGAGAAATTTCTGGCAACCCCAGGCGCAGTATTAATTGATGTGCGCACGCAGGGCGAGTTCCGCTCAGGCAGCATCAAGGGTGCACGCAACATCGACATCATGTCAGCGGGGTTTGCGCAGCAAATTTCAACGTTAGACAAGAGCAAAGAATATTTCTTGTTTTGCCGCAGCGGTAACCGCAGCGGACAAGCCTGCAACCTGATGGCGAAACAAGGATTTAAGGTACACAACCTGGACGGTGGCGTAAGCGACTGGCCAGCGTAGTGTTTGGGGTTTGGTTTGTGTGAAAGCCGCCACCGGAAACGGGGCGGCTTTCCTGTTTTATTTTGAATAACTATTTTTAGGGAGTATAGTGTTGTTTAGGTTTAGTATTTGAATAGTATGCACAAATCATTAATACAACATGAGGAAATGATTACAAAAGATGGCAGGATAAAACTTAAATTTGGTCAGGCGATTGACCACTACTTGCTGGTAATTATTCTTCTCTTTGTTCCAGCTTTAACTTTGTATGATCTATTTACAATATACATTACAGATACATATGATGGAAAAAGGACTTCTAATGAGTTATTGTATACTGCAATTCCATTCTTCATTTTAGCTATCGTGGTTTTCATTATACAAAGAAATCGACTAAAGGTCAATGAAATAAAAATTTATTATACCGAGGATCAATTTCAAGAAGCTGTACAGCAGACAATTGAAGAACTGAAATGGTTAGTTGAGATCAATGAGGAGAAAGTATTTAGGGCACGGAGACCATGGAATTGGAAATCCAGTTGGGGAGAAATGATTACAATTTTTAAAGAGGAGGATAGACTTCTTGTAAATAGTATCTGTGATCCTGACGGAAAGACTTCAGTCGCCTCTTGGGGTTGGAATAATAAAAATATAAATGTATTTTATAAAAATCTTCGTAAAGCAATTAGTAGTAAGATTGAATGAAACATAATTTGACCTTAGACAAACAAAAGTTACTGATTGCAATTTTACCCCTAAGGCAAGTTCAAGACCAATCAATTTCACCCTCTCAGTGTCACTCGCAAAAGACACTGAGGAGTTACGTATAGAATTGAAAATCAGCGTCCCCTTCGGGTGACGCTGATTGGGTAAAAATGATCTTGACATTATGAGAAAGTTTATTTTACTAGGACTCTTATTATTTTCTTTTGCTGTTTATTCCCAAACGACAAAGACAAAAAATGCAGTCGTGATTGCAGACAGCATTTTAAAGTCGCATGTTGGGGACAGATTATTTAAGTATTTTGGCGTCTCTGAGGGTTCATATTACAGTTACGAAGACAGACGTGGAAAACAAAGGACTGGGAAATTCTTAGGCAGAAAGCGACTTCCAAAATCTTTCCTAACATTGAATTTTTTGTATCATTTTAATTACCCAGAAATAGAGGGCGTAAGAGGTGGTCTTTGGTTAATAGTTGACAAAGGCTTCAAATTAATCGACACTTTAAATTTTGAATTCATTCCAAAGTTTATTATTGAAAATAAACCTTCTGACTTTATTTCTGTTGACTCAGCTTGGGCAATCGTAAAATCAAATAGTAAACCTAACGGCTACAAGACATCTATCCCGAGACTTATTTATGACGAAAAATTAAAACAATATATTTATACTGCTTCACATGAATTGACAGTTGTATTGAATGATGCAGGTAAAGACATTGGTGAATTTGAAGTTATTGAAATAAACGCCACGACAGGAAACCTTATATCTATTAGTAAAGGATATAAAGGAATTGAGATTAGATAAACTGCCTTTCACCCCCTCAGTGCCACCCGCAAGAGAACACTGAGGAATACTGATTGGGAAAAAAAATTAAGTCATTAAAGCATTCAGTATGATACAGCTAAAACACGTACTTGCAGTAACCGTAATAATAGTGTTGTCATGTAATAAGAATACAATTCATCAAAGAATAGACCCCTTTGAAGAAATTAACACTCTTACAGAGCGAGGTTTCTTTAAAGAGGCACTCAATAAATGTGATTCATTAATTGAAATTGATGAATCTTCAAGCAAAGCATTCGGTTATAAAGGGTATATAAATTACGTCTTAAAAGACTATACTAAAAGTCGAGAAAATTTACTCGAAGCTATAAGACTCAATATCAACTACGCTGAATCCTACCACAATTTAGGCTTAGTCTATTATGAGGTTAATCAATGTGACTCATCAGAAATAATGTTCTTAAGAGCCATTGAATTAGATCCGACAAATCACAAAACTTATTTTAATCTTAGCCAAATTTACATTGATCAAAATAAATTTTCAAAAGCAGAGAAAATGTGCAAAAAAGCGTTAAATCTTCAAAAAGATTATAGCAAGGCAATAAACAACTTAGGAGCAATCAGCTATAGTCGAGAAAAATTTGATAGTGCCGAATATTTCTACAAAGCAGCATTACAACTTGATTCAAACTACTTCGTCCCACATTACAATTTAGCTGAGCTTTATCTACGAAGAAATCAAAAAGATAGCGCAAAAATTTTTATTGATAAATGTATAGCTTTGAATTCCAATTTTAAAGAGGCATATATTTTAAAATCAGAGATCATTAAAGATGAAGCAACTACGGAAGAAAAACTACATTTGGAAGAAGTTTCAAGCTCATTGATTTATCGAAAACATTGCCGTTAATATGTTGCAATAAATTCACCCCCCAGTGCCACTCGCCAGAGCTTGCCTGCTGCAAGCAGGGGCACTGAGGAACTAAGTATAGAATTAGCACAATCCTATGAAAGCCCCAGGCAAAACCGTTACGGAAATTCTATTAAACCAACCTGCAAACAGGCTTGAACCCTTTAACAAACTGCACGAGGTGATTATAAAAAATCTACCCAAAGGGTTTGAGCCGGCTATTAGCTATGGCGGGTTGGGCTATGTGGTGCCCCATAAACTTTACCCGGCAGGCTACCACTGCAAACCCGAAGAGCCCCTCCCCTTTGCCGGAATTGCTTCGCAAAAAGGCTCCATTAACCTATACCACATGGGCATTTATGCCAATCCGAAATTATTAAATTGGTTTGTGAGCGAATATCCAAAACACAGTAAACAAAGGCTGGATATGGGCAAGAGCTGCATTCGTTTTAAAAAGCTGGACGATATTCCATACAAGCTCGTTGGACAATTAATGAAAAAGATAACCGTCAAGCAATGGATCGGCATGTACGAGAAGAATTTCTTGTCTAAAAATGAATAACCAGACGCCAAATATCCGTACAGAACGATGCACTATTCATCCTGCATTGCGTTCGCTGATACGACACATCGTTATCATCGAAGCTGATTTTGGCAATATTCCTGTTAGCATAGCGGGTAATTACATGCCCTCACCCGACCAGGCCATGTTCATCAATCTGTATACGCGGTTGAAATCCAAAAAATCAGGCGAGAACAATTTCAATACCGTTACATCTTGTACATTAATGGGGGCACAAATTACTCCCTTCAAACTATTGGTAGAAGAAAGTCATAAAACCGTGTCCATTATTTTTCAACCCGGAGGGCTAAATCGGTTTTTGAATATTCCGATGACGGAACTATTTGACAATGGGTATAGTGCCAGAGAAGTTATTGGCAGGGAAATAGAAGAGCTGTTAGACAAATCTCACGACACGATTTCTTTAAACGATTTGGATAGTATTATACAATCCTATTTTCTTAGAAAACTATCCCATGTAAAAGAACCGTTACCTATTGACTATGCCCTGCAACAGCTCTTGACAAACTACAATACAAACATAGACCAGGTTGCAGAGATGGCTTGTATGAGCATCCGAAATTTTGAACGAAAATGCAAAGAGCGATTAGGTATGCCTGCCAAGATGTATGCACGAATAGCCAGGTTTCATAAAGCATATAAAATGCTTGAAAGCAGATCAATCATCTCTTGGCCTGATTTGACATATGAAGTTGGTTATCATGACCAAACACACTTTATCAAAGACTTTAAGGAATTTGCCAAGGTTACGCCTACGCTCTTGTACAAAGAATTATCAAACGAACATTTACAGTTTCAGTTGGATTGGGACAAAATTTGATTTTGTCGTTTTTATACTATCCAAGCGTATTTCTCACCAATAGCTTTGTAGAAATAAAAATGACGAAATATGAAAAGAATAATTCTGTACGCAGCCGTTGCGTTTTCAAGCGGATTGTTTTTTACGCTTATCTATAATTCAGTTGTTAATGCAGCCAACTGGGAAAGTAATATTCCTCAATCCATAACTGCAACCCGAGACTTTTTTGTTGTTGCCAATCCGGGAACTTTCTTTCAGGTGGTAGATCCGACCAATATGCTTTTAGTTGTATTGACATTGATTTTATTCTGGAAAGAATCTTCTTCCATCCGGTTGTATCTGGGCATAGCTTTACTTTGCTATATAACCTCTATGACTTTAACCTTTACCTATTTTTATCCCAGAAATGAGATTATGTTTCTTTCAGAACAACTTCCCGATACTGAATCGCTTAAAAAGGCAGCAACTGAATGGGGAAGAATGGGCTGGGTCAGATCTATGCTATCGCTGGCAGGTCTTGTCTGTACTTTCATAACTTTGGACAAAGCCACAAGACAAACGCAGGGTTTGTAAATGAACCTGTAATAATAATAATCATAACCGTGTCGACTGCGTCTGGTCAATGAAATGCACCATACATGTCGACACACAAGCACGCCCCGTATCAACGTTGAATAAATTTCCAGATCCGAACCCATAGTGACACCGGGCCAAAGCGCTTTTCAAAACTATGCTACTCCAATTTCTCAATTTCCTGATCAATCTGATTCAGCAAATTGCTTAATGCCTTTTCAGTAGGCTTGTAATGGCCACGCAGAAGTCCCATTTGGTTTGAAATTCTTGCACGAAGAAGTGCTGCATATTCGGGATTTGTCTTCAGTTCAGTAAAACGTAACGGACGCATGATGCCCCAGAAAGGCGGAGGTATATTCTTGTTGGTAGAAACGCGGTCAACATCATAGGCATCAAAATAAAGTCTGTCAAAATCCCTTAACTGTTCATAGTCTCTCTTAATAGCCAATTCCACCAGACGAATTCTAGGATACGCCTCGTCATACATGCTGATAATTTCCAAACGGAGTTCGTCATTTGATACAATCGCTAAATTGGTATTTTTCAATTGCTCAATGGGGCCAACCCGACCTGAAAACGTGGTAAACGCATGCGTGTGGGCAAAACAGGCATCCAATGAATCATGATAAGGAAGGTTATCCTGAATAACCTGCAATATCATCCTGCTGGAAAGAATACTGTATTCATGCATGCTGATATTATTCTGCATTTCCATTAAATCGGCAGCGAGCGCTCCTTTAAATTCTTTCAGTATTTCAATTTCTCTCTTCTTTATGCTACGTGCTTCACTCCATTGCTCAAGATTAAATGCAATTAAAATACCAAGCATAACCACAATAACCTCAATGATATACTTGTACCATTCAGATTTCAGGTGGTTAAAAATTGTCTTTAACATTTTATGTGTGGTTATAACCTATATAAAGGTATAAAAAACAAACTGGAATATTTCTTGCCCTTCAGTTAGCAAACCTACAGTAAAGAACTCCGGTGGTGTCTCCGTTGTTGGCCTTCCTGACCAGCAACAATTTACAGACAAAACTTTGTTGAAGAAGAAACCTGCCTGCCGCAGGCTGGCTCCAACAAAAGTGAGCGTGCGCTACAAACAAAACCAAGCCCGAAATTGATTATCTTTAAATCTGGTTCAAATCCTTCTGATCAACCCCAATACGGATAACATGCATGACCTGTTACTCAAAAGCATTAGTGAAAAGACCCGCATCACATCCGCTGAAGAAGCTAAACTGAAGGAATTTTTTATTCCCAAGAAAATAAGAAAAAGGCAATACGTACTGAATGCCGGTGATGTATGTCAATACATTACGTTTGTCGAGAAGGGCATGCTTCGTTCATTTACCGTTGACGATGACGGTAATGAACACGTGGTGCAGTTTGCCATTGAAGGCTGGTGGATTTCTGATGTGGGCAGTTTTATTTCGGGCAATAACGCCCTGTATAACATTGAAGCATTGGAAGATTCGGAAGTACTGAACCTTACCAAACAGGCCATGGATGATATGATGGATCAGGTTCCGCAACTTGAACGGTATTTCCGGTTACTGATGCAAAACAACATTATTGCACTTCAGCGCAGGGTAATTGCATACATGAGCCTGTCAGCCGAAGAAAAATACCTGAAACTTATGGATGTTTGCCCCGACATTATAAGCCGTGCGCCTCAACAATACGTAGCCTCCTATTTGGGCATTACACCCGAAACACTCAGTCGGATAAGAAAGCAGGTAGCGAGTCGAAAATAGCACAAACCCAACTGAACCGGGTGCAGGGCACTTGATCTACATCAAGTATTTTCTTATTTCACGTCAATGCCGGTGGCAGGCGGCTATCATAGCTTTGCTTCATCAAACAAGACAAACTATGGCAGCCATAAAAACAATCGCAATTATAGGAGCAACCGGAAACATGGGCTCAGCCATTGCCAAAAGTATTTCGAAAAGCAGGAACTATCGGTTATTGCTCATGTCGAACGAGCCAGAAAAATTAGTTGCGCTGAAAAAAGAGGTTGAAAAAACAGCTCAACATGAAGAGGTGTTTGCCCTCAGTTGTGCTAAAGAAGCCTCCTGGGAAGCCGACATCATTATTGTAGCCACACCTTATGCCAGTGAACGGGAAGTGGCCGAAAAGATTCGTGAAGTGGCTATCGGAAAAATTGTGATCAGTATCTCCAACCCACTCAACCATTCGTTTAGCGAGTTGGTGACTCCACCCGAAATCAGCGCTGCGGAAGAGCTACAAAAACTTTTACCTGCATCGAAAGTGGTGAAAACATTCAACACAACGTTTGCTGCCAATTTTAATACACCAACCATTGCCGGCAAAACAGCCGATGCCTTCATTGCCGGAAACAATGGCGATGCGGTTGAAACTGTAGCGGGTATAGTACGCGATGCCGGTTTTAACCCGATTATCGCTGGCGACTTATCGGTAAGCCGCACGTTGGAACGCATGCAACTGATGTTGATTCAGCTTGCGCTGAAAAACAATTACAATTGGCTTGTGGGATGGAAAATTCTACACAATTGAATAGCGAAAGAAAGCTTGATCTGGATCAAGTTCTTTCTTGTTCCACATCAATGCCCCGAAGCAGCACAACGAGTAGCTTTGAATAGTAAGTAAAAAAATAAATCCATTAATTATGAGCTTAAAAAATAAATCCATCATCATTACCGGAGCCGCTATGGGTCTCGGTTTGGCTGCAGCAAAAGAATTAGCCAGTCAGGGTGCTAACCTTACGTTGGTCGATTTCAATAAGCAAACATTAACCGCAGCACAACAAGAGCTGGTAAAAGAATTTCCTGATGTGAAAGTTGTTACCGTTGTGGGTGATGCCTCAAAGGAAGAAGATGTAAAGCGATATGTCGATGCGGCTGTTAAGGCCTTTGGGAGAATTGACGGGCTTTATAACAACGCAGGCATTGAAGGACGACAGGCGTCAATAACGGAGTACGACATCGAGGTGTTTAAAAAAGTAATTGACATTAACCTGATGGGCGTATACTATGGAATGCGTTATGTAATACCTGTGATGCAAAAGCAAAAATACGGTCGCATTGTAAACGTGGCTTCAGTGGGTGGGTTACGTGGTGTTCAAAACCAGGTAGCCTACGTAGCCAGTAAACATGCGGTTTCAGGCATGACGAAAAACGCTGCCCTCGAATATGGCCGCGATGGCATTACCACAAACGCGATTGCACCGGGCGCTATTCTTACACCGATGGTGGCTGAAGCTTTCAAACAGGTTAACCCGGCCGATCCGAAAAAAGCAGAATCGGAATACGCACAACGTAACCCGACCAAGCGTTTAGGATTGCCGCATGAAGTGGCAAAGGTGGTAGCCTTTCTGTTGAGTGAAGAAGCCTCATATGTAAGTGGTCAAACACTTGCTATTGATGGCGGTGAATCAAACATTTACGGTAACGCTTAAAAAAATTAGTTATGGAACTCGGCATTTATACGTTTGCAGATGTACAGCCCGACAGGTTGGCTGGAAAAGCAATACATACACATCAACGCATCAGGGATTTGTTGGAGGAAGTGCAGCTTGCTGACCAGTTGGGTCTTGATGTGTTTGGTGTGGGAGAACATCATCGGGCTGATTATGCTGTATCTTCGCCAGCCGTTGTTCTAGGTGCCGCAGCTTCCATGACTAAACATATTAAACTGAGCAGTGCTGTTACCGTACTAAGCTCTGATGATCCTGTTCGGGTATACCAGCAATTTGCAACACTTGATCAACTATCCGGTGGTCGTGCCGAAATCATGGCTGGCCGTGGCTCATTCATTGAATCATTTCCATTGTTTGGATATGACCTTAAGGACTACGACAGATTGTTTAAAGAGAAGCTTGACTTACTTTTAAAAATCAACGGGAGCGAAAGAGTTTCATGGAGTGGTGGATTACGACCAGCCCTTGACAACCAGGGCGTTTATCCGAGACCCTATCAGGAGCATCTTCCGATTTGGTTAGCGGTTGGTGGAACACCTGAGTCTGCTGTACGCGCAGCCACACTTAAGTTACCAATGGCACTTGCCATTATTGGCGGTATACCCGAACGCTTTGTTCCGTTTGTTGACTTGTACAAGCAAACAGCAAGTCAGTTTGGGAATGATTCGCCTAAGCTTGGCATTAATACACATGTGTATATTGCCGAAACATCGCAGCAAGCGGGTGATGAATACTTCTCAACGTATGCTGCCATGATGAACAAGATTGGCAAAGAAAGAGGATGGCCTCCGCTAAGTCGCGAGCAGTTTGATGCTAACCGGTCGGCCAAAGGATATTTGATGGTTGGAAGTGTTCAGCAGGTGATTGACAAAATTCTCTACGAACATGAGTTATTCAATCATACGCGCTTTCTCGCTCAAATGAGTGTAGGCACAACCGACCATAAGAAAATTATGAAGTCGATGGAACTATTTGGAACGCAGGTTGCACCTGCTGTACGAAAAGCGTTAGGAACCAAGCATGAAATAAAAACTTCCGAGTCGGTGCTTTGATCAGATAAAGGTATTATGAATAGGAAAACATTTTTAAAATCACTGGCACTGTTGCCATTAGCCGGATCAACTATGCGATTACAAGATTTGAATAAAATGACACAACCCTTTAGCAGTACCGAAAAAATGCCGGTGCTGTTTTTGGGACATGGCAGTCCGATGAATGCCATTGAAGAAAATGAATTCGTTGCCGGGTTCAGAAACATAGCCAGGGAAATACCCAAGCCACAAGCCATCCTGTGTGTTTCGGCTCATTGGGAAACGCGGGGAACATTTGTTACGGCCATGGAAAATCCCATTACCATTCATGACTTTGGCGGTTTCCCAAAAGCGTTATTTGAGGTACAATATCCGGCACCTGGAAGTCCGGAACTGGCAAAGCAAACGAAAAGCATCATTCAAAAAACAGAAGTACACCTGGATGATAAGTGGGGGTTGGATCATGGTGCATGGAGTGTAATCAAACACCTGTATCCGAACGCAGATATTCCGGTTATTCAATTAAGTCTGGATTACTATCAAACACCTCAATACCACTATGAGCTTGCCAAAGAACTGGCTTCGTTACGTGAAAAGGGTGTATTGATTATTGGTAGTGGCAACATGGTTCACAACCTCAGCAAAGTTTCGTGGCAACACCTGGATAAGGTGTATGCCTATGATTGGGCTTTGGAAGCAAACGATAAAATGAAGCAATTCATTTTGAATGATGACCACAAAGCGCTCATTAACTATACCTCGCATGGTAAAGCGTACAACTTAGCCGTTCCATCGCCCGAGCATTACCTGCCGTTACTGTACACCCTGGCTCTAAAAGATAAAGGGGATACCGTGAGCTTGTTTAATGACAAACCCGTGGCGGGCGCATTGACCATGACTTCGGTAAAGATTGATACGCAATAAAAGGAAAGCACAGACTGCACACAAGTAAATTGCTGCCATCAAGTAGTGGCGTATGTATAACTCTAAAAGAAAGAACCATGAAAAAACATTATATAAGTCTATCAGAAGCTACAAACGATTTGAAGGCCAGAGGTTATAGCTATGATTTCAATCTCAAGCCAACGTGTATTGAATGTCCGGCTGTACACCTGCAAATCAGTCCGGAAAAATTTACGGTAGATGAATTCTATCGGTTCGAAGGCATGTCGAGTACGGATGACAACAGCATTGTTTTTGCCATTACTTCTGATCAGGGAATTAAAGGCGTGTTGGTTGACGCATACGGTGTGTATGCCAGCAGCTTAAATGAGGCCATGATTAAGAAATTAGCGATCAGGAGGTAAAGACAAAGACATAACCGTAAACTTAAATCAATCAACATGACTAAAATATCATCACGCATCAAAACCGATAATTATAGAATCGAAATCAAATCACCTACCGGTAATGTAGTTATTGCCGATGAGCCTGTGGAAAAAGGCGGAAAGGATACCGGGTTTTCTCCCAAAGAATTATTGGCTGCCGCATTAGCTGCCTGTACCAGTGCTACAGTGCGCATGTATGCCGACCGAAAGCAGTGGCCTTTGAATGAGGTAACGATTGACGTTGATCTGGTGCAAGACGAAAAAGGCAGTAAAACGGTGATCAACAGAAAAATTCATTTCGCTGGTAATCTGGATGAAGAACAAAAGAAAAGACTTCTGGCAGTTGCCAATGCTTGTCCGGTTCATAAAATCCTTAGCAGTCCCGTAGAAATAAACACCACGATGTAATTCGATAGCCTCGGCCGTAAGGTCGGGACTATCGAAATGACGTCCCCCTACAGGGCTCGAGCAGTTGAATTTAAAAGTGATAATCACATACTATTTTCCTGATGGGCTCACAGCTCCGTAGGAGCGGCATCTTGTTGGATTAGTATTCTAATTAATAACGTGTCGACTGCGCCTTTTCAATGAAATGCGCCATTCATGGCGACACGCAGGCACACCCGGTGATCAACAAAAATCCATAACCTCACCTATAACATATCCGCTTGTACGGGCAATACGTACAGTTATCAATTTCTTCTGTTTGATCAAATACGGTATCCGGATTAAAGAGTTCTTCCAGCAGTTCGCGTAGCCTTGCTTCAAACTCGGGCAAAACACCTTGCACATCCCGTAGATTTTCTCTATTCATTTTTAATCCAAACTCGGCCTCATCATCAAACAGGTTTGTGCTGTTGAGCAGACCGGGGATTACCCGCATGCCCGATGTATTTTTTGTTTTTGTATAAAGCCAGGCATACATCAGGGTTTGAAAGGCAGCTTTGTTTCGCTTTCCTTCACGCGCATACAAGGAGGCAATGGAATCAAAATCAAGCTTGTCGCGGCCGGTTTTGTAATCTACAATACGCAGTACATCTTCCTTCCGGTCAACACGATCAATCTTACCGCCTAACAGCACACGGCCTGCAGGTGCGCTGATGGAAAACGTATATTCCATATTCTGCTCCACACCCTCCACCGTAAAAGGTGCATGCTTTTTATCGTGTTCCAGTATCTTGTCAATGAAACGTTTCACCACTTCACTCACCAAAATCAGCTGCCCTTCGTACTCCACCGACTCGTTGGGGTTGAGGTTGTATGTGTTTATCACTTCCTGATCGAGCAAGGACTGAATGAATTTCTCCTGTTTTTCCAGGTCCTGAGCTTCAATACGAGTTGATCCCTTCTGCGCTACCAGTTTCTGGTAAAACGCCTCCATCACATTATGCACAAAATTACCCAACACCCGTGCATCCATGTCCTCTTCAATTTCATCGGCCTCTTTTATTTTCGCTACATGCCGGAAATAAAACCTGAGCCTGCATTCGATGTAGGTATTCAACGCGGATGGCGATAAGCCGCTGAACTTTCGATACTCGTTCTGCTCACTCAACTTTTCCAAAGCCTCCAATACGGCTTTGTCTTTTTTAATCACAATGGGTTTTACCTCGTTTACATCCAAGGCATTGTGCAAGGCGTGGTGTTGAAACTTCTTGCCGCTCTCAAACATCAGTTGCTGCAGGTAGCGGCTCATTTCGCCCTGACCGAGAATATCCGTTTCAGTATTATAAAAAAGACTTACATTTTCTGCCCGTTGAATGACACGATAGAAAAGATACGCATACATGGCATCCTGGTGCTGCAGCGTAGGCAAGGTATATGCCCTGCGGATATTATATGGAATATATGAACCCTTGCTTCCACCCGATGGCAATGATCCCTCATTTAAGGAGAGGATATATACGTTTTTAAAATCGAGGTTACGGGTTTCGAGCATACCCATAAGTTGCAACCCCTGAAGCGGCTCACCACTGAAGGGTATGCGCACCGTGCGCACATATTGCCTGAAAAACCGAAGAAAGGAACGCAGGTCGGAGTATTGATTGCCCAATACCTCTTCCATTCGATTCAGGCATTTGAGCATTTGAAAAATATATTCTTTATCGAATGCGTAAAGGCTGTCTAAACTACCCAATAAAGTCAGGCACGTTTTCAAATAGTGTGTTATGCTGCTTACATCGGCCACAACGAACATCACACGATGTAACTCCGATTCGGAGGCCAGAAAATTTTTCGGCACCGATACCCAGTTGTGCTTCAGCATCTCTTTGCGTTTACTTTGCGCAACTTTTGAATCTGCCGAAACGGTAAATGGGTGATTCAACAGCGACAATACCGGACGGTGATGAAAATATTCATCTTTTCGGCTGATCTGCAATTCGATCAGCAACTCCACAAAATTAAAAATGGGCGTAGCGCTTAGGGAGAAACCCATGGTAACGTTCAATTTCTCCACGCTATCGGAAACACTGTGCAAAGCAGGCAACAACAACTTTTCATCCGGCAACACAACCAAGGTTTCTTCTGGCAACGCACCAGCTTCCAGGTTTTTGCGCAATTCCTGCCCCATCAGTTTGGCTTGCCCCACCGGTTGAGCCGCGCCATACAGTTTGATATTCTTTTCCCTTCGGAAGTTAGCTGGTACTTGAGCCTCAAAGGTTTTACCCAATACCTTGTGCTTCTGGTATTCCCGAAAAAATTCTCCCGCTTCCTGTACGACATTGTTTAAGTAGTATTCATCTACATCCCAATATACCGAAGCTCCGCCTTCAACCGCATGCGCTATTATGACCTCCTCTGCTTTTGTCAGGGCATTAAAACCGATAAATATTTCGTGCCCCGTTCGCAGGATTTGACCCTGTAAAATTTTCTCTGCCACCTCACGGTGTACCATGCCTTCAAAGGCAAGTTCTTCCTTTACCAACAGTGTGCGATAAGTGGTGTATACATCATAGAGATGTTTCCATACATCCAGGAATTTCTTTCTGTTTTCGGTTTGGTATTCATCAAAATTCCCCCAGAAATCCAGCAGGAATTTTTTCTGCTCATCGGTCAGGTAATCGAAGCTGGCATCGAGCTCTTTCTGATGACTGAGGTCACGAAAAAGCATTTCAGCATTCACCAGGTATTTGTCAATCTCCTCAAAATCGCGCAGCAACATTTCACCCCAGTAGTAAAAGCGATCGAATGACTCGTTTGATTTTACAGTCTCGGTGTAGGCTTTATATAACCGATGCACCAACTCCAGCTTATCCGGAACCTGCAACGTTGAATAGCTTTTAATGTACTCTTCAATGGTGAGCATAGTTGGTGCGAATGCAGGCTTTTTCAGCAGCGTTCCCAAATGTTTCCTGAAAAACAATATTGCCCTGCGGTTTGGAAACACCAAGGTCACCTCTTCCAGCCTGGAATGGCTAGCGAATATTTTTTGCGCGGTTTCCAAAAGAAAGGGCGTCATATTAATTTTCTATCAGATTGAATTCTTAAAAATTTATCAATAGCGTGTTATAGAAATGAGCTACGTGAACCACATAGAAACATAGGACACATAGTTTTGAAGTAAAATTTCTTTGTGGCTCTATGTACCTATGTGGTTCAAACATCACAACCCAAGTTCCAACTGACTATCATCTTTCTTCTTTACCGTCTTCACTTTCCCAGCTCTCACCTCCACAACTTCACCCGTGCGCACATACAACACATACCCTTCTACTTCGGTAAAATTCATGTTTCTCAGAATATCCATATACGCCAACACCTGATGATGATCTGCTTTTGAAGGAGTACCCGTTTTAAAATCAATAACAATAGCTTTGTTATCCTTTATCAACAGCCTGTCAAAGCGACTCTCCTCACCACCCGGTAAAATCACGGGTACCTCTGTGCGTATATCCCAACCTGCTGCAAACCATGATGAAATCAATGGATCACCTAATAGCTGCTCAAGTTCTGCTTTCACTTGTGCATGTTCCGCTGTAGTCAATAACCCTTCGTGTATCGCACGCTGAAGGGCAGCATCAATATCCTGACTGGTGTGGATGTACGACAATACACTGTGCACATGAATACCGTATTTTACTTTTTCATCTACATCGGCATTAAAGTAGGTTTTACCCGCTTGTCGGATAACGAGCTTATCACGCCAACGCGAAACAGGATACTGTTTGAGTGGTATGGGCTTTATTTCCTCATCAACTGTTTCAGGTGTTGATGAAACTTCCAGGGTTCCTGTTTGCCACCGTTGACCGGCCTTATCCCAGTATTTCGCCATTGTTTCATTTTCACCAATACAGTATTGTAGTAAACCACTTACATCCGATACTTTCTTAACTTCCTTTTTAAACGGAGCAAAAATCTTCAACCCAATTTCAGCGCGGGTAAGCGCCACATACAGGATGTTGACATTGTCCAGAAATATTTGTGTACGCTCCTGACGATAGTAAGCATCAAAAACCGTGTCGGTAAGCGTTTTGCTGTATTTCACTGATAGGTAACCTGCATCTTTAAACATGGGTGTATCCGCCTGTACCCATAAGTTAGGCTGTTTAAAGCCCTGGTGATCCAACGCCCACGAGCAAAACGGAATGATTACATACTTGAATTGAAGGCCTTTTGATTTGTGGATGGTGAGAATTTCTGCTGCATCGATGGAGCCTGAAGTTTTAACCGATGTTTTCTCAGAATCCTTGTTGTCCTCCCACCACTCCAGAAAAGCCTGTAGGTCGTTTCGTTCGCGTGCATAGAAATTCAGCACCAAATCCTGAAAGGCCTGTATGTACGCAAGTTCCTTTTCTTGTTCTGTAAGCTTGAAAATGCGGATCAACATTTCCGTCATTTCAAACAAAGGCAGCTTTCTCAATGAAAGCTTTTGCTGGGTAAAATCCTGCGGAAGGAAACTTTCAAATACCGTTTCGTTGGCTACAGAAAAAACATCCGATAACGCCATGCCCGATTGGTGGATGCGGGCAAATTCGTACGCCAGTTCTGCCCGTGCCACCACATCCAGGTGGTTGTGCAGGTAGCGCATGGCCGCGAGGATAAGGTTGACGGAAGCCGCACCATCAATACGCAACGATTCATTGGAGATGACATCGTACTTACAGGTTGATTTTGCTTCTGCTGAATTTTTGTAGTTCAGCAAATGTGCCACCAACTCCTGCCCTTCGCCATTGGTTCGCACCAAAATGGCAATGTCTTTCAACTTCACGCCTGCCTCTTGCCAGTCTTCCAGTGTTTTTACCAGCTGTTCTTTCGCTACTTCTTTCCACTTCTGCTCTTTCTCATCTTCAATAAACTGAATATCCACAAAGCCAGCATGCGCCTTCCTGGTTTTTTGATCTACATCCGCGTAAGCGCTTGCCGCCAATTGGGTTCCTGTTTCCTGCGAAACAAATTGGGCAGCCGTTTTAAAAAGTTGATTGTTAAATGAAATAATATTGGCAGCACTGCGGTAATTATCCGAAAGGTTTACATGGGCAACCCGATCATTACCGATCTGTTGCTCCAATTTTTCCTGCAGCAACGTGAGATCGCCTCCGCGCCAGCGATAGATGGCCTGCTTCACGTCACCTACAATCACGTTCCGGTTATTGCTGCTTAAACTCTCATTAATGAGCGGTACAAAATTTCGCCATTGTAAGTTGGAGGTATCTTGAAATTCATCAATAAGGTAATTCTTAAAGAATGAGCCGGTTTTCTCATAAATAAAAGGCGCATCACTGTCGCCAATCAGTTCCTGCAAAAACTGTGGCGCATCCGCCAGCAGCATCATGTTATTCTCTGATTTGTATTCCTGCAACTTTTTCGAAATATCTGCCATCAGGCCAAAAGCATAGAAATTCTCCAACACTACTTCAGCTGATAGCGCGCGTGAATAATGTTTCTCCCTATAGTCCAGAATTTCCAGCATCAAGGGCAGCAGATGCGTTGATGCCAGTTTAAACACTTCATTTTTCCGATTAGTTTTTAACGCTGGCCAGTTATTCGCATCTGCCAAATCGCGTGTAACCTGAACACCGGGTTCTTTAAATTCCTTAACTTTTGATAAGTCGGTCAGGTTTTTAAAAAACTTATACCCTGCACCACCTTGATATTTAAAGTCAGATGAATCCAACCCCTCCGCTTCAATAAGTTGAAAACCCTTTTTGGCTAAAGTCTGAACATGATTAACGAATGACCCGGTTGTTTTTCCCAACTCGGCAAGCAAGTCTTTCAAAAATTTACGGTCACTCGTTTTTTTATTGAAATCCCGTTCGATGAGTTTGAAATCTTCCTTCAGAATCTCATTGGAAAAATCGATCAAGCCTCTGCGCACATCCCACGGTTTGTCGTTTTCCAGGTTTTTGATTGACAGATCAACTAACCAACGCTTCAGGTCTTTATCCTCACCAATTTCATCAATCAGGTTATTCACCACTTCCTCCAACACCGCCTCATTGTCCACCTCAAGTCGGTAATCACCCGACAATCCAGCTTCGCGAGTAAACGAGCGGATCACTTTCTGAAAAAAAGCATCAATGGTACTGATGGAGAACTGGGAGTACTGATGCAGAATGAGCGAACGCAATTCGTTGCAGTTCTCCTTAAACTCCACATCACTCTGTCTTAATTCTTGCTTTAGTTCCTGCGCAAGCGAATTTTCACGCCCCTCCACAAAATCGTTCAGGTAACGCACTATGCGCTCCTTCATTTCCTGGGTGGCTTTGTTGGTAAAGGTTACCGCCAGAACATGCCTGAAATAACCCGACTTGTGCTTTAAGGCCAGTTTCAGGTATTCCTTCGCCAGGGTTCGGGTTTTACCGCTCCCCGCTGAGCTTCTGTAGATAACTAAGGGTTTTTCCGCCACGGTTTTGAATTACGTGAATGATGGCAAAAAAGAAAAATAGATTGACAATTTCTGTCTGTTATTCCTTTTTTTATCTTGTAAGGAAGTAGGTTGCGAAGAATTTGCACTGAAAAGACCCATGCGCAGACTGTATCATTTTTTAACCGCTATCTGGTATTCATTTCCCCTTCAGTTGCTGTTTAACAACCTGAGAAGAAATCACGTGTTGATATTGTGCTGGATCATCTTGTTTGCCATGATTACCGGCAACTTTGGGCAATACCTGGGCATTCCCTACCTGTTTCTCGACCCCGAATACCTCAACAAGGTGAACTTCACCAGCTTTTTTATCATCGGTATTTCGTTGGCAGGATTTACGGTGGCGTTTCACATCACCGGCTACATTTCGGATGGACACCGCTTTTCATTTGTCGGGGCGCTATCCCGACCGTTCACCAAGTTCGCGCTGAACAATAGCATCATTCCGGTTCTGTTTCTCATCATCTACATTTATTACATACTCAGTTTCCAAACGGACAACCAGTACCTTTCAACCAAACAACTTTTCTGGAACATGGCTGGGTTGATAACCGGCTTTGCACTGATGACGCTTATCTTCTTCATTTATTTCTGGCTCACCAACAAAGATATTTTCAAATACGTGGTGTGCCGCATTGATGAAAAGATCAAACAAAATGTGCAGGTAACGCGTGCCAGTGCCATGAAAAAACTGGACATCGCGCGCAAGCGTCAGGTACGCGTGGATTATTACCTCGATTACGACCTGCGCATAAAAAAAGTTGATGACAGTGGTTTTTACGATCGCAACACGATTATTCAGGTGTTTGATCAAAATCACTTGAACCTGGTGATTATTGAATTATTCATTGTTGCGCTTGTATTGGTGCTCGGATTATTCAAAGACTACCCCACTTTTCAGATACCCGCTGCTGCCAGTGCGGTAATCTTTCTTACCATTTTTGTGATGCTTTCGGGCGCGTTTAGTTATTGGTTTGGCGGATGGTCAGCCACTACGGCTATTATAATTTTTCTGATTGTAAACACCCTTGCCGGAAAGGATTTCTTTTCAAAACCCTATGAAGCCTTCGGTCTGGACTACATCAAACAACCTGTTCCGTATTCGCATCAGCATTTAAAAGATTTGAACTCACCCGATCAGATTGAACACGACCGTGAACATTCCCTGATGATGCTTGAAAACTGGCGCGCCAAGTTTCCGGAAGATCAGAAACCAAAGATGATTTTTCTCTGCGTAAGCGGTGGCGGAAAACGGGCAGCGCTGTGGACACTAACTGCATTACAGATTGCCGATAGCCTGACAGGCGGAGAACTCTTCAATAAAAGCATTATGATTTCAGGCGCTTCTGGCGGATTGATTGGGGCCAGCTTTTTCCGCGAATTGAAATTACGCGAGCAATTGGGTGAGTCTGTCAATCCGTACGCAATCCGTCATCGAAAAAGTCTTTCATCCGATAACCTGAATCCGTTAATCTTCAGTCTGCTGGCGAACGATTTGTTTGTTGGGTTTAACAAATTTGAATATGCGGGCAACTACTACCACCGCGATCGCGGATACACGTTTGAGGAACAACTCAATACCATTACGGAAAAGTTAATGGACAAACCCGTGTCCGCTTACGTGGAACCCGAACAAAAAGCCATGATTCCCATGCTGGTGATGTCTCCTACCATTATTAATGATGGGCGCAAACTGTACATTGCCGCGCAACCTTTATCGTACATGAATTCGGTGATGATCGCCTATCCGGATTATGACCTTTCAAAACTAGCCGGCATTGATTACCAACTCTTATTCAACAATCATGGCGCAGGTCACTTGCGGTTTTTATCTGCCTTGCGGATGAGTGCTACGTTTCCGTATATCACACCCAACACCACACTTCCCACTGAGCCCTCCATCCAAATCATGGATGCGGGCATCTCGGATAACTTTGGCATTTCCGATGCCGTGCGCTTTCTCTATGCATTTAAAGATTGGATTGCCGAAAACACATCGGGCGTGATTGTACTTTCCATCCGCGACTCTCCTAAGCTTGGGCAAATTGTGGAACGGAAAAGTCAGACAATATTGGATGCGATGACACAACCCATCAGTACGGTATACAACAACTTTGAAAATTTTCAGGACATCGGCAATGATACCTACATTGGTTTTGCCAAAACCTGGTTCCCCCGACCGATTGAGCGGATCGATTTGCAATACCAGCTTGAATCGTATGCACCAATTCTTAGCCAAATGGATAGCCTAAGACAAAACAATGCACGCGCATCATTGAGCTGGCGATTGACCACAAGGGAGAAACAAAGTGTGGTGGATAATATCCAATCACCCAACAACCGCACGCAACTTGAAAAACTGAAACAACTGCTGGACGAATAAGGATTCATGATACCACAGGCTAAAATTCTCCGTGTATTCCAACTGATTGGTTTATTAAAAGGTGGTGGCCGCACCATTGAGCAGTTAGCACAACAACTCGACACCACCAGCCGTACCATCTACCGGTACTTCAAATTGCTGGAAGAGATCGGCTTTATTATCGATCAGGATTTTCATGGCCGGTATTTTGTTCATCGGGAAGAAGGAGAAAGTCCGGAAGACAGGTTTACCCTTGAAGAAGTAACCATTTTACGGCAGTTGATTCAAAGTGGTGCAAGCGGGCATCCCTTGCGGGGAACGTTGTTGAAAAAGTTAGCTTTTCATTCAGAAGCGAAAGATGTACCCGAACAGTTTTTAAAACTGCGCGTAGCGAAGATGTTTCGCACTTTATCGGAAGCCGTTGAAAACAAAAAACAGGTCGTGTTGAAAAATTACCATTCGGCCAATAGCCAGGAAATAACCGACAGGTTGGTAGAGCCCTTTCAGTTTGGTGAAGGCTTTCAATCAGTTCAAGCATTGGATACTAAAGACAAACAATGCAAATTCTTTAAACTGGAACGTATTGGCGATGTAGTGATTCTGGACAAGCCATACAAATACAGCAAGCTGCACAAAAAATCAAGCACCGATATTTTTGGCATCAGCGGAAGGAAGGAAATATGGATAATCTTACGGTTGAGTTTACGTGCCTATGTATTGTTGCGCGAAGAGTTTCCGCTGTCGCAACCCTACCTCGAAAAAGAAGCGGGTGAAGAAATTAAAAGTTATATTTTTAACGGGCCGGTGCTTCACTTCAAAGGTGTTGGTCGATTTGTAATGGGTTTAGCTGATGAAATTACCGTTCTTGGTCCGCCTGAGTTTAAGGCATACATTAAAGATAAAATCAAACAGCAGAAATTGGTTTAATTTTTAGAGTCAAACGTTGACACCAAAAATATAACCAACCAATCCGGACAAGCCCATGGCAATGGTTCCCCAGATCACAATTCGGATTACCGCTTTGCCCATATTTGAACCACCGGTTTTTGCTGAGACTGCCCCGAGTATAATCAGCGATACAATCGTGAACCCGTAAAGAAAATACTCCATCGTAGCAACTGGAGCAAATAGTGTTACCAACAAAGGTAAAATTCCACCTGCTGTAAATGCTGCCCCAGATGCAAACGCAGCCTGAATCGGTTTTGCCTGACTGACCTCATTAATTCCCAATTCATCACGAATGTGTGCACCCAGTGCATCTGCTTCGGTTAATTCTTTGGCTACCTGCATTGCCGTTTCCTTTTTCAATCCCCTTCTTTCATAGATTTCAGCCAATAATTTCAGCTCTACGTCAGGCATCGTTTTGAGTTCTTCTTTTTCCCGTTCAATATCCGCTCGTTCAATATCAGTTTGTGAACTTACCGATACATACTCACCTGCTGCCATCGACAATGCACCAGCAACCAGGCCAGCTACCGTTGCCAATAAAATTGGGTCTCTTGTTGTACTTGCAGCTGCCATACCAATAGCCAGACTTGAGATTGAAATAATGCCATCGTTTGCTCCCAAAACTGCTGCACGCAACCAGTTGCTTCGGTGTATGTAATGACTGTCTAAATAGTTATCAATAGTAATCATCGTACTTATCTCATTATATCACTCCACAACAAGATTAAATGCTCCTTTTGTAAGAAACTTAGTATTTGCTTTAATGTCAGAAGCATTCACAACTTCAGTCCATTCATTGTTGAATTGCCCCGTAGCAACTTCTATACGTTGAAATCGAAATTTATCCGGTGTTTCCTCCAGCAACATAAGCGCATACTTTACATCATCAACCGATACAACAGCTTCTGTTGGAAGCACCGGTCGCTCTACACTGGCTACTTCAACAATGGCTTCTAAATACATACCCGGTAACAGGTTTGGAATATTTTTCTCATCGTGAATATGACCATGAATACTCACCGTACGCGTACCCGTTTCAATGGTTTTGCCTACCAGATAAACCTCACCATCATACCACGTATCAGATCCTGCTGTTCGGAATGAAAACTTCTGACCTTTCCGAATATCGACTACATCCTTTTCAAATACCTGAAGCTCTGCGTGCATGTGATCGGTATCCACTAACTCAACGGCCACTTCATCGGGTGAAACGGAAACACCTAACGAAATATTCACTTTGGAAACGTAACCGCTAATCGGTGCATACACATGAACGACTGAAGCAATCATACCAGCCTCCAGCGATTTGATGTTTACGTTCAGCATGTTGAGTTTTTGTTCAAGCCCTTGAACGCGTGCCTGCGCCACTCTGTAATCCGATTCAGCTTTCAGGAAATTCTTCTGCGAAGCAATATTTTCATCCGCCAGCGCTTTTTGTCGCTCGTAATCCGATTGCAGGTACTTGAGTTGTGCCCGGTTTTCGAGGTACTCCTGCTGAAGTTGGATAAACTCAGGATTTTCCAACGTGAACAAAACTTTTCTTTTTGCAACCCGATCACCAGGTAAAATGGTTACAGACTTAACAAAACCACCCAGCTTCACACTCACCGATGCCTTTTGGTCAGGTGGAACATCAATGTATCCATTTGCCTTTATCTGACGGGCAAATGTTTTTGTCTCAATTGTACCCAACTGCATTTGAGCTGCCTCAAATTGAGCGCGGGTAATGGTGAGTTCATCCGTATGCGGATTGGCGCTGATGTCAAGCGCTTCTGCAGATTCATTTTCCTTGCTTCCACAGGAAACAATCAGGGCACTCAGCACTAATAAAAAAATATATTGTTTCATAAGATTTTAAAGATCAATTCATCAGGTAGTTTAACTCAATTACAGTTGTGTTATACAGACGCAGGTTGTTTAGGTAATTCATGCGGATTTGCATGGCCTGATCCAACGCCTGCACATATTGAAGAAAGTTTATCTCTCCGCTCACAAACGACTTCCGGGCAGTGATCAGGGTTTCATCCGCCAGCAACTTTCCGGAAGTATTGTAGAAATCAATTGCTTGTTGATACTTATCACGTTCGCGTAGCAAGCGTTCATGTGCTGTTGTTAGCGCACTTCGGTAATCAGTTGCCAATTGTTCGGTGCGTAACACATTCAGTTGTGCCGACTTGATATTGGCCCGTTGCGCACCAAACCAGAGGGGTATACCTAAACCAACATTTACGCCTTGATAAAGTTTATCATTCTCTGCCGCATTCCGGCCTTGAAAGTACGTGAGGTGAATGTCGGGCAATAATTTATTTCTTTCCAACTGACTATTAAACTCAGCATATTGTTTTAATTGTTTGTAATACAACAAACCCGGATGATTTTGAACTTCAACATCACCCGAAGTTACGGGCATCAAGGTTGTTTCATTGATCACAATGGATTCATCGGTTTGAAGCCAACGTTTTAAGCTTGCATAAGCAGCCTCAATTGATGCCTGCGTTTGATTAACCTGAAGCTGCGCCTCTTGCTTTTTAGTATCAGCAGTTAGTTTTTCCAGGTAATTGGTCTCTCCAAGTTGATACCTGCGTGCCGCTGCGCGGGCAAAATCAGTGTAAACGCTATCGAGTGAAATATAATAGCGTTGAAGGTTTTGCCAATACACCACTTCGTAATACGCTTTCGATACTTCCTGTACCAGCTTCCGACTATCCAGCTCAAACTGCTTTTCCTGAACTTCGTATGCACCCTTTAATGCCTGACGTTGTTTCCCATACACGGTCGGAAATGTAAATTGTTGTTGAACGCCCCAAACCTGCAACGCTTCACCAACAGGCGGAAGGTTATTTTCATCCAAATTGTAATACACCACAGGCCGCTCAAGCGAATACCCGGTTTTAATAAGGGCTTTGGATTGCTCAACGGATAAGGATGAAGATTTTAATCCCGCATTATTTTCTGTGGCAATGGCAATGGCTTCCTGTATAGAAAGTGAGCGCGGTTGTTGTGCTAATGCAGGAACGGAAAAGATAAGGAACGCAACAACCAGCATGGTAATCTTACCACCCGGCTTGCGATTAAATGCAATTCGTTTCGAATCAAAGAGTGCATACAAAACCGGTAAAACAATAAGTGTGAGCAACGTGGCCGATACCAACCCACCAATAACCACAGTGGCCAACGGGCGTTGCACTTCTGCACCTGCATTGGTAGAAATGGCCATGGGCAAAAATCCCAATGCTGCGGCCGATGCCGTTAAGAGTACCGGTCTTAAGCGTTCGCGGGTTCCTCGGATAATGCGTTCTTTCATATCGTGTAGACCATCATGTTTTAATTCCTTGAAGTGTTCAATCAGCACTATACCATTCAAAACAGCAATTCCAAACAATGCAATAAATCCCACACCTGCCGAAATGCTGAACGGCATATCACGAATCCAAAGCAACAACACACCACCTACAGCCGACAGGGGAATAGCACTGTAAATCATAAGTGCATCTTTAACTGAGTTGAATGCAAAGTAGAGCATGAAGAAAATCAGCACCAGCGCTACGGGCACAGCAATCAGTAATCGGGCACGGGCACTACGAAGATTCTCAAACTGACCGCCATACGTTACGCTATAACCGGTGGGCAGTTTGATATTCTGGTCAATGAGTAATTGTACATCTTTCACTACCGATTCAAGATCGCGGCCACGCACATTAATACCTACCACAATTCTGCGCCTGGTATCATCGCGCGAAATTTTAGCTGGACCTTTGGCATAATCAATCTCGGCCAGTTCGCGCAACGGAATCTGTCCGCCACCGGGAAGTGGCACATACAGGTCGCGCAGATTTTCAATATCGGAACGCGAACTTTGCGCAAAGCGAATTACCAGATCAAATCGCTTTTCATCTTCAAAAATGCTGCCGGCAGCAAGCCCGGCAAACCCGGCTGATACCAATGTGTTGAGGTCGGCCACGTTTAATCCATACTTGGCAATAAGAGCGCGGTTATACTTTACATTCATTTGAGGTAAACCCTCCACTTTCTCTACAATGATATCAGAAGCACCTTCCACATCGCGGATTAAGCGTTCAATTTCTTTTGCCTTGCTGGCGAGAACTGATAAATCTTCTCCAAAAATCTTAATGGCCAGATCGGCTCGTACCCCGGTAATCAATTCATTGAAGCGCATTTCAATGGGTTGTGTAAACTCATATTCGATACCGGGCAATACACTCAATGCATCTTTGAATTTATCTGCAAGTTCATCCTTGTCAGATGCGGTTGTCCATTCCTTTCTTGGCTTGAGTTTAATGATCACGTCTGTTTCTTCCATCGACATCGGGTCGGTGGGAATTTCGGCTGCGCCAATGCGGGTTACCACTTTATCTACCTCCGGAAACTGAAGCAGAATTTTTTCCATTTCCGTAATCAGGTCAATGGTTTTGCTTAACGTGGTTCCTGTTTTCAATACCGGCTGAATCACAAAATCACCTTCATCAAGTGTAGGCACAAACTCACCGCCCATGCTTTTGAATAAGATACCAGTGCCCACCAACATGGCGAGGGCTATTCCCAATACAATTTTTTTCTGATTCAATGCCCACAATAATGCCGGTTGATGGAGTCGCTCAACCCAGCCCATCAATCGCTTTGAAAAAGTTTGCCTGCCTTCAGGTGCTGGTTTTAGGAAGAGCGCTGAAACCACCGGAACGTATGTAAAACACATAATGATGGCGCCAATCAAGGCGAAAGAAAAAGTAAGCGCCATTGGCTTGAACATTTTTCCTTCAACACCGGATAATGAAAGAATGGGGATAAACACCAACACGATAATCAACTGTCCGAACAGGGCCGATTGCATCATTTTGGTAGCTCCGCCAATGGTAATCTTATCTTTAACATGTTGAATTTCATTTTTTGGTAAGCCAACCAATTTGCCCTGCTGTGCGGTAATCTGAAACGCAATAAATTCTACAATAATTACTGCCCCATCGATGATGATACCGAAGTCGATAGCCCCAAGGCTCATCAGGTTGGCATCCACACCAAACAGGTACATCATACTCAAAGCAAATAAAAGTGAGAGTGGAATGATGGAGGCCACTACCAATCCCGAACGGAAATTGCCCAGTAATAGCACCACCACGAACACCACAATCAAGCAACCGAGTACCAGGTTCTCTGTGATCGTAAATGTTGTTCGGGCAATCAGTTCGCTGCGGTCAACAATCGGGTTAATAAATACACCTTCCGGCAATGTCTTTTCAATTTGCGCTATGCGTTCTTTTACTTTCTCAATCACCAATCCTGAATTGGCATCTTTGAGCATCATAATCTGGCCCATTACTTTTTCGCCCTGACCATTTGCGGTAATCGCACCAAAACGAATGGCGTGACCAAAGCCTACCGTTGCCACATCCTTCACCAACACTGGCACACCCTGGCGCACTGTAACCACCATGTTCCCGATATCCTCCAGGGATTTTGCAAGGCCTTCCCCCCGGATGAAGTAACTTTCATTTGTCTTTTCAATGTACCCGCCACCGGCCACGCTGTTGTTGGTTTGCATCGCACGATAAACATCGTGCACGGTTAAATTCATGGACCGTAATCGCTCGGGTGTTACCGCTACTTCATACTCCTTCAAAAATCCACCCCAGGTATTTACTTCCACCACTCCATAAATGCCGGAGAGTTGCCTGCGCACCACCCAATCCTGTAGTGTGCGCAAATCGGTTAATGAATATTTCGATTCATAGCCTGGTTTTACATCTAATACATACTGATAAATTTCACCAAGACCTGTGGTGATAGGTCCCATGGTTGGCGTGCCAAAACCCTGCGGAATTTTTTCAGAAGCTATTTTTATTTTTTCAGCGATAAGCTGACGCGGCAGGTACGTACCCATGTTATCGTTGAACACAATGGTTACCACCGACAATCCGAATTTTGAAATGGATCGGATCTCCTGAACTCCCGGCAGGTTTGCCATCTCCAGCTCGACCGGATACGTAATGAATTGCTCAATCTCTTCGGTAGCGAGATTTCGTGAAACGGTAATTACCTGTACCTGGTTATTGGTGATGTCGGGCACTGCACCTATGGGAATATTGAAGAGTGAATACGTACCAAAGCCCACCATGATGGCGGTGAATAGCAGTACAATCAGTTTATGACGAACACTAAAGGAAATGATTTTTTCCACACGCAATAATTTTGCTGTGAAGGTAAACCGACATGCCTTAATGTATACTTAGGCTTTTCTTAAGATTAGCTTAAGGGAAACGAAGCGTAAAGGAGGATCCTTTGTTCAACTCGCTGGACACGGTAATTTCAATACCCAATTGATCGCAGGCTTTTTGTACCAACGATAAGCCGAGGCCGGTTCCTTTGATCGATTTGTATTCCAGGGCTGCAGATCGGTAAAACGGCTGAAAAATACGATGCAGATCTTCTTCGCGAATACCAATTCCTGAATCACGGACGGAGAGGGTTAATGCGGGTTGCTCTTCTACTACAACCTGAACGCTATGATCATGCGAGGAATATTTAACCGCGTTCGATAATAAATTATCCAGAATCACTTCCAACAATCCCGGATCGGTTTGAAGCACTACAGCATCCGCGCACTGAATATCAACCTGAACGCCATTGTCTGACCATGTTTTCTTTTGGCGGTGGATCAGATCAGACAAGAAATGTTTTAGTACTACCGGTTCCTTAACCGGTGATTTACCGGGATGATCAAATCGCGCCAATGCGAGCAATTGCTCAACGATAAGGTGCATGCGATCGATCTCCTTAATGCTCAAGGCAATTTTCTCAACGTATTCCTCAGAAGTTCTGGGCTTTCGCAACAACACCTCAAGGGTACCACGCAACACAGAAAGTGGCGTTCGTAATTCATGCGAGGCATCCGCTGTAAATTGCTTTTCACGCTCCATAGCTGATTCAATACGCGCCAGCAACTGGTTAATTGATGAGGTGAGCTGAAAAAGTTCATCGCGCTGATCGGGCAAGGGAATGCGTTCGTTCAGATTGCTTTCCGTAATGCGATTGGTGGTTTGTAAAATCGTGGTAACCGGTTGAATGCTTTTGCCCGCGAGCCATCGCGTAACGCCAAACAAAATCAGCAATACAATTGGATAAAGTACCAACAACCATCGTTGTAAAGTCATAACTAATTGATGCGCGTTTTCGCTGGAAACGGCCGTTACAATATAGCCCACAACCTGGCCACGGTCGAGTATCGGTATTTGACGCTGACGAACACGCTTGCCATTAAGTATATGATTTTGATCTACCGGCCCTGTAACACCTAATTGAAAAATAAGCGTACCTTCTTTGAGATTCGGTGAACGATCCTGCACATTACCCTGTGCATCGGTAAGCTGAATAAAAATCGGGTTCACTTCCACTTCGCGGTGTTCACGTTCCTGCATTTCGGTCTTGTTGATGAACTTCATCCGCCCTCCTTCAATCATAATTTCCTTTTCGTGTCTTACCGCTTCATAGTTCAGGGTATACTCCAGATCGGCATACACCTGATCACGCACCATAAAAAAGATAAAGGCAAACACCAATGCTACCAGCACAGCAGTTGCGGTAAGAAAAAATAAGGCTATTCGATTTTTATATGATATGCTCATTTTTCTTTAGCGATATACCCCACCCCGCGTATGGTCTGAATGTAATCTTCCTCGCGATGGATATTTAACTTTTTACGAAGCGCATTGATGTACACATCAATCACACCCGAATCGTGGTCAGCATCATGTCCCCACACGGCATCCAGAATGCGGTTTCGCTTGCATACTTTTCCTTTGTTTCGAAGCAGAAATTCCAACAGCGAAAATTCTTTTTGCGTTAGCGACACTTCTGCACCATTGTTCATCACTTTATGCGTTTCAACGTTTAATGAAACCGGACCAAGCGTAAACTCAGGCGATATTGAAGTTGATCTGAGTTGCACACGAATGCGCTCAAGCAACTCTTCAAAATGAAAAGGCTTTCGAATGTAATCGTTGGCTCCTGCCTGCAACCCATAAATCGCATCCTGAACGGTATCGCGGGCGGTGAGGAAAATAATAGGGGTGGTTTTGTTTTCCTTTCGGTAAGTCTTGCACAGTTCAATGCCCGTAAGACCGGGCAGCATCCAATCGGCCAGCAATAAATCGTAATGTTCGGATAATGCTTTCTCTAATCCGGCATTTCCATCGTGCGCCAGTTCAACCTCAAAGCCCTCCTCTTCAAGCCCTTGCTTCAAAAAGCTGGTTATACCCACTTCATCTTCAATTACAAGAATGCGCATACAGCAAAATTAAGCATAAACACCTTAGGAGAAACTTTACCCAAGCTTAAGATTGGCTTAAGACATTGGCTGCTCAGGTAATGATATCTTGCTTCCGAAGCAGTAAGCCGGAAACCACAAGCAAAAGTCCGGCTGATACAAAGATCACATGCAGGTAATTTACCGTTTGGATCATAATGGCCTGAACGACAATCCAACCGATCAGTATTAATCCCATAAGGATTACTAAAAAAGAATATCGGGTAACCTGCCGAACAACGAGGTAAGCACTGACCAGGCTGAATAGACCGATAACCGTAAACAGCACAATACCCGGTATTAAGAAATCAGTAAAGGGCGAGTACTCCAACAAGCCTGTCGTCATCCCCAGCGATGAACCATCCGGTGACGTAATCAGCATCCATCCGCCAAAGCAAGCTGAGATTCCGGTAAAGATCAAAATAAGCACTGCCAATATGTGGGCCGACTTTCTCATTGCATAGCCTTGGCAAATTTTTCAATGGCTTCATAATCGATTGCCGACCTGGATTTATTCTCCTTCGCAATCATGCGTGTCATAAACCTTTCCAAAAAGTTCATCTTTTCGAAAAGCAATTCACCGCCAAAAAGGCCATGTGCTGTAGCATGTGTTCGCAACTCGGCCGAATAGGCGTTTTCAAATTCCTGTTGTGCTAATTCCTTATTCATAAAGCACAGGAATAGCCCTAATCGCTTTTGAAGTAATTGATCTTTGTGAGATTCGCAAAACCGCTTTACTTTCCCTTGAATCTGGCCTACATGAATGGATCCCCCTACAATTACACACGCATAAGGCGATAAATCAGGATCACTCACCTCATTCAGGTTCACTACTGTGGTTTCTCCCTCACCTAACAATGAAAGCAAATGGTCAACAACTTTCTTTGTTGTACCATGGTGCGTCATGTACACAATAAGCGTTTTCATATGCGGTGAACTTACTGCACCACCTTACAGAAAACCATGATGCACATCACTACCACATACTGATTCCTGTCAGAAATTAGGCATGTACCTGGCACGCTTCAAGTACATTGCCATCGGGGTCAAAGAAAGTGAAGTAGGTAACAGCATGATCGGTTATGATATCACTTACCCGAACACCCCGTTTTTGCAAAGCTGAGTGGGCCTCAACAGCACTCAGGATTCTGAAAATGGGATAAGATGCTGTTTTACGATTGACCTCAATTTTTGAATCGGTCTGCCACAAGGTTATGCTGGTTGGACTTCCAGTATCCATTACCGCGAGTTTCAGTATCGGATCATCCCAAACCGGGGTTAGCTCCAGTTTCTCCTCATACCATTTTTTAGAGAAGCTATAATCAGTAACACGAACAATTACGGTATCAATGCCCTGAAGAATTTTTGATTGCATAGCTAAGCGTACATTTTATCTATTTCCTTTTGATAGTGTTCAACGAGTAATCTGCGAACAGGTTTTAACGTGGTGGTAAGCTCACCCGATTCAACAGTCCAGTCCTGGTGGCAAAGGACAAAATCGCGAATGCGTTGATATCCCGGAAGGGATTCATTCAGTTCATCGACTTCTTGTTGATAACGGGCCCTTACGCGTATGTTATACACCATAAATTGCGGGGCCGTCCAGTGGATGTGTTCCTGCTCACACCAGGTTTGAAGTAACTCAAAATTCGGAACGATTAAAGCTGTTACAAAAGGTTTCTGAAAACCAATAATCAGGCAACGCTGTATCAAGGGCGATTGCATAAAATGATTTTGTAACGGGCGCGGAGCAATGTATTTGCCCGTGGATGTTTTGAAAATATCCTTCTTACGATCGGTGATTTGTAAAAATCTTCCACTTATAAGTTTTCCAACATCACCCGTGCGGAACCAACCCTCATCTGTAAATACTTCGTGGTTCAGTTCGGGGCGTTTGAAATAGCCCAGCATTACATTCTCACCTTTTACGAGAATCTCCCCTTCTCCCTCTTCATTGGGTTGATCTATTTTAATATCTACACCCGGTATAGCCGGGCCGACCGTACCAAATTTATTTTGTCCCGGCTCAAACCGATTTACTGAAATGAATGGAGCCGTCTCGGTCATACCATACCCTTCCACCACAAAAATTCCGGCTGCAGAAAAGAGTTTACCGATCTCGGGTTGTAAAGAAGCTGCGCCTACCACCATGTATCGTATCCGTCCACCCAACTTCTTTCGCCACAGGCGAAGTACCAGTATGCGCGCTATAAAAAGCTTCATTCGAAAAACAGGCGCTAAACCGCCTGACCTGAACTGCCTACCGACCTGCATGGACCATCGGATAAGCTTTCCTTTCCACCAGTTTTGCTTCATACTTTGCTCTACCATGAAGTCGTACATTTTTTCCAGCACACGTGGTACGCTGGTGCAAAAGTGCGGCCTCACAGTGGCAAAATCATGGGTAAACGTATCCTTATTCTGATTAAAGTAGATCGAAACTCCAAACACGAGATAGGCGTAACAGGCTACCCGCTCAAAGATGTGACTGAACGGCAAAAAACTGATTACACGCTGACCAGCCTCCAATGGCAACAACGTAATAATCGATTTAATACTGCTCACTACATTTTGATGTGAAAGCATAACACCTTTTGGCACACCCGAGCTTCCTGATGTATACAGAATAGTGAGCATATCTGTTGGCAAAATGCTGTTCCGTACCTCACTCAGCTTTTCCCTCCATTCAGCAGTCGCTTTATCCAATCCGATAGGCTTAAAATAATTTTTCTCCGAACGATCGAGGTGACGTACATCCAACACATAACCACCCGTTGTTGCTACCGAAGAAAATTTATAATACAATGCCACATCAGCACAAATACACATACGCGATTCCGTTTCGCTGATGATCAGGCTGATCTCATCTTCGCGGGATGTTGGATGCACGGGCACTACAATCAATCCTGCCTGCTGGCAGGCAAAATCAACAATCATCCACTCCGGTGATCCATTAACCGGAACTATCAGTATGCGATCGCCTTTTTGAAAGCCCTGTTCGAGAAACCAGCACGCCAGTACCTCGGCCCGCTTTTCAAGTTCATCTATACTTAGGCTCCGCCAGGCTCCATTAACAAATCCGTTTAATGCTCTTGCATTTGGATATTTACTCCTTTGGTACGAGACTATATCAAAGATGCGCGTAAAGTCGTCCGAAGATTTGCGTAACACTTCCATGATTACGTTTTATTCGGTTTCACATACAGGATCTCGTAGAGCCTTTCAAAGAACTCCGGATAGTCGGGTAGGTTATTATGGCGTGCACCTTCTATGGCGTGCAGGATAACTTTATCGGGATGCAGGTTTTTAAGTTTAACACTTTGTGAGAATGAAATGAGGCGATCGTTCGTTCCATGGATAATGTGAACCGGGCATTCCACTTTTTTTAAATACTGATCGGTCCGGATGTCGTACCGCAGTAGCCAGCGTAACGGAATAAAAAACAAATACCGGTTCACGTTATAAAAAAAACTGAAGTACGGTGAATCCAGAATCAGCAAGCGAGGCTTATTCCACGAAGCAATGCGTGCGGCCACGCCACTCCCCCACGACCGGCCATACAATACAATGGATTGTTCCGGATAACTGGCCGATAGCCATTTGTATATAAACTGGGCATCGTTGAATACACGCGTTTGGGTTCGTTTACCCCGGCTCTTGCCAAACCCACGGTAATCGAACATAAAAAAATCGTACCCATTGCTCAGAAAATCCTTGGCAAATTTTCCCCAACCCTTCAGGCTTTTTGAGTTTCCTTTCAGGTAATACACAACGCCCAATGCGTTGGGAACCTTGAAGTGTATGGCATTAATGCGCCCGCCATCTTCCATTTCAAAATCCAGTTCTTCAAACGGAAAGGGGTACTTATATTCAAAAGCTCCAGATAAAATTTCAGGCCGGAAAAAACCAAAATGCTGAAAGAAATAGAAGGCCAGGCAAATACCCAGGTAGATCAGTATGATAACAATCAGAACAGCCTCCATGAATTACCAAGTTAAAAAATAAACAGTGGATTGTTACCACAGGTGGCGTGCGAGCGCCTGATGAAACTCCGGATATTCATTCAGGTTGTGATGCCCTGCCCCTTCGATAATAATGAATTCATCACCGGCCTTAAGTAAAGGTTTGAGCTTTTCAGCAGAAGAGAGGGGAACAATCCAATCGTCCGTTCCGTGGATGATTAGCACAGGGGCTTTAACGTTTTTCAGATGTTCTTTATTTGAAAATACAAATCGTTTTGGAGCCAGACGAATGATTGGATAAAAAACGGGATGAGCCACATTTCCGATTTCATCGAAAGGTGTTTCTAAAATCAATTTATAGGGTTTTGCTTCCGATGCCAGTTGGGAGGCAACCGCAGCGCCTAATGAACGACCATAAATTACCAATCGATCATATTCAATATGTTGACTTGTCCATTCTAACAGTTCGCGGGCATCTTCATATAATAACTCTTCAGTTGGGTCACCTCCACTTTTGCCATACCCCCGGTAATCCATCATCAGCACATCGTAACCAAGTTTTGTAAAGTCAGTGGCATAGGTACCCCAACGCGAAAGGTTATCGGCATTTCCGTGGAAATAAAGAATGAGCCCTTTGGAATCGATGGTGGATTTAAAATGAAGCGCGTTCAAAACAACACCATCCGACATGGTGATGAAATGTTCTTGAAATACATTGTTAAACGTGTAGTTGAAGTTTCTTTCAAGCGAAGTACCTTGAAAAATAAATTTATCCTGAAGAAAATAAAACGACAACCCCACAACGATGTAGGTTAACACCAGAAAAAAGAGGACTCGGGAAATTTTCTTGATGAGGCGCAATCGCGTGTATTTGGTTCAGTAAATTTATCAGGCTGGCTGAATTAAATCCCCAAGGTTTCCATATAGATCAGAAAAAACAGCAACTGTGCCATATTCCTCAACCGAGGGCCCGCGTACAATGAGTACATTGTTTCGCTTCAGGTTTTCATAATCCCGGTAAAAGTCATCGGTATGCAGAAAAAGAAATACCCGCCCACCGGTTTGATTTCCCACGCGACTCATTTGTTCATCAGAAGAGGCTTTTGCCAGCAAAATGGCGCAACCCGTTGAACCCGGTGGTGCCACACGAACCCAACGCTTGGTTTCAGAGAGTGGTGTGTCTTCTATTAATTTGAAATTCAATTTTTCAGTATAGAACTTGATGGCCTTGTCGTAGTCATCGACTACCAATGAAATAGCGGCAAGTTCTTGTTTCATGAATTTTCTACTGATTGGCCACCAACTTCATTTTTGAACCCGCAGGAAGTTCATCGACACCGGCTTTGTCAATTACGAGGTAATTTTTCTTCGATACAGACTGACGGGTAATCAACTCAGCCAGAAAGCCGGTAACAAAAAGTTGAACACCAACAATAAGCGCAACCAACGCGAGGTAAAAACCAGGCTGTTGGGTGATTTCACGCTTAAGCGGAATATGTGAAAAATAAATGGAATCGATCTTGTCCCAGATCATCTTGGTTGTAAAGATAAATCCGGCCAGAAAAGACAACGAACCTAATGTTCCGAAAAAGTGCATCGGCCGTAAGGCAAAGCGCCCCACAAACATGATCGTAATCAAATCCAGAAACCCGCGCACAAAACGTTCAAGTCCGAATTTGGTGTGCCCGTACTTGCGTTCACGATGCTCCACCACCTTCTCTCCAATTTTCTTAAAACCTGCCCATTTGGCAATTACCGGAATGTAGCGATGCATTTCACCGTATACAGAAATATTTTTTACCACCGCTTTATCGTACGCTTTCAAACCGCAATTGAAATCGTGCAGTTTAATGCCCGACATAACCCGGGTAACGTAATTGAAAAACCGTGAAGGGATAGTTTTTGAAATCGGATCGTTGCGCTTTTTCTTCCAACCCGAAACAAGGTGAAAACCTTCTTTTCGGATCATGTCGTACAGAGCCGGAATTTCATCCGGGCTATCCTGCAAGTCGGCATCCATGGTAATAACCACATCACCTTGCACGGTTTGAAAGGCAGTGTGCAGTGCGGCCGATTTTCCGTAGTTCCGATTAAATTTAACTCCTTTGAAGGAAGGATTGCTTGTGCTGATCTCCTGGATTTTTTTCCATGAATTGTCGGTGCTGCCATCATCTACAAACAGCACTTCATAAGAATAGCCGTGCGCTTTCATCACACGGCTAATCCAATCACTTAATTCCTGGAGCGATTCTTCCTCGTCCAGTACAGGAATGACTATTGATATTTGCAGATTGCTCATTTACATCATTTCCGGCTGGTTTTTCTTAACAATAAGGCCGGTAATCAGCGACAATATAGCATACCAGATCAACGTAAAAAAGTAGCTTTTAACTAAGCCGAATGGAGCAAAGTTTTTTGGTTGCTCCTCTCTCATCTGGTCAATTGCCTGATCAATTGAATCTTGAGGAGCGCCAAATTTCTCCATCATAGCTTCAGTGTTCGATATTATCGCATCTGTAAGGTTCTGAGGAAGATCTGGGTCAATAACTGTGAATAATAAAATACTAAATGCAGTAGATATTGCCGCAGCAACAGCAAACATGATAAAGCCATGAATATAAGCCTTACCAAAAGCTAAGTATCCACCAACTTCATTTCGATAATTTATACCGCCATAAATCACAAATCCAAAGCCTACGACTAAGGATATAATAAGAAAAGTAAATCCAGCAAAAAGTGTAAAATCAATTGCATAAATCAACATTGAAATTACAATGCTTACTGCACCGTAGATAGCTCCCCATTTTGCTGCATGATTAAATGGAGATGTTGGAACTGTTGCATTTTCTTCCATAACGATTAGGGTTTTGGTTGTTTTCTTAAAATAACAGACATGATTATACTCACAAACAAACCGATACCGAAGCTCTGAACCAGGTACATGGTAGCGATTTGCCCCATATTAGTAGAAGGAAGGCTCTGTAAATTACGCTCAAAAGTTTCTTTTCCAACGCGGGCAATATCTTCTTCCGGCCACCCCTTGAGGTATTCCGTCATCAACCTGACGTACTCGGGTATAAAATTCGTTTCAAAGGCACCAAAAATCCGGTATAAAATTGACCCCAAAACCCCGGCCGTGGCCACTAAAACAAAACTCCCGAACATGCCCTGAAAAAAATGCAAAGCGCCTTCGTTATGAAAATCACGGTACTCCTTCAAACTAAAAAAAATGAATATGCCATACAGGAAAATCCTAAAGTCAAGGTATGGCGAAATCATAACCGGATGGCGATTCATATAAAACATAGCCATATTCAATGCAATCGACAGCACAGCCGCAATGGCGCCATAGCGAACCGCAATGGTAAAAAGAGGTGACGGCTTTCTCATAGTGTATTATCGAACCAATGTTTGGTGTTGTTGAAAACAGCTACCACTTTACCGGTAAGCGTTTGACCAAACCAAGGTGAATTTTTTGACTTACTCAGATTTGCTTTTTCGTCCAGTTGCCACTCGCGTGATGGATCAAGCAAGGTGAGGTTGGCTTTTGTTTCGATATCGATGACAGGCGTTTCGATGTTCAGTACCTTGCGTGGCGCTACCGTAACTTTTTCCAGCAACGTTGCCCAGTCGACCACTTTAGAAAGTGACACCAGGTTGGCGGCAAAGGTTTGAAGATTGATAATGCCGTGATCGGCATGATCGAACTCCAGGTTCTTACTTTCTTCATCCTGTGGCACATGACCTGAACAAATCACATCGATGGTACCGTCATTCAATCCGCGGATCAACGCATCTTTATCGCGCTTTTCACGCAGGGGTGGATTCACCTTGTAGTTCGTATCGAAGCCTGCTAACATGGAATCATCAAGCAAAGGTTGATACGCGGTGATGTCGCAGGTTACCGGCAGTTTTTTCTTCGCGCTGCGAATCAGGTTTACTGACCGCGCAGAAGAAAGCCTGGCAATGTGCAGTCGACCACTTGCGTATTGCAACAAATCCAGGTTGCGGTGAATGGCCACTTCTTCTGCAATGCGTGGCATACCTTTCAAGCCCAACATGGTGCTTTGAACGCCTTCGTGCATTTGCCCGAACATGTTCAGCCACACATCTTCCGGGTGATCGATTAACACACCATTAAACTTTTGCAAGTATTGAAGTGCCTTTAAAAAGATGTCGGTGTGCCAGATGGTTTTCAGGCCATCGGTAAAACCAACCGCACCAGCTTCGTGCAGATCGATCATCTCGGTAAGTTCTTCGCCTTTATTATCGCGTGTTACCGAAGCCAGCGCATGCACCTGCACCAGCCGGTTATCGTTGTAGCGGGTCAGGTAGTTCACATCGTTTTTGGTCTGGATGGCCGGTACTGTATTCGGTAGCACCGCAATTTCTGTAAAGCCCCCGGCCGCAGCAGTTTTGGTTACTGATTCCAGGTCTTCCTTGTGCTCCAGGCCCGGATCACCCACGAACGTGCCCAGGTCGAACCAACCGGGGGTGAGCAACATGCCCTCAGCTGAAATTACCTTATCGGCCTGGTAGTTTTTATCCCCTATTTCGGTGATACGGCCGTTTACGAGAAGAACATTTTTGACTTTTTTATGAAAGGGGGACTGTGGATCGAGGATTTTGGCTGCCTGGATGAGTATTTTCATACGCTATTGATCCAACAAAGAAACGATTTTATTACGAACCTCCGAAAGCTTTCCTGAGTTAACTGACCCCGCTTTGTAACGGATAATGGATTTACTGGCTGTGAAAATCCTGTTCGGCCTGATGTTACTGTCTTGTTTCAGGCTTCCAGTGATAAAATCACTATCCAAAAGAGCGATAGAAAATTCATCTTTTAAAAGCTTGCTGGTTACCTGACAAAGAATAATATCCTCACCAGGCAAATTGGCAACTACTAATGCAGGTCTTCTTTTGGACGATGATAAATCGGAAAATGGAAATGGGACTATTACAACATCACCTTTTACAAATGCTTCCATGCCTGGTCTTCTTCAGTGGAATTCCAATCTTTTAAAGCACTTTCACTGGCTATGTGTGTCTTTACGGAATCATCTTCCTGACGTTTCCGGTACTTGAGAAACAAAATAAAATCGTAAAGTTCCTGTAAAAAGGTATCAGGCACTTTATTGATTTCATCTTTCACTTGTTCTCTTGTGATCACTGGAATATTATTTAAGAAACCGGATTAGCATTACCTCCACCAACAGGAAGAAAAGCGCCAGCATTAACGCATACTTCCATAATGGAGTCCCCAAATATCTTGTTTTTATTTCGTTAGTAAAAGTTTCTGTTGAAGTGGCCTCAAAAAGGGTGATGTTATCGCCCCCACCTAAAAGTTGCTTGATCTCTGTAGCACTCACCTGCTCCAACAAAGACTCCCGACTATCCAGGTTAAATGCGAATAAACCGGTGGTGTCTTTTCCAGCAAGGGCACTGTAAAAACCGGCTTGCATAGAAAACCGCGGTAACTCCAATATTACCCGATCAGTAAGTTTTCGCTGCGCGGGAATAATTTCCTGCTGGCCCGCCAACCGAATGGGCTCTTCACCGGGTAGGCTATCCACCCGCATGGTGATTATTGTCTCGGTCAATTTATAATATGGTTTCCAGTCGGCTTTTTTTCCCGAAGTGGCCACCCTATACATTACCGGCAGAAACAAAAAGTTAGCATTGAAGTCGGTGAACTCAGCCTGCAGTGGAGAAGCGAACAGAAAAACTTTTCCACCCTGAGCAAACTGCGACAAGAAAGGTTTATCACTCTTCAACTTTAAAACAGCTGTGCGATCCATACCCCAATCGAGCACACGCCTGGCTTTAGGCAATACCAAACGATTCGATCTTTCTTCAAAAATATTTTCAAAGAAGGGGTTGGCGTAATCCGGTGTTTCCAGCTCAACGGCTTCTGCCTCAATCATCACCGAAAGATTAGGGAGCGCCAACAGATTACGATAAGCCGTCACATCGGGCATAGAAGATGGAATGACTACCATTGTTCCCCCTGCCGAAACATAGCCGCGCAAAGCTTGAATGAGTGCGGCATCAATCCGGTCGAGGCCATTTACTACAACCAGGTCGCTCTCCTGAAATGCCGAATAATTAATGTTACCGGAATTGTACGACCGAAACGTAAACACGTCCTGATTGCCAAAAACTTTCTCCACTGGCGTTGGTGTATTGATTTGCTTTATCTCGATCACTTTTACCTTTTCGGAAAAGTTAAGTGCGAGATAAAACTCATTATCGAAGCTTACCGGGTAATCGTTGAAACTAATTACCGCCCGACTGTTTCCGCGTGTTGCTGAAACAATGTCGAATGAAGTGGTGACGCTACCGCGTGCTGGGATACTCACCGAACTGGTGCCCGACTGAACACCATTGATAGAAAGCTTCGTGAGCAATTGTTCGATTGAGCGATTGCCATCATTGCGCAACTTAACCATGAGCGTGTTTTTTTCGCCTCCGACTACAAAGGGATTTTCCAGGTAAGCTGTGTCCACAAAAATATTGGCCAGGGTTTGCGTGGTGAGGGGTATGAGGTGCAGTCGTTGCAGGCTATCTACCAAATCTGATTGCACCGATCCAAGGGTCGATTTTTGAAAATCAGAAATCCAAAAAATTTCTTGTTGAATGGTTGAGCCGCTTGTGTTGTCAATTTTTTCCTTCACCTCTTGCAGGGTTCTGCTCAAAGGCGATAACCTTACCTGCGCCAACAAGTCAATAAGTTCCGGTTTGGTTTTGAATGAATTTGAAAAAGGCGCAAAATCGTTGGTGATTAATTGAAACCTTGTATCCTGCGGAAATATCTCTACTAACTGATTGGCCATGGCGATGCCCGCATCCAGCGCACGGGTTTTCTCGCCAACCGGTGCCGACATGCTTAGCGAGTTGTCGAGCACAATAACCACCTGTTGTTGTGCCGAAACCTGTTCTTCGGCCGGAAGGAATGGTTGCGCGAATGCCAGCACCAAAAAGAGCAGGAACAACAAGCGCGAAGCCAGTATTAAATAGTGCTTGAGTTTACGCTTGGCAGAGGTTGCCTCCTGCACTTGTTTCAAAAACCGTGTACTGGAAAGGAAAATTTTTTGTGTCTTTCTGAAATTGAAAAGGTGCACAATGATGGGAACGGAAAGCGCTGCCAGGGCCCACAAAAATGTCGGATACACAAAACTCATTGCCGAAAATTACAATTTACACACCATCTATAACGCATAAAGCCGCGGAAGAATTACAAAATTTGATTGGCGGAAACGTGACTTTACCGGAGGCTGAATATTCTGAGTCAAAAGAAAATCCTATGCGTTACTCCGGATCACTATCCCGGCCTGAACTGAGTGCAGGCTCCCTGGCCGATATTGCCTTTTTGATGCTGACCTTCTTTATGATCACCACACAGATCACCAACGAAAAGGGGTTGGTGATTGTCTTGCCACAACCCGTTCATGCTCCCGTTGCACCCATTCATAAACGAAATTTATTTACGGTTCAGATCAATTCAGCCGATCAGTTTATGGTGAATGGTAAAGTGAGAAATGGATTGGATGGTCTTCGTGAAGAAATTAAAACATTTGTGCTTAACCGCGGGCGAGACAAAACGCTTTCGGATAATCCGAAAAAAGCCGTGGTATCATTCAAAGCTGATCGGGGTGCCACACATCGCGCTTACATTTATGCCCTGGATGAAATTCAAGCAGCGTATTATGAACTGTATGCAGAGCGGGCTGGCATATCTGTTGAGTCTTTTCGCAATCTTGATTTAAGTCGTGCAAACGATCGGGCATTGCATGAAAAAGGGAAGAAAGGAATACCAATGAATATTTCCATTGCGGAGCTTTAGCCCAAATTTTACGCAAACCTGCCTGTCGCAGACAAGCCCGCAAAAAAAAGCCTGACCCATTTCTGAGCCAGGCTTTTCTCCAACTGCAAACGGTATTACTTACCGCCTAACATGAGCAGATCGTTTACGTTAATCTCAGTAATGAAGCGCTTCTCGCCTTCGGTGGTCTCGTAGTTACGGTGCACAAGCTTACCTTCCACACACACTTCCTGCCCTTTCTTCAGGTACTTTTCAGCCACACCAGCCAGGCTACCCCAAATCACGATGTTGTGCCACTGCGTGTCCTCCACCTTCTCACCTTTCGCATTCTTGTACGAATCGGTTGTTGCGATCGAGAAAGAAGCTTTCTTCTTCTCACCAAACACTTTCACTTCAGGATCTTTGCCTAAACGACCGATCAATTGCACGCTGTTTCTCAAACTTTTCATAACTGTATAATTTAATTGTTTAACATACTTGCCTACCTGACGGGCCTGAGTTTGCATGAGCGCCCTGAGCCTGTCGAAGGGCCAACCGGTTTGTTGTCGATTGACGATGCAAAGGTGTGGGCAGAAAAAAACCGGACTCGTATGTTAATCGCTTACTTTCGTTTATATTCGTTTGTAAACGTTTACAAACGGATAAAAAACCTGCTAAAACCCCCGAAATCATGGCAAAAACTGAAGAAAAGGTTTGTTTGGAGTGTGGTGAAAAAATTAAAGGCCGGGTTGATAAAAAATTCTGTTCCGACCAATGCCGCATCAGTTACAACAACAAATTGAACAGCGATGAAACCAATTACATCCGCAATGTGAACAACATTTTACGCAAGAACAGGCGTATATTGATGGAACTCAACCCCGATGGAAAATGCCGTGTTAGTCGATCCAAGCTCAACGAAAAGGGTTTCGATTTTACCTATTTTACAAGCCTGTATAAAACCAAGGAAGGCGCCATTTACCATTACTGTTACGAACAAGGCTACCTGGAAATGGATAACAATTACTTCCTGCTGGTGGTTAAGAAGTAGGGGAAGAATATGGTGGTCTACCTGATAAGCGGACTTGGAGCAGACAAACGAGCCTTTCAGAAGCTACGGTTCCCTGAAGGTTATCTATTAAAATATCTCGACTGGATCGAACCAAAAGGAAAAGAAACGCTGGAGGAATATGCCGGGCGATTCGCAAAACTCATTGGTGATACACAACCATTTATTCTGGTAGGTCTTTCCATGGGCGGAATGATCTCGTTAGAACTTTCCCGTATTGTTAAACCTAAACTTGCGATCATAATTTCAAGCATTACCAGCGCGAAACAGCTACCTTGGTATTACAGGCTTGCCGGAATACTACAACTCGATCGCTTAGCCCCTTCTTCTATTTTCACCACAACAAGTCATCTGGGCTTCTATATGATAGGAGCCTCTGATCCGGAAAGTAAAATGGTACTCTCAGATATAGTCAAGGATTCAGATCCTAAATTTGTAAGGTGGGCCCTTCGAAGCATTTTAAATTGGAAAGTGAAAAATTATGCTGTAGATACTTTTCAGATTCATGGTACCTTGGATAGGGTTCTTCCAATTAGGTTCACAAAGCCAAATGCTGTTGTTGAAGCTGGTGGACATTTTATGATTTATACCAAGGCCGACCAGATATCCGAATTAATCTCATCCAGAATAAAACAGTTAACTACATAACATCCGCTTATGAAACTATTCAACATTTTTTTCTTATTGACACTCGCGTTGGCAGGCTGTACGATTTCCGATAAAAAAATTGAACGCACCGATTCCGAACCCCACCGCCCCCAATTCCACTTCTCCCCTCCTGCCAAATGGATGAACGATCCGAATGGTATGGTGTATTACAATGGCGAATATCACCTCTTCTACCAACACTATCCCGACAGCACCGTGTGGGGCCCCATGCATTGGGGACATGCGGTGAGTAAAGATTTAATTCATTGGGAACATTTGCCCATTGCAATTTATCCCGATTCATTGGGCTACATCTTTTCTGGTAGTGCCGTTGTAGATGCCAACAACACTGCTGGCTTTCAATCGGGAAATGAAAAACCATTGGTAGCCATTTTCACCTACGACAAACAAGGTTATGAAACACAAGCTATTGCTTTCAGTAACGATAAAGGACGTACGTGGACGAAGTATGAGAACAATCCAGTAATTAAAAATCCGGGAGAAAAAGACTTTCGAGATCCGAAAGTTTTCTGGCATGTAGAATCTGAACATTGGATCATGTCATTGGCGGTGGCCAACCGCATTCAGTTTTTCCGCTCAAAAAATTTAAAAGATTGGGAACTAACCGGTGAGTTTGGTCGCGAGCATGGTAATCACGGAGGCGTGTGGGAATGTCCGGATTTATTTCAATTGCCTGTAACCGGAACAACTGAATCTAAATGGGTTTTATTGGTGAGCATCAATCCGGGTAGTCCGAATGGTGGCTCGGGTACACAGTATTTCATCGGTAGTTTTGATGGCAAAACATTTACCAGTGAACATGATCCTTCAACTGAACGCTTTATCGATTACGGCCGCGATAACTATGCCGGTGTTACGTGGGGCAATGCACCTGATGGCCGAACTATTTTTTTGGGTTGGATGGGGAATTGGAATTACGCACAGGTTGTGCCTACCGAATCCTGGCGCAGCGCCATGACGCTTCCGCGCGATTTATCACTACACAACACAAGTGCTGGTATTCGGCTCGTTTCAACGCCATCCAAAGAAGTAGAACAACTTCGCACCGCAAAAAATGAAATAACGCGTGATCAACCGCTTGTTCATAACGGATTAGCAGAAGTGAAAGTTAAAATCGACTTGAATGAAACCACTGCAAAAGATTTCGGCATTCAGTTATTCAATAGTAAAAATGAAAATATCAAAATAGGCTTCGATCGCGAAAGCAACCGCTTTTATGTTGATCGAACCAATCCAGGCAAGAAAGATTTTTCAACTGATTTTGTGGGCATTCAATATGCACCTCGTTTTTCAGACAGCAACATCGTTACATTACACATTTTTGTAGATGTGGCTTCTGTTGAATTATTTGCCGATGGTGGTGTTAGCTGCATGACCTCCATCTTTTTTCCTACAGAAGATTTCACACAACTGAAACTATATGGCGATGGTGAGGTGAAAGTTCTTTCAACCGAGGCCTACGAATTGAAATCAATTTGGTAGTATTGTCGTGCACCAAAACCTGAAACCTCATGCACGAACCGCTGATCACCAACGATGCTGTCGTATTAGGCCTGTTAATGGTCATCCTGGCATTTGTGTTTAAAACCGCTAGCAGTGAAAAGCCGTTCTGGCAAAAGTTTTATACCTATGTGCCCTCACTCCTGCTCTGCTATTTTCTTCCCTCCATCTTAAATTCTACTGGCATTATTTCCGGTGAACAATCGGGGCTATATAAAATAGCCTCGCGTTACCTGCTACCGGCAAGTTTGGTACTGCTCACCTTAAGCATCGACCTGAAAGCCATCATGCGACTCGGGCCAAAAGCCGTAATCATGTTTCTGGCCGGTACGGTTGGTGTTGTTATTGGCGGACCGCTCGCCATCATGATTGTATCGGTTTTCAATCCGGATCTTGTTGGAGGCGAAGGTGCCGATGCCGTATGGCGCGGCATGACAACGGTAGCCGGAAGCTGGATTGGCGGTGGGGCAAACCAGGCAGCCATGCTTGAAGTATTTGGCGCCAGTGCCGCCTTGTTTTCCATTATGGTTACTGTGGATGTGATTGTTGCCAACGTATGGACGGCAGCTATTTTATATAGTGCAGGTCGTGCCGATAAAATTGATGCTGCGTTCAAAGCCGACTCATCAGCCATTGAAGATGTAAAAAGGCGCATTGAAAATTTCCGGCTGAGCGTAATGAAAATGCCAAAGCTTGCCGATACGATGTTAATTTTTGGTATCGGCTTTGGGCTTACAGGCCTCTCTCATTTTCTATCCGATTACATTGTACCTTATATCAAAAGTCTACCCGCTGAATGGGAGCTCGACAGGCTAAGTCTCGATTCACCTTTTTTCTGGATCGTGGTACTCGCTACCACATTTGGTTTGCTTCTATCCTTTACCAAAGCGCGTAACCTGGAAGGTGTAGGTGCATCGCGTTTGGGAAGTGCACTGCTTTATGTATTGGTGGCCACCATCGGTATGCAGATGGATTTGAAATCTATTTATTACAACATTGAATTGTTCATGGTGGGCGGCATCTGGATTCTGATTCACGTAGGCATTTTGCTGCTTACGGCCAAGCTTATAAAAGCGCCATTCTTTTTTACTGCAGTAGGAAGCATGGCCAACATTGGTGGGGCAGCTTCGGCTCCCATTGTGGCATCTGCCTTTCATCCATCGCTGGCACCGGTTGGTGTTTTGTTGGCAGTGTTGGGTTATGCCTTGGGAACATACGGTGCGTGGCTTTGCGGGATTATGATGCAAGCGGTTGCACCTTAAAATAGAAAGGGACATCATAACCGATGCCCCTTCTCTCACACTAAACTACCAAATATGATTATCAGGCTTCAACAGCCTCAAGTTTTTCTATAGTCATACCCACAATATTTCCCATGATGTAGGCAAACGTCTCTTCATCGGTGGTCCACTTGCGGAAATCACCGGTATGTTCATGACAAACCACGCCCACCATTTTACCATTGGCCCAAATGGGCACATCCAACATGGAGTTGATGCCTAATGGACGCAAGTAAACTTCAGAAAATTCAGATGTAGCAGAATCGGTATGTGCATTAACAGCAGCAAGGGTACGCTGAGATTCAACAGCCTTGAAGTAAGCAGGAAAATCCGCAGCATTCAAAACAACTCCTGCGGAGTGCTCACGCTTGGTACGAATAAACAAATCAACACATTCAATTGCTGTTTGATCATCATTATATAACCAGATACTTGCACGCTCCACATCAATCGCTTCCACCAGCGATTCGGTAATCCGTTTGGCTGTTGCCTGAAGGCTATCGCCATAAACAGAACGCTGGGCAGTCAGGTCGGCAAAAACCGACATTTGCTTGCGCAGTTTATCGGTAATGTTTGCACCGGAATCCTTAATTGTTGTACTGAAAGATTTGGCGATTGATCCTTTGCCAAATTCTTTTAATACCGCATCAAAATGCCCCTGAAGAAATTTAATTTTGTCATCTGAGTCTTCCATAGCTTTCGCTTCGGTGGAAGTCATGCGTGACAAAATGGATAAACGTGTGCGGGCTTGAACACCTCCAATTTCACCCGCTTTCAAAAAGAATTCGTAAAGTTTTTGTGCCATGTGGTACTTTTTTGTTGATTGATGTGCAAATGTATCCTGACGATTATCCTTAAGGCTGTTGGTTTACCATCCTGTCTTATTCATGTAAGATTATCGTTTAGTTTTAGGTATATGACTTGATCCTCCAAAAGAATGTAGCCACCTTAACCTATTCTGCTTGAAAACAATACACATCATTTCCGGCCCACGTAACATTTCCACTGCCCTCATGTATTCGTTTGCCCAGCGAAGCGATACAACCGTAGTGGATGAACCCTTTTACGCAGTCTACTTTCTTAAAACGGGTATTGTACATCCCGGTAAGGATGAGGTTTTAAACCATCAGCCGCACAAAGAAGAAGAAGTACTGACGCAATTATTTACGGAGCATCTCCGGCCTGTTTACTTCATAAAGAATATGGCACACCACCTGGAAGTGTTACGGCACTTTCCATATGAAAAGTGCGAGAACATTTTCCTGATCCGTAATCCAAAGCAAATCATAGCTTCTTACGCCCAGGTAATTGACCAGCCGGTAATGCGTGATATCGGGATTGAATATCAATACAAACTATTTGAAAAACTGGCTTCCTCCGGAAAAGAGCCGGTGGTATTGGATACAAACCTCTTATTAGAGAATCCGGAAAGTGTGTTGCGTAAAACCTGCGATGCAATCGGCTTACCTTTTGAAGAATCCATGCTTAGCTGGTCTGCCGGGCCAAAACCATACGATGGTGTATGGGCGCCCTACTGGTATGCCAACGTGCACAAATCCACCGGTTTTGAAAAACAACCGACCAGCGACAGGCCATTACCTCAAAATTTAAATTCTTTATACGAAGAAGCGCGCATCTTTTACGAAAAGTTATTACCTTTTGCCATCAAACCGTAACGGTTATACTCCAACTGAGCGTTAGTCTTAGTCCCCCCGGCTCATTAACAGTTGCTTTTTAGTGTTCTATGCTTCAAGCGTACAATCCAAAAAACGCTGACATAAAAATTCATGTTGGCGGCAAGCTTCTTTCGCGAAGTGAAGCGAAAGTATCCGTGTTCGATAGCTCCGTACAAGGCGGTGATGCTGTATGGGAAGGGCTGCGCGTATACAATGGCGGTATCTTCTGCCTCGACAAACACCTCGACCGGTTGGAAGCTTCGGCACATACGTTAGCCTTTGCCAATATCCCTTCCAAGCAAGAAATCAAAAAAGCCATCTTTGAAACGTTAGAGGCCAATGGCATGCGCGATGAAGCGCACATCCGGTTAACGCTTACCCGTGGTGAAAAAGTTACCTCAGGTATGGATCCGCGCCTGAACACGAAAGGTTGCTGCCTGATTGTATTGGCCGAATGGAAACCGCTCGTGTATAACAACGAGCAAGGCATTCGGGTAATCACCAGTTCACAGCGCAGAAACAATCCGCAATTCCTGGATTCCAAAATCCATCACAATAATTTATTGAATAACATCTTAGCCAAGATTCAGGCAAATGTGGCTGGAGTGGATGCCGCCATCATGCTCGACAATAACGGTTTTGTTGCTGAACTCAACGACACCAACCTGTTTATGGTAAAAGATGGCCATGTATTTACCCCTTTTGCTGATGCCTGTTTGCATGGCATCACCCGTGGATTGGTGTTGGAACTTTGCAACACCCATAAAATCCCAAATGAAGAACGAAACCTGTCCCTTACAGAATTCTATACAGCCGATGAAGTGTTTGCTACCGGAACCATGGGCGAACTGACACCTGTGCATGAAATTGATGGAAGAAAAATCATCAATCGTTCAGGCATTCAGTTGCTCCCTAAACTGCAGCATCACTTTCACGACCTGATTCCACTGTATGCTGAAAAACTACCATTCTGATATATGAGCACAGGAAGAAAAATTGAAAAACTGAAATTCCATTCATCCGAAAAATGGGTTACGCTTCGCGGATTCAAAGGAAGCGATGGACAACGTTATGCCATTTCTAACTTTGGTCGTGTAGTGGCCTTTTGGGACACGCACGACAACGGGTACTTTTTACGGTACAGCTACATTAAAAACTATCCGGGCATTCAGCTACGAAAAAACGGCAGTAGCAAAGGCTTTTTAGTACACCGGCTGGTGGCAGAACATTTCTGTGACAAACCAAGTGGTTCGCACAAGTTTGTGATACACATTGATCACAAAAAAGAAAACAACTACTACCGCAACCTGAAGTGGGCTACCAAAGCGGAAAAAGATGTTCACATGGTGAAGGATCCGAACTACAAACAATCTAAAGCAGAATTTAGCGGGCGAGGGCAAAAGCTTACCACGGAACGGGTAAAACTCATCAAGAAAAAGCTTGCTGAAGGAAAAACGCGGATGAAAATTCTCTCCAAGCAATTCGGTATTTCTGAAATGCAGCTCTACCGGATTAAGTCGGGACAGAATTGGGCACATGTGAAAATCTGATGGCCATTCGAGAACCTCAGGGCAGGGTTGTTAGGTACGAATTTCGAGGTACGAGGTACGAGTTGTTGTTTAATGAATCACTTGGGAACTGCTCCTGAACTTTTGTAACTTACCGGTAAAGCCTCAAGCCTATGAAGAATTTCATTTACCCGATTCTAATATTTCTTTCCGTCTCTATTCACGCGCAGGTCTTAACACCTGCCAAACCTGAAGCAACGGGATTTTCTCCGGAACGACTCAAGCGTATCGACAACATGGTGCAATCACTTGTGCAACAGGAAGCCATTCCGGGTGCGGTGGCCTTGATTGTGCGAAATGGTAAAATTGTTTTTCATCAGGCCTATGGTTTAAGCGATACCGAAACAAAAAAAGCCATGCAAAAAGACAACATCTTCCGCATCGCTTCACAATCCAAAGCCATCACCAGCCTGGCGGTAATGATGTTGTGGGAAGAAGGAAAATTTTTACTGGACGAACCGATATCAAAGTATATTTCTGAATTCAAGAATCCAACGGTGCTCAAATCATTCAACGCAGCCGATAGTTCGTACACCACGGAACCGGCTGGCAGAGAAATTACGGTTCGCCAATTGTTAACCCATACTTCTGGAATTGACTATCCTGCCATCGGTAGTACGGAATTCAAAGCCATCTATGCCAAAGCTGGTGTACCCAGCGGCATTGGCAACAACAACGATGTGCTGGCCGATAAAATGAAAATATTGGCTAAGCTGCCACTCAAACATAAACCCGGTGAGCGATGGACGTACGGACTCAACACCGATGTATTGGGTTATTTAGTGGAGATCTGGTCGGGGATGCCGTTTGATCAATTCCTGAAAAAGCGAATCTTCGAACCACTCGGCATGAATGATACATGGTTCTATCTGCCCAAAGAAAAATACAACCGACTGGTGCCGGTGTACTCCGGTGAGAATGGTAAAACAAAAAAAGTTACCGGAATGGTATTCGACAATGTGAACATCGATTATCCAAAAACCGAAGGAAAATATTTCTCGGGTGGTGCCGGACTTTCCTCCACAGTTGAAGACTACGCAAAATTTCTGCAACTTTTTTTAAACAATGGTCAGTATAATGGTGTGCGATTACTTAGTCGCAAAACCATTGAACTCATGCTAACCAGTCAACTAACCTTGCCTGATACATCACCGGTTGGGCTTGGTTTTGGATTAGAGACTGCAGCCAACGATTTCAGATCGGTTGTCTCCCTCGGCACATTCAGTTGGGCAGGTGCCTTCAACACCCATTACTGGGCTGATCCGAAAGAAAAAATAATCGGATTGATTTTTACCAACATGTATGATACACCGCATTGGAGCATCGGTGAGAAATTCAAGGTGCTTACCTATCAAGCCGTAAACGACTAACCGGAACAATTACCCTGGTTGCCCTGTTACTGATTTAAGATGTCCATCATTGCACTATCTGAGAAAGAAAATAAACTTTACACGCTGGCGTTGGGTCTGGCTGTATTTACCATTCTGTATAACCTAGTTGAAGGCATTATTTCAACCTGGTTTGGCTATGAAGATGAAACCCTCACCCTTTTTGGTTTTGGCGTTGATAGTTTTATCGAATTGATTTCAGGGGTTGGCATCGTGCACATGATTTTGCGCATCCGGTATAATCCTGAGGTGCAGCGCGATTCATTTGAACGCACCGCCCTCCGTATAACCGGTACTGCTTTTTACCTGCTCGTTGTCGGATTGCTTGTTGGTGCCAGTTTGGTTATTTACACAGGTCAAAAACCCGAAACCACATTTTGGGGAGTGATTATCTCCAGCATCAGCATTTTGGTTATGCTTGGTTTGATCTATGGCAAACGAAAAGCCGGTCGTGGGTTGAACAGTGAAGCCATACTGGCCGATGCAAACTGTACATTGGTTTGCGTGTACATGTCGATCATTTTACTGATCTCCAGCGGACTCTATGAACTAACCGGTTTACCTTATATTGATGCAGCCGGAACGTTGGGCCTCGCCTGGTTCTCGTACAAAGAAGGAAAAGAATGTTTTGAAAAAGCTGCCAGCGATAAATACTGCGCCTGCGATCACGATTAGTGTTTCCAACGAAGTTTTAAAAACAACAAGAAAGAAGCCAGCACCAGCGTAACCATGTTGGCGATGATTACGGGGATATCCATAATCAACAAACCGTATATTAACCAAAGCACTACCCCGGCACAAAAAATGGAAAACATGCCCAGCGACAAATCCTTGGCTGAGCGGCTCTTCCAGGTTTTCACAACTTGCGGAATAAATGCCGCAGTGGTACAAGAACCTGCCAATAAACCCAAAAGCTGAATCGTATTCATAATTCCAGTAATCTTACGACAAAGCTAACGCGATTCCTCCAAAAGGGTTTCGGCATGTAGGATTATAAGGAAATATGTCGGTGAAAACGATTGCGCTATCAACAGGCTAGATATCAGCCTTTTTCAACCTGAGGTAGCTAAAATAATTGAACAAGAATGTCCATACTAATGCAATACCCACAGCCTCCAGACTTACGTAATCTTGTATCTGTTGAAAGGCATAACGGGCAAATGGCATAGGTACCAGGTTCATGATCGATTCCAATGGAAAGAATTTGATCATCCAGGGAACATACTCATCAATATTTTCTTTGATAATCAATTCAATTAAATAGGAATTCAACAATAAAATAATGGACAACCCCGATCGCTGAACAAAAATTCCGAGCATCAAGGCAAAGGAAAGAAAGGCAAACACTTCCAGAAAATAGGCAGGATAAAATTCAACACCTTGAAACATGTAACTCATGTCCAACTGGCTTGAGTAAATCAATCCGGTAACCAACGCCACCAGAAAAACCAACACCATACTGAGTACACTCAGTAACGCATTTGTATATATTTTCGAAAGCAGAAATTCCTTTCGGCTTAAGCCATCGATAATATTTTGCCGAATGGTACGATACGAGTACTCGTTGGTGATGGAGATCAATACCATGATACCGATCATGATCTTTAGCAGCCCGCTAGCCCACGCCAGGTTTTGCCACACATCAGGAAAGTGATACAGTGGTATACGGTTAATGTTTATCGACTGACCAAACCCTTCAATGGTTCGTGCCAGCCATTTTAAAAACTCCATGCCGCTGGCGGTGGTGGTGAGCAGCGTAAAAAAGTAAAGTCCGCAAATAATCCAAAACGTGCGGTAGCTCGTCAGTTTTTTTAAATCTATTTTAAGCAGTTGCAGCATGTCGTCTGATTAATGGGATTCAGCAAGAATTTCCAAAAACTGTTTTTCCAAACTTTTCTTTCGGGTAACCAGGTGTGTGGCCACGATGTGCTTATCGAAAAGAAAGCGATTCAAATCTTTACCATGAAAACCATCGCGCATGGTGACCTGGTACACCCCATTCTCGCGGTTAACAGAGGCAGTGCCTGAAAAACCGAGTAGCACTTCATTCAGGTTTTCTACTTCGGCATTTACTTCAACCGTTTCAGCGCCCGCGCCCACATCACCAATCGGGCCGGTATGCACCATATTGCCACGCTTGAGAATGGCAAAATGCGTACACACCTTCTGTACTTCATCCAACAAATGGCTGGCCAGAATAATCGTCTTACCACTTTCTGCAATCTTTCGTATGATCTCCCGGATTTCCGCAATACCCATCGGATCAAGTCCGTTGGTGGGTTCATCCAGAATCAACACGGTAGGATCGTTCAATAAGGCCGATGCAATCGCAAGCCGTTGCTTCATTCCCAACGAATACGTTTTATATTTATCGTCTTTCCTTTCAGTCAACTCAACCAACTCCAGCACATGCGGAATATTTTCCTGCGGACATTGCTTAATCATGGCATTTAGCTCCAGATTTTTCTGACCGCTCAGGTACGGATAGAAAATCGGGTGTTCCAATACGGCACCGATTTTTCTTCGCAACTGTGGTGTTGGCTCTTCACCAAACCAGTAGAAACTTCCTGAAGTGGGGTTGGTAACGCCCATCAGCATACCGAGGGTGGTGGTTTTTCCACTTCCGTTTGGGCCAAGCATGCCAAACACCTGTCCGGCCTGAACCTCCAGATTTAGTCCGTTAACAGCCTTAATCTTGCTGAAATGCTTTGTAAGATTTTGAATGGAGAGTACGGTTGCCAAATTTTGTAGGGTTGGTTCGTAAATAGATCAGCATTTACTGATCGTTATCATTTTCTTCTTTGTCGCCTTCTTTGCGCTTTGCATTACGGTTGGAGAAGTTTTTAATTTTCTGGCCTACGTCCGTGCTCTCATCCAGCTTGTTATACAAGGTGGTCACCTTATCCAGGGCAATGCTTCCTACCAAATCCAACACGTATAAACTGGTAGAATCATTGATGAGCACCACCATTCCCAATGTTTTACCCGACTTCTCTTTTAACAGGACATCAAAATTACGCCCTTGGTAGCGAGTGCTCATTACTTCTTCAAACGTTTCGGTTCCATAATCTTTCTTAAGCCTCGTGTAATCCACTGGCTTAAATGAAGCTTCCTTGTCGATCATCAGGAATTTCATTTTTTCAATGTCCTTGATGAGTTCATCAAATTCCTTGTCTTCGGTTTGGTTGATCATGCGCAAGGTATTCTGATAAAAGAAAAGCGAGAAGGCCTTGTCGTATTTCTCTTGAAGTTTATCAGTTGTTTTACTTTGCCCAAAAGAATGGGCAGCAACACCAGCAATGAGTAAAAGAGTAAAAAGATTTTTCATGATGATAGGGTTATAGCTAATTACGCAAAAAGCAACGGGCGGTTGCCACCCGTTGCTTTTTTATCAGGATTATTTTTACGATCAGTCTTTCTTCTTACCGTCATTCATTTTCTCAAGCTCATTCAAGCCCTCTACGTTCATCTTCTTACCGATGCGTGAAACCTGCTTCAGATCAATCTCTCCAAATAAGGTCATGACCATGAAATCACGTGGGCTTCCCGAAATCATCACCAGCTCGCTGATCTTGCCGGGGCTTTTCTCCAGGATATAGAATTTCATATCCTTATCCTTATCACGAACAGACATTAATTCTTCAAACTTATTTTGAAGTACGATCGAAGAAGCTTCCTTATAGAGATTACGGGCATCGCTGCTGTTCTCTTTACCAATCATACGCAAGCCTTTTAACTTACTGATCGCCTCAAGTACTTCTTTGTCTTCCTCCGTTTCAACTTCCATGTTGGTAAACAGACTGAACATCTTACTGGAAACCGTCACCTGCGTAGTGAACGATTCATCGGATTCATATTTGGAAAAAAACTTGTTGATGGCATCACTCTGCGCATACACTCCCGTACCCAAAGCGATTAAAGCGATTACTGCAATTATTTTTTTCATAGTCGTTATTTCTTAGTAGTTATAATTCTGATTCTGTTGTTTGAATTTTTTCCTGAGCTTCATTGAACATGTTGATTTTCTTAGTCTGTTGTTCCGCCCGACCAAAGCCTTTTGAAATCATGAGCAATGCTTTTTTCGTTTCTTCAAAGGCCTGCTGCGGATCTTCAAACGTGTCTTCTGTCGCGATTGCCTGATCTTCACGCAATTCCTGCCGCACAAAATAGACGGCTGCCAATAACACCGCTACGCCTGCCGCAATGCGTAGTGAAGCAGTTACCCATTTCACGACCTTACCCTCGCGCTTCCTTGGTATTTCCTTTATCCGGCTCACCACCGTTTCATCAAACTGCGGCTCCACCGTTTTGGATTTCTGTTCATCAAAGTAGCGGAAGAGCGTAGCTGTTTCGCGCCATGTCTCGGGAATGGTATCTCCCCGAAAGTATTCGCGCAACTGCTGTTCTTCATCCAGGGAAGTTTCACAGTCCCAATACTTCTTTACTAATTCTTCCAGTTTCTTAGAGTCCATAAGCATTGATTTTCATCAATTTTTCGCGCACTGCGTTTCTTGCCCGAAACAGGTTTACTTTCACCTGGTTCATATCAAGTTCCAGCATTTCGCTGATTTCATTATACGTGTACCCTTCAACATCGCGAAGGTGGATTATTTGCCGTTGCTTTTCGGGCAGGGCGGCAATCAGTTGACTTACATGCTGCATACTTTCACCTAGTTCAGTTTTTACATCGGGTGTTACGTCTGCGTGCTGAACATCAAAACCTTCGGCTACCGGGTAGGTACCTTTTCGCTGTATTGACCGGAGCCTGTCGAGCGAAAGGTTTTTGGTTATCCGCATGCACCAGGCTTCCATATTTTGTATGTCGCCCCAGTTTTCACGGCCATTCCAAACCCGGATAAATACCTCTTGTATTACATCGCGGGCCTCCTCATCGTTACCCAGCATACGCAGGGCAAACCGAAAAAGCTTGTTTTTAGCAGGTAGAACGCGGTTTTGAAAAGCCTCGAGATCCATTAATCAAAATCCAATAACCAGACGATGGGAAGTTACAGATGTTACAAGGTACCGGAAAATATTTATGAGAAACCCAAAAAGAACCAAAGCGCTTCATTTTTTGTAAATTTGATACTATGGAATTTATTCATCCGGATTTCCCCAGAATATCTGCCGATCCTGAAATATGCTTCGGAAAACCCAGGATAAAGGGAACCCGCATGCCCGTTTCTTCCATCTTATCTTACCTGGCAAGCGGAATGACTATTGAGGAATTTTTGAAAGAATTCAATTGGGTTACCCGTGAAGATGTTTTGGAAGCAATGGCTTTTGCTGCTGTCAATAATCTACCTGCTGAACGTGGATAATTCTACTTCTTCCGCTTTGCCTTTGCTTCCCGAATCAATTTCATATCCACATTCTCGCGGGTGATGTACTCGTAGTTTCCTTTGCCCAGTTCAGCCAATTGCTGCAGATTTTTAGCTGATAGTGTGGTCTTACCAAAATTGAAAACTGTTATAAAAATATCTTCACCCGCAAATTTCTTCACCAGGTCATAGGTTGGTGAGCCAATCGGAAACTCTCCATCGGTGGCCAAAATTATTCTGTTGTTGCCGCCCCGAATGTAATTCTTGTCAGCTGTCTGGTAAGCAAGTTTGATACCCGCATTGCCGTCTGTCTTTCCTTCCGACTTCAATCGTTCAATCACCCTGGTAATTTTTTCCTCCTCTTTAAACGATGTAGGCGGTAATTCAATTTTTGCTTTTCCTGAATAGGTAATAATGGACACCTGATCTTCAGGACGCATCATTTTCATTAACAACAAAATGGATTTCTTTAGCAGCGGCAACTTGTCCGGGTTATTCATAGAACCGGATACATCCAACAGCAACACCATATTATTCGTGGCATACCCCTCCATCGACATCAGGTTTTCACCAGGCAAGCCTACGTATACCGTATCCACGCGAGAAACATAAACGGTATCCTGTCGGATAGTTTCAATGCGGATGACATCGGTAATACGAACGGTGTCGTGAATCACACTACCGGAAACTTGTTTCGCTTCTGATGGTTTTTGATTTTGCTTTGTGCCCGACAATGACTCCCCGGTTTTAGGAACATCCTCTTTTTGTGCTATAGGTTGCGTAACCGGTTTAGAAACCGCTACCTCGCGAGGCGGAACAACCTCAAACAGCTCAACCTGAATGACAGCCTGGAGAAGAGGCACCTTTGCCAGTTCAGCAAACTTGTTGTAATCCCGAACAAGGATCTGGTTATACCGGTAAATAAGGTCGTTGTACGGATGCCGATGATACGAAGATGTCACCTTACCCGGCTTTGCTTTTTGAACTGCCTCAGCAAAATGATTGGTGGATTCTGCAAAGCCTTCATAAGGCGTATACGGACAATTCCCATTGTTTCGTCCCAATTTCTGAATACCCGCCAGGTTCGTAAACTCATTTACAATCAGGTTTCGTGCTCCCTGCTCAATAGTTGTGGTGTTGAGTGATACGGTTGAATCACCTTGTAAAAACTGTTTGGATTTTTTCAGCACAGCATAATTCTCATCCAGGAGTGCACGCAAGGCATTACCCGAAAGCTGCCATGAATTTTTTGCATCAGCTTGTTTGTACGATTCGAAAATTGAGCGGACATCGGTGTAAAGTTTCTCTTTCTTCTCGTCAAATACTTCCGACAAAGTTTTAAACCGTTGAACCACACCATATACGTATTCCATACTGTCCTTTGTCAGTTGCTTGGTCTCCGAATGAGCCAGCAAGGCATTGTTCCATTGATTCAATTCGGTAAGAATAGCATAGAGCACCTCAGCCTGTTCCGTCAGTGGCTTTTGATAAGCCGCAGGTAACGTTTTAGTCTGACTGATGGTTTGTTGGTACAACGTTACCGGCAGCGCAAAACTCTTATTGTAATATTCAAGATTCATCCTGCCCGTATTGCGTAACCGGCTTCTGCCCGTTGAGGCGGAGCTGTTTAAATTGTGGATCGGGTTCATCAGGTTATTGATTTGCCGCATGCCTTCGTTGATGAACTCCACATAATTTGAAAGACTTGAAAAAACAGCAGAACTGATTGATGTGGCCACCGGTTTCACTGTAATATCAACAGCAGGTTTATCCGCAAACGGAGCTACACTGATGTCGATTTTTTTTGTTTCAGTTTTTACTGTGAAAACCGGGCAAAAGTTTACAAAATGAATTCCGCGGTATCCATTCTGTACCGACATGTTTATGAAGTTGTTATAGAATGAAACTCCGGCATTATTAAAGTAGTTGATCAGGTTTTTATACACCTCATTGCTATGCCGGTCGGATTGTTGATTCTCATACGTGTAATCATCCACCCCATGCCGTTTACTTTGCTGCAAGGATGCAATTGATTCAACAAACGACTTGTACATGGATGAGGCAGGGTATTGTAAACCTGCAATAGACTGATTCAGCGTTTCAAGCCGCTTAACATTTTCCAGAATATGTTTCTCTGCCACCTCAACTGGCCAGCCGGTATGCGTGCCCTCGTTCACATTAAATGTCATTGCTTCAAGCAAATTCAATTCATACCTGAGCTGATCACGCATGAGTCGTTCAGCCTTATGGTACGATGATGAAGCATTGAAGGGTTGTAGCGCAGACACCAGCTTTTCACTTTCCTTACGAAAATCATTGATCAGGTTATGATACGTGGCTACTTGTGTTTGCATGGTCTTGATCATCTCGTCAAGCTTCTTAAAACCATCCGACTCATAATCCTTCAAGCGGTAATAAATTTCAATGCCTTTACAGGTTTCATCAATTTTCTGATAGGCACTATGCACTGCTTTTGCTTTGGAGATAATCATTGTTCCTCCACTTCCTAATGCAGGCGCAGTTTTTTCTGCTTCGGTTACATAATAACTCTTATCGCGACACACACACGTATAGGGTACAATCGGTCTGCCCGATTTGCCTCTCCACTCCTGCATCTGCCGATACGACTGTAACAGCGAAGTACCGATGGCTCCAACATCAGCAGAAAGCTGGTTGGCCATTGTGATGTAATTGTTAATTGCTTTTTGTTGCACATCTGAAAGCGTTTGCGCCTGCGATGAAATGACAAAGCAAATAAGGACAGAAAGTATCCGGAGGGTTTTCATACCCTGAAATTATAAAAGTTACGGGTCATTTTGTTACCTTACCTGAGATGGAACCCGAAAAACAGGAGCGCATTATTGTTTACAGAAGCTTTCAAAACAGCATGGATGGAAACTTAGCCAAAGCCAAGCTGGATGCATATGGCATTCCGTGTTTCCTTACGGAAGAAAACCTGGCCAATCTTTACCCGATTCAAAATCCGCGTTTCAGCGTACGCCTGCATATTTTTGAAAAGGATTATGAACAAGCACATGAGGTGCTGAGTGAAACGGTTCCGCTGGAAGACGATCAGTTAACGCGCTGTCCGAGATGCCGGTCAACCCATGTTGAGATGGAATACACACAAAAGCTCAGTTCGCGGTTCATCTCAATCTTGGTAACATTCTTTCTTGCCGTGTTTCCGCTTCGAAAAGTTTACCGGTGCCAGGATTGCCATTATGAATTTTAACCACCTCCCCTAACGCTTGTTATCAGGTGGGCGCATTTTATCTTTAACCCGAAATGAAATCAAAAACAATTATTGGTGTAATGGGGCCGGGTGAAAATGCGTCACCGGAAGAAAATGAACTGGCCTACGAACTGGGTGAAGCCATTGCCAAGCAAGGTTGGGTGTTGTTAACCGGGGGCCGTGAGTTTGGTGTGATGCATGCAGCCATGAAAGGCGCAAGCGATAACAACGGGTTAACCATTGGGGTGTTGCCGGCCGACTCAACCCGGGGCTCCTCCCCTTATGCACAACTTAAAATTGTTACCGGCATGGGCAGTGCACGTAACAACATTACGGTGCTGAGCAGTCACGTAATTGTAGTATTGGGTATGGCAGCCGGAACAGCTTCAGAAGTTGCATTGGCGATTAAAGCCAATAAAAAAGTAATTCTACTTTCGCAGGATGAACTTACGGTTATGTTTTTCAAAAAAATCGGAACCTATCGCGTTACGCCAGTAAACACGGTAAAAGATGCCATTAACCTGATTCGGGATTATGTGAGTCTGAACCAGATCCGGTAATCCTTTTCAATTAAAACCCTTCTACCAAAATCATCTTTCCGGTTGAAGCCTCAAACCTGATCTTTTTCGCTTCGGTGTATTCCGATGAATAGTACCAGGCCTTGGCTTTCTCCATATCAGGAAATTCCAACACTACAACCCTTCCGGGTTTCCAATCTCCTTCCAGCACTTCGGTAGGGCCACCGCGCACTATAAATTTTCCACCGTATGAACCCACAATTCCAGGGGTTAGTTTTTTATAGTCTTCGTACCGCACAGGGTCGGTAATGTTAACATCAACAATAACGTAAGCAGGCATGTAAATCAAAATTTAATTTTATAAAAGCGCATTAATGGCATTGCGAATAACCTCGCCAGATGAAGGACGCGGAGCATTTGAATCTGCAATCTTTCCGTCCTTATCAATAAGCAGGTAGCGTGGTATTGCCATTATATTATAGGCCTTGCAAATTTCTGAATTCCAAGCCCCGTCAACAAACAAGTGCTCTCCGGTAAACTCCGGATCATTTGTCAGGTATTTTTTCCATGCAGGTTTATCCGAATCAATCGAAACATACATAAACACCAAATCCTCCTCGTCTTTGTATTCATTTTTTAAAATCTTCGAATTCGGAAACTCAGCCCGACACGGCCCGCACCAGGTAGCCCACACATCAACGTACACGACTTTTCCCTTGTAGTCAGCCAATGAACGTGAGATGCTATCGGGTGTTAATCCTGTATAGTCGGGTGCCGGGTTCCCCTTCGCAAGTTTCAGCCATTTGTTGTAGGCTTGCTGTAATCTTGGGGTATATGCAGATTCGGGAAATGTACTCTTAAACCAATCAAAACGATCACCTAGATTATCAATACCCGAAAACTGAATGTGATTATAAACATGCGTTGCATAAGCTAACTCGCGCAATTCTAAATTGGTAATTTTTCCAAGTGTTTCCTTTTCCAATTGATGCGATACCGAATCAGGTATCTGTTCCAGATTCTCCTTCTTTTGGTAAGCCTTTTCAGTGAGGTAATTTAAATCACTAAAATATACATTAGCCGCGCTTCGGTAATCCGGATGAAGCATGCCTGCGGTTGCGTGTTGTTCAAAAACTGACCAGTACGTTTTTAAGCTATCGGGCGTATACTCCGGTTCCTTTCCAGCATAATACTTATAGTTACTTGGATAATAGGAATACCACTCCGATTTTTTAGCTTGTAAAAAAGCTCTCTGACTATTCAAAAAAAGCTCATCAGTTATTTGCAGACTAGATGAGTCAAGAAAATTTGTTGCCTTACTGAAAATCAATTTCAATGTATCCTCAAAAGCTGCCGGTTCGCGCATAACCAGGTCTCTGAATGGAACAAACATTGATTTATTCAAATGCAACATTGTCTGTTGATAGTCTGCTCCGTTTCCTTCAAAAGCAAGCGATGTATCCTTGTTCTTATAATCTCCCTTTATTGTAAAATCAAAACCAGGCTTCAGGTAAAGTCTAACATAAACACCCGACAATGAATAGTATCCGGGCTTGTCGATTGTTGCTTCCATCTGAAAATGACCAAGAGAATCGGTTGTGGCTGTTACGATGGGTTCTTTACTTTCATATCCCATTGCATCACTTAAATACGTGAGCTTTATCTCCGTTCCAGGTTCAATATTCAAAACCTCAGAACGAATTTTAGTTACAATAGGCTCCTTTTTGCATGCGGATAACAACAACGCAGCAAATACAGGAAGTAGGAAATTTTTAACGCGCATGATGTGAGGGTTTAGGGGACTAATGAATTAACTGTCTGAATATCGGGTTTATTTTACTTGGATGAAACAAAACCCGAAAAAGTTCTGACGATTATCGCGTGAAGATGGGCGCAACGTATTCAATAAGTGGTTCTCCAATCAAATATTCAATAGCCTCCTTTTCTGTAGCAAAGGCCCTGAAATCAGTATTCATGAGAAGGTTGAAGCCTTTTAAAATCATCATCTTGGGCAAATTCAATCCTACAAGTGTATTGCGCTTAATCAGGTGTTTGATTTCTCCCGATTCGTGTTCCATGTGCCGAACGTACCCAGGCGTTACAAATACATGGTGAAATGAATTGATGATAAGTTTATGATCCGCGTCATGCAGTATTAATTGCTTCACCTCTATGGCCAGGTTAATCATCCCAGGCTCCTTCAAACGGGAATAATCAATAGCCAGAATCTCCTTTCCCTGAACAACGATTTTACGGATTCGCTCCATGTACCAAAAATACAATAGAAGCCTGAACAAGCAATCAACAGCATGCAGCAAGCGACTACCTCCTGCATACTGCCAACTGTCAACTTTTTACACTAACGCTCCCAAAAAGCAGGCGGCTCAATGCCGAGCGAACGTAAATACACATACGCCTGCGCCCGGTGATGAATTTCGTTATCAATAAAATAGAAAACAGACGACCATACGGTGCCCTCGTATTGTCCGAATGTAACAATGGATTGTTGAAACTTCTCTTCCGGAATTAATGCCCACAACCGGTTGATCTCCGGTGTTGCCTCATCCCAGAGTTGCAAAAGTTTTGCTTTGCTGTTGTTCAACTCAAGATGTTCCTTCAATTCCTCTGTTGATCCCAGCGCAATCTGGCGTAAGCCGGGTACCGCAATAGCCAGCAACTCCTGAACAAGTGCTGCACACGTGCGCATACCGCCAATAGAATGGGTGAACAGTTCCTTCTCCGGAAAGGCTTCAATTACCCTTCTTGTGAGGGCGCGATGTCCTTGCCAATGTTTCAATAATTGCTCACCTGTGATTACGGTTCTCGTTTCCTGCTGTGTTTGTGTCATAATGATTGAGTTTTGTGTGAATGTTAATTTCATCACAAGCTCAAACCGGGGAGTGACAACGGATTGTCAGCAATGAATAGTTGTGTAAATAATTTTATGGAGGTGTTGCCTTCGAGGGCCTCAGGCAAACAACCTTCCGGTGGCTGAGGCACCCGAAGCCACCTCCGTGGCCTGAGGCTCCCGAAGGCCCCATCAACCAATCCTACATCTTCACCACCCTAAACTCAACCCTGCGGTTGTTGGCACGGCCGGCATCGGTATCGTTGGTGTCAATGGGTGTGCTCTCGCCAAAACCTTGCGCACTTAAACGCGAAGCATCAATTCCCTGACTGATCAGGTAATCCACCACTGACTGCGAACGGCCTTGCGAAAGGTTCAGGTTATAGTCATCCGAACCTTTGCTATCGGTGTGGCCTTCAATCTGGATGGAAATGGAAGCATTTTGTTTCAGAAAATCAACCACCTTATTCAGTTCTACAAAGGATTCGGATTTCAAGGTGGTCTTATCAAAATCAAAATAGATATTTTTCAACCGCACCGTTAAGCCAACTTCAATCGGTTGTAAAATGATGTCCTTGATAACCGGTGTTATTTCTTCACTGATTACTTCAACGCTATCGGTAGCGTTTACATAGCCTTCGGCAGTGGCCACGTACATATACCAACCCGTCCGCTTAATCTCTTGCTCATACTTTCCATTTCCAGCACGCATTGAAAAGTTCACTCTCCGATCCTCCTTCAGTTGTATTTGCAGGTTTGCTGAAACAGGTTTCATGGTTTTGTTATCATACACGGTACCTGTCAGTAATAATTTTTTCGCAATAGGCGTCAGGTACAAGTCAACATAAAGTGTGGTGTCGTTGCCGAGTTGGTCGGGTAACGGAATAGAAATATCTTTTGGCAGGAATTCAGCCCGGGAAGCTGAAACCGAAACACCGCTTACTTCAGGAATGTTGGTTTCGAATTTACCATCTGCCTGCGCATGCAATTGAATCACTTCCGATCCGGCCGGCTTCACCTGAACGTTCGCATCAATGGGCTGTTGCGTTTTCTCATTATAAATAGTGCCCACCACTTTTACGGTAATATCGCGAGGCACAAGCTTCCATAAATCAAGCGTTCCGCCATCTCCACCAATTACCGAGCGACTCATAAATACATTACCGGTTTTATCGATGCAGAAATACATTTCACCGGCAGCCGTGTTGATGGGTGAACCCATGTTCACTGGTTCACTCCATTTTTGCCAGGAGTCGTCCAGGCGTGTGGTCTTGTAAATATCCGACTTCCCAAATTTTCCGGGAACATTTCTATCGCTGGCAAAGTACAGGGTTTTGTCATCGGGGCCGATAAACGGACCGAAGTCATCATCGCGTGTGCTGATATTCAATTTTACCGGGCGCGACCATTTACCATCCGCACCCAGGTTGCTTACATATAAATTACTGCGTGTGCTGTTCGTCATCTCACCAAGAAAAATGATCATATGCTTCTTATCGGACGACATGCTGGCCCCATAGAATCGGCCCTTATTCATTTCTTTAAAACCCGGAACTTCAATTTCAGCAAGTGAGCCACCGGTCACTATGGAAAATCCTTTGGTATCCTTTTGCCTGCCTCCTTTAATAAAGAGAGAACCATCCGGCAAAGCCGTAAAAACCTGGTTGCTGCGGTGAATATTAAACGGATTATTCAGGTGAACAGGAGCACCCCATGTTCCATCTTCTTTAATGGTCGACATCCAGATGTCATCACTACCTGTTTTTCCAAATGTGTTTTCAGGGTGATTGTGCACAAAAAAATACAGCTTGGTGCCATCGATGGAAATGATAGGTGCCGCATCATGATAGAAGGAATTCACCTCCTTATTTAGCTTAACCATTTCATAGCGCGGTGCAAACTCCTGCGCAGATGATAGAAGCGTGAATGCGGAGAATAGAATAATGAAAAGTAAGCGATACATTGTTCCTATATTTTTTACCATTTATAAAGGTAAAAACATTGGCGCACAATTCAGCCTATAAAAACGCTGAATTCAGTAACCGGGCGACTTTTTGCAGCGAATGGCTTAATTAAAACGTACCGGGAATCAGGATACCTCGCCCACTCATGCTGAGTGAAACAAAAATGATGATTAGGGCCAGCACATTAAACACAAACATGCGCCTGTGTTTGGCGGTGTCATCACCCATTTTCTTAGAAGTGGTACGCGCCAGGGTAATCAACACAATGGCGATCAGGTTTAAAGAAAGGTGTTCAACAGCCCAGTACCGGAGTTCAGCATTCTTCATGGTGCCCGCATTAAATTGCACCACATCACTCACAAAATAGAGTATTAGCCCGATCAGCAATTGCAGGTGGGTGAAAATGAAGAGGTAAAGTCCCAGTTTATTATCGAGTTTGGTATAGGGTTTCTTGCCCAGCCACTTCAGCAGCGAAACAATCACCACAACAACCAACATGATCAGCACGAAATAGCGCAACAGCGAATGAGTGTGTAATAAACCGGTATGCATAGTTTAAAAATTTAATGCCCCGAAAATAGTACTCCTTTTCGAAACTTCCGAAAAACTCCATAATTTGGAGGATAACCTGTAATGAAACGCTTCATCCTCACCCTAATCCTGCTTACCACATCGCTCTACGGATTTCCGCAGGATGAAGACCTACCTGTCGATTCGGCACCCGATACCATAAAAATCGGTGCCTACATCATCAGCATTCATGACATTAATTTTCAAGATAAGGAGTACACGCTCCGGTTTTGGCTATGGGCTTTGTTCGACAACGTTGGTTTCGACCTGTCAAAACAACTGGATATTCCGAATGCAAAATCTATTGATGAACCCCTTACCATTGTGGATGTTGTGGATGGCACCACCTGGCAATTGATGAAGCTCCGCGCCACCATGAAACAAAACTGGAAAGTAGGCAACTACCCGTTCGACAAACAGCATCTGGTTGTACATATTGAAAATACGATTTTCGATAAAAGCAGTCTTGTGTTTAAGCCCGACCAACTAGGAAGCGGTTACGATCGCGAATTGACGTTGGATGGTTGGAGCATCTCCAATTTTGAAGTGATCGCCAACGATAAAGAATATACCACCGTTTTTGGAGATCCCTCCTCCGACATGCTTCATTCTGAATATTCCTCTTTCGACATCATTATCGACATCGAACGCGATGGCTGGGGTCTGTTCTGGAAGCTTTTCTCAGGGATGTACATTGCCTTTCTGATTGCCATGGTAAGTTTCGGGCTGCAAGTGAATGAACTTGAGCCCAGGTTTGGCTTACCCGTGGGTGGTTTGTTTGCTGCTGTCGGTAATAAATACATTATCGATTCCTTGTTACCTGAATCCAACACCTTTACGCTGGTTGATTCCCTTCATTCCATCACGTTTCTCAGCATATTCATCATTTTGTTTCTAAGCGCGGTAACGTTGCATAGCTATCATAAAGGGAATGCTATTCAGGCTAAAAAAATCAATTTTATTTCGGCCGTTGCCGTATTCATAGCCTTTGCTGCCATCAATTCATTTCTTGTTTTCAACGCACTTTAATGCTGTTCTTATGAAATTTATCAAGCGGGTAATTATTGCATTTCTACTCTTGGGTATCCTCATCGCGCTATCCATTTATGGTTACTTACTAACCACCAAGCCAACGTTGGATGGAACCTTGACTCTTCCTGGCCTGCAAGCCGATGTTGAAGTGTTGTACGATGAATGGGGTATACCACACATTTATGCACAACATGAAGAAGATGCCTACTATGCACTTGGCTATGTGCACGCACAAGACCGGCTCTTTCAAATGGAAATGCTCAGGCGTGCTGCTTCGGGCAGGTTAGCCGAAGTATTGGGACCTGAGTTGGTTGAGGTCGACAAATTTTTCAGAACACTGGGCATCAATCACTTTGCCAAAGAACATGCTGCAAAATTTCTTTCTGGTGATACCGCTTCCTTTCAACGCGCTGCGCATGCCTATCAGAAAGGCATCAACCAGTATATCAACACAGGCAAAGTGCCTATCGAATTTTCCATTATGGGTATACCTAAGCAGGAATTTACTCCCGAAGATATTTACCTCGCAGTGGGGTTTATGTCGTTTGGGTTTGCCGAAGGGTTCCATGCCGACCCGGTTTTACAAAAAATCAAAACCGAATGGGGAGATGAATACCTCAAAGACCTTGCTGTGCAAACACCACCAGACGCTGTACTGATCAAAAACCATGATGGTGAACTCAAACCAACTGCCTCCAACCAGCTCATCTCAAAAATTAATGAAGCCATCGAAAAAATTCCCGTTCCACTTTTACAAGGCAGCAACGGTTGGGTAGTCTCGGGTGCGAAATCCGTTTCAGGGTTTCCAATACTTGCCAACGACACACACATTGGCTTTTCACAGCCTGCAGTTTGGTATGAGGCGCACATCGAATATCCGGGCTTCAGCTTTTACGGACATCACCTGGCCGGCATTCCGTTTGGTTTGCTTGGTAACAACCGCTATTGCGGATTCGGCCTTACCATGTTTGAAAACGATGATGTGGATTTTTTTGTTGAAATACCCAACCCAGAAGATTCAACCTATGTAAAATTTCAGGAAAGCTGGGAAAAACTTAAAACCCGAACTGAAGTAATTAAAGTACATGGTGAGGAAGACATCAACTTTCTGGTGCAAACCAGTCGGCACGGCCCAATCATTAATGGCATCGTTGAAAATGTTGAAGAAGCTGGAAACCCTGTAGCACTTTCCTGGCTCTTGCTTCAGGTGGAAAACAATGCCGTTCAGGCCGCTTATCAGCTGAATCGCGCATCCACTTTTAGCGAAGCACGTGATGCTGTTTCGAAATTCTCCGCCCCCGGACTCAATGTAATGTATGCCGATACCGATGGCAACATTGCGTGGTGGGCTGCGGCTAAACTTCCGGTGCGGCCAGCACATGTACAGAGTAAACTCTTCCTGGATGGTGCCAGTGGCAACGATGAATATCAAGGTTATTATGATTTCGATAAAAACCCGCACGCCATCAATCCGCCCTGGGGCTTTGTTTATTCCGCTAATAACCAACCCGATAGCGTGGATGGTATTTTGTATCCGGGATATTACTACCCGAAAAGTCGTGCAGGACGTATTTATGAATTGCTCTCATCCGACAAAAAGTTTTCAATGGCCGACATGAAGGCCATTCAACTTGATATTACTTCTCACCAGCAAGCCGAAACAGCTCACATCATGGCAGATGCCCTTCATGCTTACGCAGATGATGCCGAACTCGGTGTGATTGTTCGCGAACTCAAAAACTGGAATGGTGATCACACTAAAACACAGACAGCGCCCTCCATCTATTACAACATGCTTTCGCAGATAACCTACCGGTCAATGCAGGATGAGATTGGTGTTACGGCATTAAAATCCCTGCATGGCACTTCTGTTCCGAAAAACTCCTACCACACGTTTATTGCCAACGCTTCTTCACCGTGGTGGGATGATGTGCGCACGAAAGACAAACAAGAATCACGCGAAGACATCTTAGTCGAATCAGCACAGGAAACGATAAGGCTCCTTAAGAAAATTTGTGGCAACAAGCCCGAACAATGGACATGGGGAAAAATACATACCCTTACTCACCCACATGCGTTTAAAGATGTTAAACCGTTGAATAAATTTTTCAATGTGGGCGCGTTTGAAGTTGGTGGCGGAAATGAAGTGTTGAATAACTTACTGTTTAGTATAGACACCACCGGATACTTCCCCGTGATAGGCGGACCGGCCTTGCGTAAAGTGACCGACTTCGCCAATATTGAACAAGGCGAAACGGTTTCACCTACCGGGCAAAGCGGTAATGTCATGAGCGCCTACTACAAGGATCAGGCGGAAATGTTTGCCACTGGCCAATACCGAAAAATGATGATGAATCGGGAGGAGATTGTACAACAGACAAAACTTAAACTTATACTGAAACCAACCTCCGACTGACAAAGATCAGCCTGAAAAAATGACTGAAGTATTGTGCGTTTCAGTAAAATCATCGTTCATTAACCTTACAACCAATCGAAAATTAATAGCCATGAAAATTCATATTCAAACACTTGATTTTACCCCCAAACAAGATTTACTCGACCTGGTGAATGAAAAAGTTGAAAAGCTGGAACGCTTTAGCGATCGCATTGTTGAAAGTCGGGTGGTGTTACGGGTAGAAAAATCTGATAAACGTGACAATAAGATTTGCGAAGTGCGGGTGGTGATTCCCGGAAACGACCTGTTTGTCAGCAAAAAATTTGAGTCGTTTGAAGAGGGTATCCATAAAGTAACAGACACCCTACAACGACAATTGAAGGAGTGGAAGGAAAAGCAGGGCTGATTCTTTGCTTATAAACCAATCACAAAGGAACCATTTTACGTGTATATTTGTCTCCCTTTTGCCTGGGGTTTCAGGCAGTGTTATTTGAAATATTGGGGCCGACCGGTTTTGACAGGATGTGTGATGACGTGTGTAAGCATGCAGGCTCATAGGATGAGAGCCTTGAAAGATAGTCCTAAACCATACGTGGCGAGAATAACTACGCCATGGCTGCTTAATCTGACGGTACGTTAGATTAGCTTACTCCGATTAAGAATCGGAGGGCCATCATCGCTCAGCACGTTGTTCTGCAGGTGCTGATTTAGCGGTGTCGTTTTGCGGAACTGCACTGCACGAAGTTACAGCGTGCGGTTAAGACAAAGTAACTAAGGAGTAATTTGGCTGTTGCCTGCCTTGCTATTCCCGACAAGTAAAGTCAACTAAGCATGTAGAAGATACGATTATCATCTTCTCTGGACCAGGGTTCGATTCCCTGCGGCTCCACTTTTTTACCCTTGCGATACCGACAGCCCATGCAGAGCTGCCAGTTCAGCCACAATTCCCAAGGCTACCCATAAATCGCCAAGCAGGCCACTGGCCGAAAAAATAATGAGCATGACCAGTATACCCAGCGCAACACCAATTACCAATAACCGCACATCCGGTATGGCACGGTATGCCTGTGGTTCTCTTGTATACGTATGCTGCAGGGGTCGGTTGGCAACCGGTTTTACATACCTTTTTCTGATCAATGCCTTGCTCTTCATATCCTGTAAATTTCTGAGGCAATTTTACGGCTGGTGATCAATAGATTTTTATTTATGTTTGTTATGGCTGCTATAAGAATTGTAAATGGGAGATTGGCCTGAACCGGTAAACATTTCGAACAAAACACCGTTCACTTAACAATTCCTGCTAAAAGCATGATTCAGACATTCAGTAAATATTCCTTTACCGTTGTGCTTACCATGCTGGTAGCCCTTAACGCGGATATTCCGCTACGGGGCAACCTGGATTCGTTTAATCCGGTTGAACGCGAAGCACCCGTTCGGGGAAATCTTCAGGTTGAGTACCGGGTACTTACCGGCAAAACCAAGGAACAGGTCTGCACCCCACGACCTCGATTAGTATGGCTAAACAAAGGAACACCGCTTAAGCAAATCATAACCGGTACCTTCCAAAGCAGAAAGCCATTGTTCCTCCTCAATCGGGTGCTCAGGTTATAAGACCAGTTGATTCATGCTGTGGATATACGCCACACCCGCTTACCGCTACCAGGGTGGTGAGTCGCTTATCAATCATCTTTCTTAATCACTTTTATGAATCAATCAATTCTTTGGATTTCCTTTAACATCTTCATTTTGATTATGCTGGTTCTTGATTTGGGTGTATTCAACCGCAAATCAAAACAGATAACCGTGAAGGCCGCTCTTGGCTGGACAGCCTTTTGGGTCTTTCTGGCCTTTTTGTTTAACGTGTTTGTTTACTTCCACCTTGGTGAAACCAAAGCCTTTGAATTCTTTACGGGCTATGTCATTGAAAAATCGCTGAGTGTCGATAATATTTTCGTCATCATCCTGATCTTCTCCTATTTCAAAGTGCCTGCAGAATATCAACATAAGGTTTTGTTCTGGGGAATTTTAGGTGCGTTGGTCATGCGCATCATCTTCATCCTGGCTGGGGTGGAATTAATTCACAATTTCCACTTTCTCATTTATGTATTTGGTGGATTCCTCATATTCACAGGCATTCGCTTTCTTACCCAGAAAGAAGCACCGGTAGACCTGGATTCGAATCCGTTTGTGAAATTTCTTCGTAGGATTTTTCCAATCACGCCCGAGTTCAGGGCCGATAACTTCTTCATACGCGAAAATGGAAAGCTGTGGGCAACACCTTTATTCCTGGTGGTGATGGTTATTGAAGGAACCGATCTGGTTTTTGCTGTGGATAGTATTCCCGCCATACTCGCCATATCCGATGATTCGTTCATTGTCTATACCTCCAATGTATTTGCCATTTTGGGATTACGATCACTTTACTTCGCACTGGCAGGCATTGAAAAGTATTTCACCTACCTGAAGTACGGACTGGCAGCTATTCTGATTTTCATCGGAGTAAAGATGTGTATTGCCGATTTTTACAAAATACCCATAGAGATATCACTCGCTTTCATTGTGCTTACGCTTTCGGTGGCGGTTTTGGCTTCCATGGTTATTCAATCTGCTCAAAGCGGTGATAAGAAATAATTGCAAAAGGCGCTAAAAACAAAAAGAGCCGATCATCGATCAGCTCTTTTTGTTTGTTGATGATCTCATCAACTTACTTCTTCCTCTTTGCAGCCTTCTTAGCTTTCTTAGCTACTTTTTTCTTGGCTACTTTTTTCTTTGCTGCTTTCTTCTTGGCAGCTTTCTTCGCTTTCTTTGCCATAGCGTTTTTAGTTTTTAGTTAAACATTTATTAAAAAGCTAAATAAAGGTAGCACTTGATTTCATATTTGCAAAATATTTCGTAAAATATTTGCACTTCACATTTTCGTTGCTCATACCATCATTCACATCAACTGAAAATTCATCACACAACATCACAACATGAACATTGAAGAACTTCAAGCGCTGTGCACATCATTCAAAGCAGTAACCGAAGATATCAAATGGGATAATGATTTATGTTTTTCTGTTGGCGGAAAAATGTTTTGCGTTGCATCATTGGAGAAACCGCTTCGAATCTCCTTTAAAGTAGACGATGAAGTGTTTGATGAACTGACCCTGCGCGAAGGTTTCATGCCCGCACCATACATGGCGCGTGCCAAATGGGTAAGTGTAACTGATCTCACACAGGTGAAACAGAAGGAACTGAATCAACTCATTACACGATCATACAAACTGGTCGGTCAAAAACTCACAAAGAAGGTTAGGAAAGAGCTTAGGTTGGATGTGAATTGACTACGAATTCACTACGACAATGCTTATTCTACTGAATTATGCTGCTTCAGGCTTTCATTCAGGTTTTCATAATGACCTTTATATTGCTATCACAAAAATAAGTTTAACCACAAGCACACAAAGAAGGCACAAAGCCCGCCTGCCGCAGGCAAGGTTCACAAAGAAAAAGTCGCTTTATTGAATCACTTTGAGGCCTTTGTGTAAGCCTTTGTGCCCTTCGTGTTTTCTGTATTTCTATTTTTGAGATGGCCTCTAGTAAAAGTCGTGATTAACACTTTTAAGTACCTAAGCACAGTACATGGCATAAATGATAAGTACCCCCGGCAGGAATCGAACCTGCACCTAGAGCTCCGGAGGCTCTCGTTATATCCATTTAACTACGGAGGCATGGCCGTGAACAACGGCTAGAGTGCGCAAAATTAATCAAATACATGGGAGGAAAAAATCTGATAAAAAGAAAGGATGGCCTCCTCGACCATCCTTCCACTATGTTCTTTAGTAAATCCGGATGTATTATTCTTCTACATCAACCGCCACTTCACCCAAATCGGTCACATTTCCCAAGGTTACCGCAACATCCGTAATGTCAGCAATCGAATATCCGGTTACAGGCGAAAAAGAAACGGTATAGGAACCCGGCTGTAAGCCCTTAATCAAAAACTTACCCTCATCGTTGGCGTACGTAGTACCTAACGTGTCATCAGCAACAATGGCATAAACGGCTGGTTTTGCCAATGGCTCGGAAATCGTTCCGGCAATGGCACCACTGGTGGCTTCTGTAATGGTTCGGATAACCGGCTTCAACAAATACTTGCCGCTGGCACCCGCTATAACAATTGAACGGGCTGCATCGAAATCAAGCAACAGGGTGTATGTAATCCCTTCAATCAAATCGGCATTAACATTCAGCTTTAACCCGCTCTGCTGTGCACTTGGCGTAGTCAGTGAATGGGTTTCACCATCTACCTTAAGCGTGTTGTTGTTTCCTAAAATCAATCGTACTTGTGAAATGCGACCAGCCGGTAACTCAATTGCTCCCAACAATGTATCCAATCCATTAGTCAGTTCAAGCAGGTTATACACCCCGGGGGTAACATCCAGGGATTTCCATCCGCCTTCCGTATCATCACTGGAAGCGTGTACCTGAACGCCCTGAATATCAATGTTCACTTCTTCATAATCACCGGGTGCGTCAGTCAGACGTACTTCCAACCGTGCATTTTTTCCATCTTCTGAACAGGACATCATGATAAATCCTGAAAGAAGGGTCAGAAAGAATAAGGGAATCAATTTCACGCGTTTCATATGCTTACTTATTTGTCTCATTAGGTTATTATGTTTTCCAGGAACAAATGTAACCACCGGTTTGGATTAACAGGCACACGCTCCGATGACCATGCCATTAAGGCGATAAATTACCGGAGTTGGCGGATATAAAGCGCTAAAAATTCATCCAGCCTTTTTCTGCGGTATTGCATAATAAAACGCGGATGGGGAAGCGAAATGAGGGTTTCAAAAAAGTGATTTACCTCATTCAGTTTTGATAAATATTGAATATTCTTTCCCTCCCCAAGGCAATAACACACATCAGTTTTTAAACCAAATTCAAGTTGCTTATGAAGGCTATCGACAGCAAACGGTGTAATGGCTTGCTCCAACCGTTTATCGTCATAATAATTTAAGTTTTTCCCATCAAGGGTAAACCCCAGCGGACTAATCGAACTGATATAATATTGACTGAAAAATTTTTCCGGGCCTCCATAGGCATCAATCATCATCCAGATAAAATCCGCAGAAAGCTCAGCTTTTTTTGGAAGGGTGTTGGCAATGCCACAACGTTCTTCCAACTTGATGGGATCAGTAAATGGAACCCCGGTTAAACCGGCACCAAATCGCCCCGGATTAATGCCGAGTATCAAAGTTCTCGGATTTGAGTCATTGTAATACCTGAAATAAAATTTTTTACTGAGCTCACATGTAAGCGTATCGGTAAACGGATTAAGCACCTCCACGCCTTTTGGGAGTTTAGCCTCAATTTTTAATGATTGATTAAAAGTAATAATCCGCTCGGCCCAGGTCATTTAAAATGCAGCTAATACTTACAACAATACAAAAAAGAGATGCCGACAGAAAAGCCGGCATCTCAACAAAAGATTAAATGACTGAATTTTACTTACGTGCCTGCTTCTCTGCATTTTTCACGTAGGTCTCCAGCCAGCGATCCATTTCCCACAACGTATGCAAAATACTTTCTTTAGCCGCATAGCCGTGGCTTTCGTACGGCAACACTACATAACGCGATGTTCCACCATGGCCTTTAATGGCGTTATAAAAACGCTCTGTCTGGATGGGGAAAGTGCCCGAGTTATTGTCGGCTTCACCGTGAATAAATAAAATCGGTTCTTTCAACTTATCGGCATACGAGAAAGGCGACATCTGGTAATAAATTTCAGGTGCCTGCCAATACGTACGCTCCTCGGCCTGAAAACCAAATGGCGTTAACGTTCGGTTGTATGCACCGCTTCGTGCAATACCGGCTTTGAAAATGTCGGAGTGTGCCAGCAAATTGGCTGTCATGAAAGCGCCATACGAATGCCCGCCAACGCCCACACGATTCGGATCAACAACACCTAATGATGCAGCATGATCAACCACAGCTTGTGCACTGGCTACCAGTTGCTGAATGTACGTGTCGTTCGGTTCTTTGTCGCCTTCACCAATAATGGGCATAGAAGCATTATCGAGCACGGCATAGCCACGCGTTACCCAGTAAATCGGTCCGCCCCAACTTAAACGGGTAAACATATGCGGAGACGTTTTGACCTGCCCTGCAGCATCAGCCGATTTGAATTCGCGCGGATACGCCCAAACCAATCCCGGTAACGGACCATCTTCTTTCTTATAGCCTTGAGGCAGATAGAGATCGGCAGTTAACTCCACACCATCATTGCGCTTATACTTCAACACTTCTTTCTTAACATCTTTTATCTGTGGATATGGGTGTGCGAAAGCAGTAAGTTGAGTTGATTTGGTTGATCCGGCTGTACGTAAATAGTAATTCGGGTTTTCGGTATTCGATTCGCGCGAAGTAACAAACACACGCTTTTTTGGATCCAGCAAGGTTACTACGTATTCATAGTACGGTGCCTGGCATTGCCACAACCGTGATTTTTTTCCGGTGTTCAAATCCATCTTATCCAAAAACGGCATGTTGCCTTGCGGGCTTGCCCCCTGACCGGTCAGGTAAACGCTGTTGTCTTTATTAATGGTTAATACATAACGACCATAAGCATTGACTTCGGTAAGCACGCTCCCCGGATCATTGTAAGCATCTTCATAGTTTCTGTCAAACACGGTTTTCTTTGCACCCGAAGTCGGGTTAACCTGGTACACACGTTCTTTACGATCGCTGGTCCAGCGTTCATACACCCACGCCACCTGATCGTTACCCCAAGCAACACGGGAGTAGCGAAGGGGTAAGCTGATCAATTCTTTTGGTTCATCCTTAAAGGGAAAGTCCCAGGTAAACACCTTGTCACGGATGTCAGCTTTTGTTTTTGGATCGCCTCCATCCTGCGCATGCGCCCAGTACAAGGTAGCCGGTTTATCGGCTCGCCAATTGTGGCTACGTGGTTCGCGTTGTGTTGCGTTGAAGGCTGTCGGTATGTAGTCTGTTAACGGAATGGTGGCTACATCCACAACCAGTTTACCGTTGGTGTCCAACACGTTCACTTGTTTTGGAAAACTGTAAACTGTAACCAGGTAAGAGTATGGACGCTGAATGGTTTCTGTCAGAATTAGTTTTCCATCGGGTGATGGAGAAAAGTTGTAATGAATTTTTGAAGGACTTATTACTTTTTCTTCTCCGCCAATATTTTTCAGCACAAGATCAGTAGTGGTATAATAATCGAAGACGGATTCATCGTACGGATTTTTCATCAAATCCTGATACGTGCGGGAAGGCACGCGCTTACCCAGGTTCTCTTCAACAATTGGTCCGGCTGGTACGCGGCTCTTTTCCGGGAGGGCCTTCAGGTTTTGCGGAACGGCAGTAAACAATATATGCTGTGAGTCCGATAGCCATTCGAACGCTCCACCAAAAACAGCATTGATTTTTCGATCGGTCACTTTTGATGCTGTAAATGTGGTCATATCCACTACCCACAGCTCAATGCCATCAGGATTGTTTTGCAGAAACGCCAACTTCTTGCTGTCGGGCGAAAAGCTTGCGCTGCTAATCAACAGGTTTGCCGGAAGATTTTTTATAGCCACCTCCTGGCCATCCTTAATTCGTTTGGCGGTAATGCCAATGATATAATTCCCCCGGCTGGGGCCAAAGTTGGCCGGGTTCATGCGCATACCCGCGATGCGCAATTCGGGCCGCGAAAGTTGCTCAATGGTTGGATAATCGGAACGCTCCAATTGCAACATCCACTGCTTATCGGGCGAAAATGTTACGAACGGTGTAAGCGGTGCTTCCAACAACCGGGCAATTTCTTCCGGTGGTCGCTGATACGTAAGGTTTTCCTGTGCGAACAGCGTTGTGCCGCATAGAACCAGTAAAACGTATAGGATTCTTTTCATAGGAAAATGATTTTAAGTTGAGTATGGTGAAAGCTACAATTTTGCCCCTCGTATTGCCAGTTTTTTTTGATGAGTAGTTTTTCCGATTTGCATCCTAAAAAGGTTAATTTGCCGCATGGATAATTTTGTCGTTTCGGCACGAAAATACCGGCCTACCGGGTTCGCTGAGGTGGTGGGACAAGAGCACATTACCACCACGCTCAAAAATGCCATCGACAATAATAAACTGGCGCAGGCCCTCCTGTTTTGTGGCCCGCGGGGGGTAGGAAAAACCACTTGTGCGCGTATTGTAGCCCGGCTGATCAATGGATTTGAAGAAAAAGCCGAAACCAATACACTCAATATTTTTGAGTTGGATGCCGCCTCGAACAATTCGGTGGAAGACATCCGTAGCCTGATCGACCAGGTACGCTACCCGCCCCAATTCGGCAAATTCAAAGTATATATAATAGACGAGGTTCACATGCTCTCCAATGCGGCTTTCAATGCTTTTTTGAAAACGCTTGAAGAACCACCGCCATATGCCATTTTCATTCTGGCTACTACCGAAAAGCATAAGGTTATTCCAACCATCCTTTCGCGATGCCAGATTTTTGATTTCAACCGGATTCAGATTTCCGACATCAGCGGTCATTTAAAAACAATCGCCAAGCATGAAGGCATCAAGGCGGAAGATGAAGCCTTGCACCTGATTGCCCAAAAAGCCGATGGTGCGCTGCGCGATGCGTTATCGATTTTCGATTTGATGGTGACTTATTCCTCAGGTAAAGGAATCACCTTCAAAAATGTGCTCAGCAACCTGCACATTCTCGACTACGATTACTATTTCTCGGTGGTGGATGCCTTGCTTACGCAGAACCACACCCAACCTTTGTTGATTTTGGACGAAATCCTGAAAAAAGGTTTTGACGGACAAAATTTCATTGTGGGATTGAGTGAGCACTTCCGGAATTTGCTGGTATCGCAGGATGCGCGCACCACACAACTGATGGAAGTACCGGAAAATGTAAAGAAAAAATATGCCGAGCAGGCACAGGCTGCTCCGCCTTCCCTCCTGCTTTCTTGGCTCAACATTGCCAATCAATGCGACATCAACTACAAGAGCAGCAAAAACCAGCGCCTTTCTGTTGAGTTGGCGTTGATGAAAATGGCGCATGTACAATCCGTGCTTAACCTGGCATCACTTCCTCAACAAGAGGCAGTAAAAAAAAAATTAGTGACGAACCCGTAGCGCCTCAAGAGACTACTGAAGTTGCTCCGCCAGTCACACAATCCATCCCAAAAATTCCTGAACCTCCCAAGCCTACAAATGGCAATGGAAACGGCAATGGCACCAGTCGGTTTTCCAAACAAAAAAGCACGCCAAAAATTCCTGCCCTGAATTCCATTCTAACTACAGAATCGGCAACCGAAGAAAAAACCGTTGCGCCCGTAAAGCAGGTTGACAATAAACCTTTTACTACCGAACAGCTTCAGGAAACCTGGAGAGCATTTGCGGAACAACGCAAAAAGTACAAAGCCGAATATCAATTGCTTACGCAAGAGTTTGAGATACACGATTCAACCATTGTGCTGCATTTGATGAACCCGGTTCAGGAGACCTTGCTGAATGAAATGAAAAGCGATTTGATGCAATTCATTCGGGAGAGCCTGCAAAACTATTCCATTCAGGTTACGGGCGAGAACAAAAACACAGACTCAAAAAAAGTGATCTACACCAACCGCGAAAAGTTTGAACACCTCGCAGAAAAGAATCCGCTTTTACTCGAACTAAAAGAAAAACTCGGGCTCGATCCGGATTTTTAGAAATAAAGTATTATGAGTATCCGCTTCAAGTCCTAAATACCCCGTCATTGCGAGCCTGCCTGCGGTAGGCGGGCGGTAGCGAAGCAATCCCAATTTTAAATTAAAAAATGAGATTGCTTCGGTCTCCCGATCCCGATAGCTATCGGGATTATCGGGATCCCTCGCAATGACGTTAACTCGTTAGTTAGGACTCTTTACGGATACTCACATAAAGTATCTCTAAAAACTTTGTCACGTTGTCCACGGGACTGCCCTTAACTACTTCTTTTCCTCGTAATTCTGGAACGTGTACCGGAATCCAAAATTGAAGTTCTGGCTCAGCTGCACTTCATCATCCTGATCGAAATCGTAAATTAAAATACCACCCAGCCCCACGCTGATAAAGCGGTTCACCTGTGCGGTAAGCATCAAATCAAGGCGGTGGTCGATAGTCTTTCCTTCAAGCGTTTCATAATTCGCAAACAACATGTAACGCCATTTCAAATTCAGGTTTTTGGCAATGTCCTTATCGAAATCAGCTGTTGCCTGAAACGCCAGCCACTCAAAACGTGTTGTCTCGCCCAACAACACGCCATACGGACTTACCGGATCAACCGCATCGAAACGACCGTTATTATCACTTAGAATCGTAACCCTGGGTGCAAACGGTGCAATACGCACTTTAAAATAAGGGGCCGGCTGATATTGTAAACCCCATGCTGACGTGATAAATGCCGGAGCAAAAATATCGGAGATCAGATCCTGGGTATCATCATCGTTGTAGCGATACCCTTCTGTAAACTGGCTGAGAAAATTCAACGATGTGAACAAGTCCCATTTATCGCTGATCTTATAGCCCACCTTGGTATCAAAAAACATGCGGTCGAGTGTTTTACGAAAACCCTGGCCACTGTTGTTTACGAAACCGTACAGAAAATCAATTTCATTATCCCAGGTAATTTTGTCTTTGGCGTAGTTGGCCTTGTAATTAAGGGCTCCGTTCAAACCAACCGAGTTAATTCCACCAGCCTTCCAGTTCGATGAAAAAGATGCCTGGTTGAAACTTGCATTAAACATAAACCGCTTCTTCCAATTGGAAGTAGTATCAGGCTTAACAATTTGCGCTTGAAGTGAATGGGAACAGAGCAGCATGACACAAAGTGAAAACGTGCTCAGCAATAGAGTCTTTTTCAACATAACAAATGAATTTTTACTTGTGCTAAGATACAGAAACTGAGTGAACAAACGTAAAATCAAAAAACCGCGCTTAGCCTTTCAGAAAATAAAAGTATAGCTGAGGTCCATGGCCAGCACCAGTAAAAGAAACTCTTTAGATGTTATTCAGCTTGATTTCCTCCAGGGCCACCTCGGTCAGGGGCTTGGTGATGAATTTTATCACGTGGTTGTTATTCACGATCTTGTCGATGTCGCGCTTGTTATCGGAACTGGATAAGATGATGACTTTGCATTTGTTGCGCACCAGTTCGTTGAACTTTTCGAACTCATACAAAAACACGAAACCATCAACAATGGGCATGTTGATGTCCAGGAAGATTAGTGTGGGTAGATTTTCAGGATTATTCTCGTTTTCACGCAGGTAGTCCAGTGCAGCCTTGCCTGAACCTTTTGCTTCAACCCGCTTTGAAAATTTGGTGATTTCAATGATACGTTTGCTGATAAAATTATCCGTGTCATTATCATCAACCAGCATCACCAGGTCAATGGATTTTGTATCCGTTTGCATCAAATTTTCTTTCCTAAGTTTTTAAACAAAATCGCAGATCACAAAAATATCCTTTTTTGAACATTTTCGGGGATTGCGGAGAGAATTAGCCGCCCAGACGTAATAATTTTACCAAATAAGAAGAAAAACAAGGGTTACTTGACTTGAATCCGAAGCTTTTCGCCAGCAGAAACCGAAAAGTCTTTCTTCTGATTCCAATCCATCAACTCTTTAATGGTTACCCCATATTTGCGCGCCACACTATATAATGTGTCGGATGATTGAACCTCATACACCACAAATCCATCATTTTCAGTTTCTTCCTCTACCGGGCCCGTTAATTTCAACACCTGCCCCGGTTTAATGCCCTCCTCCATCTTCAGGTTATTCCAGTTTACCAGGTCCATCACACCCACGTTGTAGCGTTTGGATAGTGCATAAAGCGTTTCACCGGCAGCAACGGTATGCTGTGTAGGTTTTACCTCCTCAACCAAAACGGGGCTTGTATTGTTTTGGTCGGTTTTGTCCTTTTCTCCAACATCTCCGACCTTAGTTGTAGTTGTATCACCTTTTGAAGTAGGAGTTACTACTACTGATGCAGAAACCTCGTTTGAAATACTGGCCGTAACCGGTTCAGGCGCTACAGCCCAATTAAAAAATTCATCCTGTTCAACTTCAACAGCAGCCGCTTGCAGTTCATTTGTTTGCACACGGTTTGCTGATGTTAACAACACAGTTGTACCAACCGGCAACTCATTTACAGACAAGGTTGGGTTGTATCGTTCAAGTCGTTTTAGTTGAATGCCGTATTGCTGACTCACCGACCACAAACGCTCACCGGCTTTGCGTACCACATGTACATTGGCAGATGCTTTGTTCTTTTTTCTTTTCAGATAATAATAGTTACCCGTTACTAACGGATCCGTAATGGACAGATCATTGCACGACAAGAAAAATGACAAGCCAACACCAGCCCGTTTGGCAAGCGTAGCCGCATTTTCACCGGCTTCCGCCTGAATGGCCGGTATGCCATTCCAAACCTTTTTATCAGAACGCGTGGCTAGCGCTGGTTTCGCATCTAACTTTTTATGTTCACCAACTTTTTGAAAGTCTGCATTGGCTTTTGTTACCGATGCGTATGTTTGTTTGGATTCACCCTGAACCGGTATGGCTACGATGTAGGTACGGTCGTGTGGAATATGGCCTTTACGAACCCACTTGTTGTAAGCCAGCAATTGTTCTTCATCCACCGAAACTTCTTTTGCCAATGCATGAAGCGAGCGGTTGTTGCGGTTTTCGTACTCGAGCAATTTAATTTCACCTTCACCCTTAACGGCACCTTCAAAAGCAATTTTATGTGCCAGGTATTTTTTCACATACCAATATGTTTGGCTGGTGATCTCCATGTGCTTGGTACCGCTCTCATAGTCTTTAACAGCACGCATTACTCCACCAGCCCCCATCTGGTAGGCTTGCAAGGCATACAGCCAGTTATTGAAATAAGCGTTGTTCTTTTTCAGATACTGTGCCGCTGCACGCGTGGATGACACAATGTTCATGCGTTCATCAATTTCCTTATCCACACGCAGGCCCATCTCCACGGCCGTAAAATCTTTGAATTGCCAGAAGCCCACCGCATTGGAAACGGAAACTGCATCGGCAATCAGTGCGCTCTCCTGCAACACCAGGTATTTAAAATCATCGGGAAGGCGTTCTTGCTGAAATATTTTTTCGATGATGGGAAAATATGTTTTGGCACGCTCAACTTTTATGTTGAAGTACTTGGGATACTGCGTGAGTGCATCTACATCTTTCTGGATTTCCCTGCGTGCATCATCGCGAATGGTGAGGGTGATGCCGGCAAAGTTCAACTTGTGTGGCACTTCCGGGCTTTGAGCCAGCGCACACTGAAGCAGGAAAACAAAAAGGGCTGTTAATCGCATAATGGCTACGTTTAAAAAATGGTCAGCCTTAAAAAATTATTCTTTAACCTTACGTGCAATCATAATGCCATCCCTAACCGGCATCAGGATGTTTTCAACACGCGGGTCATGTTGAACCTTTTCATTGAACTCCTGAATTGCCTTGGTGTCTTTGTCGGGTTTCGACTGCAACACCTTGCCACTCCACAACACGTTATCGGCCAGAATATAACCACCCAAAGGTACGAGTTTGAATACGAAATCGTAATAGCGGTGGTAGTTTTCTTTATCCGCATCAATAAACACCAGGTCGAACGGGCCGGTTAGCTTCGGTACCAACTCAAGTGCATTACCAATCCGGTAATCGATGGTCTGTTCCAACCCGGCCTCCTTTATATAGGAGCGAACCGTGTCTTCCAGTTCTTCATTGCTATCGATGGTTATGAGCTTGCCACCGGGTGCCAACCCCTCTGCCAGGCAAATGGCTGAATAGCCCGTGTAGGTTCCAATCTCTAAAATGGATTTAGGCTTAATCATGTGGCTGAGCATGGCCAGTAACCTGCCTTGCAAATGTCCCGACAACATGCGCGGCATCATAACGCGGGCATGCGTTTCCCGATCGATGCGCTTCAGTAGATCAGTCGCAGCGGAGGTATGTTGTTCAGCATAGCGCTGTAAGTCGGGTTGCAGAATATCCATTGTTAATTAGGTACCATGGTTAAATAACTGAGTCCTTTCGAATCGAACATTTCCCGCGCAACACGATTAATGTCTTTTGCGCTCACGCCATCAATGATGTTAAAAATTTCTTCCAGCGAAGGCACACGATTCAGGTCCAGCATGGACCGCCCCATCATCATCATCAAACTCTGGTTGTTTTCTTCTGCCATAGCCAGCTGACCTTTCAGTTGTTCCTTCGCAGCATTCAGTTGACGTACTGTAAGCGGTTTATCACAAAACTTATCCAACTCACGTTGCACCAGTTCGATGCACCGATCCAGCTTGCTGGGTTTTGTTCCAAAAAATACTGCGAACATGCCCGTATCAGAATATGACATATAGTGTGCTTCAATGGAATATACGTATCCATGCTTTTCACGAAGCGCCATATTCAACCGGGAGTTCATTCCGGGGCCACCCAACATATTCACCAGCAGAAAAAACGGAATCCTGTCGGGATGATGGATGGGATAAGCAGGCCGCCCGATTGCGCACTTCGCTTGCTTAACCGGTCGCAGCAATTGCTTTTGCATGGGTTTGTACAACCCTGCAGGTTTTCGCTTCGCCAAACGCTTTGTTGCCTTCACATTAAAGTAACGTTGAAACGCCTGCTCAACTTGTGCCACCGGCAGATCGCCCACGCAGCTGAACACAATTCTGCGTGTGTCTATCCGCTGTTTGAAATATTCAGTGAAATCGCGCCTGTGAAAACCCAGCACCGTCTCTTTTTTACCTAAGATGTTCATGCCCATCGGGTGCTTGCGGTAAATCACCGACTCAAATTCATCCTGCAACGAATCATCCGGATTATCCAGGTACATGGCCATCTCCTGAAGGATTACACCGCGCTCCTTTTCAATTTCATTTTCGGGAAAAACAGAATGAAAGGTAATGTCTGCCAATACATCAATGGCGCGTTCAAAATATTCATCGCGCACAGACGCAAAGAAAACTACCTTCTCCTTATCCGTATAGGCATTCAACTCACCGCCCACAGAATCAATGCTGCTGATGATCTGATAGGCCTTTCTTTTTTTCGTTCCTTTAAACGCCAGGTGTTCCCAAAAATGCGTGATGCCCTGCGTCTCCTCCCGCTCATCGCGACTGCCCACATCTAAAAACACACCACAATGAACCAGGTGTGTACCGTCAACCTGCTGGTACACCAACCGGATGCCATTATTCAACTCAACTTCGTGCAAATCTTTCATACCGGCACAAAAATACTGCGATAATGCCTACCGTCCCAACTGCGAACACCGATGCCCGATGGCGGGCAAGGGCTTGACTTTGGTAGATGAATTTGACGTAATTTGATTAGCTTTCATTTGGCACATCAATTGTAAACCTTACAGCACTATGGATACACAACGCGTTAAAACCTGCTTTACCATTACGTTCACCGATGAACAATTCAATCGGGCAAAGGCTTATGTAGAAGACATGAAGCGCCACCCCAACCGGGTTTTCTGGCGGGGCAAAGAAGGTAAAACCGATCATGAGCTGATTGTAGAACAAATTGCCCACCGCATTTTGTCGGGCTTCTACAACGATGAGCCGTTCACGGCCGGGCGCTACATTGTTCGTATGGACAGTGCGGTGAATGGCAACTGATCACCCCTGTTCGCGCACGATAGTTGGACCAGGTTTTAGTTGTTGAGCTAAAACTTGCTTAATAGTTGGTATGAGGTTTTTTAAAGTCTGATATCGGTTATCAGAAGCCTCGATAACCAAAACAGCTATTGAATACCGCATAAAGTTTTGCTGATGTTGCAAATTTTTATCAAATGTTAACAACGCGTTGAAATCATTCTCAATCAGCAACTCAAGCAATCGTCCGTTCGTTACGCCTGTCCAACCTAAATCGGCAGTGGTGAATATTTCGAATTCAGTAAAATCCAGTTTTAATCTTTTTGGCAAATTTTCATCAAGCAGCAGTTTCATATATCTGCTCGATATTTTTTGAGGTTAGAATTTTACTGGCAATTTCAATTACCGCAATAGCTTGCTCTCTTGCCACAGTTGGAAAATCGCCCAGAAATTCGTCAAGCGAAACTCCTTTTTCCAGGTGGTCAAATAATGTTTCAATTGGAACACGGGTTCCTTTAAATACAGGGTTTCCGGAAAGAATCTCCTTGTCAATAGTAATATAGTCTTTCACCTTGTACATGAAATCAAAGTTACAAACTTATCTCCAAATTATTCGCTTCGTAATTTTCAACTCAAATCCGCTCCAGCACCGTTTTGATTAGTGTATCCACCACCTTTTCGGGATCTTTGGCGAACTTGTTTTTGATTCGGTTGGCAATAATGGCATTGGCACTCAACATATCATGGCCAAGCAAACGACCCATCGCGTAAAGCGCTGCCGTTTCCATTTCAAAATTCGTTAACCAGAAATCGCTGGTCTTGTTATGATAGTAATTGAAATCATCCAGCAATTTCGGCATACGTGTTGCTGCGCGTACCTTACGACCTTGCGGAGCATAAAAACCCGGTGTGGTGATGGTGTTGCCTTTGATCATATCGTGGCCGATGCGTGAAAGCAGTGCCGATGAACCCTGAACTACATAAGGCAAAAACGGAAGCTTCACCTTTTTGCGGATATCACTTGCAATACTTTTTTCAAATTTTGTAAACGGCACTTCATAAAATCCCATCAGGTTATCGATGCCCACAGCATAGTCGGTAACCAAATGTGAACCCACCGGAATATCTTCTTGCAACGCACCCGAAGTGCCGATGCGAATAATCTTCAGTTTTTTCTTTCGCGATTTCGGTTCACGGGTTTTTAAATCCATGTTCACCAGTGCATCCAGCTCCGTCATGAAAATTTCAACATTATCCGTGCCGATGCCCGTACTGATCACTGAAATTTTCTTGCCGTTAAAATGACCGGTGTGTGTAATGAACTCGCGCTTGTTCATTTCAAACTCTACCTCATCGAAATACTGACTTACCTTATATACCCGACCCGGATCGCCTACCGCAATAACGATATCTGCAACATGCTTGGGCAACAGGTTGAGGTGGTAAACACTACCATCTTTATTTAAGATCAAATCCGTTTCAGAAACTTTTGGCATACCGTTAACGACTTACAGGTTGAGCAGGATTTCCAAAAACAGTTTCGCCTGCCTTTACCGGTGCAATCACCACCGACCCCGCACCAATGCGTGCACCCTTCCCCACCGTAACGCCAGACACAATGGTTACTCCAGATCCGATGAACGCTTCCGCTTCAACCACAACCCCCGAGTTAATAATACTTCCGGCTCCTACCTGAACAAAATCGGCCAGGTTAACGGAAGCACCGATGAGCGCACCCGCCTGCAGGATGGTATGATTGCCCAATGTAGTGCCCACACCCACCTGAACACCAGCCTCAATAAAGTTGCCATGCCCCAGCGAAACATGTTGCGCCAGGAACGCACGGCTGTGAATGCTGTTTACCGGCTGCACGTGGCGCACCTCGTTGAGCATTTTTGCCAGACTTTTACGAATACGATTATCATCCACCGCGATACAGGCTTCACACTTTTTGCCGATCAGTTTCAGGAAGCCATCATCATCGGTACTGCCCAACACCGTGGCGCCATCTATTTCAGTTCCGTGAAGTTTTTTATCATCGTCCAGAAATCCATATACCACATTACCGTTGCTTTCAAAAATTTCCTTGGCAATGCGGCCTAAATAACCTGCACCAAAAATTATAACCGGATTTTCCATATCAATAAAAACCAAAAATACTCGGATTTATCCATCCGAAACAGAAAATCATAACCTGTCTGAAAATTTAATCAGGCACGATCAAACATCACATTGCGGCTGTAGAGGTAAACCGCCACACCACCGGTAGCAAACATGATGAGTGAATATACCGCGGCCGGTATCGACATCTGTGAATTGTTTAACAACAAACTGCTTGTGGCGATGGCAATGGCCAGTGTACCGTTTTGAATTCCGGATTCAATAGAAACCGCAGCACGTTGCGGATGGCTTAGCCGGAATAATTTTCCCATCAGGTATCCGCCAGCCAGAATAACCACATTTATGAGCAACGTAATAACACCAACCTGAACAAAATATCCGGCAATGTTATCCTTCTCCTTCAGGATAGCCCCCAGAATAACCAGCGTAATGAAAACAGCCGATGCAATTTTTACCGGTTTCTCCGATCGCTTCGCACCCTCCGGAAATTTCCATCGAATAAGCATGCCGATGGAAACGGGAATGATGGTGATGACCACAATCTGCAACATGGTTTTGAGCACAGGTAATTCCACATATTTGCCTTCGCCAATAAAATACTCCATCGATAGGTTAACAAAATATGGAATGGTGAATACTGTAATCATGCTGGAGATAGCCGTGAGCGTGATCGATAAGGCTACATCGGCACGTGCCAGGTTTGACAGCAGGTTTGATGTTGCCCCACCCGGGCAAAACGAAAGCAGCATTACCCCAACGGCCAGTTCGGGCGGCAGACTGAGTACCTGCAGCATGGCAAACGCCACCAGTGGCAACACAATCAGCTGACAAAACAATCCCACGAAAGTGGCCCGGGGAAAAAGCGCCACGCGTTTAAAATCTTCAAGTGTGAGGGCGAGGCCCATACCGAGCATAATGATGCCGAGGGCTACGGGCAGAAATATTTCGGTGAGGACGTTGGCTTGCATAGTTGAGGATTTGGTGGTTTTAAGATACTAAAATCTGCGATGTACCCACCGCTTTCGCTGGATTTTGGCCCCGACTTCCACTATATTCAACCACTCATTCACCAAACCGAATACGATATGTTGGCTAAAACAATTCGGGTGAAGCGCATTCACCATCGGGAAATGGATTGTATAGGGTTATTCTTTCCCAAGGACTACACGATCATTAAACTCGTAAAAAACATTCCTGATATTAAATTCAGTAAAACACACACCTGTTGGTATTTGCCTGATACGAAGGAAGCCTTCAATTCAATCTTTAGTGTCCTTAAGGGCAAGGTGTGGCTTGATATACGTGCGTTGAAGACAAAAGAACTTCATCAAATTGTAAAAGAAAAAGCCACGGCAGAACCCGTTGTTGAGCCAATAGCGGTTGAAGCAATTACGGAACCGGTATTCACTGAGGCTGGCATTCTCTCTCCAAAAGAATCGCGGGAACGGGCGCTTGAAGCAATGCGTAGAAAGCTGAAATTTAAAAACTATAGCGAGAGCACACAGAAGACGTACACTGAACAATTTAAATTGTTTCTTCAATTCTTCCCCGAAAGTTACCCTGAAGAATTAGGTGAAGATGAGATTCAACATTACATGCTGCATTTAATTGAACATAAAAAATTAAGTGTGTCGGCACAAAACCAGGCGATCAATGCAATTAAATTTTACTATGAGAAGATGCTAAAGCAAGAGCGAAAGGTGTATGACCTGGAGCGCCCCATGAAAGAAAAAAGATTGCCGGAAGTATTGAGCCAGGAAGAAGTGATGGCGATTTTTGATAACGCAGGCAATTTGAAGCATCGCGCCATGTTAATGGTAATGTACGCTTCGGGGCTCAGGCGCAGTGAATTACTAGGCCTTCGCATTGGCGACATTGATTTTGACCGTGGCATAGTGTTGATAAGAGGCGGAAAAGGTCGTAAAGACCGCCACAGTGTGATGGCACAAAGTTTAATGCCGATGTTGAGGCAATATATAACCGAATACAAACCCGGGTATTGGTTGTTTGAAGGTGTTTCTGGTGAGCGATACAGTTCAACCAGTTTGCAAAAAGTATTGAAGCGGGCAGCGATGCGGGCCGGTATTAAAAAGAATGTGAGATCGCACATGTTGCGTCATTCTTTTGCCACACATTTGCTTGAATCAGGTACCGCCACGCGATATATTCAGATTCTATTGGGTCATGAGTCGGCCAAAACAACAGAGATTTACGCCAAGGTTACACGCTTTGGTTTAGATAAAGTGGTTAGTCCGCTGGACCAATTAGCCGCCACGAAACAATTGCGGGGAGATGACGAAATTGTACCTGAATAATGGTGGTGCACAAAAAATATATCCTTGAAATTGAGCTGGAAATAAGGAAATTTCGGGTTAGATTGGCATCTCATGCTATATATGAAATATACGCCATAGCATAAACACAAATGTTGTGTGCAATTGGTGCAGCTGAAATGATAAAAAGTGTTTTTACAAAAGAGGATTTTATATTTCAGCTCAGTTTTCTAAAAGTAAGACGGTAGAGAAATCAGTATGATTTCGATTCAAGTCCTTGCGGTGAGACCGTGGAAAGTTCGCACTTTCAAACGGGTGACCCCGTTCCAAGGACTTGGGGACGAAGTTAGCCGTTATCGAGGACATCATCCAGATGGCAACCGATTACAAACGGTTAATTACGGCTTTTACGACTTACTTAGACGATTATTGAGCCGTAAAATCCCTTTTGACCGTCCAAACAACAGACATATAGACCCATCTATATGTTCATAATTTGGACTTAAAAACACTTCTTGACTTTAAATTCAGTGTTGACCGCTGCACCAACAGCACACAACACCATGTTTGTGTCAATGGCGCTGAATTAATTTAATTTTTTTATTTTTGATTCAGCGCCACTGCACAAACACATACATTGGCGTCAATTTGCGATAAAAGATTAGTGAGCAAACAGACGCCAACATAGTGTATGTCCCATTAAAACCAGGACATACACGACCGATGAAAAAAAGAATGCAGGCCAACGCACGGAACACCAAACCACTTTCTGACAGCTCATCTCCGCTCCGACATTCAGCCGCAGTCCTTTCCGCAGATGTACCTGCCGTCCGCCCCATGGACAAAAGAAAGGACATTACTCCCAACGCACGGAACACCAAACCACTTCCTGACAGCTCATCTCCGCTCCGACATTCAGCCGCAGTCCCTTCCGCAGATGTACCTGCCGTCCGCCCCATGGATAAAATGATTCAAGACCAACCCTCAAAATTCTGACTAGAAATGAATTGGCAAACTGCCGCCAACACCAGGTTTGTGGCAATGGCGCTGGATAAGGATAAAGTATTTTCTATTTTTGTCCAGCGCCACTGCACAAACCCAAACGTTGGCGTCAATTTGCGATAAAAGATTAGTGAGCAAACAGACGCCAACATAGTGTATGTCCCATTAAAACCAGGACATACACGACCGATGAAAAAAAGAATGCAGGCCAACGCACGGAACACCAAACCACTTTCTGACAGCTCATCTCCGCTCCGACATTCAGCCGCAGTCCTTTCCGCAGATGTACCTGCCGTCCGCCCCATGGACAAAAGAAAGGACATTACTCCCAACGCACGGAACACCAAACCACTTCCTGACAGCTCATCTCCGCTCCGACATTCAGCCGCAGTCCCTTCCGCAGATGTACCTGCCGTCCGCCCCATGGATAAAATGATTCAAGACCAACCCTCAAAATTCTGACTAGAAATGAATTGGCAAACTGCCGCCAACACCAGGTTTGTGGCAATGGCGCTGGATAAGGATAAAGTATTTTCTATTTTTGTCCAGCGCCACTGCACAAACCCAAACGTTGGCGTCAATTTGCGATAAAAGATTAGTGAGCAAACAGACGCCAACATAGTGTATGTCCCATTAAAACCAGGACATACACGACCGATGAAAAAAAGAATGCAGGCCAACGCACGGAACACCAAACCACTTTCTGACAGCTCATCTCCGCTCCGACATTCAGCCGCAGTCCTTTCCGCAGATGTACCTGCCGTCCGCCCCATGGACAAAAGAAAGGACATTACTCCCAACGCACGGAACACCAAACCACTTCCTGACAGCTCATCTCCGCTCCGACATTCAGCCGCAGTCCCTTCCGCAGATGTACCTGCCGTCCGCCCCATGGATAAAATGATTCAAGACCAACCCTCAAAATTCTGACTAGAAATGAATTGGCAAACTGCCGCCAACACCAGGTTTGTGGCAATGGCGCTGGATAAGGATAAAGTATTTTCTATTTTTGTCCAGCGCCACTGCACAAACCCAAACGTTAGGGGCAAGCCGCATTGGACAATGATACGTTTACTAATAGCACTGACATTTTTGGTATCGGGACAAGGTTGGTCGCAGACGACAGACAACTACGCAAAGACAATTGAGAAATTAAGAAGTAAAGGAAAACTGACGACAAAGAGTTCTATCGACAAAACATTTGTAGGTTCCGTGACAGGTTACTACGACAAGGACTCAATTGTTTTAATAAGTAGTTTAACAGACGCAGAAGCAGCGGGGACAGAGACTCTATATTTCATTAAAGACGGGACTCTGAAGAAAGTATTCGTGATGGAGGCAACATTTGACTCGAATGACGAATGGAAAGAATATTATACAAAGCACAAATCAATCGACAATTGTTACAAGTGCCATGGAAAAACAAACTGTATCGTGACAGAGATAATATTTGACGACAAGCCGACAATTTTTGTGACTGAGAACAAAAGAAAAAGAGGGCTGACCGGAGAAAACAAGGAAAAGATGTTACTTGATGTTAAGCGGACATTTGACGAATTGAAGGTTCTTGTAAGAGATTTGGAGTAAATGCGGCCAGCCCCTAACAACATGTTTGCGCTATGGCCGGGTGACAAATTAAATTTTAGTAATTTTAAACAACAACGTTTGGGTTCGTAGGACAACACGCGGCTTCGGAAGCCGGCCACATCGCAAACACAAACGTTGTGCACCATGCGGTCGGACAGAAAAGTCCTACGCAACGGGTGACAACGTTAACGAGATAAATTCGTCTCCGCAGACAATAACGGCAGATAAGAAATCAATAAAGTTTTAGGTTCACACTGCCATCGCGCGACAATCAAGTTTCACAATTACGTTTGCTGACTGCGAGACAACTTCGGCTTCGGCAGACAATGACGGACTGAAAAACAAAAGACAATGGACTCGGTTACGCGGAGTTTTACAGTCGGTGGACAAGAGTTCGTTCCGCGGACAGTTTCGGCATTTGCCCGCGCTCACGTGTTGACACCGTACAGTCTGTCTATAACGGTGGACTTAGACCTGTTTTCAAAATAAAATTCGTAACGGTGGACTACGATTCGTTTTCATTATAACGTTCGACAGACCGCACGGTGCACAACACTATGTTTATTTTATTGCGGGGTGCAGTGTTGCGTTGTAGTTTTTGTTTCTTAATTTCGTTCGGTGTCGGGGGACAATGACGGAGCAGGTCGGTTTTAACATTCCGCTACGCTCCATTTTTAAAACCTCCTATACCCGCAACAAAATAAACACCAACGTTGGCGTCAATTTGCGATAAAAGATTAGTGAGCAAACAGACGCCAACATAGTGTATGTCCCATTAAAACCAGGACATACACGACCGATGAAAAAAAGAATGCAGGCCAACGCACGGAACACCAAACCACTTTCTGACAGCTCATCTCCGCTCCGACATTCAGCCGCAGTCCTTTCCGCAGATGTACCTGCCGTCCGCCCCATGGACAAAAGAAAGGACATTACTCCCAACGCACGGAACACCAAACCACTTCCTGACAGCTCATCTCCGCTCCGACATTCAGCCGCAGTCCCTTCCGCAGATGTACCTGCCGTCCGCCCCATGGATAAAATGATTCAAGACCAACCCTCAAAATTCTGACTAGAAATGAATTGGCAAACTGCCGCCAACACCAGGTTTGTGGCAATGGCGCTGGATAAGGATAAAGTATTTTCTATTTTTGTCCAGCGCCACTGCACAAACCCAAACGTTGTGGGCAACCTGCTTAAAAAATTTCGGACAACTAATGACAAGTAAAAATAAATAGAGACATGGCAAAATTTCTGAACACGACTGGAGTTTCCTATCATCTAGAAGAACTCATTAAGGGGACAAAAGACAGACTGATACTCATAAGCCCATACTTACAGTTTACGGACAGGATAAAAGAGCACCTCAGCAATCTTAATATTCAAAAACGGGACATAAGAATTGTTTACAGAGAAAACAAACTACAACCAGAAGAGAATAATTGGTTAGAAAGTCAAATTGGCATTCGGACAAGTCTTTGTAAGAATTTACATGCCAAGTGCTATTTAAACGAGAATGAAGCAATCATAACTTCAATGAATTTATATGAATTCTCGCAGCAGAATAATAATGAAATGGGGATTTACATTACCAAGTCACAGGACAGTGAATTGTACAATGCCACGCTTGAAGAAGTTCAACGACTTCTGACAATCAGTGAAGAAATTAGAGTGACAGTAAAAAAAGTTACAGTAGATACCCCACCAAAGACGGAGAAGAAAAAAGCAGAAACGAAATCTTCACCGGACAAGTTAACAGGATATTGTATTAGGACAGGTATTCCAATTCCATTTGACATTCAAAGACCATTTAGTTACGATGCTTTTAAAAAATGGGATGAGCATAAAAACGATGACTATCCTGAGAAATATTGTCATTTTTCCGGAGAACCATCAAACGGTGAGACTACAAAACGAAGACCCATTCTTTCAAAGAATTGGAAAAAAGCGGACTCAATATACGGACCCTTAAAAAAGTAGGGACTGGCAGGCAGCCCACAACACCGGGTTTGTTTAATGGCGGGCGACACAGTCGCCCGTAGTGTAAACAAGTTTATTTATATTCGTGTAGGCGGACAAATCCGTTGGATTTATCCGCCACTAAACAAACCCAAATCGTTGATGTGCAAGCCTGCCGCCCAATTTCTTAAGATAAATTGGGCGGGCAAAAACAGTTCCAATCACGAGGCCGGATGGTTAACTGTTTTTGCGTAATGAAGTTTCTGACTTCAAAAAGATTCAGGCTTACTACATCGTACAAGTTGGGCAAAAATTCATGCCAACCCAGAGGTCAGGGTTGTCGATGATTTTTGCATACAGATTTGAGTTCAAATTACGTGGACGACCAAACTATAGTGCAGTTGCGGCTGGCCAGCACACAACAATATGTTTGTGTCCATAGCGCTGGATCGGATGAAAGTATTTTTATATTTTTAACCCAGCGCTATGGCACAAACACCAACGTTGTGTGCAATTGGTGCAGCTGAAATGATAAAAAGTGTTTTTACAAAAGAGGATTTTATATTTCAGCTCAGTTTTCTAAAAGTAAGACGGTAGAGAAATCAGTATGATTTCGATTCAAGTCCTTGCGGTGAGACCGTGGAAAGTTCGCACTTTCAAACGGGTGACCCCGTTCCAAGGACTTGGGGACGAAGTTAGCCGTTATCGAGGACATCATCCAGATGGCAACCGATTACAAACGGTTAATTACGGCTTTTACGACTTACTTAGACGATTATTGAGCCGTAAAATCCCTTTTGACCGTCCAAACAACAGACATATAGACCCATCTATATGTTCATAATTTGGACTTAAAAACACTTCTTGACTTTAAATTCAGTGTTGACCGCTGCACCAACAGCACACAACACCATGTTTGTGTCAATGGCGCTGAATTAATTTAATTTTTTTATTTTTGATTCAGCGCCACTGCACAAACACATACATTGATGTGCAAGCCTGCCGCCCAATTTCTTAAGATAAATTGGGCGGGCAAAAACAGTTCCAATCACGAGGCCGGATGGTTAACTGTTTTTGCGTAATGAAGTTTCTGACTTCAAAAAGATTCAGGCTTACTACATCGTACAAGTTGGGCAAAAATTCATGCCAACCCAGAGGTCAGGGTTGTCGATGATTTTTGCATACAGATTTGAGTTCAAATTACGTGGACGACCAAACTATAGTGCAGTTGCGGCTGGCCAGCACACAACAATATGTTTGTGTCCATAGCGCTGGATCGGATGAAAGTATTTTTATATTTTTAACCCAGCGCTATGGCACAAACACCAACGTTGGCGTCAATTTGCGATAAAAGATTAGTGAGCAAACAGACGCCAACATAGTGTATGTCCCATTAAAACCAGGACATACACGACCGATGAAAAAAAGAATGCAGGCCAACGCACGGAACACCAAACCACTTTCTGACAGCTCATCTCCGCTCCGACATTCAGCCGCAGTCCTTTCCGCAGATGTACCTGCCGTCCGCCCCATGGACAAAAGAAAGGACATTACTCCCAACGCACGGAACACCAAACCACTTCCTGACAGCTCATCTCCGCTCCGACATTCAGCCGCAGTCCCTTCCGCAGATGTACCTGCCGTCCGCCCCATGGATAAAATGATTCAAGACCAACCCTCAAAATTCTGACTAGAAATGAATTGGCAAACTGCCGCCAACACCAGGTTTGTGGCAATGGCGCTGGATAAGGATAAAGTATTTTCTATTTTTGTCCAGCGCCACTGCACAAACCCAAACGTTGTAGGCCATTCGCTTGGCTCCGTGGACAGAGAAGTGCTAAATTATAAAATTCGGTGTTCGCAGACATATAACATGGGACAGACAAGTAACATTGAATTAGCAGCCAAGGTATTTGAGAAAATCCAAAATATGTTTCCTAATCTGACAATGACAATTGACAGAGACCCAGAACACGTTGAACTCAGCATGGACATTTTAAAACAACCTGGACTAGATTTTGACATTTACTTAAATCTCCAAAATGAAGACGAGCTTCATATATCGACTAAGGACATTTGGTGTGAATGGTTTCCGCTGACAGATGAAGTAATCGAAGAATATGTGGACGCAGTAAAGGGATTAATAACTGGAGAATATAGAATTCTAAAATTTAGCAAAGCAGAGACAGATTATAAATCATTATTGCAAAAACCAATTGACAATGAATGGAAAACAATATTCAGACACATAACCAAATTTTCCTTTCCTTGGACAAAATTGGAGACGCAGATAATTCAAAATACTAAACTACCGACAGCGATGTATTAGATGGAGCCGTTTCACTTCCAAATCAAATTCGTGGTCGACACGGTCGACAATAAAATGACGGTGGAAGCGAACGGCCTACAACAACATGCTTGTGCAATGCAGGGGTTAGGTGTTTATTTGTATATTAGTTTTTAAATTACGTTTGGTCACGGTTGACAGTGACGCGTAGGTCGCGCTAAACATTCCGCTACGCTCCATTTTTTAGCGCTCCTATACCCTGCACTGCACAAGCACAAACGTTGCCGCCAATGCGCTCCGATAAAAACGTGTGGGCTAAAAAGTAAAGGACGACTTGAATTCAAAAAATAAACACAGAACGACTTTTTGAAAGGATTTCAGCAAGCATACAACATTTAATAGACATCAATGAGTATAAATGGACAATCAATTTTTTTGAGAATATTAAACTTCCTTTTGTTCTTTTTTGTACCGACTTCTGTTTTGATGGTAATGGCTATTATTGCTGTTATCTATGAAGGGAATGAACTCAGAGAAGATCGACTACTGATTTATAGCTTAATAATTGCAACTACTTTTGTTATAAAATTTATTAAGGTTAAGTTCTTAAAATCGACAAAAAGTAATAAGGAATGCCCCATAGACAATAAAGAGAGCCATGATAAAATTTCCACTCACTCGACTTAAGGGACGTGAATACAAGAGCAGATAATGAAAATGAATTAATGCAACCAATGACTCTTGACCAAATGACAACGTTTTACATAGAGCCTGACGCGTCCAAAATTATACATTGGCGGACTTGAGACAAGTCCAAATATAAATAGCAGTGGACGCGCACAGGCGGCAACACCAGGTTTATGCCAGCTGCGGGTGACAGGTTGAAATGTAGTTTGGTTTTACTAACTTCGTTTCGTACACGTGGGACAATGACGACTTCGAAAACCGCAGCCGTCATAAACCCAAAACGTTGTGCACCAGGCGTAAAGACGACATAGAGAAACTAATAAATGGAGATAAAATATTACGACAAACTACTTGTCTCAAAATTTAGCCCGGAGAATAGGTGTAACGTTGAAGATGGTGCAATCTTAATAGTGACACCTAAAAGACTAAAGAAAAACACAGGCTACGTAGGACATTATTTTGTGGACCATATAGACCAAAAAACAAAATCACAGTATGGTTGGGTCAAGACAGTTGCCCCAATGTCATTGAATGACTTTATCAACAAATATCTTCAAAGTACACAGGACAGCGACACAATATTTCATAACAAAGTAATGCTAGACTCGATACAAAACCTTTCGGTTGACACTCCAGTTGCAGCAACCTATAGCGAGAGAGGAATTGAGCAAAAACGAATGGAATTTACAGTACACAAAGTTTTTTTCAGATAGACAACTTATTGATTTAGTGTGTTGACACCGGTCATTTCCGTCTGACCTTTGACATCGTGAACGACTTTCACTAATGGGACAAATTATGACCTGACTAACGACAAAGATTCGTTTAACTATTACGGTCGACAGAAACGCCCGGTGCACAACACCGTGTTTATGCCAGCTGCGGGTGATACTCTGATATGTAGTTTTGTTTTATTAATTTCGTTCATCCACGGGGACAATGACGGCTTCGAAAGCCGCAGCCGTCATAAACACAAATCGTTGTGCACCATGCGGTCGGACAAAAAAGTCCTACGCAACGGGTGACAACGTTAACGACATAAACTCGTCTCCGCAGACAATAACGGCAGACTTCAAATCAATAAAGTTTTAGGTACACACTGCCAACGCGCGACTTTAACGTTTCAAAATTGCGTTTGCTGACTGTGAGACAATTTCGGCTTCAGTAGACAAGGACGGACTGAAAATGAAATACAAAAGACTCGTTTACGCGGAGAGTTTTACAGCCGGTGGACAAGAGTTCGTTCCGCGGAGAATTCCGGCATTTTCCCGCGCTCACGTGTTGACACCGTACAGTCTGTCTATAACGGTGGACTTAGACCTGGTTTCAAAACAAAATTCGCAACAGTGGACTAAGATTCGTTTCTTTTATAACGTTCGACAGACCGCACGGTGCACAACACTATGTTTATTTTATTGCGGGGTGCAGTGTGGTGTTGTAATTTTTGTTTCTTAATTTCGTTCGGTGTCGGGGGACAATGACGTGCAGGTCGGTTTTAACATTCCGCTACGCTCCATTTTTAAAACCTCCTATACCCGCAACAAAATAAACACCAACGTTGGGTGCCATTCCTTTTAAGACAGAGTGACCATGAATATATTCCAAACAATTGCGGCTTACTTCATTGGACTCAAAATCGCACTTGCGGTTGACAAGTCGATACGACAGTTTCCTAATATTGACAAGGGAGTAATTCATACCTATTTGAGCAGAAAGGATATTTGGAGCCCCGAACTTTATAGAGACATTAAAAAAAGGATAATTGACGGCTTCGATAAAAGAGTAAGTATATATGAGCTTGACCGCCTTGGTGATAAGTATTTATCCTTTTTCAGAGAAATATTCCCTGAAGACGAAGGACAAGAAATAAAAGAAAAAATAAAAAAAGGAAGGGTAGAGTTTTTTGCGCAGAAGATGATTGATTCAAATCGGTCATTAAGCCCGGACGGAGTTGATGAAATTGTTTCAAAAAGTTTGGAAATGGGAATTGATGACTTTAACACCGTTGAAAAAGTTAAGACTAAGTTTGAATACAATATTTTGAACTGGGAATTGCAAAACGGAATATTTCCCAATTACGACTCCGATTTCATTCTTCAAAAAGATGAGCAATGTATTTACAAGAACAGGTCTGCGGAATTATTGGAAAGGAAACAAATAACAACGAGAGTGAATTATGCTGGCCCAAGAGTTCGAATGAATATCATGAAAGGAGTTAGTTATAGTGTCGGTTCATATAATATAAGTCAAGAGAAAGAAACAGTTAATCAATCAAAAGGCACTGGAACTCTTAATCTAACAACCAAGAGAATTCTCTTCAAGAATAACGACAAGAATCTAACGATTCCTTTAAAATCAATTATTGACATTGAGCCTTTTAGTGACGCAGTTAAGATAATTCGTTCGAGTGGGAATCCGTTGATATTTAAAGTTTTTGACGGAGTCAGGCTTTCTCAATACTTGAACGGTGCAATTGGATTTCTAAACTCAGGAGGTAGAGGACAAGTCGAAAGTCAAAGTGGCGTGCAATTCATAGTGACAACAAGTGAGCCCAAAAGAACTAAAGAAGAAATACAAGAACAATTAGAATATCAAAACAAATACCCCAAGTGGACTAGCTCTCAGAAAACCTTGGGACAATGTTTCAGAGCAAACAGAATTGAACCTTTAAAAGTTGGCACTACAGAAATGGTCTATTACAAAACCGACAGGTTTGCTGAACTATTTGGGCGGGGTAAAGATTGTAGTTATTTCCCTGGATACGGACAAATCTTCAATCGCAAGTTTAAAATATGGTATCAAGAGTATAACTCAAATGACATCCAAGGACTTCGAGAATACTTTGACATAGCGACAGAATATCAGGCTCCTATTTTCGCTGACGAAATATCGGACGGACATCGAATTCATAACGAGTTAGAAAGACGAAAAGGTTACAAACGACTCTTTAACGTAAGGGTTGACAGGACAAGAAGAACTTGGTACGCGGGACTTGAAGAACTTGAGTTTACTGGAATCATTACTGACGGTGAGAGAGAAACAGATTGAGTGAAAAAAGGAACGGCACCCAACAAAAAGTTTATGCAATTGCGGGGTGTAGTGTTAAATTTAAATGTATGTTTCAAATGCAGTTCGGTCACGGGGGACAATTTTACAGCAGGTCGGGTTTAACATTCCGCTGCGCTCCATTTTTAAACCCTCCTAATCCCGCAACTGCATAAACTCAAACGTTGTGCGCAAGTTTTTTTATGAGAGTTTGGACTGCAATATTATTAATGACAATTCTGACACGGAGTTACGGACAAGTGACACTTGGGACGGGAATTGTAAAAATAGAATTTGACGACAAGACAATAATTGACTTTTACACTAAGCCGACTGACAAAGTACATTCAAAGAGAATCGAATTCTTTGACGACAAAGAGATAAAGAGTTGGAATATAAAGAATCTGAAAACTGAACAGACTTGGTTAAAACCCGAAGTACTATGGCTTGACTACTCACAATTTAACTTTAGGTGTAAATCGACAAATGGTGAATGGTTAGAACTTATTGTGAACAACGACAACGGACAGACTTACTGGATTAAAAAGAATAAGACGACAATATTCTTGACTTGGGAAGAATACTTAAAGCAAATGTTTGGGGTGGGCAGACTTGCCGATCATAAACAAATAATAAGAAAACAACCTAGTGACACGGCTGACGAAATAAAATATGAAGGTCGGGACTGTTTTCAAGTGAAATCTTTAAAAGGAGACTGGATTGAAATTTTCACGACTGACCATTGTGACGAAGGACAAAATAGGATTGAAATAAAGAGTGGCTGGATAAAGTGGAGACGTGGTGAGGAATTATTGATAGACTATTACACAACCAGTTAAAAAAAACCAGCGCACAACACCAGGTTTGGTCAATGGCGGGGTGATGTGTACGTATAAATTTCTATCTTCACTACAACGTTTGCCCACGGGGGACTGTGACGTGAAGGTCGCGCTAAACATTCCGCTTCGCTCCATTTTTTAGCGCTCCTATTCCCGCCACTGCCCAAACCCAAACGTTGGGTGCAAGGCGTTAAAGAAAAATGAAGTTACTGATTATCATTGGACTAGTCTTTATCATGACAGACATCTATTCCTGTTCGTGTGAACGTGTTGGTGTAATAAAGGGACAAAGAGGTGCTGACTTTGTGTTTCGTGGACGAGTCGTAGAAGTTAATGAAATCAATACTACAGAAACGGTAACGGGGACAGATTATAAAATTGAATATAGACGGATTGAATTTACTTTTGAGGTTACAAGAGTTTATAAAGGGAAACAATTAAAAGAATTTCAAAATCAAATTACAATTATCACGACTGGTGGAGAAGCTGATTGTGGAAATCGATTTGATAAAGAGAAGGAATACATCGTATACTCATTCAAAGGGGACAAGAAATTAAAAATGGAAATTGCGGACCAAAGTACTAATCCCTTTATGACAACTCATCTATGCACCAGGACAAAGGAATTAAAGCCAATGACTTTTTTGGAGAGATTTATTTTGAAGATAACATAAGTGCTGGACGCTTCCGTCTGACCTTGACTTAACGCATGACTTGGACTCGTTCGACTACATTGACTGTAACGACTGACAAAGACTCATTGACAGATAACGGTCGACAGAAACGCCCAGCACCCAACAACATGTTTCTGCAATGGTGCGGTGACATGTAAGCTATAAATATTTATCTTCGTTCAACGTTTGGTTTCGTGGGACAAGACGCGGCTTCGGAAGCGCACCACTGCAGAAACACAAACGTTGGCGGTAATGGCATTTAAGATGAGTGAGCAAATGGACAAATCGACATTTGAGATTACAAAGATGGACTGCCCATCAGAGGAGACGTTGATAAGAATGAAGCTGGACAGTTTCACAAACATTAAAAACCTGGACTTTGATTTAGAAAAACGTAGGCTGACAGTTTATCATGACGGACTGACCAACGAGATAGAAAAATCAATAGACGACTTAAAACTAAATTCAAAAAGAATTGGGACTGAGAAAATAACGACCGACTTAAACCTTGACAACAAAAAAGATGAACGACAGTTACTGTGGACAGTTCTTCTAATCAATTTCGGTTTTTTTGCAGTTGAGAGCATAACGGGACTCATTTCAAAATCAATGGGGCTCGTGGCCGACAGCTTAGACATGCTGGCGGACGCTTTAGTTTACGGACTAAGTTTATATGCCGTAGGACGGACAGTTCAAGCAAAGAAAAATGTAGCCCGACTAAGTGGATATTTTCAAATGATTTTAGCAATAGTTGGTTTCATTGAAGTAATCAGACGGTTCGTTTCGGCAGACAATCCCCCCGACTACACGACAATGATTATCGTTTCAATCTTTGCATTAATCGGCAACGGAATTTGTTTGTACTTACTACAACGGACAAAGAGCAATGAGGCCCACATGAAAGCAAGCATGATATTTACATCAAATGACGTCATTATAAATATGGGAGTAATTTTGGCCGGTGGACTGGTCTACTTTTTTAATTCCAACAAGCCGGACTTAATTATTGGGACAATAGTTTTTGTAATCGTGACAAGGGGAGCGTTGAGAATCTTAAAATTATCGAGAGCGTGAAATGCCACTACCGCCAACAAAAGGTTTGTGCAATGGCGGGGTTCGGTGTCCTCATAACTTTCGGTTTCTTTATTTAAATTGTCACGTGGGACAAGGCGCAACTGGTCGGTCTTGGCATTCCGCTTCGCTACATTGCCAAGCCCTCCTATGCCCGCCACTGCACAAACCCAAACGTTGCCGGCAATGCGCACAAAACAAAGACAGACAAAATACTAATGAGAAAGACTCGATGACGAGAATTGTAATTTTTAGATTCCTCCTAATGACAATTCTACTAGCGAATTGCAAAAGTTCTAATCAGACTTCTCAAACCAAAATATACCAAGACTTGAATTTCGACAGTGACCAGATAACGAAAAGCGTTTATCTAGTAGACACAGTTACTTTGACAGACAGTTATATATATGTTAAAAGAACGAATGACCAGGTAATCTCATTTTTAAGTAACAATCCAGACTATATGACCGGGGACAGAATCATCTCGGACGAAATTTATGACAATTCCGATATTTTCTTAATGTCTCATTGCTTGTATTGCCACTTAGACGCAAAGGAAATTAAAAATCCCTACGACTTTGAAAAATGTGTTCAGACTAAAATCCAATTGGAAGACGACAATGTGACAATTTATAGATTTTCAAATCGAGTTGACAGATTTATTATCGCACTTATGAATATCAGCTATTATAACAACAGACATTCAAGCCTACATGGTTCTGTATTTCTGAACAGTAAGAATTATAAAAGTGCTTATATAAAAGTTGCGTTTCCATACTGTCCATGAATGTTCAGAGAAAGCGGACAATGTATATATAAAAGACGGACTGAGTGGAGGCGCACAGCCGGCAACACCGGGTTTGTTTAATGGCGGGCGACACAGTCGCCCGTAGTGTCAACAAGTTTATTTATATTCGTGTAGGCGGACAAATCCGTTGGATTTATCCGCCACTAAACAAACCCAAAACGTTGGGCGCCATTATTTTTTAAATGAAATTTATCAAAGACAAACTCTTAATATTTATCCTGTTGACAGGTTTGTTGCAGTTGTACATTATCATGACGAGAGGTGACTGGGAAACATCTGTTGAGCAAAAGGGAGCTGATATGGACAACAACAATCGATTAGTATTAACGGACGATTTATTTATTGAATCTGAGCATTCAATAAGTCCGGCTACTCGGACAATTGGCTCTCATACGTATTTCGTGACAGATAAATGCTTCACGGTCGACAGTCTTGAGATAGCTATTTCAGAAACATATAATGATAAGGAAATCCTATGCAAGAAAGTTAAAACAAGAATTGCCGACATTAATGAATTACAATTTGACTCTTTAGGTGGGATCAAAGAGGAAAGTTTGTTAAAAAGTGAGAAAATAAAAATATGCCCAGGACAACGAATTGAAATATCAAATTGGTTTGAGTATCCTAACAATGAGGCCTCAGAATTCAAGATAAGGTACTTCATTATAACAACAGACAAGCAGAAAATTTTGGGACAAGCTGACCTAATTAAGAAGACTAGCTTTGAAATTAACGGTAGACATCATTATGACTTTATCATTTTACTCTATCCAGTGTTATGGGGACTATTGGGTCTATTAATATTGATTAAAGTTATTAGAGTGGTGCAAAAAAAATAACGGACGCCCAACACCAGGTTTGGTCAATGGCGGGGTGATGTGTAAAATAAAGTTTTATCTTCGCTACAACGTTTGCCCACGGTAGACAGTGACGACCTTGTCGGCCTTAGCATTCCGCGATGCTCCATTGCTAAGGCCTCCTAAGCCCGCCACTGCCCAAACCCAAACGTTGTACGCAAGCCGTTCAAATAAAATGACAGAGAAGATTTACATTCACATGATTGACGGAACAGACATTTGGGTTCCTGTAGATGTGGAACGACTTAACAACAACGAATTTATAATTAAGAAATTTGACGACTTTGACCCTGAAGACACCTCAGTAATTCCGCAATATATTCCCGGAGACATCGTAACACTTAAACCAAGGACAATAGACAATAAGGAATTAAGGACAGTTGAATCAATTGTAAAACCTTCAGACAATAAGCACAAAGACTATTTTGAGTTTCTGTACAGGACAATAACTGGAGACAAATTAAAGGATGAAAACGAAAGACTTAAGTACAAAGACATAATAATAAGGACTAAAAATGAAATTAAGGACGGGAAATTTCATTATCCCGCGATTGTCAATTACGTCAATGGAATTGGGACTGAGTAGAACGGCCAGCGTACAACACCAGGTTTGGTCAATGGCGGGGTGATGTGTAAACATAAAGTGTTATCTTCGCTACAACGTTTGCCCACTGCGGACAGTGACGACTTTGTCGGCCTTAGCATTCCGCGATGCTCCATTGCTAAGGCCTCCTAAGCCCGCCACTGCCCAAACCCAAACGTTGTGTGCAATTGGTGCAGCTGAAATGATAAAAAGTGTTTTTACAAAAGAGGATTTTATATTTCAGCTCAGTTTTCTAAAAGTAAGACGGTAGAGAAATCAGTATGATTTCGATTCAAGTCCTTGCGGTGAGACCGTGGAAAGTTCGCACTTTCAAACGGGTGACCCCGTTCCAAGGACTTGGGGACGAAGTTAGCCGTTATCGAGGACATCATCCAGATGGCAACCGATTACAAACGGTTAATTACGGCTTTTACGACTTACTTAGACGATTATTGAGCCGTAAAATCCCTTTTGACCGTCCAAACAACAGACATATAGACCCATCTATATGTTCATAATTTGGACTTAAAAACACTTCTTGACTTTAAATTCAGTGTTGACCGCTGCACCAACAGCACACAACACCATGTTTGTGTCAATGGCGCTGAATTAATTTAATTTTTTTATTTTTGATTCAGCGCCACTGCACAAACACATACATTGTGGGTAATTTTTTCTAAAGACATGCGGACAACCATTTACATAACCTTCGCTTTACTGACACCATTCATTTCTAGCGGACAAATTGCAGCATTTTTTCAGGTTACCGACACCGTATTAACTGACAGTAAAAGGACTGAAATTGAAAAATTAAAAAAAAATAAACTTAGTTTCTATGAGGACAATGATTACACTGTCAGCAAAACTTGCAGTGGAGAGTGGGGAGGGACGATAAGATTTAAGGACAAAATAAATGGCAAAGAATATTCTTGTGAGGCGACATGTCCTGTCTCTGTTAACAAAATTGATGACAACTACATTGTAACAAGTTCCCTTGCTCACTTGAGTGGCTTTACTGAGATAATTAAAATTTCTGACCCTAAATCGATGGACATCTTCCAAATGCCACCGCCAAGAAAGAAAAAAGGGAAAAAGATATTTCGCTACGCTGGGGACGATGAATCAAAATCGAAGAAAGGGACCGAGACCCTGGTAGATAGCATTGGAGTTTTAGCTTTAGCAAGTTTCATTTTTGAACAAGAACTTTTTCATGTAATAACAGATTTTAGAAAAACCTATATAGCTAAAATAGAGAATAAAAGCTTCGTAATGGTTGCGCTAATCACAAGTGAACGAACATGGACTTACGACAATGACGTGATTACGACTAAAGACGGCCATATCATAATAACTATACAAGATGGTTACATTGACATATTCGGAAACCAAGTCAAAGTATTAAAAGCGAGTTGAAAAAACTACCCACAACAACAGGTTTGGTCAATGGCGGGGTGATGTGTAAGTATAAAATATTATCTTCGCTACAACGTTTACCCACGGTGGACTGTGACGACCTAGTTGGCCTTAACATTCCGCGATGCTTCATTGCTAAGGCCTCCTAAGCCCGCCACTGCCCAAACCCAAACGTTGGCGTCAATTTGCGATAAAAGATTAGTGAGCAAACAGACGCCAACATAGTGTATGTCCCATTAAAACCAGGACATACACGACCGATGAAAAAAAGAATGCAGGCCAACGCACGGAACACCAAACCACTTTCTGACAGCTCATCTCCGCTCCGACATTCAGCCGCAGTCCTTTCCGCAGATGTACCTGCCGTCCGCCCCATGGACAAAAGAAAGGACATTACTCCCAACGCACGGAACACCAAACCACTTCCTGACAGCTCATCTCCGCTCCGACATTCAGCCGCAGTCCCTTCCGCAGATGTACCTGCCGTCCGCCCCATGGATAAAATGATTCAAGACCAACCCTCAAAATTCTGACTAGAAATGAATTGGCAAACTGCCGCCAACACCAGGTTTGTGGCAATGGCGCTGGATAAGGATAAAGTATTTTCTATTTTTGTCCAGCGCCACTGCACAAACCCAAACGTTGGCGTCAATTTGCGATAAAAGATTAGTGAGCAAACAGACGCCAACATAGTGTATGTCCCATTAAAACCAGGACATACACGACCGATGAAAAAAAGAATGCAGGCCAACGCACGGAACACCAAACCACTTTCTGACAGCTCATCTCCGCTCCGACATTCAGCCGCAGTCCTTTCCGCAGATGTACCTGCCGTCCGCCCCATGGACAAAAGAAAGGACATTACTCCCAACGCACGGAACACCAAACCACTTCCTGACAGCTCATCTCCGCTCCGACATTCAGCCGCAGTCCCTTCCGCAGATGTACCTGCCGTCCGCCCCATGGATAAAATGATTCAAGACCAACCCTCAAAATTCTGACTAGAAATGAATTGGCAAACTGCCGCCAACACCAGGTTTGTGGCAATGGCGCTGGATAAGGATAAAGTATTTTCTATTTTTGTCCAGCGCCACTGCACAAACCCAAACGTTGTGGGCAAGCACTTTTAAAACTATTAGACCATGAAAAAAGGACTGACAATCATGACCTGGACGACTTTGTTAGTTTTTGGTTGTTCAAAAGAGGCCGACATTGAAGTCGAGAAATGCGGGTGTGACGGGACAAAGACCGAGACGGTTGACAACATTTTCGGACTTGTTGTAGAGACGACTGACGGATTTGAAATAATTACTGACGAGAAAGGAATTTTAAAACCATGCACCGAGTTGACAGGTGACATAGCAGCTGATTTTCAACCTGTGACACTATCAGGACAACTGAGACTTAATTGTAATGAAATAAGTGGATACTTTAAAATTACGCCAATTGAAATAAATGAGATAACAATTCGAGCAACTAATTATAATAAGACCGACATTACACTTACTATCGTGAGGAGTGAAGACTACGGTTACGAGCCAGGATTTGGATATTTCATTGAAGACAAACGAACAACATTTGGGACAAGGTGGTTACAGCCCCACATACCTGCAGTTGGAGGGTTAAGCACATTTGACTCGGAGGACAAAGCTGTAAAGACAGGACTATTGTCGATATTTTCAGTTAGGGGACAAAGCGCATATATTACGCCTGAAATTTTAGAATACATTAAGGTGGTACAATAAAGTGCCAGCCCACAACAGTGTGCATATTGCATGGCGGGGCTCGGTGTCCTCATAACTTCCGTTATCTTTATGTGCATTTGTCACGCGGACAATTTACAACTGGTCGCGCTTGTCGGCCTCACGGCCTTAACAAGCGCTCCTAAACCCGCCACGACAATATGCACCAACGTTGGCAACCATGCTATGAGACAACTGATTAACCTGACCATAATTTTGACTTGTGTATCGTGTGACATCTCAAAACAAAAAGATGACAACTACAACAAGTCACGAGACATGGTTGCCGAAGACAATTTGATTGAATTTAATCACGCAGACATATTTGAGATACTAAATCATAAAAAAACAAACGACTATCCCTCATCCGAGACGGACACGACAATTTGTAAAAATTGGACATTAACGGTCAAACACATTGAACAAATAATAAAGGACTCGGAGATAATAAGCGGACCGGACTGGCATCATTTATTTGAGCATTTACCTTGCTCTATAACAGGACAATTAAGACAAAAAGACAGGACATTTGAATTTCAAATAAATGGAGGTTCTTGGCTGACAATAATGAATAAGGACACGACAATATATTTTGGGCACTTTAAACCAGACGGTGACGATCTATTTATTTCGCGACCAATGGACATAGAGAGTGAGGACTAGCACGGTTGCCAACACCAGGTTTGGTCAATGGCGGGGTGATGTGTAACTATAATTTTTTATCTTCGCTACAACGTTTGCCCACGGGGGACTGTGACGTGAAGGTCGCGCTAAACATTCCGCTTCGCTCCATTTTTTAGCACTCCTATTCCCGCCACTGCCCAAACCCAAACGTTACCGCCAATACGCGGACAGAGAAATCAAAGAGTCAAAAGACAACTGACTCGTCCGCAGATAATGACGGCAACTTTTGACTTTCCCATTTCCGCAGACAATAACGTCACAGGTTAACTTTTGACTTGCTCGTTTTCGTAGACAATAACGTAACGCTTGACTTGGTGCAAAAGTCTTGGTTAAAGTTTCAGCAGACAAATCAGTAACGCAAGACAGCCCGCCCCCCGAGCGACTAAAGAGAACGCGCGTAAGCGCGAATTTTTTTTAGGTTTGGTGAAGAATATTTTGAAAAATCGCCTTAAAAAATTTTTTCAGACAGTTTTGACCTATAAAGACGACCCAACAGACAACGTTTGGCAAGGTTGGAGCCAGACGCGTCCACAAATAGTTAACGGCAGACTTGAGACAAGTCTAAAATTAAAGTAACGGTGGACGCGTACTGGCGGTAACAACAGGTTTGTGCCAGCTTGCGGGTGATGTGTGGCTATGAAGTTTTCGTTTCTTTACTTAGTTTAGTAACGGTAGACTGCTTGGACTGGTCGGGCTTAACATTCCGCTACGCTGCATTTTTAAGCCCTCCTATCCGCAAGCCGTCACAAACCCAAACGTTAGGTGCAAGGCGGTAGGACGACAAAAAAAGAAATGAACAAAAGAACAACTTGGACTTATTACTTCGGACTTTTCTGCTTGATGACAAGTTGTTACTCGTTTGACAAGGAAGTTGCACTGAAAGAATTTAAAGAGTTAAAACCGGACTGTGAAATAATAAAAACCTCGGACTATCAGTGTGACGGGACACTTGGAGAATGTTGGTACGTAGAGTTCAAATACAAAAAGTCGGACTCTGAAATAACTTACGACACGACTTTGCAATATTGGAAGGTTAAGGACAAGTGGGTAACAAAAAGAGAATTCAATAAAATAACTAACAATTGAGTTGTTGACGCTAGACGGCTCCGTCTGACCTTGGACACGTAAGTTGACACAGTCTCGTTGGACAATTCAACTTTGAACGGCAGACATAGACTCTTTAATATATAACGGTCTGACGAAACCGCCCAGCACCTAACAACGTGTTTATGCCAGCTTGGGGTTTTGTGTAAAAATGTAAATCGTTTTCTTAATTTAGTGTCACAACGGTGGACGATTTGGTCAGGTCGTGTTTGTCATGCTGCGCATTTAACAAACACTCCTATTCCCAAGCCGTCATAAACCCAAACGTTAGGCGCAAGGCGTTTAGACAGAAAGACGACTGACGAAACATTTTTACTTCATGACAACAAGCTCATTTGAGGAAATTGATAAATCACTGGACAATTGGTTAAAAAAGTACGGACTAATTGTTTACAAGGAGTACAAAGACGAAGAAGTCAGACACATACCAATAATTGATAATCAAGGGACTAAATATGAATTAGCAATTGTACCATTAGGCAACTCGAGTTTTAAATTGCATTTGTTCTGGAGTGACGACAATGACAAGAGAATTTTAAGACTAAAGAACAAAAAGACATGGGAGAAAGAAGTAAATAAAAAAGACATGGAAGACAGTCTTAATGAAGCTTATGAGATTGTTGAATCATGGATTACTGACATTGGACATGAAAGAAAGTGGTACTAAGTAAAAATAAATGTTGTTGACACTGGACGTTTCAGTCTGACCTAAAATATAATTGGCAAACCGGACTCATTAAACAAATATGCTTTCGTTACGTGACAAAGATTTGTAAAATAAACGGTCGACAGAAACGCCCAGCGCCTAACAACAGGTTTGTGCCAGCTTGCGGGTGATTTGTGGCTATGAAGTCTTCGTTTCTTTACTTAGTTTCGTAACGGTAGACTGTTTGCAACTGGTCAGGCTTAACATTTCGCTACGCTTCATTTTTAAGCCCTCCTATCAGCAAGCCGTCACAAACCCAAACGTTGGCGCCAATTACTTGACTGACCCGACATGAATTTAAAAAAGGGACTTCTAATTCTTTTACTTGTATTAATGGTATTAATAACCAGTGGGACAGTTTGGTTATTCAATGCGGACAAGTTCTATTCGGAGTACTGGCTACAAAAACGTGTTGACAAACTTCAAGCAAATGACTTTCAACATGACACTTCAATAAGGACAATCAAATACAGATTCTATTACGACCCAACCATTGACATATCAATCGAAATAAATGAAAAGGGACAACTGACGGTTTTAAGGGACTGTTGGTTCAATGACTCGCAAAAAATAAAATCTTATCACCTTCAAGTTGACTCAAGTAGCTTCAAAAGACTAAAAAGCAAATTTCAAAGGACATGGACTGAGTCTAAAACTTTAGATGCTGACTTTAAACTTGGTGGAATTTACTACACACTTGTACTAAATGACAATGGACAAGAGACTTCAATTGACTACTATAACGTCACTCCGGACAAGGAATTTAATGAATTTAGAAACGAATTAATTAAGTTGACTAAAAAGGAGTTGGACAAGTAACTGGCGCCAACACCGGGTTTGTTTAATGGCGGGCGACACAGTCGCCCGTAGTGTCAACAAGTTTATTTATATTCGTGTAGGCGGACAAATCCGTTGGATTTATCCGCCACTAAACAAACCCAAAACGTTGGCGTCAATTTGCGATAAAAGATTAGTGAGCAAACAGACGCCAACATAGTGTATGTCCCATTAAAACCAGGACATACACGACCGATGAAAAAAAGAATGCAGGCCAACGCACGGAACACCAAACCACTTTCTGACAGCTCATCTCCGCTCCGACATTCAGCCGCAGTCCTTTCCGCAGATGTACCTGCCGTCCGCCCCATGGACAAAAGAAAGGACATTACTCCCAACGCACGGAACACCAAACCACTTCCTGACAGCTCATCTCCGCTCCGACATTCAGCCGCAGTCCCTTCCGCAGATGTACCTGCCGTCCGCCCCATGGATAAAATGATTCAAGACCAACCCTCAAAATTCTGACTAGAAATGAATTGGCAAACTGCCGCCAACACCAGGTTTGTGGCAATGGCGCTGGATAAGGATAAAGTATTTTCTATTTTTGTCCAGCGCCACTGCACAAACCCAAACGTTGGCTGCAAGCTTTTTTGACAAGATGCGACTGAAATATTTTTTGATAATTAGCATTGGACTTTTTAGCTGCTCGAAAAGGGACAGCAGTATGACTTCCCAAGAGGATAGTTTACATTCCGAGCCAGTCTACTCCGCTCTGACACTAGACGAATACAAAGAATTTTACAATTCAGACACGACAAATATTCCGTCTGACTTGATAATCGATTTTGACTGTGCGGTTCTAATCTATCCAGACGAAGCAGAGATTAACAAAATGAAAAAGGAATACGGTGAAGATGACTTTTATATAATTGCTGATGACAACAATTGGTATCAAGGAATGGCAATTGAAATGCTGGACTCATTAGGGATAAAAAAGGCGACAGTTCACGGGGACTCATTGAGATTTAAGGGAGAATCCAGGACTTGGGGTTTTGATTTAAAAAGGGACAGCTTGACTGGATGGAACTTAATTCTCTTTTCTCGGACGAAAGGACCACAAGTAGTATCCACGGTTGATTTAACAACCCAACAAATCAGAGACTATTTTGGCATTGCAGAATAAAAAGCCAGCAGCCAACACCAGGTTTGGTCAATGGCGGGGTGATGTATAGGTATAAAGTATTATCTTCGCTACAACGTTTGCCCACGGTAGACTGTGGCGACCAAGTCGGCCTTAGCATTCCGCGATGCTTCATTGCTAAGGCCTCCTAAGCCCGCCACTGCCCAAACCCAAACGTTGTGCACAATGCGCCAGGACAGATGAGTAAACGGACAACTAAAATATTAATCATCGGACTTTTGACAACGACCGGTTTGACCTTTGGGTACTTCAAGGTTGACAAGTTTTTGAAGGTAGACTCTTGCCTCGACCGTGGTGGACGATGGAACTATGAGACTAATGAGTGTGAATTAGAGACGACTGCTAAGTCGGACACGGTGGACACGCTGCACGGATATAATGAACTTTTAGGCAAAGATGGCAGGACTGTTTACACAGTTTCAGAATATAACACCGACTTGGAGAACGTTGATAATGTTAAACGACCCGAGAAAACAATAATTAATAATCCGACAGTTGACACCGCATTACTTTTTAGAATATGGACGTTAGACCCAGACGGACCTCACGCTGACTTTTGGATAAAAAAAGAACATTTTTATATCGTGGACTATGACGGAGACGGCAGAATGCCCTACATACTCGATAAAGACTCTTTGACAATTTATTACAACGACTTCATTCAAAAAGGACGAGTGTTAAAAGTGACAAAGGACTCGATGACAATTAAGTGGGACGATGCGGACGAACCGACAGATTATATTGAATGGAGGAACTAAGGCGCACAGTGCACAACACCAGGTTTGGTCAATGGCGGGGTGACCAGTCTGTAAAAAGTTTTATCTTCGCTACAACGTTTGCCCACGGTAGACAGTGACGACCTTGTCGGCCTTAGCATTCCGCGATGCTCCATTGCTAAGGCCTCCTAAGCCCGCCACTGCCCAAACCCAAACGTTGGCGGTCATGCTTTCTGGACAAATTAGACTTCGATTAACGTGGGACTTTTTGATTTTATAAAGAACAGACGGACTGAGAAGAAAACTGAAATCCTGGACAAGGTAGAAATGAAAAAATACTTGGACTCGATTCAAGCAGACGTTTTTTCATTCCTAAAACCACTTGGTTTTAAAAAGAAAGGACGGACTTTCAACCGACAGACTGAGCATGGTATTTTTCAAGTGATAAACTTACAGAGTGGCAGATACGAATTCGGTGACAAGTATGTAATCCCCGGACTTAGGGAGAATTACTACGGAAAGTTTACAGTAAACCTTGGAGTATTAGTTAAAGAGCTTTACGAATTGGACGTTCATAATAAACCAACTGACTTTTACCACGAATACAATTGCCAAATCAGGGAACGACTTCCGCACTTGACAATGGGACAGGACTTTTGGTGGACAATCTCATCAAATACCAAAGAAACAGCAGCTGAAATTGTTGAAGGACTAAGTAACAAAGGACTGAATTGGCTTGACACCTTTGACAACAGAGAAAAGATTTGCCGGACTTGGGGGACAGACGTAACTCATGCAAGACGAGCTAAACTTGATGTGGCACTTATCGTTTTGCAGACCGACAAAGAAAAAGGTAAACAGCTAATTCAGGACTACTACGATAACATTGACCTTAAAGGACACAAGGAGTATGTATTTGAATTATCGAAGGGACTTGGGGTTCAATTAAAATAGTCGGGTAAGAAAGCACGAACCGCCAACAAAATGTTTGCGCAATGGTGGGGTTTGATGTAAGTTATAAGTTTCTATCTTCGTTCAACGTTTGGTCACGTGGGACAGATACGTTTTCAAAAGCCCACCACTGCGCAAACACAAACGTTACCGCCAATACGCGGACAGAGAAATCAAAGAGTCAAAAGACAACTGACTCGTCCGCAGATAATGACGGCAACTTTTGACTTTCCCATTTCCGCAGACAATAACGTCACAGGTTAACTTTTGACTTGCTCGTTTTCGTAGACAATAACGTAACGCTTGACTTGGTGCAAAAGTCTTGGTTAAAGTTTCAGCAGACAAATCAGTAACGCAAGACAGCCCGCCCCCCGAGCGACTAAAGAGAACGCGCGTAAGCGCGAATTTTTTTTAGGTTTGGTGAAGAATATTTTGAAAAATCGCCTTAAAAAATTTTTTCAGACAGTTTTGACCTATAAAGACGACCCAACAGACAACGTTTGGCAAGGTTGGAGCCAGACGCGTCCACAAATAGTTAACGGCAGACTTGAGACAAGTCTAAAATTAAAGTAACGGTGGACGCGTACTGGCGGTAACAACAGGTTTGTGCCAGCTTGCGGGTGATGTGTGGCTATGAAGTTTTCGTTTCTTTACTTAGTTTAGTAACGGTAGACTGCTTGGACTGGTCGGGCTTAACATTCCGCTACGCTGCATTTTTAAGCCCTCCTATCCGCAAGCCGTCACAAACCCAAACGTTGTGGGCAAGCACTTTTAAAACTATTAGACCATGAAAAAAGGACTGACAATCATGACCTGGACGACTTTGTTAGTTTTTGGTTGTTCAAAAGAGGCCGACATTGAAGTCGAGAAATGCGGGTGTGACGGGACAAAGACCGAGACGGTTGACAACATTTTCGGACTTGTTGTAGAGACGACTGACGGATTTGAAATAATTACTGACGAGAAAGGAATTTTAAAACCATGCACCGAGTTGACAGGTGACATAGCAGCTGATTTTCAACCTGTGACACTATCAGGACAACTGAGACTTAATTGTAATGAAATAAGTGGATACTTTAAAATTACGCCAATTGAAATAAATGAGATAACAATTCGAGCAACTAATTATAATAAGACCGACATTACACTTACTATCGTGAGGAGTGAAGACTACGGTTACGAGCCAGGATTTGGATATTTCATTGAAGACAAACGAACAACATTTGGGACAAGGTGGTTACAGCCCCACATACCTGCAGTTGGAGGGTTAAGCACATTTGACTCGGAGGACAAAGCTGTAAAGACAGGACTATTGTCGATATTTTCAGTTAGGGGACAAAGCGCATATATTACGCCTGAAATTTTAGAATACATTAAGGTGGTACAATAAAGTGCCAGCCCACAACAGTGTGCATATTGCATGGCGGGGCTCGGTGTCCTCATAACTTCCGTTATCTTTATGTGCATTTGTCACGCGGACAATTTACAACTGGTCGCGCTTGTCGGCCTCACGGCCTTAACAAGCGCTCCTAAACCCGCCACGACAATATGCACCAACGTTGTGGGTAATGGCATCGGACAATTTAGTGTAATGGACAAAACGACATTTGAGATAACGAAAATGGACTGCCCATCAGAGGAGAGACTGATAAGGATGAAGCTGGACAATTTCTCAAACATTAAAAACTTAGACTTTGATTTAGAAAAGCGTAGACTGACAGTTTATCATAACGGACTGACAACCGAAATAGAGAAATCAATAGACGACTTAAAACTGAACTCAAAAAGAATTGGGACAGAGAAAATAACGACCGACATAAAGATTGAGAACCAAATAAATGAAAGGCAATTACTCTGGACTGTTTTACTAATCAATTTTGGACTCTTCGCAGTAGAGAGTATCACGGGACTTATTTCAAAATCAATGGGACTTGTAGCCGACAGCTTGGACATGTTGGCAGACGCTTTGGTTTATGGACTTAGTTTGTACGCTGTTGGAAGAGCAATCCAAGCAAAGAAAAATGTAGCCCGACTTAGTGGATACTTTCAAATGATTTTAGCAATTATTGGGTTCATCGAAGTTATCAGACGTTTTGTTTCGGTGGACAGTCCACCCAACTTTACGACAATGATTATTGTTTCAATTTTTGCATTAATCGGCAACGGAATTTGTTTGTACCTGCTACAACGGACAAAAAGTAATGAGGCCCACATGAAAGCGAGCATGATATTTACGTCAAATGACGTTATTATAAATATGGGAGTAATTTTAGCCGGTGGACTGGTTTACTTTTTTAATTCTAACAAGCCGGACTTAATTATTGGGACAATAGTTTTTGTAATCGTGACAAGAGGTGCGGTGAGAATTCTTAAAATATCAAGCGAGTGAAGATGCCACTACCCACAACAAAATGTTTGCTCAATGGTGCGGTGACGTGTTACTCAAAGTGCTATCTTCGTTCTACGTTTTGTGTCGGGGACAGGACGCGGCTTCGAAACCGCACCACTGCGCAAACACAAACGTTGTGCACCATGCGGTCGGACAGAAAAGTCCTTCGCATTTAGTGACAACGTTAACGAGACTTATTCGCCTTCGCAGACAATAACGGCAGACTTCAAATCAATAAAGTTTTTGGTTCGCACTGCTAACGCTCGACATCAAAGTTTCAATACATCACTATCACCTACAAGACATTTTCGGCTTCGGTAGACAAGGATGAATTGAAACAAAAAAGGACATGTTTACGCGGACAGTTTTGCAGTCAGTGGAAAAAGTTCGTTCCGCAGATAGTTTCGGCTTTTTCCCGCGCGCACGTGTTGACACCGTACAGTCTGTCTATAACTGGCGACTTTGACTTAGCTTCAAAATAAAATTCGCAACGGCAGACAAAGACTCTGTTTACTTATAACGTCCGACAGACCGCACGGTGCACAACACCAGGTTTGGTCAATGGCGGGGTGCTTTATATGTATAAAGTTTTTATCTTCGCCAGTACGTTTGGTAACGGTGGACAAGGACGTGAAGGTCGCGCTAAACATTCCGCTACGCTCCATTTTTTAGCGCTCCTATTCCCGCCACTGCCCAAACCCAAACGTTGGCGTCAATTTGCGATAAAAGATTAGTGAGCAAACAGACGCCAACATAGTGTATGTCCCATTAAAACCAGGACATACACGACCGATGAAAAAAAGAATGCAGGCCAACGCACGGAACACCAAACCACTTTCTGACAGCTCATCTCCGCTCCGACATTCAGCCGCAGTCCTTTCCGCAGATGTACCTGCCGTCCGCCCCATGGACAAAAGAAAGGACATTACTCCCAACGCACGGAACACCAAACCACTTCCTGACAGCTCATCTCCGCTCCGACATTCAGCCGCAGTCCCTTCCGCAGATGTACCTGCCGTCCGCCCCATGGATAAAATGATTCAAGACCAACCCTCAAAATTCTGACTAGAAATGAATTGGCAAACTGCCGCCAACACCAGGTTTGTGGCAATGGCGCTGGATAAGGATAAAGTATTTTCTATTTTTGTCCAGCGCCACTGCACAAACCCAAACGTTGGGCACAATAGCATGAATGGAGTTAAAGTTACCATACGGACTAAGGGACAACGAACTTGTAACTATTGACGATGTAGACAGTGGACTGAAATGCAATTGTGTCTGCCCACACTGCAAACAAAGACTGATTGCAAGGAAAGGAGAAGTAAAAGAACACCATTTTGCACACTATAAAGTTTCGGACTGCGGTAAAGCCGTTGAGACTGTAACCCACAGACTTTCTAAGGACTTTATTAAAGAGGCTAAATTCTTTACGACACCTCCAATTTTTTTCCCTGGGACAAAAGTTCCAATAATTGAAGAGGCACAAGTCCCAATTGACGATGTTAAACTTGAATCACGACTTGGTTTTATAGTTCCCGACATAATTATAGACTCAGGGACAAAGAGTCTGATTGTTGAAATACGAGTAACACATGGAGTAGACGATGAAAAGACTTATAAAATAAGGAGACTTAATTTACCTGCAGTTGAAGTATTCGCAGGACAACTAATAAAAAGATTATATACAGAGAAGAAATATTTTCTCAATGACGCTGAATATAAAAGAATTCTGATTGAGGAATCAGCTTATAAAAGATGGATACACAACTCAAGGGCAGACGAAAAGATTAAACAAATAAAAAATGAATTAAAGAATTATTGCGAAGAAAAGGAGGTCAAGTATTTGAAGTTTAAGTTTAAAGACAACGACTTTGACTTCTATTTTGACACATCGACTAAGGAGATGTATTACGTGGACAATTGTCCGATTAACAAAAGAGTTTGGAGAGGGGGACGAAATAAAGGACTGACTTATGCAAACTACAATCAAGATTGTAGATATTGTAAATTCAATCCTGACGCAGGACACAGTACGCCCTTACCGACTAAAATGAACTGTGCGGGACATATTCTCGAATTTAGTCGACTCCTAAAAAGTTTACGGTGATGCTACTGTGCCCAACAAAATGCTTATGCAATGGCGGGGTTCGGTATAAATTTGTAGCTTTAGTTTTCAAATAACGTTTTGTCACGGTTGACAGTGACGTGTAGGTCGCGCTAAACATTCCGCTACGCTCCATTTTTTAGCGCTCCTATTCCCGCCACTGCATAAGCACAAACGTTGGCAGTAATAGGGCTCAAGACATTTTGGTCATTTAATGAGGGACACTCTACTAACTAAAATATTCCCTACTTGGACTAAAATGAAGTTCTAATGGCTGGAAATAAACCTCTATTTGCATCGTTTTATGGATGAAAGTCAATTCAGGCCAAAAATTTCAGATTTTTTTTGAAAAAACATAGGAGTTACTTCTATACAACCGCATTGCCTTGGGATTTCATTTACAATTTTTATGTAGAATCTCATTAGAATTGGTAGATAACTTTGCTACTTCAGCTGATATTAATTGATTATTCGCAAATTCTAATGTACTACTTAGACTTCTAACACAAGAACAGTTCACTTAAACCAAATAATTATGAAAACAAAAATTTCTAAATTTTCCATGTTTTTGGTCGTTACTCTCGGGATTATGCTGGGGTGTTCACGAGACAAGGAAGAATTTAATCCAAAACCCGAAAGGATTTTCTTTGAAAGTAGCTCTGAAAAGATTTTCAGTTTAAATAATCAGTCAGATTTAAATGAATTATCTAAAGTCCTTTCAAAGGAGACAAAGGCATTCAAACTATTGAAAAATGTATCATTGGTAACTCTCAAAGATAGCCAAGGAGAGTATGAAGCCATTTCAGTTCATTACCAAGTTGATGAATTTATAACTAAAATGATTGTGCCAATATCACAAGTTTCAGTGGACAATATTAAGTCAAAAAACATTGAACAGGCTAATGGACAAATTTACTATATGCAGTTAGTGGAGTCCTGCGAAATGAAATGCACTTCGGGACCAGGATGCGGAACTTGTACTCAGGAAGTAACAGAAAGATGTAAGAAGCAAACATGTAGTTGTTCAAGTACTGGTGAATGTACAGGGTCGATTATATTTAGCGATTAGTAATCATTCGATTTAATTTGTGTATTACAATTCTTAACAATCTATACTCCCACTTAAAAGCATAATTATGAAACAAAAACATCCAGCAGTAATATTCAGCATGTTTTTACTCATGCTTTCAGCAGTAATTCATAGTTGTACAAAAGAAGATACTTACGTAACAAAAAAGTTCATATTCTTAGACGCAAAGTCCAATCAAAGTTTTAATCTAGAAAATCAAACAGACTTGAATTCACTAGTTAAGATACTATCAAAGGAATCTGGTGAGGTTAAGATTTTGAAAGACGCACAAATTGCCGAATTATCTGACAGTAAAGGTGACTATGAAGCTCTCGTGGTTATGTATGAAGTTAATGGAATCAAGGTAAGTATGATTGTGCCCATTATCCAGATTTCAGCAGATAAGTTATCTGTTCATTCTGCTAGAGAATCCAAAAATGAGGTTTTCTATACAAGACAAGCAGAATCTTGTGAAATGAAGTGTACGGCTAGTAATTGTGATATACGCACACAGACCGTGATTGAGAGATGTAAGAGTCAAAGTTGCACATGTAGCGGTTTTAGTAGTGGTTGTGACGCATCAATAATTTTTAGCGATTGATAATTTCTGACGTTTAAAATAAAAATATGAGAAATAACAAAAAACTAATCGTATACCCAGTATTAATTGCTCTAACTATCTCTACTATAATTTTCAGTTGTGAGCCTGAAACACCCTTTACTGACAAGAAAGTTATTTATTATGACGCCTTGACAGACGAAAAATTTAACCTTAATGACCAACTTCAATCAAATGAGTTAGTTAGAATTCTGGCCAAGGAAGAACAAAAGATTTCTGTCGTTGACAAGCCGACTATTTTAACCCTAACAGATAATAAAGGTGACTTTAAGGCGATTTCAATGACTTATCAAATCGGTGAATTTATTACAAAACTTACGATACCGCTATCGGAAATAAATTCTAATGAATCAAAGGGAGCAACATATTACATGCGTATAGCTGAATCATGCGAAATGAAATGCACTACCTCCTGGCCATGCTCTTCTTGTACGCAAGAAATAATACAAAGATGTGTAAGCCAAACTTGTACATGTAATAACGGGAGCAGTGGTTGTAGTTCGTCAATTATCTTTAGTGATTAGTGATTCCTAAGAAAAAGTCAAGGTTAGGCCATTAATAAAGTTCCACCATTAGCCCTACTACTGCCAACAATATGTTTATGCAATGCGGGGGTTCTGTGTAGGTACTAAAAGTATTTTCTTAATTTAGTTCGGTGTCTGGGGACGGAGACGTGCAGGTCGGGCTAAACATTTCGCTGCGCTACATTTTTTAGCCCTCCTATTCCCCGCACTGCATAAACACAAAACGTTGTGGCGCATGTTATGAGACAACATAAAATGAATAGACTATTTATCTTACTAATTCTAACGACCAGAGTATGTTTTTCACAAACCATATTTCCATATAATTCATGTGACAACTTTCAATTGACTCAAATTGAAATTAAGACTTCTAGGACGGAAAGAGCAGAATTTATAAAATCAGTTTCGAAAGACACATTCTTTGAGACTTATACTCATGAAAAGGACAATTTTCCAGACTATGTACATGCCGTTGACTTTAATAATGACGGTAAACGTGACTTTATCTATAATGGGGTTTATCTAGCAGAAGGACTTCTAATTGAATTCTACATCAGCACCAATGAAGGACATAAAAGTATCTTTACCGCATCGGGACATTTTTGCAAGATTGACTATCAGGATAAAATAATTAGAAGACTTTACATTGCACAGCCTGGTTGTTGCGCAGACCCGACAACCATACTAAAAACTTATGACGTCAAGTATGAGAACGGAAAATTTGAATTTATAAAGACATTTCAGGCTACTATGCTAACTCATACAACCCTACCAGACAAGTTCTTTGACAGCCCAATAGCATTTGAGACACTAAATGAAAAATATTTTCTAAGAAGTGAACCAGAGATAAAGGACGAACCGTTTGACGAATTCCTAGAAAAGAATGGAAATCAAATAGGAGAACTAACTAAGGGGACAAAAGGATTGGCACTTGCTGAGAAAATCGACTCAACAGGACGAACATGGTGGTTCGTTGAAATCTTACCTGAATACAGAATTCAAAATAGTGTGTTTTATGGGGACAACTACTTTGACACAACTCAATACGGACGTGTAGTTGGGTGGATTAGTAGTAGATTTGTTAAGCGATTATAACACGCGCCACAACACCGGGTTTGTTTAATGGCGGGCGACACAGTCGCCCGTAGTGTCAACAAGTTTAGTTATATTCGTGTAGGCGGACAAATCCGTTGGATTTATCCCGCCACTAAACAAACCCCAAACGTTGGCGTCAATTTGCGATAAAAGATTAGTGAGCAAACAGACGCCAACATAGTGTATGTCCCATTAAAACCAGGACATACACGACCGATGAAAAAAAGAATGCAGGCCAACGCACGGAACACCAAACCACTTTCTGACAGCTCATCTCCGCTCCGACATTCAGCCGCAGTCCTTTCCGCAGATGTACCTGCCGTCCGCCCCATGGACAAAAGAAAGGACATTACTCCCAACGCACGGAACACCAAACCACTTCCTGACAGCTCATCTCCGCTCCGACATTCAGCCGCAGTCCCTTCCGCAGATGTACCTGCCGTCCGCCCCATGGATAAAATGATTCAAGACCAACCCTCAAAATTCTGACTAGAAATGAATTGGCAAACTGCCGCCAACACCAGGTTTGTGGCAATGGCGCTGGATAAGGATAAAGTATTTTCTATTTTTGTCCAGCGCCACTGCACAAACCCAAACGTTGCCGCCAATACGCTAAAAAAGAAATGACACGGTTGACAAAAGAGATAATATGGATTCTTGGGACAATATTTATTGCATTCATCATTGGACTTCTCTGCTTCGGTGACACATTATTTAATGGGAGACCACTAGACCTACAGATTCACGACACTTACTACATCTTTCCAAAGACATTTTACTTAATAATCATTTGGATTACAATTATTTTGGCCACTTACATCATTCGCGGACTGTATAGAAAATCGAATAGCAGACTTGTCAATATAATTATGACCGTAATTCTGACTTTGATATTATTCACCATCTTTCCGTATTACAATTGGGTGTATGAATACACGAAAGACTCTGGTTACTATTTCCATAATCAAGACGGGCAGACAGACAGAATTTCAGAATTTGTTATAACTCATTGGTATTTGACAGTGTTAATTGGACTTATAGGGCTGATAATTGCGACAGTAATTTATAAGACCTTCAGACCGGTAAGAACCAATTAAGTTAACAAGACAACGTTTTGGTAAAGCCGAGCCAAACGCGTCCACAAAATATTAACGGTTGACTTGAGACAAGTCAAAAAATTAAATTAACGGTGGACGCGTACTGGCGGCAACACCAGGTTTATGCCAGCTGCGGGTGACAGGTTGAAATGTAGTTTTGTTTTATTAATTTCGTTTTGCACACGTGGGACAAATACAGCTTCGAAAACCGCAGCCGTCATAAACCCAAAACGTTGGCGTCAATTTGCGATAAAAGATTAGTGAGCAAACAGACGCCAACATAGTGTATGTCCCATTAAAACCAGGACATACACGACCGATGAAAAAAAGAATGCAGGCCAACGCACGGAACACCAAACCACTTTCTGACAGCTCATCTCCGCTCCGACATTCAGCCGCAGTCCTTTCCGCAGATGTACCTGCCGTCCGCCCCATGGACAAAAGAAAGGACATTACTCCCAACGCACGGAACACCAAACCACTTCCTGACAGCTCATCTCCGCTCCGACATTCAGCCGCAGTCCCTTCCGCAGATGTACCTGCCGTCCGCCCCATGGATAAAATGATTCAAGACCAACCCTCAAAATTCTGACTAGAAATGAATTGGCAAACTGCCGCCAACACCAGGTTTGTGGCAATGGCGCTGGATAAGGATAAAGTATTTTCTATTTTTGTCCAGCGCCACTGCACAAACCCAAACGTTGTGGGGCATACTTTTAAGAAAGATTAGACCAACTAAACAATGCCAAAGTCAATTTCATTTCTGTTAGGTGCGGGATTCTCTGCTCCCATGGGATATCCAATTGGAAACAAACTCAATGACCTACTTTTAAAATCAACGGGTGACCAATTTGCTTTTCATTCAAGTGGAGTACTTGCAGTTAGGAAAGACGGAAAGAAGCCTGACTGGGGTTATCAAACCAGTTATGATATATCATTTGAGTTCTGTAAAGCACTGATTCAGTACTTCAATAAGAAGAATGGCCATTTTGACTATGAGGAATTCTACGACTTCTTAATGGATGACTCTCATAAAGACCCTGAGGTAAAAGAAATTGCTAAACCATATCTATCTCAGTTTGGCAATGTTGAGCAATTAATTTTCAGTCTAAAAAATATCTACAACCAACTCGTTTCATTTTATATAAACGACAAGGACGACAAAAAATGGTACGATGATGAAGCGTATTGTCTCAAACCGATTTTCCCAGGATACACTGGCTTTTTGAATACACTAAATTCTTTAAGCAAAGACACTGACTCCATCAATGTCCATACACTAAATCATGACTTGTTTTTTGAAAGATTGAATAACACCGAATGGTTAGAGGGAGAACTATGTGACGGATTTGAGGAATTGGGTTCTCCGTATTATGGACAACTGGACGTCAATGGAAGAACTTACAACTGCCGACTAGGGAGTTATACAGGAAAGTATAACAGCAAGTACAAGCTGTATAAACTTCACGGCAGTTTTGACTATGGAGTTTATTACAAGTCGAATGGAAGTTTAATGGTTCCGGAAACTTACATAAAGACTAGGTACGGAATTGGTTTTGGAGAATTTTATAAGGAGACTACTGACGCAAAGGGAATTTCAAGCTACGAAAGATGCTGGGTTAACTATCATGCAGACTTCTTGACTGGGACAACGTCAAAAATTGAAAGATATAAAGAGCCGTTATTATTTAAGCAATTGTTTCAGTTGTTCCGTGACAACTTGAAAGAAGCGGAGATATTGATAATCATAGGATACGGAAGTAAAGACTCAGAAGTCAATAAAATGATTTTGGAGAATTTTGATTATAAAAAGAAGAAATGTTTCATAGTTGACCCATTCCCGGGGGACAATGTGAAAAAATTGGCTGCCTCAATTGGTGCAAAAATAATTGACAAACATTTGAACGACCTTAACATAAAAGATTTTCAATAAAGTACGCCCCACAACAAAATGTTTATGCAATGCGGGGGTTTGGTGTTAAATTAAAGTTTATGTTTCACAATGTAGTTCGGTCACGGGGGACAGTTCGGAGCAGGTCGGGCTTAACATTCCGCTACGCTTCATTTTTAAGCCCTCCTGTTCCCCGCACTGCATAAACATAAACGTTACCGGCCATGCGCAAAGACGAAAAATGAATTTGAGACTACTGACAATTTTATTTATTGTAACTGAGACTGTTGCTCTGGGACAATCATCCGACACTATTAAAATTAAATTGGTCGCTGGACAAGAAATAATTCGGGGAGCTAATGTTGTTGTAAAAGACCATACACCAATCATAGGGACAGCAACTGACATGACCGGACTCGCAACTCTTATCATTCCAAACAATAAAGACTTGGTTGAAATTAGTTTTATTGGACCTTACGTTAGACTTAAAATTGAGCGCCCGACTGACAGCATTTATTTTGACTTAAACACCAAAAAAGCGACATTTTATAAGGACAATAAAAAAATAAAGACAAGAAAACAGATTGTAAGTGGTTACTGAGACAACGTTTTTTTATAATGGAGACCGTCCGCGTCAAAGAAAAATAACTGTAGACTTGAGATAAGTGCAAAATTAAGTGACGATTGACGCGCACGGCCGGTAACACAAGGTTTATGCCAGCTGCGGGTGATACACTAAAATATAGTTTTGTTTTATTAATTTCGCTTGCCCACGGGGGACAATGACGGCTTCGAAAACCGCAGCCGTCATAAACCCAAAACGTTACCGCCAATTGCATGACAAAAATTAAACAATCCAGACAGATATTACTTTTGTTGCTATTTGGGACAACATTGACATATGGACAACTTGAAACGATTGACAAATTAGAACTTAAAATATCTCAAAAAGGTCCTTATCCAGCGGGAAAACCAATTCTAGTTACTCTGACAATTCTCAATCCTACTGACTCTATTCAGACGATAGAATTTATTGAGACACATAAATATCATACAATCCTACCGTTTCCGACATGTATCACTGCCTCGTTAAAAGATGATAAAGGAAGAAGTCATTGTAAGTACAATACACAGTACTTCTTATGGTCGACATTGTTTACAAAAGAAGATTTACAGTATGTAGACATAAAACCAAAAGGCAAATTAACTAGGGACTTAAAAGTGAATGAGATTGTTTCCGGTTGTGACTGCTACGAAGGTCATGGACTAAAATCTGGGACATATTTCATTTCCTTAAGCGTACACGGACGACAAACTAATGAACTCAAGATTCAAGTTGAGTAATGCAACTGGCGCCAACACCAGGTTTGGTCAATGGCGGGGTGATTTGTATGTATAAAGTTTTATCTTCGCTACAACGTTTGCCCACGGGGGACTGTGACGACCTTGTCGGCCTTAGCATTCCGCGATGCTCCATTGCTAAGGCCTCCTAAGCCCGCCACTGCCCAAACCCAAACGTTGTGGGTAATGCCACCGGACAGTGACGACACATGAAGAAAGGATTAATTGGACTCGTTGGACTAATAATACTCCTCGGACTTTGGTATTGGACTGAGGAGAGTGACTATTTCAGAGCGGACTACAACGACTTAACTTTAGAAGAGACTTCAGTTTTTGAAGCAGAGCCAGACCCAACAATGATTTACCGTTCGCACATCGGTAACAAGAAATACGAGTTCCCACGACAAACCGTTGACAAGGTTAAAATATTTCAAAACACTCCGTTCATTAGCTCTCTGACATCAAAGACTTTAAAAGAGAAGTTCACTACTGACTTTGTTAACTTTTTTAACGACTCGACAAACTTTGACTGGGGTGAAACGACATGGAGTTACAGAGGGTCAGAGTATATCCTTAGATTTTACAGTAATGACAAGATTGTTGGAAAAATTTATTTGTGTCTTGACGGGTGTGGCATGACCGACAGCAGACCATTTACCCCCAACATGAAATTTGGAGGACTGACAAACGAAGGACAAGAGAAACTTGAGCTAATAATTAACGACAACCAAAAATGGGAGTAAGATGGCACTACCCACAACACCAGGTTTGGTCAATGGCGGGGTGATGTGTAAACATAAAGTGTTATCTTCGCTACAACGTTTACCCAATGCGGACAGTGACGACTTTGTCGGCCTTAGCATTCCGCGATGCTCCATTGCTAAGGCCTCCTAAGCCCGCCACTGCCCAAACCCAAACGTTGTGGGCAAGCCGCTGGACAAATTAACAACTAACGACAAATGAGAAGGATTTTAATTTTAATTGCAGTACTGACTTTAAACTCGTGCGAGGACAAAACAACAATGACTAAGGAGACCTCCGAGCCTGAGAAAATAGTCAACAAATTTTTCGACACCTATAAACAGGACGGACCGAGAAAAGCATTGAACAGACTCTTACCTACAAATAAGTACATATCGTCACTAGACGCGGACAGTGTCGCAATAAAACTTGAACGACTCGCAGTTGACCTAGGGGACTTCCAAGGACAGGAAAAAATAAAAGAGAGTACATACGGTAAGAGCATTACCCACTTGACTTACATTGTAAAATACTCCCGACAGCCTTTAAGGTTTAATTTTAAGTTTTATCAACCGGGTAACGGCTGGAGAATACAGAACTTTAGTTACGAAGTCGACTTCTTGGACGAGTTGGACGAAACGACAAGAGCTGTCCGACTCAAAGAAAATTATGAAGATTAGTATAAGCGGCCAGCCCACAACACCAGGTTTGGTCAATGGCGGGGTGATGTATTAGTTTAAAGTTTTATCTTCGCTACAACGTTTGCCCACGGTGGACTGTGACGACCTTGTCGGCCTTAGCATTCCGCGATGCTCCATTGCTAAGGCCTCCTAAGCCCGCCACTGCCCAAACCCAAACGTTAGCGCCAATACGCGGACAAAAAAATAAAGACATGTCCGCAGGCAACAACTGACTAGCGTTAACGACTCTTTCACGCAGACAAAAACGTAACTTCTGACGTAGACTTCCAATTAGTTTGGTGTACGCGGACACGCGGGAACGTTTTGGGCTTATAAATAATTAATAAAAGACTTATAAAATTCAGTGCCGCGCGCGACACGCGCGAAACCCGCCCCCCAACGTAGACAAGAGAATCGCGCGAAGCGCGAATTTTTTTTGGTTTGGCAAAGGATATTTAGAAAAATCTCCTTAAACATTTTTTTTAGACAATTCTGACCCAAATGACAACCCAACAGACAACGTTTGGTAAAGTAGGAGCCAGACGCGTCCATAAAAATCAGCGGTGGACTCTATCGAGTCCAAAACTAACGTACTGGTGGACGCGTACTGGCGCTAACACCAGGTTTATGCCAACTGCGGGTGACAGGTTGAAATGTAGCTCGGTTTTACTAACTTCGTTTCGCACACGTGGGACAAAGACGGCTTCGAAAGCCGCAGTCGTCATAAACCCAAACGTTAGCGCGCATTTACTGTTGACATTCAGACCATGAAACAACTATTGACGATAATTTTAGCAACAACAATTCACAGTCTGGTTTTCGGACAAGAAACAAAGACCCAAGAAATTGAAGTTTTAGGAGTGGGGAAACTGACGACTAAGGCAGACTATGCGAAAATGATTATCAGTCTGACCGCTGACAGTGACGACAGAAGTGAAGTTGTTAGAAAGTTAAATAGCGACTCAGAGACGATTAGAAAAGATTTATTGGCATATGGCTTTAAACAAGACCAAATTACCGTGACAGACTTTAATATTAATGACAATAACTCATACCGAAGGCCACCAAAAGGGAGAAAGAGGTTCGAGGGATACAGAGGAGTACTAGTAAAGTACAACTTTGACTATGAGTTCAACGCAAAAGTTACTGAGCACTTGGCGACTCATCCATTAAGACCATATTTCAAATTTGAATTCGAGTTATCGGAATCGAAAAAAGAAATAATAAGAAAAGAGTTAATGGAGAAAGCAATAATTGACGCCAAGACGAAAGCTGAGATAATTGCAAATTCATCAAATGTAAAATTGAAAAGGATAATAAAAATTAGATACGGTGAACAAAGCTTTACTCCAAATGTAGAAGTTAATACTGTGGACTTAGTGACATCAATGGTACGGCCGACATTAGCTCAAGTAATTGACTCACCATCTATTGACTATGGAGAGACAATAGTTGTAACATGGGAGTTTGAGTAAGTAAACGCGCGCTAACAAAATACATATGCCATGCAGGGGTTAAGTGTTGCCATTTACGTGTAATCAACTAATTTAGTGTATCCACATGGGACTGTGACGTGTTTCAAAAACCCTGCACGTCATATGTACCAACGTTGTGGGTAATTGCCAAAAACGGACGGACAACAGAAAATGAAATTAACAATTTTGACTTTCATCTTGGTAGTAACGTTGGACAGTTGTTCAAGTAATTACAACACGGACAAATTCAACAAAAATGTATGGCTATCAAATAATGACATGGCCGACAGATACAATCCGAGAGCCCAAATGACCAAGGACTTAATCGAGAATTATTTAAAACCTGGAATACACAGAGACTCAATAATAATTTTACTAGGCAGACCATATTTGGAGAAAATTGAAAATAGACTTCCAAAAGGACTTCAAGTTCCGGATTCACTATCCTTGGTCGACTCTGTAAATTTTAGAGTAGAAAATCGGGACAGAGCATTAAAAAACTTTAATGACTGGTATGCCGCACATGGACAACCGGACACTCTAATGTTTTATCCGGTTGGTTGGTCAACAATTGACCCAAACTTTTTGGTAATCAAATTTAGACCTGATAGTGTTGCCGATAAATTTTGGGTTGAACAACATTGACGGACAACGAATAGAGATTGTTGACGGCAACTACCCACAACACCAGGTTTGGTCAATGGCGGGGTGATGTATTAGTTTAAAGTTTTATCTTCGCTACAACGTTTGCCCACGGTGGACTGTGACGACCTTGTCGGCCTTAGCATTCCGCGATGCTCCATTGCTAAGGCCTCCTAAGCCCGCCACTGCCCAAACCCAAACGTTGTAGGCAAGGCGGTAACTTTCAAATGACGTTTTAGTAAACGTTTAAGTTCTGGCTCTGACGACTTCTAATGCAGAGTAAATCCAACCAATCAAATAAGGAATTAATCAAATAATGAATTATAAAATAATATGGTCGCGCGATGCGCGCTTTTTTTTATTAACGAACTGATGGGCCGCTACCGCTGACTTTTGGTTTAACTCTACGCTAAACGTTTTCGTGTAAACTATGACATCTCTCCTACGCCCGACACAGGGATCTTAAAAAAAACTTTCAAAGTTTCTATGACGAGTTGACCAACGACAAAGACTGAAGTTTCTATGGAAATCAAACCGCCCTGGCCTACAACAATATGTTTGCGTCAGGCGGGGGTGTTGGGTAAATTAAAGTTTTTGTATCTTTAGTTCGTATCGGGTTTGGGTGACGTTTACGTTTTCAAAAACCCCGCCCGACCGCAAACACAAACGTTGTGCACAATGCGCCAGGACAGATGAGTAAACGGACAACTAAAATATTAATCATCGGACTTTTGACAACGACCGGTTTGACCTTTGGGTACTTCAAGGTTGACAAGTTTTTGAAGGTAGACTCTTGCCTCGACCGTGGTGGACGATGGAACTATGAGACTAATGAGTGTGAATTAGAGACGACTGCTAAGTCGGACACGGTGGACACGCTGCACGGATATAATGAACTTTTAGGCAAAGATGACAGGACTGTTTACACAGTTTCAGAATATAACACCGACTTGGAGAACGTTGATAATGTTAAACGACCCGAGAAAACAATAATTAATAATCCGACAGTTGACACCGCATTACTTTTTAGAATATGGACGTTAGACCCAGACGGACCTCACGCTGACTTTTGGATAAAAAAAGAACATTTTTATATCGTGGACTATGACGGAGACGGCAGAATGCCCTACATACTCGATAAAGACTCTTTGACAATTTATTACAACGACTTCATTCAAAAAGGACGAGTGTTAAAAGTGACAAAGGACTCGATGACAATTAAGTGGGACGATGCGGACGAACCGACAGATTATATTGAATGGAGGAACTAAGGCGCACAGTGCACAACACCAGGTTTGGTCAATGGCGGGGTGACCAGTCTGTAAAAAGTTTTATCTTCGCTACAACGTTTGCCCACGGTAGACAGTGACGACCTTGTCGGCCTTAGCATTCCGCGATGCTCCATTGCTAAGGCCTCCTAAGCCCGCCACTGCCCAAACCCAAACGTTGGCAGTCATTTTTTCTATGAAAAATCAACTACTAATCTTAGGACTTTGGACACTTTTGAGTTGCACGACAAAATCGGACACTCAGACCTTTACTCAAGCCGACACTTTAAACAATGACATCAATGTTGAACAAACTGAAGTAAAGACTATTGACTCAGTTCTTTATAAAAGTGAGACACTTCATTACTTTTCATCAACGACAGACAAGGATTCATTTAAAATCGTTGTAACAGGACAATCTCTCAAAAACGGACAATTCAGATTTCAAGTAATTACAAAAGACGGACAAGTAATTCTTAATGAGAGCTACGAGACAACAATGCTTTTGGACTATGGACTTAAAGCTAATTCAACCGACAGTGAAATAGAAGATTACATAAAAACAAGAATTGACAAGTTCTTCAACGCAGACAATTTTCATCAACCGGCAATTTCAAAAACTGACACTTTTGACGAGGACTACGGGGATAAGGAAATTTGGGACGACATTATTTCCGACCAGACTTCAATTGGATTCTATTATCTAATCGGAGAAGAGGACGGCCGACAAATTGCTTTTTCAAAGAAAAAAGGAAAAGTGGTTCTCTACTATAATTGCTGTTGAAAAAACGCCTGCCAACACCGTGTTTATTTAATTGCGGGGTACGGTGTGGCAATTACGTTTTGTTTCTTATTTTAGTCCGCTGTAGGCGGACAGTTGCGGAGCAAGTCGGGCTTAACATTCCGCTGCGCTCCATTTTTAAGCCCTCCTACTCCCGCAACTAAATAAACACAACACGTTGTGTGCAAGCCCGCATTGGACAGTGAACCCAACTAATATGGAGAGACAATTAATAGAGCTTGAAACTGTTTGCATCACGGACAATGACGTGACAATTGCAGCGAACTTGCAAGCCGATAAACCTATTTATACAAACATCTTTTGCGACAAAGACCAATTTGTTAACTTCTTACTTGAGGAGAATAGCTTAATAGCAAAAAAGATATTTGACAGTTTGAAAGAAAATAAAATCAATGAACATGGAGCTTGGCAAATTGACATGCAAGACATAAACGACAATAAGCCCTGGACTCCCAAAACAAAATTCAAACTGGAGCAAGTGGACTCTGAGGGCTACGAATTCATTTGCTACAGACTTTAAATGCTAACAAATTAAAATTAGGATTAGACTGTGAAATCAATTCTGAATTCAGACTTTAAAATAATTCAATCCGACAACGACTTTGACTACCAAACGAAGTTAACATCTAAGCTAGATAACGTTGACGTTGACTTCAATCAAGAAATAATCAATGAAATTGTTCTCTGGAAAGTAAATCGCTACGCTGAATTAGATAATGAACTTATCAGCAAAATAAATCAAATCAAGAAGACGGACTTGAGAATTAACGAAACATTGACAAGGGAGATTCTTTCTGAGTTGTTGAAGACTAAAGGGGTTAAACTTCCAATGGCTTCTACAATTCTTAGATTCCGAAATCCAAGAATATTTCAGATTATTGACCAGAGAGTTTACAGAATTATATATGACGAGAAATTAAAGTTACCCTATAACAGACATCTGCCAGAGCAAATTGATTTATATCTAAAATACTTGACAGATTTAAGGACTGTGGCCGACAAGTTAAAAATACCGTTTGAGTTATCTGACAGGATATTATTTATGGCAGACAGGAGATTAAACAAGGATGACATTTTAGACAACTATTAATGACTACTAACAAAGATTTCGGAAATGCGGGCCAGCACACAACAACAGGTTTGGTCAATGGCGGGGTGATGTGTATTTATAAAGTTTTTATCTTCGCCACAACGTTTGCCCACTGCGGACAGTGACGACCTTGTCGGCCTTAGCATTCCGCGATGCTCCATTGCTAAGGCCTCCTAAGCCCGCCACTGCCCAAACCCAAACGTTACCGCCAATACGCGGACAGGGAAATTAAAAATAAAAAGACAACTGACTCGTCCGCAGACAATGACGGCAACTTTTGGCTTGTTCGTTTCCGCAGACAGTAACGTAGCAGGCAACATTTGACTCGCACGTTCTCGTAGACAGTAACGTAACGTTTGACTTGGTGAAAAATCCCTGGCTAAAGTTTCAGCAGACATTTGAGTAACGCGAGACAGCGCCCCCCCCGAGCGACTAAAGAGAACGCGCGTAAGCGCGAATTTTTTTTAGGTTTGGCGAAGGATATTTTGAAAAATCGCCTTAAAAATTTTTTTCAGACAATTTTGACTTAAATGACGACCCAACAGACAACGTTTGGTAAAGGTGGAGCCAGACGCGTCCCAAAAAAAGTTAGCGGTAGACTCTATTGAGTCATAAAAATTAAGCGGTGGACGCGTACTGGCGGTAACAACAGGTTTGTGCCAGCTTGCGGGTGATGTGTGGCTATGAAGTTTTCGTTTCTTTATTTAGTTTCGTAACGGTAGACAGCTTGGACTGGTCGGGCTTGCCATTCGTTCCTCATTTAGCAAGCCCTCCTATCCGCAAGCCGTCACAAACCCAAACGTTGTGTGCTATTAACTTTGGACAAATTAGACTTTTATAATTAGCGACAATGACTGATAAAGAATTAAAAGATTTCAATTGGACAGAAGTTCAGTTTGCTAAACAAGCTAACAAAAACATTTTAATTTTAGTATCATCGGACAATTCAAGTGCTGACTATTTTTTAAAAATATTAAAGAGTAAAGAATTTAACCTTGGTATTATTCAAAAGGGACAACTTAAAACTTATACTTTTCAATTAGATTTTAAAGAAGGGGGACTAATTGGATTTGAAACTGCCTATACTGAGGACAACTTTCCAGTAGTAAAATTGGCGAAGAATCAACAATTAACTCATGTGACAACTGCTTACAGGGACGACCAAAGTAAGTTGCAACTACTAAGTCCTTATCACACTTTGGAGAATTTGATTCATTTAAATTAGATGAGGACAAGTTAACAGCACACAACAGCAGGTTTGTGCTATTGCTCTGTGAAGAGTCAGTATTAATTTTTGGTTTTTTATTACTTTTTTTCATGGTGGATAATTTTTAATTTTATATTTCGCAACATCACAAACCCAAACGTTGTGTGCAATTGGTGCAGCTGAAATGATAAAAAGTGTTTTTACAAAAGAGGATTTTATATTTCAGCTCAGTTTTCTAAAAGTAAGACGGTAGAGAAATCAGTATGATTTCGATTCAAGTCCTTGCGGTGAGACCGTGGAAAGTTCGCACTTTCAAACGGGTGACCCCGTTCCAAGGACTTGGGGACGAAGTTAGCCGTTATCGAGGACATCATCCAGATGGCAACCGATTACAAACGGTTAATTACGGCTTTTACGACTTACTTAGACGATTATTGAGCCGTAAAATCCCTTTTGACCGTCCAAACAACAGACATATAGACCCATCTATATGTTCATAATTTGGACTTAAAAACACTTCTTGACTTTAAATTCAGTGTTGACCGCTGCACCAACAGCACACAACACCATGTTTGTGTCAATGGCGCTGAATTAATTTAATTTTTTTATTTTTGATTCAGCGCCACTGCACAAACACATACATTGGCAACAATAGCCTGCGACAATTTCGAACAATGACGACTAAGACAATATTTCTATTCATAATAATTGGACTGACCAACTCTTCTTGTGGAATACTTGGTGTTTACTCCGACAACGCAAATAGAGACCCTGACCACCAAGCTAAGTTGTATGCTGACATTAATAACAGTCCAATTGCAAAACAAATGGACTCTTTAATTAGACAAATCGACTCTGCCGAATCTTCAATTCCATCGAACTTAAACGAATGTGTATTGGTTGTCGAAACTTTTGACAATTACTCAGACTTTCTAAATAGATGGAAACACAAGTTTAGGACTCCTCAAGATACGAAGGCAGAAAAAAGGGAATTTAAAAAATATCAAAAGAAAAAGACATCTCTATTAAAAGACCCGAAATTCGAGACAGTTTATTTAGACAAAAAAGACTATCAAACTAAAGACATTGAAAAATATAGGTACATACTAAAAACGACAGTCCGACTTAATTATGACCCGAAAAGTATAACAATCGACAATAATGGATTTGTGTATCCATACGTAGGGACACTCATTTATTATATCCATGACAGAAAGACAGATAGGGTTTTTAAGGAAATAGATGACATTAAAGTTTTAACCAAACAGAAGTGAGAAGGCTACTGTTGCCAACACCAGGTTTGGGCAATGGCGGGGTGATGTGTAAACATAAAGTGTTATCTTAGCTACAACGTTTGGTAACGGTGGACAATGACGTGAAGGTCGCGCTAAACATTCCGCTACGCTCCATTTTTTAGCGCTCCTATTCCCGCCACTGCCCAAACCCAAACGTTAGGCGCAAGGCGTTTAGACAGAAAGACGACTGACGAAACATTTTTACTTCATGACAACAAGCTCATTTGAGGAAATTGATAAATCACTGGACAATTGGTTAAAAAAGTACGGACTAATTGTTTACAAGGAGTACAAAGACGAAGAAGTCAGACACATACCAATAATTGATAATCAAGGGACTAAATATGAATTAGCAATTGTACCATTAGGCAACTCGAGTTTTAAATTGCATTTGTTCTGGAGTGACGACAATGACAAGAGAATTTTAAGACTAAAGAACAAAAAGACATGGGAGAAAGAAGTAAATAAAAAAGACATGGAAGACAGTCTTAATGAAGCTTATGAGATTGTTGAATCATGGATTACTGACATTGGACATGAAAGAAAGTGGTACTAAGTAAAAATAAATGTTGTTGACACTGGACGTTTCAGTCTGACCTAAAATATAATTGGCAAACCGGACTCATTAAACAAATATGCTTTCGTTACGTGACAAAGATTTGTAAAATAAACGGTCGACAGAAACGCCCAGCGCCTAACAACAGGTTTGTGCCAGCTTGCGGGTGATTTGTGGCTATGAAGTCTTCGTTTCTTTACTTAGTTTCGTAACGGTAGACTGTTTGCAACTGGTCAGGCTTAACATTTCGCTACGCTTCATTTTTAAGCCCTCCTATCAGCAAGCCGTCACAAACCCAAACGTTGTGTGCAAGCGCTCTCGGACAAATTAGACCAATGAACAAAGAATTGAATTTGGACTTCTCCGGTGGACCAAAAAGTTGGTTTGACCTTTGGCATACACACGTTGACTGGGACAGAAAAGGAAACAAGGACTGGCTGACAAGAAAGAAATACCTAAGAGAACTTCTTGAGACGTTCGACCAATTAAGACTAAAATTGAGGACTTACCCCCATGACTTTCAATTATGGATAATGATTGACGAAAATGACAGCGGAGACGATTGCGTTTACATTCATACCAAAAATCCCAACGCGGACAATTTTCCAATAAAAGTAACAGCAGACAATAAAAACGCAATCAAGGACAAGGACTTAAAGGAATTTGTAGACTCGCTGGACTTTGATAGAGTTCGTATTGTAACAAGTGACGGAGACATTTACTACTTGTTTGACAAGAGGACTGGAATTAGCTTGGTGTAATAGCGCCAGCACACAACACCAGGTTTGGTCAATGGCGGGGTGAAGAGTAAGTATAAAGTCTTATCTTCGCTACAACGTTTGCCCACGGGGGACAGTGACGACCTTGTCGGCCTTAGCATTCCGCGATGCTTCATTGCTAAGGCCTCCTATGCCCGCCACTGCCCAAACCCAAACGTTGGCGGCAACTGGAGGACAGAGAAGGATTTAAGTGAAGCCTTAAAAACACTACAACCATTTGACAAAAAAATGTGTCTATCTGACTGATTGGGACTGAATTTAAAATTCAAAAATATGAAATACGGAATACTAGCACTTTTTGCATTGACTGTATTGAGCTGTACGGACGACAAAACAGAAATAATTGACATTAAAGATTTGAGGGGAAGTTGGGTTGAAATTAAAAACACGACAGATACAATGTCTTTCGAAACTCTGTTTAATGATACAGAATTTATAATATTAAAAAGGGCTGAACTCTACCGCACTGGACCTTATGAATACAGTATTTTACCCGATAATAAAATTTCAATACGTTGGTCATTAGCAAGTACAATGACATTTAATGAATATTATTTTAAAGTTACAGGGGACAAATTAAATATTGGAAATTTTTACGACTCTCCATCGGGAGAAATATTGACTTTCAAAAAAATTGATTAGCTAATTTTCGTCTTCGTACACAGACTCGGTATGAATGCCAGCAGCCGCCAACAAAATGTTTCTGCAATGGTGCCGTGACGAGTTGGTCTAAAGTTTTATCTTCGTTCAACGTTTGGTTTCGTGGACAGGACGCGGCTTCGATAAGGCACCACTGCAGAAACACCAACGTTGGTAGCAATAGGGCCCGGACAAATTTGTGTTTCAAAAAAAAAACGGACGACAATTTTCTGAGAAAGTTTTCCCACGTGGACAAGTTAACGGCTTCGCAGACAACTTGGACTTGGAAAAATTAAAACGTGGGACAGACTGAAAACTAACAGCCGACCCTTCGCATTTTTTGGAAGATTGTGCTTCGATTCTCCCCGCGCATTTGGTACATGCCATAGCCGCTCAAACCCACCGCGACACCAAAGCTATGGCAAGAGCCAAATCTCAACCACACAAGACACTATTTTGTAAGTAAAAAAACTTAATTCTATATTCAGTCAATAATTCCTATCACTATGAATACAGAGATTGCTAAACTTCTTTTAGAAAAGCCACTTAAGGTAATAAATAGAAATAGAGCAGGAAGAATTTACCATATCATTGAAATCAACCAAGAAATGGTGTATCAAGGCAGGAAAGTAAGAGCCGCAATAGTTTCTGCAACAGAATATGTTGTTGCCCCTGTAATTGTAAGCGATGGAACTGGTTTTATTCCTACTGGTGATATTCCAGAAGAAGAACTCACTCTTTACTTACAAACATTTGGCGGATAATTTTTTTGTTAATGAAAATAGTTAAGGGAAACATATTCACAACAAAAAATCAAACCTTGGTTAACACTGTTAACTGTTTTGGTGTAATGGGAGCAGGTTTGGCACTTGAATTTAAAAACAGGTATCCTGACATGTTCGTACGATACAAAGAAATGTGTGATAGCAAACTATTAGATATTGGAAGATTATATTTATACAAGACACATCAAAAATGGATTTTAAACTTCCCGACTAAAAAGCATTGGAAATACGATACAAAGCCCGATTATATAGAAAAGGGACTCAGAAAATTCATAGAAACTTATAAGATAAAAGGTATCGAATCAATTGCGTTTCCTCTATTAGGTGCTCAAAACGGTGGGCTTACCAAGGAGCAATCACTTTCACTATTGGACAAGTACCTATCTAAAATAGATATTCCTTGTGAAGTTTATGAGTACGATTCAACCGCACCTGATGACCTTTTTAAAGACTTTAAATTAGCATTCCTTACCCACTCAGAGGAGACACTTAAAAAATTGACACATTTAAAATCTGACAAAATTCAAAAAATCAAGAATATCATTGAAACTGAGGAGTTAGTAAGCATGGGGCAATTAATATCCGTTGATGGCCTAGGTGAATCAACAATTGAAAAGTGCTTCAGTTATGCGATGAGGACAGACCCGATAAATATCCAATTAAATCTATTCTAACATGGATGTAAATACAGCAAAACAAATTCTGCTTAGGTCAATAGTTAATCTACAAAAGAGAAGAGGCCAACTTACCGTTCCTGATATTGAAACTGAAGTCATTAATAACGCATGCCTTGCCGTATTGCAAAATGGAGACCTAGCAAATAGCATTCATTATGCTGCGGCCTTTGCTCAAGCCGCAAGAGAACTCATCCCTGAATATGGTGAAAGTGAAGCAACATTTGCGCTTGTTGGCGTACCACAAAACATCCTTTGGGAAGGAATGTGGGACCATCTCCGAGACTACTTTCAAAAACATCATGGCATCCAAATCGATAATGTCCCTACGAATGCCATTGTTTTTTACTCAACAAGCCATAAACGATTTGAAAAGGGAAATCTAGTAGCTGATACACCAGCAGACCGAACAATAAACATCAATCTAATAGATGACAAAAAAGAAATAGTTGTTAGTATCGAACCTACTTTATCGCCTAAGAAGGGTTATTTGATTTCAAGCAAATCAAATTTACTTCAATACAAAGGATATGACCCCGATTACCTATTTACGCTACAAATGGACGGCTTGCAGGAAATAGAACAGTTTACGCTTGAAATGCCAAATCGCTCGTTAAAAATTATCTACTTTGAATAGTCAAGACCCGAGACTTGAACATTACAACAGAAACACTTATATAGAAATATTGAGATTTCTTTATGAGCAACTATTTCCGGTTGAAAGTTTTCTCGCTTCAATTGTTCAGCCAGAGCACTTTCGAAATATTGACCACCTTACAGAGAAATATCAAAATATATTTACTGACACTAAATTATTTGGATGCATAGATTTTAAAATTCAAAGAATTCATAACTCTTTACATTTAAGATTTCCATCGACATATGATAAGGGAAATTCTTATTATCATCTAAAGCTCAAACTAAATTCACCTGAGATTATTTGGCTTGATAATTTATATGGCGGTTCACTTTCGAAGATTGTCAAATTCTATAAACATCTATTTGCCAAAATTGACAACTACTTTGTTTCTTTAAATCCTGAGCAAATTAAAATATATGGGAACTTACTGTCTCAAATTAAAGAGGAAACTTTAAAGTTTCTTCAATTTGCCGAACAACGAGATGTCATTTCAAAAAAGAAAAAACTAGAGGAACATCAACTATCTAAAATTCCTTTTGGGGGACTATTCTATATCACACATTTAAAAAATATACAGAGCATACTTAAACTAGGAATTTTATCTCACAATTCCGCTCATAGCAAAGGTGTTGTTGCTATTGACATATCAAATCAACAGGTAAACAACAGAAGAAATAGAATTGACCCGACAATAGGTAACATCCATGATTTTGCACCTTTGTATATTAATCCTAAAAATCCAATGTTGTTTTTCCTTTGCAAGAATGGTTATCGTGACAATCTAATTCTATTCAAAGTTAATCTGCATATTCTGCTCACAGAAAACGTAGCCTTTTCAGACGGAAACGCAGCCGTTCGGTCAACAAGTTTTTATACTAACATAGATGACTTCAACAAACTAAACTGGACAGTAATTAAAGATGAATACTGGACAAATCACATTGACGGCAAGAGAATCAAGTGCTCAGAAGTTTTAGTCAAAGAACTGATTCCACTTTATTACATAAATGAAATTCATATTTGCAATGAAAAGTTAATTGAAGACATTATGCCATTATTTCCAAATCATTTAGGCATCAAGATTATAGTAAGTCCACAATTATTTTTTTGAATAGATTCGCACACACATTGTCTGGCCACACATGCGGCACACATCCAAAGCCAGTCAATAAGTGTGCTAAGTGCAGTGTCTGTTGACAAAGTAGGCAACAAAAAATGCCCCACCGCACGACTAAATGATAAAGTAACGTGTAACATTAACGGGGGACGAAAGACAAGGCTACGAATGAAGTTCGGAGAAGGGCCCTACAGCTACCAACAAAATGTTTCTGCAATGTGGGGGTTCGGTGTAGGTATAAAGTTTAGTTTTCTTAATTTCGTTCAGTAACGGTGGACAGTTACGGAGCAGGTCGCGCTAAACATTCCGCTTCGCTTCATTTTTTAGCGCTCCTATTCCCCACACTGCAGAAACACAAACGTTGGCAACCATGCTATGAGACAACTGATTAACCTGACCATAATTTTGACTTGTGTATCGTGTGACATCTCAAAACAAAAAGATGACAACTACAACAAGTCACAAGACATGGTTGCCGAAGACAATTTGATCGATTTTAATCACGCAGACATATTTGAGATACTAAATCATAAAAAGACAAACGACTATCCCTCATCCGAGACGGACACGACAATTTGTAAAACTTGGGCATTAACGGTCAAACACATTGAACAAATAATAAAGGACTCGGAGATAATAAGCGGACCGGACTGGCATCATTTATTTGAGCATTTACCTTGCTCTATAACAGGACAATTAAGACAAAAAGACAGGACATTTGAATTTCAAATAAATGGCGGTTCTTGGCTGACAATAATGAATAAGGACACGACAATATATTTTGGGCACTTTAAACCAGACGGTGACGATCTATTTATTTCGCGACCAATGGACATAGAGAGTGAGGAATAGCACGGTTGCCAACACCAGGTTTGGGCAATGGCGGGGTGATGAGTATGTAAAAAGTTTTATCTTCGCTACAACGTTTGGTAACGGTGGACTGTGACGATCTTGTCGGCCTTAGCATTCCGCGATGCTCCATTGCTAAGGCCTCCTAAGCCCGCCACTGCCCAAACCCAAACGTTGTGTGCAAGCCGCTTTAATGACATGAGGAGAATACTAATAGGACTGTTAATAATCATCGTTGGACTGACTGGAGTAAATCTATACAAGAGATTTACTGAAGACTCGGACTTTAAAGTTAAATTTCATATCTACAGTCAAAAGACAGCAAAACCACTTGAAGTTCTATTTAGAAAAATACCGACTCTCTATGACACGATGATAGACATTGAAATCATCGAACCTTACAGCAAAGAATTAAACCTATACAAAGTAAACAATGATATTTATGGCGGGACCCCTGACATACATTATGTAGTTTACAACAAGGACAACGGAGAAATAAACGACTTAAAATCAAATTATCTATTAAGAAGAGTTAAAGACCCTAGCAACATTGACTTTGACACGATTGACTCCTACTCCATTGACATTTCAACTTTTAAACAAATATTCGAGCCTCACTTAAAGACAAGTGAAGAAATTGCAGATAAGTATGCTGAACTTCTGACAAACACCTTAGACTCGACTGACTTCAAAAAAATAAAACAGAGCGGTGACATTGAACCAATTTTAAGCTCTCATGGAGAGACTCATTCTCCAATGATAGATGAGGACAAAACAATAACGGACTTTGGATTTATAAACCATATAGGTGAAAATGAATTCTTGTATTGGTTTTATGACAAAGGATTAATTAAAGTTCAATTGGACTTTAAAGACGGACAACTGACAAATGTTAAAACTTTAAGAGTAGGGAATTTAGGAGTTGAAATAAAGCACCTGTAAAGCGGCCAGCACACAACAAAGTGCATAATCAATGGCGGGGTTCAGTGTAAATTTGTAGTTTAGTTTTTCAAAATACGTTTTGTGCCGTGGGACAGTGATGCGCTTCGAATTCCCGCCACTGCTTATGCACAAACGTTGTGCACCATGCGGTCGGACAAAAAAGTCCTACGCAACGGGTGACAACGTTAACGACATAAACTCGTCTCCGCAGACAATAACGGCAGACTTCAAATCAATAAAGTTTTAGGTACACACTGCCAACGCGCGACTTTAACGTTTCAAAATTACGTTTGCTGACTGTGAGACAATTTCGGCTTCAGTAGACAAGGACGGACTGAAAATGAAATACAAAAGACTCGTTTACGCGGAGAGTTTTACAGCCGGTGGACAAGAGTTCGTTCCGCGGAGAATTCCGGCATTTTCCCGCGCTCACGTGTTGACACCGTACAGTCTGTCTATAACGGTGGACTTAGACCTGGTTTCAAAACAAAATTCGCAACAGTGGACTAAGATTCGTTTCTTTTATAACGTTCGACAGACCGCACGGTGCACAACACTATGTTTATTTTATTGCGGGGTGCAGTGTGGTGTTGTAATTTTTGTTTCTTAATTTCGTTCGGTGTCGGGGGACAATGACGTGCAGGTCGGTTTTAACATTCCGCTACGCTCCATTTTTAAAACCTCCTATACCCGCAACAAAATAAACACCAACGTTGGTGGCAAGCGCTGTAAAAAAATAAGACCCCTTAGATAACATGAATTTAAGACAAGGTGACATTCAATTAGTTATTTCCGATTTTAGGACTAAATGCAATCCAGTTGATAGATATACATCGTTTGACTATTGTTATAACTTTTTCAAAACAACAAGTTCATCAGAAATCCAGAAGAATTTAGAAAGAAGTTGTCTAACACTTGGATTTTATCTTGCAAGTTGGGGAATGTTAAGAGGGTCAAGTTTCCTACTGGGAAAAAGTGCTAGATATTATGCAGGTGTAATTGAATACATAGCTTCACTTCCTAAAGATATTTGGTTAATTGACGTTGATAATTATTCAAGCAATGCCGACCAAATACTGGACATCTATGAAAATGTAAAATCACATGTGATAGAAAATAGTAATGCTGACTTGACCTTAACGACTAAAATACTTTTAGGTGTTTTCGGTTTCATTCCAGCTTATGACCAGTACTTTGCCAATTCCTTTAGAGAGATATTTCAAGGTAGCTGCGGATTCAGAAAAGTGAATAGAAAATCACTTAAATGCATTGAACTATTTTATAATGAGAATAAAGATACAATTGACAATGAGGCAAATAATATTGAGACCATAGACTTTTTGACTGGAGTAAAATCAGGAATTAAATACCCAAAAGCTAAAATTATTGACATGTATGGCTTTAATAAAGGACTAAAAGACTCAAGAAAAAATGACAACAAAATATTTGGGAATTGAATCAATAGCAATTCAGTACTACGACAAAATCACAATTGCTGCAAACGTTATGTTTCATGAACACAATTACGACCAACCTGTTTACGCAAACATTTTCTGTGACTATTACCAACTTAAATGGTTATTGAACTTGGACAAATCTGAACAGGGAGAGAAAATTTCAGCTACGGTGACAAAGGAGTTCGTTGACAAGAAAGGAGAAAACATTCAAATTGACCTTCCCGACCATCTCAACAATAGACAAATGGACTGGAAATTTCCCGTGACCGTGAACTTAGTTAATGACACGAATGACAACATACCATTCCAATGTTACAGGTTCCAAAATTAAGTGAGGGACTAAGCGCCAGCCACCAACACCGTGTTTATTTAATTGCGGGGTTTTGTGTTTAAAGTCAAAATCGTTTTCTAATTTAGTCCGCTGTAGGCGGACAGTTGCGGAGCAAGTCGGGCTTAACATTCCGCTGCGCTCCATTTTTAAGCCCTCCTACTCCCGCAACTAAATAAACACAAAACGTTGTAGCCCATGCGCTAAAAAAATGACAAGGACACTTTGGACATTATTATTTACAGTCACAACAACTGGACTCTTCGGACAGACTTTGAATAAATTTAATTATTCGGACTGCTTAAAAGACTGTATTGGGGACAGCTCAAAAATTCAAAGTTTTACAAAGACTTCTGGACTGACGAAAATTAAACTAAGGACATTTGCCCCTTGTGGTGGTAACTTCCAAGGAGACTTTGAATTAACAAAATCGGGGACGTTGGACTTAAAATTTTCAGTTAAGCCAACAATTATAAAAGACAAAAAAGGCAAGACGACTGAGTTGTTAGAGATTGCCGACTGTAATTGCCATTTTGACTTTACCTATGAAATAAAGGGACTTCCTAACATTGACTCAAAATCCATTACAGTAAACGGACAGACGCTCTTAGAAATTGATAGACAAAATTTCGGAATTGAGATAAAAATCGAGTTTGATTCAATCCGGTGACAACGTTTTACTAAAGTAGACCCGTGGCGCTTCAAGACAAACGGGTCGACATTAGTGTCGACAATTAATTTCGGTGGATGCGCACGGGCTACAACACCAGGTTTATGCCAGCTGCGGGTGACAGGTTGAAATGTAGTTTGGTTTTACTAATTTCGTTCACCCACGTGGGACAAAAACGGCTTCGAAAACCGCAGCCGTCATAAACCCAAAACGTTGTGCGCAAGTTTGCAAAAACAAAAAAAACATATGAGACTTAAGACAATAGTTTTAGCAATAATATTCATCATTCAACTTTCCTGTAACTCGGACTCAAAAAGACAACAGGAGAAAGCTGAGCAAAGACGTGCATTCACACAAGACAGTTTGAAAAGAGTGAATGAAGAAAGACAAAGAAAAATAAAAGACAGTTTAATACTAATTGAACAAGACAAGGTTATTGGGGACGTGAAATTCACAATGACAAAAAAAGTGGCAAAAAATGAAATTCTAAAATTTAAAAAATCAATTGAAAGAAAACCCCCAGGTAGCACATACATGAGCTACTACTACATTGGAGAATATGAGTCCTTTCAAATATTAGATTTTTACCATGAGGACAAGTTATACTATTTACTAATTCAGGGGACACCAATCCTTTGGGAAAAGTATGATTTTGAAGTTCCAAATCAAGTTAAATTTATAAGTGACGTAATCGAACAAAAATATGGGAAACCAACAATCTCAAACGAAGTTGAACCAAGACATAAACTTCAAAGTGGATACAGCTATTTAATCAAACAATGGGACGTTGGACGGAAGAGAATAAAAATATCAATTGATAACAATACAACATCATATATGGTAAATCTAACAATTTATCAACCCGACATTGAATCAAAAATTAACAGTGAAAGATTAAGAAAAGAACAAGAATCAACCAAAAAGGCAAAAGACCTAATTTAAATAAGATGCAATACTATCAGACTCAAAGCAAATGGAATGACTTCTTTGAATACGTAAAGAATGAGTTATACAACATTGACAAACAATCAATTGGATTTTTGCATGAACAAAGTGATAATGAACAAAACATATTTATTGCCACTAATGACAAGAAAGCCATAGAAATACTATCTCGAAAATTCAAACTTAAGAGTTGCAATAACCCGTTCAATCTATTAGACAAAAAAGATTGGGCTTTTACAGGAAATAAAGATTTGTTTGGACAACCAATTTAGGAGAAGCAAACCAGCGCACAACACCGTGTTTATTTAATTGCGGGGTTCGGTGTTGGCTATTCAAAGCGGCTTATTAATTTAGTCCGCTGTAGGCGGACAGTTGCGGAGCAAGTCGGGCTTAACATTCCACTGCGTTCCATTTTTAAGCCCTCCTACTCCCGCAACTAAATAAACACAACACGTTGCCGGCAAGCCCCTGTGACAAGCAAGCCATGAGACAGACAAAGAAAAATATCAAAGGGACGACTTCGAAGAGAACTAAGAAACAAAAACTCGTTAAGAGCAGGCCGACAGTCTTACGACTGACCAAAAAAGAGAAAGAACTTCTTGAATTACACAAGACTTTATTGCTACAAATCGAACTTGTTCCACGGACAAGTTGGTTTTCAAATGTTAGAAGTAATGTAAGACCTAAGCATTGGGACAAAATTAGAAAAGGAACATACTTAAAAGCGGACAACAAATGTGAAATTTGTAAAGGTGTTGGCGACACTCATGCTGTTGAGTGTCACGAAGTATGGACTTATGACATGCAGACTCTTACTCAACGACTAAGTTATTTCCAAGCAATATGCCCACCTTGTCATGAAGTAAAACACATTGGACTTGCAGGAATAAGAGGGAACGGAGAAAGGGCTCTAAACCGATTCAAAGAGATTAACCAACTTGACAACGAGAAAGCCCTTGAGATGAAAAGAGCTGTATTTAAAGAGTGGAGAATCAGAAGTAAAAAGAAATGGAAGTTGGACATAGAACTATTGAAAAGCTACGACATTGACTTTTCAGAATTAAGGACGACAAAAAAGATTTGACCAACGGGGCCAGCCGGCAACAATGTGCATAATCAATGGCGGGGTTCAGTGTAAATTTGTAGTTTTAGTTTTCAAACAACGTTCTGTGTCGTGGGACAGTTTCGCGGCAGGTCGGTCTTAGCATTCCGCTGCGCTTCATTGCTAAGCCCTCCTAAACCCGCCACTGCTTATGCACTCACGTTGGCAGCCATACCTTTGGACATATTAGACAATGAAAAATATTCTGACTTACATTTTACTACTGGGACTAATTAGTTGTTCGGACTCTGAATACTACAAAGTTCAGTTTGACAATGTTGACCGACTGACGGAAGGAGACAAAGTGATTTTAAAAGGAATGGAGGTCGGACAAGTAAAGGACTTGGAGTTAGACAATGAAAAGAAGATACTCGCGACAATTTGGGTGGGACGAAACATTAAATTGACAAAAGGTTCGACTTTTACAATTCACGCAGACTTGTTGGGGACGAGACGTGTAGAAATCGACCTTGCCGAAAATCAAGAATTAATGGACACAAAAGAAATTCAAAAGGGTTTTGTTCAACCACCCGACACAACTGAATTTAAAAAACTGACAGTGCAAGAGAGAGATAGCCTCGTAAAACATGACCCAGTTTACCGACTTGCTGACACCGTGATGACAATACTGAGAAAATCAAAGGACTCAACAAAAGTGGAGCGGTGAAGGTACGGCTGCCAACAACAGGTTTGGTCAATGGCGGGGTGAAGTGTATGTATAAAGTTTTATCTTCGCTACAACGTTTGCCCAATGCGGACAGTGACGACCTTGTCGGCCTTAGCATTCCGCGATGCTCCATTGCTAAGGCCTCCTAAGCCCGCCACTGCCCAAACCCAAACGTTGCCGGCAATGCTCTGAAATAAAATGAGACAACTAATAATCCTAATGATAATTTTCTCAACGTTGGACAGTTGGGGACAAAGAAACATTGGAAAACAAATTGATAAAGAAAGACGGCAGGAGTTTGCCGACAGTAAAGAGTTAAAGATAATTCAGGACTTATTTTCAAGAGAATCAATTACTCTGACAGAGTTTGAAAAGGAACTTGGACTAAAAATTAAAAACAGAGACTCAACTTACCACGACCTTCCACCAAGATTTGAGAGACAAGACCCAACTAAATGGTATTTCTACTATCAAGTATGGAGAAATTTGGACTTCAATGTTTCACAATTAGTTCGAGGGGTTATAACAACCAAATTTTGGTTTGACTTTAACTTCTTAATACGAAATGACACAATTATTGGAGTTAAAATATCAGAATCCGGAAGAGATTTGTACGACCACATTTTTGAAAAGAGGTTTTACAGTTTCGTTCATGACCATGAAACCTTTTATAAAACCAAAATCAAAGACTATAAAAATGAATTCGGACCATTCAATTTTGACTATTTCGGGACATACATGGGGATACATCAATCCCTTTTAAGGGACTGCCGAATAATGATTGACGCGTACGAAAATGAAAACAGAAATCTCTTAAGAAAATGGTTGACATCTATGAATCCTGAAAAACAAGCCTACGGAGTGCAAGGACTTTATTACTTAGAAAAACACAAGAGACAAAAATTAACAAAAGAAGAACAACGACTTGTAGACCACATTAAAAATTTGGACAGAGGAATTCATGTAAATCCAATGGTAAAGACAAGTGAATTATTAAGTCCGGACTACTTTGACAAAGCTTTCATAGAATTAAAAAAGCATGGACACATTAAGGACGGAGAATGAGCACAGCCGGCAACAAAATGTTTCTGCAATGTGGGGGTTCGGTGTAGGTATAAAGTTTAGTTTTCTTAATTTCGTTCAGTAACGGTGGACAGTTTGGAGATGGTCGCGCTAAACATTCCGCTTCGCTTCATTTTTTAGCGCTCCTATTCCCCACACTGCAGAAACACAAACGTTGTGCGCAAGTTTTTTTATGAGAGTTTGGACTGCAATATTATTAATGACAATTCTGACACGGAGTTACGGACAAGTGACACTTGGGACGGGAATTGTAAAAATAGAATTTGACGACAAGACAATAATTGACTTTTACACTAAGCCGACTGACAAAGTACATTCAAAGAGAATCGAATTCTTTGACGACAAAGAGATAAAGAGTTGGAATATAAAGAATCTGAAAACTGAACAGACTTGGTTAAAACCCGAAGTACTATGGCTTGACTACTCACAATTTAACTTTAGGTGTAAATCGACAAATGGTGAATGGTTAGAACTTATTGTGAACAACGACAACGGACAGACTTACTGGATTAAAAAGAATAAGACGACAATATTCTTGACTTGGGAAGAATACTTAAAGCAAATGTTTGGGGTGGGCAGACTTGCCGATCATAAACAAATAATAAGAAAACAACCTAGTGACACGGCTGACGAAATAAAATATGAAGGTCGGGACTGTTTTCAAGTGAAATCTTTAAAAGGAGACTGGATTGAAATTTTCACGACTGACCATTGTGACGAAGGACAAAATAGGATTGAAATAAAGAGTGGCTGGATAAAGTGGAGACGTGGTGAGGAATTATTGATAGACTATTACACAACCAGTTAAAAAAAACCAGCGCACAACACCAGGTTTGGTCAATGGCGGGGTGATGTGTACGTATAAATTTCTATCTTCACTACAACGTTTGCCCACGGGGGACTGTGACGTGAAGGTCGCGCTAAACATTCCGCTTCGCTCCATTTTTTAGCGCTCCTATTCCCGCCACTGCCCAAACCCAAACGTTGTGGGTAATTTTTTCTAAAGACATGCGGACAACCATTTACATAACCTTCGCTTTACTGACACCATTCATTTCTAGCGGACAAATTGCAGCATTTTTTCAGGTTACCGACACCGTATTAACTGACAGTAAAAGGACTGAAATTGAAAAATTAAAAAAAAATAAACTTAGTTTCTATGAGGACAATGATTACACTGTCAGCAAAACTTGCAGTGGAGAGTGGGGAGGGACGATAAGATTTAAGGACAAAATAAATGGCAAAGAATATTCTTGTGAGGCGACATGTCCTGTCTCTGTTAACAAAATTGATGACAACTACATTGTAACAAGTTCCCTTGCTCACTTGAGTGGCTTTACTGAGATAATTAAAATTTCTGACCCTAAATCGATGGACATCTTCCAAATGCCACCGCCAAGAAAGAAAAAAGGGAAAAAGATATTTCGCTACGCTGGGGACGATGAATCAAAATCGAAGAAAGGGACCGAGACCCTGGTAGATAGCATTGGAGTTTTAGCTTTAGCAAGTTTCATTTTTGAACAAGAACTTTTTCATGTAATAACAGATTTTAGAAAAACCTATATAGCTAAAATAGAGAATAAAAGCTTCGTAATGGTTGCGCTAATCACAAGTGAACGAACATGGACTTACGACAATGACGTGATTACGACTAAAGACGGCCATATCATAATAACTATACAAGATGGTTACATTGACATATTCGGAAACCAAGTCAAAGTATTAAAAGCGAGTTGAAAAAACTACCCACAACAACAGGTTTGGTCAATGGCGGGGTGATGTGTAAGTATAAAATATTATCTTCGCTACAACGTTTACCCACGGTGGACTGTGACGACCTAGTTGGCCTTAACATTCCGCGATGCTTCATTGCTAAGGCCTCCTAAGCCCGCCACTGCCCAAACCCAAACGTTAGCAGCCATGCATTATTTAAGAACAATATTTACTGTTGGACTGGTATTCAACGCGCTAAGCTTGCTAGCTTGTTCTTGCGGACACATTGGAATTCTAAAAACTCAAAAGAAATCGGATTTTGTATTTAAAGGACGGCTCATTGACTTCAATGAAATAAAGACTAAAGAGAAATTCTCAAGTAGTGAATATGAAATAGAATATAGACGTGTTGAATTTGTGATGGAGGTGGTGAAGATTTATAAAGGAAGAAAATTGAAGGAATTTAAGGAGCAGATTACTATCGTAACGACTGGAAATGAGGCAGACTGTGGGTATTGGTTTGACTATGATCAAAATTATATTGTTTATGCATATCGGACGGATAAAAAATTGATAATGGGACTGGAAGACCAGACGGTGGACAAATTCATGACCACACACTTATGCTTTCGGACAAAAAAGGCAAAATTTTTAACATTCTTTGAGAGACTTATCTTGACTTTGACGTGATGCACGGCTGCTAACAACAGGTTTGGTCAATGGCGGGGTGATGAGTAAACATAAAGTGTTATCTTAGCTACAACGTTTGCCCAATGCGGACAGTGATGACCTTGTCGGCCTTAGCATTCCGCGATGCTCCATTGCTAAGGCCTCCTAAGCCCGCCACTGCCCAAACCCAAACGTTGGCAGCAACGCACACTGGACAGAGATGGACTTCGAAGAAAAAATAGGACGGGTTGACAACGACCTCGACAAAGGATTAAAGAAAAGAGCAATTGACCGACTGCACGGACTGATTAAAACCTACCCAGACGAATTAAGATTTCGAACAAAACTTGGACATATTTACTTAGGCATTGGTTTTAAGGACAACGCAGGACAATATTTTCTTTTGGAAAAAGATAGAACAATAGAAATGGACGAAGCTGTGACAATCTACCTTGACTCGGTCAACAAAAGTGGTTGGAAAATTCTTAGCGACATTCAATTTCAAGGTAACAAAGACAACTTAAATAACTTTGCCAAACAACAGCTGACTCAATTTGAGGAATGGAGTAAAAAAGAAACTGGACACATTCCAACATTTAGAAGGAAAAAAATTGGGATGCCGCGGACAAAACAAAAGGGAACTTGGGACTTTGGTGCAGTTTTAATATTTGGGGTTCTAATCTCTGTGGTTATCTTAACAATCATTGGACTCGTGACTGTGATACGCTGGATATTTTAGAGTTACATAAGTGTGCGCAGCTGCCAACAACAGGTTTGGTCAATGGCGGGGTGATGTGTAAGTATAAAGTGTTATCTTCGCTACAACGTTTGCCCACTGCGGACAGTGACGACCTTGTCGGCCTTAGCATTCCGCGATGCTCCATTGCTAAGACCTCCTAAGCCCGCCACTGCCCAAACCCAAACGTTGTGTGCAATTGGTGCAGCTGAAATGATAAAAAGTGTTTTTACAAAAGAGGATTTTATATTTCAGCTCAGTTTTCTAAAAGTAAGACGGTAGAGAAATCAGTATGATTTCGATTCAAGTCCTTGCGGTGAGACCGTGGAAAGTTCGCACTTTCAAACGGGTGACCCCGTTCCAAGGACTTGGGGACGAAGTTAGCCGTTATCGAGGACATCATCCAGATGGCAACCGATTACAAACGGTTAATTACGGCTTTTACGACTTACTTAGACGATTATTGAGCCGTAAAATCCCTTTTGACCGTCCAAACAACAGACATATAGACCCATCTATATGTTCATAATTTGGACTTAAAAACACTTCTTGACTTTAAATTCAGTGTTGACCGCTGCACCAACAGCACACAACACCATGTTTGTGTCAATGGCGCTGAATTAATTTAATTTTTTTATTTTTGATTCAGCGCCACTGCACAAACACATACATTAGCGTGCATACCTTTGGACGACAGAAAGATGAGACTCGCTTCGACATTTATAATCTTCTTTTGGACAATTAATTGTTTTGCGACTGGCCAGACAGGCGAACTAATAATTTACAAAGGCGACACGCTGACAATGTTATGTGAACCACTGGAGACTTTTCTTCAAAAACATGAACCGAGGGAGAAATTCCATCCATTTCTAAAAGACGGCTGTTCGACAGCATTGTGGAGAGGTTACGTTGGACTTTGGGAAATAAAAGAAGACCGACTTTTTCTAATTGACGTTTTTGCGTGTGGAGACAGGAAACAAAGCATAAAAGAAAATATATTCAAGGGACAACCATCAAAAATACCTGCCGAATGGTATACCGGACCATTGTTTATAGAGAAAGGAAAAGTTATAAGATATAACCATATGGGATACGATAGACACTATGAGACAGAATTCATTGTTAGTGTCAAAGATGGTAAAGTAGAAAACGAAATGGAATACAAAAATGGAGTAAGTCCTGAGGACAAAAGATTTTCAAGAAAACCCGAGGACATACAAGAACAGATTTACAAACAAATTAATTGGGATAAATTACCAGAACTCTCCAAAGAGAAAAAATTATATGTCACCATTAAAGTTAATGGAAATGGAGAAATCGGTGAATCTGAAATAAAAGGACATCTTGAAGGAGAGTACAGAAATCAACTTGAGCAGATTATTAGAGACTTCCCATTAGTTCAAGTTTTTTATTCAAGAGGAGAACCATTGAATGAAGGGTGGACAATACCAATATTTTTCACTAAGGAATCCAAGAAAAGGTACGCACGCTAACACCAGGTTTGGGCAATGGCGGGGTGATGTGTAAACATAAAATGTTATCTTCGCCACAACGTTTGGTATCGGTGGACAATGACGACCTTGTCGGCCTTAGCATTCCGCGATGCTACATTGCTAAGGCCTCCTAAGCCCGCCACTGCCCAAACCCAAACGTTGTGCGCAACTTATTTTTAATGAAGACTCGTTTCTTAATATTATTTCTACTGACACTAACTTCATGGACGACTCAGGGACAGGTGACCGACAGTGTTAAACTTAAGACATGGAATAAAAGGATTGAAAGGAGTGAAAAATTAAAACGGCATCGGGACAGTTTAGAAACTATCTTCAATTCAGTTCCTCCATTTTATAAAATCACTCTTGAGTTAAATCATCAACAGACAACAATTCCAGACGGTGCAAGATTTTATGCAACAAACGGACAACAGACATATGAATCAAAGAAAACCGAGGACGACAAATTTATGTTTGACAATTTACCAGACTCTGTAAAATTTGGACTTCAATTTGACTCAATAAAACTTGAGACAGGTTTCGTAAAAAGTAAATTCTTTAAAAACGGAGCGGGACTACGATTCGGTTATTACGACAACATCTTAGAACTCAAACAAAAGTGGGACAAAGGAAAGAAGGACGAGGACTTTGACGAATGGACGGAAATTGGCGACCCATATTTAACAGCTATAAAAGACAAAAAATTGATTAGGGCAGCCAAGAAAGGACAAATAAGACCAATCGAATTTGTTTCGGTGTCTCCGAGAACTTTCGGTGACGGAGTTATACACACATATCAAAATGTGAGATTAAAATAAGCAGCGCACAACAACAGGTTTGGGCAATGGCGGGGTGATGTGTAAGTATAAATTTTTATCTTCGCTACAACGTTTGCCCACGGGGGACTGTGACGTGAAGGTCGCGCTAAACATTCCGCTTCGCTCCATTTTTTAGCGCTCCTATTCCCGCCACTGCCCAAACCCAAACGTTGGCAACCATTTTACCGGACATCTTGGACAAATGACAATCAAGAGACAGAAGATAAAAGTAGATTCCCTTGGAACAATAGATTGGTACAAAGACAAGATAATTGATTGGGCTAATGCCGGTACAACATACAGTCTTGACGGTCAAAGACAACAGCTAAATAAGTACTCATTCGCTTTCAAATTTGACAGTGCCATTTCGTCCAAAGATGGAACATACTCGTTTATATATAAAAGGCTTGGGACAAAGGGGCTACTCCTTAAAAATGGAGAAATTCTAAGAGAAATAAATCGTAGTTATTACTGTGCAGACATTTATGAGTATCCAGCTGCGTTTATTTCTGTTGGACACAACAAGACTTATTTAGCCCACTGCCCCTTTGAATATTGCAGACTTGATTTTGAAGACGTTGAAACTGGTAAAATCGTAACTGACACTCCAGACAGAAAACCTAAAGACATGTTTCACTCAAGACTGGAAGTGAGTCAAGACAATAGATATCTAATCAGTAAAGGGTGGGTTTGGCATCCTCTTGACACCCTTGAACTTTATGAAGTGAATGCATGCATTGACAATCCGCTACTACTTGATAAAGGAATTACTTTACCAGGCACGTTGGCTGAAATCTGTTCAGCCAGTTTTATCGACAATGATAGTATACTGGTATGTGCGTCAGACGAATTGCTAGATGACGAGAACCCAGGTTCTGTTCTCCCTGGACACATTGCTATATGGAACATTTCCAATAACACTGTGTCTAAATCAGTCAAAATAGAAGAAGAACATGGTAATATAATTGCGATAGACAAAGACTATTGTTGGGACATATACAAATACCCGAAACTTATCGACATTAATACCGGAAAAGTTATAGAGACATTTCAAGACATTCAGACAGGTCTTCAAAAATCTTCGATAATCCAAAACATAAAAGATGAATTACCTTTAGTGGCCTACAATAAACGACTTAAAGGACTTGCGATTAAGAATAATGACAGCATTGAAATACTTACAGTGGGGTAAAACGGTTGCCAACACCGGGTTTAGGCAATGGCGGGGTGATGTGTAAATTTAAAATATTATCTTCGTTATAACGTTTGCCCACTGCGGACAGTGACGACTTGGTCGGCCTTAGCATTCCGCTATGCTCCATTGCTAAGGCCTCCTAAGCCCGCCACTGCCCAAACCCAAACGTTAGCGGGCATTAACTAATCGAGATGAAACTCCTAATTATAAATCTGATTTTCTTATCGTGGACAACCTATTCAATAGGACAAGGGAAAGAATCAAAGAAAAGAGACAAGGACAAGGAAAAACGAATTGAGGTATTTACAAAGTGGCTCAATAAAAACGACATTATATTCCGACAATTACCAAAAGCTAACCCAGACGAATTAATTTATGACTGTGACTCCATTCCAATCATAAAGCAGATAAAAGGAGACACTTTAATATTCTGGACTAAGTCACAATGGTCTGTGACTGGTGGGCTATATCTTGATAATGACATAGAGGAACTCGACAAACAAATAAGAAAAGAATCTTTTGGACGAACAGACTATGTCGAGGGACTAGACGAACAAGGAAATGTTGTTTTAGTTTCATTGTTGCCCAAGAAATTTAAAATTGAGAACGACTCACTTTTTCAACTAACGAGTTTCTTTAGAATTCCACAAGACTCAATTGAGAAAGCTATAACAGAAGGGAAATTTGAATTAGCCAAGAAATTATTGAGGGAGAATGTCTATTTCAAATTTGTACTTATTTTTCATCCAGACTTATTCAGAGAGAAGAGAGTGTTTGAAAATAATGAGGCGGGGGACAAGATTATACTTGACCATATATGGAAAGTGGGCGAAAAGAAATATTACGAAATAAGCTTTAACAATGACAATCATGGGACAATGGTTAAGTTCCCTATTTACTTGTTTGATGACAAGTATAGATTTCCAAAGTACGATGGTTGTAATGCATCAGAGCTTAGTCAACTGACGAGAGAAAAAGAATTGAATGACTAAATAAGAGTGGGTGTTGTTAACGCCCGCTAACAAAGTGCATAATCAATGGCGGGGTTCGGTGTAAATTTGTAGTTTAGTTTTTCAAATAACATTTGGTATCGTGGGACAGTGACGTGCTTCGAATTCCCGCCACTGCTTATGCACAAACGTTGTGGGCAAATGGGCCAGGGGGTTCCGGGGACAGAGATGTCAAGTATTATTCGGACTCGGCTGACGAAAAACAAAAAACTGAAGACTGAGTTAGCCGACAATAACATTATTCAATGGATACTATTGACTTACAAATGTGTGGAGAACGAGGTTTAATTAGTTCCTTCCTTATTGATTTGTCAAAAAAGTCAGTTTCCTCTTTAATAGATTTTTTATCCAATACTATCGAATTTAAAATACCATTGAATTTAAACCCCAACAACATCAAGAAAATTGGAATCATCATTGAACCTGATTTGGGCAAACAAGGATTTGGAAGTCCCGATGCAATAATTGCGGTTCATTGGACAACGGGCGAGCGGAAAGTTTTTATTATTGAGGCAAAACTATCATCTTTTGAAAAATCTTGCACCGTTAATGATAGAATAGAGAAGGGATATAACAGTACTCTAAAAGGTCAGCTGGAATTGAATTATTGCCTATCATTAGCTTTATCGAAGTTTAAACAATCGGACTTCCAATTAGTTGAACCTGATTGGATTAAAAGGACTCCATATGTTGAAGAAAGAAAGAGTAAGCCTTCATTAAAATCCGAAATGAGATATTTGAAAAAAAGTAGTGTCTTGAAAGATATTGTTCCAGAATTGTCCGGAATATCTCTGAATAACTACTATCATATTGTAGTTACAAAAGAGGATGAAAATCCACTTATCGGAGTTAAAGACTTCCACCCTGATATATATACTGAGCAGCATTGCTCCGAAAGTCAGTGGCATAAAGTCAACAATCAATTTGGATGGATTAATTACAAGAAAATGAAAACATATATTGAATCAAGTTCCGAGTCTCTCTTTTTAAAAACCTACAAACGGTTAAACAGTCTTATTTTCTGGCCGCTTGTTGCTCTTCTGATTTCTTTCAATGCATACTCACAAAATGCACAGCAAAACATAAAAGAGCTTTATGAAAAACACAAAAATACAATTGGATTTTATCGCGCCTGCGGAAGTCCTACAAGTTTTGAAGACCAACAATCATCTTTTACTTATTATCTAGAGCATTTGAATAATGTGAAAAATCTGAATTTAATTTGGAGAGATTACAAGAGAGAGTTGAATGTTGATGATTTTGACCAATTTTTTGCAAAAGAAGAAATGAGGACTATCAATCTTGATTTGTCAAAACGGTTCAAACAGATTGGAATAGTTGCTTTTCAAGATGATTTGTCTATGGGTGAGTACGATAATTTGGATAAAATAAAAGGCACTCAAACTTATAGACTTATGAAGAATTTCATGGATTCGGTTCTCGTTCCAATGTATGAAAGTCCTGTTTATTACTGTAGCAAGCAATATATTCCTTCTCCAAATAATAGCAGCACAACAGATGTCTTAATTGATAAACTAAGCTTTGTTGCTTCTGTTGCTCCTTCCAAATTTAAGTCTTCTTATTTGGCTCAAATCAAAGCATTACAAGTCACTGAAACTACTCAGGCCAAGGTATCATTAACAAAAGAGGAAGAAGCAAAACTTACTAAATTAAAAAGCTTGATTTCTATTTATGAAAATGATTGGGGTGTTGCTATGCTTGACTATGAAAAACTCCATCTCTTAGCTAAAGAATACGGACATGATATTCCGTTGAAAGTATGTAAATATTATATAGATTCATTTATTCAATTATTTACAATGAATGGTGCGAGAATGTTATCAGAATTAAATTCTAAAGTAACGCAAATAATTAAAGGGGAAATGCCAATAATTAGATTGGGATTATAAGGACAATAACATTAAGAATGACAGACAAAAAATACCTAGTGAGTTGGCCCATCAGCCCACAACAAAATGTTTCTGCAATGTGGGGTTGCAGTGTGGGTATAAAAAGTATTTTCTTAATTTCGTTCAGTAACGGTGGACAGTTTGGAGATGGTCGGGCTTAACATTTCGCTGCGCTACATTTTTAAGCCCTCCTAATCCCCACACTGCAGAAACACAAACGTTGTGGCCAATTGGGCCGGCTCGTGGACAGTGACGTATAAGCCAACAAAAATGGACGACTGAAAATTAATAAAGAAATGACTTTTCTCCGTTGACAGTTTTCACATCGGGGTTACGTCTCTGCAGACTATGAAGAGAATATTTTAAAGGACTAAAAAACGGAATGACATTCAAATATAGATTTACACCATTTCATTTAGTAGCCCTATACTTTCTTGGAGATGGAATATATACATTCTACAAGGACTCACAAATTGACTATGAACTTGGTTTAGGAGGATTCCTTCCATATATACTTATTGGTTTTTCACTGACAATTCTTTTTGCCGACCTAATAATTCAACTTGTGATTAGCAAGGCAATAAAAACCAACCCTAAGAGAATTGTTTATTTGACTGAGTTCATCATTGTTGCTTTTGGACTTCTATGGTATTGGAAAACATTTTACCCGACAGTAATCAGACCGTAAAAGCCCTAGGACAACTGTTATGACTTCAAATTATCGATAATAAAACTAAGAGTTGTGTGACAATCATGGACGAAGCCCAACAGGCCACAACAACAGGTTTGGTCAATGGCGGGCTGACGTGTAAACATAAAGTGTTATCTTCGCTACAACGTTTGGTAACGGTGGACAATGACGACCTTGTCGGCCTTAGCATTCCGCGATGCTCCATTGCTAAGGCCTCCTAAGCCCGCCACTGCCCAAACCCAAACGTTATGGCGCATTTTTCGGGGACAGTAAAAGTTACAGACATGGACGCAGAAAATATTAAACTCCTCGACAGGTTCACACTAACAGTTGACAAAGGAGAATTCCAGTTTCAAAATAAATATGGACTTTTGGACGACATTGGAAATGAAATTCTTAAAAAGGAGTATCATGCAATTTGGGAAATGACAGACAACTTAATTGCATTTCGATATGGTATTGTTTTCGGACTATTAAACTCAAATGGTGACACTATCATTGAACCTTGCTTAGAAGGTTTCAGAGAATTTGAATATCAGGGAGAAAGTAGATGTTCCTTTATTGAAGACATACTTGGGAAAGAAAGTTTTAAAGAGAACGAGGACTATATAATTTTCCATGAGAATATAACTAACAGACCTCTCCTACTAAGTCAATCAGGCGAAATAATTTCAAAATTTGAATTCGATTGGCTTGGTCATGTATTCAGTAACGGACGGGGTAAAGTAATCTTGAACGGTAAGGCGGGCATCTATAATTTCAAACTCAAACGGTTTGACGTTGAAGCAGCCTACCATGATGAAGAACTCTATTTATCAGACATTGGAGAAATAGTTTATGAGCAAAGACAAGCTGACAGAGTGGGGTAACGCACTGATTGAAAAAGTAAAAAAAGAGAGAATACAACTCAGACAAAAACCTCTAGAGTTTTCAATCTTCTATTCCCCACTACGACAGAATCCCAGATTAATGATAATTGGAGATAATCCTGGTGGGCAAATGGACGAGCCTGGACTTTACGAAATCCCCAAAATCCACGAGTACATTGACCCCGCCCAAGATTATAAGATAGCTAGGATGATTAGGGAAAAAATATTGAAAGGTGAAATCCTACACAAAGTTCTAATTGACTCGGTGAAAACCAATAGAATATTTTTCAGAACTCCCGACTTAAATACGTTGGAATCGATGGAGAACAAGAATAAAATTATTGACTATTGTAAAAATATCCTAGTTGACATTATCAAGACAATTCAGCCCAGAAATATTTTAGCAGAGTCCTTCGGGACATTTAGGAGCTTGAGTAATATTGAAGAGACTATTTTAACAAAACCAAATTCAACTAAACCACTACTTCTACGTGGACAATTTGAGGGAATTCAAGTTTTTGGGATTAATCATCCATCAAGAGCTTCGTATCATAGAATAGGTGACGCGGACTGGGACGCTGTAAACAAGGAACTCGAAAGGAGTCTCAGTTGAAAAACGCGCCATAACAACATGTTTGCGCTATGGCCGGGTGACCGGTTAAATTTTAGTATTTTTATAAAACCAACGTTTGGTTTCGCGGGACAACGCGCGGCTTCGGAAGCCGGCCACATCGCAAACACAAACGTTGTGCACAATGCGCCAGGACAGATGAGTAAACGGACAACTAAAATATTAATCATCGGACTTTTGACAACGACCGGTTTGACCTTTGGGTACTTCAAGGTTGACAAGTTTTTGAAGGTAGACTCTTGCCTCGACCGTGGTGGACGATGGAACTATGAGACTAATGAGTGTGAATTAGAGACGACTGCTAAGTCGGACACGGTGGACACGCTGCACGGATATAATGAACTTTTAGGCAAAGATGACAGGACTGTTTACACAGTTTCAGAATATAACACCGACTTGGAGAACGTTGATAATGTTAAACGACCCGAGAAAACAATAATTAATAATCCGACAGTTGACACCGCATTACTTTTTAGAATATGGACGTTAGACCCAGACGGACCTCACGCTGACTTTTGGATAAAAAAAGAACATTTTTATATCGTGGACTATGACGGAGACGGCAGAATGCCCTACATACTCGATAAAGACTCTTTGACAATTTATTACAACGACTTCATTCAAAAAGGACGAGTGTTAAAAGTGACAAAGGACTCGATGACAATTAAGTGGGACGATGCGGACGAACCGACAGATTATATTGAATGGAGGAACTAAGGCGCACAGTGCACAACACCAGGTTTGGTCAATGGCGGGGTGACCAGTCTGTAAAAAGTTTTATCTTCGCTACAACGTTTGCCCACGGTAGACAGTGACGACCTTGTCGGCCTTAGCATTCCGCGATGCTCCATTGCTAAGGCCTCCTAAGCCCGCCACTGCCCAAACCCAAACGTTACCGGCCATGCGCAAAGACGAAAAATGAATTTGAGACTACTGACAATTTTATTTATTGTAACTGAGACTGTTGCTCTGGGACAATCATCCGACACTATTAAAATTAAATTGGTCGCTGGACAAGAAATAATTCGGGGAGCTAATGTTGTTGTAAAAGACCATACACCAATCATAGGGACAGCAACTGACATGACCGGACTCGCAACTCTTATCATTCCAAACAATAAAGACTTGGTTGAAATTAGTTTTATTGGACCTTACGTTAGACTTAAAATTGAGCGCCCGACTGACAGCATTTATTTTGACTTAAACACCAAAAAAGCGACATTTTATAAGGACAATAAAAAAATAAAGACAAGAAAACAGATTGTAAGTGGTTACTGAGACAACGTTTTTTTATAATGGAGACCGTCCGCGTCAAAGAAAAATAACTGTAGACTTGAGATAAGTGCAAAATTAAGTGACGATTGACGCGCACGGCCGGTAACACAAGGTTTATGCCAGCTGCGGGTGATACACTAAAATATAGTTTTGTTTTATTAATTTCGCTTGCCCACGGGGGACAATGACGGCTTCGAAAACCGCAGCCGTCATAAACCCAAAACGTTGTGCGCTATTTTCACACACACAACGTCATTTCAATAATTATCCCATTCGACTTCTATATTCTGTTGGCGTGATGCCTATTAGCTTCTTCACATACCTCGTAAAAAAAGATCGGCTGGAGAACTCCATCATGTCAGCAATTTGGGCAATGCCAAGATTCTCATTTTCCAATAAAATAATTAATCGCTCTCGAACAAAGCGCTGTATCCATTCGGAAGCTGAAACATCTGTATTTTGTTTGCACACAAAATTTAAATGCTTTGGTGTGATATTCAGTTTATCAGAATAAAACTGTACCTCACGTTGGATCATGCAGTGCTCTTGCACCAGATGGACAAATCGATCATAGATAGAACCACTGAGCAACGTCCTTTTGTTTCGCTCAAACTCAGCTGCAAACACATGCCACATTTCCATCGTAAAAATCTGCATTTGAGTGCTGGCCACATTTTCATAAAAGGTATGGTCTGATTCCATGTATTTATCATACAGCAGTTGGAAGTTGCTTATCACTTTGTCCTTGTTCTTCAATTCATTGAAATGTAGCACTGGATTATCGCGTGTACTCACCAATACATCAATACTCCAACTCAAGTCAGGCAGATTGCCGTTAAGAAAGTTTTCCTCTACCAATAAAACCGTAGCGGTGAAGTTATTGGAAAACACCAATTGCGAAACAGCACTATGCGCATACCAGAATACAAACTCCCCCGCAGAACCTTTGAGGGTTCTACCCCTAAACCCAAATTCTATAAACCCACTATGGCAATAAATATGCGTGTGGTAATGATCAAGAAAGTTTTTCGGGAACTCAATCTTACCTGATGCTTCAAATAACAAGACTTTCTGTAACTCACTTTTCTCCATATATATGGTCTAATTTCACTCAATACGTAATTTGTGGCACAAAATACGATTTATGTGTAACATTTATCGTAAAAAGCTCCCTTAGATTTGCATTGTAGTCAAACAACAAAGCAAAATAAAAGCTATCTGCACAACCCTAATAATTACCATCCTTTCCCAAATCAACGGATTGGATGGAGCTGCAAGTGGCTATCACATCAATCAACATATTATGAAACTTATAATAACAATTGGAGACAAAAAGGCGGAAGCCATCTTATACGATAACCCTGCTAGTAGAGACTTTGTTTCTCTATTACCACTTACACTAACGTTAGATGATTATGCGCAAACGGAGAAAGTGGCCACGCTGCCTAAGAAGTTATCATTAGAAAATGCTCCATCCGGATTTAAAGCTGCGATGGGAGATATAACCTACTACTCTCCTTGGGGAAACATGGCACTCTTTTATGAAGCATTTCCTTACGCTCCAGGATTAGTTTCACTTGGTAAAATCACAAGCGGAATGGAGAATTTCAAAGTAAAAGGGTCATTGAAAATCACTATAGCTAAACAAACCGATAATGAAACATTTAAATAAAACGACAACCGCGATACTCATAGGAGGTTGCTTATTACTTATGGCTTGCCAAGCGAACACAAAGAAAACAGAAAAGGAAATGGAAAATTTAGAGAAAGAACTAACAGCAATTTTCCCTAAAGGGGAGAAAGGATCAAATGAATTATTTACCGGTAATGCTTACAACTATGGTTTGGTAGCACCTGACTCAATATTTACTACCGCAGTAGGTAATGTGTATTTCGAACCAGGTGCAAGAAGCAACTGGCACAGCCACCCTGCCGGACAGATTTTAATCATTACCGATGGTGTTGGCTATCACCAAATAGAAGGTCAACCTATCGAAATCATAAAAAAAGGTGATGTGGTAAAATGTCCACCCAATGTAAATCACTGGCATGGGGCAAGCTCTGAAGTGGGGCTACAGCAACTATACATCGTTCCGAATATTGAAAAAGGAATCGTGGATTGGAAAGAAGCGGTGACCGATGATGAATATCAACTACAAGGAAAATGAAAAAATCAATTTTAGTAATAGCACTACTCTTTAGTATGGGCTATGTCTTTAGTCAAAAAAATACAAACACTAAAAATTCAAAAGCAATGAATCAAACATTAGAATTAGAACAGTACACATTCGAGTTGAATGAAAATGTAAAACGTAAAAAAGTAACATTTAAAAACCGTTATGGAATTTTACTGGCCGGTGATTTATACACTCCTAAAAATAAAGCAACCGATAAATTACCAGCTTTAGCTATCAGCGGACCTTTTGGTGCGGTGAAAGAACAATCTTCAGGATTATATGCCAACCAAATGGCAGCCAGAGGATTTATCACTTTAGCATTTGATGCTTCTTATACAGGTGAGAGCGGTGGTGAGCCACGAAATGTAGCTTCACCGGATATTAACACAGAAGACTTCAGTGCCGCAATCGACTTTCTTGGCCTTCAAAACAATGTAGACCGTGAGAAGATCGGTATCATTGGCATCTGTGGTTTTGGAGGATTTGCATTAAATGCAACAGCAGTAGACAAACGTGTTAAAGCTGTAGCAACTACCAGCATGTACGACATGTCGAGAGTAAGTGCTAAAGGTTATTTTGATAGCATGAAGCCAGAAGAACGCACCAAAATGTTAAAGCAAATTAGCGCTCAACGGTGGGTTGATGCCGAGAATGGCTCACCAGCGTTAACATCTCTTGGTTTGCCTGATAACTTGTCTGGTGAAGAACCACAATTTGTTAAGGAGTATTTTGACTATTACAAAACAGATAGAGGTTTCCACCCAAGATCTATCAACTCTAATAGTTCATGGACAGTGACTTCTCCTGTTTCATTAATGAACATGCCAATCTTAACTTATATCAAAGAGATTTCACCAAGACCAATTTTAATCATAGCAGGTGAAAATGCACACTCGAGATACTTTAGTGAAGATGCCATCAAAGCGGCTAATGAACCAAAAGAATTAATGATCATTCCTGATTCTGTTCACACAGACCTATATGATAAAGTGGATAAAATTCCTTTTGAAAAACTAGAGAAATTCTTTACTAAAAACTTGAATTAGAAAACAGCGCACAACACCGTGTTTAAATAATTGCGGGGTTTTGTGTCCTTATTTAAATCAGTTTCTTAATTTAGCTTGCAACGGTGGATACTTTCGGTGGTTGGTCGTGTTTGTCATGCTGCGCATTTAACAAACACTCCTATTCCCGCAAATAAATAAACACAAAACGTTGGCGCCAATTAATCAACAATTGACACGAAATGATACATAAAGCAATCTTACTAATACTGACTCTTTCATTAACAAGTTGCGGATACCTCTTTTGGAAAGAGATTAAGTGCAGAGAATTCAAGGCAGAGAATTTAAGCCTATTTCCCGGACAACTAAATGATACAATTAGCTTCGCAGACAAACAGGGCAATGTTAGACACTTCATCATTAATGACAAAAGAGCGCAACATACTACAAGATACATTTCCGACACGGGTTGTAGTTGTCATGATTTCGTGCAAATGCTGTATATAAGTGGACAAGACTCCATTTGGACCAAGCTTCAATTAAATTATATCTATGACCAAAAAGAAAAACAGTATTTTGAAGTTTGGTTCGTCCTAGACAACATAAAAAATGGATTTACTGAAGTTTATCAAGACTCTACATTTACAGGAATACAAATCGAAGGAAATAACTATTCAAGACAGAGAAAATATATTTGGAACGACCCAAGTGACAAAAACATAGTAAAGGAATGTATCATCGCTGACAATATTGGACTATTAAGATTTGAAAAGGTGAACGGTGACATTTGGACTAGAGTAAATATCAAAGAACTTTCAACATCAATTGAAACCCTTGACTTTAGTGAAAGGACTTGCGATTAACTGGCGCCAACACCAGGTTTGTTTAATGGCGGGCGACACAGTCGCCCGTAGTGTAAACAAGTTTATTTATATTCGTGTAGGCGGACAAATCCGTTGGATTTATCCGCCACTAAACAAACCCAAACGTTGGGCGCAAGCCGCTAACGACATGAACAATCTAACGACACATTTAGATACTCTTGGACTAACGGACTCTGACGTAGACGAAGAATTATCTTCCGTTGACGACATAATTCAATACGTATCTTCATCAAATCGACTTTTCCGTAAGACCATAAAGCATATACTTCTTAAAGATATTCAAGCATATTTTGACAATGAGACAATAAAACCATCTGACGACTTAACAAAACTGTTTCCGAGAAAAAGCAGAAGGACAGAGTGGATTAAATTTTCATACTATTTAGACTTTAAAGTTCCCTCACTAAAGCTGACATTAATCTCAATTATCTTAATGACGATTATTGTATTAGGAGTCGGGTTAATTATTTTGTGGTTGGTCTTTGGACAAACTGAATTGTTCATTCATTCAGCTCTCAGTAAAATGTCATTAATACCAGTCATACTAATGACTGCAATAATTCCCTTTGGACTAATCGCGTCAGTTGGCGAGACAGTTCTTCCTGCTAAGACAGTAGATGAATTACTTGACCAAATAATTAGCAAAAATCTCTCTGACTTATTAACTGATGACAAGTTAAGATATAAAGAGATGATACTTAATGAATTAAAAGAAGACTAGCGGCCAGCGCCCAACACCAGGTTTGGTCAATGGCGGGGTGATGTGTAAACATAAAGTATTATCTTCGCTACAACGTTTGCCCACGGGGGACTGTGACGTGAAGGTCGCGCTAAACATTCCGCTTCGCTCCATTTTTTAGCGCTCCTATTCCCGCCACTACCCAAACCCAAACGTTGTGGCCAATGGGCAAATAGAGAATGACACGAACGATATTTACGATATTATTTACAACGACTTTAACTGTATCCCAAGGACAAATCCTAGAGAAGTTTGAGTTTTCCGACTGCATGACTGAATGTATTGGTGACAGTACAACTATAGACATGGTTACTCAGACAAATGACGTAACAGAAATATATCTGACAGCATACGCTAACTGCATCGGAAATTTAAAAGGGCAAATTAAAATAATAAATGACACACTTAACTTAATTTATTCAACAGAGGTAACGAGAATTAAAAATAAAAAGACGGGGGAAATAGAAGAGTTCATTGAAGTAGCTATGTGCGACTGCATTTTTAAATTCAACTATACGATTAGGGGACTTCAAACACTTGACAAAAAGAAAGTAAAAATAAACGGTGAGACTTTGGACAAAATAAACGCTAGACAAATAAGAGAAGAAACAACTGAAAATACTTTTAAAGTTGATACGACATGGTCATCAGACGAAATTTTTACTATCGTGGAGAATCCCGCGCTATTCCCAGGAGGGTTCGGGAAATTTAAAGAGTATGTTGACAGCAATCTCATTTACCCAAAGAACTCAGAGAAGAAGGTCATCAGCGGTAAGGTTTTCGTAGAATTTGTTATTAATAAAGACGGTTCAATAGACGACTTTTCAATAAAAGTAGTCAGAGGACTAAATGAGTATTGTGACAGGGAAGCTGTTAGATTAATGAAGGAATGTCCCGACTGGACACCCGGAACTATAAAAGGGCAACAGGTCAAACAAAAATATGTTGTTGGTATAACGTTTGATTCTTCAAAGACATCTAAAAAATAGTGTCGGTGTAGCCCACAGGCCACAACAACAGGTTTGGTCCATGGCGGGGTGATGTGTAAACATAAAGTGTTATCTTCGCTACAACGTTTGCCCACTGCGGACAGTGACGACCTTGTCGGCCTTAGCATTCCGCGATGCTCCATTGCTAAGGCCTCCTACGCCCGCCACTGCCCAAACCCAAACGTTATGCACCATTTTTAATTGAATGACAGGACTTCAAAAAATATTCGGACTGGTATTCCCACCTTATAAAAACAAGGTTCAGCGACAAGAGTTGACTTTGTTGGTGGATAGCCTGATTAATAGCTTACCTGAGGAATTTCACGAACTCAAGGAACAAAGAAGAAGAACAAATTTATTCTTCTTGAGTGACTGGGCTTTGTTCCCGGGATTCAAATTTATGTCGATTGGATATCCCGGGACGACACTGAATGACTTTAAAAAACGGGGACAAAATTACAGACTTTCAGGAGAGAGAATTTTTTCAAAGAGGGTAAATGACTTTGTCAATGTAGAGTTCATAATTAACGATAATTATCTTGCGGGACTAAGAGTTGAAAACTCAAATTATCAAGCTGACGAATTTGATTTAAAAAGAATCGAAGTTAAGAGCATTCAAAAGACGCCAGTGGAATTTCCACCTTCCGAGCTAGACTTGTTCTTCGAACGACTTGACGACAATTTGAAATCGAAATTGAATCCGGACAATATATTTGACATTGATTTCGGTAATCGGACGTATTATGCATTCTATGACTTAGAGGACGGGAATTATTTGGCGACAGACAAAAAATTAAATGTGTATTCATTGGTTCATGACGCCCAACCGATGGCCAAAAAATTGAATTACTCTCTTGCCGACATTCTAGCCGACATAGAAACAAAAGCCTTTGATAAGGACAAACATTTAGAGAGCAGGTATAAAAACGGTGCATAACAACGTATATAAAACATGCCGGCACGGTTGATTTTAATTTATTAATTTGGAGTGCCGGCACGTTTTATATACAAGCGTTGGCAGCAACGCACACTGGACAGAGATGGACTTCGAAGAAAAAATAGGACGGGTTGACAACGACCTCGACAAAGGATTAAAGAAAAGAGCAATTGACCGACTGCACGGACTGATTAAAACCTACCCAGACGAATTAAGATTTCGAACAAAACTTGGACATATTTACTTAGGCATTGGTTTTAAGGACAACGCAGGACAATATTTTCTTTTGGAAAAAGATAGAACAATAGAAATGGACGAAGCTGTGACAATCTACCTTGACTCGGTCAACAAAAGTGGTTGGAAAATTCTTAGCGACATTCAATTTCAAGGTAACAAAGACAACTTAAATAACTTTGCCAAACAACAGCTGACTCAATTTGAGGAATGGAGTAAAAAAGAAACTGGACACATTCCAACATTTAGAAGGAAAAAAATTGGGATGCCGCGGACAAAACAAAAGGGAACTTGGGACTTTGGTGCAGTTTTAATATTTGGGGTTCTAATCTCTGTGGTTATCTTAACAATCATTGGACTCGTGACTGTGATACGCTGGATATTTTAGAGTTACATAAGTGTGCGCAGCTGCCAACAACAGGTTTGGTCAATGGCGGGGTGATGTGTAAGTATAAAGTGTTATCTTCGCTACAACGTTTGCCCACTGCGGACAGTGACGACCTTGTCGGCCTTAGCATTCCGCGATGCTCCATTGCTAAGGCCTCCTAAGCCCGCCACTGCCCAAACCCAAACGTTGGGCGCAAGGCGGTAAGAGTCCATCGATAGAGAAGAGTTAATGATCAGTACTAAGGACATAAAAGAAAGAATTGAATCAGACTTTGGGGACAGAGCTTCGGAAGTTTTTAAAATTTTCAAGGACGCACTTTCCAAGACTGACTACTTGAATCATGACAGAATAATACGTTGCATTCTATTCTTGGCTGACAAAGACGTGGAAAAAATAAAGAGGAACATTGAGAGCGCCATTTATGACCCTCGTGACGTTATGCTGTGGGCCGAATACACAAACCTCGGACAAGGGGAGAAAATAAAAAGAATTCGGGACTTCAATAAAACATTTGACCAAGCGGACAAAAACGTAAAACAGTAATTTAGACAAGTGTTCACTGGACAGTCAGCACGACCTTGACTTCAACTGCGATAGCGATTCGGGTCGACTAAAATGATTAAGCAAAAGACTCAGACTTGAGAAGAAAATTTCGGTCGACTAACCGCCCAGCGCCCAACACCAGGTTTGGTCAATGGCGGGGTGACGAGAGTGTAAAAAGTTTTATATTCGCTACAACGTTTGCCCACGGGGGACTGTGACGTGAAGGTCGCGCTAAACATTCCGCTAAAGCTCCATTTTTTAGCGCTCCTATTCCCGCCACTGCCCAAACCCAAACGTTGTGCACCATGCGGTCGGACAGAAAAGTCCTACGCAACGGGTGACAACGTTAACGAGATAAATTCGTCTCCGCAGACAATAACGGCAGATAAGAAATCAATAAAGTTTTAGGTTCACACTGCCATCGCGCGACAATCAAGTTTCACAATTACGTTTGCTGACTGCGAGACAACTTCGGCTTCGGCAGACAATGACGGACTGAAAAACAAAAGACAATGGACTCGGTTACGCGGAGTTTTACAGTCGGTGGACAAGAGTTCGTTCCGCGGACAGTTTCGGCATTTGCCCGCGCTCACGTGTTGACACCGTACAGTCTGTCTATAACGGTGGACTTAGACCTGTTTTCAAAATAAAATTCGTAACGGTGGACTACGATTCGTTTTCATTATAACGTTCGACAGACCGCACGGTGCACAACACTATGTTTATTTTATTGCGGGGTGCAGTGTTGCGTTGTAGTTTTTGTTTCTTAATTTCGTTCGGTGTCGGGGGACAATGACGGAGCAGGTCGGTTTTAACATTCCGCTACGCTCCATTTTTAAAACCTCCTATACCCGCAACAAAATAAACACCAACGTTAGGGGCAAGCCGCATTGGACAATGATACGTTTACTAATAGCACTGACATTTTTGGTATCGGGACAAGGTTGGTCGCAGACGACAGACAACTACGCAAAGACAATTGAGAAATTAAGAAGTAAAGGAAAACTGACGACAAAGAGTTCTATCGACAAAACATTTGTAGGTTCCGTGACAGGTTACTACGACAAGGACTCAATTGTTTTAATAAGTAGTTTAACAGACGCAGAAGCAGCGGGGACAGAGACTCTATATTTCATTAAAGACGGGACTCTGAAGAAAGTATTCGTGATGGAGGCAACATTTGACTCGAATGACGAATGGAAAGAATATTATACAAAGCACAAATCAATCGACAATTGTTACAAGTGCCATGGAAAAACAAACTGTATCGTGACAGAGATAATATTTGACGACAAGCCGACAATTTTTGTGACTGAGAACAAAAGAAAAAGAGGGCTGACCGGAGAAAACAAGGAAAAGATGTTACTTGATGTTAAGCGGACATTTGACGAATTGAAGGTTCTTGTAAGAGATTTGGAGTAAATGCGGCCAGCCCCTAACAACATGTTTGCGCTATGGCCGGGTGACAAATTAAATTTTAGTAATTTTAAACAACAACGTTTGGGTTCGTAGGACAACACGCGGCTTCGGAAGCCGGCCACATCGCAAACACAAACGTTGGCGGTAATTAAGAGACAGCAACGCAACCTCAAATCAGTGATATTCATCTTAGATTAGTAAATAAAGATTAGATTGACATGAAAAAAATAATAACACTAACATCAATTTTCCTGATAGTTATATCTTGTTCAAAAGATGACGACTTATTGATTCCTGCCGAACTTGATAATCCAAGTGGTATGATAGTATTCTGCCAAGCTTCAATAGATGATACCTTAAGAATAGTTGAATACGAGTATGACAATGCTAATTTGATAAAAGAAACCTCAATTCTAAATGGAGAGGTTCATAGCGAGACAACTTTTGAATATAATTCAGAAAATCAGATAACCTCAGAAATATATCTGACTGATTGGAAAAAAACTGAGATGACCTATATTTATAATGAGGATAACCAACTAATTAATATTTTATACAAATTCACTGACTATGACACTGATGGACAAATAACAAACACAAGTGAAAACGAAGCTCCGAGAGAATATGATAACAATAAATTAGTTAAAGAATGGGAATATTGGGGTGGATTTAATACATATGAGTATAGTGGTGATAAGGTTGTTAAAAAGATTGACTATACCAAGAATGGTGAAAAACACCACATTACGACTTATAAATATTTTGGAGATTTATTGACTGAAGAAAAAAAGGAGACAAAAGCTGGCAGTTTAATGTATTTAAAAACCTACAAGTATGATTCTCAAAACCGATTAGTTCAAATTCAAGACGGAGAAAATATTATTGAGGAAAATGATTACATTGATAAAAAACTGATTGAAAAAAGAACTTACTATTTCGGAATTGACCCAGGATTTGATGTTTGTTATGGAAACTATATTTATAGATATGAATATTAACAACCGCCAACACACAATATAAAACAGTTGGGGTTCAGTGGTTTGCGAGGCTTTAGTTCTCGCTCCAACTTTTTCCAACGGTGGATAGGAACGCGCTCCGAAAACCCAACCGTTTCATATTGTAAAACGTTGGCGGTAATACGCTGACAAGAAAAATCAGACAACCTAAAATGAGAATCATTCTATTTTATATATGTCAGACATTATTAGGACTTGCCTTCTATAATTTGGCGTACATGGCGACTTTAAGGCTGGACTTTTTCGAATGGGGGAACTCTCAAAATGACGGACTTTACCTTTTATTCGTCCCGATAGTGATACTGCCGACAATATTAATTACTTCCGGAGTAAAATATCTAGTGACAAAGAAATTAGACGTGGACGAGTTTTACAAACGGAGTTTCACTGGGACAATAATTTTATCATTAGTCTGTTCGGCACTTGCAGTAAGTGATACAATGTGGCCGACAGTGGTAATATCTCTTGTAACAACATTAGCAATAGTAATTGAGACAATTATCATATCCCGACAATTATTAACAAAAGGACTTAGGGTTAAGACATAGGAGATAAGCGGACGCGTACTACCGCCAACAACGTGTTTAAGCTACTGGCGGTGGACGACCAAATATTTAATACATTTGCTTAACAACGTTTTCCCACGCGGATACTGGCGGCTTCGCAAGCGCCAGCATCTTAAACACAAAACGTTGGTGGCAAGCTTTTTTGGACAGATGAGACTTCTAATTATAGCAATAATATCACTTGGACTTTTGAGTTGCTCTAAACCGGCAGACACTTCATCCAATTTACAGCAAGCGGACTCATTAAAAACTGAAATTGACAGTACCACGACTTATGAGTTTGATTATGATGCGCAATTCAAGTTGGACAATTATTTAACGACAGACTCATTTGACGAAAAAACAAATGACTTAATAGACTTCGAATGTGCCATTTTAATCTATCCAACTTCTGAACAAATTGACGAAAAGAAAAAGAATGAAGGAGAAGAAGATTTTTATATTGGGGCTGACGATAGTAATTGGTATCAAGCAATGGCAATTGAGAAAATTGACTCCGCAGGTATTAAGACAATTACCGCAAGCGGACGCTATTTAAGATTAAGGGGACAAAATAAAACTTGGGACCTGGACATAAGAAAAAAGAATTTGCCAGCATGGAATTTAATTTTCTTTAAGCCGACCAAAGAACCAAAAATTATCTCGACAGTTGACTTAACCGTGGACGAAACTAAGAACTATTTTGAAATTAGGGATTAAAAGCCAGCCACCAACAACATGTTTGCGCTATGGCCGGGCGACCAGTTAAATTTTAGTATTTTTATAAAACCAACGTTTGGTTTCGTGGACAACGCGCGGCTTCGGAAGCCGGCCACATCGCAAACACAAACGTTAGCAGCAACTCTGACCGGACATTTCAAAGATTAAACAGAACGATAATGAGATTAATCATACTTTTATTTCTGAGCATTTTAACTCTGTTGACATCGTGCAATGGACAGACAACTGATAAGAAAAATATTGCAAACCAAATTGTAAATGGCGACACAGTAAAGGAACTTGGAAACAGTATAATGGTTGTTTACCAAGACAAGAAAAACGTTTATTGGTTTGGCAGTTGGGAAACAGGAGTTTATAGATTTGATGGAAAGGCATTGATTAATTACACATCAAATCACGGCTTGCCAAACAATAGAGTTGATGAAATACAACAAGATAAATCTGGTAATATATACTTCACCAGCTTTTATTCAAAGCCGACCATTGTTAAGTTTGACGGAAATACATTTACAACATTAGCTCCAATCTCCAGCAATGATTGGCAACTTAAATCCACAGATTTATGGTTTAAACATACGTACGATTTAGAAAATTACGTTTATCGGTATGACGGTACAAGTTTACATAAATTGCAGTTGCCTGAGCCACCAAGTCTGCCCAATCCTTTTGGAGTTTACAGTATTTATAAAGACATAAAAGGAAATATTTGGTTTGGTACAAACCCTGTTGGTGTTTGCCGATATGATGGAAAATCGTTTGATTGGATAACAGAAGAAGATGTAACGGAATTTCGTAACGAAGGTGCAAACGGAGTACGTTCAATTACGGAAGACAAAAATGGTGACTTTTGGTTTAATACCGAAAATCGTTATAGTGTTTACGATAGCACAACTTTAAAAAGTAGTAAGTTTTATACAAGACATGGAAGTATAGGCAGTTTAGATGGAAAGAATAGCAGTGGTCTAAATGAGTACCTATCAACAGTTAAAGACAACAATAATAATTTGTGGTTTGTAACCTATCGCAGTGGCGTTTGGAAATACGATGGAACGAAAATTACTCATTATCCCGTTCAAAATAACGCACAAGACATTACGCTATTTAGCATTTTCAAAGACAACAATGGTGACCTTTGGCTTGGAACTCACGAAAACGGAGCATATAAATTTGATGGACAGGCATTTGAGAAATTTAAACTATAACAGAAAAAGAGCAGCTGCTAACAAAATGTTTGCGCAATGGTGGGGTTTGGTGTTTCTATAAGTTTCTATCTTCGTTCAACGTTTGGTCACGTGGGACAATGAAGCGTTTCAAAGTCCCACCACTGCGCAAACACAAACGTTGGCGGCAAGACAAGACAAAAAAATGAAAGACCTCGGACAAGTTAACGACCGACAGATTATTTATATCAACACAAAGACGGAGGAGTGGAAACGAACCTACCGACAAGCAATTGGCTTGCAATGGGAAGAACATTAAGCTTTCTGCTGCTTCTGGACTATGCAATATTGAACCTTTACGAGAATTTAGAGAAGCATTTGACAAACTCGCTCAAAACCTAAAGCTTCCATACAAATTGACCTGGGAAGAGAGGTTGCCAATGAAGAATTGAGTTGCGCAGCATAGTAAACTTGCCATTACAGGGACACTAATATCCCTCCTCTTAACATCTCAATTGGCTTAAGTTATATCTGTAACCAAGCTTTACGTGAAGGAATAGCACACACCAAAATTATCTAAAGCGGGCGACACAGTCGCCCCTATCCACCTCCCCTTTGCGGCCTGCGAATGCCTCGCTACAGCTACTGAGGGTTATTAACCCGCAGCTACCGGCTCACGATGACCAACCCATGTAAATCGCTTTATTACATATTCTGGATTCGTAAATGACGCGTTACCCGAAGGATTACCACCCGTTACGTGAAAATCGGAGAAGCTGGCATTTTGATTCATATAAATGCCCCCCACTAAATTGAACGATACAGGTGTAGCCGCTAACGCCATCGCATCTGCAATCTTTTCGCGAACTGAACTATCGGTTGTGTAAGCTCCACATGAAATAGCTCCATGATGTAGCGCCATTTCTTGCGCTAAGGCAATGGCGTGATCGGTGTCTTTGGTTTTAATCAATAACGCAATGGGGCCGAATAATTCTTTGCTGAAGATTTCCTTCTTCGCTGCATCAACCTCCACTAAAATGGGTGTATTGATACGCGCATTTTTAAACATCGGGTTTTCTATAGCACGCGACTTAACCCAAACTTTGCCAGGAATCTTTTCGGCATCTGCCACGCGTGTGCACGTGTTCTTATTTTGAATGGCACCCAACACAAATGGTCCCGCCTTCGGGTTATCGGCCAGGCTGTTGATGTTGTCCACCAATTTCTGCGCAAACTCTTCAAAGCTTACCGTGCCGGAAGCTGTTTTTATTCCACTTTCAGGAATATAAAAGTTTTGTGGCGCGGTGCACATCTGGCCTGAATATAACGACAATGAAAAAGCAAGATTGGAAGCCACTTTATCTGCATCAGCCACGGAATCCAGAATAACTGAATTCACACCTGTTTTTTCAGTAAACACAGCCTTGCCCTGTAAGCCTTCGAGATAACTTCCAAATGCACTGTTTCCGGTAAAGTCAATTAATTTAACAGATGGGTGCTCAGCCAATTCCTTAGTGATCGTCTTATCGTATGCGTCAACCGCCAGTTGACAAATATTCGGATCAAGATTTTGCTCACTCAATACCTGCTGAATTTCTGCAACCACTAACGCGATCGGCAATACAGCACCGGGGTGCGGCTTTACGATAACAGGATTTCCTGTTACCAGACTTGCGTAAAGTCCCGGAACAGTATTCCACGTAGGAAAAGTCGAACATCCGATAACCAACGAAATTCCTTTTGGTACGGCACGCCACTCTTTATTTAACTGAATGTTGAATTTTCCCATCGGTTTGTCCCACAATGTGGCGGAGGGAAATCGTTGCAATTCTTCATAACCTGCTGCGATGGCCTCTAACGCGCGATCTGCAGCATGCGGACCCGATGCCTGAAATGCCATCATGTAACCCTGACCGGTAGTGTGCATGGTGGCATATGCAATTTCAAAAAACCGGGCACGAACGCGTTCCAGCGATTCAATCAAAATTCCGGTTCGTTCCTGAACAGAGACTTTCCTCCAAACATGATAAGCACTTTGTGCGCGATTAATCAATGTATCAACTGAAAAAGCCGGATAGGTAATACCCAAAGGTTCTTGTGTATAGGGTGATTCTTCAACACCAATCCACGCTGCCGCATCTGCCTGCTTCAATAACTCAAACTTCTTTCCCAATGCTGCTTTAAAAGCAGCTTGTCCATCAGCATCAGCCGTTTCACCATAAACTGCCGGTGCAGGATGCTCCGGGTAGGCGGCAAAGAATGTGCGTTTGTGTAAAGCATCAATCGCCTGATTCAATAGTGTGCTGTGTTTCTCGAATAATCCCATATCGCAAATTCAGTTATATCTTTTACTTGTTGTATCCAAAAACTTTCTTTAACAATTCGGTTGTACGTGCCACCGGATCTTGCCTGATTTTTTTCTCTTCACCCGCTATGAGCAAAAACAATCCATCCATTGCTTTTGTTGTAGCGTAATCATTCAAATCAGGATTTACCTTTTCCACCAATGGAATTTTGTTGTACGTATTAATGATATCCCCATAATATTTTGTGGCATTCACTTTATTTAGTGAGTTGGCGATAACCGGTGCAAACTTTTCGCGAAGCTGGGCTGATGTGGTGCGCTTCAGGTATTCAGTAGCTGCGTTCTCATCTCCTTTTAAAATTCCCCACGCATCCTGTATGGTCATTTGTTTGATCGCATTAACAAAAATTGGTTTTGCTTCTTTGGCAGCATCTTCTGCTCCGCGATTCAGAGTCATGACAAATTTATCCACTTCATTGCCCAAGCCGATCTGACGCAGCTTGTCTTCTACTTTTTTCACATCGGGTGGAAATGGAATCTTGATCTGTGGATTTTTAAAGTAACCATCCAGTTGCGAGGCCTGATCTGAACCGGTAGAAATTCCTTTAACTAAAGCTTCCTTTAGTCCTTCAGCCACTTCAGCTGTGGTAAGTTCACCTCCGCCAAGCGACTTATTCAAATCACCCAACGCCTGATTGATTTGTGCTGAGGTGCATGCACCCAGTACAAACGCTGAAATCCATAGCAAATACCGCATAATCGTTATCTTTAAGGGCTCCAAATTACCCAACAATTTGTAAAAACCTACAGGGTTTCAGCGCAGTGTTTCGCGCTTGATCTCGGAAACATGCTTGCATCCCGCAAGGCCCATGGTAAGCTCAAAATCGGCCATGAAATTTCGCAAAACCTCATATACACCTTCCTCTCCGGCTAGTGCAAGACCATACACATAAGGTCTTCCAATACAAACGGCCTTGGCGCCCATAGCCAAACATTTATATGCATCTGCACCTCCACGAATGCCACTATCAATAATTACGGGAATGCGTCCATTAACAGCGTTGACAATTTCTGGCAACATCTCAAACGTTGAAACAGAACCATCAATCTGTCGGCCACCGTGGTTGGAAACCACAATACCGTCCATCCCATAGTCAACAGCCTTTCGGGCATCATCCGGATGAAGTATGCCTTTTAGTAAAACAGGAAGTTTCGTTTGCTCACGCAGAAATTTTAAATCATCCCAGGTGGTGCACGGATTGGAATAGGTACTGATGAATTTCTGTACAGCTTTAATCGGTCGGCCGGATTTAAGTTTTTTGAAAAAGCCCTTACCGGGATATCGGTTCACCATGCTCACAAGCCCTCGTAAAGTTTGCCAGGTTATTTCACGCTTAGCATTTTCTTGCGTATCGGGTTCATCCATCATCTGCTGAAAAACCGGATCGGATGTGTATTGCGCAATTCCTTTTCCTTCAAGAAAGGGAAGGTACGCCAATTCAAGATCGCGTGTACGCCAACCCAACATGGTGGTGTCTAGCGTAACCACAATAGCATCACAACCACATTTTTCAGCGCGTTGTACAAAACTTTTTACCAATTCATTCGATTTGCTCCAATACAACTGAAACCATCGAGGTGAACTTCCCATCGCTTTGGCTACTTCTTCCATCGGCCGCGAGGCCTGGTTGGAAAAAATATACGGTATACCTAATTGCGCTGCCGCGCGACCAACAGACAGGTCAGCTTCGGGATGAACCATTTCCAACACACCAATCGGTGATAACAGAAAAGGCGTTGCCAGCTTTTTACCAAATAACTCTATACTGATGTCGCGCTCACCTACATTTTTCAACATGCGCGGAACAATCTTGCAGGATTCAAACGCATTCAGGTTTGAACGCATCGTGCTTTCCACACCGGCACCTCCAGCAATGTAGGCATACGCTTGTGGCGACATAGTCGCTTTAGCTGCTGCTTCCAGGTGAACCGGATCAATCTTAACAAGCGGAAGTTTTCCTGAAAAACCTGAGAGGTAAATTTTCTTTTGCCAATCCAGAGCCGAAAACGGATTCATAATGCGGGAATTATGATAAAAGATAAGGAATCACCCGAACAAAATATCCATTTTTTAATTTTTATCTGATATTTGTCCGCGTTACAACTATGAAAAAAATTCTTGCTGAAATTATTGCCATAGGCGATGAACTGCTGTATGGCCAAACCCTCGATACAAATTCACATTGGATAAGCGGAGAACTGGATAAGGTGGGGATAAAAGTTGTTCGAAGAACTACCGTTGGTGATATTGAATCTGAAATTCTTACCGCTTTCGCGGAAGCAGAAAAACGTGCCGACATTATTTTGATAACTGGTGGATTAGGTCCTACCAATGATGACCTTACTAAGCCTTGTCTGGCGAAATATTTCAACTGCAAGATTGTGATATTTGAAGATGCCTTGCGTGATGTAACAACATTCTTTGCCAGTCGTGGCCGCGAACTGACGGAACTTAATCGTCAACAAGCGGCACTTCCAGAATGCTGCAAGGCAGTGCGCAACGAGTTGGGAACAGCTCCCGGCATGTGGTTCGATCGTAGTGATAAAGTTTTCGTTTCGATGCCGGGTGTACCGCACGAAATGAAAAAGATGATGACGGACAACGTTATACCGCAGCTGCTTCAAAAATATCAAACTCCAACTATACGTCATCAGATCATTAAAACGGTTGGTATTGGTGAATCCTTTCTCGCTGAAAAAATTGCATCATGGGAAAATGCATTACCATCGCATATAAAATTGGCCTATCTACCCAGCCTGGGTGAAGTAAAGCTACGCCTCACAGCCATCGGGCAATCGGCTGAAGCGATGGATGCCGAATTAAAGGAGTGTGTTGAAAAACTAAAACCGCTAGCATCGCAATACATTTATGGTTACAACGAAACTCCGCTTGAGGCTGTAATTGGTCAGTTGTTGCGTGATCGCAAACTCACGCTTTCAATCGCTGAAAGTTGTACCGGTGGATATTTGTCGCATCTCATCACCTCAATACCCGGAAGCTCGGAATATTTTCTTGGCACGATGATTCCGTACGCTTACGAAATAAAAATGCGTCAGCTTGGCGTTAAACCTGAAACGTTGGAAAAGCATGGTGCCGTTAGTGAACCCACCATTATTGAAATGGCTAATATTGTTCGCGCCAAGTTCAATACCGACATTGGTGTTGCCACCAGCGGCATTGCTGGCCCGGGTGGTGCAACTCCTGAAAAACCTGTTGGCACGGTTTGGATTGCTTATTCAGATAAACACCAAACCGTTACGCGTAAACTTCAACTCTCCACTGACCGTATGATCAACATACGCATGTCATCGGTAGCGGTATTGAATCTTATCCGGCTGAGTTTACCAAAATAAAATGTCACCCCAACCTATCGATCAGGGTGACATATAGAGTTATTGACTGACTACAAACTGTTGTAACCCGACTCACCAAGTTTGGCATGCGCAGCAGCCAGTCGTGCCACAGGCACTCTTGGTCCGGAACAAGAAACATAGTTAAGTCCTATCTGATGGCAGAACCTGATTGACTCGGGGTGACCGCCATGCTCACCGCAAATACCAACCTTAAGCTCCGGATTTCCCTTGCGACCATCCTGTACTGCCATTCGCATGAGTTTTCCCATCGCCTTGCTGTCCAATACTTCAAACGGATTTTCTTTCAGAATTCCATGTGTGATGTAGTAAGGCAGGAATTTATTCTCGGCATCCTCGCGAGAGAAAGAAAATGTGGCCTGCGTAAGGTCATTGGTACCGAATGAGAAGAAGTCGGCTGTGGCGGCAAGTTCTTCTGCCTGTAAACAAGCACGAACAGCTTCAACCATAGTACCAAATTTAAACATAAGCTTGATGCTTCGTTCCTGTTCTAACTTCGATTTTGCTACCTGAACAAATTCAGAGATAAGCTTTAATTCTTCTGCAGCCACAACTTGCGGCACCATAATTTCAGGGTGAACCTTCACGCCTTTCAACTGACAATCAGCGGTAGCTTCCAGTATGGCTTGTATTTGCATTTTATAAATCTCAGGATACGTAATCCCTAACCGAACACCACGATGACCCAGCATTGGGTTTACTTCATGAAGTTCCTTTACCTTCCGTAACATCTGTTCCTTCTTCTGAATGGCTTGTCCTACCAATTCAGCACCCGAGGCATTGAATGGATGCGTTGCGTTTTCAGCAATTTTCAAGTCGGCATGCAGCAACCGCAGACTACTGAACAGGTTGTTCACACCACTTACCGTTTCCTTCAAATGCACCAGGTGATCCAATTCATCCCGTAGCACATCTTCGGTAGGCAAAAACTCATGAATGGGAGGATCCAACAACCGGATGGTAACAGGCCGTGGGGCCATTGTGGTCAGAATTTGCTCAAAATCCTGACGCTGCATTTCTTTCAACTTGTTGAGTGCGCTTTCCCGTTCTTCGGTAGTAGCTGCTAAAATCATTTCAATCACGATAGGCAGCCGATCAACCGCATTGAACATGCGCTCCGTACGGCACAAGCCAATACCCATAGCGCCATAGTTCAACGCCTTCTGAGCAGCCTCGGGTGTATCGGCATTCGCCATCACTTTCAACATCGCCAATTCATCCGCCCATCCCAATAAGGTTTTCAACTCATCTGAAAACGTTGGCTCAACCATGGGTATCATGCCTTTGTACACCTTACCGGTTCCACCATCTATGGTAATGTAATCGCCTTCATGCAAAATCTTATCACCGATAGTGGCCTGCCGAAGTTTTACATCTACATGAATACCTTCCGCACCCGCTACACAAGGTTTGCCCATGCCTCGGGCTACAACCGCAGCATGCGAAGTTTTTCCACCACGACTTGTAAGTATCCCCTGCGATGCGAAGAAGCCATGAATGTCTTCCGGTTTGGTTTCTTCACGAACAAGAATCACCTTCTCACCAGCCCTTCCGAGCGTCTCTGCCCTGTCTGCATCAAATACAATTTGACCGGAAGCTGCTCCCGGTGATGCCGGTAAACCTTGTGCCAATGGTTCCTCTTTATTGGAGGAATCAAGACGTGGATGAAGCAACTGCTCCAGCATGTCGGGCTTAATGCGAAGCAAGGCTTGTTCTTTTGTGATGAGTTTTTCCTTTACCATTTCCACAGATGTACGCACCAACGCGGTGGTGTTCATTTTTCCATTGCGCGTTTGCAAACAATACAACACACCCTTTTCAATGGTGTATTCGAAATCCTGAACTTCTCTGTAATGCGATTCCAGTTTTTTTCTGAGCTCTTCTAATTGCCTGTATTGCTCTGGCATTTCCTGCGCCAGTTGAGCAACGGGTTTAGGTGTGCGGATACCGGCAACGACATCTTCGCCTTGGGCATTAGTAAGATATTCACCATACATCACATTTTCTCCGGTGCCCGGATCGCGGGTAAAGCCAACCCCTGTGGCGCAATCATTACCCATATTGCCAAACACCATGGTCACCACGTTTACCGCAGTACCGTTGGCCATCTCCGGTGTAATCTTGAATTCTCTGCGATAGTCGACAGCCCGTTTACCCATCCATGAATTGAATACAGCTTTGATGGCGATCTCAAGTTGCTCGTATACATCTTCAGGGAATGGTTTGCCGGTTTGTTCTTTTACAACCAATAAAAACCGATCGGCTATCTCTTTTAAATCTTCCGTGCTTAATCCAACATCAACCTTCACCCCTGCACGTTTCTTGATTTCTTCAAAATGAATATCAAATTTTTCATCGGGCACACCCAATGCCACTTTGCCGAACAGCTGAATAAACCTGCGGTACGCATCATAGCCAAATCGTTCGTTACCGGTTTGTTTGATCAATCCCTGCAGGGTAACTGAATTCAATCCCAGGTTCAGAATGGTATCCATCATACCCGGCATTGACATCGCAGAGCCGGACCGAACGGACACGAGCAATGGATTTTCTCCATCTCCGAATTTTTTTCCCGTAGCTTTTTCCAATTCACTCATCTGAATATGAACCTGATCCATCAGTCCAGCCGGCAATTTTTTGTTGGTATCGAGGTAAGTCAGGCAAGCTTCGGTGGTTACCACAAATCCGGGCGGCACATTCAACCCGATTTGTGTCATTTCACACAGGTTGGCGCCTTTGCCGCCCAGCAGTTTTTTATTCTTTCCATCGCCCTCTTGAAAAGCGTATACAAATTTGGTTTCAGTAGTCATGGTTTTGGTGGCTTTTGAAGTCGGTCTATCAACAGTTAGCGTATCCATAATTAATTGTGTTTAAACGTGTTTGAAGCTACCCCAGCATATACTTAAACAGAATGATAATCGTCACTCCAGCACGCGATTGAAATCAGTTTTAGGGCTTGATTTTACGGTTGAATACAGCCCGGAAATGCTGTTCTATAACACATCAAAAATGCTAACTTTGCCCCCGTAAACGATTGAATTATGGCGCTTGTTGAGCTGGTAATGCCCAAAATGGGCGAAAGTATTATGGAGGCCACCATTTTGTCATGGCTGAAAAAGCCGGGCGATAAAATCGAGCAGGATGAGTCGGTATTAGAGGTGGCCACCGATAAAGTGGATACGGAAGTTCCCTCCACTCATGCCGGTGTGCTGAAAGAAATTCTGGCCAAAGAAGGTGACGTGGTGAAAGTGGGCAAACCCATTGCCGTTATTTCTACCGAAAGTGATACCGTTACCACCAGCGAACCGAAAAAAGATCAGCCTAAACAAGTCAGCCCGGAAATCAAAAAAGAAGAGCAGGTTGTCAGCCAACCGGTGAATGGAAATGGATCCACGCATCATGTTTCCGATTTTAAGTCGGCCTCGCGTTTTTACTCACCCCTGGTAAAAAATATTGCAAAAGAAGAGAACATTGCTGTTGCTGAACTGGAAACCATACCTGGAACAGGCCAGGAAGGACGGGTAACCAAGAAAGATATACTGGCTTACCTCGAAAACCGCAAGCTAGGTAAGGGTATACAAACTGCACAGGCATATAAGGCTCCACAAGGTGTTCCGGTTTCCATTAGTGGTGGTGATGAAATCATTCAGATGGACCGCATGCGCAAGATGATTGCGGAGCGCATGGTTGATTCAAAGCGTATTTCACCACACGTTACTTCATTTGTTGAAGTCGATGTCACCAACATTGTTTTCTGGCGAAACAAAATGAAGGGCGAATTTCAGAAGCGTTACAATGAAGCGCTTACGTTCACCCCGATTTTTATTGAAGCGCTCGTACAGGCCATCAAAGATCTTCCGATGATCAACATTCAGGTAGATGGCGATCGTATCATTAAGAAGAAAGATATTAATATCGGTATGGCCGTTGCGTTGCCTTCCGGCAACCTGATTGTTCCGGTAATCAAAAATGCTGATCAATATAGTCTTACAGGCTTGGCAAAAGTTGTAAACGACCTGGCATCGCGAGCCCGTGATAATAAACTCAAAGCTGATGAACTATCGGGCGGAACGTACACCATCTCCAACGTAGGTTCATTTGGCAATGTGATGGGCACGCCCATTATTGTGCAACCCCAGGTAGGTATAATGGCTGTTGGTGCCATTCAGAAAAAACCGGCCGTATTGGAGACTCCTTATGGAGATGTAATTGCCATCCGTCATAAGATGTTCCTCTCACACTCCTACGATCATCGCGTAGTGGATGGATCACTTGGCGGAAGCTTTGTAAGACGTGTAGCCGATTACCTGGAAAAGTTTGATACTGATCGGGCGCTCTGATTTGTTAGAGCCTTGCCCTATTAAGCGTAAACCAGTTTCCATTCCCTACTGCTATTAATGTAATGCAATAAAGGCTACCGTTATCAGCTGCTGATATTTGTATACCTGCCAGTTGATCAATCGTATCCTTTCCACTCGCTGAACGTATGGTCACTGCCTTTGCTCCAGACGCGCGAATGATTAAAATACGTCCTCTTTCAGCATCTGAATCTGGTAATAATATTTCATTGGTTTCAGGGTCTGCAATAATTACGTAATCCTTCGGGTCAACCAAATAATTCCCTTGAGCAGCTATCGTAAAAACAACGCCATGCGAGCCACCAAAATGGAAATTAAATTGTGGCGGCAACCCAATGCCTAATCTAAGATCCTTTTCATCCCACAACAGATTACCATCACCAGCAATACTGGACGTGCCCGTCCAGAACGCCACCTGACCGGCTGTTCCGCTTCCGCCAACACCTCCACCACCCGTGTTATCCGTTCCGGGGGCCCAGGTAGCTCCATTCCATTTCAACACCTGTCCCGCTGCGGCACCACCCTGCAAAATTTTACCTGGTGCAACGTTCGCAATTTTTATATCGGTAACTGCTCCATTGGCCAGATCAGCGGTGGCAATAGTCGCATCAAGAATTTTTGCCGTTGTTACTGAAGCATCTGCCAGATCAGCTGTTGCTATTGTACCGTCCAGAATTTTTGCTGACGTAATCGCACCGGTCGTTACCGTAGGATTCGGATACGTTCCGGTTAGGTCACCTCCCGCAGCGCCACCTGGAGCAACACCGGCAATGGTAACGTTGGAAGCAACAGTTATTCTACCTTGCGCATCCACTTGAATTCTGGGAACAAGCGTTGCATTGCCATATACACCAGCGGTTACTCCTGAGTTTGAAAGTTTGGCACTGGTAACCGAACCATCAGTAATTTTTGCCGTAGTAATGGCGTTATCGCGGATGTGATTAGTGGTAACCGCACGATTCGCATCCGTAGCAGCATCGCTTCGTAATTCCGTAGCGGTAACACCATTGGCAGCAATGGCAATGGTGCCTGTGGATATAATTGTTCCGCCCGATAAACCTGTTCCGGCAGTTATGCTGGTAACTCCCTGAGTATCGGTTTGAGGAGCCCAGGCTGTTCCATTCCATTTCAAAACCTGATTGGTTGTAGCACCACTTTGCGTCAGTTTTGCAGGTGCCACATTACTGATCTTCGCGTCCGTTACGGAAGCATTAGCCAGATCAACTGTTCCAATTGTTCCGTCAGCAATTTTTGCTGAAGAAACAGAACCATCGGCCAGATCTGTGGTAGCAATTGTGCCGTCAAGAATTTTTGCTGATGTTATAGCATTATTGGCAACCGTTGGATTTGGATAAGTTCCACTTAAATCGCCACCTGCTGCGCCACCCGGAGCAACACCTGCAATAGTGGCATTTGTTACTAATGTAATCCGCCCCTGGGCATCCACTGTAAACTGAGGGACAGTAGTAGCACTACCATATGTTGCAGCCGTTACACCCGTGTTCGAAAGTTTTGCACCGGTCACAGCACCATTGGCAATGTCAGCCGTGCCAATTGTACCATCAGCAATTTTTGCAGTTGTTACCGATCCATCAGCCAGTTTAACAGTTGTTACGCCTCCATCAGCAAGGCCAATGGTTCCGGTAACGGTTATCGGCCCGCCTGTGAGGCCTGCCCCTGTATTGATCGCTGTTACTGTGCCCGTCCCAAAACTATCTTCAATAACAATCCACGCGCTTCCACTCCAGTAATAGAATTTGTTATCGCTGGTATCAAAAACTAACAAACCCTTTTCGCCAGCAGTTAATCCCGTTATGGAAGTCCGCTGAGCAGTTGTAAGTCGCGGTACCAAAAGCCCCTGATTATTTCCGGGTGATTGTAAATCCAATACAGCCTTTGCGTTGGGGTTATCCGTTCCAATACCTACCTGTGCAAATGCACACGTTGATACAACTATTAACGCAAAAAGAATCTTTACCTTTCGAATCATGACAATACTGATTTTGTTTGATTAAATACCTGAACTGTAACTAAAAGTCACCGCTTTAAGGAAAGAAATCCTGTTAACGGAGAGGCATCTGGCAATTCTATTTTGTAAAAATAATTACCTGAAGGAAGTTCTTTTCCATCCAATCCAACGCCTTCAAATCGTTTGCCTGCAACGGTATCATCATACCCTGCCATTTCAAAAACTTTGTCGCCCCAGCGGTTGTAAATCGTAACCATACTTCCTTCCGGCAAATTGGCAATCTGCATGTAGCGATTGGCTTCATAGCCATTTGGCGCTATAGCGTTATACACCAAAATTCCGGATACGTCTGCGCGCGCCAATGCCAACAGCACTTCAGTCGGAGCCAATGTACTGGTTATTGTTCCATTCGAAAGTGAGCCGGTAAGTGTAGCCGGACCAAGATTAGTAAACGGATCTGTAAGATTGGAAGATTGAACAATAACAATGTTTCCAACTCCTAATGCATCCTCATTGCGAACCGGAAGTGTTACCGTTGCATTTTGAAGAGAGCCCGAGACAGGCTCAACGGTGAAATAACGCTGGTCAGAAATTGCGTTTAGTGAACTAGATGTAGGTAAGATAATCGATCCATTTAGCTCAGTGACAGAAACGCGTACCTCTGGTGAGCCTGTTAAATTATTAAGTTGAACAGGCAGATACACGGACCCATTTCCTAGAGGAAATAATTTTGTGCCCGCACCGGAGTGTTGCACCGCACCATTAACATGTGCTACGTCTGAACCACCAGTAATGATTACATCGCTATCAAAAATAATTTTGGAATTATTCTCAGCCACCATAATACCATCGTTGAGAATCAGCTCGCGTTCCACCACAATATCTGCCAGAAACTTTTTTACTCCGCCCCCCTCAATGGTTAGCCAACTAAACGCCTGGGCATTGTGGTTAATAATCTGTTCTGTGCTGGTACTATTGAATGTGATCCTGCCGTCACCGGGAATATACGTTCCGGTATTCAGCCATACGCCACCCATAACCAGCGACCCGTTATTAATTAATGTGCCTTGATTAACCAGGCTATCACTGACAGCAAGTATGAAGTTCTCTTCAACACTCACGGTGGCCCCATTCTTGATATAAAATCCTTGTCCGAACAGTACGATCGGGCAAAGAATAACAATAAAAACTAACCACTTCATTGTCTTCAGGTGCATTTCAAATACGGAATTAATCGAGTGAACACTAAATTACGGAATATTGATCTGAGATTAAGCGTATAGGTAACTTGATTGAGTTATTTTAGCTAAAATCTAGTCGTTGCCGGCTGAATTACTGACTGAACCCGGTTGTTTTGATGCCTTGACATCTATTTTCAGGGTTTCGAGTTCCAGTCTGTTCTGCTCAATTTGCTCCTTTAACTCAGCAATCAGCTTCTGTTGCTCCTGCACGGCTTTTACCAACGGGGCAATAAAATCTGTGTAACGCAAGCCAAGGGTGCGTTCAGCGTCACCGCCAATAGTGAGTATAGCATTTTCATCGCCAACCAATGATTCAATATCCTGAGCAAGAAATCCCCAGTTCAGTTTACCATCATTAAAATTCCTCATTTCATAGCTAACCGGATTCAACTGCATGATGAAGTCGAGACCAACATCAAGTGACTTTATCTCTGATTTTAATCTTCGATCAGATGCAGCAGTAAATGCAACCTGGCCTTCGATTACAGTGACAGCAGTATTGCCAATTCTTACCTTATTACTTGCATCAACTGTTGTATTGTATCCAATAGCGGTTGAATTTTGTAAACCTGGGGCACTAACATCAGCAAAATACCCTAGAATAGTATGTTGTGTGCCGAAAGTGTTGGTATCACCAGCTCTATTCCCAGCAAATAAATTCTGTGTTCCGGTTGTATTTGCAATTCCTGCCCTTTCTCCAATAAATGTATTAGGACCTCCAGTTGTAACTTGGCCAGCCTGAGCACCAACGAATGTATTTCCATTAAATGTAGCGGTTGTTGTAGCGGAGCCAGCTAACCAACCAATTACTGTATTTAGTCCGCCCGTACTATTATTTTGACCAGCTCCGCGTCCAATAAAAACATTGTAGCTTCCGGATGTATTTGTTCCTCCAGCATTCGAACCGTAGAATGCATTATCCTCTCCGGTTGTTGTTGTTCCAATTGGTGAGCCGGCAAATAAATTTCTCGTTCCAGGAGCAGTTATCAACGTAGTTCCGCCAGGCGCAGACCATTGAGCAATCAATCCTCCAGAGGTTGTTAAAATTTGCCCCGGTGTTCCTACCGACAATTTACTTACATCAATCGCTGCACTACCGCTTATATCTGCATTTACAATTGACCCATCGGCAATTTTTGCCGAGTTGATTGCATTGTTTCCTACTGTTGGATTGGGATACGTTCCTGTCAAATCACCACCTGCTGTACCACCTGGTATAACACCAGAAATTGCTGCAGTGCCGGCAGTTGTTAATCTTCCTTTTGCATCAACGGTAAACGTGGCCACCTGTGTGGCCGATCCGTATGATCCCGCTGTAACTGTGGTGTTACCAAGATTCAATCCTGCAGAATATGAGCCTATTACCTCTCCGGCTACGAGCGATTCTGTGTCTAACACTACGGCTGCATTTAATCGGTTTGTGTTTATCGTTCCGGTGGTGGCTGCATTGTTAACAGCAGTAACCACATTATTTCCGGCAGTTGATGCAACTGAAGGACTCGGATAGGTGCCCGTCAGATCACCGCCTGCTGCACCGCCTGGTGTTACCCCAGAAATTGCTGCAGTGCCGGCAGTTGTTAGTCTTCCCTTTGCATCAACGGTAAACGTGGCTACCTGCGTGGCCGATCCGTACGATCCCGCTGTAACGGTAGTATTCCCCAGATTCAACCCTGCAGAATAAGAACCTGACACATCTCCTGCTGAAGGAGATTCTGTATCCAGCACAACTGCGGCATTAAGACGGTTTGAATTTATCGTTCCGGTTGTTGCCGCGTTGTTAACGGCTGTAACCACATTATTTCCGGCAGTTGATGCAACTGTAGGACCAGGATAGGTTCCTGTTAAATCACCTGATGCGGCTCCTCCCGGAGTAACGCCTACAATCGCAACGCCTGATGCAGCCGTAATTCTCCCTTGTGCATCGACCGTTAATTGCGGAACTGTTGTTGCTCCTCCATATGTTGCTGCCGCTACTCCTGTATTTGTCAAAGCAATTGTACCGGTTGTAGTTATAGGCCCACCCGTTAATCCCGCACCCGTTGTTATGCTCGTAACTGTGCCACTACTTCCTGTATTATCGGCTTGGGGAGTCCATGCCGTTCCATTCCATTTCAACACCTGTCCCGGTGCTGCTCCGCTTTGTGTAATCTTACCGGGAGCTACTGTAGAAATTTTTACATCCGATACAGCGCCATCCAAAATTTTGGCAGTGGTAATCGCATTGTTGGCAACTGTTGGCGAAGGATACGTACCCGTAAGATCGCCACCTGCCGTACCACCTGGCGCAACACCCGCTATTGTAATGCCTGATGCGGCAGTAATTCTTCCCTGGGCATCGACTGTAAATTGAGGAACGGTTGTGGCATTTCCATACGATGCTGCGGTTACACCCGTATTCGATAAAGTAATGGTTCCTGTTGTGGTTATTGGGCCACCTGTAAGCCCTGCACCCGTTGAAATGTTTGTTACCGTACCCGTGCCAGTATTATCGGCTTGCGGAGCCCAAGATGTTCCATTCCATTTGAGCACCTGCCCGGCAACTGCGCCAGCAGCGCTTAATTTACCTGGAGCAACACTTGAAATTTTAGCGTCAGTAACAGATCCATCACTAATATCAACGGTACTGATTGTACCATCTACAATTTTAGCCGAAGTTATAGCATTATTGGCGAGCGTGGGGTTGGGGTACGTTCCACTCAAATCTCCTCCTGCTGCTCCACCTGGTAAAGTTCCAGTAATCGTAACGTTATTGCCACCTGAAATAGTTAGCAAGCCTGTGCCGGAATTATAGCTGAGTGTCTGGCTGTCTGTGCCGGCACTATCCTCAATACCTGTCCACCCTGCTCCACTCCAGTAATAAAACTTATCAGTTTCAGAATCAAATACAAGCAAACCTTTATCCCCATCGGTAAGCGATGAAACAAATGCGGCATCTGTTCGCTGCGCTGTGGTTAAACGTGGCACCAAAAACCCCTGGTTATTATTAGGAGACCTTAGTTCAAGTACTGCACGTGGATTTGGGTTATTTGTGCCAATACCGACTTGGGCAAAAGAAGAAATAGTAAATACACACACGAGCAAAAGGCTGCCTGTGAGCCATGAGAGGGTAATTTTTTTCATAGGGTTAGGAGAGATTATTTTAGTAAGCTACAAAATTTGGCGATCAAACTATTTATTACTTTAGCGATTTACTTTGAAACCATTCAAATAAGATGAAATTCGGTACAAAAGCAGTTCACGCAGGGGTAGAGCCCGATCCTTCAACCGGGGCCATTATGACCCCGATTTTCCAGACTTCAACATATGTACAAGAGGAACCTGCAAAACATAAGGGATATGCCTATGCCCGTGGAGCCAACCCTACCCGAAATGCGCTGCAAAAAAGCATTGCCGCCCTGGAAAATGCGCAATTCGCACTTTGCTTTTCTTCCGGAATGGGGGCCACCGATACGGTTATTAAGTTGCTGAATCAAGGTGATGAGGTGATCACCTCAAATGATTTGTATGGTGGATCATACCGAATGTTTAAAAGGGTGTATGAGCGACTGGGGATTAAATTTCATTTCATTGACCTGACACATGCTGAAAACATTAATCAGCATATAAACAGTAAAACACGTTTAATCTGGTTGGAAACACCCAGCAATCCATTGATGAACATCATCGATATTGAAGCTTGTGTCGCCATCGCCAAAAAACACAACTTGCTGGTTGCCGTTGATAATACGTTTGCTTCACCCTATTTACAAAATCCGCTTGATATCGGTGCTGATATTGTGATGCACTCGGTAACCAAATACCTGAGCGGACATTCGGATGTCATTATGGGTGCGCTTGCAACCAACAACGAAAAGCTTTATCAGGAATTGGCCTTCATTCAAAATTCATGTGGCGCTGTTCCTGGCCCACAGGATTCATTTCTGGTACTACGAGGAATTAAAACATTACACCTGCGCATGGAACGTCATTGCCAGAATGGAAAAAAAGTGGCTGAGTTTTTAAAGAATCATCCTAAAGTTGGCAGGGTATATTGGCCTGGCTTTAGCGATCACCCCAATCATGCCATTGCAAAAAAACAAATGCGCGACTTTGGAGGGATGCTTTCCTTTACCCTGAAAGACGATAGCCTTGAAAAGGCTATTACGTTAATGAAAAGTGTTCAATTATTTTCCCTGGCTGAATCGCTTGGTGGTGTGGAGTCACTGATCAATCACCCCGCATCCATGACGCACGCCAGCATTCCCAAAGAAGAGCGCATCAAGAACGGACTCGTGGATTCACTCATCCGCCTGAGCATTGGCATTGAAGATGGAGAGGACTTGATAGGTGACCTGCAGCAAGCACTGGATCGGGTGTAACTCGGGTTCTTTACTTGCCTTTCGCCTTTTTGGATTTTTGTTTTCTTGGCTGCGAAATTTTTCTGCTTTTTTTATCAGTCTTCTTTGCAACCTTAACGCGTTTCTTCAGGCTGATGTCTTTTTTGCCACGCTTTGTTTTTCTATCGGTTTCATAAACCACCCGTTGATCCTGCGTCATGCGTGAACTTTCCTCTTTCGGTAAATGACCTGTTTGTGCCTTAACACTAACTGAAATCAATACAAACCCTACAGTTATTAACCATTTCATACCGCAAAACTACTCATAGAAAAAATACCCAGGTGCAAGCGTGTAGTATTTTTATCAGTTTTCTCGATAAATGACTTTAGAATCAGGCATTCTAGTGCATTACCCCCTTAATGAAGTTAATTGCTTTATATTGGCTGTCGAGTTCTCGCTGTAATAAATCCTAAACAAGCGAACTTATTGGTCGAATAGGAAGGAGTATTTCGAATGCACTTCCCTTACCAACCTCTGTTTTCAAATCGATTTTACCACCCAACCGATCGACAAGAATTTTTACAATGGCCAATCCAAGGCCGTTGGAGCTTTCACCACCTGTTGGGCGAGCAGTCAGTTTTTTAAATTTCTGATACATGAACTTAATATCAGCCGGGTTGAATCCCGGGCCTTGATCTTTTACAGAGATAGAAAAAAGATCACCTTTCATTTCAGAGTTGATTTGAATAATCGTATTCCGTGGAGAGAATTTAATGGCATTGGATATCAGGTTGTCCATAATTCGAGACAAATACTCCTGATCAGATTCGATAGGTTCAGTTACATGCTGTTCCAGTGCAATCTCAATTGCCTTGGCCGAAGCGCCCGGCCGAAAAGCATTAGCACGTTCTGTTAAAAACGTACTTAAATTAAATATTGAAAATTCGGGTTCACGATTTACTTCCAACGCATTAACGTCCAGCAAATCCGTAATCAAATCCAATCCCGAACGCGTAGAATCTTTAATCAACCCAAGATATTTCTTTTGATTTGTATTGAGTTCGCCCTCTATTTCAACTAAGTCTGATAAACCCTTTATCCGATTCAATGGAGATTTTAAATCATGAGCAACAATATTCATCAGTGTATCTTTCTCATGATTGATATCTGAGAGCTCTGTATTACGTTTTTCCAGTTTCTCATTTTGTTGCGATATCTCCTGACGCTGTTTTTCAATTTTCTCGTTCTGATTAGCGAGCTTAACATTGGCACCTTGCCGCTTCTTACTGTTGCGCCACTGCATCAGAAACAAAGCGGTAACAAAACCGGTTATGACAATAAGAATAATATTCTCCAATTGCTTCTGACGAACCAATGCATCGGCCTCAGCCTGTTTTACTTTAAGCATCTCATTTTCACGTTCCTTCTTTTCAATCTCCAATTGAAACTGAAGTTTCTCAATCTGGCGAGCCAATTCAACACTTTGTAATGACTCCTTTAAAATTAGGTACTTATTTGTGTAGGCCGTAGCCTCGGCCAACCGACCCTCACGTTCATTGATTTTTCCTAAATAAAAATTTGCGTCACGCTGCAGATCAAGATGAGTTTGATTATTAATGCGGGCGACTTTGTCCAAAAAAATTCTGGAGTTTTTAAAATCCTTCTGTTTATAATAAACGATGCCCTTTAATAGATTTGCCCTTGGCAACAGACGAATGTTATCCGTTTTAATAATAATGGTGTAGGCCTCGTCAGCCAATTCAGCTGCATGATCCATGCTATCATTAGCCGAAAGAAATTCACCCCATCCTAATTTAATTTCCGCCAAACTGATATGATCATCAATCTTCACAGCGATTGAATCGGCTCGTTGAAAACAACTGTTTGCGTCAAGAGCACTTTTCATCTCACTATATACCGTACCCAACTCCATCAAGGCAGATAACAACCCACGGGGATCGCCAATTTGATTACGCAACTGGTAAGCCTTCAGTGCCATTTCCAAGGCCTTTGGGTAATCTTGTTGTGAACGATAGATGTTACTCAAACTCCTGTACACATAAGCAAGACCTACAGGATCCTTTAGCTTTTCAAATATGACCTGGCTTTTGATCAGATTATCATAAGCGCGCGTCATATCTCCCTGATCATAGAACAAGCGCCCAAAATTGTTGTAACAAAAAGCCAGTTGCGAAGAGTCATTTTGCTCCTGAGCCACTTCAACAGATTTTAAATGATAATCGAATGAAGATTTATAATCACCCTTATAGGCATTAGCCAAACCAATAAAGCTTAGTGGTTTTGATAGCTCTTTATCAACTTTCAGTTCAAGGCCAAGGGTGTACGCTTCATTACAATAAAAAATGGTGCTATCGGGGTAGGAAAGGCGATACTCAAATCCGATATCATTCAGTAAATTAAATCGGGCCCTTCCTGTTGCTTGCTTAAGTTGTTTGCGCAAGCTGTCGATAAGGGAAATATTCTGACCTTGAGCCTGGTCATTTACCATGACCAAAACGAATGCGATCAAAATAACTCCAACACTTTTCATACTACAGCAAATTATAAAAGATTCTAAAGCCTCAAAACAACCGACCGGAATATTAACCTGTCAATCTTCTACAAAGTTCAATTCCCGTCCAAAGGTTTCCCGCAATGATCGAAGGGCAAGCAATGCTATAAGGATTGTAGCAACTCCTACAATAAGGGCACCTATAATTATACCCGTATCATCCCGTAAAAACTTGAAAGCAAACGTTAGGGGTACAACCGTTCCGCGAATAAAATTAGGTACGGTGGTAGCAACAGTTGAACGCAGATTCGTTCCGAATTGCTCAGCCGCAATGGTTACAAATAAAGCCCAGTAGCCAACACCAAAACCGAGGCAAAAACAGGTAAAATAAAAGAATGTATCGGTGGCAAAAGGAGGATACAAGTACAGCAAAACAAATCCTAATGTGAGAAGAATAAATACAAAAACAATTTTCTTTCGGGATCGGAACCATTGACTTAGCAATCCACTGCTCATATCTCCGGCTACCAGGCCGAGGTAACTGAACATGACAGCATCACCAGCCACAATCGGGTTCAGAATTCCGATCTCCTGGGAAAATTCCGGAGAGAAGGTGATCAATATTCCAATGGTAAACCAAATCGGTAATCCAATAAGAATACAATTCACGAACCGCTTAAACCGATCAAACGAAGTAAACAGAGAAATGAAATTTCCGCGTTCAACAGTTTGTTGCTTCACTGTTAAAAACATGCCCGATTCAAAAACGCTCACCCGCGCCAGTAGCAATAATAGACCTAGTCCGCCACCAATAAAATACGCCACCTGCCAATCGAAATGCTTGGCAACTACATTTGCCAGTACGGCTCCTAATAAACCCACACTGGCCACCAACGTGGTTCCATATCCGCGTAAGCGTGTTGGCAGAACTTCTGAAACTAACGTTATTCCAGCGCCCAACTCACCCGCGAGACCAATGCCTGCAATAAAACGAAGCCATGCATACTGATCAACGGTTGTTACAAAACCATTGGCGATGTTTGCCAGCGAATACAATAGAATTGATCCAAATAAAACGGACAAGCGACCACGCTTATCACCCATTATGCCCCAGATAATTCCACCCACAAGCAAGCCACCCATTTGCACCCGAAGCAAAAATTCACCTTGGTCAAACAGGGCTGCATCGGGTACACCTAACCCACGAAGACTGGGAATTCGCACAATGCTGAAGAGCAGTAAATCATAGATATCCACAAAATAACCGAGTGCTGCAACAATAACCGGAATACTGAAAAGCTTCTTAAAGTCTCCTTCCTTCATAGGATTAAAGCATTGAACAGGCAAAGTCAAAAAATACTTTTGCAAGTGCAAAGCCTTTAATTGCCATTGATAAAAAAATGCAACATGATTTAGTAATTTAAGGCTATCATCGTCAAAAATTTATCCTAAAACCTATGAAGAAGCTCTACCTGATCGCATTATGTCTTTTCCTGGTGTGGATGCCAACCTGGGCACAACGAAAAGGCGCTACATCAACAGCAAAAACTACGGTTAGCTATGATGAAAAACTTTACAACGGCATAGAATGGCGAAGCATTGGCCCATATCGGGGTGGCCGTTCTGCTGCCGTAACCGGTGTTTCTGGTAAACCCAACCTCTTCTACTTTGGAGCCACAGGTGGTGGTGTTTGGCGCACTACCGATGCCGGCAACAGTTGGGAAAATATTTCTGATGGATTTTTCGGTGGATCAATCGGTGCCGTAGCTGTAAGTGAGTGGGATAATAATGTGATTTACGTTGGAGGTGGAGAAAAAACAGTTCGCGGTAATGTGTCGTATGGATATGGCATGTGGAAATCGGTTGATGCCGGCAAAACATGGACTGCCATCGGCTTAAAAGATTCACGCCACATTCCACGCATACGAATACATCCGAAAAATCCTGACATTGTTTATGCAGCAGTATTAGGTGATCTATTTAAATCTTCCGATGAGCGCGGAGTATATAAATCAATTGATGGAGGGAAAACCTGGAAGCGTACCCTATTTGCCAATGCCGATGCAGGCGCCATTGATCTTTGCTTTGATCCCAATAATCCGCGCATTATGTATGCGAGTACATGGCGAATAAGAAGAACACCGTATAGCCTTGAAAGTGGTGGCGATGGTTCAGCCATGTGGAAGAGTACGGATGGCGGAGAAACGTGGACAAACATCACATCAAACCAGGGATTACCAAAAGGCGTTTGGGGAATTGTGGGCATCTCGGTTTCTCCTGTTAACTCCAATCGTGTGTATGCCATTATTGAAAACGAAAATGGTGGTGTGTACCGCTCGGATGATGCCGGGGAAACCTGGCGTAAGATGAACGACAACCGTAATCTGCGGCAGCGTGCCTGGTACTACACGCGCATTTATGCCGATACCAAAGATGAAGACATCGTTTATGTTTTAAACGTTTCGTATCACAAATCAAAAGATGGAGGCCGCACATTCGAATCAGCCAATGCACCACATGGCGATCATCATGACTTATGGATAGCACCCGAAGACAACCAGCGCATGATCATGGCCGATGATGGTGGCGCACAGGTAACGTTTGATGGTGGCGAAAACTGGAGCACCTACCACAATCAACCAACAGCGCAATTCTATCGTGTTACAACGGATAATGTTTTTCCATATAGGATTTATGGCGCGCAACAGGACAACTCAACCGTAAGAATCTATCATCGTACCGATGGCTTTGCCATTACTGAACAAGATTGGGAAACAACGGCCGGCAGTGAAAGCGGTCACCTTGCACCTGATCCATCCGATCCGGATGTGGTTTATGGCGGTAACTACGGTGGCTTGCTGGAAATGCAAAACCACCGTACGGGTGAAAGTCGTGCCGTAAACGTTTGGCCAAACAACCCCATGGGGCATGGCGCAGAGGATATGAAGTATCGCTTTCAGTGGAACTTCCCGATTTTCTTTTCACCGCATAATCCTAAAAAGCTTTACACTACTTCAAATCATGTGCATGTTTCATTAAACGGTGGGCAGAGCTGGGAAACAATAAGCCCGGATTTAACCCGCAACGATAAAACCAAACTCGGCCCTTCTGGCGGACCGATTACCAAAGACAACACCAGTGTTGAATATTACTGTACCATATTTGCTGCTGGCGAATCGCCATACGAAAAAGATTTTATCGTTACCGGATCGGATGACGGACTTGTGTATGCCACAACCGATGGCGGAAAAGAATGGAAAAATATTACACCCCAAGGTATGCCTGAATTTATGATGTTCAACAGTGTTGAATTTGATCCGCATACAAAAGGAGGAATTTACGTTGCCGGAACACGCTATAAACTTGGTGATTACAGACCCTATCTCTACAAATCAAAAGACTACGGAAAAACCTGGACAAAAATTACAGATGGTATTGATGCCGGGCATTTTACCCGCGTACTGCGTGCCGATCCGAAAAGAAAAGGTTTATTATATGCCGGTACAGAATCAGGCATGTACATTTCGTTTGATGATGGCGCTAGCTGGAAACCTTTCCAGTTAAATCTGCCAATCGTACCGATTACCGATCTTACCATCAAAAATGATAACCTGATTGCAGCCACGCAAGGAAGAAGTTTTTGGTTAATTGACGATCTTACTCCTTTACACCAACTCAGTGATCAGGTTGCAGCAAGTGACTCATATTTATTCAAGCCCATGCCATCCTATCGCATGGGCCCGGCCTTCAGTTTTGGTCGTGCGTCCAGAACAGCAGGCCAGAATCACCCAGGTGGTGTTATGGTGCATTACTACTTAAAAGATACAGCAAAGGCTGAGGTAAGTTTGGAGTTTCTACAACCTGATGGAAAGCTGATCAAGAAATATTCAACAAAGCCAAATCCAAAAGACAAAGTTGAAAAGCTATCGCTAAAGCAGCCGGGAATGAACAAGTTTAACTGGAACATGCGCTACCCGGAAGCCGATCGCTTTGATGGATTGATCCTTTGGGCTTCTTCATTGAACGGACCGCGCGCTTTACCCGGAACCTATAAAGTAAGGCTTACCGTGAATGGAAAAGCACAGGAGACTGAATTTGAAATCCTGAAAGATCCACGATCGGATGCTACCGATGCGGATATGAAAGCTCAATTTGAATTTGCACAGGATGTGCTCGCGAAAGTAAGCGAAACCCACAATGCCATTAAAAAGATACGGCAGGCCCGCGAGCAAATCAATCGGGCCATTGATCCAATTAAAGATCAGAAGGAAGCCATGAAAGATGTTCTTGATAAAGCCAAATCAATTCAGGATCAAATGAAAACCATTGAAGAAACCTTGTATCAAACCAAGAACAGAAGTGGTCAGGATCCGCTAAACTTCCCGATAAGGCTTAACAACAAGCTGGCACACCTGAATTCATTGGCAAGCTCAGGAAACTTTGCGCCAACGGAGCAAATGGTAGCTTTCAAAAACGAAATCACAGCCGAAATTGACAAACACCTGAACAGCCTGAAGAAAATCTTTGATGAAGAAATCCCGGCCTTCAATAACCTGGTAAAACAAAGGAATATTGATGCCGTGGTGCTGAAAGAATAGCATGCCAACGGGTGAACTTTTAAAGGCCATTTCTTAACGGATTTGGCCTTTTTTATTTCAACAACATTTTGCACACATCCTCAAATTCCACAGGTTTTTTCTAATTTACTTCTGAAATGAAGGTGAGTATCTCTCGGATTTTGCTGGCCTGTGTGCTGATTATGTCTGCCAATGTGCAGGCACAAGAAAGGCTCAATACATTTCCGCCATCAAAGCCACTTTCACAAAGTTCTATTGACCAATGGACGGGTGACGATGGGCTCATCTCCAATAACCTGACAAGCGTGGTTCAGGGTAATCATGGCTTTCTTTGGATTACCGCATACAATGGTCTGCTACGCTTTGATGGGCACCACTTTGAATTATTCGATCGTGACAACACTCCCTTTCTGCAGTCAGATGCTTTTTATCAAACCTATAAAGAAGGAGATAAACTCTGGCTGGCCACTCAGGGCAGCGGCATTGTAGTTTATGAAAAAAATACACTGAAACCCTATCAACCCAAAGGGGGCACATTACCAAGCTCAATTCGATGCCTGTTGGTCACCGACAGTACCATGTATGTCGGATCAAACAATAATGGCCTGTTCATTTTAAGAAATGAAATTGTTGAAAAACCAGATTTCGATCCGATAAGCAACACCAGCATTATGGCCCTCGCAATAGATACTCATGGCTCAATATGGGTTGGAACCAATGGTAATGGTGTTGTTAAAATTAAAAATGGCGTATTCACCCACTACACAACCAAAAACGGACTTGCCGGAAATGTAATCAATGCTCTATATGCAACTTCCGATGGGCGCATCTTGATAGGCTCAACTAACGGGCTGGATGTGTTGGAGAATGATCGCATTACAAGTGTCGCATTATTACAAAACATTCAGGTCAACGCTCTTACCATGGATAGCTACGGCTCAGTATGGGCAGCCACAGAACGCGGCCTGGCAAGAATAAATGAAGCTGTCGGAACGGAAGAACTGTTTACGAAAACACAAGGATTGCCAACACTTGAACTTACTTCACTTACGTTTGATAAAGAAGGCAGTCTTTGGCTCACAACGAGTAAAGCCGGATTGCTGCGATTGAAAGATACCGGTATCGTAACCTATTCAGAAGCTAACGGCCTTTCGCTCGACCTGGTAAACACCATCGCAGAGGGAAATAAAGGAGAACTATACATTGGCACAGATGGTGGAGGCATTGATGTCTTCATCAATGGTAAATTCGCAAAGCTTGACCTTAAACATTCGCTAAACAATATTGGTATTCGGGATATCTGCGTTGATAAAGATATTCTTTGGATTGGTTCATACAGCGGGCTGCTTCGAAAGCAAGGTGATCAAGAAATCCTGTATAACATTGCATCAGGTTTACCCGCTCAGGACATCCGAAGGATATTAAAAGATAAAAATGGAGATTTATGGCTGGCCACACGTGCGGGAGGCGCCATTGTATTTTCAAATGGAAAAGTAAAAACCAGCTACAACAAAGAAAATGGATTGGGTGCCAATTATATTCTTTCCATTGAACAAGATCAAAACGGAACAATCTACCTCGGCACCAATGGTGGCGGATTAGCGTTGGTAGACACGAATGGAAACCTGGCAACGCATCACATTACCGATGATGATTCCGGTGTATTGATTTTTAATATCCACATTGACAAACAGGGCAACATTTGGCTGGTGGCTAATACCGGCATATTTCATTTCGATGGCAATCATTTTATTCAGCTTGGCCTTGAACATCAGGTTAAAGGCGAAAGCTACTTCGATTGGGTAGAAGATAATGCTGGAAATGTATGGATAACCACTAACAAAGGGATACTTCGCATTCGAAAAGATGAAGCCATTAACTACATCCGAAACAAAAATAATCCAATAAAAACCCGGCTTTACAACAACTACGATGGCATGAAAAATAAAGAATGCACCGGGGCAACACGTGCTACGCTGGCTTCCTCCGGTGAAGTGTGGATTCCTACAATTGGTGGTGCCTCAGTAATTCATCCTGATCGAATAATTGAAAACCCTATTATTCCTCCGGTTTACATTACCCGCTTGATTACGGATGAGCAAACGTTTCAGAAAAGTGAACAAACAGAAATCAAGTCTGACAACATCCGGTACACCTTTCAATTTACCAGCCTTAGTTTGGTTGCCCCCGGGCAAAATCATTTTAAATTCATGCTGGAGGGCTTTGATAAACAATGGATTGATGGCGGACTGGAACGCGAAACTTCTTATACAAATCTGCCCCCAGGTGAGTATACGTTTAAAGTCATAGCCTCAAATAATGATGAACTTTGGAATACACAAGGGGCCGAATTAAGATTTCATGTAAAGCCTTTCTTCTATGAAACAAAATGGTTCTATTTTTTACTTACCTTACTTGTAGCCGGTTCACTTTTTGGCATATACAAATGGAGGATAGCCGATATTGAAAAGCGAAACCGTGAGCTAAAAAAGGTAAATAGTGAATTGGATAAATTTGTCTATAGCGCTTCACATGATTTACGCGCCCCCCTGGCATCAGTACTTGGCCTTGTCAATGTTGCCCGGTTAAGCGATGGTAAGGATATACCACTCTACCTTGATCTTATTGAAAAGAGTATTCAACGATTAGATGGATTTATACGCGACATTATTGACTTCTCACGGAACGCCCGTATGGAAATTATCCGGGAAGAAATTTCATTTAATACCCTGATTCACGAAGTGCTGGATGATCTCCGTTACCTGGATGAAAAAAACCGAATACTAAGAATGGTTACCGTAAACGGTCACGGAGTTTTCCATTCAGACAGCCGAAGGTTAAAAATCATTCTGGCTAACCTTATTTCCAACGCAATCAAATATCATAACGTCCGAAAAGAAAACCCTTTTATCGAGGTAAAAGTTGATTATGACGACCACCTGGCAACCATTAGGGTAATTGATAATGGATCTGGGATTGCCGAGCAGCACATGCTAAACATTTTCAAGATGTTCTATCGTGCTAATGAAACTATCAAGGGATCAGGCCTTGGATTGTACATTGTAAACGAAACAGTTGAAAAGCTAGGTGGCGAGATCAGTGTTTCATCAAAACTTGATGAAGGAACTACATTTACCGTTAGCCTGCCAGCAATCGGAAAACTGAATACCAATTAAAGCTTAATTATACCGCGACTAATCGCATACCAGGCAAGCGAACCAACAATTGGTAAAAAAATAATAACTACTGTCCATAGCAGCCTTTTCTCCACGCTGGACTCCCTTTTCCATACATCAATTATTGCCAAAATGGCAATAACGATGATTAACAGTCCTAATATCCTTACCATAAAGTACAAGTTTAGTTTGACTCCAGTATTTTAAACAATTCATCAAGATTAGGCGTAATGATAATTTCAGTCCGCCTGTTTTTCTGTTTATTCTGAGGGGTGTCGTTTGCTGCCAGGGGAATATACTCACCCCTACCAGAAGCGGTGATTTGCTTGGGAGAAACACCAGCCTTGGTTAAAATTTTTGTAATGGCTGTGGCGCGCATCACACTAAGATCCCAGTTATCCTGCATGTATTGCGATTTTCTGGAGATCGGCACGTTGTCTGTGTGCCCTTCAATCAAAATGTTAATATCTTTTTGATCTTTAATGGCTTTGGCTAATTGCTGCAAAGCTGTTATTCCTTTACTGTCCACATCAGTACTACCGGAAGCAAAAAGAAGTTGCTCCGCCAACGAAACATATACCTTACCATTTTTAACATTTACTGTTAGATCATTCTCTTTAAAATTTAACAAGGCATTCGAAATTTTATTTTTAAGATCGTTCACAGCCTTATCCTTGGCTGCCAATACACTCTCCAACTCTTGAACCTTCTTTTCACGTTCAGTCAGGCTTACATTAAGAGAATCGTTCATTCTACGTGTACGATCAAGGTTTGCCTGAATAGCCAATAATTGCTCCTGCTGCTGCGCCAAATCACGATTAAGCTTACCACTACTGGTGAGTAAATTTTTATAATAAGCATTGAGCTGGGTATATTCCTTATCTAGGTCATTCAAACGGGCTTCACGCGCACGAAGGGTTTCCGCCATTGAAGTGGTGTCAGCTGAAAGCTTCTTTACACGCTCATCTAGTTGCTGCAAAGATTCATTAGCTTTTTCAAGCTGACCTTCCTTGTCAGCTAAATCTGCTTCCAGTCTTACTTTTTGCGCAAGAATATCATCGTATTTCTTCTTGGTAACCACACAAGAAGAAAAGAGGATAAGAATTAAAAATGCAGTTGTAGATCGTAAGCTCATCAGTTTAAAAAATTAGTGAAACAAATATCGTACAACCTAACGGAAATAAAAATCCATCAGCCGTACGCACAATACTAAGTTTAGGCTAAATTCATGTCCTCACAAAATCTAAAAAGTTATATATGGAAGGAATGCTGAAACCAGGAACGCTGAAAAACAAAACAGTAATTATTACGGGGGGTGGCACGGGCTTAGGCCGATCGATGGGGAAATATATGCTGGAGTTGGGTGCAAATCTTGTGATTACGAGTCGAAAGCAAGCTGTATTGGAAAAAACAGCAGAGGAGCTAAAAAACGAAACCGGTGGCAACGTCTTGCCTGTAGCCTGCGACATCCGGAAATATGAGGAAATAGAAAATGTAATACGTCAAACTGAAGCAACATTTGGACAAATATATGGAGTACTTAATAATGCTGCCGGTAATTTCATCAGCCCTACAGAACGTCTTTCTCACCGCGCTTTCGATATTGTAGTAGACATTGTGCTGAAAGGAACATATTATACAACACTGGCTGCAGGTAAAAATTGGATTGCCAAAAAACAGCCAGGCGTATTCCTGAATATTGTTACCACCTATGCGTGGACAGGCTCAGGTTATGTGGTTCCATCGGCTTGCGGTAAAGCCGGAGTATTAGCCCTCACAAGATCGTTGGCTGTTGAATGGGCTAAATACAACATCAGAAGCAACGCGATTGCCCCAGGCCCCTTCCCTACTGAAGGAGCGTGGAGCAGATTGCTGCCGGGTGATTTGGTAAAAAAATTTAATCCGGCAGATCGTATTCCCCTTAAACGGGTTGGTGAACATCAGGAGTTGGCCAATCTTGCAGCATACCTCATGTCAGATTATTCCGCCTACATTAATGGAGAGGTGATCACTATTGATGGAGGCGAATGGCTTAGAAATGGTGGTGAATTCAGTCACCTTGAACACATACCTGAACAAATGTGGGATATGCTGGAAAAGCAACGGGGCCGATGATTAATTCTGAATGGGCTGTATAGTAAGTTGATCTGCAAATACCGAACAATAGTACACATTGTTTCCGTCCAAAAACAACGCAATTGATTCAGCTTCAACAGGAACAGAGGTCAGCAGTTGACCTGCCGCATCGTATAGGTATGCTAAATCCTGAGTAACATCTGCCAACACATAATAAACCCGGCCAGAACCAAAATCATAAAACTGAACATCAATGGTATTCTTTCCGACAAAATCATTAATCAAAATTCGCTGACCTTGTTCATTCAACAGTTCAAATTGCTTTGAATTTTGTCTGGCTATGGCGAAAGATTTCCCAGTGTGTTCAGGTATCAGCGCAAACACATCGTCAACTGCAGTTTTTACAAGCGGCTCCCGACTAACGATCTTTCCTTCAACATTGAATTTAACTTTTACACCATCTTTCGTCACCACAACAAAATTGGTTGTTGCTACGGTGTTTCCCGGTTCAAGAAAATATCCCCCTGCAGGTTTGTTTTCCAGATTGAGCGGGAAGCCCTTAATATCCTCACCTCTTCGATTAAAGAGATGAACAATCCCATCTTTTCGAATAGCAAGGATAAAATCCTTTCCCCGAATGCGGTGGTGTTGCGCAGAAACCAAAAGCGGACCATCAATGGATCGGGGCTTCCAACCATCCAGATTCTTTCCCTCTTTGTCCAGTAGCCATAATTTGCCCGACTTTTCGGTTAACAGATATCGATACCGTTTGCTGTTATCATAATCAACAACTTGAACAAATTCAATTAATTGATTTGGAGCAGCAACAGGGAATGGAGATACGGTGTTACCAAGGCGATCAATAATCTCCAATTTACCATCAGCCATAAAAAACAATTGGAGTTTATTGTTACTCAAGAAGTCAACCTGATCAATCCGATCGATAATTTCCCCCTGAAGATTACGCTTCCATAGGCGCTTTCCATCCAACGAGAAATAATGAAGTCCATATATTGAATCCTGAACCACAATTTCATTTTTCTTGGTCACGTGGTTCTTAACAAGAAAAGGCCCGTTAATTATACGATGCTCTAAATTTGCTTGGATTCGATTGGGCTCTTGTTGCGCAATGTTATTCTGATCATCTATTATAAATGAAACATTCGTATAGAAATTATTATTCAACGAACTGAATTGAACTGCAGCAAAACTCAATGTATTCAACTCTCCTCGTATTGATTTATTCAACACATTTGTCCATCTGGAATTTAGTCGCTTCTGAAGATAACCATACGCACGAGGTGGATTTATATAAATACTGTAATTGGACTCAAGTAAAGTAGATTCAAGATGTTGATTAAACAATACAGACTTACCCCAAACTTCTTCGCGATCTATGTCGTCTAAAAATCTACGAAGATCTTCAACTTGTTCTGCTAATATTACCGTGTTCTCTATTTGACAATAGTAAGTTCTTTCAAATCCATTTACCAAAGGTTTGAATAGTTTTTGGGGTAAATTCATCAAATCAATTTCCTTTATTTCATAGGTGGAATATCGCTCGAAATAAAGAGAATCTTCCTTTTCAGTAGCTGCCGCCAGGCGATCAAACGTATTCAACCATTGTTCGGTATTTGATGCCGAAAGCAAAACAACTTTTGAGAGCTTGTCACCCCGGTCTTCGAAATAACATATTGCCAATTCCTTGCCTAGACCCAAATAAAGTTCCTCTGGGTCTATTTCTCCGATTACCCGAATTGAGTCGAGAAAAGCACTATTCTTACTAATCGGCAATCTGTTAAAAAGAATTTTTCCATCTGTTACTCCGAAACTCGTTACAGCCAATGCACGCATTGACGTATATCTCTTTAAAGAATAAGGCACAGGGGATTGATCATAAAAATAATATAGCAATTGATCCGTATTAGCTCTGTCTGCGGAGCTAAAGCCATTTAAAATGATATTATTTGAATTAATTTTTACATCGAGTAAAGAGGCCTGGCCCGAATTTGAAATCTTTCCCTCTTGCAAAAAGGTTATTAACCACTGCGAAAATCCATTAAGATTTACATAAAGGTTACCCGCATCATGCTTAACATTCGGAAATTGCTGAACTCCGGACAGCGTTGTACCAAAATTTCTCTTTACTCCCGACTTATAGGTTCGGATGATATCTTCAACCAAAAACGGAGTAAAACTACCTACCCAAATTCCCTCGAAAGCCGTCCATGAAAATACACGCTCCCCAATTCTTACTTCATTAATTTGTATTCCATTGAGTTCGCGCTGTGAAACTTTAGAACCTTTCTCTCCAAGAGAGAGCAAAAAAGCTTCAACACCCTTAGCTTTATTATCAGGTAAGTAATAAACAAAATCGAAATCATCCTTTTTGGTGATGTGAAGGGATACCAATAACTTATCTGCTGACTTTACTATAACCTCCCACAATTGCCTGGCATCCCCGTCAGCTGTTGAACCAATAATAACTTTCTGAACCGCTGACCAAATTGCAATTTGTTGGATTTGACTTTGACACTCTTTACAATCACCAACCTCGTAGACCAAGACTGTTTGCTCAGCAATTACATCCCAAATGGTTGTAGTACGCGTCTCAAAATAACCCTTATACAAAAGGAATGCTGCTATCGTAAGGATAATCAGCAGCGTCAAAACCAGTGGAGTTCTTTTCACTAGTAGATTTTGAATTTCTAATTAGTCTTCAACTTACCCACAATTGGTGTAAAAATCTACTTTCTAGAAAAAGTACAGACTTTTACCCAACAAAAAAGCCTCACATTTCTGTGAGGCTTTTGAATAAAAAATAGGCAACGACTTACTCTCCCACGTTTTACCGTAGTACCATCAGCGCTGGTGGGCTTAACTGCTCTGTTCGGAATGGGAAGAGGTGATCCCCACCGCTATAGTCACCTTAAGACCTTCAGTGATTTTCATTGAGGTTTGACCCCCAACGTCCCGATTGCTCGGGATCACCTTTAAGATTGGTGAAGCGTGGCTGCTCCAATATCTTTGACCACCGGAAGAGGTAGATGTTTTCAATGTATGTACCGTAAAGGTTAAACCACGAACATAGGGCTTGCCCGAAAAGAAGTTCCCGGGTAATTAGTACTGCTCAGCTTTGACATCTCTGCCTGTACACCTGCAGCCTATCAACGTCATCATCTCTGACGCCCCTTAATGGAAGTCTCATCTCGAGGTGGGTTTCGCGCTTAGATGCTTTCAGCGCTTATCCCGTCCCAACATAGCTACCCAGCGGTGCAGCTGACGCCACAACTGGTACACCAGCGGTTAGTCCAACCCGGTCCTCTCGTACTAAGGTCAGATCCTCTCAAACTTCCTACGCCCATCACAGATAGGGACCGAACTGTCTCACGACGTTCTGAACCCAGCTCGCGTGCCACTTTAATAGGCGAACAGCCTAACCCTTGGGACCTTCTCCAGCCCCAGGATGTGACGAGCCGACATCGAGGTGCCAAACCTCCCCGTCGATATGAGCTCTTGGGGGAGATCAGCCTGTTATCCCCAGAGTACCTTTTATCCTTTGAGCGATGGCCCTTCCATACAGAACCACCGGATCACTATATCCATGTTTCCATCCAGCTCGACCCGTCGGTCTCACTGTCAAGCATGCTTATGCTATTGCACTCCACGTACGGTTACCAAGCGTACTGAGCATACCTTTGAAAGCCTCCGATACACTTTCGGAGGCGACCACCCCAGTCAAACTACCCACCACACACTGTCCCCCGATTAATCGGGGTTAGACATCAAGAAAACGAAGGGCGGTATTTCACCGTTGACTCCCCCGAACCTAGCGGCCCGGGATCATTGCCTCCCGCCTATCCTACACATCATCCACCCAATGTCAATGTGAAGCTATAGTAAAGGTTCATGGGGTCTTTCCGTCCCGTGACGGGTACACGGCATCTTCACCGTGACTACAATTTCACCGAGCTCATGGCTGAGACAGTGCCCAGATCGTTACACCATTCGTGCAGGTCGGAACTTACCCGACAAGGAATTTCGCTACCTTAGGACCGTTATAGTTACGGCCGCCGTTTACTGGGGCTTCAGTTCAATGCTTCGCAAGGTTGCCCCCACTAACATCCCCCCTTAACCTTCCAGCACCGGGCAGGTGTCAGGCCTTATACTTCATCTTTCGATTTCGCAAAGCCATGTGTTTTTGTTAAACAGTCGCCTGGGCCTTTTCACTGCGACCTCCCCGATTGCTCGGGGGAGGCATCCCTTCTTCCGAAGTTACAGGATTAATTTGCCTAGTTCCTTAGCCATGATTCACTCGAGCACCTCAGGATTCTCTCCTTGACTACCTGTGTCGGTTTGCGGTACGGGTACCTTATCAATTAACGCTAGCGGGTTTTCTTGGAAGTCTGATTACGTCCTCTATCCCTTTGGCCGAAGCCTCCAGGTACTATTGGGTTTCAGCATTCTCTGCGGATTTGCCTGCAGAAAATATACCTACGCCTTTCAACGAACTATTTCGTCAGTTCGCGGAACTGTCACTCCTCCGTCTCCACTTCGCTTGATACGGTAGTACCGGAATATTAACCGGTTGTCCATCGACTACCCCTTTCGGGTTCGCCTTAGGCCCCGACTTACCCGCGGTTGATTAACATTGCCGCGGAATCCTTAGTCTATCGGTGGACGGGTTTCTCACCCGTCTTATCGTTACTTATGCCTACATTTGCTTTTCTAACCTCTCCACAACCCATTACCAGGCTGCTTCTCCGATGTTAGAATGCTCCCCTACCAGTTGATATTGCTATCAAATCCTAAGCTTCGGTAGTACACTTGATGCCCGATTATTATCGATGCTCTGTCGCTCGACCAGTGAGCTGTTACGCACTCTTTAAATGAATTGCTGCTTCCAAGCAAACATCCTGGCTGTCTAAGCAACTGAACCGCCTTAGTTCAACTTAGTGTACATTTTGGGACCTTAGCTGTAGATCTGGGTTCTTTCCCTCTCGGACACGGACCTTAGCACCCATGCCCTCACTGCACGGTATATTTAGTACCATTCGGAGTTCATCTGGATTTGGTAGGATGTGACTCCCCCTAGTCCAATTGGTAGCTCTACCTGTACTAAACTCAACCCGCACGCTGCCCCTAAAGGCATTTCGGGGAGTACGAGCTATTTCTCAGTTTGATTAGCCTTTCACCCCTACCCTCAGCTCATC